>NZ_JBICXP010000004.1:0-802613 GCF_043200355.1 Streptomyces sp. NPDC048436
TACGCGACTCCTCCACCATGCTGCGCCGCAACCTCCTGCACGCCCGCCGCTACCCCTCCATGACCCTCAACCTGCTGCTCACGCCGATCATGCTGCTCCTGCTGTTCGTCTACATCTTCGGCGACACCATGAGCGCGGGCATCGGCGGCGGAGACCGCTCCGACTACATCGCCTACCTCGTCCCAGGCCTGCTCCTGATGACCATCGGCAGCACGACCATCGGCACCGCGGTATCGGTCTCCAACGACATGACCGAGGGCATCATCGCCCGCTTCCGCACCATGGCCATCCACCGTGGATCCGTACTCATCGGGCACGTCGTCGGCAGCGTCCTGCAATCGATCATCAGCGTGGTCTTCGTCGGCATCGTCGCCGTGGCCATCGGCTTCCGCTCGACCGATGCCAGCGCCCTGGAATGGCTCGCGGCCTTCGGGCTGCTGGTCCTCTTCGCCATGGCGCTGACCTGGATCGCGGTCGGCATGGGCCTGGTCAGCCCGAACGCCGAAGCCGCCGGCAACAACGCGATGCCGCTGATTTTCCTGCCGCTGATCTCCAGCGCGTTCGTGCCCGTCGACGCGATGCCGGGCTGGTTCCAGCCGATCGCCGAGTACCAGCCCTTCACCCCCGCCATCGAAACCCTGCGCGGCCTGCTCCTGGGCACCGAGATCGGCCACAACGGATGGCTCACGATCGCCTGGTGCCTGGGCCTGGCCGTACTCGGCTACTTCTGGTCCACCGCAAAGTTCAACAACGACCCGAAGTAATCCCCAAGCCAACAGTGCGAGGATCGCCCGATGAGTGATCGACCCGTCAGCAGGAGCTTCGAAGAGCTCGTCGCGGAAGCGGACGCCGCCCCCACCGAAGGCTGGGACTTCTCCTGGTTCGAGGGGCGGGCCACGGAAGAGCGCCCCTCCTGGAGATACGCCCACGCCATGGGAGAGCGGCTCGGGCACGCCACCGCCTCCCTCGACATCCAGACCGGCGGCGGTGAAGTCCTCGCCTCCGCGCCCGCCCTGCCGACGCTCGCCGTCGCCACGGAGGGATGGCCGCCGAACGTGGCCAAGGCGACCGCACTGCTGCATCCGCGCGGTGCGGTGGTCGTGGCCTCGCCCGAGGACGCGCCGCTGCCGTTCGCGGCGGAGGCGTTCGACCTGGTCACCAGCAGGCATCCGGTGAAGGCCGACTTCGACGAGATCGCCCGCGTCCTGCGCCACGGCGGCACGTACTTCGCCCAGCATGTCGGGCCCTCCAGCGTCTTCGAGGTCGTCGAGTACTTCCTCGGCCCGCAGCCGGAGGTATCCCGCAACGGGCGCCATCCCGACGGTGAGCGCGCCCAGGCCGAGAAGGCCGGGCTTGAGGTCGTCGACGTGCGGGCCGAGCGGCTGCGGATCGAGTTCTACGACATCGGCGCCGTCGTCCACTTCCTGCGCAAGGTCGTCTGGATGGTCCCGGACTTCTCGGTGGAGCGGTACCGGCCGCGGCTGCGGGAGCTGCACGACCAGATCCAGAGCGAGGGGCCCTTCGTCGCCCACAGCACCCGGCATCTGTTCGAGCTCCGTAAGCCGTGAGTCGCAAGCCGTAAGACGTCAGGTACGTGGCGGCTGGTCGCGCAGTTCCCCCGCGCCCCTTCGGGGGCGCCTACGCGTGCGCCCCCACCGTCACCTCACCCACCACCAACTCCGCCTTCCCCTCAAGCACTTCCCCCACCCGCTCCACCTGCTCCTCCAGCTCCCGCCGCCGCCCCGCGGCCAACCGCTCCAGCGGCTCGACCGTCACCGTCAGGCGGCGGCCCGCGCGCCGCTGGTGCCATACGCCCGCCACGACCCCGTCGACCAGCAGGACGGGGAAGTTGCCGGCCTGGCCCCCGGCCAGCGCACGCTCGTACGCCCGGCCGGGGAAGAGGCGTTCGCGGGGGTGGGAGGCGATGACGTACGCGTCGAAGTAGGGAAGCAGCCGCACACCCCGCACCGGCTCCTCAGGGAACTCCATGTCACCCGCGACCACGTACGCACCGGGCTTCCCCCCGGCCACGGCCCCCGCCCCGTCCCTGGCCCCGGCCCCCTCCATCTCCACCGCCTCGATCTCGCCGGTGGAAGCCAGAGACACGAACAGCTCCGCCGCCCAACCGCCCGGCGCCGCGGCCCACTTGGCGAACTCGCGTGGCGTCGCCGGGCCGTACGCGTACAAGAACCGCCGGACCAGCCGCTCCGTCGCCTCCTCGGCGGAGAGCGGCGGGTCCTCGGAGACGGGCGGACGCGTGTACGTCACCTTGCGTCCCCTGTTCGGTGCGAAGCACAGCGCGCCACGGTGGCCCGCGAGGTGCATGACCGAGCGCCAGCGCGGCCACATCCCCTGGAAGGCGGGCATCACCAGGTCGCCCGCCCAGGGCCCCGTACGCGCAAGCACTTCGTCGTTGAGCTCGTCGATGGTCAGCTGCTTTCCGTCCAGCGCCTCACCGATCGCGCTCACGACCTCCTCCGTCTGGGGCGGAGTCAGGCGCGCCTCCGCCTTGAACGGGTTCGGGCCGCTCGGAATCGCGGACAACGCGCCGGTCCAGAACGGGAGTTGTGCGGTCGGCAGGAGGTGGATCGTGCCGCGTGGCCCGAACGTCTTCACCAGGCTCGGCTCCTCGCCCCACAGCGCCTCGCGTACGTCCTGCCGGGTCGCCCCGTCCATCCGCAGCCCCACCGACAGCTCGGCGGCGGACATCACCTGCGCCTGCGCGGCCAGCATCGCGTCGACGACCTGCCCCGGCCCCGCCTCACCCGGCCTCGCCGGAGTCCGCAGGAACTGCCTCTCCGAGCGCCGGGCGTTGGCGGCGCTCCACGAAACAGCAAGGCTCATCAGAGTTCCCCTTCGGTACTGTCCATTCACAAGTGGCTCTGCGGACAAGGGGAGTGGACCATGCCGAAGCACGGCGCGGAGGGCAATTCGGAGGGCAATTCGGAGAGCACCGGGAGCGGCGGCAAGGAGACGAAGCAGTTGTACGCCTGTGGCCTCGACGCCGCGGTGGACGTCGTCGGAGGCAAGTGGAAGCCGATGATCCTCTGGGCTCTGTACGCGGGCAGGACCCTGCGCTTCGGCGAGCTCCGCCGCCACATCACCGGCGTCAGCGAGAAGGTCCTCATCCAGCAGCTGCGCGAGCTGGAGTCCGACGGCATCGTGCACCGCGAGGTGTACCCGGAGGTACCGCCGAAGGTCGAGTACTCGCTGACCCCCCTCGGGCTCTCCCTGAACGAGGCACTGATCCCGCTGGGGGCGTGGGGCGACGAGCACATGCAGCAGCTCGTGGCAGGCAGGGAAGGCAAAGCCGCCTGACGGGAAACCTGACGGGAAAGGGGAGCGGATGGTTGCCTGTCGCGTCGATCGTTAGCCAAGTGATCCCGAAACAGGTCGCGTTGATTCCGCATCGTTATCCGTACCGGCTCGATCCGGCCATGAGAATCACGTAAGTTCAGACCAAGGCGAATTCGCGTGAGCAAAGCCACGTGTGCGGCGCCGCGCGGTGGAGGGGACTGCGCGGCCCGCTCGCCCTCACCCGAGCTCCGCGGCCCCATCCGACCGCACCTCGACCCGTGCGCCCCGGCGTACGCCCCACCGCTCCATCGCCCCGGCCTCCGCCTCCAGGACGTGCCGGGCCCGCGGCCGCGGCCGCCCTATCCGCCCCGGGCGCATCGTCCGCACGCACAGCACCCGCAGCTCCCGGTCCAGATACGCCACGTCGATCGCGAACCGCATCCCCACCGTGTGCACGCTGCTCGCCGGGCTCAGCAACAGCGCCCCGCGCACTCCGTCCCGCCCGAGCAGTCCGCGCCGCCGGGCGCGGGCCGAATCCGCCATTTCCAGGGGGAGCATCCGTCCGCTCGGCAGGATCAGCATCGCCATGGGAGCCGAAGCTAGCCGCCCGCCCACGCACCGCGTCAAGGTGACCCGCCCGTGCGCCGCGTCAAGGCGGCGCCCCGAGGCCCGTCCCTCCAACGGGCTACCGCCTCGCGGGGCCGAAACCTGTCTCTCGGGGCCGAAATCCGGTGGAGAACAGGGCCGCGCAGTTGTCAGCCGGTTTCGGAGAGTAGTTGTGGCACGCCGATGCACGCAGCATCACTTACGAAGGGTTATGGTGGAAACCCCCCCTCGGGCCGGTCCGTCTCCCCCCCACGGACCGGCCCGATTTTTTGTGCCCGCGGGGAGCGCAGGGGGGCGCACTCGCCCGAATGATCACCGGGTCCGGGCCTGCGGATATCGTCAGGGACATGTCGAACCAGAACCCTCCGCCGCAGGGCAACCCGTACGCGAACCCTCAGGCCGACGCCCCCCAGGGCCATCCCCAGGCCGCCCCTCAGGCCAACCCCCAGGCCGGACTCCCCAGTTACGGCGGCCCGGCGCAGGACCCCACGCATGTCTACGGCTATGGCTACGGCTACGGCCGTATGGTCCCGACCACGATGCCGGGCGTCGTCCGTGCCACGCAGATCATCCTCTGGGTCCTGGGCGGACTGGTCTTGATCGGAGTGATCGGCATAGCGGCCACGGGCGACCCGGTGACGGCGGGCGCGGCCACAGGCGTGAACGTGTTCCTCCTGGTGGCCTGCGGTTTCTCGTTCGCGTTCAAGACCGCGGGCAACGGCGTGCGGGTGACCTGCATCGTCCTGATGAGCGTGCAGATAGCCTTCGGGCTCGGCGGCCTCGCCTCCGGAAACCCGGGCGGCATCCTGGGCCTTGCCGGCTCGGTCTCCACCGTCATCCTGCTGAGCCAGGGTGCCGCGGGCGCCTGGTTCAAGCGCCCGCGCACCCTCAACTGACCGCGGCGATCAGCCGCGCCCGGCCCAGATGTTGGTGCCGGGCGTGGAGACCGCGAACGTGTCGATCTCGGCCAGCTCCTCGTCCGTGAGCTTCGGTCCGGCAAGCGCCGCGACGTTCTCCTCCAGCTGCTTCACGCTGGAGGCGCCGATGAGCGCGGAGGTCATCCGCTCGTCGCGCAGGACCCAGTTCAGCGCCAGTTGCGCGAGCGACTGATCGCGGCGGGCCGCGATGTCGTTCAGGCCATTGAGGCGGCGTACGACCTCGTCGCTCAGCAGCTCCGGGTCGAGCGACTTGCCCTGCGTCGCGCGCGAACCCTCCGGGATGCCCTTCAGGTACTTGTTCGTGAGCAGGCCCTGCGCCAGCGGCACGAACGAGATGCAGCCCATGCCCGCGCCTTCAAGGGTGTCGAGCAGGCCGTCGTCCTCGGTCCAGCGGTTGATCATCGAGTACGACGGCTGGTGGATGAGGGCCGGAACGCACATCTCCCGCAGCAGCCGCGCCGCTTCGGCCGTCTGCTCGCTGTTGTACGAGGAGACACCCACGTACAGCGCCTTGCCCTGCTGAACGGCGGACGCGAGCGCGCCCATGGTCTCTTCGAGCGGGGTGTCCGGGTCGAAGCGGTGCGAGTAGAAGATGTCCACGTAGTCGACGCCCATCCGCTTGAGCGAGGCGTCGAGCGACGACAGCAGGTACTTCCGCGAACCCCATTCGCCGTACGGGCCGGGGTGCATGAGATAGCCCGCCTTGGTCGAAATGACCAGTTCATCGCGGTACGGGGCGAAGTCCTGGGCGAAGAGCTTGCCGAAGTTGAGCTCGGCCGAGCCGGCGGGCGGCCCGTAGTTGTTCGCCAGGTCGAAGTGCGTGACGCCCAGGTCGAAGGCGCGGCGCAGGATCGCGCGCTGGCTCTCCAGGGACTTGTCGTCACCGAAGTTGTGCCACAGGCCGAGGGAGACGGCGGGCAGCTTCAGACCGCTGCGGCCCGTGCGCCGGTACTCCATGGTGCTGTAACGGTCCGATGCCGCTCGGTACAGAGACGTGTCGTTCATGGGTACGAAGCTACTTCAGTGAGGGCTCACCCAAGGGCGAAGGCCCGTCACCCAAGGGCGGAGGCACGCCCTCACAGCGGTAGGCTTTCGCCTTCGGGGACTGCCATCTGCATGGAGGGGCTGACAGAAGTGAACCTGCGCGACCTGGTGTACGGACTTTACGCACGCCGGGTGGAAGGCCGCCTCGACCACGATCAGGTGCCCAAGCACATCGGGGTCATCCTCGACGGCAACAGGCGCTGGGCGAAGGCGTCCGGCGGGACCACCGAACAGGGCCATCAGGCGGGTGCGTACAAGATCGAGGAGTTCCTCGGCTGGTGTGCCGAGACGGACGTCGAGGTCGTCACCCTCTGGATGCTGTCGACGGACAACTTCGACCGCCCTGAGCGGGAGCTCATCCCGCTCCTCGGCATCATCGAGGACACGGTCCGCTCCCTCGCCACCGACGGCCGCTGGCGCGTGCACCACGTGGGCACGATGGACCTGCTGCCCGACCGCACCCAGGCCGTCCTGAAGGAAGCCGAGCAGGCCACCCACGCCAACAAGGGAATACTGGTCAACGTGGCCGTCGGGTACGGCGGCCGGCAGGAGATCGCCGACGCGGTCCGCTCGCTGATCCTCGACCACGCGGACAAGGGCACGAGCCTGGAGGACGTCGCGGAGAGTGTCGACGTCGACCTGATCTCCAAGCACCTCTACACACGCGGCCAGCCGGACCCCGACCTGGTGATCCGAACGAGTGGAGAACAGCGCCTGTCGGGCTTCATGCTCTGGCAGTCCGCTCACTCCGAGTACTACTTCTGCGAAGTCTTCTGGCCCGCCTTCCGCAAGGTCGACTTCCTGCGTGCCCTGCGTGATTACGCGGCCCGCCACCGGCGCTACGGCGGCTGACACCCCACGGGGTGCTCGCGTTGGTGAGGCGTGAGTAACCCAGAGTTCACGGACGCGCCGTCATATGCCCTGGCATGGCTGCGCGTGTTCGAGGGAATAAGCCTTGCAGGTCGACATCCGATTCACGGATGTCGTATCTCAGCGGGCGGCATGGGGCCGTCCGCCCGGGAGGCCCTTTGCACCAGGACGACCGTGCGGTGAGTACGGGCGAAGTGGAGGGCCGGAGCTCGGCCCGCGCACTGCGGTCCGAGACCGGTCCGGATTTCTCCCGGCATCCTTCCCGTCGCTCCCCGACCTCATCCGAGGGGGTACGTCCTTCCGTGGTGACCAGCACGAAGCGCCGCATGCCCGACAGGCGCACCTATGTTCTCGACACCAGCGTTCTGCTCGCAGACCCGAACTCCATGTACCGCTTCGACGAGCACGAAGTCGTGCTGCCCGTCGTCGTGGTCACGGAGCTCGAGGCGAAGCGGCACCATCCCGAGCTCGGCTACTTCGCCCGGCAGGCCCTGCGCCTGCTGGACGACTGCCGGGTCAGGCACGGTCGCCTGGACGCGCCGATCCCGATCGGCGACCTGGGCGGCACGCTGCGCGTCGAGCTCAACCACTCCGATCCCGGCGTGCTTCCGGCCGGCTACCGGTTGGGGGACAACGACTCACGGATTCTCGCCGTAGCGCGCAACCTCCAGGCAGAGGGATACGACGTCACTGTCGTGTCGAAGGATCTGCCTCTGAGGATCAAGGCGTCATCGGTCGGCCTCCTCGCCGAGGAGTACCGCGCCGAACTCGCCATCACGGACTCCGGCTGGACCGGAATGTCCGAACTGACCCTCTCCGGTGACCAGGTGGACCTCCTCTTCGAGGAAGACACGCTGTACGTGCCGGAGGTGGCGGACCTGCCCGTCCACACGGGCCTCACCATCCAGTCCGAGAAGGGCAAGGCACTTGGCCGCGTCACGGCCGAGGGCAACATTCGTCTCGTACGCGGTGATCGTGAGGCCTTCGGCATCAAGGGGAGGAGTGCGGAGCAGCGCATCGCGCTGGATCTGCTGCTCGATCCGGACATCGGCATCCTGTCGATGGGCGGCCGGGCGGGCACCGGCAAGTCGGCTCTCGCGCTCTGCGCGGGACTTGAGGCGGTCCTGGAGCGCCGCCAGCACCAGAAGGTGATGGTCTTCCGGCCGCTGTACGCGGTGGGCGGGCAGGAGCTCGGCTATCTGCCCGGCACCGAGGCCGAGAAGATGGGCCCCTGGGCGCAGGCGGTCTTCGACACGCTCGGCTCGGTGGCGGGCAAGGCGGTCATCGAGGAGGTGACGGCGCGCGGCATGCTCGAAGTGCTCCCGCTCACCCATATCCGCGGGCGCTCGTTGCACGACGCGTTCGTGATTGTCGACGAGGCCCAATCCCTGGAACGGAACGTCCTTTTGACCGTTCTGTCCAGGATCGGGGCGAACTCCCGCGTCGTACTCACTCATGACGTCGCCCAGCGCGACAACCTCCGAGTGGGGCGGTACGACGGGGTAGTTGCCGTGGTCGAGAAGCTGAAGGGGCATCCGCTCTTCGCCCATGTGACGCTCACCCGCTCCGAGCGTTCGCCGATCGCGGCGCTCGTGACCGAAATGCTGGAGGACGGGTCGATCTGAACCAGTTCACGGTGGTTACAGGGTAGTTGGGCGCCGCCCGGCGAAGCGAAGGAGCTTAGCCGGGCGGCGTCTTGGCGTTCGCCCTTTTCCGAAAAACTCCTGGGGCAAACGAGGTGTGAGCTTTCACACGCAACGGAGAATTGCCTTGCGGTGTCCGGCTGGGGCAGAGTCTGGGTCCTGTCAGGCCCCGCATGCGACACACCGGTACCCCCAGCGGTACCGCAAACCGGAAACACCAGAACTTCATAGTGGCAGTCGCATGCCGCCCGAGCACCACGCGACGCTCCCCTCACGGGAGTTGTCCACCGGGTCCGTGCCTCCCGTGACCGAGAACCAAGCGGAGGCCAGCGCCAGGGGCACGATTGCGTCCGCGAGGTCACCTATGCGGGCGCTGCTGGAAGGAAACCGCTTGTGAGCCGGATTTCGGTCCGGGGATTCGCCGTGGCATCTGCCACCGCGGTCACCACTGTCGGCGCTGTTGTCGGTGTCGCCTCGGGCAGCACCCAGGGCGCCTCGAATGACAACGACTTCGAGGCGACGGCAAGCGAAGCGACACTCCTCGCAGACATCCCCGCGGGTCAGCAGGCCCAGGTACAGACCGCGTCCCTGACGCAGCAGGCCGACGCGCAGGCCATGGCTGCCGACACGGCGGCGAAGAAGTCCGCGGCGGAAGCGGCCCGCAAGGAGGCCGCCGAGTCGGCGATCGCCAAGCAGAAGGCCGCTGAGAAGGCGGAGGCCGCAGAGAAGGCGGCAGCCAAGAAGGAGCGCGAGGAGAAGACGGAGGTCAAGGCCAGCCGTTCCTCCACGCGCGACGCCTCGGCTTTCTCCCCGCAGTCCTCGTACACCGTCTCGCAGGTCCAGGCGATGGCACGGCAGATGGTCCCCGGCGACCAGTTCCAGTGCTTCAGCAACATCGTCAACCACGAGTCCACCTGGAACTACAAGGCCACCAACGCCGGTTCCGGCGCGTACGGCCTCGTCCAGGCGCTCCCCGGCTCCAAGATGTCCTCGGCCGGAGCCGACTGGCAGACGAACCCCGCCACACAGATCAAGTGGGGTCTCGGCTACATGAACGACCGCTACGGAAGCCCGTGCGGAGCCTGGGACTTCTGGCAGGCGAACAACTGGTACTGAGCGGCGTCTCGCTCAACCTTCAAAGGCCCCTCACCGTCCTTCGGTGGGGGGTCTTCGCCGTGTACGGTCAGTCCGACAACTTCCAGGGGGGAGTGGTGGGGAAAGACGGGGGAAGAGGACGGATCATGTCGCGAGTACCAGGATGGATCGGCAGGCTCGGGTCCGGACTGTCCCAGGTGGGCGAGCGGATGGGCGCGAAAGAAGGGCCTGATGACGGCTTCGACGATGACATCGAACCGTCCCGCCGCTCGGCAGCCGACGATGCCGCGGCCGAGGGTGAGGTCGTCCCCGCGCCGCCCGCCTACGCACCGGACATAGCGGCCAGGCCCGACCCCGTCGCGGCGGTGCCGTGGGGGATGCGGGTCGCGGCCGAGGCCGGCTGGCGGCTGCTCGTACTCGCGGGCACGCTCTGGGTGTTGATGAAGGTCATCAGCGCCGTGCAGCTGGTCGTCTTCGCCTTCGTCGCCGCGCTGCTCATCACCGCGATGCTCCAGCCGACCGTGGTCCGGCTCAAGCGGCTCGGCCTGCCGCGGGGCCTCGCCACGGTCGTCACCGCCGTACTCGGCTTCGTGATCATGGGACTCGTCGGCTGGTTCGTGGTCTGGCAGGTCATGGAGAACGCGGACACGCTCTCCAGCCAGGTCCAGAACGGCATCGACGATCTGCGCAACTGGCTGCTCACCAGCCCGTTCCATGTGACCGAGGATCAGATCAACGACATCGCCAAGAGCCTGCGTGAAGCGGTCGGGGCGAACACGGAGGAGCTGACGTCGGCGGGGCTCGAAGGCGTCACCGTGATCGTGGAGGCCATGACCGGCATCCTGCTCACGATGTTCTCGACGCTCTTCCTGCTGTACGACGGCAAGCGGATCTGGCAGTGGGTCCTGAAACTGGTCCCGGCGCCCGCGCGGCCCGGCATCGCGGGAGCGGGCCCCCGCGCCTGGCGCACCCTCACCGCCTACGTGCGCGGCACGGTGATAGTGGCTCTGATCGACGCGATCTTCATCGGGCTCGGCATCTACTTCCTCGGGGTGCCGATGGCGGTGCCGCTGGCCGTCTTCATCTTCCTGTTCGCGTTCATCCCGCTGGTGGGCGCGGTCATCTCGGGCGCCCTCGCCGTGGTGGTGGCGCTGGTGACGCAGGGCGTCTTCACCGGCGTGATGGCCCTCGTGGTGGTCCTCGCCGTGCAGCAGATCGAGGGACACATCCTCCAGCCGTTCATCCTCGGCCGGGCCGTACGGGTGCATCCGCTGGCCGTGGTGCTGTCCGTGGCCGCGGGCGGCCTGGTCGCCGGGATCGGCGGGGCCGTGGTGGCCGTGCCGCTGGTCGCCGTCACCAACACGGTGGTGGGCTACTTGCGGGCGTACTCGCGGGAGGCCGCCCTGAAGCAGTCACCGCAGCCGCGGGGTGCCACGGCGTTGGACGTGGCACCGGTCGACAGCCCGTCCGCCGATTGAGGACGAACTCGGCGGAGCCGGTGATCGACGGCGCGCATGAGAAACGGCCCCTTCCAGCAACCGCTGGGAGGGGCCGTTCCGTTACCGCTCAGGGGAACCGCTACGCGAGCGACTCCTCGGAGTCCAGCGTGACGCCGACCGCCTGGATCACCGCGGCGATCTTGAACGCTTCCTGGATCGTCTCGCGGTCCACACCGGCCTTGCGCAGCACCTGCTCGTGGGAGTCGAGGCACTGGCCGCAGCCGTTGATGGCGGAGACGGCGAGCGACCACAGCTCGAAGTCGACCTTCTCCACACCGGGGTTGCCGATGACGTTCATCCGCAGGCCGGCCCGCATCGTCCCGTACTCGGGGTCCGAGAGCAGGTGACGCGTCCGGTAGAAGACGTTGTTCATCGCCATGACCGCGGCGGCGGACTTGGCGGCGGTGTACGCCTCGGGGGAGAGGTTCGCCTTCGCCTCGGGCTCCAGCTCACGCAGCACGCGCGGGGAGCGGGAGGCGATCGCGCAGGCGAGCACCGTGCCCCACAGCTGCTGCTGCGGCAGGTCCGAGTTGCCGATGACCGAGCCGAGGTTCAGCTTCAGGTCCTTGGCGTAGTCCGGTACGGCGGACTTCAGTTCGTCGAGTGCCATGTCAGAAGGCTCCGTTCACTCGCCCGAGAGCAGCGCGACCGGGTCCAGGGTCTCGTCGCCGGAGGTCCAGTTGCACGGGCACAGCTCGTCCGTCTGGAGCGCGTCGAGGACCCGGAGGACCTCCTTGGGGTTACGGCCCACGGAACCGGCGGTCACCATCGTGAACTGGATCTCGTTGTTCTGGTCGACGATGAAGACGGCGCGCTGCGCGAAGCCGTCCTCGCCCTCGATGCCGAGGTCACGCATGAGCTCGTGCTTCGAGTCGGCCATCATCGGGAAGGGCAGGTCGGTCAGGTCCGGGTGGTCCTTGCGCCAGGCGTGGTGCACGAACTCGGAGTCGCCGGAGAAGCCGAGGATCTGGGCGTCGCGGTCAGCGAACTCTTCGTTCAGCTTGCCGAAGGCGGCGATCTCGGTGGGGCACACGAAGGTGAAGTCCTTGGGCCACGCGAAGACGATCTTCCACTTGCCCTCGTAGGTCTTGTGGTCGATCTGCTTGAACTCGGAGCCCTTCTCAAGCGAGACACAGGCAGTCAGATCGAACTGGGGGAACTTGTCACCGACAGTGAGCACGCGCTCTCCTTGCAGCAAAGAAAATCCCTTTTGGGGAGTTTCCTGGGGGGTTGGACTGATGATGATCGTGGCACAGGGTGCATTGATTAGGGAAATAGCTAGAGTGGGTCGTGTTGATCGGACCTGGCTATCAGTGCCAGTAGTTAAGGAGGGGCCCGTGGCCACCAGCGCCAAGCCCGTGACCAAGCGGGGGGCCCGCCAACCCAGCCTCGCCCAGCTGCGCGCCTTCGCCGCCGTCGCCGAGCATCTGCACTTCCGGGACGCCGCCGCCGCGATCGGGATGAGCCAGCCCGCGCTCTCCGGCGCCGTGTCCGCCCTGGAGGAGACACTCGGTGTCACCCTGCTTGAGCGTACGACCCGCAAGGTCCTGCTCTCCTCGGCGGGTGAGCGGCTCGCGGTGCGCGCCAGGGCCGTGCTCGACGAGGTCGGGGCGCTGATGGAGGAGGCCGACGCGGTGCGCGCGCCGTTCACCGGGGCGCTGCGGCTCGGCGTGATCCCGACCGTGGCGCCCTATCTGCTGCCGACCGTCATCGGGCTCGTACACGAGAAGTACCCGGACCTCGACCTCCAGGTGCACGAGGAGCAGACCTCGTCCCTGATCGAGGGGCTCGGCGCGGGGCGGCTCGATCTGCTGCTGCTCGCCGTGCCGCTCGGCGTGCCCGGCATCACCGAACTGCCCCTGTTCGACGAGGACTTCGTGCTCGTCACGCCCCTGGACCACTGGCTCGGCGGGCGGGAGGGGATCCCGCGCGAGGCCCTGCGCGAGCTGAACCTGCTGCTGCTCGACGAGGGGCACTGCCTGCGCGACCAGGCCCTGGACATCTGCCGCGAGGCGGGGCGCGCGGACGCCCCGGTGACCACCACCGCGGCCGGGCTCTCCACGCTCGTCCAGCTCGTGGCCGGCGGGCTCGGCGTGACGCTGCTTCCGCGCACCGCCGTCCGCGTCGAGACCAGCCGCAGCAATCAGCTCCTGACCGGCTACTTCGCGGACCCGGCGCCGACCCGGAGCATCGCCCTCGCCATGCGTACGGGGGCCGCGCGGGCCGCGGAGTACGAGGCGCTCGCCGCCGCCCTGAGGGGGGCCGTCAAGCCGTTGCCGGTGCGGGTGTTGTGACCCCGCACCGGCAACGTACCGGCCCTGGAAGGGCAGTTACTCCGTGCGCAGACCGTCCGGGCGCATCATGCGCCACAGCGGCGGCAGGCTGAGCAGCGTCACGACCGCGACGAGCACGGCTCCGGCGGCCGTCAGGGGAGCGAACAGCCACCAGTCGGTGACCGAATGCCGGATCATGCGGACCATGACCCAGCCGAGGCCGGTTCCGCCCGCGACGGCGAGAGCCAGGCCGATCACGACCGGGATCGCGGTCTGCCACAGGATCGACCACGCCATCGAGGCGCGGCGCGTGCCGAACGCCGTGAGCGCGGCGAGCAGGCGCTTGCGCTCCCGCAGTTGCTCGATCATCGAGACCAGCATGGACGCCGCGATCAGCGCCATCGTCGCCATCGCGCCGATCCGCAGTCCGGTCTGGATGGTGGCGTACTGCTTGTCGCGCTCGATCGCCCGCAGCGTCCGCACGTCGAGGAACGGGTCCACGTGCGCCCCGGCGTTGCGGATGTACTCCTCGGCGTCCGGGACGTCCGGGTCGACCTTGATCATCGCGGTCGTGGCGGCGTCGGCCATCTTGGACAGGTCGATCGCGCCGGGCGTGGCGAAGATGCCGTTGTGCAGCTCGCCCCCCGGGTCGGAGCGGGCCTTGACCGTGCGGGAGTCGGCGGGCAGCGTCCACGGGGCGTGCCGGTGGCCGGGCTCGTCCCAGCTGATGGCGTTCAGGTCGACCGGCTTGCCGGGGCGCGCCGCTTTGTCGACCCACTTGTCCATCGCGGTGCCGGTGTGCACGACGAAGGTGTCGCCGTCCTCGCAGCTGCCGATGTGGGCGAGCTCGCGCAGGTTCGCGCAGGTGGCGACCGTCAGCTCCGTGGTGGGCCGCATGTCGTCCGCGTTCTTGAGCTTGCCCGGCTTGACGACGTACGTGGACACCGTGCCGATGACCTTCTCGACGCCCTTGGTCGTGCGGAACGTGTCGATCATCCGCGCGGCGAGTTCGCCGTCGCCGACGTCGGCCGTCACGACCAGCTTGGCGCGGCCGGGATTGTTGTCGGTGGCCTGGTTGAAGTCGTCGTGCATCGCGACGAACAGCATCTGCAGGGCAACCGCGCCCGCCACGGCGACGGTGATGCCGCTGACCGCCCGTGCCGCCGTACCGCTGCTCAACTGAAGTCTGCGGGTGGCCAGTTGCCAGGGGATGGGGCCGCCGCCGCGCAGCTTCGCCACGCTCACCTCGACGAGCCAGGGCAGCAGCGCCGCCAGGCCCACCAGGGTGAGCGTCGCACCCGCGCCGATGGCGAAGACCGGCGGTGCCATGTCGCCGCCGACCTGGCCCGCGGCCAGCAGGATCCCGAGGCCGAGGAGCGGCATCACGATGCGCCACCACAGACGGCGCTTGCGGGGCTTGCTGCTGCGGACGACGCCCAGCGGCTCGATGGAGACGGCCCGCAGCGAGACCAGCGTGACCAGGACGGCCGTGACCGGCACGGCGAGCAGGATCAGTACGGCGAGGGCGGGCACCGGCACCACGTCCGAGGGGAAGGCGCTGATCTTCCACCCATCGAGCGTGCCGATCAGTTCGCGCACGCCCAGGAAGAACAGGCCACCCGCGGCGAGACCGAGCAGTGCGCCGCACAGGGCCTCGCCCGCCGCGATCCGTCGCACGCTGTGGGCGTCGGCGCCGACGAGGCGCAACGCCGCGAGACGCCGGTCGCGCCGGTCGCCGCCGAAGCGGACGGCCGTGCCGATGAAGATGATCACCGGGGTCAGCAGGACCACGCAGATCAGGACCACCAGGACGATCAGCATCTGGTCCAGGGGTTCCGCAGGCTCCTTGTAGCCGAAGCTTTCGACGCGGTGGCCGCCCTTGGCCGGGGTGAGGGCGTCGGAACCGGCGTAGTAGTAGAGCTCCTGGGGGTTGGTCAGGCCGGCGTCGCCGATGGTGCCGGTGACGCGGTACTGGCTGTAGCGCTCCTTGAGGAGAGCGCCCTCGGAGCTGCCGAGGAGCTCGCGCAGGGCGGGCGACACGAACATCTCGCCGTCCGCCGGGATCTTCTTCAGGCCGGGCGGCAGGGCCGGGTGCGTGCCCTCGGCGCGCAGCACGCGGCCGCTCACCGTCTTGTCGCGGAAGTCGGTGGGAACGTCGCGTTGCAGGACCGTGGAGTCCGACCGCTTGATCTTCTTGCCCGTGAACTCGCCCTCGGCGGAGCGAGCCACCGAGCGGTCCTCGCGGTTCTGGAGCAGGTTGGGCACGGATGCCGCGCCGAGCAGCAGGGCCACGCCGAGGCCGACGCCGACCGCGGTCAGGAGGGTGCGAGCCCAGCCCTCGCGGCCGCCGCCGACGGCGAACCGGATGCCCAGCGCGAGGTCACGGACGAAGGCGCGGGATCCCCCCGTGGACACAGCCGCGGCGGGGTCGGCGTGCGGCGGCCCGGGCCGCGTGTGGGCCTCGGCGCGCGTGTCGAGGCTCATATCGCCCGCTCCATGTCGCGTGACCTGCCGTCGCGTACGACGATCTCGCGGTCGGAGTAGGCGGCGACGCGCGTCTCGTGCGTGACCAGGACGACGGCGGCGTTCGTCGAGCGCGCGGCGTCGGTGAGCAGCTCCATCACACGCTCGCCGTTGAGCGAGTCGAGCGCGCCGGTGGGCTCGTCGGCGAAGAGCACGCGCGGACTTGTGGCGAGCGCGCGGGCCACGGCGACCCGCTGGCCCTGGCCGCCGGAGACCTCGCCGGGCCGCTTGGCGGTGACGTCCTCGACCTCCAGACGCTCCATCCAGGTGCGGGCGGTCGCCTCGGCGTCCTTGCGCTTGGCGCCGTTCAGCCGCAGCGGAAGCGCCACGTTCTCGACGCACGTCAGCTCGGGGACCAGCTGCCCGAACTGGAAGACGAAGCCGAACTCGCTGCGGCGCAGGGCGCTCAGCGCCGCGTCCGGCAGGTCGACGAGCTCGCGGCCGTTGTACGTGATGGAGCCCGAGTCGGGCTTGACGATCCCCGCGAGGCAGTGCAGGAGCGTGGACTTGCCGGAGCCGGACGGGCCCATCACCGCGACGACCTCGCCGGGATGGATGGAGAAGTCGGCGCCGTCGAGCGCGGTCGTCGGACCGTACGCCTTGTGAAGACCGGAGGCGGTGAGAAGGGAACCTGCGGGGGTCATGCGGAGCGAACCTCCTGGGCGAGCTTGCCGAGGCGCGCGGCGGCAAGTTCCAGCCAGCGCAGATCGGCTTCGAGGTGGAAGAGCGCGTGGTCGCAGATCAGCTGGTCGGCGAGGTCGCCCTTGCGCTTGCGGTCGGTGAGGATGCGCATCAGGCGCAGGTGCTCGGCGCGCTGGGCGTCGAGCATCTCCGAGGCGTCGCGCTCGGTGAGGAGCGCGAGGACGACCTTCGTGTAGAGGGTCGACTGGAGGTAGGGCTCGGGCTTCTCCGGGGTGGCGAGCCACCGCTCGACATCGGTGATGCCGGCTTCGGTGATCGCGTACCGCTTGCGCTCGGGGCCGCCGCCCGCCTCTATGCCGTCGACCTCGACGAGGCCGTTCTTCAGGAGGCGGGACATGGTCGAGTAGACCTGCCCGTAGTGCAGCGGCTTGTCGTGACCGAACTTCTCGTCGAAGGTGCGCTTGAGGTCGTAGCCGTGGCGCGGGCCCGATTCGAGCAGGCCGAGGAGGGTGTGACCGATGGACATGCGGAGCACTCTACACGGTGTGTATACCCGCCATGTATACCGGTCACGAGGTGCTCACAGGTTCGAAAGTCAGGCAACCTTCTGAGGTCTGTGTTCGTCGGTTCTTAAGGGCAGGTGCTCATTGTCACGTCCGGAAAAGGCCGGATCGGCAGGAGTTTGTCCCAGGGTGCGGTGTTAGCTTCATGAGCTGACTCGACGTACGCATGAGGACTAGACGGAAGCGGAGCACTCAGAGCCATGGGCCGAGCGGAAGAGCGACAGGCGCGACAGCGCGGCGCGCGCCGGGCAGCGCGCGGGCGCCCTGCCGGCGCCGGCAAACCCAAGCGCACCGGCATACGCCGCTTCTTCACGCTGAAGAAGATCCTGGGTACGTTCTTCGGCCTCTGCCTGCTGGGCATGCTCGGTTTCGTCATCCTCTACATGGTGGTCGACGTGCCCGAGGGCAACGCGGCGGCCAAGCTGCAGAGCAACGTCTACAAGTACAAGGACGGCAAGGTCATCGCCAGGACCGGCGAACTGAACCGTGAGGTCGTCGACTTGGACAAGGTGCCGAAGAAGGTGCAGCGCACGTTCGTGGCCGCCGAGAACAAGTCCTTCTACAAGGACAAGGGCGTCGACTTCAAGGGCACGGCCCGCGGCCTGATCAACACGGTCACCGGCAAGGGCAAGCAGGGCGGCTCGACGATCACCCAGCAGTACGTCAAGAACTACTACTTGACGCAGGATCAGACGGTGACCCGCAAGTTCAAGGAACTGGTCATCTCGCTGAAGGTGGACCAGAACAGGAGCAAGGACGACATCCTCGCCGGGTACATCAATACCAGCTACTACGGCCGCGGCGCCTACGGCATCCAGGCCGCCGCCCAGGCGTACTACGGCGTGGACGCCGAGGAGCTGAACGTCACGCAGGGCGCCTATCTCGCCGCCCTCCTCCAGGCCCCGAGCCAGTACGACTGGACCTCCGCCACCGACGCCAGCCGCAGACTGGTCAAGGCCCGCTGGAACTACGTACTCGACAACATGGTCGAGGAGGGCTGGCTGCCCGCGGGTGAGCGCGAGAAGCTCACGTTCGACGTGCCGGACAAGCCCAAGGCCGCGCCCGGCCTCGAAGGGCAGACCGGCTATCTGGTGAAGCAGGCCAAGGACGAGGTCATGCGGGCGGGCAACCTCAGCGAGAAGCAGTTCGACGCGGGCGGCTACTCGATCACGCTCAACATCGACGAGAAGAAGCAGAAGCAGCTGGAGAAGGCTGTCGACAAGCAGCTGAACGACAAGCTCGACCCCGACAAGCGCAAGGCCGACGCCCGGGTGCAGGCGGGCGCCGCGTCCGTCGACCCCAAGACCGGCAAGGTCCTCGCGATGTACGGCGGCCAGGACTACGTCAAGCACTTCACGAACAACGCGGCCCGGCGCGACTACCAGCCCGCCTCCACCTTCAAGCCGCTGATCCTGGCCGCCGCCCTGGAGAACGGCTCCCAGACGCAGTCCGGCCAGCCGATCACGGCGAACACGGTCTACGACGGCACCAGCAAGCGCCCGGTCAAGGGCAGCGACGTCGGCTTCGCCCCGCCGAACGAGGACGGCAAGAGTTATGGCCCGGTCACCGTCCAGAAGGCGATGAACAAGTCCATCAACTCCGTCTTCGCGCAGATGGGCGTGGACGTCGGCATGGACGACGTGCTGGAGACGGCCGGCAAGCTCGGCATGGACGTCGAGGACCTGCCCGCCGTGCCCGCGCAGACCCTGGGCACCATGGGCGCGAGCCCGCTGGAGATGGCGGGTGTGTACGCCACGCTCGACAACCACGGCAAGAAGGTCACCCCGGCGATCGTGGCCAAGGTCGAGCACAAGGACCGCACGATCGACCTGCCGGACCCGATCGGCGAGCAGGTCGTGGAGCGGGGCACCGCGGACTCGCTGACCTCGGTCCTGACCGGTGTGGTCGACGACGGCACGGGCAGCGCGGTGCGCAGCCCGGTGCAGGACGTGGCGGGCAAGACCGGTACGTCCGACGACAACAAGTCGGCCTGGTTCACCGGCTACACGCCCAAGCTCGTCACCTCGGTCGGTCTCTTCGGTGAGGGTGCCGCGGGCACGGCCGAGGAGAGCAAGCAGGTCTCCATGAAGGGCGCCGGCGGTCTGCCGCGCGTCGACGGCGGCAGCTTCCCGGCGCAGATCTGGGCGGCGTACACCTTCAAGGCGATGGGCTCGCCCAGCAAGTTCGACCTGGACACGTCCATGGGCGCGGCCATCGCACCGCCTCCCGATCCGACGACGGAGGCCCCCGAGGAGCCCACGGACGAGCCGACGGAGTCCGAGGAGCCGACGACGAAGCCTCCGACGGACGAGCCGACCACCAAGGAACCGACGGACGACCCGACGACCCAGGAGCCGACGGACGACCCGACGACCCAGGAGCCGACGGACGACCCGGAGGAGCCGGACCCCGACCCGACGGGCTCCATCGAGATCCCGGAGAACCCGAACGGACAGCGCCAACAGAACTGAGTACGGCGAAGGCGCCCGGAAGCACATGCTTCCGGGCGCCTTCGCCGTACTGCTGCCTGCTCAGCTGTGGTTCAGCTCGAACCACACCACCTTGCCCGTGCTCAGGCGCGTCGCGCCCCACCGCCGGGCCAGCTTGTTGACCAGGTAGAGCCCGCGTCCGCCCTCGTCCGTGGCCCGCGCCTGCCGGAGGCGCGGCAGCTGCGGCACGTCGTCGCCGACCTCGCAGCGCAGCACGTCCGTACGCAGCAGGCGCAGTGTCACCGGGCGGGATGCGTACCGCACGGCGTTGGTCACGACCTCGCTGACCAGGAGCTCCAGGGAGTCGTTCAGCTCCTGGAGGCCCCAGCGCTCCAGGGCGCTGCGGGCCAGGCGGCGGGCGCGGGCCGGTGTCGCGTCCTCCGGCTCCAGGTACCAGTACGCGACATCGCTCGGCGCGATTCCGTCGAAGCGGGCGGCGAGCAGCGCGATGTCGTCGTCCCGGTCGCCGGGGCCGAGCATGTCGAGCACGTCGTCGCAGAGGGCTTCCAAGGGCGGCGGGTGGTCCGGCCCCGTCAACTGGGCGGTGGCGGCGAGCCGTTCGCGCAGCTGCTCTATGCCGGTCCACACGTCACGCAGGCGGGACTCGACAAGGCCGTCCGTGTAGAGCAGCAGCGTGGCGCCCGCGGGCGCGTCGAGCTCCACGGCTTCGAAGTCGACGCCGCCCACGCCGATGGGCGCGCCCGGCGGGACCCGCAGGACCTCCGCCCGGCCGCCCAGATGCAGCAGGACGGGTGGCGGGTGGCCGGCGTTGGCGATGGTGATGCGGTGCGCGACCGGGTCGTAGACCGCGTAGAGGCAGGTCGCCATGCGGTCCGAGCCGAGCCGCTGGGCCTGCTCGTCCAGGTGGTGCAGGACCTCCTGGGGCGGCAGGTCGAGCCCGGCCAGGGTCTGCGCGGTGGTCCGCAGCTGGCCCATGATCGCGGCCGATGTCATGGAGTGCCCCATGACGTCGCCCACGACGAGGGCTACGCGGCTGCCGGGCAGCGGGATCGCGTCGTACCAGTCGCCGCCGACGCGGGCCGTCTCGGCGGCCGGGAGATAGCGGGAGGCGAGGCGGACGCCGGTCGGGCGTGGCAAAGTCTCGGGCAGCATCGTGCGCTGGAGCTCGTCGGCGATGTACGCCTCGCGGCCGTAGAGCACCGCCTTGTCGATGCCGAGCGCGCTGTGCGTCGCCAGTTGGGCCGCGACAAGCAGGTCGTCGTTCTCGAACGCGGGCCGGTCGGGGCGGCGCAGGAACACCGCGGCGCCGATCACCCGGCGCCTGCCCCGCAGCGGGGCGAGGATGGTCCGCTGGCCCGAGGGCACGGTCCGCCCCTCGCCGAGCAGTTCGGGCAGCGCGGCGCTTGCCGCGGGGGCGTCGGCGAAGACCGGGCGGACGCCGCGAAGGACCTCGGCGAGGGTGCCGCCGGGGCGTACCTCGCAGAGCTCGGCGGTGGTCACCAGGTCGGACTGCACCTGGAGGGCGGGCATCGTGCCGCCCTCGGTGTCGGGCTCCTCGGGGATGCGGTCGGTGCGGCGCAGGCGCAGTACGAGGGCGCCGCTCGGCCGCTCCTCGCCGACCGGCAGCGGGTCGCGCAGATAGACCAGTATGGCGTCGGAGAACGTCGGCACCGTGGCCCGGCACAGGCCCATCACGATCTCGTCCAGGTCGATGCCGCGGGCGATCCGCCGGGTCGCCGCGCCCACGAAGCGCAGCCGGTCGCCGTCACGGCGCATGGCGGCGGGGCCTCCGCCCGGTGGCCTGGGCTGTCCCGAGCGCCGCTCCTCGCCGCCCGGAGCGCCATCGGGGCGCGGGCGGTGCGGGTCGGGGTGCTGCCCCGGGGACCCCGACGGCTGGGAGTGCTCGTCGCTGGGGCCCGGGGCGGGGTCGCCGGTCCGTGCCTGTGCCGCCTGAGGGGACTGTGTCGGCTGCGCGGGTAAGGCGGCCGCGCCCGCGCTGTCCCTCGCCTTCGGGGTACGCACCAGCGCCCCGCGTGGGTCCGCGGGGGCGGGGGGCCGGGCAGCTCGGGGCTGTCGGCCCTCGTCGGGGATGGAGTGCTCCGTCACGCGTTTCGAATCCGTCCGTCCGGGGCTGCGCCTTGGTCTCCGGTGGCTACTTTGGTCAGCCGCGTCGGCAGTGCAGGAAGAGCTGATGCTCGGGTGGTACGTCGGTACTGGCCGGGGCGTAGGAGTACGTGTCCTCGTCGACGATGTCGAAGCCCGCGTCACGTACGGCCTGCCGCAGTTCGTCCCGCAGATATCCGGATACCCGGATTGTGTGCCCCAGGAACGGAATTCTCGCGTCGTCCAGGTCGGCTTCGACCATGGACAGTGCGAGCAGACCACCGGGGCGCAGCAGTCCGTGCAGCAGCCGCAGAGCGTACGGGATCTCGGCGCGCGGAAGCATCAACAGCGCGAAGAACGCCGTGATTCCGTCGAACAGGCCCACGCCGTCCGGCCCTTCGGCCCGCAGCGCCGCCACGTCGAGCCGCCGGAACTCGGCGCCCTGGTCGGGCACGTTCTTCCTGGCGAGGTCGAGCATGCCCGGGGAGAGGTCGATCCCGAGGACCGAGTGACCGGCGCCCACGAGTTGCTGAGCGGTCGGAAGTCCGGTTCCGCAGCCCACGTCGAGGATCCTCGACCCGGGCGCCAGCGCGTCGGCGAGCCTGCGCCCGGCGGCGAGCTGGCCGTCCTTGTGCGGGAAGGCGTCGTCGTAGTGCTGTCCGATGGCGTCGAAGGCTTCGGCCTGCCCCGTACGGTCGGGCAGCACGCCGGATGACCCGCCGTACCCCTCGAACCCGCTCGCCTCGCTCACGTTCTGCCGCCCTTCGATGACACCCTGTCAGGCAACGCGCAAGCTCAGGGAGTTGAAGCTGGGTTGCTGCTGTGCGCCCTTGCGGAGGACGATCCTACGTTTGAACCATGGGGGCGCATCAAGGGTCTCATGACGTCACATGCGCGGGCGTGCGGTCCCAGTCATCCGGTAGGGCTGGAATAGTCCAGTCCGGATCGGGGCGCCAGTGCTGCCAGTTGTCCGAAAAGGGCTGTCCCCAGGAGTGGATCACATCGATGGCCGCGTGTGCGGCGGCCCGCACTTCCTGCGCTTTTGCCTCCTCCATCAGTCCTGCGCGCTGGGCCTGTGCGAACTCGTCCTCGTCGTGCCACTGCCAGGTCCTGTCCGGCCGTACAGAGATGTCCAGAAAGTGATCCTCGGAATCGATGCCTCCGGCCCAACGGCCGCGTGGCTCCTCGAGATTCACGTACCAGCTCTTGAACTGCCAGCCGGGCTCCCAGAAAAGCCACACCGACCACGGCTCGGCGGGCCGGGCCAGCTTCAGCACTCCGGTGCCGAACCACCGGTCCCTGCGCAGGGCACGGGGCTTGGTGTAGCGGGTGGCGAGGGGCTCCTGGTGAACGGGCGTCCCGTCGGCGATGACGGGCTTGACGCACTCGGTCCCCGGAGCCAGCCACACGGCGAGCAGTTCCTGGGTGTCCTGTACGACCGTGACGGGCCGGCAGATGTGGATCGCGTCCCCGCCGTTCTCCTTGTACCGCCACAGCACCTGGGAGCCGGGGGCCCATCGTGCTGCTCCGCTGCTCGTCGTTGGCGGCGTGGTGAGGTCTGTCATGCGGAGATATTAGTAGGGCATCCCTACGGGTGAGTCATCCGCAGTACGTCCAGCGCCTCGTCCAGCTGGGCCGACGTGAGGTCGCCCCGCTCGACGTACCCGCCTTCGAGCACGACCTCCCGGATGGTCTTCCGCTCGGCCAGCGACTTCTTGACCACCTTCGCCGCCTCCTCGTACCCGATGTACTTGTTCAGCGGAGTGACGACGGAGGGCGAGGACTCGGCAAACTCCCGGGCCCGCTCGGCGTTCGCGGTGATTCCGTCGACCGTCCGGTCGGCGAGCAGCCGCGACACGTTCGCGAGCAGCCGCATGGACTCAAGGACGTTCTTGCCGATCACGGGAAGCATCACGTTCAGCTCGAAGTTCCCCGCGGCCCCCGCCGCGGCGACCGTCGCGTCGTTGCCGGTGACCTGGGCGGCGACCATCAGGACCGCCTCGGGGATGACCGGGTTCACCTTCCCCGGCATGATCGAGGAACCGGGCTGCAGGTCGGGCAGGTTGATCTCGGCGAGCCCGGTCCGCGGTCCTGAGGCCATCCAGCGCAGATCGTTGGCGATCTTCGTCAGGCCGACGCCGATCGTCCGCAACTGCCCGCTGGTCTCGACGATCCCGTCCCGCGCGCCCTGCGCCTCGAAGTGGTCACGGGCCTCGGTCAGCGGAAGCCCGGTGGCGCGCGCCACCTCGTCGATCACGGCCGCCGAGAAGCCGGGCGGGGTGTTGATGCCGGTGCCCACCGCCGTTCCGCCGAGCGGCAGTTCGGCCAGACGCGGCAGCGATGAGCGCAGGCGCTCCACGCCGTAGCGCACCTGCGCCGCGTAGCCGCCGAACTCCTGGCCGAGCGTGACGGGCGTCGCGTCCATCAGATGCGTACGCCCGGACTTCACGACGTCGGCGAACTCCTCGGACTTCCGCTCCAGGGCCGCAGCCAGGTGTTCGAGGGCGGGGATCAGATCGCCGGTCACGGCTCCCGTGGCCGCGATGTGGATCGAGGACGGGAAGACGTCGTTCGAGGACTGGGAGGCGTTCACGTGGTCGTTCGGGTGGACGTCACGCCCGAGCCGCTCCGTGGCGAGCGTGGCGAGCACCTCGTTCGTGTTCATGTTGGACGACGTGCCGGAGCCCGTCTGGAAGACGTCCACCGGGAAGTGCTCGTCCCAGCGGCCTTCGGCCACCTCGCCCGCCGCGTCCGCGATCGCCGACGCGATGTCCTTGTCGAGCACGCCAAGCTCCGCGTTGACCTTCGCGGCAGCCGCCTTGATCCGCGCGAGGGCGGCGATGTGCGCGCGCTCAAGACGCTGTCCGGAGACGGGGAAGTTCTCCACCGCCCGCTGCGTCTGCGCCCGCCATTTGGCGTGCGCGGGGACCCGCACCTCGCCCATGGAGTCGTGCTCGATCCGGTACTCACCGCTTGCGCTTGCGCTGGCGTCGCTGGTCATTCCACGAACCTACCTCTCCGTCAGACCTCGCTGAAAAGTTGAGCACTTGTCTTGTTCTAGGTATTCCCAAGGCCGCTACTGACCAGTAAAAACCGTGGGTAACACCAAACCGGGGAGGCGCAATGAAGCGCACCAGACGCAGTCGCCAGGGCGGACTGCGATGTTCGTTCGCGGCGGCCGTCGCGATGGCGGCCGTGCTCGGCACGATCGCGGGCACACCCGCCCAGGCCGCGGACGGCAAGGACCGCGGGAGCGCCACGCTCACCTCTGCGCCGCTGCCGCCGGACCTGGAGAAGATCCGGGCGGCCGAGGCCACCAAGCTCTACGGCGACCCGGCCGAGCGCCCGCTCGCCGACCGGAAGACCGGCCTCATCTCGCTCGGCGACAGCGAGATATCGGGGGAGGGAGTCGGAACGTACGAACCCGGCACCGACGGCCCCGACAACTGGTGCCACCGCTCACCGGACGCCGCGATCCACCGCACCGGCATCCCCGCCGACGTGACGTACAACGTCGCCTGCTCGGGAGCGCAGACCGCCAACATCAAGATCGGCGGGACCAAGCAGTACCCCGACGAGCTGGTGCAGAGCGACAACCTCGCCATCAAGGCGCGCAACACGAACATCAAGGCGGTCATGCTGGTCATCGGGGCCAACGACGACCTCGAGTTCGCGCCGGTGATGACCGACTGCGTGACGCGCTATCTGCTCAGCCAGGGCTCCTGCGCCGGCAAGTACACGCCGGGGTGGCAGGCGCGGGTCGACGCGCTCGTGCCCAAGGTCGAGCAGTCCATCCGCGACCTGAAGACCGTCATGAAGGACGCGGGATACGCGGGCGACGCCTACAAACTGGTCGTCATGGGCTACCCGAGCCCCATCGGCCCGGACTTCAGGGACAACCCCTCGTTCCCGGGCAAGCTGGTCTGCGGCGGCCTCGGCTACGACTCCGACACCGAGTGGGGCCGCAACTACGCCGTCCCGGCCTTCGAGACCGGTATGCGCAAGGCGGCCAGGGCGGCGGGCGCGACCTACCTCGACAACTCCCGCCTCTTCCACGGCCATGAGGTCTGCATGGAGGACTCCTGGGCGCGCGGCCTCTACGTGGACCTCTCCCACCCCTTCCCGCCGGACTCCAATTCGGTCCGCCAGTCCTTCCACCCCAACGCCCGCGGCCACGCGGCCTTCGCGTCCTGCCTCACCCAGCTCTACAACTCCGGCTGGAGCGAGGGTGGTTGCGCCGACCCGGCGAGCACGGGCAGCCCGAAGCTCTACCAGGGCGGATGGGACGACGCGTACAAGCCGCTGAAGAACGCGGGTACGGGCACGTGCGTGGACGTCGACGCGTCGAGCAGCCGTAACGGCACCAAGGTCCAGGGCTGGGACTGCACCGGCAACCGCAACCAGACGTGGTGGTACGACGCCGGGCAGCGGTCCCTGCACACAGGTCTGACCCAGGACCGCTGCCTCGACGTCCCCGGCACCGCCAACGAAGGCACCGCCGTCACGCTGTGGAACTGCCACGGCGGCGCCAACCAGAAGTTCGTCCGCGACTCCGGAACGCTGCACCCGGCCGCCGACACCGGGCTCTGCTTGACCCTGGCGGGGGCCAAGGAGCAGCTGAAGCTCCAGAAGTGCACGGGAGCGGCGAACCAGCGCTTCGCGTAGCGGCTTAGGGCGTTACGCCTGGCCGGGTCCCCGTACCGGAATGCTGAGAATGGTCGGGGACTCGGCAGGTGCCTGGAAGAAGTCGTTGCCCTTGTCGTCGACCACGATGAAGGCCGGGAAGTTCTCGACCTCGATCTTCCATACGGCCTCCATGCCGAGCTCCTCGTACTCGACGACCTCGACCTTCTTGATGCAGTCCTGCGCGAGACGTGCCGCCGGGCCGCCGATCGAGCCCAGGTAGAAGCCGCCGTGCGAGCCGCAGGCGTCGGTGACCTGCTTGGAGCGGTTGCCCTTGGCGAGCATCACCTTGGAGCCGCCCGCCGCCTGGAACTGCTCCACGTAGGAGTCCATCCGGCCGGCCGTGGTCGGGCCGAAGGAGCCGGAGGCGTAGCCCTCGGGGGTCTTGGCGGGGCCCGCGTAGTACACCGGGTGGTCCTTCAGGTACTGCGGCATCTCCTCGCCCGCGTCGAGCCGCTCCTTGATCTTGGCGTGCGCGATGTCGCGGGCCACGACGAGCGGGCCGTTGAGCGAGAGGCGGGTCTTCACCGGGTACTTGGTGAGCTCGGCGAGGATCGCGTCCATCGGCTGGTTCAGGTCGATCTCGACGACGTCGGAGGCTTCGTCGAGGTGCTCGTCGGTGGTGTCAGGCAGGAAGCGCGCCGGGTCCGTCTCCAGCTGCTCCAGGAAGACGCCCTCGGCGGTGATCTTCGCGGTGGCCTGGCGGTCGGCCGAGCAGGAGACGGCGATCGCGACGGGCAGCGAGGCACCGTGGCGGGGCAGGCGCACCACACGCACGTCGTGGCAGAAGTACTTGCCGCCGAACTGCGCGCCGATGCCGATCTTCTGCGTCAGCTCGAAGACCTTCTCCTCAAGCTCCTTGTCGCGGAAGCCGTGGCCGGTCGGGGAGCCCTCGGCGGGCAGCTCGTCCAGGTAGTGCGCGGAGGCGTACTTCGCGGTCTTCAGGGCGAACTCGGCGCTGGTGCCGCCGACGACGATCGCCAGGTGGTAGGGCGGGCACGCGGCCGTGCCCAGGGAGCGGATCTTCTCCTCCAGGAACTTCATCATGGAGGCCTCGTTCAGGACGGCCTTCGTCTCCTGGTAGAGGAACGACTTGTTGGCCGAGCCGCCGCCCTTGGCCATGAAGAGGAACTTGTAGGCGCCCCCGTCGGTCGCGTACAGCTCGACCTGGGCCGGGAGGTTGGAGCCGGTGTTCTTCTCCTCCCACATGTTCAGGGGGGCCATCTGCGAGTAGCGCAGGTTCAGCTTCGTGTACGCGTCGTAGATGCCGTGCGACAGGGCCTTCTCGTCCTCACCTTCGGTGAGGACGTTCTGTCCGCGCTTGCCCATGACGATCGCCGTGCCGGTGTCCTGGCACATGGGGAGCACGCCCGCGGCAGCGATGTTCGCGTTCTTCAGCAGGTCGAGCGCCACGAACTTGTCGTTGCCCGACGCCTCCGGGTCGTCCACGATGCGCCGCAGCTGGGCCAGGTGCGCGGGCCGCAGATAGTGCTGGATGTCGTGGATCGCCTCGGCGGCGAGGGTGCGCAGCGCCTGTGGATCGACCTTGAGGAACGTCCGCCCGTCGGCCTCGAAGGTGGAGACACCCTCGGAGGTCACCAGCCGGTACGGGGTGGTGTCCTCTCCCAGCGGGAGCAGATCGGAGTACTCAAACTCTGGCATTTACGGCCATTCCTCACTCGGCAGACAGCGGCGCGGCCTCCATTGGCGACGCGACAACCAGCGTAGAACGCCACAGGACGGCCGAGCCTGTGAGGTAAGGCTCAGTAAGGGCTAGTCGCGATCTATCGCGTTTGGGTACGCTGACCGGTGTGGACCTAGAGAAGCGCCCCCAGCAGACCCACCCGGAACCGCGGCCCGCAGGCCTGCGCGCGTCGGACGCCGACCGGGACCGCACGGCGGACATCCTCCGCGAGGCGCTCGCCGAGGGCCGGCTGACCGCCGAGGAGCACAGCGAGCGCATCGACGGGGTCTACCGCGCCAAGACCATGGGTGAACTGGAGCCGCTGGTCGGCGACTTGCCCGCGGCGAGCGGCGCGCCGTACGCGACGGTGACGCCCGAGCCCGCGCCCTCCCGGCCGTCGGACGGAGTCGTGCCGCCGGTCGCCGACGAGAACATGGTGGCGGTCTTCAGCAGCTCCGTCCGCAAGGGCCGCTGGCGCGTGGGCCGGCGCACGCACGCGTACGCGATCTTCGGGAACATCGAGATCGACCTCAGTGAGGCGATCTTCGAGCAGCGCCAGGTCGTCATCAAGGCGGTCTCCGTCTTCGGCAACGTGGAGATCCGCGTCCCGGAGAACATCTCGCTGCGGGGCAGCGGCGCCGGTGTCCTCGGCAACTTCGAGGTGGACACGCTCGATTCGGCCGAGCGCGACGCCCCGGTCGTCTTCGTCGACGGTTACGCGATCCTGGGCAACATCGAGGCGAAGCCCAAGCGGGGCAAGCGCGTCCGGGACCTGCACAAGCAGCTGCGCAAGCACCTCGGGCACTGACGCGTCCCCCGAGGGGCCCAACCGGCGCGCGACCGGCCACTGACGGCGCGAACTCCCGTACATCCGCCCGTTCATCGGAACTCAGTGCATAGGCGCGTGCACAGCGGGTAGAGCTTGCTGCATCGTCTCTCGCTCGCGAAGCCGTCGTCAGGAGTAGACCCGTGCTGCAGCCGTCGCATCAGTCCCTGCAGGTCGCCGCCGTTCCGGCCCCGCGGGTGCCAGTGCGCGATCATGACCAGGACTCCCCATGGCACACCGAGGCGGTGTGCCGCCGAGACGAGGCCGGGCTGTTCTTCGCCCCGTCCAAGGAGCCGACCGCCTCACGCCTGTCCCGCGAGGAGGCCGCGAAGCGGGTCTGCGCCCGCTGTCCCGTGATGGTCGAGTGCCGGGAGCACGCCCTGCTCCAGCCCGAGCCGTACGGCGTCTGGGGCGGGCTCACCGCCGCCGAGCGCCGCGTGGTGCTCGCCAGGCGCAGGCGGCGCGAGGTGGAGCTCAAGAAGACCGCGCACACGACCTCGGGCCCGATCGCCGCGGCCGGATAGCCGGACAGCCGGACTGCGATGTCGTACGACGAAGGGGGCGTCCCCCGCACGGGGCGCCCCCTTCGGCGTACGTGACGTCAGCTGCTTCGCGCGGCTACTTCGCGCGGTCGAAGTCGATGGCGCTGTAGGCGCGCAGCTTCGCGAGCCGGTGGTCGGAGTCGATCTTGCGGATCGTGCCCGACTTGGAGCGCATGACCAGGGAGGAGGTCGAGGCCGTCTCCGCGGCGTAGCGCACGCCCTGGAGCAGTTCGCCGTCCGTGATGCCGGTGGCGACGAAGAAGACGTTGTCCCCGCGGACCAGGTCGGTCGTCGACAGCGTGCGGTCCAGGTCGTGGCCCGCGTCGAGCGCGCGCTGGCGCTCCGCGTCGTCCTTGGGCCACAGCTTGCCCTGGATCACACCGCCCAGGCACTTGATCGCGCAGGCCGAGATGATGCCTTCCGGGGTGCCGCCGATGCCCATGAGCATGTCGACGCCGGTGCCTTCGCGCACGGCCATGATCGAACCGGCGACGTCGCCGTCCGAGATGAACTTGATGCGCGCGCCGGTCTCGCGGATCTCCTTGACGATGCCCTCGTGGCGGGGGCGGTCGAGGATCATGACCGTCACGTCCTCGGGCGAGCGGCCCTTGGCCTTGGCGACGCGGCGGATGTTGACGGAGGCCGGGGCGTTGATGTCGACGTAGTCGGCGGCTTCCGGGCCCGTGACCAGCTTGTCCATGTAGAAGACCGCGGACGGGTCGAACATGGCACCGCGGTCGGCGGCGGCGAGCACGGCGATGGCGTTCGGCATCCCCTTGGCACAGAGGGTCGTGCCGTCGATCGGGTCGACGGCGATGTCGACCTCGGCGCCGGTGGTGTCACCGATGCGCTCTCCGTTGAAGAGCATCGGGGCCTCGTCCTTCTCGCCCTCCCCGATGACGACGATGCCGTTCATCGAGACGGTGGAGACGAGGGTCCGCATGGCCCTGACGGCGGCGCCGTCGGCGCCGATCTTGTCGCCGCGGCCGACCCAGCGGCCCGCGGCCATGGCGGCTGCCTCGGTGACCCGGACGAGCTCCAGGGCGAGGTTGCGGTCGGGAGCCTCGGGAGAGACTTCGAGCTCGGAGGGGAGATGATGCTCGGTCATCGGAGCGCACCTTTCTGCTGATACGACGACGGCCGGATGAGGGTGTGGCACGACTCTATCCGGAGGCCGACAAAATGAGCAGAGGGCCCCACGCATGAGCGGAACGGGCGTGAAGGGACCACCGGGGGACGAGCCGTGCCCGGCGCCTGAGACCATGGGTGCGTGGCAGGCAGACAAGGCAAGCAGACCGTACGGAACATGCTGTGGTCGATGGCGGTGATCGGCGTCGCCGCCGGCGCGATGTACATCTTCATCCCGCATGACGAGTCCAAGAGCCCCGTCAAGCGCGTCGACTACAGCGTGGAGCTGCTGACCGCGCGACGGGCCGCGGCGTATCCGGTGGCGGCCCCCGAGGGCCTGGCCAAGGCGTGGAAGCCGACGTCGGTGCGGTACGACGGCGCCAAGGGCGACAGCTGGCACCTGGGCTACCTCGACCCGTCGGGCGAGTACGTCACGGTCAAGCAGTCCACGGCGAAGCCGTCCGAGTTCATCGACGAGGCGACGCAGCGCGCGACCAGGACCAAGGTCACCGAGGAGATCGGCGGCAAGACCTGGCACCGCTACAAGGGCCAGACGTACGACGCCCTGGTGCGCGAGGACAAGGGCGCGACGACGGTGGTCGCGGGCACGGCGTCCTTCGAGGGCCTTGAGAAGATGGCGCGGGCGCTCAGGACGTCGTGATGTCCTGAGGCGTGTGAGCTGTGAGAGACGACAGGGCCCCCGGCAGATGTCTGCCGGGGGCCCTGTCTGTCGGCTGGTGTGCCTGGCGGCTCGGCTCAGACGGTCTGGATGACCTGGTCGAGCTCAAGGCGCGGGGAGCGCGGGAACCAGGCGTCGTCGCCGGGCTTGCCGATGTTGATGACCATCAGCGGGGTGTGGTCGTCGTCCAGGAACTCCTTCTGGACGCCGGCGGGGTCGAAGCCGGTCATCGGGCCCGCGGCCAGGCCCGCGGCGCGCACGCCGATGATGAAGTACGCGGCCTGCAGCGCGGCGTTGAGCTGCGCGGCACCTTCACGGGCCGGGCGCTCGGCGAAGAAGACGTCCTTGGCCTGCGGGAAGTGCGGGAAGAGGGCCGGCAGCTCCTCGTGGAACTCGTTGTCCGCGGAGAGGATCGCGACGAGCGGGGCGCTCGCGGTCTTCGGCTGGTTGCCCTCGGCCATGTGCTGGACCAGGCGCTCACGGGCCTCGGCGGAGCGGACCAGCGTGATGCGCAGGGAGGAGAGGTTGAAGGCGGTCGGGCCGAACTTGACCAGGTCGTAGATCGCCTGAACCTGCTCGTCCGTGACCGGCTCGTCGGTGAAGTTGTTCGCGGTGCGGGCCTCGCGGAAGAGCAGGTCCTGGGCGGCGGGGTCAAGGGCGAGAGACATGGATCAACCTTCTCGGTGCGTACGCGGATCAGCTTGCTCGATCGACCGTACGACGTTGCGGTTTAAGTTTCAACCAAATCCGGAGCTTGGTGATCCGCTTCACAGGTGTGTGCTGGTCGGGAGGCGGGGGCGCCCCTCGGATGCGGGGGCGCCCCTCAGGCGTCGTCCCCGTCCTCGGCTTCGTCCCCGTCCGGTCCGGCGAGCGCGGCGTCCAGGCGGGCGCGGGCGCCGTCCAGCCAGCGGCGGCACACCTTCGCCAGCTCCTCGCCGCGCTCCCACAGGGCGAGCGACTCCTCGAGCGTCGTGCCGCCGGTCTCCAGGCGGCGTACGACCTCGATGAGCTCGTCCCGCGCCTGCTCGTAGCCGAGTGCGTCCGCCGGGCCCGTGGCCTCGTCCGTCTTGCTGGTCATGTGCCCCACCCTAAATGTCGGTTCGTACGGCTCGTACGGTGAATTCGCCCTCGGCGACGCGTGCCCGCAACTCCTCGTCGGCGGCCACGTCTTCCGCGGCCCGCACCACCGCGCCGTCCGCCTTCTGCAGCACCGCGTATCCCCGCTGGAGCGTCGCGGCGGGGGAGAGGCCCACCACGCGCGCGTGGGTGTGCGTCAGCTCCGACTCGGCGCGGTCGAGCAGATGCCCGAGCGTGCGGCGGCTGCGGTCGACGAGCGCCGAGATCTGCTCCTCGCGCTCCTCGATCATGCGGTGCGGATTCTCCATGGAGGGGCGGGCAAGGGCGTGCGCCAAGCCGCGGTCCTCGCGGTCCAGGAAGGCGTCCATGCAGCGCCGGGCCCGGTCCCGCAGCCACCGCACGCGCTCGTACTCCTCGCCGACGTCCGGTACGACCTTCTTGGCGGCGTCGGTCGGGGTGGAGGCGCGCAGGTCGGCCACGTAATCGAGGAGGGGGTTGTCCGGCTCGTGCCCGATCGCGGAGACGACGGGCGTACGGCAAGAAGCCACGGCCCGTACGAGCTGCTCGTCCGAGAACGGCAGCAGGTCCTCCACGCTGCCCCCGCCGCGCGCCACGATGATCACGTCGACCGCGTCCAGGGCGTCCAGGTCCTTCACGGCCTGCACGACCTGCGGCACGGCGTGCACGCCCTGGACGGGGACGTTGCGCACCTCGAAGCGGACGGCGGGCCAGCGGTGCCGGGCGTTTTCGAGCACGTCACGCTCGGCGGCGGAGGCCCGGCCCGTGACGAGCCCGATGAGCTGGGGAAGGAAGGGAAGCGCCTTCTTGCGGTCGGCGGCGAAGAGCCCCTCCCCGGCGAGGCTCTTCTTCAACTGCTCGATCCGCGCGAGCAGTTCACCGACGCCGACGGGCTTTATCTCGACGGCCCGAAGGGACAGCTGCCCCCGGGGTGCATACCACTCGGGCTTGGCGTGGACGACGACCCGGGCGCCCTCGGAGACGACATCCGCGACGGCGTCGAACACCTGGCGGTAACAGGTGACGCTGACGGAGATGTCGTGCGAGGGGTCGCGCAGCGTCATGAAGACCACTCCGGCGCCGGGCCTGCGGGACAGCTGCGTGATCTGCCCCTCGACCCACACCGCCCCGAGCCGGTCGATCCAGCCACCGATGAGCCGCGACACCTCGCCGACGGGCAGCGGGGCGTCAGCGGACGTGTTCAAAGCCATGAGCCGAGCGTATCGGCAGCCTCTGACAGGACCCCTGCTCCTACGTCGAGGACGTGATGCGGAGTAACGGGTGGGCGGACGGGAAACATCCGCCGCGAAACGGCGGCCTAGGACTCCACACGACGAGCCCGCTGGCCAAAGAGCACAGCGAGCCCCACGACGAACCAGATCAGCCCCACCACCTGCGCAGACCCCGCAGCCTCAACAATCACGGCAATGGTGATCGCCGCCCCGAGCACGGGGACCAGCAGATGCCGCCACCAGCTGAAAGCCCCCCGCCGCTGAACGGCGAACCACCCCACGACACTCGCATGCAGCAACACGAACGCCGTCAAGGCCCCGACATTCACCACCGACACCAGATGATCCATGCCGTCATCCCGCCGCGCCGCCCACACCGCCGCCACCAGCGTCACGACGGCCGCGCACAGCAACGCGAGCCGCGGGGTCCCTGAATCCGTCTTCGACAGAGCCCCCGGCAGCCGCCGGTCACGGGCCATGGCGAACAGCAGCCGCCCCGCCGCCGCCTGCCCGGCGAGCGCGGCGAACGCCGCACCGATCGCCTTGCTGACGGCCACCAGGTCGTGGAGCCAGTCCCCGACCGCCGAGTCGACCGCATCGTAGAAAGCGGACCCCTGCTTGGCGGGCTCCGCGGCCAGCTGGGCCGACGACACCGGCTCAAGGACGGCCACCAGATAGGTCTGGGCGATGAAGAGCAGGCCCGCGAGCGCGAGGCAGAACAGCACCGCCCGCGCCACCTTCGCCGAGCCCCCCGTCACCTCCTCCGCGAACGAGGCGATCGCGTCGAAGCCCAGATACGAGAGCACCGCCACCGACACCGCGCCGATCACCGCTCCCAGCGCGAACGCACCCTGCGAGCCGTCCCCGCTCAGCGGCGAGAGCCAGTCCCGCTGCGTACCGTCCCGCGCCAGTACGACGATCGCCGACACCACGAACACGAGAAGGACCACGATCTCCAGGGCGAGCACCAGGAACCCGACCCGCGCCGCGGCCCGCACGCCCCACAGGTTCAGCGCGGTCGTCACCAGGACCGCGATCGCCGTCCAGACCCACCGGGAGACGGAGGGCACCAAGGCCTCCATCGCGATCCCGGAGAAGAGATAGGCGACGGCCGGGATCAGGAGATAGTCGAGCATCGCCATCCAGCCGGCGATGAACCCGGGACCGTTGCCGAGCCCCACGCGCGCGTAGGCGAAGACCGACCCCGCCTGGGGGACCACCCGCACCATCTGGGCGTAGCTGAACGCGGTGAACGCCATCGCGACCGTGGCGATGATGTAGACGAGCGCCACGGCACCGTGCGACTTGGCGTCGAGCGTCCCGAAGACACCGACGGGCGCCATCGGGGCGATGAAAAGCAACCCGTAGACGACGAGATCACGGAAGCTGAGACTGCGCCGCAGCCCGTCGCCTTCGGGGGTGGCTCCGGCGCTCGCACCGGCTGTCGAGTCTGAGGTACCGGACATCGTGCCTCCGTAAGTGAACGCAGGCTCCCAGTCTCCCCAAGAAGCCGATCTTTGACGCGCTGGGCTCGGCCTTACGATGGGGGGCATGACTGCTTCGACTCCTGCCCGCCGAGTCCTGCTCGCCGCCCCCCGCGGCTACTGCGCGGGTGTGGACCGTGCCGTGATCGCCGTCGAGAAGGCCCTTGAGCAGTACGGGGCCCCGATCTATGTCCGCCACGAGATCGTCCACAACAAGTACGTGGTGCAGACCCTGGAGAAGAAGGGCGCGATCTTCGTCGACCGGACGGCGGAGGTGCCAGAGGGCTCCATCGTCATGTTCTCCGCGCACGGGGTGGCGCCGACGGTCCACGCGGAGGCCGCCGAGCGCAAGCTCGCGACCATCGACGCGACGTGCCCTCTGGTCACCAAGGTCCACAAGGAAGCCGTCCGGTTCGCCAAGGACGACTTCGACATCCTCCTGATCGGCCACGAGGGGCACGAGGAGGTCATCGGCACGTCCGGTGAGGCGCCCGACCACATCACCCTGGTCGACGGCCCCGAAGACGTGGCGAACGTCGAGGTCCGCGACCCCGACAAGGTCGTCTGGCTCTCCCAGACGACGCTCTCCGTCGACGAGACGATGGAGACGGTCGACGCCCTGAAGACCAAGTTTCCCGGCCTGATCTCCCCGCCCAGCGACGACATCTGCTACGCCACGCAGAACCGTCAGATCGCGGTGAAGAAGCTGGCAGAGGACGCCGAGCTCGTCATCGTCGTCGGCTCCAAGAACTCCTCGAACTCGATCCGCATGGTCGAGGTCGCCCTGGACGCGGGCGCCCCCGCATCGCACCTCGTGGACGGCGCCGACGAGATCGACGAGGCCTGGCTGGAGGGCGTGAACACGGTCGGCCTCACCTCGGGCGCCTCCGTGCCGGACGTCCTGGTGGACGGCGTCATCGAGTGGCTGGCCGAGCGGGGCTACGGAGACGTGGAGACGGTGAAGACGGCCGACGAGTCGATCACCTTCTCGCTGCCGAAGGAGCTCCGCCGCGACCTGCGCGCCGAGGCCGCGGAGCTGTCCCAGAAGTAACGCGGAGGGCTGTCCCAGAAGTAACGCGGAGGCCGGGAGCTGCCCGTACGGTGGGTCTCATGCAGATCTTCGGTGTGGACATCGGCGGATCCGGGATCAAGGGCGCACCCGTGGACCTGGACCGTGGAGACCTGGCACAAGAGCGGCACAAGGTGCTGACCCCGCATCCGGCCACGCCCGGCGGCGTGGTCGAGAAGGTGCGCGAGGTCGTCGAGCACTTCGGCTGGAAGGGCCCGGTCGGGGCCACGTTCCCCGGCGTGATCGCCGGCGGCACGGCGCGCACCGCGGCCAACGTGGACAAGAGCTGGATCGGCAAGGACATCCAGAGCCTGGTCTCGGACCAGCTCGGCGGCGTCCCCGTCACCGTCCTGAACGACGCGGACGCGGCCGGCGTCGCCGAGATGCACTTCGGCGCGGGCCAAGGCCGCACGGGCACCGTCCTCCTGCTCACCTTCGGCACCGGCATCGGCAGCGCCCTCTTCACCGGCGGCCGCCTCGTCCCGAACACGGAGCTCGGCCACCTCGAACTCCACGGCCACGACGCGGAGAAGAAGGCCTCGTCCAAGGCCAAGGAGGACGAGGACCTGAGCTGGGAGCACTGGGCGCACCGCGTCCAGAAGTATCTGGCGCACGTGGAGATGCTGTTCTCGCCCGACCTCTTCATCATCGGCGGCGGAGTGAGCCGCAAGGCCCAGAAGTTCCTGCCGCTGATCGAGGGCATCAAGGCCGAGATCGTCCCCGCGCAGCTGCAGAACAACGCGGGCATCGTGGGCGCGGCGATGGCGGCGGCGGGCAAGGCGTAGAAGGCGCTGGGCAGCTTGTAGCCGCTTGAAGCAATCGCTCCCTACGAGGTGGGAACGCGCCTCTGGGGAGCCCGAGGCCCGGCGGCGGTGGTGCGCCGGGCCCGCCGTCGCTGCCCCATGAGCTTGATCTTGCGCACGGTGACGATCAGCCCGGCGATCAGCGTCCCGCCGTACAGCCAGCCCGCGTGCATCGCCAGCGACGTGATCAGCCCCATGAAGTGACCGCCGAACCCACCGGTGCCGCTGGAGATCGGGATCACCCCCGCGGCGAAGGCGATGGGCACCGTCACCGGCGCGGTCACCAGGTCGGCCGGCCGCACCCAGAAGGCGGTCAGCGCGCTCACGGGCAGGAAGAGCACGCCGTACGCGACGAGCGAACTCCCGAAGAGCAGCCACAGCAGACAGGCGAGCAGGAACATCGTCGCGGCGCAGAAGAGCCCACTGCCGAGCCCTGTGAGCCGCGGGTTCGGGATCCCGCGGAGCCTGCGGTAGAGCGGCAGCACGCGCAGTTTGCGTACGAGGGGTGGAACGGGGCGGCGGGGACGGGACGCGGCGCGGTAGACCGACGCCGCGTCGGCGGGCCTGCCCTGCGGGGGCAGGGGCGCGGTCCGTCGCGGCCGGGCCGGAGGCTGAGGGGGACGCGTCCTGTGTTGCTCCACCGGACCAACCTAGGTCGCTCCATGCCGATAATCCGGCCTGGGACACGCCCTTTGGCCGACCTTGGCCATCCGTTCGATACCCGCGCGATACGCCGACGGGAGCCGGGCCCGCACGCCGTAGACTGGGGGATCGCCCCACGGTCGCTCCGGCCCTCAGGGCCGTCCACCCACAGCACTCACGGGAAGTCGCAACGTGTCGCTCACGATCGGAATCGTCGGTCTGCCCAATGTCGGCAAGTCGACCCTGTTCAACGCCCTGACCAAGAACGACGTGCTTGCGGCCAACTACCCGTTCGCCACGATCGAGCCGAATGTCGGCGTGGTGGGCGTCCCGGACCCCCGCCTCACGAAACTGGCGGAAGTCTTCAGCTCCCAGAAGATCCTCCCGGCGACGGTCGACTTCGTCGACATCGCGGGCATCGTGCGCGGCGCGAGCGAGGGCGAGGGCCTGGGCAACAAGTTCCTCGCGAACATCCGCGAGTCGGACGCGATCTGCCAGGTCATCCGCGCCTTCAAGGACGAGAACGTCGTGCACGTCGACGGCAAGGTCTCGCCCAAGGACGACATCGAGACGATCAACACCGAGCTGATCCTCGCCGACCTCCAGACCATCGAGAAGGTCCTCCCGCGCCTCCAGAAGGAGTCGCGGATCAAGAAGGACATCGGCCCGAAGGTGAAGGCGGTCGAGGAGGCCCAGGCGATCCTGGAGAGGGGCGACACGCTCTTCTCCCAGGGCATCCTCCAGGGCTCGGAGCGCTCAGAACTCCTCCACGACCTGCACCTCCTCACCACCAAGCCCTTCCTCTACGTCTTCAACGTGGACGAGGACGAGCTGACGGACGACGAGTTCAAGGCCGAGCAGAGCGCGCTGGTCGCCCCCGCGGAGGCGATCTTCCTCAACGCGAAGCTGGAGTCGGACCTCGCGGAACTGGACGAGGACGAGGCCCTGGAACTCCTCCAGTCGGTAGGCCAGGAAGAGCCCGGCCTGGCCACCCTCGCCCACGTGGGCTTCCGCACGCTGGGCCTCCAGACGTACCTGACGGCCGGCCCCAAGGAATCCCGCGCCTGGACGATCCCGAAGGGCGCCACGGCCCCCGAGGCCGCGGGCGTCATCCACACGGACTTCCAGAAGGGCTTCATCAAGGCCGAGGTCATCTCGTTCGCGGACCTGGTCGAAACAGGCTCGGTGGCCGAGGCCCGCGCGAAGGGCAAGGCGCGCATGGAGGGCAAGGAATATGTGATGCAGGACGGGGATGTGGTGGAGTTCCGCTTCAACGTGTAGCGGCTGACTTATCGCCACGTCGCTGATCTGGCAAACATGCAGGTCAGGGAGGGTCCGACTCTTCGGGGTCGGGCCCTTTGTTTTTTCCCGTGCTGGGATGGTGCTGGGATGGGATGAGAACGCCCGTGCTGGGACGCGGGCCGGCGCTGGCTCAGTACGAGCGGGGCAGTGTGGGGAGCTTTGGCGCTGAGGCGGTCTCGGAGAGACGTTGGAGGTGCGTGGTGGCGAACGCGAGCCATTCCTCGGACCCCGCCTTCTCCTCGCCGGGCGGGAGCGCTGCGGCGTGACTGCGCACGGCGGCCATGTACTCGGCGAGGCGCGTGGTTCGATGCGGCTCGCTGGTCTGCGCGGCGCCGGCGTTCGGCGGCCTCTCCCCGGAGGATGATCTCCTGTGCGATCTCCGCGAGTTGGTCTTCGAGGGGCCGAGTGGCGGTGTTCCAGGAGTGCTTCTTGGCGTCGGCGAGTTCCTTGTCGGTGGGGATGTGTTCGCTGCGGTCCTGTTCTTGGAGGACGAGGAAACCCGACCTTTTCGCCTTGGGCGGTGATGGTGAAGTGCGGCTCGGCTTTGCGGCGCCGCTGGGGCGGCACGGCGCCTCGGGGACCCGCAGTGCCAGGCGCATTGCGTAGGTGAGCTTGTAGATCGTCGCGCCCCGCACGGGACTGGCGACGGTCCGGCGAGGCAGGCGCGCGGGCGTGGTCCGGCTACTCGGAAGGGCCGCATCGGCGGAGGGGTCAGCGGAGTGCCTCCGGAGCGTGGGGCCGCAGGGGGCCGCGGACGACGAGGAAGGGGAGCGGCTGACTGTCACCTGGTGACCATCAGGTGACCGCCACTTGCCGGGCGCTTTGTCGGATCTCAGGAAACGATGGGAGACGTCACCGCTCGCAATCATCCGCCGACACGCCGCGCGAAACACCCGCACCGCGCTGGAAGGACACGCCATGACCACTCCCAAGGCTCCGACTGCACCAGGGGTGCGGTCCTGGTGGGGAATTCCGTACGCCACCGCCGAGCGGTACCGCCGTCCCGTGGTCGCGGACTTCGATCCGAGTCTCGCGTACGACCGGAAGGGCGTCGTCGCGATCCAGCCCGACAGCGGGGACTGGCTCGAAGCGGACAGCGGGATGGGCGAGGACTGCCTGAACCTGAACGTGTGGGCCCCCGAGCAGCCGGCCGACAAGGCGCTCCCGGTGACCGTGTACATCCACGGCGGCGGATTCGAGTACGGCGCGAACACGCAGATCACCTCGAACGCCGCCGGTCTCGCCGCGACGGGGCGCGTGGTGGGCGTGTCGATCAACTACCGGCTCGGCGCGCTGGGCCCGCTCTCGCTCTCGCAGTACGGCGGGAAGCTCGCCGAGGCCAGCAACCTCTTCCTCCAGGACATCATCGCCGCGCTCACCTGGGTCCAGCGGAACATCGCCCACTTCGGCGGCGATGCGGACAACGTCACCGTCTACGGCCACAGCGGCGGCGCCTACTCCTCCCTCGGACTGCTCGGCGCCTCCTCTGCCGACGGTCTGTACCGGCGCCTGGCCGGGTTCTCCGGCGGGCCCGCCCGCTCCATCCCGGCCTGGTGGGCCGAGGAACTCGCGCACCTGTTCGTCACCGAACTCGGCGTCGCGGACAACCCGGAGAAGCTGCTGGACCTCGACCCGCTCTCCCTGCGGGACGCCCTGCGCAAGGTCGCCCCGACGGACCTCGGAGAACGGGGCGGGGTGGACAACAAGGCCACCGGCGTCGTCCTGGACATCGGGCAGCCCGGTGCGGTGGTGCACGCCCACCCCATGGACGTGCTCGCCTCGGGCGCGCACCGCGACGTCGACATCCTGCTGAGCATGGCCAGCGACGACATGGGCTGGTGGGTGGCGAACGACCTCGACCGGTTCGACCCGGGCACCGTCGACCGCGTCGTCGACGAGGTCGCGGGGTGGCGTATCTCCCGCTCCCGCGCCAAGAAGATCGTCGACGCCTACGACCAGGGCGGCCGTACCCCGGCCGAGGTCCGCGCCGCGGTCATGGCGGATTACCTCTTCGCGATCCCCGCAGCCCGCGGCGCCCTGGCCCACGCCGCCGCCGGCGGCAACGCCCACCTCCTGATGATCGGCCCCGCCGAGGGCGCGCCCGCCGTGCACGGCACCGAGATGTACGCGCTGGTCGGCCAGGAAAAGCCGGGCCGCAGCGCCGAACAGGCCGAGCGGGACACCCGTATCCGCGACATCGTGCTCGACTTCGCCACCGGCGAGCACTCCCGTCTGTGGCCCGCGGTCACGGACAAGCCCACCTCGCAAACCGTCGGCAACTCTCCCTTCGAGGGCACCGCCCACTACCAGCAGGTCCTCGACCTGTGGGAAGGCATCGACCGCCCCTGACGGCCGGCGGGCGATACGGAACTGCACGCCAAGGGGGCGAAACAGAGTGAGGAAACTCGACATGAGCCAACCGACAGCAGCCGGCGACGCCGCACCGGCGACGATGAGAGCCGTCGTTGTCACCCGGCCCGGCGGCCTGGACGCACTGGAGATCAAGGACGTCCCAGTACCCGTCCGCAAGCCCGGCTGGGTGCGGATCAAGGTCAAGGCGTTCGGCGTCAACGAATCCGAGGTCACCACCCGCAAGGGCGAGTCGGACCCGGAGGTCACCTACCCGCGTATCCCCGGCATCGAGGGCGTCGGCGTGGTCGACGAGGCCGACGAGGGCAGCGGACTGCGGCCGGGACAGCAGGTGGCCACGATGATGGGCGACATGGGCCGCAGTTACGACGGTGCCTACGCCCAGTACGTGACCGTCCCCGCGGCGCAGGTCATCCCGTTCGAGACCGGCCTGCCATGGGAGGTCGTCGGCGCGCTGCCGGAGATGTTCCAGACCGCCTACGGATCACTGACCCGCGGCCTGGACCTCAAGGCCGGGCAGGCGCTGCTGATCCGCGGCGGCACCTCCACGGTCGGGCTGAGCGCGGCCACGATCGCGAAGGACCTCGGAGCGACCGTGCTGTCCACCACCCGCAGCCCGGAGAGGGCCGGGGAACTGCGGGCCGCGGGCGTCGACCATCCCCTCGTCGACAACGGCACCCTCGCCGACCAGGTGCGCGAGCTGATGCCGGACGGCGTCGACGCCGCCCTGGAACTGGTCGGCTGCTCGGTACTCCCCGACACCCTCAACGCCGTCCGCCGCCACGGCACGGTCTGCTTCACCGGAGCCCTGGCGGGCCAGTGGACGATCCCCGACTTCAGCCCGTTCATGATCCCGGGCGGGGTGCGGCTGACGTCCTACGGCGGTGAGGCCGCCGACCTCCCGGCCGACGTCTTCGCCCACCAGCTGCAGGCCATCGCCGCCGGACGTCTCAACGTCCCGCTCGCGAAGGTCTACCACGGTCTGGAACAGGTCCGCGACGCCCAGGCCGACCTCGAATCCGGCGCCACACCGGGCAAGCACGTCGTCGTCCTGGACGACTGAGAACTGATCGCGGGACGTGACAAGGTCATCGCACACATCGCCACGACCATCCGGCCCCCGTTGGACCCGGAGCTCGCGCCCGTCGAGGAGGCGCGGGGCGCTGTTTTTCCGGCCCTGTCGGATGGCGGCCGGCGCCGTTCGGGGGATGTTCGGGCAGGGCTGCCGCGGGTCGGGTGGACCTCAGCGCACTCGAGGGAAAAGCCGCTCGACAGCGGTCACCACCGCGGCGCGGCGGGCGGCGGTGGTGGGGTCCACGGCGTGTGCGGCGGCGGCCTCGCTGAGTTCGGGTTGTGATGCCCAGGTCATGGCGATCTGGTTGACCAGGGCGAGGACGTCGGCCGGGTCCCAGGCGGGGTCGAGCTGTCCGGCCTGTTGCACCTGGCGGAGCTGGTCGATTTTGCGGGCGAGCAGTGCCTGGGCGGGATCGTCGGCAACGGCTGTGGTGCCCGGCAGTTCGAGGCGGCCCCAGGTGATCAGGCGGTGGTGGTCCGGACGGGCGACGAAGTAGTCGAACAGGCGGCCCGCGTAGCCGGGGAGGTCGCACGGGTCTATCTGGGTGGCCTCGGCGATGACGACGTGCTCCCGTGCGGCGACGGCGGCATAGAGCGCGTCTTTGCCGCGGAAGTAGGCGTAGACGCGTTCTTTGCTGGTCTTGGCGAGTTTGGCGATGCGGTCCACGCGGGCGCCGGCGATGCCGTGGCGGGCGAACTCCTCCATGGCGGCGGTAAGGATGCGCTCGCGCGTGGTGTCGCCGCCGGCGGCTGCGGGCGCTGCGGTCTGGCCGGAGTCGCGGGACTGGGACATGGTCCCAGGATAGAGCACCAAACCGTTTGGTTTGGCATCCGGGCGATCGGCGCGTAGAGTCAAACGGAACAGTTCGGTTTGACCTCTGCGGGTGAAGCCGGCGAACTACTCAGGGAGTGAACTCATGCAGCACCGCAATCTGGGCTCTCAGGGTCTGCGCGTCTCGGCGCTCGGCCTGGGGACCATGGGCATGTCCATGGCCTACGGCGCCTCGAACGACGATGAGGGCATCGCGACCATCCGCCGCGCCCACGAACTCGGGATCGACTTCTTCGACACCGCCGAGCTGTACGGCGCCGGTACCGGCAGCAACGAGATCCTCCTGGGCGAGGCGGTCAAGGACTTCCGCGACGAGGTGGTCCTTGCCACCAAGTTCGGCTTCGACATGACCGCCCAGCCGATCGGCTCCGCTTTCGACAGCCGCCCGGAAAACATCCGCAAGGTCGCCGAGAACAGCCTGCGCTACCTGCAGAGCGACCACATCGACCTCTTCTACCAGCACATCTCCGACCCCGGCATTCCGGTCGAGGAGGTCGCCGGCGTGGTCGGCGAACTGATCACCGAAGGCAAGGTGAAGTACTTCGGCCTGAGCAACGTCGGCCCCCAGTACATCCGCCGCGCCCACGCCGTCACCCCGGTCTCCGTGCTCCAGTACGAGTACTCGCTCTTCGAGCGGGAGGTCGAGGAGGAGATCCTTCCCGTTCTGCGGGAACTCGGCATCGGCCTGGTGCCCTACTCCCCGCTCGGCCGCGGCTTCCTCACCGGCCAGGCCAAGCCCGCCAGCGAGTACGCCGCGGACGACATGCGCAGCTGGGACGAGCGCTGGCAGGGCGAGAATTACACGTACAACCTGCATGCCACCGAACAGCTCAAGGATCTGGCCGACACCAAGGGCATCACCACCGCCCAGCTCGCGCTGGCCTGGCTGCTCGCCCAGGGCGAGGACATCGCGCCCATTCCCGGCACCCGCAGCACCAAGCGCGTCGAGGAGAACGCCGGCGCCACCGACGTCCAGCTCTCCGCCACCGATCTGGCCCGCATCACGGAGATCCTTCCCCACGGCTCGGCGGGCAGCCGCCTCCCGGCCGCGGTGCTGTCCAGCTTCACCACGGACTGACCGTGCCGACACCCGCGCGTACGAGCCTGGGCCCGTCGGCCAAAGGCGGCACGCGCGGGCTCGGGAACCTCAACCAGCGGGAGGCGGGGGGAGCGTCATGGTCTCGTCGGCCGCGAAGGCGGCCGGGGTGAGGCCGGTGCGGTCGCGGAAGAAGCGGCCGAAGTTGGCGGGATCGGTGAAGCCGAGGTGGGCGGCCACACTCCGGGCGTCCCATCGGGCACCTCCCAGCAGGCGCCGGGCTTCGAGCAGGCGCCGTTCGTCGATGAGTTCACGTACCCCCTTGCCGGTGGTTTCCCGGGCGGCGCGGCTGAGGGTGCGGACCGAGCAGCCGATCAGCTCTGCGTAATCCGCGGCCCGGTGCAGCTCGCGGAAGTGCAGCTCCAGGGCGTCCGCGAACCGTCCGTAGGTGTCACCACGGCTCGTGCCGGCACTCGTGTCGGCGGGGGTGATCCCAGGGGCGCCCGCGAGGCGTAGCAGCAGTGATTCGAGCAGGCTGCGCCGCAGGGCGTGGTGGACGTCGAGGGGGCGGCGCCCGAGTGCGCGGTGTTCGTCCAGAAGCTGGAGTGCCGTCTGCTGGAGCCAGGCGGCGTCGTCGGGGTGCGGGCTCAGCACGGCAGGAGCCGCGTGTGCGGTGAGCGGGGCCAGCAGGCGGGCGATGTCGGGCCGCAGTACATCCGGTTCGAACAGGATGAACGGGCCGCGGGCGGCGCCGGGCGGATGCCAGCACTGCGCGTGCCCCGGGCGCACCCACAGCCACTGGCCGGGGCTGACGGTCCGCGTGAGGTGGTCGACGTCGTGCCGCAACTCGCCCTCGGTGACGGCGATGAGGTAGTGGAAGGTGGCGCGGCCCGGACGGGGCGGGTTCCACGGCCAGTCGTCGTGCTGGGCGAAGAATTCCTCGACGGTGCTCACCTCAAGGCCGTACGGGGTGCCGACCGGGGGCTGGAACCCGTACAGCGGGACCGTGGCCTGTCTGGTCTGTCCGGCCGGTCCGCTCGGGCTGGGGTGTCGCTTGTCGACCATCACGTGTCCGCAGTCTACTGCCCTATTTGTCGGCTTCGAGGGGAGGATGGGATGTGCCGCGACCACCCCGTGAGGAAGGCAACGCCCCATGAACGGAACGACCCTGCACAAGACCGCCGCCGACCGCGCCGAGGGGCTTCCCGGAGCCCAGCTGGAGCATCCCTTCGGCGATGACTGGGAGGTCTTCAAGGTGCGCGGCAAGGTGTTCATGCTGATGACCGAGGTCCCGGGGCGCCCGGTCGTGATCCTCAAGGCGGACCCCGGCGAGGCCCACGCCCTGCGGGAGCAGTACAGCCACATCACCCCCGGCTACCACATGAACAAGAAACATTGGATCACGCTGGAGGGCGGGGACGGCGTCGACAGGGAACTCGTCGATGAGCTCGTCACCGACTCCTACCGACTTGTGGTCGCTCGCCTGCCCAGGGCCGAGCGGCCCGTCGACCCGCACACCTACGGCATCCGCATGCGGGCGGCCCGGTGAGCGCGGCAGGCGACCGGCTCCAGGACACCGCCCGCCACGCGGCCCTCGCGCTGCCCGGGACGGACCACGGGTACCCGTTCACCAAGCACCTGGACGTGTACAAGGTCGCGGGCAAGGTGTTCCTGATCGTCACCGACGACCCCGACGAGCAGATCATCACGGTCAAGTGCGAACCCGAACACGCCCGCGCGCACATGCACGCCCACGCCTCGATCACCCCGGGCCGCTACCTCGACAAACGACACTGGATCTCGATCGGACCAGGCCCCGGCATCACCAAGCGGCTGATCACAGACGCAGTCGAGGACTCCTACGACCTGGCCGTCGAGCGGCTGCCGCAACGCGACCGCCCCCGGCCCCATCCCCGTACCCGATGAGCACCGCAAGCGCGCCCACGAGCCGCTGAGCCCGCGCCTGTCAGTGCCCCGTGCAAAGCTCGCCACGCCCGCACACCTCCGCCCGCACACCTCCGCTTGCGATCTGAGAGACCGATGGAACCGACCGAAGCGACCCTGCCGCTCTTCGACGAGGAGCCCGCCCGGCCACTGGCCGACCGCCTGCGTCCCACCCGGCTGGAAGACGTCGTCGGGCAGGACCACCTCTTGGCCCCGGACGCCCCGCTGGGCCGCATGGTCGCCCAGCGGCGCCTCGGTTCCGCCATCCTGTGGGGCCCGCCCGGCGTGGGGAAAACGACCATCGCCCGCCTCCTCGCGGACGGCAGCAACCTGGCCTTCGAACCGGTGTCGGCCACCTTCTCCGGCGTGGCGGAGCTGCGCAAGGTCTTCGCCGCCGCCCGCAGCCGGCGCACCATCGGCCAGGGCACCCTGCTGTTCGTCGACGAGATCCACCGCTTCAACCGCGCCCAGCAGGACAGCTTCCTGCCCTACGTCGAGGACGGCACGATCACCCTGGTCGGCGCCACCACCGAGAACCCCAGTTTCGAACTCAACGGCGCCCTCCTCTCCCGCACCCAGGTCCTCGTCCTCAAACGCCTCGACGAAGCCGCCCTGTCCACACTCCTCGACCGCGCCGAGGACCTCACCGGCCACCGGCTGCCCCTGGATGACGACGCCCGCCGAGCACTGATCGCCATGGCCGACGGCGACGGCCGCTACCTGCTCAACATGGCCGAACAGCTCCATGCCCTCCCGCACCCCGGCACCCCCCTGGACACCGCCGCGCTCGCCCACCACATCCAGCAGCGCGCCCCGCTGTACGACAAGGCACAGGAGGGCCACTACAACCTGATCTCCGCGCTCCACAAGTCGATGCGCGGCTCCGACCCGGACGCGGCCCTGTACTGGCTCGCCCGCATGCTCGACGGCGGCGAGGACCCGCTGTTCGTGGCCCGCCGCCTGGTCCGCTTCGCGAACGAAGACATCGGCATCGCCGACCCGCACGCCATCCAGCAGGCACTCGCCGCCTGGGACGTGTACGAGCGACTCGGCTCCCCCGAGGGCGAGTTGGCGATCGCGCAGGCCGTCGTGTACCTCGCCACGGCCCCCAAGTCCATCGCCGTCTACCGCGGCTTCAACGCGGCCCACCGATCCGCTCGCCGCACCGGCTCACTCATGCCGCCCGCCCACATCCTCAACGCCCCGACCCGGCTGATGAAGGACATCGGCTACGGCAAGGACTACCAGTACGACCCCGACACCACCGACGGCTTCTCCGGCGCCGACTACTTCCCCGACGGCATGGACCACGAGACCTACTACCAGCCCACCCGCAACGGCTACGAGTCCCAGATATCCGAGCGCCTGCGCCACTGGACCGGCTTGCGCGCTCGTAGGCGCAGCGGCTGACGTGGACGTATGGGCAGCGGACAGAGCCCGCACACGACAGAAGGGTGATGAGTCGTCGTGCGATCCGCGCATTCGATGCCGCGCGGTCCGGAGGTGTGCGGATCCTCGCGAGTCGTCTTCGTTGGAAGGGGTAACTCCCAAGGTCAGACGTCCTTGATCTGTACGCGGTCGCCGCACGATTCGGCCCAGTCGTCGCGGTCCGAGGTCAGTACGAGGACGGGCGCCGGGGAGCGGAGTGCCATCGCGGCGACGAGGGCGTCGATGGCGTACTTGTGGCCGTGCAGGCCACCGGCATCGCTCAGTAGCTGCACGGCGGTGAGGCTGTCCGCCTGGGTGACGTCCTGGACCTGGAGGCGGGAGAGCAGCCAGTGCAGCCGGGCGGTGTCCGTCTTCCCGTGGACGGCCTCCACCACCGTCAGGGCCGATACGAGGACGGGCACGCCTATGCGCCGAGCGGCCTCGATCCGGGTGACCATTTGGCGGCCGCCCTGCAGGAGGAGCGACAGCGCCTGGGAGTCCAGAACCATGGACCTGGCCGCGGGTTCCTTCATGCGGCGCTGTCGTTCGACGCGTACGGCGCCGGTGCGTCACCGAACAAATCGCGCTGCGCGGCCTGGATCTCGGCCTCGCTGAGCGGTTCGTGCTCGGCTTCGTAGGCGGCCACGATCTCGGAGAGGCCGTCCATTGCCAGCTGATGTCTGACCGCCGCGGTTACGTAGGCGGACACGCCGCGCTTGCCGGTGCGCGTGCGCAGAGCGCCGAGGAGTTCCGAGGGCAGTGAGACGGAGATGTTCTCCGTCCCTCCGGGGCGGGGCGACTTCATGAGACCCAGTCTAGTACAGGAACTATTACACCGCTGGGGCGCTGTGCAGGCTGCGTGGGTGGCGCATAGTGGAATCCCGACGTTTCACAAGAGCCGCTTGCGCCCCCAGAAGACGACGTAAGCGACGACAGCGGCGGTGGCGGCGAGCATGATGCCGGCTCCGAGCCACTGCATCGTGTGCATCTGGGAGACGGGGAGGTACTCCATGGACCGGCCGATGACGTGCTTCGACTCCAGGCAGGCGTTGTATGCCTTGGTGTGTTCCGACTGGGCGAGGCAGGTCGTCCAGTCCAGCTTCTCCCCGGAGCTGGTGAGGAAGTACGTGCCCTGTCCCTGTTGCACCGCCTCGGCGGGCAGCTTCGGAAGCTCGGCACCGGGCCCGACGCCGTTGTCGGTGCTGACCGACATGACGTTCCCCAGGTTCAGGCGGAATCGGTCCCACACGACACTGATCGCCCCGACGATGCCGAGAGTCACCACCATCGACACCAGCGTGCGGCGCAGGACCATGCCGACTGCCGCGCCCACCGTGAACGTGAGCAGGGCGTAGGCCACCGGCGTGATCCCCGTGGTGTCGAAGAACGCGCCGCTGGTCCATTCCAGGGTGTCGGCACGGCCCTTGAGCGGGCTCCACCACCAGCTGAACACCGTGCCCAGTACGGCGGTGGACAACGCGATCAGACCCGCGGTCATGGCGTACTTCGTGGTGAGCCACCGCAGTCGGCTGACGGACTGCGAGGTCACCAGCTTGGCGGTGCCGGACTCCAGGTCGCCCGCGATGAGCGGGGCGCCGAGGAAGACACCGGCCAGGATGGGGACGTAGCCCAGGAAGCCCCCGAAGCTGGACAGACGGCTGGTGTACTGCTCGAAATCGGGCGGAAGGCTGTCCGACTTCTTGGAGGACGCGTCCAGGGCGTTCAGTTCGTCCGTCAGCTGCCCGCGCAGATAGACCATGGCGACCACGCCGAGGACGGTGAGGGCGATCAGCGTCCAGTACGCGGCGCGGTGCTGGCGCCAGACGAGCCAGGCCGTGCCGCCGAGCCGGGGGCCGAACCGCCCGGAGCTCCGTCCGTCGGCCGGACGTCCGGCGGGCGTCGAGCGGGCCGGGTCGTGAGTGAGCGTGGTCATGCGGTCACAGCCTTCTGCCGGTCGCGGGCGATGATGTCGTGGATGTCGCCCGCCTGGGCGCTGGGGGCGATCAGTGGAGGCGCGTCGGGTGACCGCAGATAGGCGAGCAGAAGCTCCTCCAGGGTGGGAGGTTCGGCCTGCCCGCCGTACTTGATCGGCTCGCCGAGGCGTACCAGGACGCCCGGCCGGCCCTCGTCGCTCCGGGACTCGATGACCCTGTGCGGCGCGAGGGCGGGAGACGATCCGTCCGACGTGACGGCGAACAGGGCGTGTGCGGCGCGCAGTTCGTTCACCTCGCCCGCGAGGCGCAGACCGCCGTTCGCTACGACGAGGAGGTAGTCGCAGATGTACTGCAGCTCGGCGAGCATGTGCGAGGACACCAGTACCGTCGTGCCGTGCTGGGCGGCCTCCGTCGTCAGCGTGGCCATCAGCTCGCGGCGCACCAGCGGGTCCAGATCGGACATCGGCTCGTCGAGGATGAGCAGGTCAGGGCGCTTTCCGAAAGCCAGGGCGAAGGCGACGCGGGTGCGCTGCCCGCCGGACAGGGTTCCGATCTTCGCCTTCAGCGGCACCTGGCCCGCGTGGACGATGCCTTCCGCGACGCGCTGGTCCCAGCGGGGGTTGAGCTCGTGGCCGAGGCGCAGGGTCTCTCCCACGGTGAAGCGCCGGAACAGCGGCTTCTCCTGGGACAGGAACGCGGTCCGCAGGACGGCCTCCGTAGACCCCGGTGCCGCGCCGAACACCCGCAGGTCGCCGGCCGTCGGCTGGATCATGTTGGTGGCCAGGCTCATCAGGGTGCTCTTGCCGGCGCCGTTGGGGCCGACGAGGCCGCATACGCGTCCGGCAGGCAGCCGGAAGGAGACGTCCCGCAGCGCCCAGCCGCGCCGGTACTTCTTGCCGAGTCCGTAAGCCTCGATCGCGGCCTCGCCGGCAGGGCGCGGGGGAAGTCCCGCCCCGCCTGCGAGCTGCATCGTCGCGTGGTCCATGTGTGGCTCCTGTACGTGTGGGAGGACGGCCCTGCGCGTGGGGGAGGGGCCGCCCGTGTGTGGCCGACCGGAGAGGAACCCCACCGACCTGGGCTCCAGCGACTCCGGGCGTCCGCACTAAGGTGACGTTGGCCGTGATCACGGCGTCGCCCTTGCGTGGTGGAAGGCGACTGCCGCTCTCGATGGACACAACTCTGCTCTGCCGCGCCCCGCGGCGGATCGGGCGAAAGACAGATCATGCGCGGCCGGCTCCGACTTTCGGCCGGTCGCCGGAACGGACGGTGAGAGAGATGGCGGAAGCGAGCGCGGACGCGGCGAACGATGCACCCACGCCGCCCACAGCCACGCCCACGCCCACGGCCAGGACCATGACCCCGCGTGGCGAGAGGCGCTCATGGGTGCCGCCCGTCCCGCTGTGGGCGCTGCTGGTCGGCGGCCTGTTCGGCCTCGTCGTGCTGGACTGGGTGGGCGGTTTCTACGGGGTCACCGGTTCCTACTGGATCGTGGATCAAGGTCCCCCCAAGCTGACCGGCGCTCTCCTGGCCATCGGCCTCGTCGTCGCCTCGCCCCGGCTCGGCAGCCGGACCCTGCCGAAGGCAGCCTGCGTACTCGCCGCCGTGTCGTTGTGCATCTCGGTGTGGCTGCACCTGGAGATGAGGGCCAGCTCGCTGGCGTTGGGATTCGCCGAACCGGCTGCGCTGGCGTGGCTCCTGCTGATCGTGGCCCGGCGGGGGATGCCGTCGTGGGCGATGGCGGCCGTACCCGTGCTGTGGCTCGCGATCGTGCTGCGGCCGATGGCGGTCTCGGTGCGGCAGTCCACCATCATCATGGCGCTGCTCTTCGCCCTCGCGGCGGTCACGGCATTGGGCATCGGCCTCGGCACGCGCCTGCTCCTGGTGGACCGGCGGCGTCAGGCGGCGGCTCTCAAGCTGGAGCAGCGGACAGAGTTCGCCAGGGATCTGCACGACTTCGTCGCCCACCACGTGACCGGCATCGTCGTACAGGCACAGGGCGCCCAGGCGATCGTGGGAAAGCGGCCCGAACTGGTGCCGCCCGCGCTGCAGCGGATCGAACAGGCGGGCGCGGAGGCGCTGACCTCGATGCGGCACATGGTGGGGATGCTGCGCGACGCCGACGGAGAGGTGGCACTGACACCACTGGCGGGCATCGGCGAAGTGCGCACGCTCGTCGAGGAGTTCTCGGCGGTCGGTGGCGCCCGGGCCCGGCTCGAACTGGAAGGGACCTTCGACGACCTGCCGGTGGAGGTGACCACCACCGCTCACCGGGTGGTGATGGAGGCCCTCACCAACGTACGCAAACACGCCCACGGATGCACCGAGGTGCTGGTGCGCGTGGCCCGCTCGGGAGACCGGGTCGCCGTACGGGTCAGCGACGACGGACGGCCGCGCAACGTCTCCCACGGCGGCTTCGGGCTCAAGGGTCTGGCCGAGCGGGTGGGCCTGATCGGCGGAAGCGTCCAGGCGGGCCCGGTGACGGCCGGCGGCTGGGGCGTCGAGGCGACGCTTCCGGTGTCCACGGCAGGGGTGGCGGCCTCGTGACGATCCGCGTACTGATCGCCGACGACCAGGCCATGGTCCGTGCCGGGTTCGCGATGATCCTGGCCGCGGAGGACGACATCGACGTCGTAGGCGAGGCCACGGACGGGGTGCACGCCGTGGAACTCGCCGAGCGCCACCGGCCCGACGTGGTGCTGATGGACATCCGTATGCCCCGCATGGACGGCCTTGAGGCACTGCGCAGACTGACTCGCCCCGGCACCGTGAACCCCCCGAAGGTCGTCGTCGTCACGACGTTCGACGACGACGAGTACGTCCAACGCGCCCTGAGCGAGGGCGCCTCCGGTTTCCTGATCAAGGACTCCGGCCCTGCCCTGCTCGTCGAGGCCATCAGGGCGGCCGCCTCCGGCGAGGCACTGGTGAGCCCGGCCATCACCGTCCGGCTGCTGCGGCGTCTCAACAGCGCCGTGCCCGCCCCGCGGGAGCCGCACACCGCGCTCTCCGCACGGGAGAAGGACCTGGTGCGGCTGGTCGCCAGAGGGCTGACCAACGCCGAGATCGCCACCGAACTGTCCATCTCGGTAGGCACGGTGAAGACGCACCTCGCCAATGTGCAGATCAAACTGACCGCCCGCAACCGCGTGGAGATCGCGGCCTGGGCCTGGGAATCCGGTCTGGTCGACGGGCGAGGGTAGGCGCTGCGGGACGCCCGTGCGGCGCCCCACGAAAGGCGGGGCCGGACCCTCAAGGGCCGGCCCCGCCTTTCACGTATCCACCGCGCTTACCCCACCGCACCCAGAAGACCCGTGACCGGAGCCGCCAGGTCGGTCAGCTGGTGGAGCTGCTGCAGCTGGTACAGATCGTTGAGTCCGCCGAGCTGGCCGGTGACCGACGGCATCTCGTCGCGGTGCTCCGCGGGGATCGCGGACGTGGTGAGTGTGTCGATGGTCTCCGTGGGGGAGATGGCGGCGTTCGCCGCCGGTGCGGCCAGGGCCGATGCGCCGGCGGCGAGAGCTACTGCGGCGAGCATGCGTCGTGTTGAGATCATGTGATGCGCAACGGCCCCAGAGAGCCCTGGACACGGGCTCGCAGACGATTTCACCAATGATGTACCGATCAGTGCCGTTACCTGGTGCCTGTGACGCCGTTGAAGGGACCGTACGGCCGCGTACATGCGGACGTGCTCGTCAATTCAAAGGAGAACGTGATGTCTCGCATCGCGAAGGCAGCCGCTGTTGCCCTCGGCACGGGCGCCGTGGTGCTCAGTGGCGCCGGCCTGGCCTCGGCGGACGCAGGCGCAGAGGGGGCGGCCGTCGGCTCGCCCGGCGTCCTTTCGGGGAACCTCTTGCAGGTGCCGGTGCACATCCCGGTCAACGTGTGCGGCAACACTGTGGACGTCATCGGGCTGCTGAACCCGGCGTTCGGCAACACCTGCGTCAACAGCGACGGCCACCACGGTGGCCACCACGGCGGCCACCACGGTGGCCCCGGCGGCTACGGCGGCTGAGCCCGTGTGAAAGCCCCTGACGGTCACGGACCGTCAGGGGCTTCGTCATGCGTAGCGGTAGATGCCGCGATGGCTGAGCAGTTCGTCCGGCGGCACGTCCCACGGCGGCATCCCCTCGAAGCGGCCGACGACGCGGCCACTCGACGGGCCGTGTGCCGCGGGCGGCTTCTTGGGCAGGTAGGGCGCGGAGTGGGGGTGACGCGCCTGCCAGCGGTCCCACAGCAGGTCCACGAAGGCGTGGTTCAGCCAGAAGACGGGGTCGTTGACCGAGGCCCCGCCGAGCATGTGTCCGCCGACCCAGCGGTGGACGCGGTTGTGGTTGCGCCACTTCGCGCTCCCGGTGCCGGATGTCCACCCCTCCAGCTTGTTGCGGTAGCCGGTCTTCGATGTGGAGTCCCAGGGAGCGGTGTCGTACACCGGGTCGCGCATGGCCCAGGCGAGCTCGTCCGGGGTGGGGAGCTTGATCGGGTTCTGCGGCCGGCCGAAGTCCCGCATGAGGAAGTCGCCGGTCGTCGCGCCCTCCTTGATGACCCAGACGCCGTTCGTACGGGCGAAGGGACCGGACATCACCTGGCGGTCCGAGCGCCTGCCGTTGCCGCCCATGAGCCCGGCTCCCCAGAGCGACGCTCCCGCCGTCCGGTCCACCGTCCAGTCCCAGTACGGGACGGTCACGGAGGAGTCCACCCGTTGCAGGGCGCGCTCGAACTCCAGGAGGAACCTGCGGTGCCAGGGCAGGAACGAGGGCGTCATGTGGGCCACCCTCAGTCCGCTGTCCCCGTCGGAGACGTAGTGCTCGATGTGCGTCCGTACGAACTCGTCGTACCGGCCCTTGCGTTTGAGTTCGAGCACCGCGTTGACGAACCGTCGCTTCTCGGCGCGGGTGAGGCGGCTCTGGTTCTTGCGGGTGTAGACCACGTTCGGTGCGCTCCTCCGGTGAGGTCCTGTCTGTGGGGCCGGGCTCAGGCGGGACCGGCGCGCAGCTGCTGGGTGGGGCCGAGTTCGTCCACTGCCCTGCGGGTGGCGAGGAGAGGCGTCGGGAACGACTGGTAGTGGTCGATCATGCTCAGGTAGCCGCCGTCGGCCCGCCGCATGAGGTGCAGAGGACGGCCGTCGACAGTGATGTCCCAGGCCGCGCCCGTGTGTTGACGGACACCGGCCGCTCTCGCACCGCGGATGTGGCGGCCCGCGTACACCTCGTCGAACGAACCGTCGCCGAGGCTGTCGTCGAGCGAACCCTCGCCGAGGTCGTCGGACGGCGGGTGATCCGCCTGCCGGGTCCGGGCCGTCCACAGGAGCGCGGCCGGTGCCGTGACGGCGGCGACGGCGAATCCGATGAGACCACGCGCCGCGGTCCGGCGCGTGGTCTTCGCCGCGCCCGGACCGTCGGCCGCTGCTGCCTCGACCACTGCATGCCTCCTTGTACGTGATGCCTTCGCGCCCGGCGGACAGTCCCCCCGTTCGCGTCAGCTGGTCCAGAAGTCCCACCAGCGCGTGAGGATCAGCATCCCGATGACACCGACGTGCAGTACGGGGAAGACCCAGGTGAACTCGCCGAAGAACGTACGCAGCCAGGAAGGCGCCGGCAGGAATCCGTTGCGGACGTTGAACGACGTCACGTACCAGAACATGACGATCGTGGCGACCCAGGCCAGGCTGCACCACAGGCACAGCGAGTTGATCTCGTACAGCGACTGGTACTGCAACCACGTGCAGAACCCGACCCCGAAGAGCGTGCCCGCGTTCAGCGTCAGCCAGTACCAGCGGGGGAAGCGCGCCCGGCCCAGCAGGCTCATGCCGACACAGATCACGACCGCGTACGCGGCGATGCCCAGCATCGGATTCGGGAACCCGAAAGCCGACGCCTGCTCGCTCTTCATGATGTTCCCGCAGGACACCACCGGATTGAGGCTGCACCCCGGCGTGAAATCCGGGTCCTCGAGGAGCTTGAACTTGTCAAGCGTGATGACCCACGCCGCAAGCAGCCCCGCCGCACCCGTGATCACCAGAAGCAGCGCGAACGCACGACTTCCGCCGACACCGTGTGGAGAGTCCGCGCGCTGTAAGGAGGCTTCGGGATTTCGGGCTTTCGGCAGAGACGCCTTGGTGTGCATGGGCTCTGGTCCTTACTTGGTTCGTGGTTGGGGGGCTCGGCACCCTATTGCAGTAGTGGCGCAGCTCTCGGCACGACAGGGACTGGGCGGCTGATTAGCGTCGATCTCGTCCCCAACGGATCGAGGAGATCCCCCATGAAGATCACGCTTCGTCGTGCCGCTGCGACGGCCATGCTGGCCCTGGCCGTGACGGTTCCGCTCACAACTACCGCTTCGGCGGCGGAACTTCCCGCTCAGAAGGCCGCGGCGACCCCCTGCGACCACGGCGGGTGCTGGAACGACGGCTACCACCACGGCCACCACCACCACTACGACCACCTGCTCGACGCGGACCTGGGTCTGGGTCTGCTCTGACGTGGTGCGCTGAACGGTTTGCGTCACAGAGCGCTGGGGTCCTCCGGTCTGTCCCAACCGGCGGGCCCCAGTCGCATGCGGGCCACGTCGGCCGCCGCTAGCCGCGCAGGCTGCGCACCGAGAGCAGGCAGTGCGCGGCCCGGGTAAGCGTCTCCTCGTCGCCCGCGAACGCCTTGAGATCCTCCTCGGAGAGGGCGACCCCGGGCTTGGCCTCGGGCCAGGGGCGCGTGGTGAACAGGAAGTACGCGTGACCCCGCGCGCCCACGGCGGCGAGCCACTCCGGCGGCACCACGCACTGGGCACTGAGGTACGGCATGTTCAGCGCGGCCTGGCCGGCCTCGACGAGGAGGGTGACGGGCAGGCCCGGGTTGCGGGAGCTCTCCACGACAGGGCCGCCGATGGGGAGCCCGTTGTTCCGCAGCAGGAGTTCGACGGCTTCGGACGCGGCCTCAGGACCGCCCTCGCCGTCGCCCAGCGAGTAGGCGAGCAGGAAGGGCATGTCCTTCTCGTCCTCGGGGTGTTCACCACTCCAGGCGACCACGGTGAGGGTGCCCAGATCGGCGGCGCGGAAAGTGCGGGTTTCGCTCGATGTCGAGGTCATCCCGGAACCGTATCGATGAGTTCCGAGGTCTCAGGCCCGTCCGTCACTTGACTGGGTGAGTGTGGACGAGCGATCACACGATCGGGGCACGCCCGGTCGAACTCCGGGCATTCGAGTCGAACTGAGGCCCCGTGGAATTCCGGGGGGCCGGCGACGGGGCGGGCGGTGAAAAGCCGAGGGCCGGTTCCGCAGAACGCATTCTGCGGAACCGGCCGTCACCGCCGCGCCGTGTGCCGGCGGCCGCGTCCTCGGCGGAAGCCTTCGCAAGAACACGCCCACGCGATTGCTTCCCTCGAACGGCGTCGCGCGATCAGGAAGGGAAACAGGAATGAGTCCTACTTCGCGAGGGGGAGTCCGCCGAGAAGCTTGCCGGCGCCGCCGCCCGCGTGCACGTCTTTCGCGGCACTCTTCACCGTGTTGACGAGCGAGTCCTTGTTCTTGGTGTCCAGGGCGTTGGTGGCCACCGGCAAGGTGTCGAGCGTGAGCCCCCGGGCGGCGATCGTTTCCAGTCCACCGTTCAGGCTGGTGGGCGTGAGGTCGGCGGCAAAGGCGGGCGCGGCGGCACCAGCGATGACCATGGATCCGGCAACGACGGCGGCAGCCTTCAGGGGCTTCATCGTGTTCCTTTCTTCGGCGACAGACGGTCGCCAGCGGGGCTTTCACTTCGCCGTGGCTAACGAGCGCTGTGAACGGCGGAAACTCTGTGCGGCGGAAATTCACCGAACCCCACCCGAACGAAGGCGAGTCTCATTCTTGTATGAGATGGACACGGAAAACCCGCCGTGCCGGCGACGAAGGCCGACGCGACGGGCTCTGACCGGGGCTCAGGCCCCGGGTGCCTGGGGCGTCGTGGGCAGGGCGGGCAGGCCCGCCAGCTTGGGAGCCGGGAGGCCGCCGGCGAGGACGGTGGCGGTGACGACGTTGACGAGGCCGGTCAGGACGATGGGGGCCTGCTTGCCCACCGCGGTGGCATCACCCGCGGTGGCCGCCTTGGTGAGGGCGTCGACCGCGGTCTGCAGCTCCTTGAGGGCGTCGGCCTTGGGGTCGGGAGCCGCCACGATGTCGCTCGAAGGTCCCTTGGGGAGCGGGGCCGCCGGGAGTTCGGCCTTGGGCGCCGCGGGCACCGCCGGGGTCTCGGGCAGCGCCTGAGCTTCGGGGACCGCCTGCCCTTCGGGAACGGCTGGTGCCGCGGGGGCTTTCGCGGCACCGGCGCCCGCGATGGCCTTCCTCGCCGCGTCGGCGAGCTTCGTGGCGTCCGCGGCGGGGAGCTTGCCGCCGTCGGCCTTCAGTGCGGCGGTGAGCAGCTCGGTGACCGGAGTGAGTACGCCGCCGATGTCGCCCAGCGTCTTCGCCTGCGCCAGCAGCTCGGTCGCTTTGGGGACCGGCGCGCGGACCGCTTCCTGAGCGCTGCCGCCGGGGGTGTCGTTCTCGGCTGCGACGACAGGACCGGCCGCCCCCAGGAGGAGCGTCGTGCAGAGGGCGGTGGCCGCGATGCGCCGGACGGGCAGAGCACGCATGGGTGTTCCCTTCGGTGATGCGTCGGATCTTGTGTTCACCGTGAAAGCGGCGGGAACCGACCGCAACCGAGCGACTGCCATTTGGGGCATGGAGGGGTTGGGGTGCTCGGGAACGCACGACGGCCGCTCTCCCCGAGGGGAGAACGGCCGTCGCGAAAAGCGAGCTGGCGAGGTGTCAGCTGTTGACGCAGGTGTTGCCGAACGCCGGGTTCAGGAGACCGATGACGTTGATGGTGTTGCCGCAGAGGTTGACCGGAACGTGGACCGGGACCTGGACGAGGTTGCCCGAGAGGACGCCGGGGGAGTGGGTGGCTGCCCCCTGGGCGCCGGCGTCAGCGGCGGCGATGCCGGCGCTGCCGGCCATGGCGGCCACGGCAACGGTGGAGAGGGCGAGGGCCTTCGCGGTACGCGACATGGAGAGTTGCTCCTTGGTCAGTTGGTGCATCGCCAGGGCGGTGTGCCCGGCCCATGGATCAACGGACGTGGCCCGCAAGGGTTGTGGGCCCAAAAGGGTGATCTGCTGGCGTGAGGTTCACGCGGAGGGCCCGGCCCCGTACTCCCGGCAGGGCCCGAGAGCCGCCTGATCACTGCGCACTTCACGATTCCGACACACTTGTCAGCCTTCCTGGATTAATCCGGAAAGCGGCTAGTGTTGCTCATCTCCTGAAGCCATTTGAAAGAACAAGTGCGGGAAGTTACGCGTCTTGTGTGACTAACGCATTTCCCTTCTCGCTCCTGGTTCAGAACCTTTCCCGAAAGGGCAACGCCGGTCATGCGTCATTCCGTGGGTCCCCTTCTGCGTCGCGTGACGCTGTGTGCCTTTTCCCTCGCCGTTGTCGCGGCGCCGGGCGGCCCCGCCCTGGCCGTGCCCTCGCCCCCTGCCGCCGAAGCGCCGAGCATCGAATTCGCCCAGCGCTATCACGCCCTTCAGCGCGGCGGAATCACCCGCGCCGCCAACACGTCCCACGACTACGACATGTCCTACGTAGACGTCGACAGGGATTCGAACACCTACAACTCCAGCCGTGGAGAGGTCCGTCTCCCCAAGGGCTCCCGCGTGTCCTACGCGCGCCTGTACTGGGGCGACAACCTCCGCGTCGGCGAGCAGAAGCCCGCCGAGGACAACGGCATGGCCCTGATCGCCGAACCCGGCGGCAGCTACCAGGACGTGCGGGCCGACACCCTTGTCGGGCACCGCGCCGCCGACGAGGTGGACGCCTTCCAGGCCTCGGCCGACGTCACGCCCCTCGTACGGGCCGGTGGCGAGGGGCTCTACACCGTCGCGCAGGTCAATGCGGCGAGGGGGCACTTCGGCGCCGACTCCTTCGACGCACGGCGGCGTGGCCATGTGCTCCGTCTCTCCGGCGCCCCGGTCCCGGCCCGCGCGAGCGGGGACGTGGGCATGGTGACGTACAACGGAGACCGCGGGATGACCGGCGACACGCTCACCGTGTCGTCCGGCGGGAGCAGGCCCCAGCGGCTCTCCGACGCGGCCAACCCCGCCGATGACGTACTGAACTCGACCATCAGCGAGCCGGGCAGGCAGATCGCCAGGAAGCCCGCGTACACCAACACGCTCGGATACGACTCCGACATCTTCCGGCTCGACAGGTCCCTCAAGGCCGACCGCGAGGGTCTGCTCATCCGTCTCGCGTCGCAGCGGGAGTCCGCGTGGGCCGGTGTGCTCTTCACCGCTGTGGACGCGAAGCGGTAGGGCACCTCCTTCCCCCTGAGCAAGGCGCCGTGCATGCAACTGATCGCAACAGACCCCCGGCTGAGCGTCCTTCACGTCGCCCAGCCCGTCGACGGCGGAGTGGCCCGCGTGGTCACCGACCTGGTCAAGTCCCAGCTGTCCGCCGGAATGCAGGTCCACGTCGCGTGTCCGGGCAGCGGTCTCCTGCCGGAGGCCGTACGCGGCCTGGGAAGCGGCACGCACCACTGGGCGGCGGCCCGGTCCCCCGGGCCGGGGGTGCCGGGCGAGGTACGGCGTCTCGCCCGCCTCGTCGAGGCGGTCAGGCCCGACGTGGTGCACGCGCACAGCGCCAAGGCCGGGCTCGCCGCCAGGCTCGCCGTGCGCGGCCGGATCCCCACGGTGTTCCAGCCGCACGCGTGGTCCTTCGAGGCCGTCGGCGGCGTGAGCGCGCGGCTCGCCCTGCGCTGGGAGCGCTTCGGTACGCGCTGGGCCACGCGGGTCGTCTGTGTCAGCGAGGCCGAGCTGCGCACCGGGCAGCGGGCCGGGATCGACGCCCACTGGTCCGTGATCCCCAACGGGGTGGAGACCGAGCGCTTTTGGCCCGTGGACGCGCGGACGGCGCGGACCGCCCTTGACCTCGAAGGACAGGCCCCGCTGGTGGTGTGCGTGGGGCGGCTGTGCCGGCAGAAGGGCCAGGACCTCCTGCTGCGGGCGTGGGCGGCGGTCACCGAACGGATGCCGCTCGCCCGGCTCGTCCTGGTCGGCGACGGCCCCGACGCCGCCGCCCTGCGCGCACAGGCGCCCGCCTCCGTCCGCTTCGTCGGAGCCGCCAGGGACGCCACCCCCTGGTACCAGGCCGCCGACGTGGTCGTCATGCCATCGCGCTGGGAAGGCATGGCACTCGTACCCCTGGAAGCCATGGCCTGCGGCCGGCCCGTGGTGGTCACCGACGTGGACGGCGCCTGCGAGAGCCTGCCGCCCGAACTCGTGCCGCACGGCCTGGTGCCCCCCGAGGACCCCGAGGCACTGGCACGCGCCCTGCTCGGGCTGCTTGACGATCCGCCCCTTCGCGCGTCCCTCGGCCGGGCGGCGCACCGCCATGTTCTGAACACCCACGATGTGCGGCGCACCGCGGACGCTGTCGCGGCCGTGTACCGCGAGCTGCTGGGCGTGGGGCCCATCAAGTGCAGGGAGTCCATCAACCCGTGAGTGCGGAACGAACCGTCGCCACCTCTGCCACGCAGCCACGGGCGGCCGACCACGCCATCCCCACCGCCTCGGTCATCCCTCCCCGCGGGGCCGGCGGCGGCCTGCGGACGAGCATCGGCCGGGGCTCCTCCGTACGCCGTTCCTCGGCCTTCCCCCTGCTCGCCGTCGACTGCGGCGCGGCCCTGCTCGCCGCCGTGGCGCTCGAAGGACCGCAGCGCCACCCTCTCCTGGTGGCCCTGCTGCTGGCCTGCGTGATCGCGCTGAACGTGCGCGCCGCGCTGTATCGTCCGCTCGCCGTGCCATCGGCGCTCGATGAACTGCCTTCGCTGGCTTGGCAGATCACGGTGAGCTGGTGCGCTGTGGGGCTGGCCGCGGCGAGCTTCACCGCGCTGCGTCCGCTCTCCCTCGCCGCCCTGTCCATGGCCGCCGCGCTCCAGTGCGTGCTGTGCTGCGCGGGCCGCGGAGCCCTGTACCTGCGGGCCCGCAGGGCGACGCTCCGTCAGCCGCGCCCGGCCCTCGTCGTCGGTCCAGGCGCCGCCGCGCGCCGCGTTGCCGACGCGGTCCTGCGCCATCCGCGGGCCGGGGTGCGGCCGGTGGGCGTCGTGGGGGAGGCGCCCGGCGAGCGCACGGAGTCGGAGGGGGCCGAACTGCCGGTGCTCTCCACCATCGAGGAGCTGCGCCGCGCGGTCATCCAGAACTCCGTGCGCACCGTCCTGGTCGTCGGGCCGACTCCCGGCCCCGACCAGATCGGGTGGCTGCGGGAGCTGGACGGCTCGGGCTGCGAGGTGTGGGCGGTCGACGCGACACAGCCGCCGGGGTACGACGCGCCGGGGCGCCAGAACAGATCCGGGCACCTCGCCGGGTTCCCCTGCCGCAGACTCGTGCCCGCCGGGCGCGGGTACTTCAGCCTCAGCAAGCGCGTCATGGACTTCGTGACCTCGGGGATCCTGCTGCTGCTCGCCGGGCCCGTGCTCCTCGCGTGCGCCGCCGTGCTGCGGGCCACCGAAGGACCCGGGGTGATCTTCCGTCAGGAGCGCATCGGCAAGGACGGACGGCCCTTCACCCTGCTGAAGTTCCGCACGCACCGCCCCGCCGATCAGCACGAGGCGGCGACCCGGTGGACCGTCGCGGGCGAGCAGCACATGAGCGGCTTCTGCCAGTTCCTGCGCCGTACGTCCCTCGACGAGCTGCCGCAGCTGTGGAACGTCCTGCGGGGAGACATGAGCCTGGTCGGTCCGCGCCCCGAACGCCCTTATTTCGTCGCCCAGTTCAGCAAGGCGCACCCCGGCTACTCGGAGCGTCACCGCATGCCGACCGGCATCACAGGGCTCGCCCAGATCCAGGGGCTGCGGGGCGACACCTCGATCGAGGACCGGTGCCGGTTCGACAACGCCTACATCGACAGCTGGTCGTTCTGGCAGGACCTCTGCATCCTGCTGCGGACCGCCGCCTCCCTCGTACGCCCGACGGGGAGCTGACGCGGGTGAACGCCGCCTCGATCACGCTCATCCCGCCGGGCTCACCGGCCGCCGCCCTGACGGCGGCACTGCGCCGGGCGGGACCCGTCCTGCCCGTCATGGCCGTGGTCGCCCTGCTCGCGCTTCCCGTGCCGCCGGACGCCGGCGGTTCCGGCGCCGCATCCGGCGGCACGGTCGCCGACGCGGTCTCCGGCCTGGTCGTGCTCTGGTGCGTGGCCCGCGCCGTGCGCGGGGCGCGGCGACCGCTGACGCGCACCGCCGCCGTCGTGCTCGGCCTCCCGGTGCTCGGCATCGCGGTCGCCGCGGTCGGCGCGAGCACCACCTCCGCCGGGATGACGGGCCTGGCGCGCTACCTCCAGATCTTCGTCCTCGTACCGGCCGCGGTCCTGATGCTCGTCCGGGACCGCCGCGACTTCCGTCTGGTGGCCTGGTCCCTCGTCGCTCTCGCGCTGTTCCAGGGCTCGCTCGGCGCCTATCAGTACGTCACGGGCACGGGCGCCAGCTATATGGGCTCGGACGTCCGGGCCGTGGGCACCTTCGGCCCGACGGACGTCATGGGGATGGCGACCGTGGTGGCGTACGGACTGGTGTGCGCGGTCGCCCTCGCGCTCGGCCCGGTGTCCCCGAGGCAGCGTCAGATGGCTTTGGTGTGCGCGCTGCTCCTGACCGTGCCGCTCGCGCTCTCCTTCAGCCGGGGCGCCTGGATCGCCACCGTCGTGGCGTGCGGCGCGCAGCTCGGGCTCGCGGGCGTGCGGCGCGCGCTGCGGGTCTTGACGGCGGCGGCCGCGGCGGGCGTGGTTCTCGTGGGCGGGTTCGGGGTCGGTACGCAGATGCTGCAGGAGCGCATCACCAGCATCACGCAGGTGACCGACGCCCCCGACCAGTCGGTCACCGACCGGTACACGATGTGGGCCGCCGCGGTGGACATGTGGAGTGAGCGGCCGGTGTCGGGCGTGGGGCTCAAGGCCTTCCCCGACCATCGCGACAGCCACGCCTCGGTGGCCCTCTCGTCGGCCAGCGACACCGCGGGCGCGGGCGCCGAGTTCAGCCGCGAGCCGCTGCTCTCCCCGCACAACATGTATCTCCTCGTCCTCAGTGAGCAGGGGCTGCTCGGCCTGTGCGCGCTGGTGGGCAGCTGGGCGGCCTTCCTGCTGCTGGGGTTGCGGCGCCTCGCCCGGGTGCGCGGGCGGCCCGGCGTGGACTGCGCGCTGGTCGCGTGCGGGCTGCTTGTGTGGCAGCTGGTCGATTTCGCGTACGCCGACATCGGCGGGCCATCGACCGTGCTCATGGCGGTGGTGTTGGGGCTCGTGGCCTGGTGGGCGCTCTCCCCGAGAGCCCTGTCGGGGGAGGTCCCGCGATGACCTCGACGACCCACGCCCCGGACACGGGACCGGCCGGGAAGGTCACCGCCCCGGCGGCCGAGCCCGTCAAAGGCTCCGACCCCTCCAACGGCTTCCTCGCCAAGGCCGCTCTGGTCACCGCGGTCCTCACGGTGGCCGGATCGGTGCTCGGGCTCGTGCGCGACCAGGCGCTGGCCCACTTCTTCGGCGCGGGCGCCGAGACCGACGCCTTCCTGGTCGCGTGGACCGTCCCCGAGGTGGCCACCACGCTGCTCATCGAGGACGGCCTCGCGTTCGCCCTCGTACCCGCCTTCAGCATGGCCATCGCCCGCCGCGGCCAGGGCGCGCCGCGGGACCCGGTGCGGGCCCTGGTGGCCGCATCGCTGCCCCGGCTGATCCTGGCCTCGGGGGCCGTCGCGCTGATCCTGATGTTCGGGGCTCCGGTCCTGGTGGAGGTCCTCGCGCCCGGGCTGCCCGACCCGGGCCTCGCCGTGGACTGCACGCTGCTGACCGCCACCTGCGTCTTCACCTTCGGGCTCGCCGGCTACTGCAGCGCGGCGCTGCGCGCCCACCGCAGGTTCGTGGCGCCCGCGGGCATCTACGTCTTCTACAACATCGGCATCATCACGGCGCTCTTCGTCCTCGCCCCCCGCTACGGCGTCCGGGCCGCCGCCCTCGGCGTCGCGGTCGGCGGCGTCCTCATGGTCCTCGCCCAGGCGCCGTCGCTCTGGCGGCAGCTCACCCGCGACACCGCCGACGCGCCGGACGACAAGGCGTCGACCGCCTCGGCGCCGGCGCTGATGAGCGGCACCCTCATCGCCACCGTCCTGTTGTTCGCGCTGTGCCGGCAGTCGCAGGTGCTCATCGAGCGCTTCCTGGCGTCCTCACTGCCCGCCGGGGCCATCTCGCACCTCAACTACGCCCAGAAAGTGGCGCAGGTGCCGATGATCCTCTCCCTGATGCTGTGCACGGTCACGCTCCCCGTCGTTGCGCGGGCCCTGGCCGAGGGCGACATCAAGCGGGCCAGGTCGCGGGTCGAGCGCGATCTGGGGCTCGCCGGATGCGTGGTGCTGCTCGGCACCTCGGTGGTGATCGCGTGCGCACCCCAGCTCATCCAACTCCTCTTCCAGCGGGGCGCGTTCACCGCGGACGACACCGAGGCCACGGCCGCCGTCATGCGTGTGTACGCCCTGGGCCTCCTCGGCCACACCCTGGTGGGCGCCCTGGTCCGCTCCTACTTCTCCGGCGGGCGCGCCACCTGGTACCCGCTGGGCGCGATGGCGGTCGGCATCGCGGCCACCGCGGGGATCGGCGGCTGGGCGGTGGACCTGTGGGGCGTACGCGGCATCGCGCTCGCCAACGCGGCCGGGATCAGCGTCACGGCCGGTGTGCTGCTGCGCGGGATGGGCCCGCGCAACGTGCCGATCCGGGTCCGCCGGGTGCTGGCGGAACTGGCCAAGCCGGCCGCGGCGACGGTGTGCGCCACCGCGGCGGGCGGCGCCTTCGCGGGCCATGTGGAATCACCGCTCATCGCCGTCGCCGCCGTCGCCCCGATCGTCGTCGCCGTCTTCGTCCTGGTGCTCTGGGCCCTGAAGGCCCAGGCCATCGGGCCCGTCCTCCGTTCCGTCACACGAAAGCTCGCGCATGTCCGTTGACACAGCACAAGGCCGGACCTCCCGTTCGCGGCGCAGACGGCACTGGCTGCCCGAAGCGCCGATGTGGGTGGCGATGTACCACTCCGTGGACGACTGCGCGGACGACCCCTACAAGATCACCGTCACGCCCGAACGCCTGGCCGCACAGCTTCGCTGGCTGCGGCGCCAGGGCCTGCGCGGGGTGAGCATGACGCGGCTGCTCACGGCGCGCGCCCGGGGCGAGGGCCGGGACCTGGTCGGCCTCACCTTCGACGACGGGTACACCGACTTCGTCGACCACGCCCTGCCGCTCCTGCACCGCTACGACTTCGATGCCACGCTCTTCGTGCTCCCCGGCCGCCTCGCGGGGGAGAACGCCTGGGACCCGCTCGGCCCGCGCAAACCACTGCTCGGCGCGGACGGCATCCGCCGGGCCGCCGCCGAGGGGATGGAGGTCGCCTCGCACGGCCTCACGCACATCGACCTCACCCAGGCCGGCGACCGGCTGCTGTGGCAGGAGACGAGCGGCAGCCGGGTCGCGCTTTCCGACCTCATCGGCAGCGAGGTCGAGGGCTTCTGCTATCCGTACGGCACCATCGACGAGCGTGTCGTGGAGTGCGTACGAGCGGCCGGCTACCGCTACGGATGCGCGATCTCCCCAGGCCCCCTGACCGGGGTGCACGCCCTGCCCCGCGTGCACGTCGGGCAGGAGGACACCGCGCTGCGGCTCCAGCTGAAGCTGCGGCTCAACCGGCTGCGCCGCCGTGCGGTGCGCGAACCGGCGGTGACCGAATGAAGGCACTGCACATCATCACCGGCCTCGGGGTCGGCGGCGCCGAGCAGCAACTGCGGCTGCTTCTACGCCACTTGCCCGCCGCCTGTGATGTCGTCACCCTCACCAACCCGGGCCCGGTCGCCCAGGGCCTGGAGGCCGACGGAGTGCGCGTCATCCACCTGGGCATGTTCGGCAACCGTGACGTGGGAGCCGTGCCCCGCCTCGCGAAGGTCATCCGGGGCGGCGGCTACGACCTGGTCCACACCCACCTGTACCGCGCCTGCCTGTACGGGCGCGTCGCCGCCCGCATCGCCGGGACACGCGCCGTGGTGGCCACCGAACACTCCCTCGGTGACTCGCAGATGGAGGGACGGCCGCTGACCGCGGGCGTCCGCGCGCTGTACCTGGCCGGGGAGCGCCTGGGGCGGGCCACCGTCGCGGTCTCCCCGTCCGTCGCCGAGCGGCTCAGCCGGTGGGGCGTACCCCGGCAGCGCATCCACGTCGTACCGAACGGCATCGACGTCGAACGGTTCCGCTTCGACCCCCGGGCCCGGATCACCGCCCGCCGCCAACTGGGGCTTCCGGACGAGGCGTTCGTCGTCGGGGGAGTCGGCAGGCTGGCTCCCGGCAAGCGCTTCGACGTCCTGCTGCACGCGGTGGCCGCGCTGCCCCAGGACGTACGCGTGCTGCTGGTCGGGGGAGGGCCCGACGAGGAGAGGCTGCGCGCGACGGCGGGCCGGCTCGGCATCGCAGGCCGTGTGGTGTTCGCCGGGGAGCGGGCCCACCTGGCCGGGGAGTCCGCTGGGGGCGGTGAGGGCGGTGAGGGCGGTGAGGGCGGTGAGGGCGAGGGCGGTGCGGGCGGCGACCTGCCCGCCCTGCTCGCCGCCATGGACGTCCTCGCCTCGCCATCGCCGGAGGAGGCCTTCGGCCTGGCCGTCGTGGAGGGCCTGGCCGCCGGTCTTCCGGTGCTCTACGTCCGGTGCCCCGCCGTCGAGGACCTGCCGCCGGACGCGGCCACCGGCGCCCTGCGGGTCACGGGCGACCCGGTCTCCTTCGCCCGGGCGCTGACCCGGCTCCGGGAGGCAGGGCCGGGGCGGCGCCTCGCCCCACAGGCCGTGGGGCACTACAGCATCACCCGCAGCGCGGCCCAGCTGATGCACGTGTACGAGGCAGCTGCCTCCGGCTCGACCCCGAGAGTGAGTTCCCGATGATCGATACCCTCAGCAGGCGGCTCCGCCCGGCCGGTGGCCCCGCTGCGATGCTGACCCGCGTGAAGCGCCTGCCCGTGTGGTGGCTGCTCCCGGCGGGCGCCGCGCTCGGCGCCCTGACCGGCGGTGTGTACGGGGCGGTGACGACACCGCAGTACACCGCGACGAGTTACGTGATCGCCGTCCCGCAGAAGGGCTCCGACCCCACCGCCGCACTGGGCTTCGCCACCGCCTACGGCCGGGTCGCCACGCAGATCGCGGTGCTCGGCGACGCCCAGGTGGAGTCGGGTGTCTCGCCGCGGACGCTGCGCGACAGCGTGCGTGCGGCCACCTCGCCCGACGCGCCGATGATCGCCATCTCGGCTGACGCGGCCGAGCCCGGCAAGGCGGCCGACATCGCCAACGCCGTCTCACGCTCCCTGACCGACAACGCGAACCACACCAAGGACAGCACCCAGGTACGTCTCCTGCAACTCTCCCGTGCGGTCGAGCCCGCGGACCCCGCTTCGGCCCAGGCGCCCATGACCGCCCTGGTGGGCGGCTGCGCGGGCGGCCTGCTCGGCGGTCTCGCCCTCCTTGTGCGCCCCCGGCGCGGCGAGGACGCGGTGGCCGCCGCGGTGCCGGGCCCCGCGCAGGCCGCCGACCTCAGCCGGGAGAGGTGATGGCGGTGTCCCAAGGCGCCCGTGACCTGACCCGTGACATGAACCATGACTTGAGCGTCGAACTCTGCACGGACGAGGGGGAGTTCGGGAATGTGGCGGCGGCGTGGGCCCGGCTGCACCGCCGGTGCCGCACGGCGACGCCGTTCCAGAGCCACGCGTGGCTGCACTCCTGGTGGCTCTCCTACGGCAGGCGTGGACGGCTCCGCGTCGTCCTCGTACGCAAGGACGGCGAGCTGATCGCCGCGGCCCCGCTGATGCGCGCGCACGTCCCGCTCCCGGCGCTCGTGCCGCTGGGCGGCGCGATCTCGGACTTCACCGATGTGCTGCTGGACGACGAGTACGCCGACGAGGCCGCGCAGGCCCTGGCCGACGGCCTGTCGAAGCTGGCCCGCGGCGCCCTGATCGACTTCCGCGAGGTCAGGTCCGGAGCCGCCCTGGAGCGGATCTACGAACGCTGGCACGGGCCACGGCTGCGCCTCGCGGACTCCCTCTGTCTTGAGCTGCCCGCGGCTTCCATGGAGGAGCTGCTCGGGCGGCTGCCCGCGCCACGGGCCCAGCGGGCGCGCGCCAAGATCCGGAAGATGGACGCGCTGGGCGTCGAGCGGAGGGTCGTACGCCACGACGAGGTGGACGAGTCGGTGCGCACGCTCCTGCGTCTGCACCAACTCCAGTGGCAGGGCCGCAAGGTGACGTCCGAGCACCTCCAGCCGCGGTTCTCCGAGCACCTGATCAGGTCGGTCGGGCTCATGGTCCGGACGGGCGACGCGGTAGTCACCGAGTTCCGGCTCGACGACGCCGTGGTCGCGGCGGACCTGACCCTGCTCTCGCCCCACCTGGTCGGCGGCTATCTCTACGGGGCACACCCGCAACTGCGCGAGCGCAAGGTGGACGTGGCGACGATGCTCCTGAACGCCTGCACGGAGCATGCCGAGGGCGACAGGAGCCGGGTGCTCAGCCTCCTGCGCGGCAACGAACCGTACAAACACCACTGGCGCCCCGAGGCGGTCACCAACCACCGCTTCCTGCTCGCCCGCCGGCGCACCGCCCCCGTGCTGCGGGCCGCCGCGTGGGATGCCGCAGCCCGCAGCCGGGCCAAGGAGTTCCTGCGCGAGCGCCGCGAGCGCCGGGAGCGCAAGGAGCGGCCTGACCAGGAGCGTTCCTGATCAGGAACGCTTGTACCAGTCCAGGCGCATGCACAGTTTGCCGCCGAGCCAGCGGTCGATCCAGTCACCCAGATTCAGCGGGGAACAGTGGGGCGGAGCCGTCGGCGTGGTCGGCTCCGGCACGGGCGCGGTGCCCGTACGGCCGAAGAGCAGCATCCGATAGGCCTTGGACGACTTGGGGTTGTCGTCGCACTGCCACACACCGTGCGGGCAGTAGTCGGTGAGGGTGTTGTAGAGCGGTTTGTGCTCGTCCATCCAGGCGAGCATCTTCCGCATGTATTCCTCGTTGTCACCGTTCCGGAAAAGGCCCCACTCCGGATAGGAGATTTCCTTGTTGTGGGCCTTCGCGAATTCCACGTGCTCTTTCAGTCCGTACGGCTCGCTGACCTGCTCGGCGAAATCCATGCCCTCCGGCTGGTCGTACGAATCCATGCCGATGATGTCCACGACGTCATCGCCCGGATAACACCGCGTCCACGGAGTGGCGTCCCGGCCCCTGTTGGGCGTGAAGTCGAACTTGAACTTCTGTCCTGGCACCGAACGCATCGTGGTGATGATGCGCTTCCAGTACGTTTTCCAGGCCTCCGGGTCGGGACCGCACCGATGGGTGTACGTGATGCCGTTCATTTCCCAGCCGAGCACCACCACGGTGTAGGGCACCTTCAGCTTCACAAGCCGCTCGGCGAGAGCGCGGTAATGCTGGTCGAACTCGCCCGCCGCGCCCCGGCGCAGCTGCGCGCGGACCTCCGCGTCGCCGACGTGGTCCTCGTTGCGCTCCAGCATGGGGACGTTGAGGACGAAGAGCCGGTCGTCCTGCGCGCGCCGCCACTGGGCCCAGCTCTCCAGGAAGTTCGGGGCGCCCTCGATGTTGCTCCACCGGTCGCCCGGCAGGTAGGTGTGCCCGACACGCAGCTCGGCGCCGCCCAGCCACTTGCTGAGCTCGGCCATCCGCTGCACGCCGTCGGGCCCGTAGGTGAGGTAGGCGCCGAAGGCGGGCCTCTGCTGCTGGGCCGGCGGGTCGCCGCCGGGGGTGCTCGGCGCCGCGGAGGGTTCGGGGGAGGCCGGTGGTTCGGGGTCCTGCCCGGCTCCGGACGCGTAGCCAGGACCGACGGCGAGCGCTGCCGATACGACGATTCCGCCGGCGACGAACGCCAGCCGTTCACTGGTGCTCCGGCGTCTCGGCAAAGCCATGGGCGCTCCTCGTGCTGCTCGTCCAGCTGCTCGTCCACTGACACTCAGTCATATGTATTTCTATTGCGCCAATCGAGCCCCTAATCCTTTGGGCGCGCCCATCGCCCGCATGGGGGATGGAATTGAGAGAATCTGGCAGTGCTGACTCTCGACACCCGGGTCCCCGCGGTTCTGCTGCGGATCGACCGGAATCCCTTTCATCACGGCACGCTCGGAGCTGTTCGGTCACTGGGGCGTGCTGGGGTGGAGGTACACGTAGCGGCCGCGGATGGTGCGAAAAGCCCGGTGCGCAGATCCCGCTATCTCCACCAGACGCACCCTCCGCCGCCGCCGGGCGCGTCACTCCACGAAATCTCCGCCCTCTTGCGCCGCATTTCCCACCGCGTGGCCCGGCCTTCCGTCCTCATTCCCATGGACGACGCGGGAGCCCTCGCCATCGGCCGGCTGCAGAAGGAACTTGCCGACATCTATCTCCTGCCGGACCAGGCGAGCGGACTCGCCGAACGGGTGGCCGACAAGGCGGCGCTGGCCCAGCTGTGCGCGTCGGCCGGTATTCCGCACCCGGTGACGCTCGTGCCGGAATCGGCGGAACAGGCCGCCGCCTCCGTACGCCGACTGGGGCTTCCCGTGGTCGCGAAGTGGAGCCGCCCATGGCTCGTCCCCGCCGGGACGGATTTGCGCAGTACGGTCCTGCTGCGCTCGGCGAAGGAGGCGCGGGAGCTGTACCGCAGGACCGAGGAGGCGGGCAGCCGCCTGCTGCTGCAGGCCTTCCTGCCGGGCGGGCCCGGCCGCGACTGGTTCGTCCACGGCTACGTGGACCGTACGGGTGCCGTGCGGGGCGGCGGCTGCGGCCGCAAGCACCGCTCGTGGCCGCGCGGCGCGGGCCTGACCGCGGTCGGCGAGTGGACGCCCGACCGGGGCCTGCGGGCCGGTGTGGAGCGGCTGGTCGGCACGCTGGGCTACCGGGGCATCTTCGACCTCGACTTCCGGGTGGACCCGGCGACGGGCGAGCACTGCCTGCTCGACTTCAACCCACGGCCCGGCGCCCAGTTCCGGCTGTTCGCCGACGGGGCGGACCTGGACGTGGTGCGCGCGCAGCACCTGGACATGACGCACCGTCCGCTGCCGGCCGCCGCCGTTCTCCCCGAGCGTGCGTTCGTCGTGGAGAACTACGCCCCGCTGAGCGCGGTGCGCGTGCTGCTGACGGCGGGACCCGCCTCCTCCGCCGCACACCGCCGCGAGCTGGCCTGGCACGCCAAGGACGACCTGGCTCCCGCGTTCGCGATGTGGGTGCTGTGGTGCCGGCACGTGACGCGGCGCCTGCTCAGCCGGCTGCGGCGGGCGGTACGTCCCGGTGGCCCGCCGACCGTGCCGCCGTCGCCCCCGACGACGACGGCCCTACCGACGACGAGAGAGCGAGCAGTTGCTGATGTATGACCTGTTGGTTGTCGGAGCCGGCCCCTACGGGCTCTCCATCGCTTCACACGCCGCCGGTGCCGGTCTCGACGTACGCGTCTTCGGCAGACCCATGGCGTCCTGGCGCGACCACATGCCGCGGGGCATGTTCCTGAAGTCGGAGCCGTGGGCGTCCAACCTCTCCGACCCCCGGGGCCGCTACGGCCTCGCCGAGTACTGCGCGCGCAACGGAACGCGGGCCCGGCACGGCGAACCGGTCCCCGTGGAGACGTTCGCCTCGTACGGCCTGTGGTTCGCGCGCCGCGCCGTACCGGACGTCGACGAACGCATGGTGACCTCGGTCAGCGCCTGCCCCGGAGGCTTCGAGCTGATCACGGAGGACGGCCGGAGCCTCCGCGGGCGCACGGTGGCCCTGGCCGTCGGGGTGATCCCCTTCATCGAGATCCCCGCGGCGCTGCGCGGCCTCGGCACGGAGTACGTCTCGCACAGCAGCGGCCACCGAGACCTGGACCGCTTCCGCGGCCGGGACGTCACCGTGATCGGCGGTGGCCAGGCCGCCCTGGAGACCGCGGCGCTCCTCGCCGAGCAGGGCACGCGCGTGCGCGTACTCGCCCGGTCGCACCAGCTGAACTGGAACACCGTGCCCCCGGCGTGGAAGCGCCCCTGGTGGGAGTCCGCCCGCGCCCCGCACAGCGGCCTCGGCTGCGGATGGCGCAACTGGTTCTACTCGGAGGTGCCGGGCGGTTTCCGGCGGCTCCCCGAGCCCACCCGCGCCCGCATCTGCGCGTCGGCGCTCGGCCCGGCGGGAGCCTGGTGGGTGCGCGAGCGGGTCGAGTCCCGCGTCGAGGTGCTGCTCGACCACGAGGTCTCGGCGGCGTCCGTCGTGGCGGGCCGGGTGCGCCTGACGACCGTGGGCGGCGCGAGCTGCGGCCCGGGCTTCGAGACGGACCACGTCATCGCGGCCACCGGTTTCAAGGCGACGAGCGAGCGGCTGCGCCTGCTGGATCCGGAGCTGCGCGAGAGCCTGGCGGTGAACGCCGCCGACGAGCCGTACGCCTCCGCCGACTTCGAGTCCTCGTATCCCGGTCTGTTCCTGGCGGGCCTGGTGACGGCATCCAGCTTCGGCCCGGCCATGCGCTTCGTGCACGGCGCCTCCTTCACCGCGGGCAGGCTGGTACGAGGCGTGCGACGGAGCCTGCGGCGCGGTCCCGCGGAGCCCGTGGTCCCGGCGCCGTTCGGTGAGCGGGAGCGCCGGGCACCCATCGGCGCGGTCAACCGCTGACCGAGAACCCGGAAATCGGGAACTCATATAGGTGACGAAGTCGGCGAACGGGTGAATCGGTTCTTCGCGGGCGGCTTTCAGGTGGTGGACTCTGCCCCAGTGGGACGGGCCTTGTTGTCCTCCGCCAGCCGTCGGCGCCATCGCCGTGGGTGGGCAACACGCTTCGCGGACCGGCCCCCCTCCCGTTCTGGCGGGGAAGAGACCCTCGGGTGTCTCTTCCCCGCCAGCGGCGTTTTCCCGGCGTACTAGCGACCGGACGAGGCGCGTCCGCGCCGGTAGAGAACTCCCCCGCCGAGCAGCAGAGCGGCGCTCACCGCGGCCGCGGCCATCAGATCCTGCTCGCTTCCGGTCGCGGCCAGCTGCGCCGGCACGTACGCCTTCGCGGGGACGGCCGCCGGCGCCTGCGCGGCCATGGCGGGCGCGATGTGCCGCTGCGGCTGGTGGTGCTGTGGCTGCTGGTGCTGGTGCTGGTGCGGCTTAACGTGCCGCGCGGGCTGCGGAACGGCACGGCCGACGGGCGGCGCGACCGCCGGGGGAGGCGTCTCGCGGTGCGGAGGCGCGGCGTGCCGCGGGGGTGCCGCGTGGTGCGGGGGCGTCTCGTGCTGCGGAGGTGCCTCGTGCCGCGGGGGTGCCGCGTGCCGCGGGGGCTTCGGCGAAGGCGTGCCGTTGGCGCAGGGGTTGCCGAACGCCGGGTTCAGCAGGGCGACCACGTCCGCGGTGTTGCCGCAGGCGTTCACCGGAACATCCGCGGGGGTCTTCACGTTGTTACCCCCCGCGACGCCGGGCGAGTGCGCGGTATCGCCGTGGGCCACCGCGTGGGTGCCGTGGTCCTTCTCGGGCCTGGGGGCAGCCTTGTGAGCCGGCTTGTGAGCCGCCTTGTGAGCCGGCTTGGGGGCAGGGGCAGGGGCTGCCTTCGGGACCGGAGCCGGAGCTGGGGCGGGGGCTGCCTTCGGTGCTGGGGCGGGGGCCGCCTTCCGGACCGGCGCAGGAGCAGGAGCCTTTTTCGGTGCCGGGGCAGGCGCCGCCTTCGGGACCGGAGCCGGTGCCGGGGCAGGCGCCGCCTTCCGAGCGGGAGCGTGCTGCGACGACGCCCGCTCCGGGGCGTGCGTCACGTGTTCCTTCGAGGAATCGCCCGCGTTGGCGCAGTTGTTGCCGAAGGTCGGGTTGAGCGCGGCCGCCGCGTCCGCGGAGTTTCCGCAGGCGTTCACCGGCACGTCCACGGGCGCCTGCACGCTGTTGCCCGACAGGATGCCGGGCGAACCCGTCGCCACCGCGTCCCCGGCTGCGGCGAACGCGTTCGAGCCGGACAGGGAGAGGATGCTTGTCGCGGCCGCGGTCGCGAGCATTCCTTTACCAATGACCTGTCGCATTCTGATTGTCTTCCTCTGAGCAGTGGAAAGCCGGCCTTGGAGTCGAAGTGACGGTCCAAGGCCGGCCATGGAACAGAACAGCCTGGCGGCTGGGTTACCTCAGGTGTTGGCGCAGGTGTTGCCGAACGTCGGGTTCAGCAGGGCGATCACGTCGATGCTGTTGCCGCAGACGTTGACCGGAATGTGGATCGGGACCTGGACGACGTTGCCGGAGAGGACGCCGGGCGAACCGACTGCCGCACCCTCGGCACCGGCGTCGGCGAACGCGGGAGCGGCCATGCCCATCGCCATCACGACACCGGCGATGATCGTCGCGCTCTTCTTGTGCTTCACAGATGTTCCCTTCTCTGTGGTCATGCCGATCTGGCAGTCGAAACCGAGCGAGCACATCATTTACGTCTCGCACCATGACCTGCAGCCTGCAAACGAGTTAAAGATGCGGAAGAAACCGCCCGTTTTGAATGTCCTGGAAATTCACCCGAATTACCGCATTTTCGAAGCGTTCGAAAATGAAGGAGCTCGGGCTGCCGGACCTCGGAGGAGGCCGGCGGCCCGAGCGGACCTCACATCGGCAGGTCAGTTGTTGAACTCACCATTGCCGGACAGGACCGGGATGTCGTTCAGGATGTGCGACAGCGGCTCGTCGCCCTTGGCCTGCGTGGAGTTCTCGGTGCACTGCTGGTTCTGAGGCGCCGACAGGATCGGGATGTCCTGGATTCCGATGTTCACGAGCGCGACGAGCGACTGGAGGTTCGCCTTGACCGGGAGCCCGACACAGGGCTTGTTCAGCGAACCCTGGACGAGGGAGAGCTGGGGGCTCATGTCGCCGTGCGTCGCGGAGTTGCCGTACGCCTGCTTGGAGCCGTTGCCGCTGAGCGACGTGGTGCCGTGGTCGTCACCGATCGCCATCGCCGAAGGGGCCGCGGCAGCGCCCATACCGACGACGGAAACGGCAACTGCCGCCGTGGCCATAGCCTTCTTCATCATTTTGTGTGTTCCTTTTCTGGCAGAAGCTCGAGTCACTGCGGGCTGACCAACCGATCTGCGGGAGTTTGGGTTTCGGGGCTTCACTCGGTTGGGGTCCGTGTCGGCCCCGCATTGGGCCAATGGAGTGAACCGGAGCAACTAAGCGCGGTGCGTGGAGTTAATCAGCACGCTCCGGCGAACGGGGTTTCTTCAGAAGGGAATTAGTTGTGATCAAGAAGGGTATGGCTGCAGCCGCGGTTGCCGTCTCCGTCGTCGGCATGTCCGCCGCCGCAGCTCCGTCGGCCATGGCGATCGGTGACGACCACGGCACCACGTCGCTCAGCGGCAACGGCGCTCAGCAGGCGTACGGCAACTCCGCCACGTACGGCAACATGAGCCCGCAGATGGCGCTGATCCAGGGTTCGCTGAACAAGCCCTGCATCGGTCTCCCGGTCAAGGCGAACCTCCAGTCGCTCGTCGCGCTCGTGAACGTCGGAATCCAGGACATCCCGATCCTGTCGGCGCCTCAGAACCAGCAGTGCACCGAGAACTCCACGCAGGCCAAGGGCGACGAGCCGCTGTCGCACATCCTCTCCGACATCCCGGTCCTGTCCGGCAACGGGACGGCCAACCACTGATCCTCCCGCATTGCTCAGCGGGCCGCCGGTCACCGGCGGCCCGCTGCCATGTTCAACTCCCCGTGTGGGTCAGCCCCGTGGCCAGGGGTCGCGGGAGACGAGAGCCGCCCACTCCGGGTCGGGGCGTCCCGGCACGGTTTTCCCCTGCCTTGCCCAGGAATCCCGCAAGGACGTGAAGATGGGGTCGTTGACGCGGAGTTCCGGAGAACTCCTGCTCACTGGGATGAGGCCTTGCCGCTTCCATTGCCTCTTGAAGTCAGCCATAGTCCCTCGCCGTCGACGGGCGTGTGTCGAGCCATCTGTTCCAGTCGCTGAATCCCGCGAAACCGAACGGCTTAGGGCGAACGAGTTGTTGTTCGTGAGCCGCGCAGCTCCCTCACCCGGCAGGGCCGTCGAACGGTTTACCGTTTTATTCGTCCCTGTTCCCCCGCGGCGGAGATCGGCGTGCTCACTCACCTCTACTCACCGACCGGCACCCGGGGGGCGCGACGGCTGCGTCTCGTCATTCCGGGTGTCCTTCTGATCGTCGCGGCGGCCGGAATGGGAAACGCCAAGGCCCTGCCACTTCCTGCCCAACGCGTCGACGTCTTCGGTGACATGAAGAATCGTCCGGACGAGGGAAGAGGTATGAACATCCTCCTGATGGGGACGGACGGCCGCGACACCATCACGCGGCAGGAGAAGCAGGAGTTCCGCGCGGGCGGTGTCGCCTGCGACTGCACGGACACGCTCATGCTGGTGCACGTCTCCGAAGCCCGGGACCGCGTCAGCGTCGTCGGCATCCCCAGGGACTCCTACGCCGTCATCCCGGCCCATCGGGACAAGTCCACGGGGCAGCGGCGCGCGGCGCATCCGGGGAGGATCAACGGCGCCTACGCGGAGGGCGGTCCGGCGCTGTCCGTGCGGACGGTCGAGGGCATGACCGGCGTCCGCGTCGACCGTTATCTGCAGCTCGACTTCCGGCGGTTCATGGACAGCGTGGACATCGTCGACGGAGTCGAGGTCTGCACGCCCCGCCCCCTCAAGGACAGGACGACGAAGCTCGACCTCGCGCCCGGCCGCCACCGGCTCGGCGGCGGCCAGGCCCTGCAGTACGTCCGCTCCCGGCACGTGGACGGGAGCGCCGACTTCGGGCGGATCCAGCGCCAGCAGCGCTTCCTGATCGGCGCGCTGCGCAGCGTACGTACGGAGAACGTTCTGGCCGACTCCGTCAGGGCGACGCATCTGAGCCGTGCGCTGCTCGGGTCGGCGCGGGTCGACCGCGGGTTCAGCACCGGACAGCTTCTGTCGCTCGCCAAGGTCGTGGGCAGGCTCCCGGCGTCGTCGACGGAGTTCACCAGCGTGCCGGTCAGTGGATTCAACACGTCGATGAAGGACGTCGGGGAGACCCTTCGGTGGGACCGGGCCAAGGCCCACAAGGTGTTCACCGCCGTCAAGAACGACCGCCCTCTGACCTCCCGTAACTCGACGGCCAGGCTGAGCGATCCGCCGCGGTTCGGCAGCGTCTCCACGGTCCGCGGTGACACGCTGGCATGCCGTTGACGGCCGTCCGATTACTAGGCCAACCGGGTCGAAGGTCGCAACCATCGCCGTGTCAGGCAGTTGATCATCACGCGGCTCTGCCAAGGGAGCCCGCTCTTGAAGGGAATCACAATGAAGAAGCTGTGGGCATCCGCGGCCATTGCCGCCTCCGTCGCCGGAGTCTCGGCGGGAATGGCCCCCCAGGCCATGGCGATCGGTGACGACTCGGGCACCACGTCCCTGAGCGGCAACGGATCCGAGACGGCGTTCGGCAACTCCGCGACCAAGGGCAACCAGAGCCCCCAGCTCACGCTCGTCCAGGGCACGCTGAACAAGCCCTGCATCGCCGTGCCGGTCAAGGCGAACGTCCAGTCGATCCTCGCGCTCGTGAACATCGGAGTCCAGGACATCCCGATCCTGTCGGCGCCGCAGAACCAGCAGTGCACCGAGAACTCCACCCAGGCCAAGGGCGACGAGCCGCTGTCGCACATCCTGGACGACATCCCGGTCCTGTCCGGCAACGGCAACGGCAACGGCTGACCTTGCCCCAGGGGCCGGCCGTCGTCGTGCCGGCCGGCCCCTTTCGGCTCTCCTCGGTTCGCCTCCGCAGTGTGGGGGCGACACGCCGGGGGTAGAGGCCCGGCGTGATTGAACTCGCCGAGATGATCGCGCAGTTACGTGGGGAACTCGCCGCCGCCATGACGGCCGCGGAGGACGAGGAACTGCGCTTCGAACTGGGTGCCGTACAGCTTGAGGCGGAGTTCGCCGTGCAGCGGACCGGCACCGCGGACGGCAGGATCCGCTTCTGGGTCGTCGAGGCAGGCGCCTCCGCCCAGCAGGCGAACAGCACCACCCACCGCGTCACCCTCAGCCTGGAGCCCCGCGTGCGCGGCTCCGATCAGCGGCCCTTCGTCAGCGGCGACTCGACCGCACGTGAGCGCTGAGCCCGGCCGCCATGTCAGCGTCAGGGGGACTTGAGGCGGCGCGCGTCGCCGAAGTGCTGGTGGAGAGGCCGGGTGGGAAACCCGGGCGGCGCGGGTCCGGCTACCGCGTGGGGGAAAGGCGCGTACTGACGGCCGCGCATGTGGTCAGCGGCCCGGTGGCATCGGTGCGGGTGCGCTTCGACGCCGATCTGCCGGGGGAGTGGAGCGCCGAAGCGGGTGTGGTGCTGCTCGCCGAGGCCGCGGATGTCGCACTCCTCGAAATTCCGGACGCCCCGCCTGGAAGTGCGCCCGTCGAAACGCCCCGCTACGCCGCCGTACCCGAGTCCGATGTGGTGCTGCCCGTCAGTGCGATGGGCTTTCCCCGTTTCAAGCTGCGCGACGACAGCATGCGCCTCCTCGACGACGGCGCTCCGAGCCAGTACCGCGACTCCTGCCATGTCGTGGGGACCGTCTCCGTCCTCTCCAACCGCCGCGAGGGCACACTCGAACTGGCCGTTCTCGCACCCCACGCCGCCCTCGAACCGGGCCGCTCCCCGTGGGAGGGAATGTCGGGTGCGGTGGTCTGGTCCGGGGGCGCTGTGATCGGCGTGGTCAGTTCCCACCACCGGTCGGACGGTCTGGGCCGGCTCGCGGCCAGCCGGGTGGACCATTGGTACGAGGTTCTGTCCCCCGGCGAGTTGGCGAGCCTGCACGATGACGCCGGTCTGCCCAAGCCTGGAGGGCTCGGTTCCGCGGCCGGTCCGGACGGATTCCAGACACCCGGGAGCCTGGCCGCTCTCCCCTCTGACCTGCCCTTGCGTGAACTCATGGGTCTGGTGGACGCGTTGGTGAGGATTCCGTCCCTGAGGGATGCGAACAGCCTGGGTCTTGTGCTTGCCAGCATCGACGCGGAGATCGCCGCCAACAGGCCGAGGGACTCCCGGCTCAGAATGGACATCTACGGCATCGTGCGCACCTGCCTGAGCTATCCGGGCACGCTCGATCAGCTCCTGGAAGCCGTCCGTCTCCTTGAGGGGGAGTCGTCGGAGGTGGCCCATGTGGACCGTGAGGCGGCCCAACTGGCCAAGCGATACTGCTGACTTGATGTCGGGCACGGCTCGGATGCGGGGTTTCGCAGCGTGCCGTGCTGGGTCATCATGAAGAGGAAAGGGACTGCGCATGCACGGAATCGCGGGAGGGGACTTGGCAGCCGTGGACCGATCGATGCCTGCCGTCGAGTCCGATCTCGTAGATCTCTCGGGGGTTTCTCTTGAAGCGCTGCGTTCCATGGGCGGTGCGGCGGTCGCCGAATCGCTGGAACAGCTCCTGCGGCACATCGACGGGCCACAGGCCATCACCGTGTCGTACAACCCCCCGGATCGCATCGACTGAGGCGCTCGGTACGGTGCGGTGGAGGGCTCATGGCGGGTGAGTCCGCGATATCGGCGGACCTGTCGTTCCACCACCTCTCGGCATCCGGTGTGCGCGCCCTCGCGCGCGGCGAGGGCGGCGAGAAGGCCGTGGCGGAGCTCCTCGCCGCGGAACGAAGCCGCCGGTTGCTGTTGCTGCGCGCCGTGGACGACGGGCTGGCCAGGAGCGGGCTGCCGCTCGGCTCCGGGAACGCGGTGTCGCACGAGGCGGCCTGGGCGCTGCTCGAACGCGTCCAGAAGCAGTCGCCCGAGGTCTTCGAAGACGTACTGATGTGCCCGCACACCGGCATGTGGCTCTCGCTTGCGCTGCGCCGGCTGAGGGGCAAGTCGTACGACGACGCGCCCTTATGGGTGGTGATCGGACACCTGTCGGCGCTGGCCGCCGCGGCGGGAGCGCGGGCGGGCCTCGACTTCTCCATGACGGTTCCGGTGCGCCGCGGTGCCGTGCCGCTGCCGACGCTGGGATGCGCGGTGCTGCCGGCGGGCGAGGGGGCCTGGGACACGGCCGAAGTCGTCGCCGTGGGCGGGTGGTTGAAGGTTGTCGGCGCGGATGGCGAGGTGGTCGTACCGGCGGACCGGGAGGAGAGCGGGCCTGGCTGGCATGCGGTGCGTCGCGTGGCCGTCGGGTCCGGGGGCGGCCGCAAGTGGCTGGTCCTTGAGGAGCTCGACCCCTACCGGACGTTCCCTCGGCCGAGCGCGCCCGTTCTCATGTCTGCCGCGGAGTACGCGAGTTGGCGGGGGCTGCTCGCCGACGCGTGGGAGGTGCTGCTGCGCGATGACGCGGAGAGCGCGGATGCGATGCGCCTCGGGCTGATGTCGGTGGCTCCCGTGCCGGCCAGAGAGCGGTTCCGGCCCTACAGCGGGACGGCGGGCGACGCGTTCGGGAGTGTGACCGCGTCCCATCCGGACGATGCCGCGCAGCTCGCCGCGACGTTGGTGCACGAGTTCCAGCACACGAAGCTGGGCGGGCTGATGCATTTGGAGGCGTTGACTCGGGGAGTCCCGGGTTCGGTGCCGGTACCTGGGCAGGCGCAGGCGCAGGCGCAGGCGTCGCAGGAGCTCTTCTACGCTCCCTGGCGTGACGATCCGCGGCCCCTGGGCGGTCTGTTGCAGGGGATCTACGCCTTCGCGGGGGTCGCCCGCTTCTGGCGCGCCCACCGGCATGCCGCCGACGCGGGGTACGCCCCGCTGGCCCACTTCGAGTTCGCATTGTGGCGGGACCAGGTGTGGTCCACCCTGAATCTGGTGCTCGGGCACGAGCAGTTGACCCCGCTTGGCCGACGCGTCGTGGAGGCTCTGCGCGAGAGGTGCGCGGAGTGGATGGCCGACGCGGTGCCGCCTCGGGAGCTTGAGCTTGCCCGGGAAGCAGCCGCCGACCATCGGGCCCGCTGGCGCGTGCACCATCTGCGGCCTCCCGCCGCGGCCGTCGACGAAGCGGTGCGGGCATGGCTCCGGGGCGAGAGCCGCCCACCCGCTGCCCTGGCCGCCGGGCCCGACCTTGCCCCGGATCCGGACGGCCGGCTCCTGGACGTCGCGGCGATCCTGGCCCGGTACCGCATCACTGACCCGGATGGGGCGTGGCGGCGGACTGCTGCCGCCACTGTCGCTGCCGCTGCCGTTGCCCAGGAGGATGGCGTCAAGGGCGTCGGAGAGGCCGATGTCCTGCTGGCCTGTGGCGACCGTGGCGGGGCGCGGGACGCCTACGCCGCACAGCTGTCGGGTGAGGGCGCGCCCGTGGTCGCCTGGGTGGGCCTCGGCCGGGCGCTCGCGCCTTCCGGGGACGGCACGGCGGGCTCAGAGGCCGCGGCCCGCCTGCTGTGCCGGTATCCGGAGCGTGCCCGTGCCGTGCAGGACGCGTTGCGGGAGGCTACGGGGCGCGGGGCGGACCCTGTGCGGTTGGCCGAGTGGCTGGGGCGGGGCGGGGCTGCGGGGCGTTAGGGCGCGTCGCGGGGTGTGGGGTGGATCCCCCAGGTGGCCGAGTGGCTGGGACAGGCGGGCGCGGCAGGGGGCTGGAGCACGTCGGGGAGGGCCGGACCCGGGGTGTGTCCCGGGGCCGGCCCTCCCCCTCGCGTTACAGCGACACCGGGTCGATGTCGCAGTTGGACCGCAGTCCCTCCTTGGCTTGGAGGGTTGCCGGGTGCGGGCCGGCGGCGTCGCGGATCCGGGGTGCGTCAAGGACGCGCTCCATGCGCTCCAGGGTGTCCGCCCGCAGCGCGTTGCCCGCGGCTTCCTCCCCTACCGCGATGAGGTCCATCGACAGGTTGCTCGCGCACGCCAGCGTGGTGGGGTGGTCGGGCCCGAAGGTCGACCGGCAGAGGGCCAGAGTCGTCTCGCCACGGCCTCGCGCCTCCTGGTGGAGGGCGAGCGCGGCCAGGTCGCTCGCGAGGTTGATGGCGCAGGCCAGGGAGATCGGGTGGCCCGGGCCGAGCCGTTCGGCGAGTGAGGAGAGGGACGCCTCGTTCAGCCGCCGTGCCTCGTCGGGCTGGCCGAGCAGCCGCAGCGTGACCGCGAGGTTGATGTCGGCCGACAGGACGTGCGGATGGTGCGGGTCGAAGATGTTGCGGTAGCCCTGGGAGGCCTTGATGCCACGGGTGCGGGCCGCCTGCAGATCGCCGTTCTGCCGCAGCGCCACCGACAGGGTCAGCGCGGTGGAGAGCGACTGGGGGTGGGTGTCGCCATAGCGCCGGGTGAACTGGGCGTAGGCCTCGGTGGCCAGTTCCAGGGAGCGCGTGTGGTCGCCCTCCTTGCGATACGACTCGCTGAGCTGGCGCATCACACCGATGGTGGAGGGGTTGGCGCGGCCGAAGACGTCACGGAAGGCGCCGAGCACCGCTTCCTGGAGGGCGCGGGCGCCGACGTAATCCCCCGTCTCTCGTACGTCGATGGCGACCGAGTTCTCCGTGACCAGGGTCCGCTGGTCGTCCCGGCCGAAGAGACGCATCTTCAACCCGAGGGTGTTCCGGTCGAGTTCGAGCGCCCTGCGGAACTCTCCGGTCAGGCGCAGGCTCACGCCGAGGTTGTGGGCGATGTTCAGCGTCGTCGGATCGTCCTCGCCGAACGCCCTGCGGGCTCGCTCGAACGCGGTCTCGTCCAACTCGGCCCCGACGGCGAAGTGCCCTTCGACACGGCGTACGGCGGCTTCGAGCTGGATCGCGTCCAGGGCGTCTTCCCTGGTGTCCTCACGATCGGCGGGGGCGGTGCGTTCGTAGATGTCCTTGAGCTGGTCCACGAGCGTGGCGGCGTCGTCGTAACGGCCGACCACGCGGTACATGATGCACAGCCACTGCCCCATCAGGACGGTCTGCTGGTCCTCCTCGCCGAAAATGGTCAGCCAGGTTTCCCAGGCCTGTTCGGAGAAGTCCAGCGAGACTTCGTGGTCGCCCCAGTAGTAGAGGTATTTCGCGATGTTCATCACGAGTTGACGCACCCAAGGCTGGTCGGACTTGATGGCGTCAGAGGCGATGACGTGACCGTAAAGCTCCGCATAGCGCTGCCAACTGGCCGCGTTGTTCGGCGATTTCGGGTCGGCCGCGGCCAGCAGCGTATGGGCGCCATGGCGCATGCGGGACTGCTCCTCAGCATTCATGCGGTTGTTCAGGACGAGCTGAACAAGGCGGTGCATTTCGATGGAGTTCGTACGGTGGTCGATGCGTGCGAGTGAGTAGCGGTTCACCTCCCTTATGGCTCGCGCAAGGCGCATCGGGTCATTCAGTGTCGCGTCGAGCTCGGGGAAAATGCTGCTGTTTCCGAGCCCTGAGAAAATGGACCGCGAAATCGGGTCCGGGGCGAAATACGAGCAGAGCTGCAGCAGCCGCAGGGCCGAGGGGCTGCGCTGCTCCAGGTGGTCCAGGGAGACGTTCCAGGCTGCGGCGACCGGCAGTTGGTAGTCCGGGGGCGGGGAGACCTCGAGGAGTTCGGTGCGCTTGTCCTCGAAGAGGCGGAGGTACTCGGAGGCCGGCATGCCCGTCTCCGCGCGCCACGCCGCTGCCTGCTCAAGGGCCAGGGGCAGGTCCCCCAGGGCCTCGGCCAGCTGGTCGGCCTCATCGTCCTGGAGGGGCGGCCCGGAGTGCCGCAGGAGTTCCTTGCTCTCCTCGCGCGTGAAGACGTCCACTTCGAGTGAGCCGCCGACAAGGCCCCACCGCCGGTTGCGGGAGGTGACCAGGATCGTGCCGTTGCCTCCGGTGGGGAAGTAATGGCGTACCTGTTCGGGGTTATCGGCATTGTCGAAAATGAGCAGCCAGCGCGAGAAGGGGCGGCCCTCGCGCAGCGCCTCACGCACCGCGGGTCCTGCGATATTGGCCTCGGTGCTCGTCTCAAGGCCGAGTCGCCCGGCGAGTTCCACCAGGGCCTGGCCGATCTGGCCTGGCCGCTCCGACGGAATCCACCAGACGATGTCGTACTCGGACTGATGGCGATAGGCGTACTCGATGGCCAGCTGGGTCTTTCCCACTCCGCCCATTCCGTGAATGGCTTCCGGCAGGACGGTGGTCGTGCCTTCCCTCAGTCGCTCGCCGAGGAGGTCGAGCAATTCCATTCGGCCGGTGAAATTCGGGTTGCGAGGCGGTAGGTTTCCCCAGACGCGCGGCTGTGATGTGCGGTCCCCCTCCACCGTTTGCTGGGGCGTAGTCGACATCACCGATGCTCCTTCAGGATCGGGCCGAGAGACAGGGGTGGCACCGCTTTTCTCCAGGCTTACTGCGTAGCGACGATCGTGCCAGCCAAGTACCCCCGCCAGCAGGGCGGCGCGCTGCATGAAACGTCCGGAGAGTGCCCTCAGTGCGGCTAATTCCACACGGAGGAAACCGATATTGCGGCTGTTCACCCGAGGCATGGCCAAGGTGTCCAGGGGTTCTGCGGGGGAGGGAAGCAGCGACGCGGCCGCATGTGTGTCCCCGGCCATTAACGTGCGTACGTCGTGCAGGATGCGGGCGGTGTCGCTGCGACGGCCCAGTGCGAGGAGTTCTTCGCGGATGTCGGGGGCGAAGGAGAACACCACATCCGTCAGTTCCTCGCCTTGCGCCCCGCTGGGGCGGACGAGGCCGCTCATCAGTAACTCCGAGGCGTGCACCGGGCCCGCTCCCGGAGTGGTCTCAAGGACTTTGCGGATCAGGGGAAGGCTCAGGGGGACGGCCGATAAACGCGTCGCCAGGGTGAAGGCCGTGGGGGACGCACCCGCACGGAAGTCCGATACGCGGTCCGCGGCGGGCACCGTGCTGAGCGGATCGGGGACGTCGTCCGTCCAGGGCAGGGCGCGTGCCGCGTCAGGGCGGCGCTTCCACTCCCGCGCCCGGATGGCGGACATCTCCAGCCAGTGCCGCTCCGGGCCCATGACCAGCTGGGTCCATGCCTCGGCCCAGCGGTTGGTCAGCGCGAGGACCGGCACGAGGACCGCGTCCCCCTCGGTGTCGGGCTCGTCGGGGTCGCGCGCGGCCACCGGTGCCTCGCGCAGCTCCCAGTCGAGTTCGCCGTTGGCCGCCCAGGCGTGATCGGCGCGCAGCCGCACCCGGCAGACGTCCAGGCCCGTGCGGAACCACAGGTGCTGCGGCAGCACGTGCACCACGGCGACCGGGCAGGTGCGCCCCCAGGCGCGCAGCAGGGGCATGACGGCGCCCGAGCGCCATCCGGCGGCGAGGCCGTCGGTCAGTACGAGGATGACGCGGCGCTTGTCCCCGGGGCTGCCCAGCGATTCCTCGGGGGCGAGGCGGGCGGGGTCGGTCTCGTCCGTTCCGCGCAGGCGCACCGGGCGTACCCGCGCGAAGTCCCCTTCGCGGATCAGCTCGTCGACCAGGTCGTCGACCGCCTGGTCCCAGACCTTCATCGTGACGTGGCTGTCGATGACGAGGACCGCTTCGGCGCGCTCCTGTCTTCCCGACTGGCCTGGCCTCGCATGTCCGAGCCTGCCGAGAACAGACGCGGCCTCACGACGTGCCCGCGTAGCCGGTGCCTGCCGCTGTCCTCCGTCATCATGCATATGCGCCCTCAAGGCGTCGGGGTGACGCTGACAGTTGTGCGGAGTCCCGCAGAGCACGGGCGTGCGTGACGTCCACACGCGAAGCGTGGCAGTGCGCCCGCCGTGCAAGCAAGGGTGTACGGCGGCATGGGCCGGGGCGCACGCAACTCATGGTAGGAGTCGCGCCTGTCGCCGGGGTGCTCGCGCTTCCGGCGAGATGCGCCGTGCGCCCTGCCGGGAGCGGTGTGCACGCGGCAGCGGAGGCCGGGGCGTTCACGGTGCGGCACCCCCTCTCGCCGTACGCGGGAGGTTCACGGACATGTGGCCGGCGGGCCCGTTCAAGTCGTCACCGGCGCACGGTCGGGGCCGGGCGGCCCGGGTCTGCGTTCCGGATCGTCGAGCAGGATCGCCAGATGGCGTCCCACGTGGTTGTCCCAGCCCTCGGGGCCCAGCGCCAGTGCTTCCTTGCGCCAATTTCCGGCGCGCGTCACCAGGCTGGCGAGGCCCCTGTCCTGGACCATCTCGGCGACCGCTTCCTTGAAGGCGGGATCACCGCAGTCGCCCCGGTGCCAGATCATCGCGGGCACCCCCGCGCGCAGCCCGGCCATGAACTCCTGGTGGCCGGCCTCGGAGTCGGTGCCCGGCGGCTGGCTCAGCACCAGACAGACCGCCTGGTCGTCCTCCTTCAGCTCCCGCTCCAGGTGGAAGTCCGACTGGCCGGGAGGGTTGAAGTACGAATGGCTGTCGGCGGGTTGCTCCTTGAGCTGACGCCACTTCTTGTGCCAGGGACGGTGCCAGGCGGCCTTGCGCAGGCGCTCGAAACTTCGGACGAGGACCGCGTAGTCCATCACCAGAGGAGTGGGCGACGGGGAGGAGGACTCCTTGTGCCACCACTCCACGGGCTCTCCCAGCAATTCCCACGGGAGGATGAATTCCAGGACGACGGGTTGCCTCAGATCCGCCCACCGCTCCTCGGTCTGTTCGATGAGGGTCTCGACCTCGGCCGGCAGGTCGTCGCGGTGCAGATGCAAGGTCTCGCCCGGCACCGGATGCCATCCGTCCGCGTCCGACTGCCGCCAGTGGGAGAGGAAATAGCGGTTCGGATCCACCCCGTCCGGCTCGAACTGGATCATCAGATACGCGGGCACCATCGGCGGCGGGGCCTGCTGGGTGATGCCGCTGCGCTGCCAGTCGGTCATCGTGTCCTCAAGGCCCCAGGCCCTGGCCTGTCCGCGGTTCCAGCGACGCAGGTCCTCCGCTGCCTCCATCAGTCCGTCCTCCACGAGCCGATCGGCGGCCAGGGCCAGGAACGCCATGCTCACAGGGAGTTCCTTCGCGGCGGAGTTGCCGCCGGCCAGTCGTAGGAAGACTGCCCATCCCGTGTCGCACCACGCGGGCAACTCCTGTGTACGTGAGCGGCTGGCCCGCCGCGCCAGTGCGGCGAGTTCGGCGGATGAGCGCATGTCCCGCAGGACCGGCTGCAAGGGGCGCAGGTCGGCGCCGTCGAAGAAGTCCACCGCCTCCCATTCGTCCACCAATCGCAGCAGCGACAGAATGGCGGAAGACTGCTGCTCCAGATACCTCAGGCAGCGCACAAGACACGGCAGCCCGTCGGGCACCTCCGCGCACCGCTCCACCAGACCGAGCAGCCAGGGGCGTAACGCCGCGTTCCGCAGAGGTTCCACGGGCGCGGCCAGTTCATCGCTCAGCATGCGCACCCAGATATCGGCGCTGTTCTCCTGTCGCACTGTGGTCGATTCCTGCAGTACGTCGACGATGTCGGCGACCAATTCATTGCGAACCCTCGCAGGGCTGCGCCCTTCCACCCCCGTGACCTCCCGATCGCCACCCAGCAGTGCCGACAAGAGTACGGCCACACCTCGGCGCAGGGCAGGCCTCCGGCCATGAGCAGCACCGACCTGTGACCATCTGTGGATGACCGCCAACTCGCTTATCCTGGCGAATAGTTCAGGCTTCGGCCAGTCCTGATTTCAAACCCGCCCCGCACAGCGGAACGACCGCGGTGCGCTCGCCGAGGGCTCCTTGCCGCACGGCCGCCCAGCACGCGACCCCGGTCGCCTCGACGTACAGACCCCGTCCGGCCAGGTCGAGCTGGGCGTGGCGGATCTGGTCCTCCGTCACCGTCAGGAAGGCCCCGCCGGACCCTCGTACCGCCCGGAGGATCTGGCGGGCGCGAGGTGGCCGCGGGATGGCGATGCCCTCGGCGAGGGTGGGCGCCATCGGGGTGGTGCCAAGGGGCTCGTCGGCGCCCGTGCGCCATGCCTCGGCCAGCGGGGAGACCGCCGCGGCCTGCACGGCGTACAGCGCGGGAGCCTTCGCGATCAGCCCGGCCGCGTGCAGCTCCCGTACCGCGAGGGCCGCCCCGAGCAGCAGCGTGCCGTTGCCCACGGGTACGACGAGTACGTCCGGCAGCCGGCCGCCCAGCTCCTCCCACAGCTCGTGGACGTAGGTCTTGGTGCCCTGGAGGAAGTACGGGTTGTGCACGTGCGAGGCGTAGAACACGCCGGGCTCGTCCGCGATCTTGCGGGCCTCCCGTGCCGTCTGCTCGCGATCGCCCGGGACGACTTCGAGCCGCGCTCCGTGCGCCGCGATCTGCTCCAGCTTCTTGGGTGACGTGCCCTCCGGGACGTACACCGTGCAGGGGAGTCCGGCCCGCGCGCAGTACGCGGCGATCGCCGTGCCCGCGTTGCCGCTGCTGTCGGCGATCACCCGCTCGGGGGCGAGCCGCTGTGCGAGCGCGGCGAGCACGACCGCGCCGCGGTCCTTGAAGGAGAGCGTCGGCATCAGGAAGTCGAGCTTGGCCGAGATCCCGCCATCCAGCGGTACGAGCGGTGTGCGCCCCTCGCCGAGCGAGAAATCCGGGACGGGCAGCGGCAGTGACTCCGCGTACCGCCACAGTGAATTGACCCTTCCGGCAAGGGATTTCAGCGATGCGGGGTTGGGGGAGAAGTCCAGGTCCAGGGGGCCGCGGCAGACGGGGCAGCACCAGGCGAGGGTGCCGGCGGGGACACGGGTTCCGTCGGCGGGGCAGAAACAATCCGGCAGCGCTGTCATGTGCGCAGGCTAGTTGGGGCAGTTGGGACCGCCGTGTCATGGCGGGTGCGTGGCGGTCGTGTTACGTCCGAACCTGACCCTTGTGTGATTCCTATGGGTCCGCCAATCTTTCGTCCCGACGAGGGCAAGAGGGCGTGCCTGATTGGGTGTCTGATTGCGTGTTTTCTTGGCATGTCCCTGCCGCTTGACCCTCGTACGTGTGGGCACCACGAGCACCATCCCCCACCTGCGCACCACCTATTGAGGAGGACCGTCCCCGCACACCGCCGGCGCCGCGGCGCTCTACCTCGCCGACAACCGCACGGCGACCCCCGCACTGGTGTCGGCGGCCCTGGTCGGCGCGGCCTCCACGGGTGTCGTCACCAGCCCTGGAACGGGCTCACCGAACCGTCTCCTGAACGCGGGCCCCGGCTCGACGAACCCTCCGGGCCCTAAGTTTGAAAACACGACCGACTACGCGATCAGCGACAACGCCACCGTCGAATCGCCGGTCACCGTGAGCGGTGTCGCGGGCTCCGCGCCCGCCGCCCTGAGCGTGCCGGTCGCCATCAAGCACACCTACGTAGGCGACCTTCAGGTGCAGCTGATCGCGCCCGACGGCACCGCGTACACGCTGAAGGGGTACGGCACCGGCGGCAGTTCGGACGACATCAACACCACATACACGGTGAACGCGTCGTCCGAGACGGCCAACGGGACGTGGAAGCTGCGGGTGAGTGACAACGCGGCGCAGGACGTGGGGAAGATCGACTCCTGGGGGCTGCAGTTCTAGGCCGCAGGGAGGGGGCCCGGCCTGCGGCGGAATCACTCACCCTAAGGGCTTTTTGTCCGCTTCTGTGATAGTTCTTCGGCGTGACGTCCGTCATGACCCCGACCGTCGCGGCCCCGCCCACCCCCGGGACCGCGACGCCGGACACTCCGCGAAGGGGCAGCCGCAACGCCGGGAACGGGCCCAGGGTTTCGTGCGTCGCGCACCTCTCCCGCGGTCTCCTCGTCGCCGTCGCCCTCCTCAACGCCGCCCTTGCCGTGCTCGTCGCCGCCCCGCTCCCCCGCATCCCCCTCCTGGTGCTCGTCGCGGCGGCGGTCACCTCCTGGGGGCTCCTGCTCGTGCCCCCCGCGGTCATCGGCCTGGTGGCCGGGGCGTTCGCGGGGCGGCGGCACCCCTGGTGCGCCGGATTCGCCGCCCTCACCGCGTTCATCGCGCTCGTGTACGGCGTCATGCCGTACGCCGCCGCCTACCGCGCCGCCGAGGACTACGGGCAACCCCTGGTCCCGACCGACTACTTCGAAGGCGTCAACTACGCCAAGGCCCCCGACGGGGAGCGCACGCGCCGCTACGCCCGCATCGGTGAGCGGCGCGGCAAGCTGGACCTCTGGACGCTGCCGAAGCGGGACGGGGAGCGGCACCCTGCCGTGGTCTGGGTGCACGGCGGGGGCTGGAACAAGGGGCATCGAGGCCAGAGCCCCGAGTGGAACCGCTGGTTCAACGAACGCGGCTGGTCGGTCTTCGACATCGACTACCGGCTCGCGCCCCATGTGACCCAGCTCGAACAGATCGGCGACGTGAAGTGTGCCGTCGGCTGGGTGCGGCGGCACGCGCGCGTGTACGGCATCGATCCCGGCCGCCTTGTCCTCGCGGGGAGTTCGGCGGGCGGCAATCTCGCCCTCGCGGCCGCCTACACGGAGGGTGATGAGCGCGTTCCGGAGTCCTGTGCGGTGCGTGACAGTTCGGTCGCCGGGGTGATCTCCCTCTACGGGCCGACCGACATGCGGCGCCTCATCGCCGGGACCGCGCTGCGCGGCGACCCCATGATCCCGCGTCTGATGGGCGGTTCGGCGAAGGCCGTCCCCGCCCGGTACCGCCTTGGCTCGCCCGCCAGGCTCGTACGGACCGATGTGCCGCCCACGCTGCTGCTGCACGGCAGCGCGGACCGGGCGGTGCCGGTGGCGCAGGCGCGGGAGCTGGCGCGGCGCCTGGACGCGGCGGGGGCGCCGGCGACGTATGTCGAACTTCCCTGGGCGGACCACTGCTTCGACGTGAACTGGGGCGGCTGGGGGAGTCAGATCGCGCGGGCGGCGATCTCCCGCTTCCTCGCGATCCGGGGCGAGAACGCTTGACCGGCGTCCCCTCCCCGGAGGGCGCCCTCGGGTTCCGCCGAGGGAATTTGATCTCTATAGCTGCGGAAAGGCCCTGCGTAAAGACCCGCGCCCCCAGAAATCATCACTTCGGGTGATTCCTTGGCCTTGGCTTGCGGCCAACAACCCACGGTTGCCAGGCTGTTGCTGTCTGTCAACCTGATGGGAGTGGCCAGTGACTTTCGGTGAACAGCCGGCGTATCTGCGTGTCGCGGGTGATCTCCGCAAGAAGATCGTCGACGGTTCGCTGCCGCCGCACACCCGCCTCCCTTCGCAGGCCAGGATCCGCGAGGAGTACGGGGTGTCGGACACGGTCGCCCTGGAGGCCCGCAAGGTCCTGATGGCCGAAGGCCTGGTCGAAGGGCGGTCCGGGTCCGGCACGTATGTGCGCGAGCGACCGGTGCCCCGCCGGGTCGCCCGCACCGGCTATCGCGCCTCCGGGGGCTCGACGCCCTTCCGTCAGGAGCAGGCGGAGGACGGCGCGCGCGGCACCTGGGAGTCCCGCAGCGAACAGGTGGAGGCGAGCGGCGCGATCGCCGAGCGGCTCGGCATCCGCGCGGGGGATCGTGTCATGTGCACGAAGTACGTCTACCGCGACGCGGGCGAGGTGATGATGCTCTCGACTTCCTGGGAGCCCCTCTCGGTCACCGGCCGCACCCCGGTGATGCTGCCGGAAGAGGGCCCGCTCGGCGGCTGCGGGGTGGTCGAGCGGATGGCGGCCATCGACGTGGTCGTGGACAACGTCGCGGAGGAGGTCGGCGCGCGCCCGGGGCTTGCGGAGGAGCTCATGTCGCTCGGCGGCGTCCCGGGGCATGTGGTGATCGTCGTGCAGCGGACGTACTACGCGTCGGGCAGGCCGGTGGAGACGGCGGACGTCGTGGTGCCCGCGGACCGCTACCGGATCGCATACCACCTGCCGGTGAAGTGATCGGGGTCGTGAACCGCCCGCCAGGGGCGTCTGCCGGGGGCGGTGGCCGGAGCCGTGAACCGCCCGCCTGTGAAGTGGCCGGGAGCGCATGCCGCCGCTGAAGCGACCCGGTGCTTCGGCGTACGCCCGGAATCCGGACGGGGTCGTCCGACCGCCGTGATCGCGAGTTAACGCGCGGTCAACTTCCGTAACACCCGGGCAATCGCGCCCTGCAACAAATTGTCATGCACGGCTCCTAACTTCATCGCCCGTACCCGCAATCCGGTCGGACGACAGGAACCCTCATGACGGATACGGCCACCCGCGACACCAGCGCCGCCGCAGGACCACCACCGAAGCGCAGTTACGCCAAGATGGCCGCCGACGAGAGCCGTGAGGACTACTCGCTGCGCTACGCGCCGCACTCCTTCCGGCGCTGGTCGCCGACGATGGTGGCGTCGACCGCGCTCGGCGGCATCGCCTACCTCGCGGACTTCGCGATCGGCGCGTCCATCGTCTTCACCTACGGCTTCACCAGCGGACTCGCCTCGATCCTCTGTGCGGCCACGATCATCTTCGTGACCGGCATCCCGATCGCACGGGCCTGCGCCAAGTACGGCCTTGACATGGACCTGGTGACCCGGGGTGCCGGCTTCGGCTACTTCGGCTCGACGCTGACGTCCCTCATCTACGCGTCGTTCACCTTCATCTTCTTCGCGCTCGAAGGCTCGATCATGGCCCAGGCCATGCACCAGGCCGTCGGACTCCCGGTGGAGATCGGCTACTTGCTCACGACGCTGATCGTGATCCCGATCGTCTTCCGCGGCATGGGCGCCCTGGCCAAGGTGCAGGCCTGGACGCAGCCGATCTGGCTCATCGGCATGGTGCTGCCCTTCGTGGTGCTCGCTTTCGAGGCGCCGGACGCCTGGGGCGCCTTCGCGTCCTTCGGGGGCACCGAGGGCGCCGGCAGCGGCTTCTCCTGGATCTCCTTCGGGCTCGGTACGGGAGTCGCGCTCTCGCTCATCGCCCAGATAGGCGAACAGGCGGACTACCTGCGCTTCATGCCCGCCAAGACCGACCGGAACAGGCGGCGTTGGAATCTGGCCGTTCTCGCGGCGGGCCCCGGCTGGGTCATCATCGGCGCGGCCAAGCAGCTGGGCGGCGCGCTCCTGGCCTTCGTGTCCCTGGAGGCCGTCGGCAAGACGCACGCCCTGGAGCCGATCGCGCCCCAGATCGAGGCCCTGAAGCCGTGGCTCGGCTCCTTCGCGCTGCCCGCTGCGGCCCTCTTCGTGATCGTCTCCCAGATCAAGATCAACGTGACCAACGCCTACAGCGGTTCGCTGTCCTGGTCGAACTTCTTCTCCCGCATCACGCACAAGCACCCGGGCCGGGTCTGGTACATCTTCCTCAACCTCGGCATCGCGCTGACGCTGATGGAGATGAACATGTTCGCGGCCCTGAACAAGCTGCTCGGCTTCTACTCGAACGTGGGCATCGCGTGGATCGTGGCGGTCGCCGCCGACCTCGTCATCAACAAGAAGATGGGCTGGAGCCCGCCGTACATCGAGTTCAAGAGGGCCTATTTGTACGCGGTGAACCCCGCGGGCTTCGGCTCGATGGTGATCGCCTCGGTGGTGTCGATCCTGGCCTTCTTCGGCCTCTTCGGAGAGTACGCGGAAGCCTTCTCGACGTTCATCGCGGCCGGACTCGCCCTCGTCCTGTGCCCGTTGATCGCCTGGGCGACGAAGGGCAAGTACTACCTGGCGCGCCCGAACCCGGTGAACGGGCCGCACGTCCACGTGCCCGACGTGACGGCCACGCACGCGTGCGGCGTCTGCGAGACGGCGTACGAACTCCCCGACATCGCGGACTGCCCCGTCCAGGCGGGTCCGATCTGCTCCCTGTGCTGCTCGCTGGACGCGGGATGCGGCGATGTCTGCCGTACGTCGCCGTCGAGTGAGCCGGTGCTCATGCCGATGCCGACGGTGCGCACCGGCTGACGCGGGCGCGCGGCGGCCGTCCATGGGCCGCACCAGCCGAACCGCTGTCACCAGGGGGCGCATCCGACGGGATGCGCCCCCTGGGCGCTGGCCGATTGCGTACCTCTTTGTGCAAACGCGTATCCGCTGAGTGAAGGTCGGGCGTAGGCTCGGGCATATGCGGATTGCGGTTTCCTTACTGATCGAGGCGTGGCGCGCGCCGGGGGCGGCGAGCGGAGGGGCGCGATGAATGACGGAACGGTCGTACTTCCCTGGCTCGTCATACGTCAGGACGACAACGGCAACCGCTACAGGGTGGGCAGGTACGCGACGAAGGCCGAGGCCGAGAAGATCGCGGACAGCCTCGACGAGCACGGGCACAAGCAGCTGTACTGGGTCGAGAAGCTGAGCCAGAACGGCAGCCCGCGCTGAGCGCATAGGCTCCGCCGCATGACGGAACGGATCGTGGTGGGCGCCGCCCTGTACGACGACGGGCGCCTGCTGGCCGCGCGGCGCAGCGCACCCCCCGAGCTCGCGGGCCGCTGGGAACTGCCCGGCGGGAAGGTCGAGCCGGGCGAGCACCCCGAAGAAGCCCTCGTACGTGAGTTGCGCGAAGAGCTGGGCGTGAGTGCCGAGCCGGTCGCGAGGGTGCCGGGCCAGTGGCCGCTCAAGCCGGGCTACGTCCTGTGGGTGTGGACGGCGAAACTCCTGACGGGTGAACCGGAACCCCTGGAGGACCATGACGAACTGCGGTGGCTCGCGCCGGACGAGGTCTGGTCGGTGGAGTGGCTGGACGCGGACGTGCCCGCTGTCGCCGCCGCGGTCGCGTGCCACTAGCCGCCGCGATCGCCTCTCACTAGCTGCTGGTCGGATGCCGCTGGGCGGGGGAGCGCGCGAGGTGACGTCGTCCGGCACTTGAGCCTCGCCTACGCCGTTCGTGCCACAGTGCGCCCTGGTAAGCGGTAGTTCCGCCGGGATATCGGGTATGTGCCCATTAACCCCATGAAACCGGACAAGGGTCCGCTGTTGCTGGTCTGGAAGTGATCGGCGTGATCGACATTGAAGGCGACTGCGCCGAGTGGGATTTTCCCGCCGACCCGGGCGCCGTGCGCACCGCCCGCGCGGTCGTCCGCAAGCAGCTGGGCGCCTGGGGGCTCGGCGCCCTCGGCGACATCACCGTCCTCCTCGTGAGCGAGTTGGTGACCAACTCGCTGCGGCATGCCTCGGGCCCCATCGGCGTACGTCTCGTACGGCCTGCCGGACCCGCGGACGCGCTCCTCGTGGAGGTCTCCGATCCGCTTCCCGACCCGCCCCTGCAACGCGACGCCGCGCCTGATGACGAGGGGGGCAGAGGCATCCAGTTGGTCGCCCGCTCGTCGCGGCGCTGGGGGACACGACAGGGCAGGACGGGCAAGACGGGGAAGACGGTGTGGTTCGAGCTGGTGCTGCCGGGTTAGAAGACTGGCAGCGTAGGACAGACACAAGACGGTCACGGGCCAAAAAGAGATGAGTCCGTGCTGTGATCGTGAACGCCGTGTGGCGTGGCGCCGTAGTGCTGGATACTGCGGGCAGCCGCATCCGGTGACCGGTGCCGGACGTGGTGAGCTGGAGGGGACGGTTCGCGTGAGCGAGATACCAGCGAAGGCGACGGAGCGAGGCGGTCCGTCGGGTGACGCTAGGGGCGAAGCTGCGGATGACGTGATGTGGCAGAGCAGTCCACCCGGTTCGATCTACGACTACATCAAGGTGGCCTCCTTCTCGATCGGCCCCGACGGGCTGATCGACCAGTGGAGCCTGCGCGCCGAGCGGCTGTTCGGGGTGCACGCCGATGACGCCGTGGGCAGGGATCCGATCGAGGCCTTCGTCCCGTCCGAGCTGCGCAGCAGCGGGCACCGCAAGATGGCGGAGATCCTGGACGGCAGGGAGTGGACCGGGTCCGTCCCCTTCCGGGCGCCCGGAAGGCCCGAGGGGCCCGGCTCGGAGTCCTTCGAGGGCTCCGAGGGCATCGCCGAGGTCTACGTGATGCCGACCCGGACCGAGGCCGGCGAACAGGCCGCCGTCTGCATCGTCGTCGACGTACGGGCGCTCCGTCAGATCGAGACCGATCTCGCCGCCTCGCAGGCCATTTTCGGCCAATCTCCCTTCGGTTTCCTCCTGTTCGGCACGGACCTCAAGGTGCAGCGCGCCAATCGCCGCTTCGCCGCGGTCTTCGGAGGCGGCGTCGAGGACCACCGCGGCCGCACCGTCCACGACTATCTGCCCCGGCACGAGGCCGACCGCATGGCCGCCGCGCTCAAGCGGGTCCTGGAGACCGGCGACTCCGTCACCGACATGCAGATCGTGGGCCCCGCCCCCGGCAGCAACGACCGCCGCCACTGGTCGATCAACCTCTATCGCGTACACAGCGGTTCGGGCCGCCCCATAGGCATCGCGGGGCTCGGCACCGACGTCACCCGCCGTCACGCCGCCGCCCGCGAAGCCGCCCACGCCCGGCGCAACCTCGCCCTCCTCAACGAAGCGGGCGCCCGCATAGGCAACTCCCTCGACCTGGAGACGACCGCGCGTGAGCTGCTCGACGTCACCGTCCCCGGCTTCTGCGACCTCGCCTCCGTAGACCTCTACCAAGGGCTGCTCGACGGCGACGAGACCCCTCCCGGGCTCGCCGACGGGAGCGCCGAGCTGCGCCGCGTGGCCTTCGCGAGCGCCGTCGCCGACGCGCCCTTCCCGGAGGGCGGCACCCCCATAGACGTCGGCGCCGTACACCGCTTCGGCTTCACCACGCCCTGCGCCGACGCCCTGCGCACCGCCCGGCCACGGCTCGTCTCCGCGGCCGACGAGGGCTCCGCGAGCAGGCTCACCGGCGGGCTCGTCCAGTCGACGCTCGCCGTGCCGATGGTCGCCCACGACACCGTCGTCGGCCTCGCCCAGTTCTCCCGCACGAAGGGAAGCGAGCCCTTCGGAGAGCGCGATCGCGCCCTCGCCGTCGAACTCGCCGCGCGCGCCGCGGTCTGTATCGACAACGCCCGCCTCTACCGCCGCGAACACGAGCGCGCACTGATCCTGCAGCGCTCCTTGCTGCCGCCCGACGACCCCGAGGCGTCCGGCCTGGACATCGCCTGCCGCTACCTCCCCGGCAACGCGGCCACCGAAGTCGGCGGCGACTGGTTCGACGTCATCGAACTGCCGGGCCACCGCACCGCCCTGGTCGTCGGCGACGTCATGGGACGCGGCCTGCGCGCCGCCGTCGCCATGGGCGAACTGCGCACCGCCGTACGCACCTTGGCGCTCCTGGACCTGGAACCCGCCGAGGTCCTCTCCGCGCTCGACGAGATCGCCCGCGGCCTCGGCGACCCCTCAGGCACCCAGCAGGCCACGAGAGCGGCCCGTCAGAAGCGTTCCGAGAGCGAGACGGACCTTTGCGAGGTCTACCTCGCCACCTGCGTGTACGCGGTCTACGACGCCGTCACGCGCCGCGTCACGTTCGCCAACGCCGGTCATCTGCCGCCCGTGCTCGTCGAGCCCGACGAATCGCCGCTGATGCTCGACGTGCCGCCCGGCATGCCGCTGGGCGTCGGCGGCGAGCCCTTCGAAGAGGTCGAGGTCGAACTCCCCGACGGCGCGCTGCTCGCGCTCTACACCGATGGGCTCGTCGAATCCCGCGACCACCCGCTCGACGAGGGCCTGAACGCCTTCGTACGCGCCCTGAACGACCCGGCGCCCGCCCTTGAGGACGTCTGCGACCACGTCCTGAACACCCTCGACACCCACCACGGAGAGGACGACATCGCGCTCCTCATGGCACGCGTCCAGGGACTGCCCGCCGATGCCGTCGGCGACTGGACGCTGGAGCGCGACCCGAAGTCGGTGGGCCGGGCGCGTGAACTCGCCTGCGAACAACTGCGCTCCTGGGACCTGGAACCCCTCTGCGACACGACCGAACTGCTGGTCAGCGAGCTCGTCACCAACGCCCTGCGGTACGGCGAGGGCGAGATCCGGCTGCGGCTCCTCCTCGACCGCACCCTGGTGTGCGAGGTGTGGGACGCGGGCCTCGTCCAGCCGCGCCGCCGCCGGGCGCGTGACACGGACGAGGGCGGCCGGGGGCTGCAGCTGGTCGGGCTCCTGAGCGCCGCGTGGGGCTCGCGCAGGACTCCGCGCGGCAAGACGGTGTGGTTCGAGATGCCGCTGCCGGACAGCGGGGTGCAGCCGATGGACGCGGCGGAGGCGCTGCTCAGCCTGTTCTGAGGGCTGTTCCGTCCCTCTCGTGGCGTGGCTCCCTATGTCGTGGCCTTCAGGGCGGCGAGGCGGGCCTCGACCTCGGCCGTGTCGCCCAGGTTGTCCAGCTCCTCGAACTGGGCGTCGAGCGAGGACGCGGCGAGCTCCTGCTTGCCGAGCGCCCTGGCCTCCTCGCGGCGCACCTTGTCCTCGAAGCGGTTCAACTCGCTGGTGGGGTCAAGGACGTCGATGTTCTGGGCGGCGTCCATCATCTGGTTCTGGGCCTGCGCGGTCTTGGCGCGGGCCACCAGTTGGTCGCGCTTCGACCGGAGCTCGGTCAGCTTGACCTTCATCTGGTCGAGCCCTGACTTCAGCTTGTCGACGACCTCGGTCTGGGCGGCGATGGTCGGCTCCGCGTCCTTGGCCTCCCGCTCGGACCGCAGCTGCCGTTGCAGCGCGACCTTGGCCAGGCCGTCGAACTTGTCGGCCTCCTCGGCGCTTCCGCCGGACCTCAACTCGTCCGCCTTCTTGCTGGCGGCGATCGCCTTGGAGCCCCACTCGTCGGCCGCTTCCCGGTCCTCCTTGTGGTCGAGTTCCAGCATCCGCAGATTGCCGATGGTGGTCGACACCGCCTCCTCGGCCTCCCGGATGTTGCTCGTGTAGTCGCGGATCAGCTGGTCGAGCATCTTCTGCGGGTCCTCGGCCTGGTCGAGGAGGGAGTTGATGTTGGCCTTGGCGAGCTGGGCCACCCGGCCGAGGATCGTCTGCTTGGCCATGTCCGGCACCCTTCTTGCGCCTGAGTCGGCGCCGCTTTCGCGGAGTCGGTTCTCTCCGTCGTGGTCTCTCGATTGGTGGTCGCGTGGTGGTTGCGGGGTTGCGTGATGGCTGCGGTGGTTGTGGGGGCCGCGGTCATGGCTGCCGCATCGCGGGGCGGAACCCTGCTGCGCATCCTCAGAATCGGCCGCCCCCGCCCATCCGGCCCCGGGTCCCCCCGCCGCCGAAGCTTCCGGGGCTGCCTCCGCCGAAACCGCCCCCTCCGAAGCCGCCGCCTCCGCCGCCCGCCCCGCGGCCCACGCCTCCGACGAGCTCGCCGAGGATGATGCCGCCGAGGACCGCGCCGCCCATGCCGCCGCCGCGTCCGCCGCCACCGCCGCCGCCTCCGTAGGGATTGCCGTATCCCCGTACGTCGAGTTCGGCGAGCTGCCGCGCCTGCCGGGCCTGGGCGTCGCCCTGCTGGGCCTGGGAGAGCGCCGTGGCGGCATCGGTCTCCTGAGCGGCCTCCGCCTCCGAGAGGTGACGCTGGGCCTCCGCCAGGCGGGTCCTCGCCTCGCTGCCGACCGCTGCCCGGTGCGTGCCGATGAAGTCCGCCGCCGCTCCTACGGCGCTGCGCGCGGTGAGCAGGGCCTGGCCCAGGAGGGCGACGGCACGCTGGTTGGTGACCTCGCGCTCACGGGCGCCCTTGAGGGACGCGTCGAGGACCGTGTCGGCTTCCTCGACCCGGCGCAGGGCGTCGATCGGGTCGTAGGGGCCCGCCGCCATCGCCTTGCGGACCTCGGTGGCCACCGCCTCCGCGCGGGCGATGCGGCCGTGCAGGTCGGCCGTGGAGGCTCCCGCCGCGGTGCCTTCGATGAGGCCGCGGGCCTCGGCGAGGTCGGTCTCCGTCTCGGTGAGCGCGGCGGGGAGCTTCTCCGCGGCGAGCGCGAGCTCACCGGCCAGGCGGTCGACGGCGTCCACGAAGGTGCCCGCCTGGTCGACGGCCCCTTCGGCGGCACGCAGATGGACGGCCGCCTTGCCGTTGTCGCCCTTGTCGATGGACTGCCGGGCCTCGTTCAGATGCGTCGTCGCGAAGAGCAGACGGTCCTTGGCCTGCTCCACGTGGCCTACGACGGGTGCGTACGCGGACGGCGCGTACTGCCCGCGGATCGCGGCGAGGGTGCTCCCCGCGGTGGTGGCGCGCCCAGTGACCTGCCGGAACGCCGTTTCGGCGTGCTCCAGGGCCTGCGCCGCGTCGCGTTCGAGTGCGCGCAGCTGATCGAAGCCCGCGGCCTCCGCGTCGAGGCGGCGGCCTGCGTCCGTGCAGCGTTCGACGATCTCGTCCAGCATGCTCCGCCTGGTCGCGTCGTCCTCCGGATAGGCGTCGTCAAGGCGCTGGCGCACCTTGAAGGCCGCGGTCAGCTCGGAGCGCGCGTACGTGAGCGCGTCCGTGAAGGGCCGCACCGCCTCCTCGCCGAACTGGGCGGTGGCGAAGCCGAGTTCCTCGGCGCTGGTGCGGATCGCGTCATCGGTCTCCACCAGGAGCTGCTTGCTCCGCTTGTCGAGCTCGGGGAGCGAGGCCGGCTGCCCACCGGCTGCCCCTTTGCCCCAGCCGCCGCCTCCGCCACCTCCGCCACCGCCTCCAGGAGTCGTACGCGTGTTGGTGCGCCGTTTGCGGCGGCTGTACGCGACCGCCGCGAGTGCGCCCGCGCCGCCCAGCACCACGACGGGCAGCACCAGGTCCCCGGCGGCTGTCTCGTCACCGCTGTCGCCGCCGCTGCCGCCCGGGTCGGGGTCGCCCGTGGTGAGCGCCGGGGTGGGTACGGGGTCGCCCGCGAGGACGGCGCGGTAGCCGTTCGCGGCGCCGATGGCCGCGCCGGCCCAGTCGTTCCGGCGCAGGGCGGGCTTGATCGCGGTGGTCGCGACGTCCTGGAGCTGAGCCTTGGTGAGCCGGGAATCGACGTCCACGGAGTACGCGTACTGGCGGTCGTGCGTGGCGACAGCGAGCAGCGCGTCGTCCAGGCCGAGCCCGTTGCGCTCGGCGGTCGTGTCCGCCCAGTCCTGCGCTCCGCGCCCGGAGAAATCACGTACGTAGACGACGAAGAGCTGGAGCCCCCGGTCGTCGTAGAGCTGATCGAGTGCCCGTTCGGCGGCGTCCTTGCGGTCGCCGAGCGCGCCCACCTTGTCGGTGATCTGGCCGTCACGGGAGAGCGTGACCGGGTCATCGTCCGGGGCGGCGAGGGCCACAGGGGCGAGGGCCACGGGGGCGGACAGGAACAGCAGGCACCACGTGAGCAGTGCGGCAGCTGTGGCTGTCGCCCGCACGGCTATGGGCGAGGGCGGCGTCACATTTGGGAGCGTATGACCGTCTTGTGGGGGACGCGAGCGGGGCTGGGTGACGGGGCCCAACCTCCGCTCGGTCCCCTCAGCCGGCGAACTCGACCTCCGGGTACTTCGCCGAAGGTCCGTCGAGCAGCTGGTCGTCCCGGCCCCGCAGCCAGCGGTCGAAGAACGACGTCACGTAGACGCGTTCCGCTGTGATCGCGCGGGAAGGGGTGACCGTACCTATGTGTTCCTCGATGACCTTCCGGTCCACCCCCGCCTGGGGGAGCAGTGCCGCGAGGTCCGTGTATGCCTGGTGCTTCGAGCCGGTCAGGGTCACGTTCCGCTTCCAGCCCTTGGTGTGGGACCAGAACGCGCGCCATGACGGTTCCGTCACGCGGTCGCTGTCCTGCCTGCCCATGAGGAGGAACGGGCGGGTCAGGCCATGCTGGGCCACCGGCATGAGGTTCGTGCCGTTCGGTTCGGGGTTGTACTCCAGGGTGCCGTCGATGTTGATGCCTGCCTTGACCCGCTTGTCCTCGTACATCGTCTCGGCGGCGGCGATCCCGCCCGCGGACTGGCCGAACATCCCCACCCGCTTCTGGTCCACCACCTTGGAGAGGCCGTTCGGCAGCGAGCCGAGGCGGTCCAGGACGAACTTGGAGTCGGCCACCCGGATGTCCAGGACCTTCTTCAGCAGCGCCGGCATCGAGTCGTCCTGCTGCGCCTCCACGAGCGCCTCGCGCAGCGGGGCGTCGTCCTTGACCGAGCCGTCGGGGAACTCCACGCCCGGCGCCTCATAGGTGTGGTCGATCGTCACCACCACATAGCCACGGCTCGCCAACTCCTCCACCGCTGAAGTGCCCCAGGTGCGGGGGTCGTTGGCTCCCGCCGCGTACACCAGCACCGGGCGCCGCCCGCCGCTCGTGTCGGCCGGAGCTCCCTCCCGCGCGTGCGTCCGTATCCCCGCGAAGTCGATCGCGTCCTTGGGGATGCCGTGGGGTGCCGTCGCGTTCCAGCGCTCTGCCGCGCCCGGTGTCATATAGGGCGCGAGGCGGGATCCCGTCTTGCCCGACGTGCGTGCGGCCGGATACCAGACGCTGATCATCAGTTCTCGGTACGGCACGGACTTCACCCACGGGTCATGCCGCGAATCGTCCACGAGACGCGTCGACACCATGCCGATCCGGTGCGGTCCCGTCGGCGCGGGGAGCCTCGCCTCTGTGCCCGTGGCGCGGGCCTGCGCGGCAGGCGCCGGGACGGTCAGCAGCGCCGCCGCCAGGCCCGCCGCCGCGAGCCCCAGCGCCGAGCGCCGGGTCAGAGGCGAGTGAGTGGCCGAGTGAGAAACAGCCGCAGAAGAATTCATGCCTCAATGCTGATCTCGTCCCGAGCCCCTGACCATGGGGGAAATCACGAGTCTTTGGGATGGGGGATTACCCCCACAGGCCCCCACGAGCCTCCGGAACTACTCCCCCCGCCGCCGAATCTTGTTCCCCAGCCAGACCAGCGGATCGTACTTCCGGTCAACCGCCCGCTCCTTCAAGGGAATCAGCGCGTTGTCCGTGATTTTGATGCCCTCGGGGCACACCTCCGTGCAGCACTTCGTGATGTTGCAGTAGCCGAGGCCGTGCTCGTCCTGCGCGGTCTGCTTCCGGTCGAGGCCGCTTTCCGCCGCCGCGTCCAGCGGATGCATGTCCAGTTCCGCGATCCGCATGAGGAAGCGCGGTCCCGCGAACGCCGCCTTGTTCTCCTCGTGGTCGCGCACCACATGGCACGTGTCCTGGCACAGGAAGCACTCGATGCACTTGCGGAACTCCTGGGAGCGGTCCACGTCCTCCTGCATCATGCGGTACTCGCCGGGGCCCACGCCCTCCGGAGGCACGAAGGCCGGAACCTCCCGAGCCTTCGTGTAGTTGAAGCCGACGTCCGTCACCAGGTCCCGCACGATGGGGAAGGCCCGCAGCGGCGTCACCGTGATGACGTCCTCGCGGTCGAACACCGACATGCGCGTCATGCACAGCAGCCGCGGCCGGCCGTTGATCTCCGCCGAGCACGAACCGCACTTGCCCGCCTTGCAGTTCCAGCGCACCGCCAGGTCAGGGGCCTGGGTCGCCTGTAGGCGGTGGATGATGTCGAGGACGACCTCGCCTTCGTTGACCTCGACCTTGAAGTCCTCAAGTCCGCCGCCTTTGACGTCCCCGCGCCAGACCCGGAACCGCGCGTCGTACGACGTACTCGACGTACTCGAAGGACTCGGCGTAGACGTACTCACTCGTAGAGCTCCTCTTCGGCGAGGTACTTGACCAGCTCTTCCTTCTCGAAGAGAGCAAGCAGGTCGGGACGGATGGGCTCGGTGGTGACGCGCACCAGATCGATCTGGCCGTGCACGGGATCCGTGGCCGCCAATCCACCTGATGGGTCGGTGAGTTGGCAGAGCAGATTCGCGCGGCGCCATTCGCGGTTCATCGCCGGATGGTCCTCGCGGGTGTGCCCGCCTCGGCTCTCCGTGCGCTCCAGGGCGGCCCGCGCCACGCACTCGCTGACAAGGAGCATGTTGCGCAGGTCGAGCGCGAGGTGCCAGCCGGGGTTGAACTGGCGGTGGCCCTCGACGCCGGCCCTCCGTGCCCGCACGCGCAGTTCCGCCAGTTTCTCCAGGGCCTGCTCCATCTCGGCCTCGCGGCGGATGATGCCGACCAGGTCGTTCATCGTCTGCTGGAGTTCCTGGTGGAGGGTGTACGGGTTCTCCGGCGTCGCCCCGTCCTCGGGGCCCTCGGCGCTGAACGGCCGCAGCGCCTCGGCCGCCGCCGTGTCCACCTGGACCTCGTCGACCAGGGGCCGCAGGCCTTCACCGGTGAGCCCGGAGGCGTACCGCGCGGCGTGCAGTCCCGCGCGCCGCCCGAAGACGAGCAGGTCGGACAGGGAGTTGCCGCCGAGCCGGTTGGAGCCGTGCATGCCGCCCGCGACCTCGCCCGCCGCGAACAGACCGGGCACGCGCCGCGCCGCCGCCGTGTCCGACTCGACCGCGATACCGCCCATCACGTAGTGACAGGTCGGCCCGACCTCCATCGCCTCGGCCGTGATGTCGACGTCCGCCAGCTCCTTGAACTGGTGGTACATGGACGGGAGCCGACGCCGGATGACCTCGGCGGGCATGCGCGTCGACACGTCGAGGAAGACACCGCCGTGCGGAGAGCCACGGCCCGCCTTCACCTCGGAGTTGATGGCGCGCGCCACTTCGTCGCGTGGCAGGAGCTCCGGAGGCCGCCGGTTGTGGTCCGGGTCCTCGTACCAGCGGTCGCCCTCCTCCTCCGACTGGGCGTACTTCTCCTTGAAGACGTCGGGTACGTAGTCGAACATGAACCGCTTGCCTTCGGAGTTGCGCAGTACCCCGCCGTCGCCGCGCACCGACTCGGTGACCAGGATCCCCTTCACCGAAGGCGGCCAGACCATCCCCGTCGGGTGGAACTGCACGAACTCCATGTTGAGCAGCGGCGCACCGGCGAGCAGCGCGAGCGCGTGGCCGTCGCCCGTGTACTCCCACGAATTCGACGTCACCTTGAAGGACTTGCCGATGCCGCCCGTCGCGAGGACCACGCTCGGGGCATCGAGGACGAAGAAGCGGCCCGACTCGCGGTCGTAGCAGAAGGTGCCACTGACGCGCTCGCCCTCCTTGAGCACCCGTGTGACCGTGCACTCCTGGAAGACCTTCAACCGCGCTTCGTAGTCACCGAATTCGCGCTCGTCCTCCTGCTGGAGGGAGACGATCTTCTGCTGGAGCGTGCGGATCAGTTCGAGGCCCGTCCGGTCGCCGACATGGGCAAGACGCGGATACTCGTGCCCTCCGAAGTTGCGCTGGGAGATCCGGCCGTCCGCCGTACGGTCGAACAGTGCGCCCCAGGTCTCCAACTCCCACACGCGATCAGGCGCTTCGCGCGCGTGCAGCTCGGCCATGCGCCACTGGTTGAGGAACTTGCCGCCGCGCAGGGTGTCGCGGAAGTGGACCTGCCAGTTGTCGCCGGAGTTCACATTGCCCATGGAGGCCGCGATGCCGCCTTCGGCCATCACCGTATGGGCCTTGCCGAACAGGGACTTGCAGATCACGGCGGTACGCGCGCCTCGCTCACGCGCCTCGATCGCCGCCCGCAGGCCCGCACCTCCGGCTCCCACCACGACAACGTCCCACTGCTGCCGCTCCACTTGAGACATCAGAACAACCTCGGATCGTCGAAGACGCCGGACGCGATCAGATACACGTAGAAGTCGGCGAGCGCCACGCTCACCAAGGAGGCCCAGGCGAGCAGCATGTGGCGTGCGTTCAGTTTTCCGACCCACTGCCACATGCGGTAGCGCACAGGGTGCTTGGAGAAGTGCTTGAGCTTGCCGCCGACGATGTGCCGGCAGGAGTGGCAGGAGAGTGTGTACGCCCAGATCAGCACGATGTTGACCAGGAAGACGAGCGTCCCGAGGCCCATGTGGCCCCACTCGTAGTGCTCGTCACGGAACGAGAGCACGGTGTCGTACGTGAGGATGCCCGCCACCGGCACCGCCGCGTAGAAGAAGTAGCGGTGGATGTTCTGCAGGATCAGCGGGAAGCGGGTCTCACCCGAGTACTTCTTGTGGGGCTCCGCGACCGCGCAGGCCGGCGGTGAGGCCCAGAAACCGCGGTAGTAGGCCTTGCGGTAGTAGTAGCAGGTCAGCCGGAAGCCGAGCGGGAAGATCAGGATGAGCAGCGCGGGGGACAGGCCCCACCAGCTGCCGAAGATCTCCCAGTTGGGTCCCGACCGCATCGGCTCGCAGTTGTCGGCGAGGCACGGTGAGTAGAACGGTGAGACGTAGGGCGCCTGGTAGTAGTCCGCGTTCCCGAAGGCCCGCCACGTCGAGTAGACGATGAAGGCGAACAGTCCGGCGGCGGTGGCGGCGGGCGCGAGCCACCAGCGGTCGGTCCGGAGATGGGCAGCGCTGATGGCGGCGCGCGTCGCCGCTCGCACGCCGCCCGGTTCCTGGCCGCTCTTCAGATGGGGTTCCGTGCCAGTGGCCAACGAGGCTCCACTCCTTTGTCCTCGGGTCTGTCCTCGGGTCGGCTGTTCTCGGATCGGCCGTTCTCGGGTCGGCTGTTCTCAGCTCAACAGCGACGGCCGTCCTCAGGGCGCGTGCCGGTCGTGCGCGCCCAGGCCCTCGTCGTCCGAGTCCGTCCACAGAGAGCTGTCGTAGGGCGTATCGGGAATGGTGACCAGGTCAGGTCGCTTCCCCGGGACGGCGCCCGGCGCGGGGATCGCGGCGCGCAGCAGCGCGACGCTCTCGCGCAGATGGTCGGCGTCGGTGCGGACGCGGCGGACATCGAGCCCGGCCAGACCGCCCTGGGCACTCTCGCTGACCTGCTGCTCCAGCTTGCCGACGGTGCGGACCAGATCGTCGACGCATCGCTGAACAGCCGTCAGATCATCGTGCAGAGCCATGACTTGCCCTCACTTCAGGGGTGCGGCGGCAACGTTCACGCGCCTGCGAGTGTCGCGCGTCACATCCCGGCTTGTGAAGAGATCTGCCGGGATTCCCGGCTCGTACGCGCTGAAATGCGCCGGGGCGTGAGCCGCGTCGCCGATCGTGCCTCGGGGCGGACGCCGATGCCCCCGCCGCGCCCGGTCACGCTGGGTCATGCCCTTGTTGGGCCGCACGGGTGGGATCTGGCGCCCCCACGCCGTGTCGCTGTCGCGTGCCGGGCCCCGTCCCCTTCAGTGGATCGATAGATGTGATCAGCTCCATATACCGCCAAACGTGATCAAACCCGGCCCGATCCTGGTAGCGGGCGGCCGGGCGAGCCCCGGAGGTAACCCGCCATGTCCCACGACCGCGCCAGACTGAGATCTGCCGTGTTCCTCGCCACGGGCGTGCTAGCTCTGCCCGCCCTCGCCGCCTGCAGCTCTCAGGACGAGGCCGGCTCCCCGACCGCCGGTCAGGACATCGCCCCCGCGGCCCGGGACCGCGTCGCCGACGGCGGGACCATGAACTGGGCCCTTGACGCGATGCCGGAGACCCTCAACTCCTTCCAGTCCGACGCCGACGCGGGCACCTCCCGGATCGCGGGCGCGGTCCTGCCGTCGATGTACCGCCTCGACGCGCAGGGCAGGGCGCAGCAGAACCCCGACTTCCTGGAGTCCGCGAAGGTCGTCGAGCGCGAGCCCAAGCAGGTCGTGCTCTACAAGCTCAACCAGCAGGCGGTGTGGAGCGACGGCCGGGAGATCGGGGCCGATGACTTCGCTGCGCAGCAGCGTGCCCTGTCCGGGAAGGACAGCGCGTACTGGACGGCACGCAACGCGGGCTACGACCGCATCGAGAAGATCGAGCGCGGCGAGAACAACCTTGAGGTGCGCGTCACGTTCAACAAGCCCTACGCGGACTGGCGTTCGCTCTTCTCGCCGCTGTACCCGAAGGAGGTCATGGGCACTCCTGACTCCTTCAACGACGGCGCGCGGCGCAAGCTCAAGGTGAGCGCCGGTCCGTTCGCGGTGCAGGACGTCGACCGCAAGACGGACGAGGTCACGCTGGTCCGCAATCCGCGCTGGTGGGGAGAGCCCGCCAAGCTCTCCAAGCTCGTCCTGCGCGAGGTGCCGCGCGGCGAGCGGGCCGCCGCGATCGCGGCGGGGAAGGTCGACCTGGCCGAGATCGACGCCCCGGAGGCGCGGCGCATCACCGACGCCGCCCGTGACAAGGGCGCCCAGGGCCCGCTCAGCCACGGCCCCGAGGCGCGGCTCACCCCGGGCAAGGCGCTGCGCTCCTGGGCGATCGCCCACGGCTCCGACGAGGAGGCGGCCGACACCGAGCAGCGGGCCCGCAAGAAGGCGCACAAGGCGGTCACGAAGTACTCCACCGAGCAGACGGGCCTGCGGGGCTACACCGTCCGCAAGTCCCTCGAACCGGCCTACACGCAGCTCGCCCTCAACGGCACCGAGGGCCCGCTCGCCGACGACCGGGTGCGGCGCGCGGTGGCCCGCGCGCTTGACCGGGACGCGCTCGCCAAGGCGGTCCTCTCGCCGCTCGGCCTGCCCGCCGAGCCGGTCGGCAGCCACCTGGCCCTGGCCGGGCAGCAGGCGTACGCGGACAACAGCGGGGCCCTGGGCGACCAGGACACCACCGAGGCGCGGGCGCTGCTCGCCGACGCGGGGTGGACGCCGGGTGGGCCGCTGAAGGAGAAGGAGAAGGGGAAGACGGCCGGAGGCGAGGCGGACACCAAGAAGAAGGGCACCGCTTCGAAGAAGGACACTGCTTCGAAGAAGGACACCGCCGCTTCATCGTCTGACTCGTCCGGCTCGGGTGAGGACTCCGACTCGAATGAGGACTCCGGAGACGGCACGTACGTCGTCGGCGAGGAGGACGAGAAGCCGGGGGAGAGCGGTACCTCGGTCCTCGCGCCCGCTCCGGCGGCGGCGTACCAGCGGGCGGCGCTGAACCGTCAGGCGGTGTCTCTCGTGGCGCACCGCGAGGCGGACAAGGAGAAGAAGAAGGACCCGGGCGGGCATGCCAAGCAGCGCGCCGAGAAGCGGGCGGGGAAGGGGGGCGCGCAGGGTGCGTACGCCCCCAAGGGCACCGCGGCACCGGCCGAGCCTGCCTCGGCCGTGGGCGGCCCCATGGCCAAGGACGGCAAGCCGCTCACCCTCCGCTTCGTCCTGCCGTCCGGCGAGGGCTCGGAATCCCTGCGGACCGTGGCCGACCGGATCTTGCGGATGCTGGAGAAGATCGGGGTCCGCACGGAGACGGCGAAGGTCGCCGACGAGAGCTACTTCAAGGACCACATCGCGTCCGGCCAGTACGACCTCGCCCTCTACTCCTGGCCCGCGACCGCCTTCCCCGCCACGGACGCACGGCCGATCTTCGCCAAGCCGGTGCCGGCCGCGGACGGGTCGCTGAACGTCGAGCAGAACTACACGCGGGTCGGTACGGACCACATCGACCAGCTCTTCGACCAGGCGATGGGGGAGCTGGACGAGGATGAGGGGCGTTCGCTGGTCAGGAAGGCGGACGCGCGCATCTGGGCCGAGGCAGGATCGATTCCTCTCTACCAGCGCCCGCAGCTGGTGGCGGCCCGGCCGAACCTCGCCAACGCGGGGGCGTTCGGTTTCCAGTCCCCGGACTTCGAGGACATGGGCTTCCTGAAGCAGGGCGGGGAGCAGGCGGGGAAGCCGGGCGGGAAGCAGGCCGGGGAGCGGCCGGGGAAGCCGGGCGGCAAGCCGGAGAAACCCGCCGAGAAGTAGCTCCGCCGCAGGTCACGCTCAGATTCCGCTCAACTCCCTTGCCCGCCGGTGCCTCCGGCGGGCAAGGTCGTTTCCACCCATGACCCGGGACGATCACCCCTACCCCTCCCCTCTCACGATCGGGTGACTGCACAGCAATCCACCGCCACGGGCGCGCCCCGGTTTATAGCGTTGATGCTATGAAGTGGGGTACCGTCGAACTGGAGCCGGAAGTCGATGCGTGGCTGTCCGGGCTCGACGACAAACGCTGGGCTCAGGCCCTTATGCACCTCGACCTGCTCGAACAGCGCGGCGTCCTCCTCGACGAGCCGTACACGCGCCAGCTCGACGGCAAACTCAGAGAGCTGCGCTTCTACTGCGGGGGCGATCGGGTCCGCGTCACCTACTGGATCGCCTCGGGCCGCCGCATCATCATGCTCACGGTGTTTCCCAAGACGCGGATGCGTGAGTTCGCCGAGGTGGAGCGAGCGCGGCAGGCCATGAAGCGCTGCCAGGAAGAGGGGCACACCGTGGATGAGGAGGAGTCGTGACTCAGACCAGGCGCAGCAGCCTTGCCGACGCGCGTGCGGCGCGGGCCATCACGCCGGAGATCGAAGAGGAGTACGCCGCCGCGCGACTCCGCTTCGCGCTCGCTGAAGCCGTGCGCGAGCGGCGCCAGGCGCTGGGGCTCTCGCAGAGTGAGCTCGGGCGCAGGGCGGACATGACGCAGTCCGCTGTGGCGCGGTTCGAGGGCGGCGGCACCGTGCCCACGATCCCGGTGCTCGACCGGCTGGCCCGGGCCCTGGACCTCCAGCTGCGCGTGGAGCTGGCACCGCACGCCGAGAGCGCCTAGCAGAGCCTGCTCCAGGGGGTAAAACCCCAGCTCAAGCCCCCCGCAAGGGCCCCGCGGAGGCCGCCTCCCCGGGAGGGACGTAGACTGGGGTGAGGCCGTGGCGTGTTCTGCCCGGCAGGGCACGCGTACCGGACCGTACGCGCCGCCAATCCACTCTTCCCGGGAGAAGCGCAGCTCGTATGCCCACGCGCCATGACATTCGTAATGTTGCCATCGTCGCCCACGTCGACCACGGCAAGACCACCCTGGTCGACGCCATGCTCAAGCAGGCCGGCTCCTTCGCCGCGCACGCTGCGGAGTCGCTCGACGACCGCATGATGGACTCGAACGACCTGGAGCGTGAGAAGGGCATCACGATCCTGGCCAAGAACACGGCCGTCAAGTACCACCCGAAGGATGGCGGCGACGTCATCACCATCAACATCATCGACACCCCCGGCCACGCCGACTTCGGTGGTGAGGTCGAGCGCGGCCTGTCGATGGTGGACGCGGTGGTGCTCCTCGTGGACGCCTCCGAGGGTCCGCTGCCCCAGACCCGCTTCGTGCTCCGCAAGGCCCTCGCGGCCAAGATGCCGGTCATCCTGTGCATCAACAAGACGGACCGTCCCGACTCGCGCATCGCCGAGGTCGTCGACGAAACGTATGACCTCTTCCTGGACCTGGACGCGGACGAGGAGCAGATCGAGTTCCCGATCGTCTACGCCTGCGCCCGTGACGGCGTCGCCTCGCTGACCAAGCCGGAGGACGGCACCGTCCCGGCCGACAGCGAGAACCTGGAGCCGTTCTTCTCCACGATCCTGGACACCGTCCCGGCTCCGGAGTACGACGAGGAGGCCCCGCTCCAGGCTCACGTCACGAACCTGGACGCCGACAACTTCCTCGGCCGTATCGCGCTGTGCCGCGTCGAGCAGGGTGAGCTGCGCAAGGGCCAGACCGTCACCTGGATCAAGCGTGACGGCACGATGTCCAACGTCCGCGTCACCGAGCTGATGATGACCGAGGCGCTCACCCGCAAGCCGGCCGAGAAGGCGGGCCCGGGCGACATCTGCGCCGTCGCCGGATTCCCGGACATCATGATCGGTGAGACCCTCGCCGACCCCGAGAACCCGATCGCGCTGCCGCTGATCACGGTCGACGAGCCGGCGATCTCCATGACCATCGGTACGAACACCTCGCCGCTGGTCGGCAAGGGCGGCAAGGGCCACAAGGTCACCGCCCGTCAGGTGAAGGACCGTCTGGACAAGGAGCTCATCGGTAACGTGAGCCTCCGGGTCCTCGACACCGAGCGCCCGGACGCCTGGGAGGTCCAGGGCCGTGGTGAGCTCGCGCTCGCCATCCTGGTCGAGCAGATGCGCCGCGAGGGCTTCGAGCTGACGGTTGGCAAGCCCGAGGTCGTCACCAAGCAGATCGACGGCAAGACGTACGAGCCGATCGAGCGCATGACGATCGACTCGCCCGAGGAGCACCTCGGCGCCATCACGCAGCTGATGGCGACCCGCAAGGGCCGCATGGAGACGATGACCAACCACGGCTCCGGCTGGATCCGCATGGAATGGATCGTCCCGTCGCGTGGCCTCATCGGCTTCCGTACGGAGTTCCTGACCCAGACCCGCGGTACCGGCATCGCGCACTCGATCTTCGAGGGTCACGAGCCGTGGTTCGGCGACCTGCGCACCCGTCACAACGGCTCGCTCGTCGCGGACCGTTCGGGTTCGGTCACGCCGTTCGCGATGGTCAACCTCCAGGAGCGCGGTGTCATCTTCACCGAGGCCGGCACCGAGGTGTACGAGGGCATGATCGTCGGTGAGAACTCGCGTGCCGACGACATGGACGTGAACATCACCAAGGAGAAGAAGCTCACCAACATGCGTGCGGCTTCCGCGGACACGACCGAGAACGTCGTGCCCGCCCGCAAGCTCTCGCTCGAGCAGTCCCTGGAGTTCTGCCGCGACGACGAGTGCATCGAGGTGACCCCGGAGACCGTGCGTATCCGCAAGGTCGTCCTGGACGCCAAGCAGCGCGGCCGCAGCGCCTCGCGCGCCAAGCACGGCTAAGGCCGGAGCAAAGCCCGGCTAAAACCTCGGGCTCGGCGCAACTGCCGCCGCCGTTCGGCGAATTCGGCAACAGAGGCCGGTTTCCGCCCCTCCAGGAGGAGGAGTGGAAACCGGCCTCTCGTGCGTCCGCGGGAGTTGCCCCTCTGCCGTCCGCGGGAGTTGCCCCTCTGCGGGGCTCCAGGCGGCGCTACGCTGGCGCACACCTCGGGGGTGGGGGATTCCGCGCCTTCGCGACTCTCCGCGCATCTACGCGCGTCCGCCCGACGTCCCCCGAAGGCGCCGTCGGTCGTCTCCGACGCGGTGCACCGCAACCGGTTTTCCTGAGCCAACTGTCCGGAATACGGACATCATTGACCGGTAGATGTGTAACACGTCCGTTTCGCAACCATCTATCTCGGATCGGTTTGTCCGGATTTTGGAAGTTGTACGCACCAGGTGTGATTGAACCGAGACCAAAAGAGTGTGGTCGGGCGGTATCTCATGGCTAATAGTTGACCGCGTATAGCTCGGGTCAATGGGTCACGCGCTGTGGGGAGCGCCGACTCACGAGCACACTGGGGTACTTCGATCTACGCGCCGTCAGGGGTGTCGGCGCGGTTTCACGTACCCCCTCTTGTAGTGAACAAGTGGACTCATGAGGAGGAACTCCATGCGTGGTGCCAAGAGCGCCAAGTGGGTTGCGATAGCGGGCGTCGTGGCGCTGACGGCAACGGCCTGCGGTGGCGACAGCGACAGCGGCGGCAACAGTGGCAAGGTCGACCCCAAGGGGATCGTCAGCTACGCCAACGGTGAGCCGCAGAACGCCCTGCAGCCTTCCAACACCATGGAGGCGTACGGCAGCGTCGTCATCGACTCGCTCTTCACGGGCCTGGTCCACTACGACAAGCAGGGCAACATCACCTACGAGAACGCCGAGTCGGTCACCCCCGACAAGGACTCGAAGGTGTGGACGGTCAAGCTGAAGGCGGGCTGGAAGTTCCACAACGGTGAGGCCGTTACCGCCAAGTCGTACGTGGATGCCTGGAACTGGGCGGCCGACCCGGCCAACGGTCAGCAGAACAGCGCCTGGTACCGCGACATCGTGGGCTACGACAAGGTGCACCCCGAGAAGGGGAAGGCCAAGTCGAAGGCGATGGAGGGCCTGAAGGTCGTCGACGACAACACCTTCACCATCACGCTGAACTCGGGCATCCCGTACTACGCGTACAAGCTCGTCTACGCGCCCTTCTACCCGCTGCCCTCGGGCGCGCTGAAGGACCCGAAGGGGTACGGCGAGAAGCCGGTCGGCAACGGCCCGTACAAGTTCAAGAGCTGGGACCACAAGAAGTCGATCCAGGTCACCGCTTGGCCGCAGTACAAGGGCTCCAACAAGCCCAAGAACGGCGGCGTGAACTTCAAGGCGTACAACAAGGACACGGCCGCGTACGCCGACCTGAAGTCGGACAACGTCGACTCCATGCCGATCGTGCCGAACAGCGAGATCGCCAACTTCAAGCAGGACTTCGGCGACCGCGCCATCGAGCAGGACTTCTCGGCGATCAACACGGTCAACTTCGCCTTCTACACGAAGCAGTGGAAGGACGTCGACGTCAAGGTCCTCCAGGGCCTTTCGATGGCGATCGACCGTGACACCATCGCGAAGACGGTGTTCAACGGCACCCGCGAGTCGGCCACCGGCTGGGTCGCCAAGGGCGTCAAGGGCTACCAGAACGACGCCTGTGGCGAGTTCTGCAAGTTCGACGCCAAGAAGGCCAAGGCCTCCATCAAGGCCGGCGGCGGTGTCCCGGGCAACGAGGTCAAGATCCAGTACAACGCCGACCAGCCGCACAAGGACTGGGTCGTCGCGGTCTGCAACTCGATCACCAACTCGACCGGCGTCAAGTGCGTCGGCGACCCGGTGACCGACTTCGCGGCGGACACGGAGATCCGTGACCAGAAGAAGGTCAAGTCGATGTACCGCTCCGGCTGGGTGCTCGACTACCCGTTCAACGGCAACTTCCTCGCCGACCTCTACGGCACGAACGTCGACGGCAACAAGGGCGGTTTCTCGGACAAGAAGTTCGACGAGCTGACCAAGAAGGCCGACGCGGCCAAGTCGATCGACGAGTCCGCGAAGCTGTACCAGCAGGCCGAGAAGCAGCTGGTCAACACCTTCCCGGGCATCCCGCTCTGGTACAACAAGACGCTCTCCGCGTACTCGAACAACGTGAAGAAGATCGAGTTCGACCAGGCCGGCGACCCGATCCTCACCGAGGTCGAGGTCTTCGAGAAGTAGCAGTCGCCGGAGTTCCGTACTCGTGAAGCGACGCCCGGCGATCCCGGGCGTCGCTTCACGGGCGGCTCCGCAATGGACGGAGGCACCACCATGGGGCGTTACGTCGCGAGGCGACTGCTCCAGATGATCCCGGTCTTCATCGGGACAACCCTGCTGATCTTCCTGATGGTCAATGTGCTGCCCGGTGACCCGGTCGCGGCGCTCTGGGGAGACAAGCCGCCGGACCCCGCACAGGTGGCGCAGATCAAGCACGACCGCGGGCTCGATCTGCCGCTGTGGCAGCAGTACTTCCACTACATGGGCGGTCTGCTGCAGGGCGATTTCGGCAATACCATCGCCGGTAACCGGCCGATCCTCGACGAGATCACGCAGGCCTTCCCGGTCTCGGCTCGGCTCGCCGCCATGGCGTGGACGTTCGAGCTCATCGTCGGCATCGGCCTTGGCGTGCTGGCCGGTGTGAAGCGAGGACGCATCCTCGACAACTCGGTGACGCTCTTCACGCTCCTCGTGATCTCCGTGCCGATCTTCGTGTTCGGCCTGTTCCTCCAGCTGATCTTCGGCAACCAGCTCGGCTGGGTGACACCGACGGTCCAGGACTCGGAGAACTTCGGCGAGCTGCTCCTGCCGGCCCTCGTGCTCGGACTCGTCGGTCTCGCGTACGTGGCGCGGCTGAGCCGCACCTCCATCGCCGAGAACCGGCAGGCGGACTACATCCGTACGGCTGTCGCCAAGGGTCTCCCGCGTAAGCGGATCATCACCCGGCACCTGCTGCGCAACTCGCTGATCCCGGTGGTCACCTACCTCGGTACGGACATCGGCACCCTGATGGGTGGCGCGGTCATCACCGAGGGCATCTTCAACGTGACCGGCGTCGGAAATCTGCTCTACCGAGCGTTGTTCCAGCGCGAGGGAGCAGTCATCGTCGGAGTTGTCACCGTCCTGGTGCTCGTGTACCTCCTCGCCAGCCTGCTCGTCGACCTGCTTTACGCGGTCCTGGACCCGAGGATCCGTTATGCCTGACATCACCAAGACCGCCGCCGCGGACGAGCAGGCCATCGTCGACGCGGACGAGGCCATCGTCGACGCGGGTGATGCGCCCGGCAAGCCGCGCAGCCTCTGGGACGACGCCTGGCGTGACCTGCGCCGCAGGCCGCTGTTCCTCATCTCGTCGGCGCTCATCCTGGTGCTGCTGCTCGTGGCGGCCTTCCCGGGCATGTTCACCAGCGCGAGTCCGAGTTCAGGCGACCTGACGCACCACTTCCTGCAGAAGCCCAGCCTCGGTCACGTCTTCCAGCCGGACTGGTTCGGCTACGACCGTCAGGGGCGCAGCATCTACGCGCGGGTGGTCTACGGCACACGCAACTCGATCATGGTCGGACTCGGCGTGACCATCCTGGTCACCCTCTTTGGCGGCCTGGTCGGCATGCTCGCCGGTTACTTCGGCGGCTTCTGGGACAGCTTGCTGTCCCGGCTCACCGACGTGTTCTTCGGCATCCCGTTCCTGCTCGGCGCGATGGTCGTGCTGAACGCCTTCGAGAAGCGCACAGCTCCGGTGATCATCGGCGCGCTGGCCTTCCTCGGCTGGACGCAGATCGCTCGTGTGATGCGTGGCGCGGTCATCACCACCAAGCACTCGGACTACGTGGTCGCGGCGCGGGCACTTGGCGCAGACACCAAGCGCATCCTGTTCCGGCACATCCTGCCGAACGCGATCGCCCCGGTGATCGTCGTGGCGACCATCAGCCTCGGCACGTACATCGTCGCCGAGTCGACGCTGTCGTACCTGGGTCTCGGCTTCGGTGACGACGCGCTCTCGTGGGGCGGCGACATCTCCGACGCCCTCAGCGACATCCGGAACAACCCGCACACGCTGATCTTCCCCGCGGGGATGCTCAGCATGACTGTGCTGGCGTTCATCATGATGGGTGACGCCGTACGCGAAGCCCTCGACCCGAAGCTGCGCTGAGGGAGGCGTAAATGACCAGCATCGACATCAAGGAAGACTCGGTTCCCGCCCCCCGCTCGGGTGAGGAAAAGAGCGGCAGGCTGCTCGACGTCAAGGACCTGCACGTCGAGTTCCACACCCGCGAGGGTGAGGTCAAGGCCGTCAACGGCGTCAACTACAGCGTGGACGCGGGCGAGACGCTCGCCGTCCTCGGTGAGTCGGGCTCCGGCAAGTCCGTGACCGCTCAGGCGATCATGGGCATCCTCGACATGCCGCCGGGGAAGATCCCGCAGGGCGAGATCCTCTTCCGCGGTCAGGACATGCTCAAGATGTCCAACGAGGAGCGCAGGAAGATCCGCGGCCGGAAGATCGCGATGATCTTCCAGGACGCGCTGTCGTCGCTCAACCCCGTGCTCTCGGTGGGCTATCAGCTCGGCGAGATGTTCCGGGTGCACGACGGGCTCGGCCGCAAGCAGGCCAAGGCCAAGGCCATCGAGCTGATGGAGCGGGTGAAGATCCCGGCCGCCAAGGAGCGGGTGAACGACTACCCGCACCAGTTCTCCGGCGGTATGCGCCAGCGCATCATGATCGCGATGGCGCTCGCCCTGGAGCCGGACCTGATCATCGCCGACGAGCCCACCACGGCTCTCGACGTGACGGTCCAGGCGCAGGTCATGGACCTCCTGGCCGATCTGCAGCGCGAGTACAACATGGGCCTGATCCTGATCACCCACGACCTCGGCGTGGTCGCCGACGTCGCGGACAAGATCGCGGTCATGTACGCGGGCCGGATCGTCGAGACGGCTCCGGTCCACGAGCTCTACAAGCGCCCCGCGCACCCGTACACGCGCGGTCTGCTCGAGTCGATTCCCCGGCTCGACCAGAAGGGCCAGGAGCTCTACGCGATCAAGGGCCTGCCGCCCAACCTGCTCCACATCCCGTCCGGTTGTGCCTTCAACCCGCGCTGCCCCAAGGCGCAGGACATCTGCCGTACGGACGTCCCGGCCCTGGTGCCGGTGACCGAGCAGGACGGCGCGGAGCTGCCGGGTCGCGGCAGCGCGTGCCACTTCTGGAAGGAGACGATCCATGGCTGAGCCGCTCAAGAAGACGGATGAGCCGCAGGACGCGATGCCGAACGTCTCCGAGGTGGAAACGGTCGACGCGGCCACCGCCGAGGAGGCCGTCGCGGCCATCGAGGCGCCGGTGGAGCGCGGCGAGCCGATCCTCCAGGTCCGCAACCTGGTCAAGCACTTCCCGCTCACGCAGGGAATCCTGATCAGGAAGCAGATCGGCGCGGTCAAGGCGGTCGACGGCATCTCCTTCGACCTCTACAAGGGTGAGACGCTCGGCATCGTGGGCGAGTCCGGCTGTGGCAAGTCCACGGTCGCCAGGCTCCTGATGACGCTGGAGCGGGCCACGGCCGGCGAGGTCTTCTACAAGGGCCAGGACATCACCAAGCTGTCGGGGCGCGCGCTGAAGGCGGTGCGCCGCAACATCCAGATGGTGTTCCAGGACCCCTACACGTCCCTGAACCCCCGTATGACGGTGGGCGACATCATCGGGGAGCCGTTCGAGATCCACCCCGAGGTGGCTCCCAAGGGCTCGCGCCGCCAGAAGGTCCAGGACCTCCTGGACGTGGTGGGCCTGAACCCGGAGTACATCAACCGCTACCCGCACCAGTTCTCGGGCGGCCAGCGCCAGCGCATCGGCATCGCGCGCGGTCTGGCCCTCAACCCCGAGATCATCATCTGCGACGAGCCGGTCTCGGCCCTGGACGTCTCCGTCCAGGCCCAGGTCATCAACCTGATGGAGAAGCTCCAGGACGAGTTCAACCTCTCGTACCTCTTCATCGCGCACGACCTGTCGATCGTCCGGCACATCTCGGACCGCGTGGGCGTGATGTACCTCGGCAAGATGGCGGAGATCGGCTCGGACGAGCAGATCTACGAGCACCCGACGCACCCGTACACGCAGGCGCTCCTGTCGGCTGTCCCGGTGCCGGACCCGGAGGCGCGCGAGGGCCGTGAGCGCATCATCCTCACCGGTGACGTCCCGTCCCCCGCGAACCCGCCCTCGGGCTGCCGCTTCCGCACCCGCTGCTGGAAGGCGGAGGCGAAGTGCGCGGAGGAAATCCCGCTCCTTGCGATCCCGCAGCGCTTCGTGGGCCAGGACACTCCGGCGGCGCATGAGTCGGCGTGTCACTTCGCGGAGGAGAAGGACGTCGTGCACGCGGCGTAGTCTCGGCGTCGGCTTTTGGCCGTACGTGATGGGGGCGCCCGGAACCACTCGGTTCCGGGCGCCCCCATTTTCGTACGTAACATCCGGGCGCCGCCGAGCGTGTCTATTGCTGTGACCGCATTGGTTCGCCGGGTTGCCGTTGGCGGTGCTGGGCCTCGGGGCGGTTGGATGTCGGGAGACGTTCGATGCTGAGCCGGGAGGCGTGGTGGCAGAGCCGGTCAAGGTCCGCAGGCTGACCGACCAGGAGGGGCAGCAGTTACAGCGGATCGTTAGGCGGGGCAGCACCAGTTCGGTGCGCTACCGGCGGGCGATGATGCTGCTGGCCTCGGCCGGCGGCAACCGGGTGCCGGTCATCGCCCAGCTCGTGGCTGCCGACGAGGACACCGTGCGCGACGTGATCCACCGGTTCAACGAGATCGGTCTGGCCTGCCTGGACCCTCAGTGGGCGGGAGGCCGTCCCCGCCAGCTCACCCCTGACGACGAGGACTTCGTCGTCCGGACGGCCACCACCCGCCCGGCCAAGCTCGGCCAGCCCTTCACTCGCTGGTCGATCCGCAAGCTCGCGGTCTACCTTCGACGCGTCCATGGCCGGGTGATCCGCATAGGCCGCGAGGCCCTGCGCTGCCTGCTCGCCCGACGCGGCGTCACCTTCCAGCGCACCAGGACGTGGAAGGAGTCCACCGACCCCGAACGTGACACCAAACTCGACCGGATCGAGCACGTCCTGGAGCGCTTCCCCGACCTCACGTTCGCCTTCGACGAATTCGGGCCGCTCGGAATCCGCCCCACCGCCGGCAGTTGCTGGACCGAACAGAGCCGCCCCAACCGCCTGCCGGCCACCTACAAGCGCACGCACGGCGTCACCTACTTCCACGGCTGCTACTCGATCGGCGACGACACGCTCTGGGGCGCCAACCACCGCCGCAAGGGCGCCGTGAACAGCCTCGCCGCGCTCCGCTCGATCCGCGCGGCCCGGCCCGACGGTGCCCCCATCTACGTGATCATGGACAACCTCTCCGCCCACAAAGGGGCCAAGTTCCGCAAATGGGCGAGGAAGAACAAGGTCGAGCTGTGCTTCACCCCGACCAACGCGTCCTGGGCGAACCCGATCGAGGCGCACTTCGGACCGCTGCGGCAGTTCACCCTGGCCAACTCGAACCACCCGAACCACACGGTCCAGACCCGTGCGCTGCACCGCTACCTGCGCTGGCGCAACGCCAACGCCCGCCACCCCGACGTCCTGGCCGCCAAACGCAGAGAGCGCGCCCGCATCCGCAGCGAAAAGGGCATCCGCTGGGGCGGACGCCCTCTCCAAGCCGCAGCTTGACCCAATCCGGCTAAACCGGTGTGGTCACAGCACTAGCTTCGGCTGCGGATCATCGACATCAGCAGCCCGTGGGTCTCGGCGTCAGCGGCGACCACAAGCCCGCGGCCTGCCTGCCCGACAGGGGCGCCGTCGATCCCAGTGACTACGCAGCCAGCGGCCCGACACACAGCGATACCGGCGGCGAAATGCACACTCCCGGACAGGTCACCACCATCGGTGACGTACGCGGCGCGCTTGCCGGACGCAACCCAGGCCAACGCCAGCGTCGTGGACACGACCCGCGGCCGGAACCGCTCGACGAACTCGGGGTGGGCCAGCAGGTCCACAGCCCGGAATCGGGGCGCGCTCGGGAACGGAGGATCCAGGTTGACGTCCACCAGTTGGGTGGCGGGCGTGGGCACCAATTGCTCATCGACCCCGCCGTACCGCACCCAGGCGGTCTCACCGTCGGTGAAGAAGACCTCGCTGCTGAACGGGTCGGCCACCGCCGCCGCCCCGTTGCGCAGCGCCACGTTGACGGCCACCAGCGTGTTGCCGACCGCGTAGTTCAGCGTGCCGCACAAGGGATCCACCAACCACCGGCGCACAGCGTCGGCTGCACCCTGCTGCCCGCCTTCCTCGCCGAGAACCGCGTCATCGGGCCGAGCAGCACGGATGACGCCGAGGATCGTCTTCTCAGCCTCCACATCGGCGGCGGTCGCGAAGTCCCCGGCGCCCTTGTCGATGCGGGTGAGCCGCTGGCCGTACATATTGCGCACCACGTCCGCGCCAGCACGTGCCCCAGCTATCGCAACCTCAGCATCGCCGGAACTCGCATATGAGTTGATCATGGCATGCAGAATATCGGGGCGAAGCCACCAACCCGGTGAACCTATGCGGTCACAGCACTATGTCGGAAGCCGAACCGAGGGACGGACGGGGGACGATGACGCAACGGATGGAAGAGCTTGACCATGCTCGGGAGTTCGACGCGTTCTACGCCGCCACCGCCAAGCGGCTGGTCGCCACGGTCTATGCGATGACCGGGGATCTGGCAGAGGCGGAGGACGCGGTGCAGGAGGCGTACGTACGGGCCTGGCAGCGATGGGAGCGGCTGACGCGGGAGGGGGACCCGCTGCCGTGGGTGCGGACGGTGGCCTCGCGGCTTGCGATCAGTACGTGGCGCCGGACCAGGAACCGGCTCCGCGCCCAGCTGAGGCACGGGCCGGTGGGTGACGTGCCCGAGCTGTCGGCGGACCGGGTGGCCTGGTGGCCGCGCTGCGTGAACTGCCGTTGCCACAGCGGCAGGCGGTGGTGCTGCATCACCTGCTGGACCTGCCCGTGGAGCAGGTGGCCCGGGAGACAGGGGCTTCCAACGGGGCTGTACGCACCCGGCTGAGCCGGGCCCGCAAGGTGCTGGGGGAGCGCCTGACCGAGACGACTGCTTTCACCGCGGAAGGGGCGGCCCGCCATGGCTGAGGTCGAGGAACTGCTGGACGAGGTCGCCGTACGGATGCCGACCGCGGCGCAGGTACGGGCGCGGGGGAGGCGGCGGACGGTGCGGCGGCGGGTGGCTCTGGGCGTGGCGGTCACGGCCGTGGTGGCGGGGGCGGCTACGTGGGTGGCGATGCCGGGAGGCGGTGAAGGGCGGGACGTGCGGCCCGCCGCCACGCCGAAGGAGAACCCGTTCATGGTGGACGGCGTGGTGCGGGTGCTGGCCCCCGAGCAGATGCCGGAGGCCGGGAAGTGGCAATGGAAGGGCGATGAGGAGGAAGACACGCGGGATCTGGCGCTGCCCGCGGTGGGCGATACGGACAGCTGCCCGCAGTCGTACGCCGTTCGGAAGGCGCCGAATCAGGTCCAGTACGGCACCAGCTACTACAGCGACAAGGGGGCCGATGCCCGGCAGCGCGTCACCGAATACGACAGCGCGTCCGTCGCGGAGGCTGAAGTGGGGCTGCTGCGCGAGGCGCTGACCGAGTGCGGCTTGCGGGAGCACGGGACGGGGGCGGACCGGTACTGGTCAGGGGTGACCAAGTCCTCGTCGTCGCTCCGGGTCGAGGTGGAGGGCTGGGGCAAGTGGGTCTCGGTGGTCGAGGTGGAAGCAGAGGAGTCCGCCCGGTGAAGCGGTAGCCTCCGGGGCTGGCGGGGCTGGCGGGGCTGGCGGGGCTGGCGGGGCTGGCGGGGCTGGCGGGACCTCCGGGGCCTCCGGGGCTGGCACGGACTGGCGGGGCTGGCACAGCCTGCGGGACTGGCACGGACTGGCGGGGCTGGCACAGCCTGCGGGACTGGCACGGACTGGCGGGGCTGGCACGGGCTGCGGTGCTGGCACGGGCTGCCGGGTCTACCGGATTCCCGGGCCCCCGCAGCCTCCGTTGCTCCCGCATCCGCCGCTGCTCAGCGATGCGGTCGAGGCAGGCGGCGGGCTTTCCCTCGCCCCTGGGCGGCTTGCGTCGGAGGCATGCGGTGGTGGTGGCAAGGGATTGCGAAGAAATTCCGGCGGAGCGCCTGCTGAGGCCTCTGGCGCGGGATTTCCCTGCACCCCCTTGATTCCCCTGATTCCATGGATTTCGTGGATTCCGTGCATTCCGTCGATCTCCGAGGCCCCTCCGAATCGGCCCCCGCCACCCGGCCCGCCCCCCCCAGAACCAGCCGCGCCCCGCTCGGGTCAAAGGGTGGGCGGATCGGTTCCGGGGCGGCGGTCCGGCGTGGAGACCTGCGTCGGAGGGGTAGCGGTCAGAGGGACTTGCGGGCCGAGGGGAGCGTCAGCTGGGTTGAGTCCTCCGGATAGTGGCACGCCGTCAGGTGCCCGCCCCGGTTGCCCTCGATCTGCACCAGCGGCGGAGCCTCCGCAGCGCACTTGTCCGTCGCCTTCCAGCAGCGCGTGCGGAAGCGGCAGCCCGAGGGCGGGTTGACCGGGGACGGTACATCTCCCGTCAGCAGGATGCGCTCGCGGCGCGGGGTGTCGTCCGGGGTTGCCTCAGGGACGGCCGACAGGAGCGCCTTGGTGTAGGGGTGGCGCGGGTTGCCGTAGAGGTCCTCGCGGTCCGCGATCTCCACGATCCGGCCCAGGTACATGACGGCGACCCGCTGCGAGAAGTGCCGTACCACCGCCAGGTCGTGGGCGATGAACAGGAAGGCGATGCCCAGGTCCCTCTGGAGCTGCTGGAGAAGGTTCACCACCTGCGCCTGGATGGAGACGTCGAGCGCCGAGACAGGTTCGTCCGCCACGATCAGCTTCGGCTCAAGGGCCAGTGACCTGGCCACACCGATGCGTTGGCGCTGGCCGCCCGAGAACTCGTGCGGGAAGCGGTTGTAGTGCTCGGGGTTGAGGCCGACCGTCTCCAGGAGCTCGCGGACGCGCGCTTCCCGCCCGCCCGCCGGGTGGATGTCGTTGACCTCCATCGGGCCTGAGATGATCTTGCCGACCGTCTGCCGGGGGTTCAGCGACGCGTACGGGTCCTGGAAGATCATCTGGATCTCCGAGCGGACCGGCGCCAGCTGCTTGCGCGTGGCGTGCGTGATGTCCTGCCCGCGGTACGAGATCTTCCCGGCCGTCGGCTCCAGGAGGCGCGTGATCAGGCGGCCCGTCGTCGACTTGCCGCAGCCGGACTCGCCGACCAGGCCCAGGCTCTCGCCCTCGGCGACGGTGAAGTCCAGGCCGTCCACCGCCTGCACGGCGCCGATCCTGCGCTTGAACGGAAAGCCGCCCATGACCGGGAAGTGTTTGGTCAGCCCGGCGACGTCCAGGAGGGGAGTGCTGTCGCTCATAGTGGTCAAGTCCAGTCTCTTGTACGTCGGTCGGTGCGCGTGCCCGGGTGCGTCAGTCGGTGCGCGTGCCCGCGAAGTCAGCGAAGAATTGCGTCCGCTGTTCCGCCGTGAGGTGGCAGGCGGCGCCACGGCCGTCGGTCAGTTCCAGGAGTGGCTGCTCGTCCGTGCAACGCCCTCCCCCGACCTGCTCGGTGAACGCGCACCGCGGGTGGAAGCGGCAGCCGGAGGGCGGGTTGAGGAGGCTGGGAGGCGTGCCCGGGATCGGCGAGAGCGGCACGTCCACCGGGCCTTCCAGCGAGGGCATGGAGCCCAACAGGCCCCAGGTGTAGGGGTGCTGAGGCGCCCGCAGGACCTCCTTCTTGGTGCCGCGCTCCACGCACCGGCCGCCGTACATCACCAGGACGTCGTCCGCGATGTCGGCGATGACGCCCAGGTCGTGCGTGATGAAGATGATCGACGTGCCGAACTCCTGCTGCAGGTCCTTCAGGAGGTCCATGATCTGCGCCTGGACCGTCACGTCGAGCGCCGTCGTCGGTTCGTCCGCGACCAGCAGGGCCGGGTTGCAGACCAGCGCCATCGCGATCATCGCGCGCTGGCGCATGCCGCCGGAGAACTGGTGCGGGTAGTCGTCCACGCGCAGGTCGGGCTGGGGGATGCCGACCTTCGTCAGCATCTCGATCGACCGGGCACGGGCCTCCTTCTTGGAGGCGCCGGTGTGCTTGCGGAACGTCTCGCCGATCTGCCGGCCGATGGTGTGGTACGGCGAGAGCGAGGCGAGCGCGTCCTGGAAGATCATCGCCATCTTGTTGCCGCGCAGCTGCTCCAGCTCCCGCTCGGTCGCGACGAGGAGATCCTGGTCGTCGAGCCGGATCTCGCCGTCGATGGCGGTGCTGTCCTTGTGGTGCAGGCCCAGGATGGCGAGGTTGGTCACCGACTTGCCGGAGCCGGACTCACCGACGATGCCGAGGGTCTTGCCCTTCTCCAGGTCGAAGTCGAGGCCGTCCACGGCCTTGACCATGCCGTCCTCGGTGGAGAAGTGGACGCGCAGGTCGCGTACGGACAGGAAAGGGGTGCTCATCAGATCTCTCTCCTGAGCCCTAGGCGAGGCGCACGCGCGGGTCGATCAGCGCGTACAGGGCGTCGACGATGATGTTGAAGATGACGATCGCGGCGGCCGCCACTAGGACCACCCCGAGCAGCAGCGGCAGGTCGCTGGTGTCGACCGCCTTCACCGACAGCTCGCCGATGCCGTGCAGGGCGAAGGTCTTCTCGGTGATGATCGCGCCGCCGAGGAGCACGCCGAGATCGAGGCCGAAGATCGTGACGATCGGGCCCATGGCGCCGCGCCAGGCGAAGCGGAAGAAGACCGTGCGGCGCGAGAGCCCCTTGGCGCGAGCCGTGCGGACGTAGTCCTCGCTCATTGTCTCGACCAGCTGCGAGCGGGCCATGCGTGTGTAGTTCGCGGTGAAGATGAGCGCGAGCACGAGCCAGGGGATCAGCAGTCCGGAGAACCACTTGGCGGGGTTCTCCGAGATGGGTGTGTACGTGGGCCGGTCCAGCAAGTGCAACTGGTCGGTGAGGAGGTACACGGCGAAGACGCCGACGACGTAGATCTGCATCGAGGACGCGACGAGCGATGCCGATGACGCGATCTTGTCGAGGGCCTTGCCCTGCTTGACGGCGGCCAGCATGCCGGTGCCCACACCGAAGACGACGAACACGACCGCGGCGCCCATCGAGAGGGAGACGGTGGTCGGGAAGCGGTCGAGGATGGTGGCGAGGACGGGCTCGCGGTTACGGAACGAGTAGCCGAGGCAGGGCGCGTCACAGAAGCCGTACGAGTCGTAGTCGCGGCCGACGAACAGGCCCTCGAACCAGTGCCAGTACTGCACGGGCAGCGGATCGGCGATCCCCAGGTTGTGCTTCACCAGCGCCAGCGTGTCCGGCGGGCAGACCTTGCCGCAGGCCAGGCGCGCGGGATCGCGCGGGGCTGCGTAGAAGAGGAGGAAGACGATCGCGCTGATGACCAGCAGGATCACCGCGCCGCCGATGATGCGGCGAATGAGGAAGCGGAGCATGGCAGTTGGGATTCCTGACGGATGCCGTTAGGGAGGTGGGGGCCGGGGCGGGCTTTCCCCGTGGGGAGCCCGCCCCGGGGCGGGCGTCAGGCCTTGACGTACGTCTTGCAGAGCAGCGTCGCGGCGAACTGCGGGTCGTGGATGGCGCCGCCGACCTTGGAGCCGTGCAGGTACCAACGGCGCTGGTAGGTCTCCGGGATGATCGGCACGACCTCCTTCATGATCCGCTTGTCGAGCGCGGCCCAGGCCTTGCCGGCTTCCTTCGGGTCCGCGATGACGGCGTTCTTCTTGATCGCCTCATTGATCCAGGGGATGTCCACCTGCGAGATGTTGTTCTGGCCGTCACCGATCGCCGAGCCGTCGAAGAGCGGCTGGATCAGGGTGTAGGCGGTCGGCCAGTCCGGGGACCAGCCGAACCACATCACGTCGAACTTGTTGTCCAGGCGCTGTGCCTGGTCGTAGAAGTCCGTCGAGTTGAGCGGCTTGATGACCGGGTCGAAGCCCGCGGCCTTCAGGTTCTTCTCGATGACGATCTTGGTCTTGTCGTACGTGGGGCGCCGCGGGAAGGCGTAGACGATCTTGGTGCCGAGCTTGCCGGCCTTCTTCAGGATCTCGTGGGCCCGCTTCACGTCGCCCTCCGGCTTGTCCAGCTTGCCGTAGAGGTCGAACTTCTCGCGGCCCAGGATGTCGGGGCTGAGGATCGTCGTCGCGTAGTCACCCGCGGAGGTGCCGCCGTAGATCTTGCGGCTCTGCTCAAGGGGCCAGGCGATGAGGAGGGCCTTGCGCACTTCGAGGTCCGTGACGCGCTTCATGTTGATGGCGAAGTAGTAGGTGCCCGACGAGAGGCCGTTGAAGCTGCGCTCCTTGATGTCGGGCGTGGTGAGCACCTTCTGCATGCGCTCGGCGGGGATGGGCTCGTAGATGGCGACCATCTGCTGGTCGTTGCCCTGGTCCGCGATGAAGCGGTCGTTGGACTCCAGGCCGGTCGGCCCGAACTCGAACTCGAAGCTGTCCGGGTAGGCGTTGCGGATCGGGTCGGTCTTCGGGTCCCAGTGCTTGTTGCGCGTCAGCGTCATCGACTTGTCGATGGTGCGGTGCTTGACGATGTACGGGCCGCAGGAGAAGGGCGCCTTGTCGTACTTCTCCTTGGTGTCGTGCTTCACGGGCGTCGCCGCGTACGAGTGCATCGCCAGCGTGAAGTTGAACTCCGGGCGGGCTTCCGCCAAGTGGAAGGTGATGGTCTTCTTCGCCTTGTCGGTGACGATCGAGTCCAGGTGCTTGCCCTTGTACGGCCCCTCGTACGCGTCACGCCACTTGCCGCCCTTGCCCGTCAGCGCCTGCTGGGCGTAGATGGCGCCTTCGGTGATGAACGGGGCCCAGCCACGCTCGAAGCCGTGCCGGACGTCGTCGACCGTGAGCTCGCTGCCGTCCTGCCACTTCAGGCCGTCCTTGAGCGTGAAGGTCCAGGTCTTGTTGTCGTCGGACGGGGTGCCCGCGTCGGTGGCGAGGTCGCCGACCAGGGTCTGATGGCCCTTCATGTCGGTGTAGTAGCCGGTGAGGGCGCGCGCGTAGAGGTTGGCGAAGGAGGAGTTGTACGCGAAGTAGATGCGCTGCGGGTCCAGGTGCGACGCGTCGTCCTCGGCGACGCCGTAGATCGTGCCGCCCTTCTTCCCGCCGGGGACCTCGGGCGCGGGCCCGGTCGAGTCCTCCTTGGTGCCGATCTTCACGGTCGCGTTCGTGTACTCGGTGGTACCGCCGTGCGATCCGCCCTTGCCGCCGCCCGAGTCGCCGCTGCTGCATGCGGACAGGACGAGCGAGCCGCCCGCTGCCACGGACGTCGAGATGAGGAGGTTTCTGCGTGAAATTGCCATGTGGCTACCAACCCTGAGTGAAGGAGTAAGAGCGGAGGCGGACCGGCACAGCCCCGTCGCGCGTGCCGGTCCCGGGGAGTGTCAGCGTTTGGTCTTCGGGTCGAGCGCGTCGCGCACCGAGTCGCCGAGGAGGTTGAAGGCCACCACGAAGATCACCATGGCGAGGCCGGGGAACACCATGAAGGTGATGTCGTCCTGGTAGTACTTCGAGCCGTTCTGGATCATCACTCCCCAGTCCGGCGTGGGCTCCTCGAGTCCGACACCGAGGAAGGCGAGTCCCGCCTCGGCGGTGACGAACAGGGGCAGCGCGAGCGTCGCCTGGATCAGGATCGGCGTCCACAGATTGGGCAGCAGCTCCTTGAAGATGATGCGCGCCGGAGACGCCCCCGTGACCTTGGCCGCCTCCACGAACTCCCGCTCGCGCAGGGCGAGTACCTCACCACGCAGCAGGCGGGCCATGGGGGCCCAGCCGAAGGCGGTCATCACCGTGATGAGGCTGGTGACGGTCAGCCAGAGCGGGATCTTGTCCTCGGGGCTGACCAGGATCGAGATCATCACCGGGAAGAAGGCGATGTAGAAGAGCGTGGAGGGGAAGGCGAGCAGGATGTCGATGACCCGGCCGATGAGGTAGTCGGTCTTGCCGCCGAGGTATCCGGCGGTGACGCCGACCGTGATCCCGAGCAGTGTCACCAGGATCGTCGTCACGGCCGCGATCAGAAGGGAGTTGCGGATCCCGTAGAGGAGGAACGTGAAGACATCCCGGCCGAGCACCGGCTCGACGCCGAACCAGAAGTTGCCGTCGATGCCGCCGTTGGGCTTGACCGGGTAGTTGAAGTCGTTGAGCAGCCCTGGCTGGTCAAGTCCGTAGGTGTCGTACGGGTTCTTTCCGTACACCGCCGCGATCAGCGGCGCGCAGAGCGCGATGACGAAGAAGAAGAGCACCACCCACGCGGCGATGACGCCCGACCTGTCTCTCTTGAACCGCGTCCACGCGAGTCGGCCAGGTGAACGGCCTTTGCTGCCCTGGTTCTTGGGCGAGCCTGGTATGCCGTCAGTTTCGTCCGTCACTTCAAGTGCGGCTGAGGCGGCGGATGTCGGAGTGGTCATGGCGCTCCTGGGTGGCCCGATGGGGTCGTGGGATTCCGCAGGAGGAAAGTCCCCACGGGCTGGGCGCGACCTTCGCAAGGCATTTATGGCGCGGTCAATGAATCCTGTTCCTCCTTGGAGGGCTCTTGAGATCCTTGGCTAGAACTTGACTGTAGGTATGGGTGGTATTTGCCTTCGCGTAATCAAGCGTGATGGACAAGCCGGGGTGTTCCGGTTGAACCAGGCAATGTGTCCGATATCTGGGCTGAGCTGTCTGTCATGCGTACGGCCGAAGAGGTCCCGGACCCGTACGGACGCGGCAAATGTGCGTGTCTTTGCTGATACGGCGATATTTGGCGATAGCACCGGGACGGCATCAGAACAGGAGACTCTCCATGCGTGGAGCCACGCACGCCAAGTGGGCCGCATGTGCGGTGACCGTCGCCCTCGCGGCGACCGCCTGTGGTGGAGGCGGGGACAGCGGCGGGGGCGGCGACGGCTCCGGGATCGTGGGTTCCTCCTGGGGTGATCCGCAGAACCCGCTGGAGCCCGCCAACACCAATGAGGTGCAGGGCGGCAAGGTCCTCGACATGATCTTCCGGGGTCTCATGCGGTACGACCCGAAGACCGGCGAGGCCAAGAAGATGATCGCCGACAAGATCGACACCAAGGACTCGCAGAACTTCACAGTGAAGATCAAGAAGGGGTGGAAGTTCAGCAACGGCGAGAAGGTCACCGCGAAGTCCTTCGTCGACGCCTGGAACTACGGCGCCCACCTGAAGAACAACCAGAAGAACGCCTACTTCTTCGGCTATATCGAGGGCTACGACAAGGTTCACCCGGAGAAGGGTGACGCGAGCGCGGACAAGCTCTCCGGGCTGAAGGTCGTCGACGACACCACCTTCACCGTCAAGCTCACGCAGAAGTTCTCCACCTGGCCAAAGACCCTCGGCTACCCGGCCTTCGCGCCGCTTCCCAAGGCGTTCTACGACGACCACGACGCCTGGCTCTCCAAGCCGGTCGGCAACGGCCCGTACACCGTGGACTCGTACGACAAGGGCTCCAAGATGTCCCTGCGGAAGTGGGACGGCTACAGCGGCGACGACAAGGCACGGAACGGCGGTGTGGATCTCAAGGTCTACACCGACAACAACACCGCCTACACGGATTTGATGGCGGGGAATCTCGATCTCGTCGACGACGTTCCCGCCTCGCAGCTCAAGAACGCCAAGAACGACCTGGGCGACCGCTACATCAACACCCCGGCGGGCATCATCCAGACGCTGGCCTTCCCCTTCTACGACAGCAAGTGGTCGAAGGCGGGAATGGAGAAGGTCCGCAAGGGCCTCTCCATGGCGATCAACCGTGAGCAGATCACCGAGACCATCTTCCAGAAGACCCGCACCCCGGCCACCGACTGGACGTCCCCGGTGCTCGGCGAGGCCGGCGGCTACAAGTCGGGGCTCTGCGGTGACCCCTGCAAGTACGACGCCAAGCAGGCGAAGAAGCTGATCGACGACGGCGGCGGAATCCCCGGCGGCACGCTGAAGATCACGTACAACGCGGACACCGGCTCGCACAAGGAATGGGTCGACGCCGTCTGCAATTCCATCAACAAGTCCCTCGGCAATGACAAGGCCTGCGTCGGGAATCCGGTCGGGACGTTCGCCGACTTCCGCAGCAAGGCCTCCCAGCAGAAGCTGGACGGCGCCTGGCGCGCGGGATGGCAGATGGACTATCCGCTGATCCAGAACTTCATGCAGCCGCTGTACTACACGGACGCCCCGTCCAATGACGGCAAGTGGTCCGACAAGGACTTCGACAAGCTCGTCGACAAGGCGAACGCCGAGACCGACACCGGAAAGGCAGTCAGCACCTTCCAGGACGCCGAGAAGGTGCTCGCCGATCAGATGCCGGTCATTCCGCTCTGGTACCAGAACGGCAGCGCCGGCTATTCGGACAAGGTCTCCGACGTGGCGTTGAACCAGTTCAGCGTCCCGGTCTACAACGAGATCAAGGTCAGCTGAGGCACAGGGAGCGGTCATCCGGCGAGTCGCGCCGGATGACCGCTCCCGTTACTTCCGGAGCCCCTCATGGGACGTTATGTGATCCGGCGTCTGCTGCAGATGATCCCGGTCTTCTTCGGCGCCACACTGCTCATCTTCCTGATGGTGAACGTGATGGGCGACCCCATCGCGGGCCTGTGCGGGGACCGCAAATGCGACCCCGCTACGGCCGCCCAGCTGAAGAAGGAGTTCGGCCTCGACAAGCCCGTGTGGCAGCAGTACGCGACCTATATGGGCAATGTCTTCACCGGCGATTTCGGTACCGCCTTCAACGGGCAGAAGGTCACCGAACTCATGTCGACGGCGTTCCCGCTGACCATCCGGCTGACGATCGTCGCGATCCTCTTCGAGATCGTCATCGGAATCACGCTTGGCGTCATCACAGGGCTCCGCCGCGGGCGGCCCATCGACACCGTCGTACTGCTGCTCACGCTCGTCGTCATCGCCATTCCCACCTTCGTCACCGGCCTGCTGCTCCAGCTGCTGCTCGGCGTCGAATGGGGGGTCATGAAACCCTCCGTCTCCTCGGAGGCGCCTTTCGACGAGCTGATCATTCCCGGACTCGTCCTCGCCTCCGTGTCATTGGCGTACGTGACCCGTCTGACCCGCACCTCCATCGCCGAGAACCGCCGCGCCGATTACGTCCGCACGGCCATCGCCAAGGGGCTGCCCAGACGCCGCGTCATCACCCGGCATCTGCTGCGCAATTCACTGATCCCGGTGGTCACCTTCATCGGCACGGACATCGGCGCGCTGATGGGCGGCGCGATCGTCACCGAGCGGATCTTCAATATCCACGGCGTCGGATTCCAGCTCTATCAGGGAATTCTCCGGCAGAGCACACAGACCGTCGTCGGCTTCGTGACCGTCCTCGTCCTCGTCTTCCTGGTGGCCAACCTGATCGTCGACCTGCTGTACGCCGTACTCGACCCGAGGATCCGTTATGCCTGAATCCAAGGAGCCAGACGGAGCCATCGCCCCGACCGGTGCCGGGGGCGCGATGGACCTCGCGGCGACCGAGGGATCGACGCTGGACAAGGCCCCCGAGGGACCGGGCGGCACCGGGCCATCCGCGCCCGCCCGCAGCCTGTGGTCCGACGCCTGGCGCGAGCTGCGGCGCAACCCGGTCTTCATCATCTCGGGCCTCATCATCGTCTTCCTCGTCGTCATCTCGATCTGGCCCTCCCTGATCGCCTCCGGCAACCCGCTCGACTGCGATCTCGCCAACGCCCAGAAGAGCTCCTCGTCCGGTCACCCGTTCGGCTTCAACGGCCAGGGCTGTGACGTCTACACGCGGACCGTGTACGGGGCCCGTGCCTCGGTCACCGTCGGCGTCTGCGCCACGCTCGGCGTCGCGATCCTGGGTAGCGTGCTCGGCGGGCTCGCGGGGTTCTTCGGCGGGTTCTGGGACGCGATCCTCTCCCGCATCACCGACGTCTTCTTCGCCATCCCCGTCGTACTCGGTGGCCTGGTGCTCCTGTCGGTCGTCACCAGCAACACCGTCTGGCCGGTCATCGGCTTCATGGTCCTGCTGGGCTGGCCTCAGCTCTCGCGCATCGCCCGCGGCTCCGTGATCACCGCCAAGCAGAACGACTACGTGCAGGCGGCGCGCGCCCTCGGCGCCTCCAACTCGCGGATGCTGCTCCGGCACATCGCGCCGAACGCCGTCGCTCCGGTGATCGTGGTCGCCACCATCGCGCTCGGCACGTACATCGCCCTGGAGGCGACCCTCTCGTATCTCGGCGTCGGTCTGAAGCCGCCGACCGTGAGCTGGGGCATCGACATCTCGGCCGCCTCCCAGTACATCCGCAACGCCCCGCACATGCTGCTCTGGCCCGCAGGAGCGCTCGCGATCACCGTGCTCGCGTTCATCATGCTCGGCGACGCGGTGCGCGACGCCCTCGACCCCAAGCTGAGGTAGGCGCCCATGGCAACCGTGGCATCCGACGCGTCCACCCCGCCCACCACGGGGACGCCCAAGCTGCTCGAAGTCCGCGACCTGCACGTGGAGTTCAGGACCAGGGAAGGCGTCGCCAAGGCCGTCAACGGCGTCGACTACAGCGTCGCCGAGGGCGAGACGCTCGCCGTGCTCGGCGAGTCCGGGTCCGGCAAGTCCGTGACCGCGCAGGCCATCATGGGCATCCTCGACATGCCGCCCGGCAAGATCACCGGCGGCGAGATCCTCTTCAAGGGCCAAGACCTCCTGAAGCTCAAGACGGAGGAGCGGCGCAAGACGCGCGGCACCGGCATGGCGATGATCTTCCAGGACGCCCTGTCGGCCCTCAACCCCGTGGTCAGCGTCGGCCAGCAGCTCGGCGAGATGTACGTCGTCCACCAAGGCATGTCCCGCAAGGACGCCAAGGCCAAGGCGGTCGAGCTGATGGACCGGGTGCGGATCCCTGCCGCGAAGGAACGGGTCGGGCAGTATCCGCACCAGTTCAGCGGCGGCATGCGCCAGCGCATCATGATCGCGATGGCGATGGCGCTCGAACCCTCGCTGATCATCGCCGACGAACCGACCACCGCCCTGGACGTGACCGTCCAGGCCCAGGTGATGGACCTCCTCGCCGAGCTCCAGCGCGAGCTGCACATGGGCCTGATCCTCATCACCCACGACCTGGGCGTCGTGGCGGACGTCGCCGACAACATCGCCGTCATGTACGCGGGCCGCATCGTCGAGAAGGCCCCCGTCCACGAGATCTACAAGGTCCCGGCGCATCCGTACACCCGGGGACTCCTGGAATCCATCCCGCGCCTGGACCAGAAGGGCCAGGAGCTCTACGCGATCAAGGGCCTGCCGCCCAACCTCATGAACATCCCGCCCGGCTGCGCCTTCAACCCCCGCTGCCCGATGGCACGAGACGTCTGCAGGACCGATGTGCCGCCGCTCTACGAAGTGGCGTACGAAGGCCTGGCCGCCGACCGCCGGAGCGCCTGCCACTTCTGGAAGGAGACGCTCGATGCCTCATGGTGAGCACATCAGCAGGAAGCAGCTGGAGGAGGAGGGCCAGACCGCACGGCAGCTGATGGACAAGGCGCGGGCGGAGAACGAGTTCGCCGCGCACGGCTCGCCGTCGGGGCGCGAGCCGCTCCTCCAGGTGCGGGGCCTGGTCAAGCACTACCCGCTCACCCAGGGCATCGTCATCCGCAAGCAGGTCGGCGCGGTCAAGGCCGTCGACGGCGTCGACTTCGACCTCGGCCGGGGCGAGACGCTCGGCATCGTGGGGGAGTCGGGCTGCGGCAAGTCGACGGTCGCGAAGATGCTGGTGAACCTGGAGCGGCCCACGGCGGGCGAGATCCGCTACAAGGGCGAGGACATCAGCAAGCTGTCGGGGCGCGCGCTGAAGGCCGTGCGCCGCAACATCCAGATGGTCTTCCAGGACCCCTACACCTCGCTGAATCCCCGGATGACGGTCGGCGACATCATCGGGGAGCCGTACGAGATCCATCCGGAGGTCGCGCCGAAGGGTTCGCGGCGGCAGAAGGTGCGGGAGCTGCTCGACGTGGTCGGTCTCAACCCCGAGTACATCAACCGCTATCCTCACCAGTTCTCCGGCGGGCAGCGTCAACGCATCGGGATCGCCCGGGGGCTGGCGCTGCGGCCGGAGATCATCGTGGCGGACGAGCCGGTGTCGGCCCTTGACGTGTCGGTGCAGGCGCAGGTGATCAACCTGTTGGACCAGCTGCAGAACGACTTCGATCTGTCGTACGTCTTCATCGCGCACGACCTGTCGATCGTGCGGCACATCTCCGACCGGGTCGGGGTGATGTACCTGGGCCGGATCGTCGAGATCGGCTCCGACCAGGAGATCTACGAGCATCCGACGCATCCGTACACGCAGGCGCTGCTCTCGGCGGTGCCCGTGCCCGATCCCGAGGCCCGGGACCGCCGGGAGCGGATCATCCTGAGCGGCGATGTGCCGTCGCCGGCCAATCCACCGTCGGGGTGCCGCTTTCGCACGCGGTGCTGGAAGGCCCAGGAGCGGTGTGCGCTTGAGGTGCCGCTGCTGGCGGTTCCGGCGGAGTTCCGCCATGTGGAGGGGCCCGCGGCGCATGACTCGGCGTGCCACTTCGCTGAGGAGAAGCAGGTGGTGCCGTAGGGGGCTGAAGTTCAGCCCGCCCCGCGGAACCCGCTTAACGCCGGTGCAACCCCCGCGTCGCGCCCGCGATATACGCACTCGGCATGCTGGACGACGTACGGCCGTGCGGGTGCCGTAGATCGGCCGGGGTTCGCCATGTCGCCCCGGCCGATCGCCGTTTCCCGAAGTCAAGTCAGGCAAGGCCCAAGGAGCGCTTCAGGAAGTCGGCCTGGAGCAGCAGGAGGTTCTCCGCCACCTGTTCCTGCGGGGTCATATGCGTCACTCCGGAGAGCGGGAGCAGCTCATGCGGGCGGCCCGCGGCGAGCAGCGCCGACGACAGGCGCAGGGCGTGCGCCACGACCACGTTGTCGTCCGCGAGGCCGTGCACGATCATCAGCGGCCTGCTCGGGTTCTCCGGGGCCACCAACCCCTCCTCGGTGACGAGGGAGTTCAGGGCGTACGGCGCCGGGTCCGTGCCGGGGTCGCCCAGATACCGCTCCGTGTAGTGCGTGTCGTAAAGACGCCAGTCCGTCACCGGCGCCCCCGCGATCCCCGCGTGGAAGACGTCCGGGCGGCGAAGCACGGCGAGGGCCGCGAGGTAACCGCCGTAGGACCAGCCGCGGATGGCGACCCGGTCCAGGTCGAGGGGGAACGAGGCGGCGAGGTCCTGCAACGCGTCCACCTGGTCGTCCAGGGTGAGGGTGAAGTCACGCCGGACCGCCTTCTCCCAGGCGGGGGAGCGGCCCGGAGTGCCCCGGCCGTCCGCGACGATCACCGCGAAGCCCTGATCGGCGAACCACTGGGACGTCAGGTAGGGATTGTGCGCGGCCAGGACCCGCTGGCCGTGTGGGCCGCCGTAGGGGTCCATGAGGACCGGAAGCGGAACCCCCGAGGACGCGTCGTAGTCCGTGGGGAGCAGGACGGCGCACGGGATCTTGCGTGCGCCCCCTTCGGTAAGGGTCACGCGCGGGGTGAGCCCCGGGCGCTGGGCGTGTGAGGCGACGGTGGCCACCTGCTTGCCGTCGCGCAGTACCCGGACGCGGGAGCCCGGCTGATCCAGGGTGGCCGAGACGAGGACCGTGAGGCCACCGGCGCGCACCGCCGAGTGCACCCCGGGTTCGGCGGACACGCGCTCGACGCCCAGCTCGTTGACCCGGTAGACGTGCACCTCACCGGTCTCGGGGGCCGCTGCCGACGCCCCCGCCGACGCCGAGATCAGCACATCGTCGTCCGCCACGTCCAGCACCGCGCGGACGTGCAACTGCTGCCCGGTCAGCGGGCGTTCGCCCACCGCGAGGACCCGCGCGCCGCCCTCGTCCACGATGCGGACCAGCTTTCCGCTGGGGGACCAGGACGGCGCCCCGGGGAAGAGTTCGAGCCACGCGGTCTCGTCGGCGTCCTCCTCCGCGTGCACCATGCGGGTCGAGCCGTCGTCGGGGTTCACCGCCAGGTAGAGCTGGCTGAGCTGGTCACGGGACTGGACGAGGAGCAGCGGAGCCCCGGCCGACGACCAGTGCACCCGCGCCAGATACGGATAGCGGGCGCTGTCCCACGTCACCTCGGTGCGCGTGCCCTCCAGGTCGACCACGAAGAGGCGTACGTCCGCGTTGGCGGTGCCCGCCGCCGGGTACGAGACCCGCGTCGGCTCCGACTCCGGGTGCGCGGGATCGGCGATCCACCAGCGCCGTACAGGGGCGTCGTCGGCGCGCGCGACAAGGAGGCGGTCCGATGCGGGCGACCACCAGAAACCGCGCGAACGCCCCATCTCCTCGGCCGCGATGAACTCCGCGAGGCCGTACGTGACGGTCGCCTTCTCGGCGGAGTCCGGCTCCGGCGCCGCCAGCGCCCTGTCCCCCTCGCCGTCGGCGCCCGTCACCCGCAGGGCGCCCCCGGCGACGTACGCGATGTGGCGGCCGTCGGGCGAGGGGCGCGGGTCGATCACCGGTCCTGGGGTGGGCAGTTCGCGTGCCGTGCCCGCGCGCAGTTCCGCCGCGAAGAGCCTGCCGGAGAAGGTGAAGGCCGCGAGCTCCACCGCCGCGTCCGTCGCGTAGCCCACGATGCCCGCGCCGCCCTCACGGCTGCGCTCACGCCGGGCCCGCTCCTGGGCGGAGAGGCGCTCGGCCGCGCCGTTCAGCAGGACCCGCGGGTCCGCCGCGACGCGCTCGACGGCGCCGTCCGCCAGGTCCAGGACCCAGAGTTGGCCCGCCCGGTCGGTGCCGGACGACGAGCGGAGGAAGACGACGCGGGACCCGTCCGGCGCCACCGTGAACGCACGGGGCGCACCGAGAGTGAAGCGTTGCGTGCGGGCGTGCAGGCGCGGGAAGGAGAGCCGCTGCGCCGGACTCTCGGCATGCCCGGTCGTTCCGGGCGTCTCGGTGGTCATCCACCGAGCCTATGGGGCATGCGCCCCCTTGTGCTGCTGTGCTCCGAGTCATGCGGACCCACGGATAGTTATGATCCGTAGCGCTTAGTGGGTATGTACCTGCTGGCGTCCGCACTGGTGCAGGGTCTTGGACTTGGAGGTGAGCCGCCGTGGCACTCTCGATTTCGGCGGTGGTGCTGCTGGCGATCATTGTCTTCTTGCTGGTCAAGAAGTCAGGATTGAAAGCGGGCCACATGATCGTCTGTGTGTTGCTCGGCTTCTATCTGGCGAGTTCCTCCATCGCCCCGACGATCAACGAGCTGACGACGAACGTGGCGGGGATGATCGGCGACATCAAGTTCTGATCCGTTTCTGATCCGTGCGCGGTACGTTTCCGTGCGCAGTGCGTTCCGATCGGCGCGCGGGGTGCTCGTAGGGTGGTCCCATGACGGAACTGCCCGCCCGGCGTCTGCTGCTCGTGCACGCGCACCCCGACGACGAGTCGATCAACAATGGCGCGACGATGGCCGCGTACGCCGCCGACGGCGTCCACGTCACGTTGGTGACCTGCACGCTCGGCGAGGAGGGCGAGATCATCCCGCCCGAGCTCGCGCACCTCGCACCCGACCGCGAGGACGCGCTCGGCGCGCAGCGCATCGGCGAGCTGGCCGCCGCGATGAAGGAGCTGGGGGTCACCGACCACCGCTTCCTCGGCGGCACCGGCCGCTACCGCGACTCCGGGATGATGGGCGTCGAGCAGAACCACCGGGAGGGCGCCTTCTGGGCCGCCGATCTCGACACGGCTGCCGCGCACCTCGTCGAGGTGATCCGCGAGGTGCGGCCCCAGGTGCTCGTGACGTACGACCCGGACGGCGGGTACGGCCACCCCGACCACATCCAGGCCCACCGGGTCGCGATGCGCGCGGCGGACCTGGCGGCCGAGGACGCCTTCCGCACGGATCTCGGCGAACCGCACACCATCAGCAAGATCTACTGGAACCGCGCGCCGCGCTCCGTCGTCCAAGAGCGGTTCCGGTGGATGGCGGATGTGCTCCCGCAGTCGCCGTTCACCACCCCCGCCGCGGTCACGGACGTGCCCGGTGTGACGGACGACGAGCGGATCACGGCGGAGATCGACGGGACCGCTTTCGCGCGGGCGAAGGCGGCCGCGATGCGCGCGCACGCCACACAGATCGAGGTGCGGGGTCCGCTCTTCGTCCTGTCCAACGGGCTCGCGCAGCCCGTTTTCGACGTCGAGTACTACGAGTTGGTGCGAGGAAAGGCCGGTGCGATGGACGGCGGGCGCGAGAGGGATCTGTTCGCGGGGCTCGAAGGCGCGGAGCGCGAAGGGGTGAAGGCGCTGTGAGCACTCGTTCGCGAGCGGCGTCGGCCGCGGGCTCCTCGCCCGCCGCCCCCTCGCCTGTCGACAGCGCGCTCGCCCAGCCGCTCAATGCCGGGCACCTGGCCGCCTATGCCGGACTCTTCGTGCTGGGCGCGGTCATCGGCGTGGCCGGTGCGCTCGTCCAAGGGGGCTGGTTCCCCGGCGGGTTGCTGCTCGCGCTGCTCGGAGCCGCCGGGCTCTTCTACGGAGGGGCGCGGGCGGTCGGGACCAGAGCGGGGGCGGTGGCGCCGGCGGCGGGCTGGCTCGTCGCCGTCATGCTGCTCACGGCCAGCCGGCCCGAAGGGGACTTCCTCTTCGGCGCGGGCATCGGCTCGTACGCCTTCCTGCTCGGCGGAATGGCGGTCGCTGTGATGTGTGCCACCCTCGGTCAGCAGCCGCAACCAGGCGGGCCCGCCGCCCGACTTGGCAAGTGACGTACCACTTCAACCCGTGTGCCGCACGGGTTTGACGGCGGTCACAGGATGAGTGCCGACGGCGGCCAGTATGGTGGTGCGCGCCGCCGAGCCTCCCCCAGCCTCCGGCCGGGGGGACCCCCAGTCCGCGCGGGGAGCACGGGCGGCGGAGCCAACCGGGAGAACCTGCCTTGAGTCGTGAAACTGACAGTTCGTCCTCCGGGCCCCAGGGGCGCGGTGGAGCCGCATACCCCTCGGGGACGCCGCCGTACGGCTCCCCCGCGCAGGGCGCCGCGTCGGACGGCGCCCCGGAGGGCGCGCAGCGGCAGGCCGACGATGAGCGGCCCGACCAGCCCAAGACCGAGACCACGCTGACCACGCGCATCCGGATCAACATCCCCGGATCGCGGCCCATCCCACCGGTCGTCATGCGCACGCCCGTCACGGACAGCGACCCGGGTGCCTCCCGGCCGCTGGACGCGGGCCGCTCGGCGACCGCGTCCGGCGCCGGGGACGGCCCGGGGCGCCCGGGGTCCGCGAACGGCGCGGGTGGTCCCGCTTCCGCCGGGGCGCCCGACGCCGGTGCGGCAGGCCCCGCTGGAGCGCCCTCCGGGGGCGCGGCGCCCGCCACCGCTCAGGCCGAGGAGAAGACGAGCGACTGGTTCGCCCCGCGCAAGGGCGGTACGTCCGGTGGCAACGGCGCGGCCGGGTCCGCCGGTTCGGGTGGCGCCAGCAGCGGCGGCAACGGCAGCGGCTCCGGCACGGGCTCCTTCGACGTGTCCGGCGCCGTGGCGTCGGGCCCGCTCGGCGCGGGCGGCTCGGGTGGGCCCCACGGCCCCCAGGGCGGCGACCCGCAGCGCGGGGATCTGCCGTACTTCTCCGGAGGAGCCGGAGGAGCCGGGGGAGCCGGAGGCAACGGCGGGCGCGGGCCCGCCGGGCCGACCGGCGGACCGGTGACCGGTGACAGCCCGCTGACGCGGAACCAGACCGCCCCGTCCGACCCGGCGAACCAGGCCAACCCGGCGGGCCGCGCGAACCCGTTGGCCCCGCCGAACGTGGGTAATCCCGGCAACTCGGGTATTCCCGGCGCTCCGGGCAGCCCTGGCAACCCGGGCAACCCTGGCAACCGCCCCAACCCGGCCCGTCCTGCCCCCCGTTCCGGCGCGGGCGCCGGTTCGATGGGCGACGACACCGCCATCCTCACCCCGCAGAAGGCGGGCCCCCTCCAGGGCCCCCTCCAGGGTCCCCCCGGCGGCCCGGTCCCCGGCGGCCCCGGATCCATCCCCGGCGGCCCCAGCGCGCCCTCCCCCGGGACCAACGTCTCCGGCGACACGCTGACCAGCGGCATCCCCGTCGTACCGCCCGCCCAGAACTCCCCGTTCGCCACGGGCCCGCAGTCCGACGGACCCGTGCCGCACACCCCGCCCAAGCTCCCCGAGCCGGTGCAGCCCAACGTGCCCGTGGCTTCGGCGCCGCCGAAGAAGAAGGGGCGCAACAAGCTCGTTCTGCTGGCCGTGGCCGTGGTTGTCGTGGCCTGCGGGGCGTACGGCGCAGGCCTTTTGATGAACCACGCCGACGTGCCGAAGGGCACCACCGTGCTCGGCGTCGACATCGGCGGCGGCACGCGCGACGAGGCCGTCAAGAAGCTCGACGCGGCGATCGGCGAGCGCGTGGCCAAGCCCCTGAAGCTGTCTGTCGACGGCGAGGCGGTCACGCTCAAGCCGGACCAGGCGGGCCTGACCCTGGACAGCCAGGCGACCGTCCGCGAGGCGGCGGGCAGCGACTACAACCCCGTCTCGGTGATCGGATCGCTCTTCGGCGGCGAGCGCGTCACCGAGCCGGTCATGCCCGTGGACGAGGAGAAGCTGGCGGCGGCCCTGGAGCGCGCCGCGGGCGGCTCCGGCACGGCCAAGGAGGGCTCGGTCAAGTTCGTGCCCGGCAAGGCCGTCCCCGTGTACGGCAAGGCGGGCAACGGCATCGACATCGCCGCTTCGACGAAGGCCGTGTCGGAGGCGTACAAGAAGCAGATCGAGACCAACAGCGCGGGCACCGTCGCGGTGCCCGTCACCACGCGCAAGCCGACCGTCCCGAACGCCGAGGTCGACAAGTTCATGACGCGCTTCGCGAAGCCCGCCATGTCGGCGAACGTCACGATCAAGGCGGGCACCGCCTCGATCCCGTTCGGCCCGGCCAAGTCGCTGCCGAAGATCCTTGAGACGAAGGTGGCGGCGAACGGCAGCCTGCAGCCGCACTACAACCTCGTAGAGCTCAAGAAGCTGTACGGCAATGTCTTCGACGGCATCCTCATCCAGCGCGGCAACGGCTCCAAGACGCCGGTCCAGCCGAGGGATGTGGCCGCCGCGATGAACAAGGCGCTGACCGGCAAGACGCCGGCGGAACGGGTCGGCGTGATCGAGACCAACGGCAGCTGAAAGCGCCGTTGGGACGGCAGTAGGGGAACTGCGGGCCGGCTGTGGCCGATCGCGCGGTTCCCCGCGCCCCTTCGGGCGCCCACGGCATGACATCTGTCATCCAGGACCCGGCACACACGACACTGCCGCCGCCGACCGCCTCCGGCGGACGATGGCTCACATGACGACGCAGACCACAGCACCGCCCGCGACCCGCGCGGTGAGCTTCGAGCAGGTGACCAAGAACTACGGCGACGTACGTGCCGTGGACGCCCTCACGCTCGATCTCCACCCCGGCGAGACCGTCGCGCTCCTCGGCCCGAACGGCGCGGGCAAGTCCTCCACACTCGATCTGCTGCTCGGACTGCGGCGCCCGGACAGCGGCTCCGTACGCGTCTTCGGCACGAGCCCGCGCGAGGCGATCACCGCGGGCCGGGTCGGCGCGATGCTGCAGAGCGGCGGCCTGATGGGCGAGGTCACCGTCCGCGAACTGGTGCGGCTCGCCTGCTCCCTGCACCCGAGGCCGCACCGCGTGGACGACGTCCTCGCCCAGGCGGGCGTCAGCCAGCTCGCCGACCGCAAGGTCGACAAGCTCTCCGGTGGCCAGGAGCAGCGCGTGCGCTTCGCACTCGCGACCGCCGGGGCGAACGACCTGATCGTCCTGGACGAGCCGACCACCGGCATGGACGTCACCGTGCGCCAGGCCTTCTGGGCCACCATGCGCGAGCAGGCCGACCAGGGCCGCACCGTCCTGTTCGCCACGCACTACCTGGAGGAGGCCGACGCGATCGCGGACCGGGTCCTCGTCCTGCACCGAGGCCGCCTCCTCGCGGACGGCACCGCCGCCGAGATCAAGGCGAAGGCGGGTGCGCGGAAGGTCTCCTTCGACCTGGAGACCCTCGACGAGGTCCGCACCCGGGAGCTTCGCGCGCTGCCCTTCCTCACCGCCATCGACGTGTCGGGTCACACGGTCCGGCTCCAGTCGACGGACGCCGACGCCACCGTGCACGCGCTGTACGGGCTCGATGTCTACCCGCGCAATCTGGAGGTCGCGGGCCTCGGCCTCGAACAGGCCTTTGTGGCGATCACGACGGCCGAGGAGGCCAAGGCATGCTGATCAAGCTGGAAATCATCCGCGCACTGCGCAACAAGAAGTTCCTGTTCTTCTCGGTGCTCTATCCGTCGATGCTCTTCCTGATCATCGCGGGCGGCCAGGACAGCACGGACATGGTCGGCGACACGGGGCTCGCGCTCCCGGCCTTCTTCATGGTGTCGATGGCGTCGTTCGGCGCCCTCACCGCCGTCCTCATGGGCAACAGCGAACGCATCGCCAAGGAGCGCGAGAGCGGCTGGGTCCGCCAGCTGCGCCTGACGAGCCTGCCGGGGCGCGGCTATGTGATCGCCAAGACCGCGAGCGCCGCCGTGGTCAGCCTGCCGTCGATCGTCGTGGTGTTCGTGGTCGCGGCGGCCGTGAAGGACGTACGTTTCGAGGCCTGGCAGTGGCTTGCCCTGATCGGCGCCATCTGGGCGGGCAGCCTCTGTTTCGCCGCGCTCGGTGTGGCCATCGGCTACCTCGCGACCGGTGACGCCGTCCGCCCGATCACGATGATCGTGTACTTCGGGCTCTCCGTCCTCGGCGGCCTGTGGATGCCCACGGCCACTTTCCCGCAGTGGCTCAGCGACATCGCGTCCTGGCTGCCGACCCATGCGTACGCTGCCCTCGGGCAGGCCATCGAACTGGGCGACGCCCCGCACGCGAAGGACATCGCGCTCCTCGTCGGGTACTTCGTCCTCTTCGCGGGCGGCGCGGCGTGGCTGTACCGGAAGGACACCCTGAAGGCGTGAGCGACACCGACCCCACCGAGCGGGCCCACCCGATGGACGGATTCGGGCATCCGGCGGCCGGCCGCCGCCAGGTGCTGACGAAGGCGCTCTGGATAGGCATCTGGCTGGTGTTCCTGGCGAGCCCGGTGCAGGACCTGGTGCGGACGGACCGCGCCGGTGTCGCCGTCGCGTTCGGCTGGCTCGGTCTCGCCGCCTTCGTGGCCTGCTACCTGTCCCTGGTCTTCCGCTACACCTCCAAGGTGTCCGAGTGGCGCGTGGTGCACGCGACGTTCGGGGTGCTGCTCGCGCTGGCCGTCGGCCTCTCGTTCGCCTTCGGCACGTCCTGGCTCGGGCTCTTCGTGTACGTGTCCGTGTCCGCGGGGGCAGTGCTGCCGATGGGCCAGGCCATGTGGGTCATCCCGGCGGTCACCGTCGTGATGGTCGGGGTCGGCCTGCGCACCGACAGCATGGGAGACTTGCTCGGCAGCTTCGCCGTGCTGACCGTCCTGGTCGGCTTCGCGATGACGGGGGTGCGCCAGCTCGTCCGTACGACGATCCAGCTGCGTCAGGCACGGGCCACCGTCGCCCAACTGGCCGCCAACGAGGAGCGGCTGCGGCTCGCCCGCGATCTGCACGACCTCCTCGGCCACTCGCTCTCCCTGATCACGCTGAAGAGCGAGCTGGCAGGGCGGATGCTCCCGGACCACGTCGACAAGGCCGCACAGCAGATCGCGGACATCGAACAGGTCAGCCGCCAGGCCCTGGTGGACGTACGTGAGGCGGTCTCCGGCTACCGCAGGCGCACCCTCTCCGGGGAGCTCGCGGGCGCCCGTACAGCGCTCACGGCCGCCGGCATCGACGCCGACGTACCGCTGGAGGCGCCCGCGGTGCTGCCGGGTGACGAGGGGGAGGCGGCGCTGGCCTGGGCGCTGCGCGAGGCGGTGACGAACGTCGTACGGCACAGCAACGCGCGCCGCTGCGCGGTGACGTTCACCTCCCGGCAGACCCTGGACGGGCCCCTGCTCGAACTGGCGGTGGAGGACGACGGCTCGGGCGGTGCCACCGCGGCCCACGGCAACGGACTGACGGGCCTGACGGAGCGCGTGACGGCGGTCGGCGGCGTACTGGACGTGGCGCCCGGCGCCCGCGGCGGCTTCCGGCTCACGGCAAGGGTGCCGCTGGGGGAGGGTGCGGGGCGGGCAGGGGCCGCTCGGCAGGACCTAGGATCCTCCGCATGAGTACGAACAGCGCGGGCGGCCCCGTCAGGGTGCTCCTCGCCGAGGACCAGTCGATGGTCCGCGAGGCGCTCGCGGCACTGCTCGGCCTTGAGCCGGACATCGAGGTGGTCGCGCAGGTGGCCCGAGGCGACGAGGTGCTCGCGGCGGCACGCGACCACGCGGTGGACGTGGCGCTCCTCGACATCGAGATGCCGGGGAAGACGGGCATCGAGGCGGCGGCCGAACTGCACGCCGAACTGCCGGAGTTGAAGATCGTCGTCCTGACCACCTTCGGCCGCCCCGGCTACCTCCGCAGCGCCATGGAGGCCGGAGCCGACGCGTTCCTCGTCAAGGACGCGCCCGCGGCCCAGCTCGCCGAAGCGGTCCGCAAGGTCCTCGCGGGGGAGCGGGTCATCGACCCCACGCTCGCGGCGGCGGCCCTCGCCGGGGGCGCGAACCCGCTGACCGACCGCGAGCGCGAGGTCCTGCGCGCGGCGGCCGACGGCTCCACCAACGCCGAACTGGCCAAGGCCCTGCACCTCTCCCAGGGCACGGTCCGCAACTACCTCTCGACGGCGATACAGAAGCTGGCGGTGCGCAATCGTGCCGAGGCGGTCAAGGTCGCCCGGGACAAGGGCTGGCTCTGAACTGCCCGACCCAGGCCGTCAGTTCAGCATCGCCCTTGCCCCCGACGCCTCCTGGCGCAGCCGCGCCGCCGTCGCCTCGTCGGTGGCGGCGATGGCATCGGCGTACGCCTCGATCCCTGTCGCGCCCGCGAGATAGTCGCCGCGCTGGACGAGGAGCTTGGCCCGGTCGTAGTGCAGCCGGTCGGAGTGTGCGGGCAGCAGCAGGGAGAGCTCGACCGCCCAGAGCGCCACGTCCGAGCGCTCGGGGCGGGCCGCCGCCCACGCGCGGATGTTGTTGAGGACGCGCAGGACGATGTCCAGGGGCTCCGCGGGGCTCAGCATCGACGGCAGGAGCGGCGCGCCCGTGGCGCCCGCCACCAGCAACTGGGCGTCGGCGTACGCCAGTACGTGGCCGCCCGCGAACGGGTTGGCGAGCACCTGCTCCTCGTCGGCGCCGAAGCCGACCACGAAATGGCCGGGCAGGGCGACGCCGTGGGCGGGCAGGCCCGCACGCTGGGCGACCTCGATCCACACCACCGAGAGCAGGATGGGCAGGCCCCTGCGGCGCCGCAGCACCTCGTGCAGCAGCGCGGAGCGGAGGTACTGGTAGTCACCGGGCCTGCCCTTGAACCCATGGCGCGTACCGAGGAGTTCGGCCAGGGCGGCGGCCCAGGACCGGGGGTCGCCCGCGCGGCCGGAGACCAGCTCGGCCAGCTGGTCGGCGAGGCGGTCGAGTACGCGCCGCGCCGCGAGGAGGTCCGCGTCGTCGAGGGCCGGGTCCGCCTCCGCGCCGATCAGCAGGCACAGCAGTGCGAGATCGGGCCGCGCGGACCGTGCCTGATCGGCGAAGAGGCGTCGCCGCTCCGGGGAGTGGGGGTGCATAGATGCTTCGTGCCCGTCCGGGCCGATCGATAGCGCTCCGATCTCACCCCTCTCTCCCCGATCTCTCCCCTTGTGGTCGCGCTTGTCGGTCAAGGGTGCATCCGGGCCCCTTTGAGGACCTTGTCGACCGCGTTGCGCGGCCCATGGACGAGCAGCCCCACCAGGTCGAGCTGATCGGCCGGTACGGCCCGCACCGCCGCCCGGTTGTCCCGGTCGTTGCCGGTGGCGAACAGGTCCGACGTGAACACCGCCCTCGGCAGCGAACGGGACAGCGCGCGGCCGTGCGCGGCGGTCAGGGTCTCCTTCGAGCCCTCGAAGACCAGGACGGGCTGGCGGAACATCGGCAGGTAGGGGGTGCCGTCGGCGTCCTCGTACGGTTCGCCGACCACCTCGGGCGCCCCCGTGCCGAGCCCGCTGACCAGGAACGCGGTCACGTTGAGCCGCTGCCAGGGCTCCAGGTCGTCACGGAGCAGGACGGCGATCTTCGTGTCGAAGCGGACGGGGGCCTCGCCCGTGACCCCGGCGGTGGTGTCTGTCTCAGCGGTGGTTCTCATGCTTCGAGACTGCCGATCGGCCCGCCGCCACGTCTTGTACGTTCTTTGCATGGTGGCCCGGCAGGAGATATCCGCATGGCGCCCGCCGGTCGCGGGTGTCGTGGAGGTCTTCCACGCCCACTTCACCGAGCACGCGTATCCGATGCACGTCCATGACGCGTGGACGCTGCTCATCGTGGACGACGGCGCCGTCCGCTACGACCTGGACCGCCACGCGCACGGCACCCCCGCCGACACCGTCTCGCTGCTCCCGCCGCAGGTCCCGCACAACGGCTCGCCCGCCACCCCCGGCGGCTTCCGCAAGCGTGTGATCTACCTGGACATGACGCAGCTGGACGCGAGCCTCATCGGCCCGGCGGTGGACGGCCCCGACCTGGTGGACCCCGTCCTGCGCGGTCGCGTGGGCCGGCTGCACACGGCCTTGGAGCGGCGGGGCGACGAGCTGGAGGCCGAGAGCCGCCTGGCCCTGATCGGCGAGCGGCTGCGGGACCACCTGCGCCCCAGGCGCACCACCGGCACCCCTGACCCTGGCCGGGGCGTCGCACAGGACCTCCGGGACCTCCTCGACGAGCGGCTGCTCGACGGCGTGACCCTGGCCGAGGCGGCCCGCCTTGTCCACGCCCACCCCACCCACCTCGTACGCGCCTTCAGCGGGGCCTTCGGCATCGCACCGCACCAGTACGTGATGTCCCGCCGGGTCGACCGCGCCCGCGGTCTCCTCCTGGCGGGCCTGCCGCCGGGCGAGGTGGCGACCGCCGCCGGGTTCTACGACCAGTCGCACCTCACCCGGCACTTCAAGCGGGTGGTGGGCATCGCACCCGGGCGGTACGCCCGCACCGGAGCGGCCGGGCGCGCCGTCAGTTGAGCATCGCCCGCGCCGCCCGCGCCTGGTCCCGCACACGGTCCGCCGTGGTCGGCTCCACCGTCGTCACCACATCGGCGTACATCTCCAGCTCCGCGGCCCCGGTGAGGAAGTCCCCGCGCTGGACGAGGAGTTGGGCCCGCTCGTAGCGAAGCCGCGCGGGGTGCGAGGGCAGCAGCAGGGACAGTTCGACCGCCCAGAGCGCCACGTCCGAGCGCTCGGGGCGGGCCGCCGCCCACGCGCGGATGTTGTTGAGGATGCGCAGCACGATGTTCAGCGGATCGGCGGGTGTCAGCATCGAGGAGGACACCGTGCCGCCCGACGTCTTGGCCACCAGGAGCTCCGCGTCCTCGCCGGTAAGGAGCTGCCCCCCGGCGAACGGATCGGTGAGCACCTGCTCCTCGCGCTCCCCGAAGCCGACCACGAAGTGGCCGGGCAGCGCCACGCCGTAGACGGGCGCCCCGGCCCGCCGCGCCACCTCGATCCACACCACCGAGAGCAGGATCGGAAGCCCGCGGCGGCGCCGCAGCACCTCGTGCAGGAGGGAGGACTCCAGGCGCTGGTAGTCGGCGGGCGTTCCCATGAACCCGTGGCGCGCGCCCAGGAGTTCGGCGAGCGCGCCCGCCCACTCCCGTGCTCCGCCGGGCCGGTACGGCAGCAGTCCGGCGAGCCGGTCGAGCTCGATCTGCGCGGCGTCGATGCCGTCCTCGCCGAGTTCCGGGTCGGCCTCCGCGCTCAGCAGGAGGCACAGCAGGGAGAGGTCGGGCCGCTCGGACCTGGCCTCCTCGGCGAAGCGCCGCCGGGACGCGGCCGTCCTTGACTCCTCGTGCATGCGTGCCTCGTGCCTTACTTACCGAGCCGGCCGGTAGGACCTACCGAGCCGACGGGTATCGATAGTGGTGGTACGTGTGGTGCGCGGCGAAGCCAAGACCGCCGTACAGCGCCCGCGCACCCTCGTTGTCGTTCTCGACCTGCAGCCAGGCCGCCGAAGCGCCCTCGGCGAGAGCCTGCCGGGACAGCGCGGCCATCACCGCGGTCGCCAGTCCCCGCCTGCGGTGGGCCGGATCCACTTCGACCGCCATGAACCCCGCCCAGCGCCCGTCCACGACGCACCGCCCGATCGCCGCGGGCCCCTCATCGGCCAAGGCCCCGGGCACGGAAGCGAACCACACCGACGGGCCGCTCGCCAGCACCTTGCGCACATGGGCTCCGGGCTCCCTGAATCGCTTGTACCGCCGCAGCCACGCCTCGTCGAAGGAGCGGGAAAGACGCACCCGATCCACGTCCGCATCGGGCAGGGCCGGATCGCCGAGCGGCGCGAGAGCGCCGACGTGGATCTCCGAGCTGACCTCGCGCTCCCAGCCGTGCTCTTCGAGCCGCGCGCAGAGCAGCTCCTGGGTGCCTTCGGCGCCGGTCGCGGTCTGGACGTAGGCGGGAAGCTCCCGCTTCTCGTACCACTGACGTACGTAATCGAGGGCTTCGTCCAGCGGCCGTCCCGGCTCGCCCAACGGCAACACCGAGTTGGCCCGCCGCGTGAATCCGGACGCCGCCCGCAGCTCCCACTCGCCGAGCCACTCGCTCTCCACCGGCTGCCAGGCGCGCGCGGTGACCCGCGCCAGCTCCGGATAGGACGCGGCGGGGCCACGCCTGCGGGCCGGGGCGGCGGGGACGATCTTGCCCGCGACGAGACTGTTCTCCACGATGCGGACACGTTCGCCGTCACGTCGTGTGATCAGTACCACACCGTCATTCCACGATGTGAGAACACCCACCGTGTCAGTGAACTTGCCACCCGTCACAGGCCCTTCGTTCAGGCGCCGTACCGAGACCCGTTTACCCACGTCAGCAGGGGTGATGTGCACCTCTAGCCGTCCGCCCGCAGTGAATTCCACAGCTCTGTACGCCCCTCCTGTTCGGATCATGCCCGGGAACGGAGATACTAGAGGCGGGCATCGACGACGCCGCGCTCCCGCGCGCCAGGCGAGCGGAGCCTGAAGACGGCCCGCCAACGCCCGTATCGAGGAGGAACGACAGCGTGACCTACGTCATCGCGCAGCCTTGTGTCGACGTCAAGGACAAGGCGTGCATCGAGGAGTGCCCGGTCGACTGCATTTACGAGGGCTCCCGGTCCTTGTACATCCACCCGGACGAATGCGTCGACTGCGGAGCCTGCGAACCGGTCTGCCCGGTCGAGGCGATCTTCTACGAGGACGACACTCCTGAAGAGTGGAAGGACTACTACAAGGCGAACGTCGAGTTCTTCGACGATCTCGGCTCGCCCGGTGGTGCCAGCAAGCTCGGCCTGATCGAGCGCGACCACTCCTTCATCGCCGCATTGCCGCCGCAGAACCAGTAACGGCTGCTTGAAGCGCCGCCCCGGTCCCGTACGGCATCAGTCGCCGTACGGGACCGAGGCATTTGTCCATACACGCAGTCCATACACGCAGTACGTACACGCAGTACGGGAGTGAGCACGTGTCCGCAGTCTCAGGTCTCTCCGGCCGCCTTCCCACCTTCCCCTGGGACAAGCTCGAGCCGTACAAGGCCACGGCCGCCGCCCACCCCGGCGGCATCGTCGACCTGTCGGTGGGCACCCCGGTCGACCCGGTGCCCGAGCTGATCCAGAAAGCGCTGATCGCGGCGGCGGACTCACCGGGCTACCCGACGGTGTGGGGCACGCCCGAGCTGCGCGACGCGATCACCGGCTGGTGCGAGCGGCGCCTCGGCGCGCGCGGCGTCACGCACCACAACGTGCTGCCGATCGTGGGCTCGAAGGAACTGGTCGCCTGGCTCCCGACCCAGCTGGGCCTCGGCCCGGGCGACGTCGTCGCCTACCCGCGGCTCGCCTACCCGACGTACGAGGTGGGTGCCCGTCTGGCCCGCGCGGAGTACGTCTCGTACGACGACCCCACGGAACTGGACCCGACGAACCTCAAGCTCCTCTGGCTCAACTCGCCCTCCAACCCGACCGGTCGCGTCCTGACCAAGGACGAGCTGACCCGCACCGTCGCCTGGGCGCGCGAGCACGGCGTGCTGCTTGTCAGCGACGAGTGCTACCTGGAGCTCGGATGGGAGGCGGAGCCCGTCTCGGTCCTTCACCCGGACGTGTGCGGTGGTTCGTACGAGGGGATCGTCGCCGTCCACTCGCTCTCCAAGCGGTCGAACCTCGCGGGCTACCGCGCGGCGTTCCTCGCGGGTGACGCGGACGTCCTCGGCGCCCTGCTGCAGATCCGCAAGCACGGCGGCATGATGACCTCCGCGCCGACGCAGGCGGCGGTCGTGGCGGCGCTCGGCGACGACGAGCACGTCCGTGAGCAGCGCGAGCGGTACGCGGCCCGGCGCGCGCTCCTGCGCGACGCCCTCCTGAAGCACGGCTTCCGCATCGAGCACAGCGAGGCGAGCCTCTACCTCTGGGCGACCCGCGACGAGTCCTGCTGGGACACGGTCGGGCACCTCGCCCGGCTCGGCATCCTCGTGGCGCCCGGCGACTTCTATGGCCCGGCGGGCGACCGCTTCGTACGCGTGGCGCTCACGGCGTCGGACGAGCGCGTGGCCGCGGCGGTTCAGCGACTCGCCTGAGACATGAGGGAGGGCCCGCAGCCGATGGCTGCGGGCCCTCCCTCATGTGCCTGTGGATCAGCCGATCGGCAGGCTCTTGACCGGCAGCTGGTCGGTGGGCAGGCCGCCCTTGGTGACCGCGTCGGTGGGCAGACCGCCCTTGGCGACCGCGTCCGTCGGCAGGCCCTTGCCGACCGCGTCCGTCGGCAGACCGTCCTTGGTGGCCGTGCCTGCGGTCTCGTCGACCAGGCCACCGGCGTTGCCCGCGAGGTCACCCGCGGCCTTCTGCGCCACCGGGGTCGTGGTCTTGGCGCTCGTGCCGACGACCTTGCCCGCGGCCGGGACGCCGGTCTTCACGGCCTTGCTGCCGGCCTCACCCGCGAGACCGGTGGAGGTGCGCGCCGCGCCGTCGACGGTGTTGCCCAGACCGGCACCGTCCAGGGCGCTCACGCCGCCCAGGTCGGGGGTGGCCGGAAGTTCGGCGGCGCTTGCGGAGCCGGCCGCACCGACCACGGGAGCCGCCCCCGCTGCGATGAGCAGCGCGGCGCGGGCGATCCGGCGGGTCAGGGGGAGGGACATGATGCTCCTTCAGACGGGAGAGAATATGGGTGCGTCCGGCCGGATGGGGCCCGGCGCTTGGACGCAGTGACTACCGCTCGAAGGCCGCGAAGGTTGCGGTGCTTCAACGTAAAGAGTTGGCAATGCATCGCATTATCGGTTGCGGATAAAAACGGGCAAAGAGATCTTCGTGTTAATGCCTGCCGAAACGTCACTGCCCTGTGTTCGCAAGGGGTGTGACGCGTGTGGGAAGGGGTGCGCGAAAATCTGGGCGGCAGATCGGCCCTGAGTGATCGGCGTGGCCCGATCGGGTGACCCCCCGCACTACTGCCCGGTGACGATTCGGACCTCGCCCGCGCCGGTTCCGGCGCCGGACAGCTGCTCGTCCGTGCCCGTGGCGCCCGTCGTGCCTGCTTTGCCGGGCTTGCGCCATGCCGTGCCGTCGTCCCGGGCACTCCACTCCCGGCCGCCGTACGAGACGCGCTCGATGCCGAGCGCGGACGCCTGGGCCACCGCCCAGTGCGCGAGTTCCCAGCCCCGCTGCCGGGCGCCGCCCCCCGAGCTTCCCGCCGTGGCGTCCACCGGCACGGTGACCGTGGAGCCGCCGCTCCGCGCTGCCACGCCGCGGCCGAAGTCACGGGTCAGGGCGGCCCGCACCTTCGCCGGGTCGCCCGGCTCGTCGGCCGTACGGCCCTCGCAGGTGAGAGTGGCGGGAGCGCGGCCGGTCAGCGCGGCGGCGAGCAGCGCGGCGTCCGGCTCGTGCTTCGCGTACGCCTGGGGGTAGCCGCTGCGCTGCACGCGCTGGGCGGCGACGGTCAGGGGGAGCCGTGAGTAGCCGGGAACGTCCTTGAGATGGGCGTAGAAACGCGCCGCCGAATACGCCGGGTCCATGATCTGTTCCTCGTTGCCCCAGCCCTGCGAGGACCGCTGCTGGAAGAGGCCGAGCGAGTCCCGGTCGCCATGGCTGATGTTGCGAAGCCCCGACTCCTGAAGGGCCGTCGCCAGGGCGATGGTGACCGCGCGCTCCGGCATGCCGCGGGAGGTGCCCACCGCGGTGACCGTCGCCGCGTTCTGGGCCTGCTCGGCACTGAACTCGTACGAAGCGCCGTCGCCGCTGCCCGAGACGACCCGGCAGCGTGGAGCGGCCTTGCCCCCGAAGACGTACTGCACGACCACATAGCCCACGAGCGCGAGCAGGACCGCGACGGCGGCCCCCATGCGCAGGAGGCGGCCGCGCCGGACGAGGGTGGGGGGCTCAGGCACGCGACCAAGGTACTGGAGGCCACCGACAAGGCGTCGCGCCGAGGGGCGTTAGGGTCGAAGCCATGGCTCAGACCTCACACAACGCGTCGCTCGACCTCACGCTCGACGCCGCCGCGCTCACCGCCCAGCTCGTCGATTTCCCGTCGCCGAGCGGCGAGGAGAAGGCGCTCGCGGACGCCATCGAGACGGCCCTGCGCGGCCTGTCGCACCTCACCGTCGACCGGTACGGCAACAACGTGGTGGCGCGCACGAACCTGGGCCGGGCCGAGCGTGTGATCCTCGCCGGGCACATCGACACGGTCCCGATCGCGAACAACGTGCCCTCCCGCCTGGACGAGGACGGCATGCTGTGGGGCTGCGGCACCTGCGACATGAAGTCGGGCGTCGCCGTCCAGCTGCGCATCGCGCAGACCGTGACCGAGCCCAACCGCGACCTCACCTTCGTCTTCTACGACAACGAAGAGGTCGCCGCCCACCTCAACGGCCTCGGCCATGTCGCCGAGGCCCACCCCGAGTGGCTCGCGGGCGACTTCGCGGTCCTCCTGGAAGGCACCGACAACCAGGTCGAGGGCGGCTGCCAGGGCACGCTGCGGGTCCTGTTGAAGACCAAGGGCACGCGCGCGCACTCCGCGCGCGCGTGGCTGGGCTCGAACGCCATCCACAAGGCGGCGGCCATCCTGGCCAAGCTCGACGCGTACGAGCCGCGCAAGCCGGTCGTCGACGGCCTCGAATTCCACGAGGGCCTCAACGCCGTACGGATCGAGGGCGGCGTCGCCACCAACGTCATCCCCGACGAGTGCACCGTCGCCGTCAACTTCCGCTACGCGCCGGACCGCAGCGAGGACGAGGCGCTCGCCTTCGTACGCGACTACTTCGCCGACTGCGAGATCGACGAGTTCATCGTCGACGACCACACGGGCGGGGCCCGCCCCGGCCTGGACCACCCGGCGGCCGCCGCCTTCATGGCCGCGGTCGGCGGCGAGGCGTACCCCAAGTTCGGCTGGACCGACGTCTCCCGCTTCAGCGCGCTCGGTGTGCCCGCGGTGAACTACAGCCCGGGCAATCCGCTGCTCGCCCACAAGATCGACGAGCGGGTGAAGGCCTCGCTGATCCCGGAGGCCGAGAAGCGTCTGAGCGCCTGGCTGACATCCTGAGTTCCCGCAAGGGTGCGTCGCCTGTAACGCCCGTAGATCTACGCTGAAGCGGCACGTGAGCAAGACCGTCAGCGGAAGGGGATGTTCATGGGTATTCCGGAAGCGCAGGGCCCGCCGGACGAGCAGCACTTGGGGCCCGTGGTGCGGCGGCGTGAGCAGATCACCCCCGGTACGACCGATCAGCGGCTCCTCGACACCGACACCGAGGGCGAGTCCGAGTGGGTGCACACCGACCCCTGGCGGGTCATGCGCATCCAGTCGGAGTTCGTGGAGGGCTTCGGCGCGCTCGCCGAACTCCCCAGCGCCATCAGCGTCTTCGGCTCGGCGCGCACGCCGGCCGGTTCGCCCGAGTACGACGCGGGCGTCCGCATCGGCCAGGCGCTGGTCAACGCGGGCTTCGCGGTGATCACCGGGGGCGGCCCCGGTGCCATGGAGGCGGCCAACCGGGGCGCGCGCGAGGCCAAGGGCGTCTCCGTGGGGCTCGGCATCGAGCTGCCCTTCGAGCAGGGCCTCAACGAACACGTCGACATCGGTGTGAACTTCCGCTATTTCTTCGTACGGAAGACCATGTTCGTGAAGTACGCGCAAGGGTTCGTGGTCCTGCCCGGCGGGCTCGGCACCCTGGACGAGCTCTTCGAGGCGCTCACCCTCGTACAGACCCGCAAGGTGACCCGCTTCCCGATCGTCCTCTTCGGCTCGGAGTACTGGGGCGGACTCGTCGACTGGCTGCGCGACACGGTGGTGGCGGGCGGCAAGGCGTCCGAGCACGACCTGCATCTGTTCCACGTCACGGACGACGTGGACGAGGCGGTCACGCTGGTGACCAAGGAAGTCGGCAAGTAGCACGCACGCTCTCGCCGGGCGGGCGTCCACTCGGCCCGCCCGGCATGCTGTTCCGTCGCTACGCGAGTCCCCGCCGTGCCACGGCCGGCTCCCGGTGTCCGGCGATGGCCGCGACCATGTCCAGGACCTGCCGTGTCTCCGCGACCTCGTGCACCCGGTACACCTGCGCCCCCAGCCACGCGGAGACCGCCGTGGTGGCCAGCGTCCCCACCACCCGCTCCTTGACCGGCTTGTCGAGCGTCTCCCCGACGAAGTCCTTGTTGGACAGCGACACAAGCACCGGCCACCCCGTCGCGGTCATCTCCCCGAGCCGCCGCGTCGCCTCCAGCGAATGCCGCGTGTTCTTCCCGAAGTCGTGCCCCGGATCGATCATCACGGACTCCCGCGGCACCCCGAGCGCGACCGCGCGCTCGGCGAGATCCAGGGTGACCGAGAGGATGTCGGCCATGACGTCCTCGTACGTCGTCCGGTGCGGGCGGGTGCGCGGCTCGGCACCGCCCGCGTGCGTGCACACCAGGCCCGCTCCGTACCGCGCGGCCACCTCCGCGAGCCGGGGGTCCACCCCGCCCCACGCGTCGTTCAGGAGGTCCGCACCCGCCTCGCAGACCGCCTCGCCGACCTCGTGCCGCCACGTGTCGACACTGATCACGACCTCGGGGAAGCGCCTGCGCACCTCGGCGACGAAGCCGACCGTCCGCCGCGCCTCCTCCTCGGCCGTCACCTCCTCGCCGGGGCCCGCCTTGACCCCGCCGATGTCGATGATCGCCGCGCCCTCCGCCACCGCCTGCTCCACGCGGGCGAGCGCGGGCTCGTCACGGAACGTGGCGCCCTGGTCGTAGAAGGAGTCAGGGGTCCGGTTCACGATCGCCATGATCACCGGCTCGTGCGCGTCGAATTCGCGCCTGCCAAGCCTGAGCATCCCCTGTGAGCCTCCTCCGTCGGTGCCGTGGTCCGGCCGCCTGCGACCTTAACTGTCACTGCCGCATGGCACGATCAGACCCTGACAGTTTCAGCACGGCAGTCGAGCGTGGGGGCCTGAAGAGATGGTCTTGTTCTTGTTTCTGGTCATCGCCCTCGTGGTGGTGGTCGGCGCCGTGACGCTGGCCGTGATCGGCGGTGGAGAGCGCGGCGCACTGCCCGAGGTTCTGCCCGAGCGGTTCACCGACTCGCTGCCCCCGGACCGCGCCCTGCGCCGCGCGGACGTCGAGGCACTGCGCTTCCCGCTGACCCTGCGGGGTTACGACATGGCGGACGTGGACGACGCCCTCGGCCGCCTCGCCGCCGAACTCGCCGAGCGCGACGCCCACATCGCGGAGCTGGAGGCGGCACTCGCCGGCGCCCAGGCCACCGCGGTCGGCGGCCCCGGCCTCTTCAAGACGTACGCCCCGGCGACACAGGGCCCTGTGGCCCCGGACGACTCGGTGACCCCGCAGGACTCGGCGTCTTTGAAGGACGCGGCCGAAGAGGAGAGCGACAAGTGAGCGGCGACGCGGTGGCGGGACCTGACGGCAGACTGCGCTGCCCCTGGGGCCTGTCGACCGAGGACTACGTGGCGTACCACGACGAGGAGTGGGGCCGCCCGGTCCGCGGGGACGACGCGCTGTACGAACGCCTCTGCCTGGAGGCCTTCCAGTCGGGCCTCTCCTGGATCACGATCCTGCGCCGCCGCGAGGGCTTCCGCGCCGCCTTCGCCGACTTCAAGATCGCCGAAGTGGCGCGGTTCACGGACGCCGACCGTGAGCGGCTCCTCGCCGATCCCGGCATCATCCGCAACCGCGCCAAGGTCGACGCGACCCTCGCCAACGCGCGCGTGCTCGCCGACTGGGCCGAGGGCGAGCTGGACGAGCTCATCTGGTCGCACGCGCCGGACCCGGCCTCCCGCAAGACACCGGGCGCCCTGTCCGACGTACCGGCGATCACTCCGGAGTCCACGGCCCTGTCCAAGGCCCTGAAGAAGCGCGGCATCCGCTTCGTGGGGCCCACCACGGCCTACGCCCTGATGCAGGCGTGCGGCCTGGTGAACGACCACCTGGAGGACTGCGTGATCCGCGTCCCCAAGAGCCGGTAGCTCCTTCTCAGCGGCCGAGGTACTTCGGCTTCGCCTTGTCCAGGAACGCCTGGACGGCGATCGTGTGGTCCTCGGACGCGCCCGCCTTCGCCTGGAGTTCGTCCTCCTTCTCCAGGGACTCCTCCAGGGTGTGGCCCGCCGCGTAGGCGAGGGACTCCTTGAGGGCCCCGTAGGCGAGGGTCGGGCCTTCCGCCAGGGTGCGGGCCACCTTCAGGGCCTCGGCCGCCAACTCGGCCTCGGGGACGACCTTGTTGGCGATGCCGAGGTCGTACGCCTCCTGGGCGGAGATGTTGCGCGGGAACAGCAGCAGATCGGCGGCACGGCCGGGGCCGATCACCCGCTGCAGGGTCCAGGAGACGCCCGAGTCGGCGGTCAGCGCGACTCCGGCGAAGGAGGTGTTGAAGCGCGCGGTGTCCGCGACGATCCGGTAGTCGGCCGCGAGCGCGAAGCCGAGGCCCGCCCCGGCCGCGACGCCGTTGACGCCCGCGACGACCGGCTTGGCCATCCCGGTCAGCGCGCGCAGGACGGGGTTGTAGTGCTCCCTGACCGTGCTCATCGTCTGTCCGCTGCCCGACTCGCGGTCCGCCATGAGTGAACCCACGTGTTCTTTCAGGTCCTGCCCCACACAGAACGCGCGCCCGGTCGCGGTGAGCAGTACGGCACGGACCGCGGGGTCCGACTCGGCCGACTGCACCGCCTCTCGCAGAGCGACCTTGGCCTCGACGTTCATCGCGTTCATCGCCTCGGGGCGGTTCAGCGTGATGGTCGCGAGCCCGTCGCTCACCTCGTAGAGCACGGTGTCGGCCATGGTGAATCCCCTCCAGTGGTCCTGCGCCGGTCATCTTTGTCCGAGCCCAGCATGACGGAGATCATCGGGCTCCGACATGAGGGGAGATATGTGACCTGCGTCAAAGAATTCCTGGCCGAAGAGGCGTAAGGAGTGGCGCAGTATCGCAGCCACATCGCCGAATTGAGTGGTTTTGCGGGCGCGCGTTGCGCAAGCGATGCAGACCGATGTTGGTCATCGGGTCCTGCCATGCGGGATAATGGCCTGGAAGCAATGTGTTCGATGCCGGTGACACCTGGGTTGTCGGCTGCGATGAGCTGGTTTCAGGAAGGGGAACGAGCATGGCGGCCATGAAGCCGCGGACGGGCGACGGCCCGCTCGAGGTGACCAAGGAGGGGCGGGGCATCGTCATGCGCGTTCCGCTCGAAGGCGGCGGACGACTTGTCGTCGAACTGACTCCGGACGAGGCCGATGCACTCGGCGACGCCCTGAAGAAGGTCGTCGGCTGACGCGGAAGCGCATACTCTTTCACTGCCCCGGCACCGTACGACGTGCCGGGGCAGTGCTATGTGCGGGGCTGGGTGCGCCCTGGGGGGGCGCCCCGAAGGGGCGCGGGGCTGTGACATGTGCGGCTCCGCCGCGCGGGCGCGATCAGCCACGACGTGCCCGCAGACATCCCGGCGGCGTGCAGCGCAGCGGCCAGCCGCGGCGCAGCCGCAGGCACAGGCACATACGGTTCAACCCGCGGAGCGCTCAGCTCTCACCGTTTGACGGCGCAGAGCAACCCGTCCCCCACAGGCAGCAGCGCCGGCATCAAGTCCTGGCTCTCCCGCACCGCGCGCAGCAGCTCCCGGATCCGCAGTACGTCGGCCGGCTGTGGACCGGAGTCCACCGTGCGGCCGTCGGCGAAGGCGCCCTCGAAGCAGACGAGCCCGCCGGGCCTCAGCAGGCGCAACGATTCAGCGAGGTAGTCCAGGTACTCGGTGCGGTCGCCGTCGCAGAAGACGAGGTCATAGCCACCGTCAGCGAGCCTGGGCAGTACGTCCAGTGCGCGGCCGGGGATGAACCGCGCGCGGTTGCCCGCGAAGCCGGCGGCGCGGAACGCCTCCCGCGCGAACTGCTGGCGGTCGGGCTCGGGGTCGACGGTGGTCAGGACGCCGTCCGGCCTCATTCCGTGCAGAAGATGGATTCCGGACACGCCCGTGCCGGTTCCGATCTCGGCGACCGCCTTGGCGTCCGCCGTGGCGGCGAGCATCCGCAGCGCGGCGCCGGTACCGGGCGACACCGAGGGCAGCCCAGCCTCCCGGGCCCGGTCACGGGCCCAGCGCGCTGCCTCGTCCTCGGCGACAAAGGCGTCGGCGAACGCCCAGCTCGTCTGCCGGTTGCCGGTAATGGCCCTCTCCTGTCCCCGTGGATGCCTGGCCGTGACTGTATCCGTTGGTGCCGGGAACCCGCAGATGGGACCGGGCGTTTAGTAGGGGTAGGCGGACAGCGGGGGTAACGAATGGATCAAGACCGGATGCGGGCCCTTCGACCAGGCAGGACACCTGGCGGGAAGCCTGTGCCAAATTCCGGTAAAAACACTTATCCGGAGCTAACGGGCGAGGTGGTTATGGTAGGGGCTCCACTGGACACCACCAGAGCCGACAGGGGAGGTGCGGCTGCGTCCGCAGGCCGGGGAGGAGCGCTGAGACGTTTTCTCGGGCTGGCGGGTGAGCCGAAATCCGTGACCGACACCGCTGACCGATTCCACACCGCCAGTTCCGCTCAGACCGCGACCTTTGCCGCTGATGCGGAATCGCAGGCGTGGACTCCGCCCACCTGGGAGGAGATCGTCAGCACGCACAGCGGACGGGTCTATCGCCTGGCGTACCGCCTGACCGGCAATCAGCACGACGCCGAGGACCTCACGCAAGAGGTCTTCGTCCGTGTCTTCCGGTCCCTGTCGACGTACACCCCCGGTACGTTCGAGGGCTGGCTGCACCGCATCACCACCAACCTCTTCCTGGACATGGTGCGCCGCAAGCAGCGCATCCGCTTCGACGCCCTCGGGGACGACGCGGCGGAGCGCCTCCCCAGCCGTGAGCCCTCCCCGCAGCAGGTCTTCAACGACACGCATTTCGACGCGGACGTGCAGCAGGCCCTTGACACCCTCGCGCCCGAGTTCCGCGCCGCGGTGGTCCTGTGCGACATCGAAGGCCTTTCGTACGAGGAGATCGCCGCCACCCTCGGCGTCAAGCTGGGCACGGTCCGCAGCCGTATCCACCGCGGCCGCTCGCAGCTGCGCAAAGCCCTTCAGCACCGGTCGCCCGAAGCCCGCGCCGAGCGCCGTCTCCTCGCCGGAGCCGTGGCGCCGGGAGGAGGGGGCGCGACCGCGTGAGTGGATCACGGTCGAAACCTGTCGAGCCGCACCTGGCCGAGCAGCATCTGGGGGACCGGCTCGCCGCCCTTGTGGACGGAGAGCTGGGCCATGACGCGCGTGAGCGATGCCTCGCTCATCTCGCGACCTGTCCGAAGTGCAAGATAGAGGCCGACGCACAGCGGCGGCTCAAGAGCGTCTTCGCCGAGGTGGCACCGCCGCCTCCCACCGAGAGTTTCCTCGCGCGCCTCCAGGGCCTTCCCGGCGGCTGCAGCGAGCCCCCGTCCGGCCCCCGGCCTCCCGCGAGCGGCGGCTTCGCCACCGCGGACAGCGAATCCGGGCTGCCGCCCACCGGAGTCTTCGGCGTGCAGCCCGAGACCTTCGGCTATGCCCCATCGGGCAGCCACGCCGCGGTGCTGCCGAGCACGGGGCGCGGGTTCCGTATCCATGACGTCAGCCGGCAGGACGTCAGCAGGCATGAGACCGAGCGTTCGCTATGGCGCGGGCGGCGGTTCGCGTTCGCCGCCGCGGGCGCGGTCTCGCTCGCCGCGATAGCGCTGGGCGGCGTCACGACGGGCGTTCCCGCCGACCCGGGTGAGCCGCGCGCGGGCTCGGGGAGCAGTAACAGCAACAGCAATGCGTCGCCGCTGCGTTCGCAGGGCTCGGGTGCCACGACGGCCCCCGATTCCGTACGACGCCGTGGCAGCGGCCCCCTCTCCGCGCTCGGCCAGCGCCCTGGCGTGCTCGCGGCGCCGGTCGCGCCGACGCAGGCCACCGGGCCCCTGCTGCCGGGGGTGCCCGCGCGAGGGCCCCACGTCCAGGAGTCCTTGCCCGTGGTGCCCGAGGTCGCGGCGCCGATGCTGACCGGTGCGGCGATCATGTCCCCGATGATCCGCCCGGTCTCTCCCCTCGCCCCGGTCGGCCCGTCTTCCGGGGGCACCGTCCCGACGCTGGGCGGCACCACCGCGGTGGCTGGAGCGGACCCGGCGCGGACCGCGGCGGCCTCCCCCATCGAGGGCACACTGCAGGGCACTTCGCAGATCCGCTGACGTGCTCTGCGCTTCGGCGCGGGAACCTGGTTGAATCCTCGGTGGGCCGTGCCTGCCCGAGGCTTGTGGCGGGCGCGGAGTTGAGCACATATGCGGCGTCTGCCGGTGGCCAGTTGTGGGGAGAGCATGGACGAGGGCAAGCCCACGAAGGCGAAATGGTGGAGCCGCCCGAAGCAGGCGTCCGCGCCGGGCGCCACGGCCGCGGAGCCGGGGGGTTCCGGCCCCGACGAGGCGATGGACACCGCCGGGCGGCCGGCGAGCACGGAAGGTGACTTCACCCTGGCGGCGGCGACACCGCCCGAGGCGACGCCCCCGACCACCCCGCCCGGCCCCGGCCCCGCCGCGGAAACTCCGGCTGCTCCTGCTCCTGCTCCTGCTCCTGCTCCTGCTCCAGCCGCGGCCGACCGCCCCCGCCCGCTGCACGACCCCGACCCGTACAGCACCCCGCCCTACGGCGAGCCCGGCCCCTGGGCCCCCGCCCCGCCCGTACAGCACCCGGCGGCGACCCCGGCGCACGGCACACAGCTCCCGGCAGCGGCCCCCGCCGTACCCCCGAGCCCCGCCGGCCCCCCGAGCCCTGGCGGAACCCCGCCCCGGCAGCCGTACGACCCCTGGAACGCGCCCCTCCAGCAGAGTGGTGCCGTGCCCGTCGACAAGGCCAAGACGAAGAGGCGGGCGCGCCGGATCGTCATGATCGGGATCGCCGTCATCGCCCTGGTCTCCGGCGGCATCGGCGGAGCCATCGGTTCCTATCTGGAGCGCAACGCCGGCGTCACGGACGTCGAGCTGCCGCAGGCTGACGCCGAGGGCAAGGCCCGGGCCAAGGACAGCGTGGCCGGGATCGCGGCGAGCTCGCTGCCCGGCGTCGTGACGCTGCACGTCAGCGGCGACGACGCGCAGGGCACCGGGACCGGCTTCGTGCTCGACGGCAAGGGGCACATCCTCACCAACAACCACGTGGTCGAGCCCGCGGGCACCGGCGGCGAGATATCGGTGACGTTCAGCGGCGGCGAGACCGCGAAGGCGGAGGTCATAGGACGCGACTCCGGGTACGACCTGGCGGTGGTCAAGGTCTCCGGCGTACGCGGACTCAAGCCGCTGCCCCTCGGCAACTCCGAGAACGTCCAGGTGGGCGACCCCGTCGTGGCCATCGGCGCCCCCTTCGACCTGGCCAACACGGTGACCTCCGGCATCATCAGCGCCAAGGAGCGCCCCATCACCGCGGGCGGCGAGAAGGGCGACGGCAGCGACGTCAGCTACGTGGACGCGCTCCAGACCGACGCGCCCATCAACCCCGGCAACTCCGGCGGCCCGCTGGTCGACTCCGAGGCCCACGTCATCGGCATCAACAGCGCCATCCGCTCCGCCGACGACAGCGCATCGCCCGGCGGCGGCCAGGCCGGTTCCATCGGCCTCGGCTTCGCCATCCCGATCAACCAGGGCAAGCGCGTCGCCGAGGAGCTGATCAACACCGGCAAGGCCACGCACCCCGTGATAGGCGTCACGCTCGACATGGAGTACACGGGCGACGGGGCCCGCGTCGGCGAGAAGGGCAAGGACGGCGGCCCCGCCGTGAACAAGGGCGGTCCTGGCGACCGTGCCGGAATCGAGCCGGGCGACGTCATCACCGAAGTGGACGGTCAGCGCGTCCACTCCGGTGACGAACTGATCGTCAAGATCCGCTCCCACCGCCCCAAGGACAGCCTCGAATTGACGCTCCAGCGCGCGGGAAAGGACCGGAAAGTGACGCTCGTGCTCGGCGCGTCGGGGGGCAATTGATCCATGTCTGTCGCCCAGCGGCTACCGGACGGACAGGAACGCCGGGTACCGTGGACCCGGTCCGGATGGCAAGGAGCTCAAGGTGTTCTCAGACATTGGCCCGCTCGAGGTAGTGGCGCTGATCATCCTCGCCGTGCTCGTTTTCGGCCCGGACAAGCTGCCCAAGCTGATTCAGGACGCCTCGCGCACCATACGTAAGATCCGGGAATTCTCGGACAGCGCGAAGGCGGATATACGCAGTGAACTCGGCCCGGAATTCAAGGACTTCGAGTTCGAGGACCTGAATCCGAAGACCTTCATCCGCAAGCAGCTCGACAACGACGAGCTGGGTCTGAAGGAAATCCGGAACGGCTTCGACCTGAAGAAGGAGATGGCCGAGGTCACGGACGCCGTCCACGGGCGTGAGAGTGAATCGGCCGAGGGTTCGGACGCCAAGGGCGACGGCGCGGCCGGTGACCGTGTCGACATGGCCAAGAAGGACGGCCGGGGCGACCGTATCGACATGGACAAGAAGCCCGGGGCGACCGCGCCTCCGGAGCACCCGCCGTTCGACGCGGACGCCACCTGACCTCCTGCTCGTCACCCGCGGTACGTCCCTGAGCGCGCCGCCCGGCACACCCCGTGAGACACCCGTACGCCGACCGGTGTCCCAGGTTCCGGAACGGGTGTGGCTATCCTGCCTTGTTGTCCGGCTGAGGACGCCCGAGGGGGGCGGGCCCTGCGGACCGATGAGAACGAGGAGGCGGCCGGGTACATGGAGACGACAAGTCGCGTAGGCGCACAGGCGCCGGCCGCGGACGGCACCGCACAGGCGATGTCCTCCGCCCGGCGCACGGTCGACGCTTACCTGCTGGCGCCATTCCCCTGGTACGGCCTCGATGAGGCCTTCACGGGAGAGCGCTGGCTGATGCAGGTCGGCACCGCCGCGGACGGCGCGGTGGAGCACGGAGCCATCGGGCACGGCGACGAGCCGTCGGTGCGCAGCGAGATGTCCGACGACGGCAAGGACAAGGAGCGCTTCGCGGTCGTGGTGACCGTCGCGGCCAACCCGGTGCGGCGCAGCCCGGACGGCACGGGCCTGCTGGAGGCGACGTCGGTGTCGTCCGCGGCCTGGCTCGCCGGAGTGGGGCTGCTGTCCATCACCTGGCCCAGCCAGATGGACCACACCCTGCGGGACGACTGGCTGGACCAGCAGACCGAGACGGCCTGGGTCCTGGCGGACGACCTTCAGGGCGAGGACTGGTCGACGCTCTCGCTGCCGGTGGACGGGGTGCCGACCTCGTTCCACTACCGCGAGTCCGAGTTCGGCTGGGTGCTCGCCGGATCGACCAAGGAAGGCGTGCACCTGGGCGCGTACGGGCGTGGCATGAGCGCGTACGGCCTGGGCTTCTCGGTGGTCAAGGACATCAAGGAGTACGCGGCCTAGCGCCTCACAGACGTACGTACGCCGATGGGGGCGCCGCTCGACACGAGCGGCGCCCCCATCGGCGTACGGCGGAGAACTCAGAACTTGTTGCGCGGCGTGATGCCGAGCGTCATGCCCGCGAGGCCGCGCTGGCGGCCGCCGAGCTTGCCCGCGATCGTGCGCAGCGCCGAGCCCGCCGGGGAGTCCGGGTCCGTCAGGACGACCGGCTTGCCCTCGTCGCCGCCCTCGCGCAGCCGCAGGTCGATCGGGATGGAGCCGAGGACCGGGACCGTGGCACCCGTCGTCTTCGTGAGGCCCTCCGCGACACGCTGGCCGCCGCCCGTGCCGAAGACGTCGACCATGTCGCCGCAGTGCGGGCACGGCATCCCGGACATGTTCTCGACGACGCCGACGATCTTCTGGTGGGTCTGTACGGCGATGGAGCCCGCACGCTCGGCCACCTCGGCCGCTGCCTGCTGGGGCGTCGTCACGACGAGGATCTCGGCGTTCGGGACGAGCTGCGCCACGGAGATGGCGATGTCACCGGTGCCCGGCGGCAGGTCCAGGAGCAGGACGTCCAGGTCGCCCCAGAAGACGTCCGCGAGGAACTGCTGGAGCGCGCGGTGCAGCATCGGGCCGCGCCACACCACCGGGGCGTTGCCCGGGGTGAACATGCCGATCGAGATGACCTTCACGCCGTTCGCCGACGGCGGCATGATCATGTCCTCGACCTGGGTGGGCTTGCCGTCGACGCCCAGCATCCGGGGCACGGAGTGGCCGTAGATGTCCGCGTCCACGACGCCGACCTTCAGGCCGTCCGCGGCCATCGCTGCCGCGAGGTTCACCGTCACCGAGGACTTGCCGACGCCGCCCTTGCCGGACGCGACGGCGTAGACGCGGGTCAGCGAGCCGGGCTTGGCGAAGGGCACCTCGCGCTCGGCGGTGCCGCCGCGCAGTGCGGTCGCCAGCTCCTTGCGCTGCTCGTCGCTCATCACGTCGAGGGTGACGTCCACGCGCGAGACGCCCTCGACGGCGGCGACCGCGTCGGTCACGTTCTTCGTGATGGTCTCGCGCATCGGGCACCCGGAAACCGTCAGGTACACGGTGACCGCTACCACCCCATCGGCGGAGATATCGACCGATTTGACCATCCCCAACTCGGTGATGGGTCGGTGGATCTCGGGGTCGTTCACCGTCGCCAGTGCTTCACGCACCGCGTCTTCCGTAGCCATAAGACCGATAGTACGGCGCGGTAACCCTGCTCAGGAAAGGGCCGTCAACGGTCGCCTACGTCACTGCCCCCGCGCTCCTCTGCCGGGAATACGACGCGGCGGCCCGTCCGCTGCTCCTCCAGCTCCTTGACCAGGTCCTGGAGCTCGGAGCGGATCCAGTCGCGGGTGGCCACCTCGCCCAGGCCCATGCGCAGCGAGGCGATCTCGCGGCTGAGATATTCGGTGTCCGCGATGGCACGCTCGTTCTGCTTGCGGTCCTGTTCGAGATTGACCCGGTCACGGTCGTCCTGCCGGTTCTGCGCGAGCAGGATCAGGGGCGCCGCGTAGGACGCCTGGAGGGACAGCGCGAGGGTCAGGAAGAGGAACGGGAACGGGTCGAAGCGCAGTGAGTCCGGGACGGTGATGTTCCAGACGACCCAGACGGTGATGGTGACCGTCATCCAGACGATGAAGCGCCCCGTGCCCAGGAACCGCGCGATCCGCTCCGAGAGCCGCCCGAAGGCCTCGGGGTCGTACTCCGGCAGGAGCCTGCGGCGCGGCGGCCGAGGCTGGTCGAGCCGGAAGCGTGGCGTGGCCCGCGGCTCGGCACGGCCGTCCCGCTCGCGGTCAGCCGCCGCCATGGGGCGCCTCCTCCTCGGTCTCCTCGGTCTCGTCCAGGTGGAACTCCGTCTCGCGCCAGTCGTCCGGCAGCATGTGGTCGAGCACGTCGTCGACGGTCACCGCGCCGAGCAGCGAGCCGCCCTCGTCGACGACGGGGGCCGCCACCATGTCGTACGTGGCGAAGAACCCGGCGACCTCGGGCAGCGCGGTCTCCGGCGCGAGCGGCTGCAGATCGTCGTCCAGGATCGAACTGACCAGGGTGTACGGCGGATCGCGCAGGAGCCGCTGGAAGTGCACGGTGCCCAGATACTTGCCCGTCGGCGTCTCGTCCGGCGGCCGGCACACGTACACCTGGGCGGCGAGCGCGGGGGAGAGGTCCTGCTGGCGCACCCGCGCGAGGGCGTCGGCGACGGTCGCGTCGGGCCGCAGCACGATCGGCTCGGTCGTCATCAGACCGCCCGCGGTGCGCTCCTCGTACGCCATCAGACGCCGCACGTCGGCGGCGTCGTCGGGCTGCATCAGGGTGAGGAGGCGCTCCTTGTCGTCCTCGGGGAGCTCGGCGAGCAGGTCGGCGGCGTCGTCGGGGTCCATCGCCTCCAGGACGTCGGCGGCGCGCTCCTCCTTGAGCTTGCCGAGGATCTCGATCTGGTCGTCCTCGGGAAGCTCTTCGAGCACGTCGGCGAGCCGGTCGTCGTCGAGGGCGGCGGCCACTTCGGCCCGCCGTTTGGGCGAGAGGTGGTGCAGCACGTTGGCGAGGTCGGCGGCGCGCAGCTGCTCGAAGGTGGCGAGCAGGCTCTCGGCGCCCTGGCCGTGCTCCTCCAGGGAGAAACCGTCGACGGCCGACCACTCGACGGTCAGCGTCTCCCCCTTGCGCCGGAAGGTGCCGCCCTTCCCCTTGCGTACGAAGACCCGGTCGATCTCCCAGTCCCGGCGGGCCGGCAGCTGCTGGACCGCCACGTCGAGGACGGTCACCTCCTCGTCCGTCTCGATCAGCCGGACCCGGCGGTCGAGCATCTCGCCGAGCACGAGCCGCTCGGTGGGCCGCTGTTCGAAGCGCCGGACGTTCAGTACGCCGGTGGTGATGACCTGGCCCGTCTCGATGCCCGTCACCCGGGTCATGGGCAGGAAGATGCGCCGCCGCGTGGACAGCTCGACGACGAGGCCGAGCAGCCGGGGCGGCCTGCGGTTGACCCGGAGCATCGCGACCAGGTCGCGCACCCGGCCCACCTGGTCGCCGTTCGGGTCGAAGACGGCGGTGCCGGCCAGATGCGAGACGAAGACCCGGGAGGTGGTCGCGGCCATCACACGCGCCCTCCTCTGCTCCTCGTGAGCTCGTAGCGTCTTATGCCGTTCTGTCCCGTAATACGGGCTTCAGGCTAGCCCGTCCCGGTCGGATCCGCCCCGGCGGGTCATCCGTCAGGACTGGCGGTGATGCGACTGGTCAGCACGGGTACGCTGCCGTACTGCCGTAGCCGTAGCCGTCGTCCCCCACGAGAGGCAGGGCCCCCTGTGTCCGCTATCCCCATGGCCCGCCGCACCCGCAGGGCGGCACTCGTGAGCGCGTTGTGCGCGGGTCTTGTCATGGGGGTCACCGGTCTCACCGGGTGCAGCAGCGACGAGGATCCGGACGCGGGCACGAACGGCATCGGCAAGCTCTCCGCCACCAAGATCCAGAGCAAGTCCCGTTCGGTGGCCTACGCGGCGCCCGCGGTGCGGCTGTCGGGTTCCCTGGTCAGCAAGGGGCACACGTACAAGCTCGACATGCGCCTGAAGGAAGAGGGCGGCACCGGCTCCGTCACGTCGAAGGGCGAGACCTTCCAGCTGCTGCGCGTCGGCAAGCAGCTCTTCCTGAAGGCCGACGCCGGCTTCTGGACGCACGAGGACGCCAAGGGCGGCCAGAAGCCCGGCAAGACGGACGGCGCCGCCGCGGCCAAGCTCGACGGCAAGTACGTGAAGGTCCCCCGGGAGGACGCGGCCTACCAGCAGCTGAGCGGCTTCACCGACAAGGACGTCCTCCTGGAGGGCATGCTCACCCTGCACGGCAAGCTCGCCACCGGCGACCGCGGCACGACCAGCGGCGCCCCCAGCATCAAGATCACCGGCGACGAGGGCGCGGGCGGCACCCTGTCCGTCTCCCTCAAGGGCAAGCCCTACCCGCTGCGCCTGGTGCGCGCGGGCGACGCGGGCACGCTGCTGCTCAGTGACTGGGGGCGGGACTTCGCCCTCAACGTGCCGGCGAAGGACGAGATGGTGGACTACGGAGAGCAGCTCCCCGAGTCGTGACGGCGTGTCACGTGACGGCGTATCAAGGGGGCGCGGAGGAGGACAGAGGGGCGCGACGGGGTCCGCCCGCGCCGGGGCTCAGCCCTTCTGCTTCTTCCGCTTGAACAGCAGCCGCGGCAGCGCCTGAGGCACCGGCTGCCGGGTGGTCGCCGGGGTCGGCAGCGGCGGGGCCGCGAGGGAGCCGTCGGGCAGGTCGGTGACCGTCTCCCGCGGGGTGAGCCGGACCACCCGGCACTCGTCCGCCCAGCGCTGCGGCATCCGCTCGCCGTCGGGGGCGTTCAGGCGCTTGCCCTTGAGCTCGGCGACGGCCGCCTCCCACGCATCGGAGCGCGGCGCGAGCTCGGTCACCAGGGCCGTCCAGGCGATGAGCCTGCCGCCCTTGTCCTTGCTGCGTACGGTCACTTCGGCCCAGCCGCCGTCGACGAGTCCCGGCAGTGGCTGCTCGCCGGGGCCGTCGCCGACGAGGTGCGCGGCGCCCTCGTGCCACACGTGCCACAGGGCGCGGGCCGGTTCTTCGCCGCGCACCCAGATGAGGCCCGACTTCTTGGTGGCCTCCTCGACGAGGGCCCGGGCGAGCAGCGTTTCTGTCATGCGCGCACCCTATCGAGTGGCGGGCTACAGCCAGCCGTTGCGCTTGAGGGTGCGGTGGATGGCCCAGCAGACGCCGCCGATGAGGCCGAGGACCATCGGGTAGCCGAAGCGCCAGTGCAGCTCGGGCATGTGGTCGAAGTTCATGCCGTAGACCCCGCAGACCGCCGTGGGCACGGCGATGATCGCCGCCCAGGAGGTGATCTTGCGCATGTCCTCGTTCTGCGCGACCGCGGCCTGCGCGAGGTTGGCCTGGAGGATCGAGTTGAGCAGTTCGTCGAAGCCGACGACCTGCTCCTGGACGCGGGCCAGGTGGTCGGCGACGTCACGGAAGTACTTCTGGATGTCCGGGTCGACGAGCCGCATCGGCCGCTCGCTCAGGAGCAGCATGGGCCGGAGCAGCGGGGAGACGGCCCGCTTGAACTCCAGGACCTCCCGCTTGAGCTGGTAGATCCGCCCGGCGTCGACACCGCGCGCGGAGCCCTTGCCCTTGCTCGGCGCGGAGAACACCTCGGTCTCCACCTCGTCGATGTCGTCCTGCATCGCGTCGGCCACCGCGAGATAACCGTCGACGACGTGGTCGGCGATGGTGTGCAGGACGGCGGACGGCCCTTTGGCGAGCAGCTCGGGCTCCTCCTGGAGCCTGCGCCGCAGGGCACGCAGCGAGCCATGGCCGCCGTGCCGCACGGTGATGAAGAAGTCCCGGCCGGTGAAGCACATCACCTCGCCGGTCTCCACGATCTCGCTGGTGGCGGTGAGTTCGGCGTGCTCGACGTAGTGGATGGTCTTGAAGACGGTGAAGAGCGTGTCGTCGTAGCGCTCCAGCTTGGGCCGCTGGTGGGCGTGCACCGCGTCCTCGACGGCGAGCGGGTGCAGCCCGAACTCGGCGGCGATACCGGCGAATTCGGCCTCGGTCGGCTCGTGCAGACCGATCCAGGCGAAGCCGCCGTCGCGCCGCACCTGGAGCATCGCCTCGTGCGGCGTGAGCGTGTCGTCGCAGGCCGCGCGGCGGCCGTCACGGTAGACGGCGCAGTCGACGACGGCGGAGGCGGCGGTCGGGTCGCGCGTGGTGTCGTACGAGCTGTAGGGGCTGCCATCCTTGCGGAGCGAGGGGCGAACGGCGGCGCGGAGGTCACGGATCATCGACATGGGCAGGCTCCTTTGACGGAGGCCGCCGGCGGCGGGTGGAACTACCCGGAATGAGGACGTCCTGCTGAGGATGTTTGGCACGTCCACAAAGCGGGGAGCACCGCACCATCGCGGTGGCAGCTTCGCTACTGACTCAGATTCAGAGAACAGAGAAATCAGAGAGATCAGGTGGAAACGAAGTGCTCTTCCGTCGCACGCGAGCACGGGGAGTACAGGCGCACAGTGGCAGCTACAGGGCTGCGTGAGGTGTCAGACGGAAGAACGGGTGGTACTGCACGGTCGACTTCGATCCATGGCAGCCCCACCTCCTCCGGCCGGTCCCCCGTAGGGGAGTCCCAAGCGCGTAGCGCGCGAAGTCATCTGGCCGGGCTTGAGAGCACGCTCTGCGTGCTGCCCGGGACCAGCGGCCAACACTATCAGCCGACTGAAGTGTCAAGCCCCGCCTTTACCCCACACTGACGAGTTCTATGCTCGCGTCATGGCTGATGTTCTTGCTCTGGTCGAAGCCCGTCTCCGCACTGCCCTCGGTGAACCGGACGCCCGCGCCGCGGTGACCTTCCTCGGCACCGACCGCGTCGAAGTGCTGCGCTTCACGGACGGGGACGTGGTCCGCTACGCCACCCTCGGCATGTCGGGCAAGCCGATGGCCGACCCCACCGCCGCGCTCGCCGACCCGGTCAAGGGCCCGCGAGCGGAACTGGTCCTTTCGGTACGAGGTGGCGTCGCCGACACGGACAAGGTGCTGCGCCCCCTCGCGGTACTGGCGGCCTCGCCGCAGGTCGAGGGCCTGATCGTGGCGCCGGGTGCCTCGCTCGACGTGGGCGAACCGCTGTGGCCCGGCGCGCAGTTCACGTCGGTCCTGGTGGCGGAGCCGGGCGGTCTGGTGGAGGACCTGGAGCTCGATGAGCCGATGGAGCCCGTACGGGTCCTGCCGCTGCTGCCCATGACGCCGAACGAGGCCGCGTGGAAGCGGGTGCATGGGGCGCAGGCTCTCCAGGAGCGCTGGCTGAACAGCGGGACGGACCTGCGCGATCCGCTGCGCAGGTCCGTGTCCCTGGACTGAACTCCTCTGCTGGGAGCCTCAGTTGGCGAAGACGGTGACGCCGTCCTCCGCCGCGTGCTGGGGTTCGAGCTCCTCGGCCTCGTGGGCGAGGGAATTTCTGCGGACATAGACCACGACCGCGCCGAGCACCGCCGTGACGGCCGCGACGACGAACGGGATGTGGATGTTGCTCCACTCCTCGATCTTCGGCGCGAAGAACGGCGCGGCGGCTGCGGCGAACCACCGGACGAAGTTGTAACCGGCGCTGGCCACCGGCCGCGGCGCGTCCGATACGCCGAGCGCGAGCTCGGTGTAGACGGTGTTGTTCACGCCGATGAAGGCGCCGGACAGGATCGTGCAGACGATGGCCGTCGTGTGGTTGCCGTAGCCGAGCACGAGCACGTCCACCGCGAGCAGCACGAGCGAACCGCCGAGCACCTTCAGCGAGCCGATCCGCGCCTGCAGCCGTGGGGCCACGAGCACGGAGAAGACGGCGAGCAGCAGACCCCAGGCGAAGAAGATCGCACCCGACTTGTACGGGGTCGTGTTCAGCACGAACGGCGTGAAGGCCAGGACCGTGAAGAACGTGTAGTTGTAGAAGAACGCGGAGGCGGCGGCCGACGCGAGCCCGCCGTGGCCAAGCGCCTTGATCGGCGCGAGCAGTGAGGTCTTCTGCGCGGGCTTCGGCTGCTCCTTGAGGAACGCGGTGATGCAGAGGAAGCCGACGGCCATCAAGACCGCGGTGCCGAAGAACGGGTAGCGCCAGCTGGCGTTGCCGAGCACCGCGCCGAGCAGCGGTCCGCACGCCATGCCGAGGCCGAGCGCCGATTCGTAGAGCAGGATCGCCGCGGCGCTGCCGCCGGCCGCGGCGCCGACGATGACGGCCAGCGCGGTCGAGACGAAGAGCGCGTTGCCAAGGCCCCAGCCCGCGCGGAACCCGACGAGTTCGCCGACCGATCCGGAGGTTCCGGCGAGGCCCGCGAAGACCACGACGAGCGCGAGCCCGAGGAGCAGGGTCTTCTTGCCGCCGATCCGGCTCGACACGAAGCCGGTCACCAGCATCGCGACGGCGGTGATCAGGAAGTACGAGGTGAAGAGCAGGGAGACCTGGCTTGCGGAGGCGTCCAGGCCCTTGGCGATGGAGGGAAGGATCGGGTCGACGAGCCCGATGCCCATGAAAGCGACGACGGACGCGCCGGCCGTGGCCCAGACGGCCTTCGGCTGCCGCAGAAGGCTGGTCGCCCCCTCGTCGAACGGGTCCCCTTCACGGGGCCCTCCTGTGCTGCTGTTCATGCCAGCTCCTTAGCGGCTTCCGTCGAGGTCGTTGACGTATACACATATTAGTTAGCGAGACTAAAAGATGCAAGCTACATCTAATATTGCCTGGTGACAGGGCCACCGGACGGGTGATCGTCCTTGACGGGGGGACGGCCGGGGAGGACCGTTGGTCGCTATGAGGGGCGAACCCAGTTGCCCGAAGTGTGGTGGCCGGGTCAGGGCTCCCGGTCTCTTTGCCGACTCCTGGCAGTGCGATGTGCACGGGACCGTGCATCCGCTGCAGCCTGTGATCCCGCCGAGCGTCGAGGCCCTCCAGGTCGTGGTGCACCGTGCGCAGGTGCCGGTGTGGATGCCGTGGCCGCTGCCGGTCGGCTGGCTCTTCACGGGTGTGGCCTGCGCGGGCGACGACCGCAGCGGCGGCCGTGCGACCGCTGTGGCCTGCTCGGGGCCCGCGCCGCTCGGCGGCATGGGCGAGCTGGTGCTTGTCGCCGAGGAGCTCGGCGTCGGTCTCGGCGCGCGGTACGCGGGCATTGACGGCCCGGACCCCGGCCCGTATCTGAACGTCGAGAAACCCCCGCAGGCCAAGCTGCTCGCGGCCGGCCGGCCGACCCCGATGTGGCATGTGGCGGGCACGCCGGACGACCGCGCGGTCTTCGCGGGCGAGGCGCGGGGGCTGTGGCTGTGGGCGATCGCGTGGCCGGAGCAGTCGGGGCTCTTGATGTACGACGAGCTGGTGCTGACCGATCTGCGGGACGCGGGCGCCGAGGTGGACCTGCTGCCGTGCGGGGCGCTTTCGCCGCGGATTTTGATGCCGTGAGGTGGGGGCGGCGCCGGTGCTGAGGGTGAGGGGGGTCTCGTCCGGGGCGGGTGGTGGAGCGGTCGCCTCCCGTTATCCTTGAGCGTCCCCCTTGCGACCGTCCCCCGTGGACTTCCGCATCCGTACCGTCAGAGCCTGGAGTACGCGTCGTGCGCATCGACCTGCACACCCACTCCACCGCTTCCGACGGCACGGACACCCCGGCGCAGCTGATGCGCAACGCCGCCGCCGCAGGGCTCGACGTCGTCGCGCTCACGGACCACGACAGCACCCGCGGGTACGCGGAAGCCATCAAGGCCCTGGCGACACTCGACCGGGGCCTCACCCTCGTCACCGGCGCCGAACTCTCCTGCCGCCTCGACGGCGTGGGCCTGCACATGCTGGCCTACCTCTTCGACCCCCACGAGCCTGAGCTCGCCCGTGAGCGCGAGCTCGTGCGCGACGACCGGGTGCCCCGCGCGAAGGCGATGATCGGCAAGCTTCAGGAACTCGGCGTCCCGGTCAGCTGGGAGCAGGTCGCGCGCATCGCGGGCGACGGCTCGGTCGGCCGCCCGCACATCGCCGAGGCGCTGGTGGAACTGGGCGTCGTGCCCACCGTCTCGGACGCCTTCACGTCCGACTGGCTCGCCGACGGCGGCCGTGCGTACGCCGAGAAGCACGAACTCGACCCCTTCGACGCGATCCGCCTGGTCAAGGCCGCGGGCGGCGTCACCGTCTTCGCGCATCCGGCGGCCGTCAAGCGCGGGCAGGTCGTGCCAGAGGCCGCGATAGCGGCGCTCGCCGCGGCCGGTCTCGACGGCGTCGAGGTCGACCACATGGACCACGAACCGGCCACCCGCACCAGGCTGCACGGCCTCGCCGCGGACCTCGGCCTCCTCGCCACCGGGTCGAGCGACTACCACGGCAGCCGCAAGACGTGCGTGCTCGGGGAGTTCACCACCGACCCCGAGATCTACGGGGAGATCACGCGACGGGCCACCGGGGCGTTCCCCGTGCCCGGCGCGGGCGGAAGCGCCACCGCGTAACTCTCACGCGCCCCTTCGCGCCGCCCTGCCGCGCGGCGTTTCGTAGCACTTCACCACTCTCACCACTCTCTGCAAGGCCATCACTGTGTTCGACGCTGCCGTTTTCGGATCCCTCTTTCTCACCCTTTTCGTGATCATGGACCCTCCCGGGATCACGCCGATCTTCCTCGGTCTCACCTCGGGCAGGCCCGCCAAGGTGCAGAAGAAGATGGCCTTCCAGGCCGTGTGCGTCGCCTTCGGTGTGATCGCGGTCTTCGGGGTCCTGGGTCATCAGATCCTCGACTACCTGCATGTCTCCGTCCCCGCGCTGATGATCGCGGGCGGGCTGCTGCTCCTGCTGATCGCGCTCGACCTGCTCACCGGCAAGACCGACGAGCCGAAGCAGACCAAGGACGTCAACGTCGCCCTCGTACCGCTCGGCATGCCGCTGCTCGCGGGCCCCGGCGCGATCGTCTCGGTCATCCTGGCCGTGCAGGACGCCGACAGCGTCGGTACGCAGATCTCCGTCTGGGCGGCGATCGTGGCGATGCACGTCGTGCTGTGGCTGGTGATGCGCTATTCGCTGCTGATCATCCGGGTCATCAAGGACGGCGGCGTGGTCCTGGTGACGCGCCTCGCGGGGATGATGCTCTCCGCGATCGCGGTCCAGCAGATCATCAACGGCGTGACGCAGGTGGTCAACGGCTAGACCCGCGCCGCCGCCCCCGGCGACCTCGCCGGGGCGGCCGGGCATGCCAAGGGCCCCGTACATCTGCGTACGAGGGCCCTTCACCGTTGTTCGTCACAACCTGATCGTTACAACCTGTGCGGCACACGAATGTGCCGCCACATGTGCGTTACGAGGCCGGGGATTCGGCCGGGCGGATGTAGATGCGCTGGCCGATCGCTGCGGCCTGCTGCACGATCCGATTGACGGAGGCGGCGTCCACGACGGTCCGGTCCACGGCGTTGCCGTCGACGTCGTCGAGTCGCATGATTTCGAAGCGCATATGGCTTCTCCCTTCGTCTGGTCATCCTCCTGAAGGAGAACTACTCATTGTGGCCGCCGGGACAGCTGTGTCCGGCGTTCCATACGGGTACAACGGGTTGCCCCCAGCAAACATTCCCTACGCTAAGGAAATTTTTCGACAGACTAATTACTCACGAGTAGCGAGACCGGTTGTGTTCGCTGCGTGACCAGCGGGACAATGAACCTCAATGAACGACGAGATCGACATCAGCGCCCAGCTGGAGCGCACCAACGGACTCCTCGAGCGTGTGCTCGCCGAGGTGGCGAAGACACCGTCCACGCACGCGATCTTCGTCGACGCCGGGTATGTGTACGCGGCGGCGGGGCGGCTCGCGGTCGGCACGGAGGACCGGCGGGCCTTCGATCTGGACGCGGAGGGGCTGATCGAGGCGTTCATCGACAAGGCGCGCACGATCTTCGCGGACAGCCGTCTGCTGCGCGTCTACTGGTACGACGGCGCGCGCCGCCGCATCCACACGGTGGAGCAGCAGTCGATCGCCGAGCTGCCCGACGTCAAGGTGCGCCTGGGCAACCTGAACGCGAACAATCAGCAAAAGGGTGTCGATTCCCTCATTCGGACGGATCTGGAGTCCCTTGCCAGGCACCGCGCGATCAGCGACGCGGCCCTGATCGGCGGCGACGAGGACCTGGTCTCGGCGGTGGAGGCGGCGCAGGGGTACGGCGCGCGGGTTCATCTGTGGGGCATCGAGGCGGCGGAGGGCGGCCGCAATCAGGCGGAGCCGCTGCTGTGGGAGGTCGACAGTCAGCGCACGTTCGACCTCGAGTTCTTCAAGCCGTACGTGTCGCGGCGCACCGTGACGACGTACGAGACGGCGGGCACGCCGCGGCCCTCGCGTGAGGACGTGCGGTTCGTGGGCGCGCAGATCGCCGCGAAGTGGCTGGCGGAGCGGGGGCGTGCGGCGCTGGTGGATCTGCTGCCGGGGCATCCCTATCTGCCGGGTTCGGTTGACCAGGAGCTTCTGGTGGAGGCGGAGAAGCTGCTCGCGTACTCGCTGCGGGGGCAGTCGGATCTGCGGCGTGCGCTGCGGGACGGCTTCTGGGAACGGTTGCAGACGCACTACTAGCCACGCGGTACTAGCCACGCGGTACCGGCCACGTACTACTGGCCGGCGCTGATCCCGTCCCAGAAGCTGATGAGCGCGGCTGCGGTCTCCGCCGGGCGGTCGGTGTTGGGGGAGTGCTCGGCGCCGGTGATGACCGTGCGGTGGGCGCGGAGCCGGTCCGCCATGTCGTCGAGCCACGCGATGGGCCAGGTGTCGTCGCGCTCGCCGGAGACGACGTGCTTGGGCAGCGGGATGGCGGCGAGCTCCGTGACGCGGTCGGGCTCGGCGCAGAGCTGTTTGCCGGTGGCGATGAGCTGGGCGGGGCTGTGCCGCAGCCAGCGCTCGCGCAGGGCGTCGCCGTCGACGTCGGTGTCCTCGGGCGGATCCACGGCCTGCATGGCGGCCCAGGCCTCGGCCATGGACAGGACGGAGAGCGCGTCGGTCAGCATCTTGGCGCGGGCCTGCTGCGATGGCGAGATCCGGGCGGGGCCCGATGACATCAGGGTGAGCGAGGCGAAGGTGTCCGCCGGGGCGCGGAGGGTGGCGGCGCGGGCGATCTGCCCTCCCAGGGAGTGCCCGAGGAGATGCGGCCTGCCGCCGAGGGCGTCGGCCTGGGCGAGGGCGTCTTGGGCCAACTCGGCTTGGGCGTAGGGGGATTCGTCCTCGGCGGGGCCGGGGGTCTCGTACTGCCCGCGCCCGTCGACGGAGACCGCGCGGTACCCGGCATCTGCGAGGGGCCTGAGCAGAGCGATGAAGTCCTCCTTGCTTCCGGTGAACCCGGGGAGCAGCAGGACGGTGCCTCTGGCCTGGCCGGCCGGGCGGGCGTCGAGGGCGGCGAAGTCTCCGCGAGCGGTGTTCAGTCGCCGGGCGTCGACGCCGGGGGGCGGGGTGAAGGTCGGGGGCCTGCTCATGTGTCGAGGCTAGCCGCCGGGGGCGGGCCTTGAGCGGTCGGGATGGCGCGCAGAAGGCCCGGCTCCCCCTGCGGGGAGCCGGGCCTTCAGGCGTTGGACCTCAGCGGAGCGCGTCAGCTCTCCTCGGCCGGTGTGGCCACCGCCTTGCGCGCACGGCGACGCGGCTTCGCCACGGTCGGCTCCTCGGCGGCAGCCGGGGCCTCCGCGGCCTTACGCGTACGGCGACGCGGCTTGGTCTCTTCCGTCGACTGGGCCGGGATCTCGGCCTCGACGGTCTCGACCACGGCTTCCGCTGCCTTGCGGGTGCGGCGGCGTGGCTTGGTTGCCGGGGCGTCGGCCTCGGGGCTCTCTACAGCCTCGACCGCGGGCTCCGCAGCCTTGCGGGTGCGGCGCTTCGGCTTGGTGGCCGGGGCCTCGGTTTCGGCGGCTTCCGCGACCTCGGTCACCGGCTCGGCGGCCTTGCGGGTGCGGCGGCGGGGCTTGGTCGCCGGGGCTTCCGCCTCGGGGGCCTCCACGGCCTCGACCGTGTCGACGACAGCCTCGGCAGCCTTGCTGCGGGTGCGGCGCTTCGGCTTGGTGGCCGGGGCCTCGGTTTCGGCGGCTTCCGCGACCTCGGTCACCGGCTCGGCGGCCTTGCGGGTACGGCGGCGGGGCTTGGTCGCCGGGGCGTCGGCCTCGGGGGTCTCCACGGCTTCGACCGTGTCGACGACGGCTTCCGCAGCCTTGCGGGTCCGGCGACGAGGCTTCGATACCGGGGCTTCTGCCTCGGTGGCTTCCACGACGTCCACGACGGCCTCGACCGGCTCGGCCACGGCTTCCGCGGCCTTGCGGGTGCGGCGGCGCGGCTTCGTCGCCGGGGCTTCCGCCTCGGGGGTCTCCACGGCCTCGACCGTGTCGACGACAGCCTCGGCGGCCTCCGAGCCGTTCCGCGTCCGGCGACGGCGGCGCGGCGCACGCGGCTCCGGCAGCTCGGCCTCAGGGGCGGCCGCAGGCGCGGCGGCCTCGGCCACCGCCACGGAGGAGGGGGCCTCCAGCGGCGTACCCGATCGCGTACGACGGCGTCGGCGCGGTGTACGCGCCTCACGCTGCTCGCGCTCCGGCTCGGGAGCGACAGCGCGGTCACGGCCGCCACGGTCACGATCACGGCCGCCACGGTCGCGGTCGCGGTCACGGCCGCGCGATCCGCCCTTGCCGCCGGTCTCGCCGAGGTCTTCGACCTCCTCGGCACGGAGCCCGGCACGCGTACGGTCGCCGCGCGGAAGCACACCCTTCGTGCCCGCCGGGATGCTCAGCTCCTCGTACAGGTGAGGAGAGCTGGAGTACGTCTCGACCGGGTCGCCGAGGCCCAGGTCAAGAGCCTTGTTGATCAGCTGCCAGCGCGGGATGTCGTCCCAGTCGACCAGCGTGATCGCGATGCCCTTGGCGCCCGCGCGGCCGGTGCGGCCGATGCGGTGCAGGTAGGTCTTCTCGTCCTCGGGGGACTGGTAGTTGATGACGTGCGTGACGCCCTCGACGTCGATGCCACGGGCGGCGACGTCGGTGCAGACGAGCACGTCCACCTTGCCGTTGCGGAAGGCGCGCAGCGCCTGCTCGCGGGCGCCCTGCCCGAGGTCGCCGTGGACGGCGCCCGAGGCGAAGCCACGCTTTTCGAGCTGCTCGGCGATGTCGGCGGCGGTCCGCTTCGTACGGCAGAAGATCATCGCGAGTCCGCGGCCGTCGGCCTGCAGGATGCGCGAGACCATCTCGGGCTTGTCCATGTTGTGCGCGCGGAACACGTGCTGCTTCGTGTTCGCGACGGTTTGGCCCGCGTCGTCCGGCGAGGTGGCGCTGATGTGCGTGGGCTGCGACATGTAGCGACGGGCCAGGCCGATGACCGCGCCCGGCATGGTCGCCGAGAACAGCATCGTCTGGCGCTTGGCCGGAAGCATGTTGATGATGCGCTCGACGTCGGGCAGGAAGCCCAGGTCGAGCATCTCGTCGGCCTCGTCGAGGACCAGGCACTTGACGTGCTTGAGGTTGAGCTTCTTCTGACCCGCGAGGTCGAGCAGCCGGCCCGGGGTGCCGACGACGATGTCGATGCCCTTCTTGAGGGCCTCGACCTGCGGCTCATAGGCACGGCCGCCGTATATGGCGAGGACGCGGACATTGCGCGCCTTGCCGGCGGTCTGCAGGTCGTTCGTGACCTGCTGGCACAGCTCACGGGTGGGGACGACGATGAGGGCCTGCGGCGCCTCGGTCAGCTGCTCGGGCTTGGCCCGGCCCGCCTCGACGTCCGCGGGGACGGTGACACGCTCAAGGAGCGGGAGTCCGAAGCCGAGCGTCTTGCCGGTGCCGGTCTTGGCCTGGCCGATGACGTCGCTGCCGGAGAGCGCGACGGGCAGCGTCATCTCTTGGATGGGGAAAGGACTGATGATGCCGACGGCCTCAAGGGCCTCGGCCGTCTCGGGGAGAATTCCGAGATCGCGGAAAGTCGTAGTCAGGGCATTGCCTCTTCTGTGAGACGCGGCCTGAGGCGAACGCTGGGGGTCGTGACCGTGCCACTACCGCCGGCTGCTTGGGGGGCGGGGCCGGGGGCGCGGGACCACTGCCTGCGCTCGAGCGCTCATACCGCTGAGGTTCCCTCCTCATGCCGTACGCACTGTGCGTACTGCCTGGAGGGCTGTCGGTTCGGAGCCGATCGGGCCTCCGACCGGGCATCCTCATTCATACGACCCGACGAATATTCGGCGGGTGCATTACCACTGTACCCCGGAATCTCGCAGCCGTGTCGGCCGAATATGTCACGTAGCCGTCGTCACAGTCACCGGCCAGCCCCTTACGCGTTGCTGCGCGCGGGCTATTGTGCGGTTTATGGACACGCCTGACACCGCCGCTGACAAGCCTGCCGAACCCACCGGAATCGCCGCCCAGGACTGGAAGACCGCCTCCGCCGACCCGCACTACCGCGCCGCGGTGGAGGACCTGCTCGGGGCACTCGCCTACGGAGAGCTCGCGGCGTTCGAGCGGCTCGCGGAGGACGCGAAGCTGGCGCCGACGCTCGGCGACAAGGCGGAACTGGCGAAGATGGCGTCGGCCGAGTTCCACCACTTCGAGCGGTTGCGGGACCGGCTCACGGCGATCGGCGCGGACGCCACCGAGGCGATGGAGCCCTTCGTGGCCGCCCTCGACGGGTTCCACCGGCAGACGGCGCCGTCCGACTGGCTCGAGGGCCTGGTCAAGGCGTACGTGGGTGACTCGATCGCCAGTGACTTCTACCGGGAGGTCGCGGCGCGGCTCGACGGCGACACCCGGGGGCTCGTCCTCGGTGTGCTCGACGACACCGGGCATGCGAGCTTCGCGGTGGAGAAGGTGCGCGCCGCGATCGACGCGGACCCGCGCGTGGGCGGGCGGCTCGCGCTGTGGGCGCGACGGCTCATGGGCGAGGCGCTCTCGCAGTCGCAGCGGGTGGTCGCCGACCGGGACGCGCTGTCGACCATGCTGGTCGGGGGCGTCGCCGACGGCTTCGACCTCGCCGAGGTCGGGCGGATGTTCTCGCGGATCACCGAGGCGCACACCAAGCGCATGGCCGCGCTGGGGCTCGCCGCCTAGCGGCAGCGGAGCCCAGCGGCAGCACACCCTTGCCGCGGGCCCGCAGCCCCGCGGCTACGCCGTCGCAGAGCGGCGGCGCAGCCCACGGCTCGGGCGGATCAGGAGCGACAGCAGGGCCGCGGAGATGGCCACCGCGCCCACGAGTGTGCCGGGCGCGTGGCCCGCTCCCAGAGCCATGTGCGTGACGAAGGATCCGATCACGGCGCCCACCGCTCCGGTCGACAGGACCAGATTGCGGGCGGGGAGCCGGTGGGGCAGGCGGTGGGCCGCGGCCCACGCCAGGGCGAAACCGAGCAGTGCGGAGCCAAGTGCTTCCAGAATCACAGGGTGTCCCTCCCTCGCGGCCAGGTGCAAAACGGTCGTAGCCGGTCTTACCCGTGGCAGCCGGAATGCAATCCTCCGAGCCTTGGCCCGGATCGCGTCAACCCCCTGTTCCTGCCGCTTTGACGCTTTCGCGGGACCACGTCAACACACGGGAACGGCCCGGTGGTTGTCACCACCGGGCCGTTCCCGTCGTTCGTCCTGCGTGCGACGCCCCTGCCTACAGGGCGCTGAAGCCCACCTTGCGCGCGGTCGGCTCGCCGAGCTCGACATACGCGAGGCGGTCTGCCGGAACCAGGACCTTGCGGCCGTGTTCGTCCACGAGGCTCAGCAGCGGCGTCTTGCCGGACAGAGCCTCGGACACCGCGTGCTCGACTTCCTCGGCACTCTGGCCGCTCTCCAGCACGATCTCGCGGGGCGCGTACTGCACGCCGATCTTGACCTCCACGGCTTTGTCCCTCCGACGGTCAGTGTGTGCGCGGCCATCCGCGCCGTACCCAGCACACATTAGCCCGGTGAGGCGATGCGTACGGCAGCGCCGCCGCACGCCAGTAGCGAACAGAAAACGGGAATTCGCTCAGTGACCGTCCACGCCGTGCAGCGGGAAGCCCGCGATGCCCCGCCAGGCCAGCGAGCTGAGCAGCTGCACCGCCTTCTCACGCGGGACCGTGCTGCCACTGGAGAGCCAGTAGCGGGCCACCACCTGCGAGTAGCCGCCGAGGCCCACCGCGAGCAGCATCGCCTCGTCACGGGGCAGACCCGTGTCCTCGGCGATGACCTCGCAGATCGCCTCCGCGCACTGGAGCGTCACCCGGTCCACGCGCTCGCGGACCGCCGCCTCGTTCGTCAGGTCGGACTCGAAGACGAGGCGGAAAGCGCCGCCCTCGTCCTCCACGTACGCGAAATACGCGTCCATCGTGGCCGCGACCCGCAGCTTGTTGTCCGTCGTGGAGGCCAGGGCCGTGCGGATGGACTGCAGCAGTGATTCGCAGTGCTGGTCGAGCAGCGCGAGATACAGGTCGAGCTTGCCGGGGAAGTGCTGATAGAGCACCGGCTTGCTGACTCCGGCCCGCTCGGCGATGTCGTCCATCGCCGCCGCGTGGTAACCCTGCGCGACGAAGACCTCCTGCGCCGCGCCCAGCAACTGATTGCGTCGGGCACGACGCGGCAGGCGTGTGCCTCGCGGGCGCGCTGCCTCTGTCTGCTCGATGGCTGTCACGCCGCCTCCCATGATCGTGAATATGCGGTGTGCGCCGCGCGGCCATCGTACTTTTCGGTAACCATGATGTGCGCGGTACGAGCGGAGAATTTCGCGGACTGGACGGCCGTGAAAGCCATGCGTAGCAGGGCAAACACGGGCAGCTCAGCGATAGTCGTCCTCATCGAGACTCACGACGCGGGCCTGTTCGGCCACATCGGCCTCGTTGGCCACCGTCGGGTCGAGGTGCTCCAGGGAGTCGTCCTGGCTCGGCGTGAGGTCGGTGTGCTGCTCGGCGGCATCGGCCTCCGGAGCCTCGGGGCCGCTCTCGGCGGTCTCCGTGGCCTCGAAGGTCTCGGGGTCGGACGGATCGACGGTCATGGTGGCTCTCTTCCCTGGCGGACTGCGGCTCTCTCTTCTGGCGTGCCAGTGCTGCGAGCTTCTGGCGTACCAGTGCTGCGAGTGCCCTGTTTGCCCACACCTATGAGCCTAGGAGACGGCCGATCCGGGCGCTACGCGATCTCCGCGGGACTTCGTCGAGACCTGTGACGGCGAACACATGAACCACCGTGTGATCGTCTCGTAACATTGCCGCATGTCTTCGACCGAGCTGCCTGACGTACTAGCCGCCTCCGTCGCGCCCAAGCCGGGTGTCGTCGGGGTCGCGCCGGGCGAGCGGCTCGACTCGGTCACCCTGCCCGGACTCACGCTCTCCGTGCGTTCAAGGCCGTCGGTCCGCGAGGGGCTGCCCCCCGCGCTGTACGTTCACGGGCTCGGCGGGTCCTCGCAGAACTGGTCGGCCCTGATGCCGCTCCTTGAGGACGTCGTCGACTGTGCGGCGGTCGACCTGCCGGGGTTCGGCGACTCGCCGCCGCCGGACGACGGCGACTACTCGATCACCGGGCACGCGCGCGCGGTCATCCGCTACCTGGACGCACGCGAGCAGGGCCCCGTGCATCTGATCGCCAACTCGATGGGCGGCGCGGTCGCCACCCGCGTGGCCGCCGTCCGGCCCGATCTGGTCCGCACCCTCACGCTCATCTCGCCCGCGCTCCCGGAGCTGCGGGTGCAGCGCACCGCACTGCCGACCGGCCTTCTCGCGGTCCCCGGCATCGCGCGGCTGTTCACCAGGCTCACCAAGGACTGGTCGCCCGAGCAGCGCGTCCGGGGCGTCATGGCGCTCTGCTACGGCGATCCGGGCCAGGTCTCGCCCGAGGGATTCAGCGCGGCCGTGCGGGAGATGGAGCGCAGGCTCGCCCTCCCGTACATGTGGGACGCGATGGCCCGCTCGGCGCGCGGCATCGTGAACGCGTACACGCTGGGCGGGCAGCATGGCCTGTGGCGGCAGGCGGAGCGGGTGCTCGCGCCGACGCTGCTCGTCTACGGAGCGAAGGATCTGCTGGTCTCGTTCCGCATGGCCCGCAAGGCCGCAGCCGCGTTCCGTGACTCACGGCTGCTCACGCTTCCCGACGCCGGGCATGTGGCGATGATGGAGTATCCGGATACGGTGGCCACGTCCATCCGTGAACTGCTCGTGTACGCGGGTCAGTCGAACGACAGCAGCATCTCCGGCGCGAGGGGCTGAGGGGGCGCGTGGGACGTCATAGCCGCCGAGGGTCAGCCGACCTCGCAGACAACAAGGGCAGCACAGATACCGCCGGCACACCGGCACCGCAGCAGGGCGCACGCCCGCCGGGCCCCGGCACGGGGCGGCGCAGGCGTGCCCCCGGCGACGGCACACCCGCGCACGGGGTGCCCCAGGCGACACCTCCGCACGGGTTCCCGCAGGCCACCCCGGCGCAGGGCACGCCGCGTGTCCGTGGCGGGCACCCCGAGCAGCGTGAGCCGGGCGGGGCTTGGGGTGCGGGGCCGCGGATGGGCGCCGCCTATGGAGTGCCGGGTGCGCGGACCGCGCAGCCAGGGGTGCCGGGGCCGCGCCGCGAGTACGTGGACGCGTTCGGCGGCGAGTTCACCGACGAGGACCTCTTCGCGGGCGGAGCGGGCGGAGAGGCCGGAGCGGGCACCGCGACCGGCGCCGCCCCGCACACCGCGGTCGGCGTTCCGCCGCTGCCCCCGCCCCCCGACCCGTACGCCTCCGTCACCGACTGGGACCGCGCGGTCGACGAGGACGAGGAAGCGCACGGAGCGCTCTGGTCCACGGAAGGGGCCGACGGCCCGGACGGCCCCGGTGATGCCGAAAGCGCCGCGGACAGTGACGCCAAGGACGGCAAGGACGGCAAGGCTGGCAAGGGCGGCGGCAAGGGCCGTGCCTTCACCGGGATCGCGGCCGCCGCGGTCACCACCGTCCTCGCCATCGTGGTGGCCGGCCAAATGACCGGTGGGGGAAAGGATTCAGCTCCGGAGGCGAAGTCCGCCAAGGCCGCCAAGGGGCAGGAAGGGCGCGACCCCGGCGACCCCGCGTCCCGCTCGGACGACCGGCCAACGCCTCCCGAGTCGGCCCCGGCGACGTACGAGACGAAGATGGCCAAGAAGTACCCGCTCGACGCCAAGCTCACGGCGTCCGGCGACTTCGACGCGATGGCCGGTTTCGACAAGGCGCCGGGCAAGGGGCAGGTGTTCCGCTACCGCGTCGACGTCGAGAAGGGCATGGGCCTGGACGGCGAGCTGTTCGCGTCCGCCGTGCAGAAGACCCTGAACGACAACCGCAGCTGGGCGCATGGCGGGGGCCGCACCTTCGAGCGGATCTCCTCGGGGAAGCCCGATTTCGTCATCACGCTCGCCAGCCCCGGGACGACCGCGAAATGGTGCGCGAAGTCCGGGCTCGACACCCTTCAGCAGAACGTCTCCTGTGACTCCGCCGCCACGGACCGCGTCATGATCAACGCCTACCGGTGGGCGCAGGGCGCCAAGACCTACGGCGACCGCATCCACCCCTACCGGCAGATGCTGATCAACCACGAGGTCGGACACCGGCTCGGTTTCAATCACACGGACTGCACCAAGGACGGCGAGCTCGCGCCCGTCATGCAGCAGCAGACGAAGTTCCTCAACCACGACGGAATCAAGTGCAAGGCCAACGCCTGGGCGTTTCCCAAGAGTTGAGACTCAGTGGGCGTAATGCGTGATCGGCGGCTTTGACAACCGCCGAAAGTTCGTTCATATTTCTCCGCATGTCGCCTCGTCACGCCTCCTCGCGCACAGCCCTTGAGCTGGCGCTCTTTGGTGTGACCGCGCTCTGCGTGTCCGACATTCACTGTTGCTGACGCCCGCCCCTGGCGCGTGCGTCGCATCTTCTCCAGGCCCCCTCCTTCTTCTTTGTGGGCCTTGACCTTCTTCGGCGACCCCGGGGCGAGCTCTGCTCCCTTCCTGCTGACAGCCGTCGTACACCTGTGCGTGCGGCGCTCCCCGAGAGGTCCCCTCCCATGCGTCAACCGTCCGTCATAGCCCGCCGCGTGGCCGCGGCATCCGTCAGCCTGGTCCTGGCAGCGGGCGTCGCCGCCTGCGCGGGACCCAAGGACAACGACGGCGCCGGGAGCGGCGGCGACGGCAAGGCGGCCAAGGGCGGCACGCTCACCGTCCTCAACAGCCAGCCCCAGGTCGACTTCGATCCGGCGCGGCTCTACACCTCCGGCGGCGGCAACGTCCCCTCGCTCGTCTTCCGTACGCTGACCACCCGTAACCGCGAGGACGGCGCCAAGGGCTCGGAGGTCGTGCCCGACCTCGCCACGGACCTCGGCAAGTCGAGCAAGAACGCCACGGTGTGGACGTACACCCTGAAGAAGGGGCTCACGTACGAGGACGGTTCACCGATCACCTCCGCCGACATCAAGTACGGCATCGAGCGCTCCTTCGCCGGTGAACTCTCCGGCGGGGCGCCCTACTTGAGGGACTGGCTGATCGGCGGCGACAAGTACGCCGGGCCCTACAAGGACAAGGGCAAGGGGCTCGACTCCATCGAGACCCCGGACGAGCGGACCATCGTCTTCCATCTGAACAAGCCCGAGGGCGAGTTCCCCTACCTGGCCACGCAGACCCAGTTCACGCCCGTGCCCAAGAGCAAGGACAAGGGCACGAAGTACGAGGAGCACCCGGTCTCATCGGGCCCGTACAAGGTCGTCAGGAACGAGAACGACGGCGAGCGCCTCGTCCTGGAGCGCAACAAGCACTGGTCGGCGACGACCGACCCGGAGCGCAAGGCCTACCCGGACAAGATCGACGTGCGCTCCGGGCTCGACTCGTCCGTCATCAACCAGCGCCTCTCGTCGGGCCAGGGCGCGGACGCCGCCGCCGTGACCACCGACACCAACCTGGGTCCGGCCGAACTCGCCAAGGTCACCGGCGACAAGGAACTGGCCTCACGCGTCGGGACCGGGCACTTCGGATACACGAATTACCTCGCCTTCAACCCGAAGGTGAAGCCCTTCGACGACCCGAAGGTGCGCCAGGCCATCTCGTACGCCGTCGACCGGTCGTCGGTCGTCAACGCCGCAGGCGGTTCGTCCCTCGCCGAGCCCGCGACGACGTACCTGCCGAACCAGAAGTCATTCGGATACACGAAGTACGACCACTTCCCGGCGGGCAAGTCAGGCAACCCGAAGAAGGCCAAGGAGCTCCTGAAGGAGGCAGGCCACAAGGACGGGCTCACCATCACGCTGACCCACTCCAACGCCAAGGACTTCGAGACCAGCCCGGAGATCGCCACCGCCCTCCAGGACGCCCTCAAGAAGGCGGGCATCAAGGTCAAGCTGCAGGGCCTTGAGGACAACGACTACAAGGACAAGGTGCACAGCGCCACGTCCGAGCCGGGTCTCTTCCTCGCCCACTGGGGAGCCGACTGGCCTTCCGGCGGCCCCTTCCTCGCCCCGATCTTCGACGGGCGGCAGATCGTCAAGGACGGCGCCAACTTCAACACCGGCTTCCTGGACGACAAGTCGGTCAACACCGAGATCGACGAGATCAACAAGCTCACCGACCTCGACGCCGCCGCCAAGCGCTGGGGCGCCCTCGACAAGAAGATCGGCGAGCAGGCCCTGACCGTGCCGCTCTTCCACCCGGTCTACAAGCGCCTGTACGGCAAGGACGTCAAGAACATCGTGATCAGCGACTGGACGGGTGTCCTGGACATCTCGCAGGTCGCGGTCAAGTAAGGGCTACGGGTCACATCACCATGAGCGAGGCCCTGTTGGCCTCGGAAGCGGGGGCGGGCGCGAGCGCGCCCGCCCCGACTTCCGGTGCCCGTCAGTTCTGGCGGCGGCTGCGTGCGCAGCGTGCCGCCCTCGTCGCGGCGGTCGTCGTCGCGCTGCTCGTCCTGGTCGCGCTCGCCGCGCCGCTGCTCACCGCCGTCGAGGGCCAGGACCCCACCACGTACCACCCCGACCTCATCGACTCCGCGCGCGGCGGCGTGCCCATCGGCTCCCTCGGCGGGATCGGCGGCGAGCACTGGCTCGGCGTCGAACCGCAGACGGGCCGCGACCTGTTCGCCCGTCTCGTGTACGGGGCGCGCGTCTCGCTCGGCGTCGCGCTCGCCGCGACCCTGGTGCAGGTCCTGATCGGGGTCGGGGTCGGCCTCGCGGCCGGGCTCGGCAACCGCTGGGTCGACCAGGTGCTCAGCCGCGCCACCGACATCATCGTCGCGATGCCGCTGATGGTGCTCTCGCTCGCCCTGATGGCGATCGTGCCCAGCGGCTTCCCGCGCCCCGTCCTCGTCGCCCTCGTCATCGGGCTCATCGCCTGGGGCAGCGTCGCGAAGATCGTGCGCGCGCAGACCATCACCCTGAAGGAGCTTGACTACGTGGCCGCCGCCCGGCTCAGCGGCTGGAGCACCCTGCGGATCGCGCGCCGCGAACTCCTGCCGGGGCTCGCCGCGCCCGTCATCACCTACGCGGCCCTGCTCGTCCCCCTCAACATCACGGTGGAGGCCGCGCTCTCCTTCCTCGGCGTCGGCGTCAAACCGCCCACCGCGTCCTGGGGACAGATGCTGACCTCGGCCGACATCTGGTACCAGGCGGCGCCGCAGTACCTACTGTTGCCGGCCGGCGCGCTCTTCGTGACCGTGTTCGCGCTGACCGTCCTCGGCGACGGGGTGCGGGTGGCGCTCGATCCGCGCGCGGCCTCGCGGCTGCGCGTCGGCACAGGGAAGAAGCGGGAGGGCAAGGCATGACCGGCTTCTTCGTGCGGCGCCTGCTCGGCGCCCTCGTCACGCTCTTCGCCATCTCCGTGATCATCTACGTGGTCTTCTACGTCGCTCCGGGCAACGTCGCCCAGATCACCTGCGGGCCGCGCTGCTCACCCGCCCAGGTCCAGCAGGTCTCCGACCAGCTACGGCTCGACGATCCGCTGTACGCCCGCTACTGGGACTTCCTCCAGGGCCTCTTCGCCGGGCAGGACTACTCGACCGGCACGGCCGTGGAGCACTGCGACGCGCCCTGCCTCGGCCTCTCCTACCAGAGCGACCAGCAAGTCACCCAGCTCATCCTGGCGAAGCTGCCGGTCACCGGATCGCTGGCGCTCGGCGCGATGGTGATGTGGCTGATCCTCGGCGTCGGCACGGGTGTCCTTTCCGCCTGGCGGCGCGGGCGGGTCAGCGAGCGCGTCCTGACCGCCGTCACGCTCGCGGGCACGGCCACGCCCGTCTTCGTCATCGGCCTGCTGCTGATGATCGTCATCTGTGGCCAGCTGCGCTGGCTGCCCTTCCCGCAGTACGTACCGTTCACCGACGACCCCCAGCAGTGGGCGTGGAACCTGCTCCTGCCATGGCTGTCCCTCGCCCTCATCGAGGCCGCCAAGTACGCCCGCCTGACCCGCGCCTCGATGCTGGAGACCCTCGCCGACGACCATGTGCGGACCTTTCGCGCGTACGGCGTCGGGGAGCGGTCGATCATCGGCAAGCACGCGCTGCGGGGCGCTTACGCGCCGGTCATCGCCATGAGCGCCAATGACTTCGGATCGATGTTCGGCGGGGCCGTGCTGAGCGAGACGCTCTTCGGGCTGCCCGGCCTCGGCCGTGAACTCGTGCACGCGGTCAAGGTCGTCGATCTGCCGGTCGTGGTCGGCATGGTCCTGGTGACCGGCTTCTTCGTGGTGCTCGCCAATGCCGTCGCGGACGTGCTGTACGCGGTGGCCGACCGACGGGTGGTCCTGTCATGAGCCTCGTCCAAGTGACCGACCTGACGGTCGACTTCGGGGACACGCGCGCCGTGGACCGGCTCTCCTTCACGCTGGAGGAGGGCGCCGCGCTCGGCCTCGTCGGCGAGTCGGGGTCCGGCAAGAGCACGGTGGCGTCCGCGCTGCTGGGGCTCCACCGCGGCACCGGCGCGGGCGTCGGCGGGTCCGTGCGGGTCGGCGGCATCGACGTACAGGAAGCGTCAGGAGAGGAGCTGCGGCGGCTGCGCGGCGGGAAGGCGGCGATGGTCTTCCAGGACCCGCTGTCGTCCCTCGACCCGTACTACGCGGTGGGCGACCAGATCGCCGAGGTGTACCGCGTGCACACCCGGGCCTCGCGCCGTGCGGCACGCGCGCGTGCCGTCGAAGTGCTCGACCGGGTCGGCATCCCGGACGCGGCGCGCCGCGCGCGGTCCCGGCCGCACGAGTTCAGCGGCGGCATGCGGCAGCGGGCGCTCATCGCCATGGCCCTCGCGTGCGAGCCCCGGCTGCTGATCGCCGACGAGCCGACGACCGCCCTCGACGTCACCGTGCAGGCCCAGATCCTCGACCTGCTGCACGTGCTGCGGGCCGAGACGGGCATGGGCCTGCTCCTGGTCACCCACGACGTGGGCGTCGCCGCGGAGAGCGTCGACGACGTCCTGGTCATGCGGTACGGGCGGGCCGTCGAGCGGGGGCCCGTGCGCGAGGTCCTCGGGGCGCCGAGGGAGGCGTACACGCGGGAGCTGCTCGGGGCGGTGCCCCGGGTGGACGCGCCACGGGAGGCGTCCACCGCGCGGGGCTCCGCCGAGGGGGACGCCTCCGAGGCAGACGTCGTACTCGAAGCCGTCGACCTGCGGCGGGAGTTCGGGCGCGGCAAGCGCGCCTTCGCCGCGGTGGACGGCGTGTCGCTCACGGTCCGCCGCGGCGAGACGCTCGGAGTCGTGGGGGAGAGCGGCAGCGGCAAGACGACGCTCGGCAGGATGCTGGTGGGCCTCCTGGAGCCGACGGACGGAAAGCTCCACTACGGAGGCGTCGACAAGCCGGACGCCCGGGGCGTGCAGATGGTGTTCCAGGACCCCGTCTCCTCGCTCAACCCCCGCCGCTCCATCGGGGAGTCCATCGCGGACCCGCTGCGCGCGCGGGGCGAGCGTGACGAGGCACGCGTGCGCGCACGCGTGAACGCCCTCCTGGAGCGCGTCGGGCTCGATCCGGCGTACTACGGGCGCTATCCGCACGAGTTCAGCGGCGGCCAGCGCCAGCGCGTCGGCATCGCGCGGGCCCTCGCCGCCGAGCCCGGGATCATCGTGTGCGACGAGCCGGTCTCGGCGCTCGACGTGACGACACAGGCGCAGGTGACCGCGCTGCTCGCCGAACTCCAGCGGGAGCTGGGGCTCGCGCTCGTCTTCATCGCGCACGACCTCGCAGTCGTACGCCAGGTCAGCGACCGGGTCGCGGTGATGCGGCAGGGGCGGATCGTCGAGCACGGCACGGTCGACGAGGTGTACGGAGCGCCTCAGCAGGCGTACACCAAACAGCTTCTCGCGGCCGTGCCCGCGCTCGACCCGGAGGCCGCGGCCCGGCGCCGCACGGCCCGCAGGGAGCTGGCCGCAGCTTAACGCTCCGTAGCGATAGAGCGCTTTCTCGGTGCCATAGCGCGACAGAACGCTACCGGGGCGGGAAAGTTACTGGCATTCACCCCTTTTGGTGGCGCGATGGACAACCGTCCGTCGCGCCACCGGCATGTCCGCATACGTTCGTCCCGCTGCGAGCCGCCGGACCAACGGCGGCTCCCCACATGGGAGATCGGGGGTGTACGCGTGCGCATCGGACTGCTTACGGAGGGTGGCTATCCGTATGTGAGCGGTGAGGCAAGGCTCTGGTGCGACCGGCTCGTGCGCGGGCTCGGGCAGCACGAATTCGACGTCTACGCGCTGAGCCGCAGCGAGCGGCAGGAGGCGCAGGGCTGGATCGAGCTGCCGCCCCAGGTCAGCCGGGTGCGGACGGCCCCCCTGTGGACCGTCGACGATGACGGCACGGCCTTCGGGGCCGGATACGGACGGCGGGCGCGGCGGCGCTTCACCGACTGCTTCGGGGAGCTGGCCGCGGTGATGTGCGACTCCGGCGTGGCGGTGGCCGCCGGCGGCCGGGCGGCTTGTGACGAGTTGGCGGACCGTTTCGGCAGCGCGCTCTACGGGCTCGCCGAACTCGCGAGGGACGAGGGCGGACTCGTCGGCGCCCTGCGCTCCGAGGCCGCCGTGCGCATCTTGGAGAGCGCTTGCCGCGCGCCGGGCGCACTGCGAGCGGCACGCACCGCGCGGGTGCCCGACCTGCTCACGGTGGCGGGCCACCTGGAGCGCGCCCTGCGGCCGCTCTCCCTCGACTGGTACGAGGACGACGGGCTCGGCGCGGTCGACCTGTGCCACGCCACGTCCGGTGGCCCGGCGGCGCTCCCCGGCCTCCTCGCCCTGCACTTCTCCGGAGTGCCGCTCCTGGTCACCGAGTACGGCGTACAGCTGCGGGCGCACTACCTGGCAGCGGGCGATGAGGCGCTGAGCGCGCCGGCGCGGGCGCTGCTCACCTCCTTCCACGGCAGGCTCGCCGCCGAGGTGTACGGCAAGGCCACGATCATCACGCCCGGCAACACACACGCCCGGCGCTGGCAGGAGCGGTGCGGCGCCGAGCGGGCCAAGCTGCGCACGGTCTATCCGGGCATGGAGGCGGCCCGCTTCGCCGAGGTCGGCGAGCGTGAGGACCCGGGCGACCCGGCCACCCTCCTCTGGGTCGGGCGCATCGAGCCCGCCAAGGACCTGATCTCCCTGCTGCACGCTTTCGCGGAGATCCGCAAGGAGGAGCCCAAGGCGCGGCTGCGGATCGTCGCGGCTCCCGCGGAGGGCCCCGAGCCCGCCGAGTACCTGACCCACTGCAGGGTGCTCGCCGCGCAGCTCTTCCCCGACGAGGCGGACGGAGCGCACGCCGTCGGCGACAACCCCGTGTCCTTCGAGGAGATCGGGGCGCCCGGGACCCCCGACCTGGAGGACGCGTACGCCGCGGGCAGCGTCGTCGTCCTGTCGAGCGTCGTCGAGGGCTTCCCGATCAGCCTGGTCGAGGCGATGTTCTGCGGGCGCGCGACGGTCTCGACGGACGTCGGCGCGGTGGTGGAGGTCATCGGCGGCACCGGCCTCGTCGTGCCGCCGCGCAACCCGCGGGCCCTCGCCGAGGCGTGCGTGGCGCTGCTGCGGGACGCCGGGCGGCGCGAGCGCCTGGGAGCGGCGGCACGCGCGCGTGCGCTCGAACTCTTCACCGTGGAGCAGAACGTCGAGGCATTTCGCGGCATTTACCTGGAGATCGTCTCGCACTGCCCGGTGCGCAGGGAGGCGCTCGACGACGCGGGCGAGCCGGTGCCGTTCGGCAACCCGGCGGAGGCGTACATGCCGGGCCGGTGGGCGGGCGGCGGCGCCGGGGACGCGGGGACGGGCGGAACGCCCAGCTGGGCGGCGCCGACGCCGCAAGAGGCGGACGGAGACGTGCGGTTGAGGGGGGTCGGCGTATGACGCGGCAACGGAAGACGGACGCGCCGAGGGCTCCGGAGAGCCCTGGTGGGTGGGATGTGCGCTCGGAGGAACTGGTGGCCGAGGCGGCGGTTTCCGGGGCGGAGACCGCTGCGGGTTCCGGGGCCGTTTCCGGGACGGAGGCCCCCGCGGTTTCCGGAGCGGGCGCGGGGTCCAGGCCCACCCGGCGCGGTGCCGGCGACCCCGTGAAGGCCCTGATGCACCGGCATCGGGAGCTGTGCGAGCGTGCCGTCGATCCGTTGGAGATCGCCGCGGGCCTTGAGGCGCACGGCGTGACCGATCGGACCGCCGCGCGGTTCCGGCATCGGGACGTGTTCGCGCTCGCCGAGGAGATGTACGCGCGCGTGCCGCGCGGCGAGGAAGAACGCGGCGCCTCCATGGCGCCGCCCTCCCGGCGCTCCCCTGATCTGCCCGCCGGCTGGGCGCTGTTCGCCCTGCTGCCGGGGGTGGCGTGCGGGCTCACCGTCGTAGGGCTCGAACTGGGCGGAGGGCGTGCGCGGTTCGCGGTCGGCCTCGGCGGCCTGCTCGCCGTCAGCGTCGCCCTGAGGGTGGCTCTCCGCTTCGGCCCGCTGCGTTCCCCGCACCAGGCCGCGCCGGCCACGCGCGCGTGGGTGTGCTTTCTCCTCGCCTACGCGCTCCTGGGCGACGAGTTGCTGCGGGCCGCCGTCGCCGGTGGGCCCGACGAACCGTGGGCACCGTCCCTCACGGCCGCCCTCGGCCTCTCGCTCGCCGTCGCCCCCGGAGTGTGGTGCGCCCGGCTTTTCGCCGTGGCGGCGCGGAAACGGCTCGCCCTCAGCAAGGGGCTCACCGAATTCTCCGCGTCCGTCAGGCCGCTGCTGCTCGGCGTGGTCGCCCTGTACCTGTGCGCGCTCTGGGCGCTGCTCCTGGCAGCCGGGGCGGTCCAGGGGGAGCCTGCCCCGGCGGGGGCCGGGGCACTGGGCGCTCTGCTGCTGCTCTCCGCCCTGCTCTCCTCGTACGGCTTCACGCGTGCGCCCCTGCTGACGCTGGGAGCCGCGGGCGCGGTGGAGGCGGGCTCCGTCGCCTCGGTGTTCGCCGCACGGCTGCCGGGGTGCGACTGGATCGCCGTACCCGTGGAGGAGGCGGTCCAGGCATGGGGGCCCGGCGCCGTCCCCGTCATCGCCTGCGGGGCCGCCGCAGCGGCACTGCTGCTGCACGCCGCCCGCGTGCTGAGCCGCGCCTCCGCCCACGCGGACGAGACCCCGTGAGCGCGCCCGCCGCCGCCCGCGGCCCACACGACACCTCTTCGAGCGGCCCCCACGGGCCGCGACCGCCCCATCCGAAGACCTTCTCTCCCGCGGGGCCGACACCGCGGGCCTTACCCCGTGAATCCCGGCAACCCCCTGAAGGAGAACGCCAGATGAGCACCCTCAGCATCCGAGAATCCGACCCGGGAGCCGCCCGATGAGGGTGCTGCTGATCGGAGCCAACGGATACCTCGGCCGGTTCGTCGCCGACCGGCTGCTCGCCGACCCGGCGGTGCAGCTCACCGCGCTCGGCCGCGGCGACGACTCGGACGTACGGTTCGACCTCGCGAGCGGCAGCCCCGGCGCGCTCACCCGCTTCCTGGACGCCGTGCACCCGGGAGTGGTCATCAACTGCGCGGGCGCCACCCGTGGCGGCGCCCGCGACCTGACCCGGCACAACACCGTCGCCGTCGCCACGATCTGCGAAGCCCTGCGCCGCAGCGGCTGCGGAGCCCGGCTCGTGCAGCTGGGGTGCGGTGCCGAGTACGGACCCAGCCAGCCGGGGTCCTCCACCGCGGAGGACGCCGTGCCGCGGCCCGGCGGACCGTACGGCGTCAGCAAGCTCGCGGCCACCGAACTGGTCCTCGGGTCCGGCCTCGACGCCGTTGTCCTGCGGGTCTTCTCGCCCGCGGGGCCCGGCACCCCGGCCGGATCACCGCTCGGGCGCCTTGCCGAGGCCATGCGGCGTGCCATGCAGTCCGGTGACGGCGAGCTCAAGCTCGGGGGCCTCGGCGTCCAGCGGGACTTCATCGACGTACGCGATGTGGCGCGCGCCGTGCACGCCGCCTCGCTCTCGGCGGCCCAGGGCGTCGTGAACATCGGCGCGGGCCGAGCGGTGCGGCTGCGTGACGCGGCGGCCGTCCTGGCACGCGTCGCCGGATACGGCGGAGCCCTGCACGAGCTGGACCAAGGGGCCCTGCGGCCGTCCATCGGGCACCCGCGCACCGAATCCGACCACGGGAGCCCTGCCGCGTACCCCTACCCGGACGGCTGCGGCAGCTGGCAGCAGGCCGACGTGCGCACCGCGCGCGACCGGCTCGGCTGGCGGCCCCGGATCAACCTCGAAGAATCACTCGCCGACATCTGGATGGAGGCGGCATGCCGCATCTGACCAGCACAGCCACAGATACCGCGCACACCGACGTACGACTCGGCTTCGGCATCCCGGGCTTCGCGCACCCCCTCGTCGCACCCACCGAATGGTCCGAGCTCACCCGCCCCGGCGCCCCGCTGCACTGGGTCGTCCTGAACGTGAACAGGGGCCCGGGGGACCGGCCCGACCCGCACTGCCTGGAAGCGGCGGGGCGGCTGCGGAACGCCGGGGTGCGTGTTCTCGGTCACCTCGACGTGATGTACGGCGCCCGCGGCTTCGGAGAGCTCATCTCCGACGCGCACCGCTACCTCGACTGGTACCAGGTCGACGGCTTCTCCCTGGACCGCTGCCCGGGCGAGCGCGCGTCGCTTCCGGAGGTGCGCAGGACGGTCACGACGCTGCGCGCGCTCTGCGACGGGGCGTACATCGTCTTCGGGCACGGCACCCATCCCTATCCCGGATACGCCGAATCCGCCGACCAGTTGGTGACCTTCTCCGGGCCCTGGAGCGATTACCGCTGGTCACAGGTGGCGGAGTGGACCGCCGACTACCCGCCCGAGCGCTTCTGCCACTTCGTGCACGGCATGCCGCGCGGCCATCTCGAGGAGGCGCTGCGCATCGCGCGCTGGCAGGGCGCGTCGACGATCTACTTCACCGACCGCGTCGACAGCGGGGGAGCGGACGACCCCTGGGAGTCGATGCCCGCGTACTGGGACGAAATCGTCTCGCGTATCGGAACGGGTGTCTCGGAATGAAGAGGGGCGTGGCAGTGTTACGGACAGAACAACCGTTTCCATATACCGACCAACGGAGTCTCCGTGTCGCTGCCACCCCTGGTCGAGCCAGCATCTGAGCTCACCGTCGACGAGGTTCGCAGGTACTCCCGCCACCTGATCATCCCCGACGTCGGGATGGACGGGCAGAAGCGGCTGAAGAACGCCAAGGTGCTGTGTGTCGGCGCCGGCGGCCTCGGGTCGCCGGCGCTGATGTACCTCGCCGCGGCGGGCGTCGGCACGCTCGGCATCGTGGAGTTCGACGAGGTCGACGAGTCGAACCTGCAGCGCCAGATCATCCACAGCCAGGCCGACATCGGCCGCTCCAAGGCGGCGTCGGCGAAGGACTCCGTCCTCGGCATCAACCCGTACGTGAACGTGATCCTCCACGAAGAGCGGCTCGAAGCCGAGAACGTGATGGACATCTTCAGCCAGTACGACCTGATCGTCGACGGCACGGACAACTTCGCCACGCGGTACCTGGTCAACGACGCGTGCGTGCTGCTCAACAAGCCGTACGTGTGGGGTTCGATCTACCGCTTCGACGGGCAGGCGTCCGTCTTCTGGAGCGAGCACGGCCCGTGCTACCGCTGCCTCTACCCGGAGCCCCCGCCCCCCGGCATGGTTCCGTCCTGCGCCGAGGGCGGCGTGCTCGGCGTGCTGTGCGCGTCGATCGGCTCGATCCAGGTCACCGAGGCGATCAAGGTCCTGGCCGGCGTGGGCGACCCGCTGGTCGGCCGACTGATGATCTACGACGCCCTGGAGATGCAGTACCGCCAGGTCAAGGTCCGCAAGGACCCGGACTGCGCGGTCTGCGGCCCGAACGCCACCGTCACGGAACTCATCGACTACGAAGCCTTCTGCGGCGTCGTGTCGGACGAGGCCCAGGAGGCGGCGCTCGGCTCGACGATCACTCCCAAGCAGCTCAAGGAGTGGATCGACGCGGACGAGAAGATCGAGATCATCGACGTACGCGAGCAGAACGAGTACGAGATCGTCTCGATCCCCGGCGCCAAGCTGATCCCCAAGAACGAGTTCCTCATGGGCACCGCCCTGGAGAACCTTCCGCAGGACAAGAAGATCGTCTTGCACTGCAAGACGGGTGTCCGGTCAGCGGAGGTCCTCGCCGTGCTGAAGTCCGCGGGCTTCAGCGACGCGGTGCATGTGGGCGGCGGCGTGATCGGGTGGGTCAACCAGATTGAGCCCGCCAAGCCGATCTACTAGGCGTAGCGCAACATTTCAGCCCGTCCGGCGTTTGAGGACGAGCCCTTGAGGCGATAGGCAGCAGGCAGATGGGGCCGCACCGTAAAAGGTGCGGCCCCATCTGCGTTCAGGCCCGGGAGCCTCAGGTCTCGCAGATCTTGCCGTCCTGCGGGGCCTTGCCCTTCAGCAAGTAGTCGTTGACCGTGCCGTCCACGCAGTCGCTGCCGCTGCCGTACGCCCCGTGTCCCTCGCCCTTCCAGGTGAGTTCGACGCCGACGCCCTTGCCCAGCTCGTCCGCCATCTTGCGGGCGCCTTCGTAGGGCGTGGCCGGGTCTCCGGTGTTGCCCACGACCAGGACCGGGGCGGCGCCGGGTGCGCTCACCTCGGTCGAGTCGTGCAGCCCTGGCACCGGCCAGTCGTGGCACCAGCCCGCCGTGTCCCAGCCCATGAACTCGCCGAAGACCGGCGATATCTCGCGGAACTCGGGCAGCCGCGCCTTCGCCTCGGCGGGCGTCGTCCGCTGCTTGTCGTCGCGGCAGCCGATCGAGCGCTGGGAGTGGCTCTGCGTGCTGTAACTCCCCGACGGGTCACGCTCGTTGTAGGAGTCGGCCAGCTGGAGCAGCGCCGCGCCGTCGCCCTTCTCGGCCTGCTCAAGGCCACGGGTCAGGGCGGGCCAGCTCTCCTTGTTGTAGAGGGTGACCGTGATGCCGGTCAGTGCCAGGGACTGGGTGAGCTTGCGGTCGCCCGACGCGGGCAGCGGGTTGGCGTCGAGGCGCTTCAGGAGCCGCACTATCTTCTGCGAGCCCGCTTTTGGGTCCTGGCCCGAGGACTTCAGGTAGTTCTCCAGGGCGCGCTGGAAGCCCCGTGCCTGGTTCTTGGCGTGACCCACCGAGTCCGCGGTCGGGTCGACGACGGCGTCGAGCGTGAGGCGCCCCACCTTCTTGGGGAACAAGTGCGCGTAGACGCCGCCCAGTTCGGTGCCGTACGAGACGCCCATGTAGTGCAGCTTCTTGTCGCCGAGCGCCTGGCGCATGACGTCCATGTCCTGGGCGGCCTCGACGGTCGAGACATGGCTGAGGAGCTTGCCCGCGTCGCGCGCGCAGCCCGCGCCGAAATCGGCCGCGTCCTTGAAGTACGCCTTCTCCTCGGCCGGGGTGTCCGGAGTGGCGTCGACGGACTCCGCGGCTTGCGTCTCCTTGTCGCTGCGGCAGCGCACACCCTCGCTGCCCGCGACCCCGCGCGGGTCGAAGCTCACCAGGTCGTACCGCTCGCGCAGCGTGCCGTACGAGTCGGCGAACGACGGCAGCATGGAGACGCCGGAGCCGCCGGGACCGCCGAAGTTGAACAGGAGCGAACCGATGCGCTCGCCCTTGCCCGTGGACCTGGCGCGGATCAGCGCGACATCGATCGTCTCGCCGTCCGGCTTCGCGTAGTCCAAGGGGACCTTGAGGGTCGTGCACTGCCACTCGGAGCCTGGTGCGGGCTCGCTGCCGGTCGCCTTGCAGCCGCCCCAGTCCAGCTTCTGGGAGGTGAGCGAGGCGGGCAGCGTGGAGGAGGGATCGGGCTCCGGTGACTGCTCGGGGCCGGTCGGCGCGGGCTTCGCGTCGTCCTCGCCCCCGTCGGACGAACCACCGCAGCCGACGGCGAGCCCCGCCATCAGAACCCCTGCTGCGGCCAGGGCCGCTGACCGTACGAAACGCGGCATGGAGCGCTTCCCCCCTCGGAAAGACAGTCAAGCCATAGTAGGCGGGGCCTCTGACAATGACCTTGGCGGCCCGGGTGGCGCCGCCGTCCTCACGAACAGACCGTGCCCTCCTTCGGCACCGTGCCGTCCAGCAGATAGCCGTTCACCGCGTCCCGCACGCACTTGTTCTTGCTGTCGTACGCCCCGTGCCCCTGGCCCTTGTACGTCAGCTCGACGCCGACTCCCTTGCCCAGCGCGGTCGCCATCTTCTTCGCGCCCTCGTACGGCGTGGCCGGGTCGCCGGTGTTTCCGATGACGACGACGGGGGGCGCGCCCGGTGCGCTGACGTCCGGGTGGTCGGCGGTGCCGTCCACCGCCCAGTCGGTGCAGCCGGCCATGCCCCACGCCAGATAGTCGCCGAACAGCGGGGACGCCTCGCGGAATTCGGGGAGCTTCTCCTGGACGTACTCCGAGGTGTAGCGGGCCTTGTCGTCCGCGCAGTTGATGGAGATGTTGGCGGCCTGGAGGTTGCTGTACGTACCGTCTTCGTTTCGGCCGTTCATGGAGTCGGAGAGAATCATCAGCGTTTTGCCGTCGCCGTCGTACGCCTGGTCGAGGCCATCGGTGAGGTACGGCCAGAAGTCCTTGGAGTACAGCGCCTGCAAAATGCCGTTAGTGGCGGCGGTCTGCGTCAGTTCGCGCGGCGGCAGGGCGGGCAGCGGCTTGGCGTCCAGGTCCTTGAGGAGCTTCGCGATCTTGCCCTTGACGTCCTGCTCGGTGTCGCCGACAGGGCAGTCCTCGACCTTCGACGTGCAGTCCTTGGCGTAGTTGTCGAGGGCGAGCTGGAAGCCCTCGGCCTGGCCGAGCGAGCCCTGTTCGGCGTTCTCGGTGGGGTCGACGACCGCGTCGAAGACGGCACGGCCCACCTTCTTGGGGAACAAGTGCGCGTAGACGCCGCCCAGTTCGGTGCCGTACGAGATGCCGAAGTAGTGCAGCTTGTCGTCGCCGAGCACCTGGCGCATCAGATCCATGTCGCGGGCCGCGTCGGTGGTGCGTACGTGCGGGAGCACCTTGCCCGAGTTCTTCTCGCAGGCGCCGTTGAAGCTCTTCACGTTGTCGATGAGCTTCTTCCGCTCGGCGTCGTCGTCAGGCGTGGAGTCCTCCTGGAAATACGCGTCGAGCCGCTCGTCGTCCTCGCACTTCACGCCCGCGCTCCGGCCGACGCCACGAGGGTCGAAGCTCACCAGGTCATAGCGGGTGCGCAGCTTGGCGTAGTCCTGTCCGAATGCGGGCAGCGTGGTGACGCCGGAGCCGCCGGGGCCGCCGAAGTTGAAGACGAGCGAGCCGATCCGCCGGTCCTTCTCGCCGCTCGCCGCGGCGCGGATCAGGGCGATGTCCAGGGTGTCCCCCTTGGGCTTGTCCCAGTCGAGGGGGGCCTTCATGGTGGCGCACTGCCACTCGGCGCCGCCGGGCAGCGGGGACGGGGCCTCACCGCCGCCTTCGGATGCCGCGGGCGCGGGGCAGTCCTTCCAGCTCAGCTTCTGGGCCGACAAGTCCGTGTCCTTGGAGGCCCTGGAGTCCTTGGAGCCGTCACCGCCGCAGGCCGCGAGGGACGCAGACAGCAGGACGACGGTGGCGGCGGCACGCGCCTTGAGGTTGGGCATGCTTCCCATCCTGCGGGGGGCGCAGACGGGGCGCACGGCTGGCTCGGCCTTCCGTGGACCCCGCCTCCCCCTGCGAGACAAGGCACTTCTTTAAAGAAGACCCTCCTCTCAGAGAAGGCCCTTCCTGGTGAGGTGGTTGAAGAACAGCCACCCCGGGAGCACCGGCAGCCACAGCGTGAGGAGCCTGAACAGCAGCACCGCGGGCGCCGCCACGTCCTTGGGCACCCCCACCGCGATCAGACCGAAGGTGAGCGTCGCCTCGACCGCGCCGACACCGCCGGGCGTGGGCGCCGCCGAGCCCAGGGCGTTGCCGGCGAGGAAGACCACGGCGACGCTGGCCAGGGTCAGCGGCTTCATCTCCGTGGTGCTGAAGGCGCGTACGGAGGCGTCGAGACAGAGCACGAACATGAGCGTCAGGAGCAGCATGCCGCCGATGCCGGTGAGCAGCTTCTGGGGGCGCTGCAGCACGTCGAGCATGCGCGGCACGACGCCCGCGAACAGCGAACGCACGCGCGTGACGACGAACTTCCGCAGGAACGGGATCGCGGTCACCACGAGCACGAGCACCGCGACCGACAACAGGCCGGCGATGACCGTGCGGGACGGCGTCAGGGACGGCGTCTTCTCCGTACCGGTCAGATAGCCGAAGATCATCAGCAGCATGATGTGCGAGCCGAGCCCGAAGAGCTGCGAGGCACCGACGCTCGCCACCGCGAGACCGGAACGCACCCCGGAGCGCTGCAAGAACCGCGTGTTGAGCGCGACGCCGCCGACCGCGGCGGGCGCCACGATCTTCACGAACGACCCGGCGACCTGCGCCTGCACCGCCCGCAGGAACCCCACACGCTCCGGCACGAACCCCAGCAGGCTCATCGCCGCCGCGAAGTAGCTCAGCACCGAGCAGGCCACGGCCACGGCGACCCAGCCCCACTCGGCCTCGCCGACGATGGTGTTGAAGTCGACGTGGGTGAGCTGCGAGAGCAGGAAGTACGCACCGATGGCACCGGCGATGAAACTGATCAGCGTGCGCGGCCTGATGCGCTCCAGCTGGGCGGGCTCGACGGGCGCCTGCGGCCGGATGAGCAGCACCTGGTGGCGGATCTGGGTGAGCAGATCCTCCTCGCGTGCCTGGTCGAGCGCGACGTCTATGGCCTGCTTCTCGGCCTGCTTCTCCGCGCGCACGGTCTTGCGGTCGGGCCCCTTGGCGCCTTCCGCCGTCTCCGCGCCGGACTCATCGGCCGCCGCCGCGGCAGCCTCCTCGTGGCGGGCCAGCTTGTCCTTGCGCGACGCCTCAAGGACCGCGTCGCGCTCGCGCTGGGACCGTTCCCTGGCCAGCTTGCGCAGGGTCGCGCGCGTGGAGCGGGTCAGGGCGATGGGCTGGAGCAGCGGCAGACAGTCGGCGACCGCGTCCGGGCCGAGCACGTCCAGGGCCGTCGCGACCGCTCGCTCGGCTCCCACGCGCAGCCCGAAGGCGGTCAGGAGCTGGGCGATGTCCATGCGCAGGACCAGGTCGCCCGCGGCGATCTCACCGCCCCGCAGATCGGTCAGGATCACCGTGCCGGAACGATCCACCAAAATCGCGTCGCCCGCGAGCCTGCGGTGCGCGATCCGGCGCGACTGCAGCGCCTGAACCTGGTGCCAGGTGTCACGCAGCAGCTCATCGGTGATGACGTCGTCCGGCAGGGAGTCCAGGGAACGCCCGCCCGTGTGTTCGTAGACGAGCATCACCGCGTCGGGGCCGAGCTCGGAGGTGGCGATCAGCTTGGGGGCGTTGGCCCCGGCCGCGATCGCCGCGTACGCGAGGAGGGCCTCCTGCTCCAGGGCCTGGCGCAGCGACTGCAGGCTGCGGCGCTGGGTGATGCCGCGCAGCGTGAGCCTGCGCCAGACGCGGTAGAAGAAGCCCTGCGCCTGCTGTTCGCGGTCGATGACCGTGACGTCGAGGGGCGGGCCGTCCTCAAGGGTGACGAAGTAGCGCCGGCCGCGGTCGCCGTGCTCGCTGTCCGCGGACTCCTCGCGGGCCGCGTTCACCGGGTGGAAGCCGACGTGCCGCAGACCGGCGAGCAGCGTCTGGCCGGTGGGCCGTACGTTCGGCGAACCGACCGCGTAGAGCGTTCCGTAGGCCACGCTCCAGCCGAGCAGGACCGTCAGGATGATCGAGAACGGCGTGGTGTAGCCGGTGACCAGCATGGTGAAGGCGTCGAGCAGCAGCACCACCCACAGGACCACACGCCAGCGTGGTCTGCGGGCCATCCCGACGGCGGTCATGTACGCGATGACAGGCGCGAGATAGCCGTGCACGGGATCGGTGAGCGCGTGCAGATCGCCGGGGGACGGCCGGGTCAGCGCCTCCTGGATGGAGTCCGGGGCTGCCTTGGCGACCCAGAGGTCGGTGGCCAGCGTCACGCCGTGCGCGAGGACCGCCGCCAGGACGCCGTCGGCGATACGCAGCCCGTCCCGTTTGACCAGGCGTTCGATCGCGAAGGCGACGGGTACGAGCAGTACGCCGATGCTGGCGGTCAGGCCCGCGAACTTGATCAGGAGGTCGGGCGCCTGGTCCGTGCCCTTGTCGATGTCCTGGGCGAGCCCCGACGTCGTGCCGTGCGCGAACGCGGCGATGGCGAGGACCACGACGATCCCCAGGATGCCGACGAGCAGCCGCATCAGGTCCGACGGACGGTGCACGCGCGCGGCGAGCAGCGGTTCGTCGCCGGCGACGCGGTCCGGGTGCGCTCCCTCGCCGTCGGCGCAGTCGGCGAAGTCGGCGAGGCCGTCCTTCTCGTGCGTCTCGTGCTTCTCGTATTTCTTCAGGGAGTGCCCACCGGTGTCCGGGTGCGCCTCGGCCGCAGGGGTGCCCGCCGTCTCATCGGGGTGCACATCCTGCTGCTCCGTCGCCTCTTCTTGATCTCGTATCACCAGTCACCGCCCGCATGATGGTGGCATGTCCCGCCGACAGAGGGGGGCATCAGGGTGCAATGCGGGGGCGCGAAGTGTTCACCCGACTCCAGTTTGTCTCGTACCGCACACTCTGTCGCGGGCCGGTCACGGTGTCGGTGGAGTACGGCAGGATGGACCGGATGAGCGAGGAGAGCGGACCGGAACAGGGGCTTTCGGGGTACCCCGAGTACGCCGAGCGGGTCCTCGAGGTCGCGGAGCTGATCCCCCCGGGGCGTGTGATGACGTACGGCGACGTGGCCGAATGGCTGGAGGAGGGCGGCCCCCGGCAGGTCGGCCGGGTGATGGCCCTCTACGGGAGTGCTGTTCCGTGGTGGCGCGTGGTCCGCGCGGACGGCCGACTGCTGCCGGGGCACGAGCTGCGGGCGATGAGCCACTACCGCGCCGAGGGAACACCGCTGCGGGAGGCGAGCCGGGCGTCCGACACCCATGTGCCGCGTCTGGACATGCGGCGGGCGCGCTGGGACGGAACACGGCCGTACGGGGACGGCGAACCGCGTGGGGACGGCGAACCGCGTGAAGGTGGCGAACCGCACAGGGACGGCGACGCGGCCGGTGGCGGCGGCGCGGGGCGGGGCGACACGGCGGGAAGCGGCGGTGCCACTCGCCCGCGGGCTCCTCAGGCTCACATCTGACAGCTTCCGCCATCCCGGGGCCGCGTGGAGGACCGATGGCCCGTACGGGGGAAGCCCCGCGGCCCGCACGTCGGCTGGCGTAGCGTCGACAGCACGCATTTCTCTCACCCCGCAGCCATCGCGCAGCCTTTTTTCGACCAGTACACCCACCAGGACCGGCGACCCACGTGAGCTCCACTTCTTCCGCCCGGCACACCCGGCACCCGTCGCACCATCAGGTACGACAGGGGACCCAGGGCGCCTATCGACTGGTGCGTACCCCGCCGGTCCGCGTGGATCCCCCTCGTCTTGACGCACGGCAGCGTGCCGTGGTTGACCACCCCGGAGGACCGCTGCTCGTCCTGGCGGGGCCGGGCACGGGCAAGACGACGACACTGGTGGAGGCCGTCGCCGCGCGGATCGCGAAGGGCACGGAACCGGAGCGCGTCCTCGTCCTCACCTTCAGCCGCAAGGCCGCGGTGGAACTGCGCGACCGCATGGCGCTGCGCATAGGCGCGGCCAACGCCCCGCAGGCCACGACCTTCCACTCCTTCTGTTACGCCCTCATCCGCGCCCATCAGGACGCGGACCTGTTCGTCGAGCCGCTCCGACTGCTCTCGGGACCCGAACAGGACGTGGCCGTACGTGAGCTCCTCGCGGGCCAGATCGACCTGGCGGGCGAGGGGCGCTCCCGCGTCCGCTGGCCGGAAGAACTGCGCGCCTGCCTGACCACGCGGGGCTTCGCCGACGAGGTCCGCGCGGTGCTCGCCCGCAGCCGCGAGCTGGGCCTTGGCCCCGACGCCCTGGAGGCCTTCGCCCGCCGCGCGGGACGCCCGGACTGGGGTGCGGCGGCGGCCTTCCTCGCGGAGTACCTGGACGTACTCGACCTGCAAGGAGTGCTCGACTACGCGGAACTCGTGCACCGCGCGGTGCTGCTCGCACGGCGCCCCGAGGTCGCGCGGGCGCTCGGCGCGCAGTACGACGCGGTGTTCGTGGACGAGTACCAGGACACCGACCCGGCCCAGGTGCGGCTGCTGCACGCGCTGGCCGGCGGCGGGCGCTCCCTGGTCGCTTTCGGCGACCCGGACCAGTCGATCTACACCTTCCGGGGCGCCGACGTGAACGGCATCCTGGAGTTCCCCGACGACTTCCCGCGCACGGACGGCACCCCTGCGCCGGTCGAGGTCCTGACGACGTCCCGCAGATCGGGCGCCGGTCTCCTTCAGGCCACGCGCCTGCTCACCCGCCGCATGCCGCTGACCAGGCTGCCCGCGGAGAAGGTGCGGGCCCACCGGGAGCTGGCCGCGGTGCGGGACGGCGGCCGGGTGGAGGCGTACACGTATCCGACGTCGGGCGCCGAGCTCGACAACATCGCGGACATCCTGCGCCGCGCGCACCTGGAGGACGGGGTCCCCTGGAGCGAGATGGCGGTCCTGGTCCGCGCGGGCGCCCACACCATCCCGGCGGTCCGCCGCAGCCTCACGGCATCCGGCGTCCCCCTGGACATCGACGGCGACGACATCGCCCTGCGCCACGAGCCGGCGGTAACGCCGCTCCTTACGGCGCTGCGGGCGGTGGCCGGGGCGGCGCTGGGGGAGGGTGAGGGCCCCTGGCTCGACACCGAGACCGCGCTGGCCCTCCTCACGTCCCCCCTCGCCGGCATGGACGCCGCCGATCTGCGTCGCCTCGGGCGTGCTCTTCGGGCGGAGGAGCGGGCCGCGGGGAACCACCTGCCGCTGCCCTCCGACGAGTTGCTGGCCCGCGCGCTCGCCGAGCCGGAGCGGCTCGTCGCCCATGACCCCGCGTACGCCCGTGGCGCCCAGCGGCTCGGCGCGCTGCTCCGTAAGGCCCGGGAGCGCCTCGCGGGGGGCTGCAGCGCCGAGGAGGCGCTCTGGGAGCTGTGGGACGGCACACCGTGGCCCCGCCGCCTGGAGCGCGCGGCACGGCGCGGCGGCGCGGCCGGGCGCAACGCGGACCGCGATCTCGACGCGGTCTGCGCCCTGTTCGCGTACGCCTCGCGCGCGGAGGAACGCACCGGCGGTCGCGGCGCCCTCAACTTCCTGGAGGAGACCGAGGCGCAGGACATCGCCGCCGACACCCTCACCCGAAGGGGCGTACGCCCCGACGCCGTACGCCTGATGACGGCGCACCGCTCAAAGGGCCTTGAGTGGCGGCTCGTGGTGGTCGCCGGTGTCCAGGAGGGCCTCTGGCCCGACCTGCGCCGCCGCGGCTCCCTCCTGGAGGCCGACCGCATCGGCAGCGACGGCCTCGCCGAGCCCCTCACCCCCGGAGCGCTCCTCTCCGAAGAACGCCGGTTGTTCTACGTGGCCGCCACGCGCGCGCGTGAACGCCTCGTCGTCACCGCCGTCAAGGCACCCGCGGACGACGGCGACCAGCCCTCCCGCTTCCTCACCGAACTCGGCGTCGAGCCCAAGGACATAACGGGCCGCCCGCGCCGCCCCCTGTCCGTCTCCGCGCTCGTCGCCGAGCTTCGCTCCACCACCGTCGACCCCCGGGTCTCGGAGCCCCTGCGCGAGGCCGCGGCCCACCGCCTGGCCCGGCTCGCCGCGCTCAGTGACGCCGACGGGCGCCCTCTCGTGCCGTCCGCGCACCCGTACCGCTGGTGGGGCATGTACGAGCCGACGGCGAGCGAGGTCCCGCTGCGCGACCGCGACAAGCCCGTTGTCCTCTCAGGAAGCGCCCTTGACCAGCTCGCCAACACCTGTTCCCTGCAGTGGTTCCTGGGCCGCGAGGTGAAGGCCGACGCTCCCGCGACCGCGGCGCAGGGCTTCGGGAACGTGGTGCACGTCCTGGCCGACGAGGTCGCGTCCGGCAGGACACCCGCCGACCTCGCCGTCCTCATGGAGCGCCTGGACTCGGTCTGGGACGCGCTGGCCTTCGACGCCCCCTGGAAGTCGGCACAGGAGAAGGAGCACGCGCGCGTGGCGCTCGAACGCTTCCTCCAGTGGCACGTGATGGACCGCACGGCCCGCACCCCCGTCAGCAGCGAGCACGACTTCGACGTGACCCTCGAAGCGGGCCCCTACGAAGTACGCGTGCGCGGCTCCATGGACCGCGTGGAGCAGGACGCGGAAGGCCGCGCCTACGTAGTCGACTTCAAGACCGGCAAACAGGCGCCGACCGCCGCCGAGGTGGCCCGCCACCCGCAGCTCGCCGTCTACCAACTCGCCCTCCGCGAGGGCGCGGTGGACGACGCCTTCGAAGGCGTACGCCCGGAAGCGGGCGGCGCGGAACTGGTGCAGCTGCGCCAGGGCGCCGCCAAGAAGGACGGCGGCGAGACCCTCCCCAAGGTGCAGGCCCAAGAGCCGCTCTCCGGAGAGTGGGTAGGTGACCTGCTCGCCACCGCGGCGGGCAAGGTCCTCGACGAGCGCTTCTCACCCACGACGGGCCAGCACTGCACCCACTGCGCCTTCCGGGCCTCGTGCAGCGCACGGCCGGAGGGCCGACAGGTCGTGGAGTGACACCCGCAGCCGTGCCAGTGGCCAACGTCACCTCTTTTCGCTCGCGTTCATAGCAGCCGCACAGGCCATCTAAAGTCGCCGCAAAGCTCAACGTCTTTCGAGGAGATACATACATGGCAGCCAACCGGAAGCTCCTGGCCGCGGCAGTCGCCTGCGCCGCCGCGTTCGTCGGCATCACGGGCTGCTCCAGCGAGGAGAAGGACCCCTTCGACGGCATGAGTGCCGACAAGATCGCCAAGAAGGCGGCCGACGCGTCCAAGGGCGCGGGTTCCTTCCGGGTGTCCGGCGAGGGCAAGCAAGACGCCAAGACCGTCAAGGTCGACTTCTCGGTCGCCAAGTCCGGTGACTGCGAGGGCAAGATGGACGGCGGCAAGGGCGGCATCGCCGAGCTGCTCGTGTCCGGCGACACCCAGTACATGAAGGGCGACGAGGCGTTCTGGAAGGACGCCATGGGCGGCAGCGGCAAGGCCTCGACCCTGAAGGACAAGTGGGTGAAGACGCCGAACGCCAAGGGCGAGGGCATCTGCAACGCGGACGCCATGTTCCAGACCAAGGACCTCAAGAAGCTCAAGCGCGGCGACGACTCCGAGGTCGGCGGCAAGAAGGCGGCCGTCCTCACGAAGAACGAGTCCGGCAAGAAGACCAGCTTCTACGTCGCCGCCGAGGGCAAGCCGTACTTCCTGAAGGTCGTCACGTCGGGCAAGGAAGACCCGGGCACGATGAACTTCACCGACTACGGCAAGCCCGTCGCCGTCAAGGCCCCCGCGCCGGGCGACGTCATGGACATGGAAGAGCTCATGAAGCCCTGACACAGCTCATGAGGCCCAGACACAGCTCATGAAGCCCTGGCACCACGCGTGACGGCGGCCACCGACAGCCGGAGATGCCCCGATTGTCAGTGGCCGCCGCTAGCCTCTCTGACGTGCCACCTCGTATCACCGACCCCGAGCAGCTCAAAGAGCTCCTCGGTATCCCGTTCACCCCGGAGCAGACGGCCTGCATCACCGCGCCGCCCGCCCCGCAGGTCATCGTGGCCGGAGCCGGGTCGGGCAAGACGACGGTGATGGCGGCCCGTGTGGTCTGGCTGGTCGGCACCGGCCAGGTCGCCCCCGAGCAGGTCCTCGGCCTGACGTTCACGAACAAGGCGGCGGGTGAACTCGCCGAGCGGGTGCGCCAGGCGCTGATCAGGGCCGGGGTCACCGACCCCGAGACACTGGACCCGGACCACCCGCAGGGCGAGCCGGTCATCTCCACGTACCACGCCTTCGCGGGCCGCCTCCTGACCGACCACGGGCTGCGCATAGGGCTCGAACCCACCTCCCGGCTGCTCGCCGACGCCACCCGCTTCCAGCTCGCCGCGCGCGTGCTGCGCGAGGCGCCTGGCCCCTATCCCGCGCTGACCCGCTCCTTCCCCGACCTCGTCAGCGACCTCCTCGCGCTCGACAGCGAGCTCGCGGAACATCTCGTACGGCCGGACAGGCTGCGCGCGTACGACACCGAACTGCTGCACGCCCTGGAGGGCGCCAAGCTCTCCAACGCCGACCTGCGCAAGGTCCCCGAGACGGCGGCGGCCCGGCTCGAACTGGCCGAGCTAGTAGGCCGCTACAGGGAGGCGAAGCGCTCCCGCGACCTCCTCGACTTCGGCGACCAGATCGCCCTGTCCGCCACGCTCGCCCGCACCCGCGCGGAGGTCGGCGAGATCCTGCGCGAGGAGTTCCGCGTCGTCCTGCTCGACGAGTATCAGGACACCTCGGTCGCTCAGCGCATCCTCCTGGCAGGCCTCTTCGGAGGCGGCACCGGCCACCCCGTGACGGCGGTCGGCGACCCCTGCCAGGCGATCTACGGCTGGCGCGGAGCGTCCGTCGCCAACCTGGACGACTTCCCCGAGCACTTCGCGTACGCCGACGGGCGCCCCGCCGCCCGCCACGCGCTCAGCGAGAACCGTCGCAGCGGCGGCCGCCTGCTCGACCTCGCCAACGGCCTCGCGGAGCCGCTGCGCGCGATGCACGCGGGCGTGGAGGCCCTGCGGCCCGCGCCCGGCGCCGAGCGCGACGGCATGGTGCGCTGCGCCCTGCTGCGCACGCACACCGAGGAGATCGACTGGGTCGCCGACTCCATCGCCCACCTCGTAGGCACCGGCAAGGCCCCCGGTGAGATCGCCGTCCTGTGCCGCACGGCGACGGACTTCGCGCAGATCCAGGGGGCGCTGGTCGCCCGCGACGTCCCCGTGGAGGTCGTCGGCCTCTCCGGCCTTCTGCACCTCCCGGAGGTCGCCGACCTCGTCGCCGTCTGCGAGGTGCTCCAGGACCCGGGCGCCAACGCCTCCCTGGTGCGCCTCCTGACCGGCCCGCGCTGGCGCGTCGGCCCGCGCGACCTCGCCCTCCTGGGCCGCCGCGCACGCCTTCTCGTACGCCATGGGCACGCGGCCCCGGACGACGATCCGGACCGGCGTCTCGCCGAAGCCGTCGAGGGGGTCGACCCGGCCGAGGTGATATCGCTCGCGGACGCGCTCGACACGTTCCTGGAGACGCCTCTGGACGACGGCACGGAGGACGACGGACTGCCCTTCTCGCCGGAGGCGAGGGTGCGGTTCGCGCGCCTGGCCGCCGAACTGCGCGACCTGCGCCGCTCGCTGGCCGACCCCCTGATGGACGTCCTGCACCGGGTGCTCGCCGTCACGGGCCTGGAAGTCGAACTCTCCGCGTCGCCGCACGCCCTCGCGGCCCGCCGCCGCGAGACGCTCTCGAACTTCCTGGACGTCGCCGCGTCCTTCGCCGCGCACGACAGCGCGGCAAGCCTGCTCGCCTTCCTCGCCTTCCTGCGGACGGCCGCGCAGTACGAGAAGGGCCTGGACAACGCACTGCCCGGCGGCGAGAACACCGTCAAGGTGCTCACCGCCCACAAGTCCAAGGGCCTGGAGTGGGACGTCGTGGCCGTCCCCGGCCTGGTCACCGGGACGTTCCCCAGCACCCAGGGCCGCGAGAAGTGGACGTCCCAGGGCAAGGTCGTCCCGCACGCGCTGCGCGGGGACGCCGCGACGCTGCCCGACATCGCGGCGTGGGACGCCCGGTCCATGAAGACGTTCCACGAAGACATGAAGGACCACCAGCGCACCGAGGAGCTCCGCCTCGGCTATGTGACCTTCACCCGCCCCCGCTCGCTGCTCCTGGGCTCAGGCCACTGGTGGGGCCCTTCCCAGAAGAAGCCGCGCGGCCCTTCGGACTTCCTCCAGGCGCTGTACGACCACTGCGCGGTCGGTCACGGCGAGATCGAGGCCTGGGCGGACGAGCCGGAGGAGGGCGAGGAGAACCCCGCCCTGGCGGAGGCGGCCGCCGAGCACGCGTGGCCGCTCCCGCTGGACGACACGTCCCTGGCCCGCCGCCGGGCCGCCGCGCAGACGGTCCTCACCCACCTGGGCCGCCTGACGGGGGAGGGAACACCGGACGACGCCCGCTCGCACGAGGAGGCCCACCCCTCGGCGTACGACGACGTTCCCCCCTCCGAGGACCCGGACTGGCCGCCCCCTCCGGAGGACGAGGAGCCGCCTTACGGAGAGGGCGACTTCCCGGACGTCACCCCGGACGACTGGGACGCCCTGCCCCAGGAACGCCCCGCGCTGCCCCACGCGCGCGTGCATCCCGCCGCACACCCCGAAGAGGACCCGCGCCAGGCGGAGGACCCGCACCAAGCGGCCGTCCCGCACCAGGCCGCCCAGCCGGACGCCCGCCCGCACCCGCCCGAAGCCCTCCCCGAGCGCTCCCGTCTCACCCCGGAGGAGTCCCGCACCCTCGCCTCCTGGGACCGGGACCTGGACGCCCTCACCGGCGAGCTCCTGCGCGCCCGCGAGGCGATCAGGGACATCCCCGTCCCCGCCTCCCTCACCGCGTCCGAGGTGCTGCGCCTGGCCGCCGACCCGGAGGGCTTCGCGCGGGAGCTCGCCCGCCCCATGCCGCACCCTCCGCAGCCCGCGGCCCGGCGCGGCACCCGCTTCCACGCCTGGGTGGAGACCCGCTTCGAAGAGCTGCGGCTCCCCCTGCTCGGCCCCGATGACCTGCCGGGCGGCGGCCCCGGCGAGGCCGAGATCGCCGACGAACGCGATCTGGAAGCACTCAAGGAAGCCTTCGAGCGCACCGAGTTCGCCCACCGCACCCCCCATCGCGTCGAGGTGCCCTTCCAGCTGACGCTCGCGGGCCGCGTCGTCCGAGGCCGGATCGACGCGGTCTACAAGGAGGTCGACGGCGACGACGTCACGTACGAGATCGTCGACTGGAAGACCAGCCGCGCCGGCACCGCCGACCCCCTGCAGCTCGCCGTCTACCGCCTCGCCTGGGCCGAGCTGCACGACGTGCCCCCGGAGTCCGTGAAGGCGGCGTTCCTCTACGTCCGCACCGGCGAGACCGCCCGCCCCGCACACCTGCCCGGCCGGGCCGATCTTGAGCGGATCCTGCTGGAGGAACCGGGCGGCCGGTCGGGTGACGAACCACCGGACGGACCGACCGCGGCGGACGGCTAGGCTCGTGACCATGAGCAAGCCCGTTGACAGCGCCGTTGACAGTGGCGTCAGCGCTGTCCGTACGTACATCCAGACCCACCGTGCCGCCTTTCTCGACGATCTCGCCGAGTGGCTGCGCATCCCGTCCGTGTCGGCGCAGCCCGCCCATGCCCAGGATGTGCGGCGCAGCGCGGACTGGCTCGCCGCCAAGCTCAAGGAGACCGGCTTCCCGACCGCCGAGGTCTGGCAGACGCCCGGCGCTCCCGCCGTCTTCGCCGAGTGGCCGTCCGGAGACCCTCAGGCGCCCACCGTCCTCGTCTACGGCCACCACGACGTGCAGCCCGCGGCCCGCGAGGACGGCTGGCACACCGAACCCTTCGAGCCCGTCGTCCAGGGAAACCGCCTCTACGCGCGCGGTGCCGCCGACGACAAGGGTCAGGTGTTCTTCCACACACTCGGCGTCCGCGCCCACCTCGCCGCCACCGGCCGCACCACCCCCGCCGTGAACCTGAAGCTCCTGATCGAGGGCGAGGAGGAGTCGGGCTCCCCGCACTTCCGCGCGCTGATCGAGGAGCGCAAGGACCGCATCGCGGCCGACACGGTGATCGTCTCGGACACCGGCATGTGGGCGGAGGACACCCCCACGGTCTGCACCGGCATGCGCGGCCTCGCCGACTGCGAGATCGAGCTGCGCGGCCCCGACCAGGACATCCACTCCGGCTCCTTCGGCGGCGCCGTCCCGAACCCGGCGACCGCCGCCGCCCGCCTCGTCGCCGCCCTGCACGACGAGCACGCGCGCGTGGCCGTGCCGGGCTTCTACGAAGGCGTCACCGAACTCACCGACCGCGAGCGCGAACTCTTCGCCGAGCTGCCCTTCGACGAGGACAGCTGGCTGCGTACGGCCAAGTCGCACGCGGCCTACGGAGAAGCGGGTTACACCACCCTGGAGCGCATCTGGGCCCGCCCCACCGCCGAGGTCAACGGCATCGGCGGCGGGTACCAAGGAGCGGGCGGCAAGACGATCGTCCCGTCGTCCGCCCTCCTGAAGCTCTCCTTCCGGCTGGTCGCGGGCCAGGACCCGGACCGCGTCGAAGAGGCCGTGCGCACCTGGGTCGCCGACCAGATACCGGCCGGAATCAGCCACACGATCACCTTCGGCGCCGCCACGCGCCCGTGCCTGACGCCGCTCGACCATCCCGCGCTGCAGTCAGTCGTACGGGCGATGGGCCAGGCGTTCGAGCAGCGGATCCGCTTCACCCGAGAGGGCGGCTCCGGACCGGCAGCCGACCTCCAGGACGTACTCGCCGCCCCCGTGCTCTTCCTGGGCATCTCCGTCCCGTCCGACGGCTGGCACGCGCCGAACGAGAAGGTCGAACTCGACCTGCTCCTCAAGGGAGCCGAGACGACGGCCTACCTGTGGGGCGATCTCGCCGGGCCTCCGCGAGATGCACACTGAATTCACCGCCCTGCCGATCCCGCTGAACCACCCATTCCATCGGGGGAGTTGGAAGCACCTGTGACCACCTGGACCGACCGCACCGCTGACCGTCCCGTCTCGCTCACCGCACTGAGCGGCATCGACCGCGCGGCCCACCACCGCCTCGACGAGGCGTGGCTCGCCGCCGCCTGGAGCCATCCCACGACACGGGTCTTCGTGGTCTCCGGCGGACAGGTGCTCATCGACGAGACAACGGACGGCGCCACCGAACTGGTGATGACCCCGTCGTTCGAGGCGCCCCTCACCGAAGCCCACCGCTACTTCCTTGGCACGGACGACGACGGCGTGAGCTACTTCGCGCTGCAGAAGGACTCCCTGCCGGGCCGCATGGACCAGTCGGCGCGCCCCGCGGGCCTGCGCGAGGCGGGCCTGCTCCTGTCGCCCCGTGACGCGGGCCTGATGGTGCACGCCGTCGCCCTGGAGAACTGGCAGCGCCTGCACCGCTTCTGCTCGCGCTGCGGCGAGCGCACCGTCATCGCGGCGGCCGGCCACATCCGCCGCTGCCAGGCGTGCGGCGCCGAGCACTACCCGCGTACGGACCCGGCCGTGATCATGGCGGTCACGGACGACGAGGACCGCATCCTGCTCGGCCGCCAGGTGCACTGGCCCGAGGGCCGCTTCTCGACCCTCGCGGGCTTCGTCGAGCCCGGCGAGTCCATCGAGCAGTCCGTGCGCCGCGAGGTCTGGGAGGAGGCGGGTGTGACGGTCGGCACCGTCGAGTACGTCGCCAGCCAGCCCTGGCCGTTCCCCTCCAGCCTGATGCTGGGCTTCATGGCCTCGGCGACCTCTTCGGAGATCAACGTCGACGGTGAGGAGATCGAGGAGGCGCGCTGGTTCTCCCGGGAGGACCTGCGGGCGGCGTTCGAGTCCGGAGAGGTGCTGCCTCCCTTCGGCATCTCGATCGCGGCCCGGCTGATCGAACTCTGGTACGGAAAGCCGCTGCCGAGGCCGGGCAGCGTCGGCTGAGCTCGTCGATTGATCCGAGACGCAGAAGACCCCCGCACCCGAGAGGAGCGGGGGTCTTTCCGGTGGAGCGGGACTCAGGCGGCGATGGCCTGCTTGACCTGAGCGAGACTCGGGTTCGTCATGACGGACTCGGTACCCGAGTCGGAGACGACCAGCAGCGTGGGGACGGTCTGGTTCCCGTCGTTCGCCTTCTCGACAAAGGCCGCGGATTCCGGGTCGTGCTCAATGTTGATCTCGTTGTACGTGATGCCCTCGCGGTCCATCTGGCCCTTGAGCCGGCGGCAGTAGCCGCACCACGTGGTGCTGTACATCGTCACAGTGCCCGGCATGTGTCTCGCGCTCCTTTGTCGCTCGGGGTGCGTCATCGCAATGACCTGAACGTACGTGACCTCGCCACCATTCCCGCATTAGTACGACCGCGCCGGCCTCCCTGTGGACAACCGGCTCACCCGCCTCCGCCGACCTGGCAGCATGGCGGGGTGACAGCAGCAACGCATTCCCCCCTCTTCCCGCAGGTCCCGGACTCTGCCGACGCGGTGCTCGCCGGGCTCGACCCCGAGCAGCGCGAGGTGGCCACCGCCCTGCACGGGCCGGTGTGCGTCCTGGCGGGCGCGGGGACGGGCAAGACGCGGGCGATCACCCACCGGATCGCCTACGGGGTGCGCGCCGGCATCCTGCAGCCCGGCAGCGTGCTCGCCGTCACGTTCACCAACCGCGCGGCGGGTGAGATGCGCGGACGCCTGCGGCAGCTCGGCGCCTCCGGGGTCCAGGCACGCACGTTCCACTCCGCCGCCCTGCGCCAGCTCCAGTTCTTCTGGCCGAAGGCGGTCGGCGGCTCGCTGCCCCGGATCGTCGACCGCAAGATCAAGCTCGTCGCGGACGCGGCCGCCGCCTGCCGCGTCCGCCTGGACCGCAATGAACTGCGCGACGTGACGAGCGAGATCGAGTGGTCCAAGGTCACCCAGACCGTCCCCGCGGACTATGCGGCAGCCGCCGCGAAGTCGGGCCGCCTCATCCCCAGGGACGCCGCGGAGATCGCCCAGCTGTACGGCGCGTACGAAGACCTCAAGCGCGACCGCTCCGTCATCGACTTCGAGGACGTCCTGCTCCTGGCCGTCGGCATCCTCCAGGACCGGCACGACATCGCCGACCAGGTCCGCGCCCAGTACCAGCACTTCGTGGTCGACGAGTATCAGGACGTCAGCCCGCTCCAGCAGCGCCTGCTCGACCTGTGGCTCGGCGACCGCGACAGCCTCTGCGTCGTCGGCGACGCCAGCCAGACGATCTACTCCTTCACCGGCGCGACCCCCGACCACCTGCTGAACTTCCGCACCCGCCACCCAGGAGCGACGGTCGTCAAGCTCGTCCGGGACTACCGCTCCACACCCCAGGTCGTCCACCTCGCCAACGGCCTGCTCTCCCAGGCCCGTGGCCGCGCCGCCGACCACCGCCTCGAACTGATCTCCCAGCGCGAAGCCGGAGCCGAGCCGGTCTACGTGGAGTACGCGGACGAGCCCGCCGAGGCCGAAGGCGCCGCCCGCCGCATCCGCGCCCTCATCGCCGACGGCGTACCGACCAGCGAGATCGCGGTCCTCTTCCGTACGAACTCGCAGTCCGAGATCTACGAACAGGCCCTCGCCGACGCCGGTGTGCCCTACCAGCTGCGCGGGGCCGAGCGGTTCTTCGAGCGCACCGAGGTCAGGGAGGCGGGCGCGGCCCTGCGCGGAGCGGCCCGCTTCGGGGGCAACGACGCACTGCTCGACGACGTCATCGACCTGCCCTCACAGGTCCGGGCCGTCCTGTCCACCAAGGGCTGGACGACGCAGCCCCCGGCGGGCTCCGGCGCGGCCCGCGACCGCTGGGAGTCCCTGGCGGCCCTGGTGCGCCTCGCGGAGGACTTCGTGCGGGCCAAGCCCGACGCGACGCTCTCCGATCTCGTGGGAGAGCTCGACGAGCGCGCGAGCGCGCAGCACGCACCGACCGTCGAGGGCGTCACCCTCGCATCGCTGCACGCGGCCAAGGGCCTGGAGTGGGACGCCGTCTTCCTGGTCGGTGTCGCCGAAGGCATGATGCCGATCACGTACGCCAAGACCGACGAACAGATCGAGGAGGAGCGCCGCCTTCTGTACGTGGGTGTCACCCGGGCCCGCATCCACCTCTGTGTCTCCTGGGCGCTGTCCCGCTCACCGGGCGGCCGTCCCAGCCGTCGCCCCAGCCGCTTCCTCGACGGCCTGCGCCCGGGCTCGGGAGCGGGCACCGGAGCCCGCGCGGCCGGCGGCGGCCCCGGCGGTGTCGAGCGCGGCACCGGCGGCACGGGGAGCGGCGGCCCCAAAAGCCGCCGGCGCGAGAGCAGGTCCCCGGCCCGGTGCCGGGTCTGCGGGCGGACTCTGACCGGCGCGGGCGAGATGAAGCTGATGCGGTGCGAGGACTGCCCGTCCGACATGGACGAAGGGCTCTACGAGCGTCTGCGGGAGTGGCGCGCGGGCCAGGCGAAACAGCTGGGACAGCCCGCGTACTGCGTCTTCACGGACAAGACCTTGATCGCCATCGCGGAGGCCGCGCCCGACGAAGAGGGCGATCTGGCCCGCATCCCCGGCGTCGGCGTGCGGAAGTTCAACCGCTTTGGATCTGATGTCCTCGCCATCTGCGCAGGTGAAGAGCGTGTAAGGGGCGCCGATGGCAACTGATTCAAACTCGTCGAAAAAATAGTTTGCGCATGCGCAAGGAAGACCCATAGGTTCTTAAGCACGGGAACGGCGGGCTTCTCCGAAGCCCTCGCCTCGTGCTGTACTTAATAGCCGCAGGATCGGTTTCGACCGATCCCATAGACGCCGAGAGGAGGCGATTCCAGTGATCAGCATCAACGAGAGCTTCATCAGCACCGCGAAAATGACCGATCGCTCGGTCGTCGCTTCCTGCCTGCTCGGCTTCTCGAACCTGGGCACCGGTCTGTCCGGTGGCATCGCTGCCGCCGCCATCCGTCCGGAGTCCTCCGTCCTGCCTCTCTCCCTCCCGCGTCGCACCGCTCTCAACGTGCTCCCGATGCGTGAGGTCAATGAAGGCAGCGAGCGAGCGACCAAGGCACCGGAAGCAGTAGCGACGGCCCAGGCGCAGGCCTATGCCTTTGCCGCGGCCGGTGCCGGTGCCAAGAAGCAGACGACGACGCAGCACCACCACAAGATGTGGGCCTTCCGTGGGCTCGAACCCTGGAGCGATCCAGTCTGATCCTCGATCAGACCGGCGCCTTCAGGGCCGCGGAACCCCACCCGGGATCCGCGGCCCTTCTGTTTTCCCCAAAACGGGATGACGGAGCGAAGGGGCCGAGCAAGACCCGGTACCAGCCGCCAACCGGCCGACCCAGGCCGGCACGACCAGACGAGGAAAACACCACCGTGCAACTCGAAGCGCACGCCCCGTCCGTACCGCCTTCAGAGACGCTCCCGCCGCCTGTTCCTACGGAGGACCCGACCTTGACTCCCCTTACCGCGCTCACCGCGCTCGACGACGCCATCGAGAACCTCGGTGTACCCGTCCCCTGCCGTGCCTACGACCCGGAGGTCTTCTTCGCCGAGTCGCCGGCCGACGTCGAGTACGCCAAGTCCCTCTGCCGTACCTGTCCGCTGATGGAGGCCTGCCTGGCCGGCGCCAAGGAGCGGCGTGAGCCGTGGGGCGTCTGGGGCGGCGAGCTCTTCGTCCAGGGTGTGGTCGTTGCCCGCAAGCGGCCCCGTGGCCGTCCGCGCAAGAACCCGGTCGCGGCATGAGCACGACCGGAACGATCGATCGCCCCCTGACGCACGACCCCAAGAAGCAGGCCCCGATGAAGGCAGCCACCGCCGAGCCCGCGCGCTCCGCATCCCCAGACTTCACCACCACCGGTGCGAACGACTCGCGCCAGAACAGGACCCGCGAGATGCAACTCATCCCAGAAGCCATGGCTCGTGCGCATATGCACGAACGCATGCGTGAGGCCGAGGCCCAGCGCCCCGCCGCCCGTGTGATGGCGGCCCGCCGGATGCAGCGCCGTGCCGAGCGCGCGTCGCTGCGCGCCAAGCGCGCGCTCGCCATCGCCGTCATGCAGTGACGAGGCGAAGCTGACAAGGCGACGCTCCGGCTGAGCTTCACCACATGCCCGCGGGGGCCGGTCCGAACGGACCGGCCCCCGCGGTGCGTTGTGCCGGGCGAACCTCCAAAAGCGGCGATAGGGTCGCCGGGTGGACCAGCAGACTCCTCAGCCCGCAGGCGCCGAGAATCTCGTGTGTTCCCGCTGCGGAACGGTCGCCGAAGGCGCGCCGCCCACCTGGACCTGCTCCGTGGAGAACGGCGTCCGTCGCTACTTCTGCGACTCCTGTGCGCGCGAGAACATCAGAGCCATCGAGGGGCGACTCGACTCCCCCTGGTGGTGACAGTGGGCCTCAGGCTTCGGCTGCCGGATCGTCCGCCTCCTCCTCCAGCGCCTCCTCCTCCAGCGGTTCCTCAAGGAAGCCGGGCAGCCACTCCTCGAGCTCCTCCCGCATCCGCACCGTCGCCCCGAGCTGACACAGCACCCCGATCGTGCTCAACGTCACCCGGTGGATCAGCAGATACGACGGCGGGAGGTTCAGCCGCTTGCCCAACTGGTAGGCGGGGGAGCGGGGGTCGGCGACCCGGGCCGCCTGGCCGCGCATCCAGCCGCGGGTGAAGGTGAACTCCTCCACCAGCATGGGCTCGATGATCGGCAGCAGATAGTCGAGCACCGCGTCCGGTTCCAGCTCGACGGACTCCTGGACGAAGCCCTCCGCGCACAGCATCTCGTAGACAGCGTCGGCCTCGCCGTCGAGCGTCATCCGCAGGGATTCACCGATGGTCGGGGGCAGCCCGCCGGGCAACCGGTCCACCGTGCCGAAGTCGAGGACCCCGAGCCGCCAGCCGTCCTTCTCGTCGGGCAGCAGCCGGAAGTTGCCCGGATGCGGATCGGCGTGCAGCAGGCCGGTGCGCGCCGGACCCGAGAAGAGGAAACGGGCAAGGAGCTGCCCGGCCCGGTCCCGCTGCTCCTGCGTGCCGTCCGCGATCACGTCCGATAGGGGCACCCCGTCGATCCACTCGGTCACCAGGACCTGCTCGCACTGGTGGACCACACCGGGCACCAGGACATCCGGGTCGTCCGCGAACTCCTCGGCGTGCGCTTGCTGGGCCTGGGCTTCCAGGCTGTAGTCGAGCTCCTCGGAGACCCGGTCGCGCAGCTCCGCGATGAGCGGCTTGATGTCCATCCCGGGAATCAGCGGCCCAAGGAGCTTGGCGAAGCGGCTGAGTTGGTTCAGGTCGGAGAGCAGCGCCTCACCGGCTCCCGGATACTGCACCTTGACCGCGACCTCGCGCCCGTCCTGCCATATCGCCCGGTGGACCTGGCCGATCGAAGCGGCGGCGGCCGGCTTGTCCTCGAACTCCAGGAACAGCTCGCGCCAGTCCTCACCGAGCCGCTCTTCGAGCACGGCGTGCACGGTGCGCGTCGGCATCGGCGGCGCCGCTTCCTGCAGCTTCGTCAGCGCGGCGCGATAGGGCCCCGCGACCTCCTCCGGCAGCGCCGACTCGAAGACCGACATGGCCTGGCCGAACTTCATGGCTCCGCCCTTGAGCTCGCCGAGCACCTTGAACAGCTGCTCCGCCGTGCGCTGTTGCAGCTCACGGCCGACGATCTCCGCGGACTTGCCCCCGATCCGCTTGCCGAGCCCCCACGTCGCCCGACCGGCGAAGCCGAGCGGCAGCGCGGCCAGTTTGGCGGTACGGGTAACCGCCTTCCGGGGAAGATCAGACATGCGCCCCTCCAAATCCCAGACAGCCGCGCCTCGTAAGGCGCTTACCCGGCCATTGTGTCGTGTGGCTCCTGGCCCATGACGGGGTGTGCCCCCTTATCCACCACACCCGCCCCGCACGGGCACCGAGGATGAGCCGGCACGGGCCGCGTATGCCAGTCGAATCCCGGCACCGACGCCTCCCAGCGGACCCCCGCACTCGCCGGCGCCGCCCCGTCGAGGAAGGCAAGGGCATGTGCCGCGGCCAGGCCGGCGACCGTGGTCGACAGTGCCAGATCGCACGCGGTGACATGGCGCACGCCCCCCGAACGCCACTGGGCCAGCATGCGCGGCCAGGTCGGATCCCGGTCCGCGCGATCGAGCGCGAGGCAGCCCGCGCACGCCGTCGTCCCGGGCAGGACGAGCGGCCCCACACTTCCGGTTCCCTCGATCACTCCCGCATAGAGATGAGGGGTTCCCGCCCCGATGAGCGGCTCGGCGGCGACCGGGTCGGGGGCATGGGCGTCGAGTCCGTCCCGCGGGGCGATGATCACGAGGGAGAGCGCCGGCTCCCCTTCTGACGCCGCCCCCGCCCCAGCCCCCGCCTCCGGACGGCGACGACGGGGCGGGCGGTCGGAAGCCGAGCGCCGCACGGCCCGTCGCGCTGCCGCGTCCCTGCGGTCACCCACGGCATCGGCGGGCAGCCCGCCCGGCGCCACATCCCAGGGTTCGACGATTCCCCCGTCCATCACGTCGACCTGCCCCACGCCCGCCCCCGAGAGGACCGAGGCCACCACCGCCCCCACCCGTCCCGCTCCCCGGACCTGCACCCGCATCGCGCGCCGCGCCGCCAGCTTCCGCATCCCGTCGCCGGGTCCGGGCGTCACGACCGAAAGCGAGGCCAGGTCAGGGCGCAGCCGGTCCATGGCATGGCTCCGCTTGCGCAGGGCGTCGGCCGCCGAGCCGCCTCCCGTCGCGTCGTCGATGAGCCCCGCACTGGACAGCCGCCCCACGAGCTTGTCCACGTGGCCGTCCGGCAGGCCCATCCGTCTGCCCTCCTCGCACAGGAGCGGCAGCCCGCGTGTCCCGTCCAGAAGCTGGAGGAAGCTGCCCGTCGCCGTGTCCACCGGCCCGAGCACCAAGGCATGGGCGGGCGCCACGCCGAACTGGATGGTGTTCAGATCGCGCCAGCCGCGCCGCAGCGCGGGCTTCAAGATCGGATGCATGGTCGTATTCGGCTGCATGGTCGTCCCCCGTGTCCCCGGCCCTGGTCCCGTCCGCATCGCCGGTCGACAGCCAGAATGCCCGCCCCAGCGGACGGCTGCGCAGAGTTGTCCACAGGCAGGGGGTATTCGTCGTACTAATCGATCGCATGGGGAGCAGAACCCCGCCGAACCGTCCCGGAGGCGGGACTTCCCCCACGTCCAGCGGGTAACGTCGGGGCGTGCCCGCCGACCCACTGCACCGCGCCGGAAACCCACGCGCCGGAATCCCACAGCGCAGCACGACCAGCCCGCCGTCACCCGGCTCGAAGGCGAGCGCGGTCGAGGTCAGACGGAGCGCCCGCCGCCGCAGAACGGTCTCCGCGTACCGAGAGGGCGATCGCACCGTCGTGCTCATCCCCGCCCGCATGTCCGAGGCCGAGGAACAGCGCTGGGTCAACGTCATGCTCGACAAGCTCGCGGCCCAGGAGAGCAAGCGCGTCCTCGGTGACGCGGAGCTCGCCGAGCGCGCCGAGCGGCTCTCCGAGCAGTACTTCGGCGCCCGGGCCAGGCCCACATCCGTTCGCTGGGTCACGAATCAGAACACACGATGGGGCTCGTGTACCCCGTCCGAGGGCAGCATCCGTCTTTCGCACCGCCTCCAGGGCATGCCCGAGTACGTCGTCGACTACGTCCTCGTCCACGAACTCGCGCATCTCCTCGTCCCCGGTCACGGGCCCAACTTCTGGCAGCTCCTTGAGGCCTACCCCCGTACGGAGCGGGCTCGCGGTTACCTCGAAGGTGTGGTCGCGGCCGACCGGCTGCCCCACCTTCCCGCCGCCCGCGAGGAGTGAACCGCCACCGGACTCCGGCGTTGTGTACCGGGTCTGTACCGGCTTGGCTCGCTGTCGGACTTTGCGGATAGCCTGACGCGACGCATTTACATTCGGGATGGGGGACGGTCGTTACGTATGGCCAGGGAATTCCAACGCGGCCACAAGGCCAAGATCAGTGACCTCACCGCAGGGACCGATCTGTACGTAGGTGTGCAGATCGCCGCCCCCGGACTGAGCTTCGACATCAGCTGCTTCGGCCTGGACGCGGACGAGCGGCTCTCGGACGACAGTTACTTCATCTTCTTCAACCAGCCGAAGTCACCTGAGGAGTCCATCCAGATCCTCGGCGCGCAGGCCGGCGACACGGAGTCCTTCCGGGTCACGCTCGACCGGATCCCGCCGCAGATCCAGAAGCTGTCGTTCACCGCGACGATCGACGGCGCCGGACAGATGTCGCAGGTAGCCCCCGGGTACATCCGGATCGTCGCCGGCGGCGAGGAAGTGGCCCGCTATTCGTTCAACGGCGCGGAGTTCTCCACGGAACGCGCCGTGATGCTGGGCGACTTCTACTTGAAGGACGTCTGGCGGTTCGCCGCGATCGGGCAGGGCTTCGACGGCGGTCTCGACGCGCTCCTGAAGAACTTCGGCGGCGAGGTCGCCGATGAGGAGCCTGCCGCACCGGCGCCGCAGGCCGGTGCTCCGTCCTTCGCGCCGCCCGGCCAGGCCGCCGCGCCGCCCGCGTTCGGCGCTCCGGCGGCACCCGCGCCGACCCCCGCCCCTGCCCCCGCGCCCGCCCCCGCCCAGAATTTCGCGCCGCCGCAGGGCGCCACTCCGCCGCCCGCTCCTGCCCCTGCCCCCGCTCCCGTGGACCCCTCGGTGCACGCCGCGCAGACCATCGTCGCGCCGCTGCACCCGCCGCAGGGCGGCACGGTGCCGCCCCCGCCGGCCCCCGCGCCGTACGCACAGCCCGGTCAGCAACAGCCGCCCCAGCAGCCGCAGTTCGGCCAGGTCCCCGGCCAGTCCGCGCCCCCGCCGCCCGGCTACGGCCAGCAGCCGAGCGCCCCGATGCCGCCCGGTTACGGCCAGCAGCCTCCCGGTCAGTTCCCCGGTCAGCCCGCGGCCCCTTCGCCGTACGGAGCCGGAGTCCCGCAGGGTTCTCCGCAGGCCGGCGGTGTGACGGCGGCGCTCGCCGCGTACCGCGAAGCCCCCACCGGGCAGCGCTGGACGCAGCAGAACGAGAAGCTGGTCCGCGTCGACCTCGGCATCAGCGAGCAGGCCGTGCTCGCCCGGCAGGGCAGCATGGTGCTCTACCAGGGCAAGGTCGAGTTCAGCTACAAGGGCGCGGGCTTCGCGGGCCGCGTCGTCGGCAACGCGACCGGCCAGGAGATGCAGCTGATGCGCTGCTCCGGCCGGGGCCAGGTCTTCCTCGCCGAGGAGGCCACCCACCTGCACCCCATCGAGCTCCAGGGGGACGCGATCTGCGTCTCCGCTGAGAACGTCCTGGCGTTCGACGAGTCGCTCCAGCACGAGGTGCGCAGGATCGAGGGACACGGCATCCCCGGTGGCGCCCTGTTCGTCATGCAGTTCCAGGGCACCGGCACGGTCATCGTCAAGACGCACGGCGTGCCCGTCGTGCTGCCCGTCACGCCGACGACGTTCGCCGACTGCCACGCCGTGGTCGCGTGGTCGGCGGCGGCCCAGGCGATCGTCTCCAGCCAGGTCCGGGTGCGCAGCAACGCGTACGCGGGTTCCACGGGGGAGAGCGTGAACCTCCAGTTCCGGGGCGCGCCCGGCAACTTCATCATCGTCCAGCCGTTCGAGGTCTGAGGGAGCCCGTCATGAATCAGCAACTCGCGGGCTTCGCCCCGGCGCCGGTCGCCGCCCGCATGGAGAACCACGGCAGCCACATGCTCAAGGTGGCCATGCAGACCGGAAACGACCTCCTCGCGCGCGTGGGCTCGATGGTCGCCTACGAAGGGTTCGTGCAGTACGAGCCCAATCCGCCCGCCGTGCGTCAGATCGCACGCGAGTGGATGACCGGCGAGGGGGCACCTCTGATGAAGTGCTCCGGAGACGGCCTGCTCTATCTCGCCGACTACGGAGCCGACGTCGTCGTCATCAACCTGGCGGGCGACTCGCTCTCGGTGAACGGCACGAACCTGCTCGCCTTCGACACGTCCCTCCAATGGGGCGTCGAGCGGGTCAAGGGCATGGCGAAGTTCGCCGGCCAGGGCCTGTGGAACGTCAAGATCTCAGGACAGGGATGGGTCGCGCTGACCTCCCGCGGCACCCCGATCGTCGTCGACTGCGGCCGTGGCGAGGACGAGACGTACGTCGACCCGGACGCCCTGATCGCCTGGTCCCCGAACCTCAAGGTGAAGGGCAAGCGCAGCTTCAAGGCCGGTTCGCTCATCGGGCGCGGCAGTGGCGAGGCCTACCAGATGGGCTTCTCCGGGGAGGGCATCGTCGTCGTACAGCCCAGCGAGGACAGCACCGACCGTCTCCGAGCCCGGGGCTGAGGGGGAGCAACACACCATGCAGAGCCCACTTTTCGCGCACACCGAGCAGCAGACTCAGGAGCGCTACACCGTCCAGAACCCGCAGCTGCTGCGGGTCGCCCTCGCCGGCCACGACGACATCTTGGCCCGCAAGGGGGCCATGGTGGCCTACCAGGGTCTGATCGAGTTCGACGCCGAGTACCAGAGCCAGGGCAACCAGCGTGCCCGCGCGCGCACCGGTGAGGGCCTCGACCTGATGCGCTGCCATGGGCAGGGCACGGTCTATCTCGCCAACCTCGCCCAGTACATCCATGTAGTGGATGTGGACCGGGACGGTCTGACCGTGGACAGCAGTTATGTCCTCGCGCTCGACTCGTCCCTGACCCACCAGGTCATCGCCGTGGACAGCCAGTACGGGATCTCCGGCTCCGGCAAGTACCAGCTCAACATCACCGGCCGGGGCAAGGTCGCCCTGATGACCTCGGGCCAGCCGCTGATGATGCAGGTCACGCCCGACAAGTACGTGAACGCCGACGCCGACGCGATCGTCGCCTGGTCCAACGGTCTGCGGGTGCAGATGCAGGCCCAGACGCACTCGTCGGGCGTGTGGCGGCGCCGCGGCAACACCGGTGAGGGCTGGGAGCTCAGCTTCATGGGCCAGGGCTACGCGCTGGTCCAGCCGAGCGAGATGCTGCCGCCGCAGAACGCCGTCATCGGGCAGGGCGCCAGGGCTCAGTACGGCATGGGCCAGCAGGGGGCTCACGGGCAGAACCAGGGCAACGTCTGGAGTTAGGGACATGCGTAAGGGGCGGTCGCCACTGCGACCGCCCCTTACGCATGTCGTGGTGTCACACCTGAAGACGCGCCCTCGTCGCCTCCACCAGGCGGACGACCGACTCGTCGGCGACCCCCGCCACGTCGTCGTACGCGAACCAGCGCAGGTCCAGTGACTCGTCGCTGATCGCCTCGATGGCGTCGGCGGGGGCCAGCGCCGCGTACTGCACGTCCAGGTGCTGCGTGCACGGTCCCGGGATCGGGTGCCGGTCCAGGCGGACGGGGCCGCCCGGAAGCAGCGTCAGGCCCGGCACGCCGGACTCCTCGGTGGCCTCACGCAGGGCGGCCGCGGCCAGTGTCGGGTCGCCCGGCTCGCAGTGGCCGCCCATCTGGAGCCACATCCGCAGCTTCTTGTGCAGGGTCAGCAGCACGCGCCCGCGTGTCGGGTCGACCACCAGGGCGCTGGCCGTCACGTGGCCGACCGTGCAGGACTTCCACATGCCGTCCTCGGGGTGGGCGGCGAGGTGGTCCAGGTAGTACTGGCGCAGCTCTTCCTGGTCCGCCGGCTCCTCGTAACCCTTCAGTACGAGGACCGCGTCGTCGTGAAGGCTCACTTGTCGCCGGCGCCCTTGTCCTCGTCGTCGTCCTTGCCCTTGTCCTTGCCCTTGGCCTCAGTGTCCTTCTTGAGGTCCGGCTTGGCGGAGGAACCGCCGCCCGCAGCCTCGCCGAGCATCTTGTCCAGCTCGGAGAAGTCCAGCTGCTCGTGGTGCACGAAGCCGTCCGGGTCGTCCAGGTCGGAGGCCGTCGGGAGCATGTCCGGGTGGGCCCACAGGCCGTCGCGGCCGTCCACGCCACGCGCGTCCGTGAGCGAGGCCCACAGGCGCGAGGCGTCCCGCAGCCGGCGCGGGCGCAGCTCAAGCCCGATGAGCGTGGCGAAGGTCTGCTCCGCGGGACCGCCCGTCGCGCGGCGGCGGCGCAGCGTCTCGCGCAGGGCGTCGGCGGACGACAGGCGGGGCTTGGCCGCCGCGTGCACCACCGCGTCCACCCAGCCCTCGACGAGCGCGAGAGCCGTCTCCAGGCGGGCCAGGGCGGCCTTCTGGGCGGGAGTGTCCTCCGGCTGGAACATGCCCTGCTGGAGCGCCTCCTGCAGCTGCTCGGGGTTCTGCGGGTCGAGCTGTCCGACCACGTCCTCCAGCTTGGCCGTGTCGACCTTGATGCCGCGTGCGTAGCCCTCGACCGCGCCGAACAGGTGCGAGCGCAGCCACGGCACGTGGGCGAAGAGCCGCTGGTGGGCGGTCTCGCGCAGCGCCAGGTAGAGCCGCACCTCGTTCTTGTCGATGCCCAGGTCCTTGCCGAAGGCCTCGACGTTCACCGGAAGCAGAGCTGCCTTGCCTGCCGGGCCGAGCGGCAGGCCGATGTCGGTGGACCCGACGACCTCGCCCGCGAGCACCCCCACGGCCTGGCCGATCTGCTGGCCGAACATGGCGCCGCCCATGGACCGCATCATCCCGATCAGCGGGCCCGCCATGGCCTGCATCTCCTCGGGCAGTACGTCGCCCATGGCCAGGCCGACGCGCTCGGCGACCGGGTCGACCAGCTCCTTCCACACCGGGAGGGTCGCCTCGACCCACTCGGCGCGGCTCCAGGCCACGGCCACGCCGGAGCCGGACGGCAGCGACGTCGCGTCGTCGAGCCACAGGTCGGCCAGGCGGACGGCCTCCTCGACGGCGGCGCGCTCGGTGGGGCCGACGCTCGCGTCCTTGGTGCCGTCGGGCGTCCCCTGGGAGACGGTCTGGCGGGCGATGTCCTTGGCCATGTCCCAGTTCACCGGGCCGCCCTCGTACGAGAGCATCTGGCCGAGCTGCTGGAAGGCGGCGCCCAGGTCGTTCGGGTTCATCGAACCGAACATCGCGGCGAACGGATTGTCACCGCCGCCGGCGCCGCCCGCGCCGGGGAGGCCGCCGAAGCCGAAGGGGTTCCCAGGGCCACCTGCGCCCTGCCCCCCGCCCTGTCCCCCTCCGGGGGTGTCCTTCTTCTTGCCCTCGTCGCCGTTCTCCGGCTCCTCCGGCGGAAGGCCGAATCCGAATGGGGTGTCACTCACGGGATTCCTCGGCTCGTCAGGCCGCCGGTACTGGTCCGGCGGCGGCTGCCCTACAACACCACCCAGCGTAGACACCGTGACGGGATCGGGCCTCAGTGCTTCGCCTACTCATGGCCTGCGGCAGGATGGATGCCACCTGGTACGTACGCGTCATTCGCGTATCTACTGAAGACAACCGCTGGAGACGCCCGGTGAGTTCCCCAGATCCACAGGTTCGCGCAGCGCGAAACCTCTCAACTCCGGCCCCGGTCCGCGGGCCCGTGGTCGCCGTCACCGGCGCCGCGTCCGGCGTGGGCGCGCTGCTGACCGAGCGCCTGGCCGCATCCGAAGAGATCAAGCAGGTCGTGGCCATCGACGAGCGGCGTGGCGAGTGTGCCCAGGCCCAGTGGCACATCCTGGACGTCAGGGACCCCGCCATCGCCGAGAAGCTGCGCGGCGCGGACGTCGTGGTCCACCTCGCGCTCGATCTCGACCTGGAGACCGACGCGGCCGCCCGAACGGCCTACAACGTGCGCGGTACGCAGACCGTGCTGACGGCCGCCGCGGCGGCCGGTGTCCACCGCGTCGTGCTCTGCACGTCGGCGATGGTCTACGGAGCGCTGTCCGACAACGAACTGCCCCTCTCCGAAGACGCCGAATTGCGGGCGACCGCGGAGGCGACCGGTGTCGGTGACCTCCTGGAGGTCGAACGGCTCGCCAAACGGGCGCCCCGTGCGCACCCCGGTCTGAACGTCACCGTGGTGCGGCCCGCGATCCTGGTGGGCGGCACGGACACCGCGCTGACGCGTTACTTCGAGTCCCCGCGCCTCCTGGTGGTGGCGGGCTCACGCCCCGCCTGGCAGTTCTGCCATGTCGAGGACCTGTGCAGCGCCCTCGAATACGCCGTCCTGGAGAAGGTCGACGGGGAACTGGCCGTCGGCTGCGACGGGTGGCTCGAACAGGAGGAGGTCGAGGAGCTCAGCGAGATCCGCCGTATGGAGCTGCCCTCCACGGTGGCGCTCGGCGCGGCGGCCCGGCTGCACCGGATCGGTCTCACGCCCTCTCCGGCCGGGGACCTCGCGTACACGATGTACCCGTGGGTGGTCAGCGTCAGCAGGCTGCACGACGCGGGATGGCGGCCGCAGTGGACCAACGAGGAGGTCCTCGCGGAGCTGCTCGAAGAGGTCGCGGGGCGCCGGACCGTCGCGGGCCGCAGGCTCGGACGCAAGGACGCGACAGCCGCGGGTGCGGCCGGTGCGACGGTCGCACTGCTGGGCGCGGCGGCGGTCGTACGCCGGGCGCGGAAGGCGCGGCGCAGGATCTGAGCCTTCCGGGGGCGCCTCCCGCGGGAGGCGCCCCTCGAGAAGCAGCCCTGTAGAGAGCTCCAACGCGGCACACGCGCGTGCCGGGCGAAAACGCTATTCCGCGATGTCAGTGCCGTACGGCACCATGGCCGCATGGCACGCACCACGAACGACCACCCCGGCGAGCAGGCCGCCAAGGACCCGATCCGGCTCCTGGCGATCCGTGACGCACCGCTCTCCCTGGACGAGGTCTTCCGGGCTGTCGGCGACGACGCCGCGGGCGGCACGGCGCTCTTCGTGGGGACAGTGCGCAATCACGACGGCGGTGCGGACGTCGACGAGCTCGGCTATTCGACCCACCCGACGGCCGAGGCCGAGATGCGCCGCGTGGCCGAGAAGGTTGTCGCCGCCTATCCCGTACGCGCGCTGGCCGCCGTCCACCGAGTCGGCGACCTGGCGGTGGGCGACCTCGCGGTCGTCGTGGCCGTCTCCTGCCCGCACCGCGGGGAGGCCTTCGAAGCCTGCCGCCAGCTGATCGACGACCTCAAGCACGAGGTCCCGATCTGGAAGCACCAGCGGTTCACCGATGGCCAGGAGGAGTGGGTCGGCGCCTGCTGACGTCGCGTGGCGATTGGCCCAAGCGGCTCCGGTTGCGTAACCCGACCCCTGGCGTGAGCGTTGACGGAGCGGATGGTTAATCTGCTGATCAGTCAGTTGCGGTCGCTCAAGGGGTCGGGAGGTCGACGATGGCATCACTTGCCTGGTTGCTGATTCCGTTTGCGGCAGCTGTCGGTGCGGGTCTCTGGGGCGGCTGGGCGGCTCGTAACCGCAAGTCGGGCAAGACCGGGGACAACCACGAGCTCAACGGCTACGCGGCCTTCCGCAAGGCGATGGAAAAGTCCCGCTCCGGGACGTGATTCCGTGGTTCCCCGTACGGACTGGCCCCAGCGGTGCACTGACAGGCTGGTCCCGTACTGTCGTTCCATGCCACGCCGCACCGCGACGATGCTCGCCTCCACCCTGATGCTGATCGCGCTGCTCTGCGCCGGAGTCCTCATCAAAGTGCCGTACTCGGAGATGTCCCCGGGCCCCACGGTGAACACCCTCGGCGACCACGGCGGCGAGCCGGTGCTGCAGATCACGGGTCACAAGACCTACCCGACGACCGGTCACCTCAACATGACGACGGTCCGGGTCACCAGCGCCGACTACAACATGAACATCGCGGAGGCCGTCTACGGCTGGCTGGCCCACGACAACATCGTGGTGCCGCACGACACCCTCTACCCGGACGGCAAGACCGAGCAGCAGTCGACCCAGGAGAACGCCGAGGAGTTCAGCCAGTCCCAGGAGAGCGCCAAGGTCGCGGCGCTGCGGGAGCTGAACCTGCCGGTGAAGTCCCAGGTCGTCGTCTCCACCGTCTTCAAGGACAGCCCCTCCGAGGGCAAGCTCCACGCGGGTGACGTCATCAGGAAGGTCGACGGCACGCCCGTCAAGGAGATGACGGACGTCGCCAAGCTCGTCACCAAGCACAAGCCGGGCCAGGACGTCGTCTTCAGCGTCGTCCCCGTCAAGGAGGCGGCCGCCGCCGAAAAGGCCGGCAAGGAGCCGACCCGGACCGACGACATCAAGATGACCACGGAGAAGGCGGAGGACGGCCGGGCGATCGTCGGCATCAAGGCGGGCACCGACCACACGTTCCCCTTCACCATCGACATCAAGCTCGCCGACGTCGGCGGCCCCAGCGCCGGACTGATGTTCGCGCTCGGCATCGTGGACAAGCTGACCCCGAACGACCTCACCGGCGGCAACTTCGTGGCCGGCACCGGCACGATCGACGACAAGGGCAAGGTCGGCCCGATCGGCGGCATCGGGATGAAGACGGTCGGTGCGCGCGCGAAGGGCGCCCAGTACTTCCTGACGCCGAAGGACAACTGCGCCACGGCGGCCAAGGACGTCCCCGACGGCCTCACGCTGGTCAAGGTGGACACCATCGACGACGCCGTCGACTCCCTGAAGGACATCCGCAAGGGCGACACCGCGGACCTGCCGCAGTGCCTCGCGAAGAAGTAGAAGAAGTAGCGGCTGAGACAGAAGTACGCGGGTGAGGGCGCCCCCACCCGCGTACCAGACCAGCGTGGTGTCAGTCGGCGAACGTGGCCGCCAACGCGTCCGCGAGCCCCGGGACCAGGTCGGAACCGGTGAGCACCTCGGTCGGCGAGTCCTTCTCGCGCAGCCGCAGCGCGGAATCGCGCGCACCGTCACGAAGCACCGCGACCGTCATACGGACCTCCTGGCGGTCCGGGTGCTCGGCCACCCACTTCGCGAGCTGGGTCTCACTGAGCCCTTCCGGGACGGACGTCTCCGCCGACGGCGGCAGCATCATGCGCTCCACCGTGAGGGCGCAGCCCGCCACGGCGTCGGGCCACGCGATGGTGCCGAGGAACTCGTCCAGCGGCTTGCCGGCGGGAATCTCCTCCTGCTCGATGGGGGTGAGGCCGGATACCTCGGGGGAGCTGTCGAGGCCGAGCTGGTTGGCGAGGCCGGGTTCTTGGGTGCGCAGACGCGCCGTGTCGACCAGCGCGAAAAGGCGTGCGGGCCGGTCCCAGCCGAGGCCGGACGCGTACTCATCGATCTCGAGAACGGCACGGGTGAGGGGGCTCGCTGCCATGGGAGTGTTGGACATGGTCACAATCCTGCCTCGTTAGTCCCGAGAAACGGGAACCGAGTAAAGCGTGAGTAAGTTGCATAGGTGTGGGTCCACGATCACAGGGCCCTGACGGATCAACAGAATCAACATCGACTTCGAGGTGCGCACCTTGGCTTTCCAGATGCCGGACCGCGGCGGAGGCCCGACGGGGCCACGGATCAGAGTGGGCCGACCGTCCCGTCGCGTCCGGACTTTGCTCATGACACTGGGCATCCTGGCGGTTCTCGCCATGGTGTTCGTCATGTTCGCGGGGTTCTGGACGGACTGGCTCTGGTATCGCTCGGTCAACTATTCGTCGGTCTTCACCACGACCCTGTGGACCAAGGTCGGCCTGTTCTTCGTCTTCGGCCTCCTCATGGCGGCCGCGGTCGGCGTGAACATCTGGCTGGCGCACCGGCTGCGCCCGCCGCTGAGTGCCATGTCGATGGAGCAGCAGAGCCTCGACCGGTACCGCATGAGCATCGCGCCGTACAAGAAGTGGCTGCTGCTCGGCATCGCCACGCTCGTCGGCCTGATCGCGGGCGCGTCGGCCGCGGGCCAGTGGCGCACGTGGCTCCTGTGGGTGAACGGCGTCTCCTTCGGTCAGAAGGACCCGCAGTTCCACCTGGACGTGTCGTTCTTCGCGTTCGACCTGCCCTGGTACCGCTTCCTGCTGGGCTTCGGCTTCGCGGCCACGGTGCTCTCCCTGATCGCCGCCGCCCTCACGCACTACTTGTACGGCGGGCTGCGGATCACCAGCCCCGGCGCGCGGGCCACGGCTGCCTCGACGGGGCACCTGTCGGTGCTGCTCGGCGTCTTCGTGACGCTCAAGGCCGTGGCGTACTGGCTCGACCGGTACGGCCTGGCGGTGAAGTCCAGTGACTTCAAGGCGACGGGTGACTGGACGGGCCTTCGTTACGTCGACGCGAACGCGTACCTGCCGGCGAAGACCATCCTGTTCTGCATCGCCGTCATCTGCGCGCTGCTGTTCTTCGGGACGCTCTGGCGCCGCACCTGGCAGCTGCCGGTCATCGGCTTCGGTCTGATGGTCCTCTCCGCCATCCTCATCGGCGGTCTGTACCCGGCCATCGTGCAGAAGTTCCAGGTCCAGCCGAACGAGCAGGCCAAGGAAGCGCCGTACATCGAGAAGAACATCGAGGCGACGCGCGACGCGTACGGCATCAACGGTGTGAAGCCCGAGGACTACAAGGGCGCAGGCCGGGCCGACGAGGACCCCAAGCAGAAGCGCACCGACGCGGACTCGGCAGCCAACTACCGGCTGAACGACCCGAACATCGTCTCGCCGACGTTCCAGCAGCTGGAGCAGGAGCGCGAGTACTACCGCTTCCCGAAGACCCTGGACGTGGACCGCTACAACGGCCAGGACACCATCGTCGGTCTGCGTGAGCTGAGCCTCGACAAGCTCGACAAGCGCAACTGGATCAACGACCACTTCGCCTACACCCATGGCTACGGCATGGTCACCGCCAAGGGCACGGAGACGAAGAAGGGCTCCAAGGGCGCCCCGGACTTCACCGAGTCCGGCCTGCCCACCACCGGCAATCTCGGCCCGTACGAACAGCGGATCTACTACGGCGAGAAGACCACCCAGTACTCGATCGTCGGCGGGCCCCAGAAGGAGCTCGACTACGAACAGGACGGCGGCGGTCAGAAGACCTACAGCTACAAGGGCGACAGCGGCGTCAACCTCTCCAACCCGATCAACCGCGCCGCGTACGCGGTCTCGTTCGGCGAGCCGCAGATGCTCTACTCGGGCGCGATCGGCGAGGGGTCGCGGATCCTCTACAACCGCACGCCCAAGGAGCGCGTCGAGTCGGTGGCTCCCTGGCTGACCATCGACGGCGACACGTATCCGACGGTGGTCGACGGCAAGATCCAGTGGGTCGTCGACGCCTACACGACCAGCAACGGCTATCCGTACGCCTCGCGGACCACGCTCGGCGACACCACGGCCGACTCGCTGTCGGAGTCCGACGACGCGCGCGCGGTGGTGGCCCAGCAGAACCAGGTCAACTACATCCGTAACTCGGTGAAGGCGACCGTCGACGCGTACACCGGTGAGGTCAAGCTCTACACCTGGGACGACAAGGACCCGGTCCTCAAGACCTGGAAGAAGGCGTTCCCGGGAACCGTCAAGGACAAGGGCGATATCCCCAAGACCCTGATGGACCACCTGCGCTACCCGCAGGACATGTTCAAGGTGCAGCGCGAGCTCCTGACCCTCTACCACGTGACGGACCCGGGCCAGTTCTACAACGCGAGTGACGCCTGGCAGGTGCCGAACGACCCGACGAAGAAGGACAACAGCGCGGTTCCGCCGTACTACCTGTCCATGAAGGCGCCGGGCCAGTCACAGCAGCAGTTCGCGCTGACGACGACGTTCACCCCAAGCGGGCGCCCGAACCTGCGCGCCTTCATGACGGTCGACGCCGACGCCAGAAGCAAGGACTTCGGCACGATGAAGCTGCTGAGAGTCACGGGCGACGTGGACGGCCCTGAACAGGTCCAGAACAAGCTGAACTCGATGACGGAAGTCGGCAACTTCGTCCGGGACATGAAGGGCGCCGACTCCGACGTCCTCTACGGAAATCTGCTGACCGTGCCACTGGACGACGGCTTCCTGTACGTCGAACCCGTCTACGTACAGGGGCGCAAGTCGGCGTATCCGCTCCTGAAGAAGGTGGCCGTGTCCTACGGCACGGAGACCGCCTTCGCGGATTCCCTGAGCGATGGCCTCAACCAGGTGTTCGGGGCGGACGGAGGCAGCGAGCCACCGGCCGACGGCACGGATGAGCCGACCAAGCCACCCAAGTCGAACGACCCGACGGTGCAGGCGGCCCTCGACGACGCGCAGAAGGCGTTCGAGGACGGGCAGCAGGCGCTCAAGGACGGCGACTGGAAGGCCTACGGAGTAGCGCAGGACGACCTTGAGGACGCACTGCGCCGAGCCGAGGAAGCCCAGTCCAAGGCTGGCGACAAGGCGGACGGCAAGGCCGGTGACAAGGCCGGCGACAAGGGTGGCCAGGCCGCTGACAAGGACGACAAGGCGGCCGACAAGGGCGACAAGAACAGCGGCTGACCAGCTGCGAAACACCATCCCCGCGCCGTGGTACGGTTGCAACACAACGGCGCGGGGTGGAGCAGCTCGGTAGCTCGCTGGGCTCATAACCCAGAGGTCGCAGGTTCAAATCCTGTCCCCGCTACTAGTGGACGAAGGCCCGGATCCTAATTGGATCCGGGCCTTCGTCATGTGTGCGTGGGTGCCGTGGCGTCATGCGCTGGTCTGTGCGAACGGTGCTTCGCCCGAGGGGAGTTGAGAAAACTGTGTTTCACTTATCTCTCTGTGGGCAAGTCGACAAAACGCTGAAGTGACCTCGCTGGAGGCGGTATACCAGGTGTACCCAGGTTGCAGGTGGTGCGACGATGGACGTTATGGGGGACAAGGCAACTCTGTTGGAGACAGGGCGGTTTGTGCAGCCGGCCGACCGGGATGACCCCGGGGCGGCCGCCGAAGAGCTGCGCCATCGGCTGGCCGCCGAGGCCGGAGACGTCGACGCGATGAGCGTCCTCGGAAGCCTTCTGCTGCGCCGCGGTGATCTCGACGGTGCCGAATCGATGCTGCGCGCGGCGACCGCCGAGGGCGACCGCGCCGCGGCCAACAACCTTGGGGTCCTCCTCCACCAGCGTGGATACGCCGATGAGGCGGCCGGATGGTGGCGGGTCGCCGCCGTCGCCGGTTCCGCCGCGGCCGCGCACGCGCTCGGGCGCCACCACCGCGAGCGCGGCGACGAGCCCGCCGCGGAGTACTGGCTGCGGCAGTCCGCCGAGCAGGGCCATGCCCTGGGCGCGTACGCCCTCGCCGATCTTCTGGAGCACCGGGGTGACGTCGGTGCCGAGCGGTGGATGCGGGCATCGGCCGAGCGTGGCCACCGTGAGGCCGCGTACCGGATCGCACGCCTGCTCGACCGCCGGGCGACCGCTGAGCGCACCGACCCCTCTGGCCGTGCTGCTTCCTCTGGCCGTTCCGACTCCTCCGGCCGCACGGATCCCCCTGGCCGTGCTGACCGCGCCGGTCGCACCGAAGGCGGAGGTGTACGTTCCGCTGCCGTCGAGGCCGAGCAGTGGTATCGCCAGGCCGCCGCGCGCGGACACCGGCGGGCCGCGCTGCACCTCGGCGCGATCCTGGAGCAGCGCGGCGAGCTGAAGGAGGCCGGGCGCTGGTACCTGAACTCCGCGAAGGGCGGGGAGGCGCGCGCCGCCTGCGCCCTCGGCTTCCTGCTGCGTGACGCGGGCGACGAGGAGAGCGCCGCCGTCTGGTGGCTGAAAGCCGCCCAGGACGGCGACGGCAACGCGGCGAACGCCCTGGGCGCGCTGCACGCCGAGCGCGGCGAGACCCAGACCGCCGAGCGGTGGTATCGGGCCGCCATGGACGCGGGGGACGTGAACGGCGCGTACAACCTCGGTCTGCTCTGCGCGGAGCAGGGGCGGACCGCACAGGCCGACCAGTGGTATCGCCGTGCCGCGTACGCCGGTCACCGCGAGGCCGCCAACGCGCTTGCCGTGCTGCTGCTCCAGGGCGGCGACGCGGCGGGCGCCGAGCCCTGGTTCTCCAAGGCCGCCGAGTCGGGCAGCGTGGACGCCGCGTTCAACCTGGGCATTCTGTACGCGTCCAGGGAGGACGAGAGCTCCGCCCTGCCCTGGTACGAGCGGGCGGCGGCCGCCGGACACACCGAGGCCGCGCTCCAGGTCGGCACCGCGCGGCTGCGGGACGGCGACGAGCAGGACGCCGAGCGGCATCTGCGGTGCGCGGCTGGTGGCGGCAGCGCGGAGGCGGCGTACCGCCTCGGCACCGTGCTCGACGCGCGGCGGCCCCCCGCGGGTCCGCCCGCGCTCGGGGAGCCCGCCGCCGAGAAGACCGAGTGCGAGGAGTGGTACGAGCGGGCTGCCGAGCAGGGGCACCGCCGTGCGCAGGTCCGGGTCGGAATGCTGGCCGCGGGGCGCGGGGACGTCGTCGAGGCGGCGCGGTGGTACCGCCTCGCGGCCGACGCGGGCAGCCGGAACGGCGCGTTCAACCTCGGGCTTCTGCTGGCCCGCGAGGGGAGCGAGCCGGAGGCCGCGCTGTGGTGGACGCGGGCCGCTGACGCGGGGCATGGGCGGGCGGCGTTGCGGCTCGCGCTGCTTTACGCTCGGCGCGGGCAGCTGGTTGAGGGGCAGCGGTGGGCTTCCCGTGCTGTTGAGCTTGGGCCTGCGGAGGTTTCTGAGCGGGCCGCGCGGTTGCGCGAAGCGTTGCAGCAGGAGCTGACTGCGTAGCCCCGTGGCCTTGCCTGCCCCGCCCTGCCTTGCTTGCCCTGTGCCTGCGCTTGTCGTGACCTGACGTTGTCTCGCGGGTGCACGCCGTGGGTGGGCTGTGCCCACCCGTTCCGCCCTTGCGGAACGCCTGCCCACAGCAGGCCCCCGGAACGGATTTGCGCTGGTCGTCGGCTCTGACGTACGGTTACAACACAACGGCGCGGGGTGGAGCAGCTCGGTAGCTCGCTGGGCTCATAACCCAGAGGTCGCAGGTTCAAATCCTGTCCCCGCTACTAAAGGCCAGAGGCCGGGAAGCATCAGCTTCCCGGCCTCTGGTGTGTTCGCCTGCGTTCGGCGCGGCTACCGCTTGTGGCCCACCGCCTCCTCGTACAGCCTGCGGTCCACCGCCTTCTCCTCCGGGACCCTGTCACCCTTGGCGACGCCCGCGGCCTCGTACGCGGCCTGGAGCCTGTCCGTCGTGCCGGCCCGGATCTCCCAGTCCATGCGCAGCGACGGAGTCGACCTCAGCACCGCCTCGTCGGTCTTCAGGAGCTTCGCCAGTTCGGCCACGAAGGCCTTGTCCGCCTTGTAGTCACCGGCGAAGTAGGTGTTCACCGTCCGGATGTACGCGCGAAGCAGCGCGACGCCCGCGTCCGGGTCCTTCGTCAGGAGTTCGGGGCCGAACAGCAGGCCGCCGAGCGGTTCGCCCTGGGGCTGGCCGCCGAGGAAGGCGTACCGCTTGTCGCCGTCCACCTTGCGCCAGACCGGGTCGAGCAGCCAGGCGGAATCGGTTCCGCCGTTCTGCAGGGCGGTCAGGACGTCCGCCGAGCCCAGCTGCTGGAACTGGATCTCGTCGAGGCCGCCGCCGTGCTTCTTCAGGGCCTTGCCCATGGGGTACGAGATGACCGAGCCTTTGCCGATCATGGTGCCGAGCTTGCGGCCCGCCATCGGGACGTGGTCCGCGCTCTCGCCCTTCTTCAGCTTCGCCCACAGGCCGCTCTTGGACCTGGGGTCGGGGGAGAAGTTCCCGGCCGCCCACTTGATGGTGAAGCCGCCGGTGATGCCGTTCATGACCGCGGCCTCGGGGGCGGCCCACTGGGCGTCGATGTCACCCTTGGCCAGGAGGGGGAGGGCGTCGGGGGTCGGGAGCACCTTGAGGTGGACGTCCAGGCCCTCCTTCTTGAACTCCCCCTTCTTGAGCGCCATTTGGAGCGGTGCGACGTACTCCGCGCTGAGCGTGCCCGTCGCGATGGTCAGGCTGCGCTCCTTGGCGAGCGGGCGCGGGGCCGGGGCGCCCTTGTCGCAGCGGGCGGGCGCACGGTCCTTGGCGAGGTCGGACGGGTCGGTCCAGCTTCCCTTGCCGCAGCCGGGGACCGAGGTGATGGAGCGAGGCTTCGCGGGCGCCGCCGAGTCCGTCGTGTCGTCCTCCTTCGCGCAGCCCGCGGAGGCGAGCAGCGAGCCCGTGACGAGCAGGGTCAGTGCGGCGGTGGTGAGGGTGCGGGTGCGCATCGGGCCTCCGTACGCGGGCGAATGGTTCGGGAAGGTCATGAAGGTCATGACTGGCTTCTGCCGCGGTCGCGCGGGGCCCAGGGCGTGAGCAGCCGGCCCGCGATCCGCACCAGCTCGGAGAAGACGACGCCCAGTACGGCGACACAGACGATGCCGACGAACATCACGTCGTTCTGGAACAGCGCCCGGGAGTCGAAGATCAGATGGCCCAGGCCGTCCGCCGCCGCGATCTGCTCCGACGCGACGATCACCAGGACCGCGACGCCCGCCGCGATCCGCGCGCCGACGAGCACGGCGGGCAGCGAGGCGGGCAGCAGGACGTGGCGGAACATCTGCCACGGCGAGGCGCCGAAGACCTGGCCCGCGTCGCGGTGCCCGGACAGTACGGCGAGCACCGCCGCCATCGTCGAGATCCATACGAAGAAGAAGACGGTGGCCGCCACGAGCGCGATCTGCGGGCCCTCCCCGAGGCCGAACATGTTCAGGAAGACGGGCAGCAGGGCCAGCTTCGGTACGACGTACAGGGCGTCGAGCAGCGGCTCGAGTGCGGCGCGTACGAGAGAGAGCGAGCCCATGAGCAGGCCGAGCGCGTAGCCGGTGACCGTGCCGATCGCGTACCCGGCGAGTACGCGCTTGAGCGTGGCCCACACATCGGGCCACAGCTCGCCGTCCGCCGCGCGTTCCCAGCCGTCCTCGATGATCGTCTGGGGTGCTGGATAGACGCGGTCGTCGATCCAGCCCTGGGTGGCGGCCAGCTGCCACAGGAGGACCAGGGCGAGCGGAACGGCGACCGCGAGGCCGGTCTCCAGGGCGCGGCGCCTGCGGTGGGTGCGGGTGGGATGGAGTTCCTGGGGGCCTGGCTTGCGTACGAGGACGCCGCCGTCCTGGGGTTCCTCGGGCGCCTTGGGTGAGGTGGCCGTCGTCATGCCAAGGCCGCCTCGTCCTTGCGGGTGACTTCACTTCGCAGCAGGTCCCACAACTCGCCCTTGAGTGCGGTGAATTCGGGTGTCGCGCGTACGTCGCCGGTGCGGGGCCTGGGGAACGGCGGGCGGTGTTCGGCGATGATGCGGCCCGGCCGCGCGGACATGACCAGGACGCGGTCGCCGAGCACGATCGCCTCTTCGAGGCTGTGGGTGATGAAGAGGGTGGTGGTGCGGGTGGTCTGGGTGAGGTCGAGGAGTTCGTCCTGGAGGATCGTGCGGAGCTGGGCGTCCAGGGCAGCGAACGGCTCGTCCATCAGCAGGATCTCGGGCTCCACGGCCAGCGCGCGGGCGATGGCCACGCGCTGGCGCATGCCGCCGGAGAGGGTGGCGGGGTAGGCGTCGGCGAAGTCCGCCAGGCCCAGGCGGGACAGCAGGGCCGTGGCACGGGCGTTCGCCTCGCGGCGGGGGACCTTCTGGATGTCGAGGCCGAAGCGGACGTTGGCCTGGACGGTCTTCCAGTCGTAGATGCCGTAGTCCTGGAAGATCATCGCGGCGGGGCGCGGGTCCGCGGTGCGGATCGTCAGCTGCCCCGCGCTCGGCCGCAGGAGGCCTGCGGCTATGCGGAGCAGGGTCGACTTTCCGCAGCCGGAGGGGCCGACTACGCAGGTGAATTCTCCTGGGGCGATGGCCAGGTCGACGGGGCCCAGCGCGTCCACGGCCTTGGCGCCGCGGCCGAAGGTTCTTGTCACTGCGTGGGCTTCGAGTTTGGGGTGCGGAGGGTGCGGATCTCCCACGGGGGTCTCCTTGCGGAGGGCGGGCGAATATCGGGCGCCGCCGACGATATGACGACCCGTCAGATTGGGGAAGGGGGTGCGCCCTGGCTGAAATGCACAGGGCAAGCGAAAACCCCCGGCGCCTGGGGGCGTCGGGGGTTTTCGGAATGCGAGGGGGGAGTGCGGGGCTGCGGGGGGAGTGCTACGCCGCCGCGCAGTTCGGGCAGGTGCCTCGGTATGTGACCTCGACGCCCTCGACCGTGAAGCCGAAGCGCTCCGAGTCGGGAAGGCTCATCAGGGGGTTGCCCGTGGGGTGGACGTCCCGGATCGCGCCGCACTGCGCGCACACCAGGTGCTGGTGAGGGCGGTGGGCGTTCGGGTCGTACCGCTTGGCCCTGCGGTCGGTGGAGACCTCAAGGACCTCGCCGAGGGTCACCAGCTCGCCCAGGGTGTTGTAGACGGTCGCCCGGGAGATCTCCGGCAGCTTGTCCACGGCGCGGGCGTGCACCTCGTCAGCCGTCAGGTGGACGTGTTCGCCGTCGAGCACCTCGGCCACGACGCGCCGTTGCGCGGTCATGCGCCAGCCGCGTCCGCGCAGTCGTTCCAACAGGTCACTCATGAGAACCAGCCTAGCAGGAGAGGGGGTCAAGTTCCGAACGGGTGTGACTTTGGATGGCTGCTTGACTTAGACAAAGTCCATTGTAGGATCGAGTTCGGCAGTAGGCCAAGGCGCGTATAAGCCGAGGCACGCATAAGCCAAAGGGCAGGACAGGACTTGCAGGTAATGACGCAGGAGGCGCACGTGACGCAGGGACCGCTCACCACAGAGGCCGGCGCACCGGTAGCCGACAACCAGAACAGTGAGACCGCTGGTGTCGGCGGCCCGGTTCTGGTCCAGGACCAGGCGCTGCTGGAGAAGCTCGCGCACTTCAACCGCGAGCGCATCCCGGAGCGCATCGTCCACGCGCGTGGCGCCGGTGCGTACGGCACCTTCACGCTGACCCGCGACGTCTCGCAGTGGACGCGTGCGAAGTTCCTCTCCGAGGTCGGCAAGCAGACGGAGACCTTCCTCCGCTTCTCGACCGTCGCCGGCAACCTCGGCTCCGCCGACGCCGTGCGCGACCCCCGTGGCTTCGCGCTGAAGTTCTACACGGAGGAGGGGAACTACGACCTGGTCGGGAACAACACCCCCGTCTTCTTCATCAAGGACGCCATCAAGTTCCCCGACTTCATCCACACGCAGAAGCGCGACCCGTACACGGGTTCGCAGGAAGCCGACAACGTGTGGGACTTCTGGAGCCTGAGCCCCGAGTCGACGCACCAGGTCACCTGGCTCTTCGGTGACCGCGGCATCCCGGCGACGCTGCGCCACATGAACGGGTACGGCTCGCACACGTACCAGTGGAACAACGAGGCCGGCGAGGTCTTCTGGGTCAAGTACCACTTCAAGACCGACCAGGGCATCAAGAACCTCACCGCCGCCGACGCGGCCGTCCTCGCGGGCGCCGACGCCGACTCCCACCAGCGCGACCTGCGCGAGGCCATCGAGCGCGGCGAGTTCCCGTCCTGGACCGTGCAGGTGCAGATCATGCCGGCGGCCGACGCGGCGACGTACCGCTTCAACCCGTTCGACCTCACCAAGGTGTGGCCGCACGCGGACTACCCGCCGATCGAGATCGGCAAGCTGGAGCTCAACCGCAACCCGGAGAACATCTTCGCCGAGGTCGAGCAGTCCATCTTCAGCCCCGCCCACTTCGTGCCGGGCATCGGTCCCTCCCCGGACAAGATGCTCCAGGGCCGCCTCTTCGCGTACGGCGACGCCCACCGCTACCGCGTCGGCATCAATGCCGACCACCTGCCGGTGAACCGCCCGCACGCCACCGAGGCGCGCACCAACTCCCGTGACGGCGCGCTGTACGACGGCCGCCACAAGGGTGCGAAGAACTACGAGCCGAACTCCTTCGGCGGCCCCTTCCAGACGGACCGCCCGCTGTGGGTGACCACCCCCGTCACCGGCGGCACGGGCAACCACGAGGCGCCCTCGCACGCCGAGGACAACGACTTCGTACAGGCGGGCGACCTCTACCGCAAGATGTCCGAGGATGAGAAGGCGCGTCTGATCGAGAACCTCTCGGCCAACATCGCGGGCGTCTCGCGCGACGACATCGCCGAGCGCGCGATCAACAACTTCCGTCAGGCGGACGGTGACTTCGGCAAGCGTCTTGAGGCCGCGGTCAAGGTCCTTCGCGGCTGATATCTCGTAGAGAGAAGGTGCGGGCCGGATCCCCTCGGGGGTCCGGCCCGCACTGCTCTCAGACGGTCAGCGTCTGCGTCGGCGTGGGCTGCCGGACCGGGGCCCGGCTCGGAGCCCAGCAGCGGATGATGTCGCGGACCGAGACGATCCCGGCCGGTTCGTTGCCGTCGAGCACGATCAGGTGCCGGAAGCCGCCGTGCGCCATGGCCTCGGCCGCTTCCTCCAGGGTCCACGCCGGGGCGGCGAAGACGACCTCGGTCGTGGTGTGGGTACCGGCGGTCTCCAGGTCCGGGTTCTGCCCGAGGCCCACCGAGATGAGGACGTCGCGCTCGGTCAGGATTCCGAGGCCGCAGGTGTCGGGGTCGAGGACGACGGCCGCGCCGACGCGGCGCGCCGACATCAGCCGGGCCGCCCGGCGCAGGGTGTGGGCGGGGCCGATGGTGAGGACCACCGTGCTCATGGCGTCGCGGACGAGCATGGGCTTGAGCCACCTCCAGGATGAATCGCCTACGAGAAGCAATTCACAAGTTCACAAGTGGGGGAGCTCTCAGAGTCGCAGCCATGCGGGTCGTCAACAAGGGTTCGCGCGGCGCCAGTTCAGGGCGTGCACGCGCGGGGCGTGCGCCCTCAGTAGCGCTGGTTGAGGTAACCGAGCAGTTCTTCGTGGAGCAGGCCGTTCGACGCCGCCGCGTTGCCGCTGTGCGGACCCGGCGTTCCGTCGAGCCCGGTGAAGGTGCCGCCCGCCTCCGTCACCACGATCGCGGTCGCCGCCATGTCCCAGAGCGAGAGCTCAGGCTCCGCGCAGATGTCGACCGAGCCCTCGGCGACCATCATGTACGGCCAGAAGTCGCCGTACCCACGGGTGCGCCAGACCGCCCGCGTCAGGTCCATGAACCCGTCGAGGCGCCCCTGCTCGTCCCAGCCCGTGAGCGAGGAGTACGCGAACGAGGCGTCCTGCAGCCGGGAGACCTTGGAGACGTGGAGCCGGGTCGCGGAGGTCAGGCTGCGCCCGGTGTAGGCGCCGCCGCCCTTCGCCGCCCACCAGCGCCGGCCGAGCGCGGGCGCCGACACGACACCCACCACCGGCTGATAGCCGCCCTCACCCGCCTCCATCAGCGCGATCAGCGTGGCCCAGACCGGGACTCCGCGTACGTAGTTCTTGGTGCCGTCGATCGGGTCGACCACCCAGCGGCGCGGCCCCGTGCCCTCGACGCCGAACTCCTCGCCGAGGATCGCGTCGCGTGGCCGCCCGCGCTTCAGCGACGAACGGATCAGCTCCTCGGCCGTTTTGTCCGCCTCGCTCACCGGCGTCATGTCCGGCTTGGTCTCGACCTTGAGGTCGAGAGCCTTGAACCGGTCCATCGTCGCGGCATCGGCGGCGTCCGCAAGGACATGGGCGAAGCGCAGATCATCGTGGTAGTCGGGCATGAGTGAACAGTATCGATCTCGTTCTGCCTGAGCCACAACGCCGTATGTCCGGGCCTTTCCGGGACATGACGCATACCGGGCGGCCTCGCGCCGGAGCTATTGACAGTGCTGCCGAGCACGTCAACGCTGGCCGCAGAGCCGCTTCGGCCGATGGAGGCAACGATGCCTGCAGCTCGGGAATGCTTACTCGACGCGGCCCGTACGGCGCTCGCCCGCCGACCGTGGCCCGGCGTCCGCATGGTTGACGTCGCGGCCACCGCGGGTGTGTCCCGCCAGACCCTCTACAACGAGTTCGGCAGCAAGGACGGCCTCGCACGCGCCCTGCTCCGGCGCGAGACCGACGTCTACCTGCACGGCGTGGAGCGGGCGTTGACCGTGGAGGGCGGCCCGGCGGACCGGCTGGCCGCCGTGAGCGCCTGGACGATCAGCGCCGCGCGCGGGAACGACGTCGTACGGGCCATGCTCACCGGCTGCTGGAGCGAACGCCTGCCCGCACCGAGCAGGCCGGGGGTCTCCGCCTCACCCGTACCGGCGCAGCGCCGCGCGGACGCGGGGGTCCCCTCGCCCGCCGAACTGCTCGCCCTCGTACGGGACAAGGCGGTGAACGCGCTGGACGGCAGGGCCAGGCCGCAGGACACCCAGGAGCTCGCCATGGCCTGCGAGAGCGCCGTGCGGATGGCTCTGTCGTACGTCATCGCTCCCTCACCGCAGGGTGAGGATCCCGTCGAATTGGTGCGCGGGGTCATCGGGCACTGGGCAAGCACCTGAGGAGACGCGCCCGGAGAAGACGTCGCTCAGTGCGCGGAGCCCGAGAGCTGCAGGCCGATGACGCCGACGATCACCAGCGAGATGGAGACGAGCTTGAGCGTGGAGACCACGTCGCCGAGGAAGACCATTCCGTAGATCGCGGTGCCCGCGGCACCGATGCCCGTCCAGACGGCGTACGCGGGCCCGATGTCGAGCTTGCGCAGCGCGAGGGTGAGCAGACCGAAGCTGCCCAGGGCGAAGGCCGCGAAGGTGATGGTCGGCCAGAGCCGGGTGAAGCCGTGCGAGAGTTTCAGACAGACCGCGAAGCCGGTCTCCAGGAACCCCGCGACGATGACCAGCAGCCACGCCATGTATCTGCCTCCCGCATCCGTACGTTCCGTGACCGCTTCGCCTGGCTTGACGCAGGCTTGGTGCGATTATGCCCTTGCCGCCTCGCCGGACGCGCAAACAACGACGAGGTCAGTCGCCGTCGTGCCGGTCCCGTGTCGCGAGCAGCCTGCGCAGCGAGTAAAGACGCGCGGGGTCCGCGTGCCCCTCCGCGACCCAGGCGTCAAGCGCGCAGTCCGGCTCGTCGTGGCTGCACGCGCGCGGACACCCCTCCGTCCCCGGCACCAGATCGGGGAAGGCGAGGATGACGCGGGAGGGGTCCACGTGGTGCAGGCCGAAGGACCGGACGCCGGGAGTGTCGACCACCCAGCCCCCGGAGCCCGCGAGCGGCAGCGCGAGTGCCGACGTGGTGGTGTGGCGGCCACGGCCCGTGACGGCGTTGACGTGTCTGGTGCTGCGCCGGCGCTCCTCGGGGACGAGGGCGTTGACCAGCGTCGTCTTGCCCACTCCGGAGTGCCCGACGAACGCGGTGATCTTGCCGTCGAGCAGTTCGTGCACCCGGGCGAGCTCCGCGCCGTCGGTGAACTCCTCGCGGCTGGTGACGACATAGGGCACGTCGAGCGTGGAGTAGGTCTCCAGGATCTTGTCGGCCGACGCCAGATCGGACTTCGTCAGGACGAGGATCGGCTTGAGACCGCCGTCGAAAGCCGCCACGATGCACCGGTCGATGAGGCGCGGGCGCGGCTCCGGATCGGCGAGGGCGGTGACGATGGCGAGCTGGTCGGCGTTGGCGACGACGACCCGCTCGTAGGGGTCGTCGTCGTCGGCCGTGCGTCGAAGGACCGACGTACGCGGCTCGATGCGCACGATGCGCGCGAGGGTGTCCTTCTTGCCGGAGAGATCACCGACGAGCGCGACCTGGTCGCCCACCACGGCGGCCTTGCGGCCCAGTTCGCGGGCCTTCATGGCCATGATGATCCGGTCGTCGACCAGGACGGTCAGGCGGCCCCGGTCGACGGTGAGGACCATGCCGTCCGACGCGTCCTCGTGCTTGGGCCTGATGTGTGTGCGCGGGCGGTTGCCCTTGCGGTTGGGACGGAAGGGGATGTCGTCCTCGTCCGGGTTCTTTCCGTAGCGGCGCATGTTCCAGATCCGCCCGTCAGTTCCCGAGCATTCCGGTCCAGAGGTCGGGGAAGTCGGGCAGCGTCTTCGCTGTCGTCGCGACATTCTCGATCTGTACGTCCTGGACCGCGAGGCCGATGATGGCGCCCGCCGTTGCCATGCGGTGGTCGTCGTAGGTGTGGAAGACCCCGCCGTGCAGGCGGCGCGGACGGATGTGCAGTCCGTCGGCGGTCTCGCTGACGTCGCCGCCGAGTCCGTTGATCTCCTTGGTGAGGGCCGCGAGGCGGTCCGTCTCGTGCAGTCGCAGATGGGCGACGCCGCGCAGGGTCGAGGGGGAGTCCGCGAGGGCCGCGACGGCCGCGATGCCGGGGGTGAGCTCGCCGACCTCGCTCAGGTCCACGTCGATGCCGTGGATCGAGCCGGAGCCGGTGAACACGAGCCCCTGCGGGGTCAGTTCGCAGGAACCACCCATCTCGGTGAAGATCTCCCGCAGCTTGTCACCGGGCTGCGTGGTGCGCTCGGGCCAGTCGGGGATGGTCACACGGCCGCCGGTGACCAGGGCCGCCGCCAGGAACGGCTGGGCGTTGGAGAGGTCGGGCTCGACGGTCAGGTCACGGCCGAGCAGGGCACCGGGGGTGACGCGCCACACGTTCGGCTCGCCGCCCGACTCCGGGGTGTCCACCTGGGCGCCGACCGCGCGGAGCATGTCGACGGTCATCCGGATGTGCGGCATGGAGGGCAGCGCGGAGCCGGTGTGACGTACCTCCACACCCTGGTTGAAGCGCGGGCCCGAGAGCAGCAGGGCGCTCACGAACTGGGAGGACGACGAGGCGTCGATCTCGACAGGGCCGCCGTCGAGGGCGCCACCGCCGTGCACCGTCAGCGGCAGGGCGCCGCGGCTGTCGTCGTCGATGCGGGCGCCGAGCGCGCGCAGGGCGTCGATCACGCCGTTCAGGGGCCGCTCGTACGAACGGGGGTCGCCGTCGAAGCGGATCGCGCCGTCGGCGAGGGCCGCGACCGGGGGCAGGAAACGCATGACCGTACCGGCGTTGCCGACGTCGACCGTGGCGGGGCCGTGCAGCCCCGAGGGGATGATCCGCCAGGCCTCGCCGGAGCCGTCGGGGCCGATGCCCTCCTCGATGCCGACACCGAGTGCACGCAGGGCGCCCGCCATCAGGAGGGTGTCGCGCGAGCGCAGCGGGCGGCGCAGCCAGCCCGGCTCGGCGGCGAGGGCGGCCAGGACGAGCCCGCGGTTGGTGACCGATTTGGACCCGGGCACATGGACCGTCGCGGCGACGGCTCCGCTCGCGTGCGGGGCTGGCCAGAGGGTGTCGTGCGCTGGGTTAACGGTCATGCCCATCACTTTAGTGGCTCAGGGTTACGGCGCAGTCGGTGCTGCTCAGAGGCTCAGAGGCCGAGCAGCCAGCGTCCGCCGCCTATCAGCGAGCACAGTGAGACGGCGTGGAAGAGGAAGAGCCACATCCCCGCCGGGACATGCGTGAGCCGGGACAGCTGGTCCGCGTCCGAGTCGCCCGCGCCGCCGCGCCTGCGCTTGGACTGCAGCTCGAAGGCGGGACGTACGCCTCCCAGGAGCAGGAACCACACCACCGCGTACGCGAACGCCGCCTGCACCTGCGAGCTGGTCAGCCAGGAGACGAGCAGGAAGGTGCCGCCGGTGATGATCACGGTGAGGGCGCCGTACGCGTTGCGGATCATGACCAGCATCACTATGAGCAACGCCGTCGCGATCCACAGGAACGCGGTGATGTGGCCGGCGGCGAGCAGCGCGGCGCCGCCGAGGCCGAGCAGGGGCGGCGCGGTGTAGCCCGAGGCCGCCGTGAGGATCATGCCGAGACCGGTGGGCTTGCCGCGGGAGACGGTGAGGCCGCTGGTGTCCGAGTGCAGCCGGATGCCGTCGAGTCGGCGCCCGGTGAGCAGGGCGATCAGGCCGTGGCCGCCCTCGTGCGCGATGGTGATGGCGTTACGGGCCACGCGCCAGACGCCGTGCGGCAGGACGACCGCGAGCGCGACGACGCCGGTGGCGATCACCAGCCACTCGTCGGGGGCGGCCTGCGTGCCGAAGACCCGGTCCCAGAGGTCGGTCAGGCTGGCGTTCGCGGTGGCTTCCATTGCTCTGGCCATTGTCGGGACCGGCTCCTCTGGTCGTACGGGGTCTGGCAGTCTGGCACGTATGTGCGGACGGTATGCATCGAGTCGTAGGCCCGAGGATCTCGCGGCAACCTTTGAGATCGAGAAGTGGGAGCCGGGAGAGGCGCTCGCCCCCGATTTCAACGTGGCCCCCACCAAGGAGGTCTACGCGGTCCTGGACCGTCCCGTGAAAGACGCCGAGGACCCTCGCCCGGTTCGCCAACTGCGCACGCTCAAGTGGGGCCTCGTGCCGTCCTGGTCGAAGACGCCCGAGGGCGGCGCCCGGATGATCAACGCCCGCGCGGAGACCGTGCACGAGAAGCCCTCCTACCGCAGGGCCTTCACCTCCCGCCGCTGCGTCATCCCGGCCGACGGCTATTACGAGTGGGTGACCGGCTCCGGCGAGCGCGAGCTGGAAGTCGAGGGCAAGAAGAAGCGCCCCCGCAAGCAGCCGTACTTCGTCACCCCCGCCGACGGCTCGGTCTTCGCGATGGCGGGCCTCTACGAGTTCTGGCGCGACAAGACGCTGCCGGACGAGCACCCTCTGGCCTGGTGGGTGACGTGCACGGTGATCACCACGGAGGCGGAGACCTCGCCCCTCGCGGTCGCGCCCGAGGAAGGCCCGCGCACGCTGGCCGACATCCACCCCCGGATGCCCCTGATGCTCACGCCGGACCGCTGGGACGCCTGGCTCGACCCCTCGCGCACCGACGTCGAGGACCTGCGCCCGCTCCTGGAGCCGCCGCCGCACGGCCTGATGCGGGCCTTCCCGGTGTCGACGGCGGTCAGCAACGTACGCAACAACGGTCCGGAGCTGCTGAAGGAGCTTCAGGGGCCCGAGGAGGGCACACTCTTCTGATGTGACCCAGCACATGACGAAGAGCGAGACGGTCGCGACTGACGCGGGTGACGCACGCATCACCTGGCACCCGGCCGTCCCGAAGACCAAGGCCCGCCTCGTGCTCGCCCTGAGCCACGGCGCAGGCGGCGGCATCGAGGCCCGTGACCTGCGGGCCATCGCCGCCGCCCTGCCCGCGCACGGCGTCACCGTCGCCCTCGTGGAGCAGCCCTGGCGCGTCGCGGGCAAGAAACTGGCGCCCGCGCCGAAGACCCTTGACATGGGGTGGCGCGGCCTCTGGCCCGCGCTCGCCAAGCCCGGCCTCCCGGTGATCGCGGGCGGTCGCAGCGCCGGGGCCCGCGTCGCGTGCCGTACCGCCACCGAGCTGGGCGCCGCAGCCGTCCTCGCCCTGAGCTTTCCGCTGCACCCGCCGGGCAAGCCGGAGAAGTCCCGGGCCGACGAACTGCTCGGCGCCGGGGTGCCGACCCTCGTCGTACAGGGCGGCAACGACCCCTTCGGGAAGCCCGCCGAGTTCCCTGACGGGCCGTACGAACTGGTCGAGGTGCCCTTCGGTGATCATGGCTTCGCTATTCCCAAAAAGGCGGACATCACCGAGGCCGAGGCCATGACGCGCATCACGGATGGCGTCATCCGATGGACGGGAATGTTGGCCGGGTGACCTCTGTTGTGCCGAACAGACGCCAAACGCTGTAGGTACGAGAGGAAGTCCGCCGCATGGGTTCGACCATCTGCCCGGCCCGCTCCAGCGCCCCTGACCTGGAATGGACGGTGCTGAGCGCGCCCAAGACCGCTCCTATTCGGGCGGCGGCGGGACCGGATCGTCGTCTATCCTCCGATTCGAGTGGGGCTGCTTTCGGTCTCACCACGTCTTTGGAGGAGGTGGGTCCGGTCACAGGGACCGACGCAGGGGCCGAGCACGGCCAGGCGGAGCGACCCGACGCAAGCGCTGAGACGTCGGCGGAGCGCACCGCCCGCTTCGAGCGGGACGCTCTGGGCTTCCTCGACCAGATGTACTCCGCGGCGCTGCGCATGACGCGCAACCCGGCGGACGCGGAGGACCTGGTGCAGGAGACCTACGCCAAGGCGTACGCGTCGTTCCACCAGTTCCGTGAGGGCACCAACCTCAAGGCGTGGCTGTACCGCATCCTCACCAACACGTTCATCAACTCGTACCGCAAGAAGCAGCGCGAGCCCCAGCGCAGCGCCGCCGAGGAGATCGAGGACTGGCAGCTCGCGCGTGCCGAGTCGCACATGTCCACCGGTCTGCGCTCGGCCGAGTCGCAGGCGCTCGACCACCTGCCCGACTCCGACGTGAAGTCGGCGCTGCAGGCGATCCCCGAGGAATTCCGCATCGCCGTCTATCTGGCCGACGTGGAGGGCTTTGCGTACAAGGAGATCGCGGACATTATGGGGACACCCATCGGTACGGTGATGTCCCGGTTGCACCGCGGCCGTCGCCAGCTTCGCGGCATGCTCGAGGACTACGCCCGTGACCGCGGCCTCGTCCCCGCCGGAGCCGCGTCAGAGTCGTCGAACGAAGCGAAAGGCTCAGGCTCATGAGCTGCGGAGAGCCGCACGAGACGGATTGCAGTGAAGTCCTGGACCATCTCTATGAGTTCCTGGATCACGAGATGCCGGACAGCGACTGCACCAAGTTCGAGACGCACTTCGAGGAGTGCTCCCCGTGCCTGGAGAAGTACGGCCTTGAGCAGGCGGTCAAGAAGCTGGTGAAGCGCTGCTGCGGCCAGGACGACGTGCCGGTCGACCTGCGCGCCAAGGTCATGGGCCGTATCGACCTGATCCGCTCGGGCGAAGCCGTACCCGACCACGACGTGACGGTGGAGACGGTGACCGCCGAGGGCGGCGCGACGGCCGCGAAGGCCAAGGGGCTGCACGCGCGGGCCAAGGAAGCCTGAACTTCCGGTAGTTGAGCGTGAGCAGGCCGTGACGGAACTCCGTCACGGCCTGCTTTTTTCTGTTCACTGTCACTCGTACGTGCCAATTTCCGCCCACGGGGCTCGGCGGGCGCGACAGCCGTTCTAGTCTCCGGTCCCTGGGGACGACGGTCACGGGGGAGGAGACAGTGCCATGCGGTCCATCGCTCCATGGGCGCGCGCCTACATCCTGATGGCCGCCCTGGCCGGCGCCGCCTGCGTCGCGCCCGCGCTGACCTCGCGCACGCCGTGGGCCGCGCTCGCGCTGCTCGCCGCGCTCTACGCCGGGTGCGAGCAGATCACGCGGTGCCGCGTCATCGGCAGCCGCGTCCCGAACGGCCTCGGCACGTTCTTCCCCGTGCTGCTCGCCGCCGTGTTCCTGCTGCCGCCCGCCGCCGCCGCGCTCGTCGCGGTGCCCGGGGCGCTGCTCGCCCGCGTCGAGCGACGCCCCCGGTGGGTGCGCAGGCTCTGGCGCGCCGCCCAGATCGCCCTGGCCGCCTGGGCCTCGGCGTGGGTGTACGGGGCGCTCGGCGGGCGGGAGGCGGTGGCGGGGCCCGACTTTCCGTACGCGCCCGACTTCCCGTACGCGCTCGCCCCGGCCGGAGCCGCTGTCCTCGCCTTCTCCCTCGTACTGACGGCCCTGGACGGCGGCATCCTGGCGACGGCGGAACGCGTGCCGGTGCGGACGGCCTGGCGGGGGCTCTTCCTGCGGTCGTTCGCGCCGGTCGCGGTGCACGGCCTCGCGGGACTGATGATGGCCGTGCTGTGGCGCAGCCCCTACGGGCCGCTCGCCGCGCTGCTCGTGCTGCTGCCGATGGGGGTCTCCTGCTGGGTCTTCGCGCAGTACCACCGCGAGCGGGCCGCCCATCAGGCCACCATCCGGGCTCTCGTGCAGGCCGTCGACATCAAGGACCGCTACACCCGCGGGCACAGCGAGCGCGTCGGGCAGGCGTCGGTGCTGATCGCGCGGGAGCTGGGGATGGCGGACGAGCGGGTGGAGAGCCTGCGGTTCGCCGGAATCCTGCACGACGTCGGCAAACTCGGCGTACCGACACGGCTGTTGCGGAAGGACGGGCCGCTGACGCCGGAGGAGCGGCGGGTCATCGAGCTGCATCCCGAGTACGGACACGAGATGGTCCGCGGGATCGGGTTCCTCGGGGAGGCGCGGGCGGCGATCCTCCACCACCACGAGCGCATCGACGGCAGCGGGTACCCCTACGGGCTCGTGGGCCGGCAGATCCCGGAGTTCGCCCGGGTGGTCGCCGTCGCGGACGCCTTCGACGCGATGACGTCCACGCGGTCCTACCGCAGGGGGCGGCCCGTCGCGACGGCGCTCGCCGAGTTGTCCCGGTGCGCGGGGTCGCAGTTCGACCCCGCCATGGTCGCGGCGTTGCGGCGTGCCCTTGACCGGCACGGGTGGCACCCGGCGGTGACCTCGGACACGGCAGGGGTGCCGGGGCCCCGCCAGGAGGCGACCGGCGTTCCCGCGGCCCCGGGGGCGGGAGCGCGGTGAGCGCCCGCCGCCTGCCCGCAACGGTCACCGTCTGTGTCTACGGCTCCGCCACGCTGCTCACCCTGACCGCTCTCGTCTGGACCCTCTGGCACGGAGTGGCCGAAGGAGGGACCGCGCTCGCCTTCGGCGGGCTCATAGCGGTGGGGGAGCTCGCCCGGTGGGGAGCAGGGAGCAGCGACAGGGAGCCCGCCCCGCTGGGGGCCGCGGGCGCGCTCGCGTACGCGCTGCTCGGCGAGGCCGGGGGGCAGCCCACGCACCACGGCGTACCGCAGGTGATCGCCGTCGTCGTCGCGGCCGTGCTGGTGGGGGCCGTACCGCATGTGGCGCTCGGCAAGGGGCCCGCCCTCGACCACGTGGCGCGGCGCGTGCTCACCGTCGGGTTCGCCGCCGTCTGCTTCCAACCCCTCTACAACGCGGGCAAGTTGGAGCAGTGGGTGGGCCAGGGCCCCGCCTTCGCCGCCGTCATCGTCGCGCTGCTCGTCCTGACCGCCCTCTGCGACGCCGTGCTCGCCGCTGCCATGGCGCACGCCCGCACCCTCCCCCATGGCCTCAAGGGCAGGGGAGGTACCCCCATGCCCTTCGGACCCATCCTGAGAGACGAGCTGCGGGCCATGATCGGCATCGGGTCCGCCGTGTGCGCCTCGGGGGCCGTCATGGCGCTCGCGGTCGCCGTGGCCGGGCTCTGGGCGCTGCCGGTGTTCAGCCTGCCGCTGCTCCTGACCCAGCTGTCGTTCCGGCGGTACGCCGCGGTGCGGACCACCTATCGGCAGACCATCACCTCGCTGGCCAGGTCCACGGAGATCGCCGGGTACACCCCGCAGGGCCACGCCCGCCGCGTCGCCGCGCTCAGCCGGGCGGTCGGCCGCGATCTGGGGCTCTGCGAGGCCGACCTCGACGTCCTTGAGTACGCGGCGCTGATGCACGACATCGGGCAGCTCTCCCTGCTCGACGCGGTGCCCGCGGGCGCCACCGCCGCCCTGCCGGACGCGGAGCAGCGGCGGATCGCCCTGCTCGGGGGCGCCGTCGTGCGTCAGACGGGGGTGAACGGCGACGTCGCCGTGGTCGTGGAGCGGCAGGCCGACCCGTATCGCGAGCAGCCGCTCACCGCCCGTATCGTGCGAGCTGCCAACGCGTACGACGAGATGGCGAGGGGAGAAGGTCCTGGAGGCCCTCTCAACGCCCTGGAACAGCTGCGCCTGGGCACCGGCCGTGACTACCAGCCCGAAGTCGTGGAAGCCCTGGCCCGGGTGCTTGCGCGAGGCGGCCATAGCTTGCCGCCGGCTGGGTAACCCATGGGTAATGAGCGGCCGTCCGACCGTACGTGGTTGGATGCGAAGAGGCCCTCAGGCACAGCGGGAACTCTCAAACTCAGTAACTGGCAGGCGGGAATCGTGAGGATCTTCGGCAAGGGACGGCACCGGCCCTCCGCCTCATGGCGGCAGGCCACCGACCGCGCCTTCACGCTGATCGGCGACGGGCGGTACGAGGACGCGGGCGCGCTGCTTACCCGTGCGGCGGATCTTGAGCCGTGGCTCTCGGAGTCCTGGTTCAACCTCGCGCTGCTCCACAAGTTCCGGCACGACTGGGAGCAGGCACGGGCCGCTGGCCTGCGGGCCGTCGCGCTGCTCGACCGGTCGGCGGGCGCCCCCGACTGGTGGAACGTCGGCATCGCGGCGACGGCCCTCCAGGACTGGCCGCTGGCCCGGCGCGCCTGGCAGGCGTACGGCCTGCGCGTCCCGGGCGGTGTGGCCGCCTCGGGGGACCCCACCGGCATGGACCTGGGCAGCGCCGCCGTGCGGCTTTCGCCCGAGGGTGAGGCCGAGGTCGTGTGGGGGCGCAGGCTCGACCCCGCCCGGATCGAGCTGCTCTCCATCCCGCTGCCCTCCTCCGGGCGCCGCTGGGGCGAGGTCGTGCTGCACGACGGCGTCCCGCACGGCGAGCGGACCACGGGCGAGGGGCACTCGTATCCCGTCTTCGACGAGATCGAGCTGTGGGCGCCCTCACCGGTCCCCACCTGGGTGGTTCTCCTTGAGGCCGCCACCGAGGACGACAGGGACGCCCTGGAGAAGCTCGCCGCGGACGCGGGCTATGCCGCGGAGGACTGGTCGTCTTCCGTCCGGCTGCTCTGCCGGATGTGCTCCGAGAGCCGCATGCCGAGCGACGAGGGCGACGGCGAGCACCTGGACCCGCACGACCACAGCGAGCCGGGCCATCCCGGACCCCTCGGCCACCGCAGCCCCGGCGCCCTGTGGGTGCCCGAGCGCGAGTGCGGCCTCGCGGCGCCCGCCGCCCTGGTGCGCGGGCTGCTCGACGGCTGGGTCGCGGACAGCCCGGACTCCCGTGACTGGCGGGATCTGGAAGAGGTCTGCTGACTCCTGGCCGTAGGCTGTACGGGCACTATCTCTTGTGGGTTCCCAGGAAGGCGTACGTCGGACAATGGCGCAGGACACTGAGCAGCAGGCCTCGGGCGGGGTCCTCCCCGTCGACGACGAGGGCTTCGTCATCGACACCGAGGACTGCGAAGAGCGGGAGACGGCCCACCGCGAGCGCGGCACGTCCCGGCCCATCACGGTCGTCGGCAACCCGGTGCTGCACAAGGAGTGCAAGGACGTCACCGCCTTCGACGACGAGCTCGCGAAGCTCATCGACGACATGTTCGCCAGCCAGCGGACCGCCCAGGGCGTGGGCCTGGCCGCCAACCAGATCGGCGTCGACCTGAAGGTCTTCGTCTACGACTGCATGGACGACGAGGGCGAGCGCCACGTCGGCGCGGTCTGCAACCCCGTCGTCCGCGAGCTCCCCGCCGAGCGGCGCCGCCTGGACGACTCGGGCGAGGGCTGCCTCTCCGTGCCCACCGCCTACGCCGACCTGGCCCGCCCGGACTACGCCGAGGTGACCGGGCAGGACGAGAAGGGCAACCCCATCAAGGTGCGGGGCACCGGCTACTTCTCGCGCTGCCTCCAGCACGAGACGGACCACCTGTACGGCTACCTCTACATCGACCGCCTCTCCAAGCGTGAGCGCAAGGACGCGCTGCGGCAGATGGAGGAGGGCACACCGCGCTACCCGGTCGTGCCGAACGACTAGTCGACTCAAGGCGCGCGCGCACCGCGAGCCACCTGCGGCCCCTGGACGGGAACTGACCCCCGTCCAGGGGCCGTTCGCATGTGCTGTCCATCCGCCGATCAGATGTGCGATCGAATCAGGCTCTTGATGATCCAGAATCGGTCGCGTACGGGGATTTTCTCGGCACTGGGGGGTAGTGAATGGCGCAAATCTGTTCCCTGAACGGTCAGTTGTGGTGCTGAATGGAAAGCGCGGAGAGATACGCAACGGCGCGCGCCCGGTACGGCGGGAGGGGCGCGCGTCCTCAGGCGGCTGAGAGGGGTTTGTCCGTGCCTGCATATTCATCTAGCACTTCACCGACACAGCCACAGGCACCGGAGGTATCCGTGCCACCGGCGTTGGCGCTTCCGGTGATCGAGTCGGAGTTCCCTCGCCAACTGCATCCGTATTGGCCGACACTTCAGGAGACGTCCAGGACATGGCTGCGCGAAATGCGCCTCATGCCCCCGGACAAGGTCGAGCGGTACGCCGACAGCCTGTGCTACACGGACCTGGTGGCCGGCTACTACATTGGCGCCCCCGATGAGTTGCTCAGCGCGATAGCCGATCTCAGCAGCTGGTTCTTCGCGTGGGACGACCGGCATGACCGCGACTCGGTGCACGGCAGGGCGGCCCAGTGGCGCCGCCTGTGCCGCGGGCTCCACGAGACGCTCCGGGCCCCCCGGCAGCAACTGGGCCACCGTGACCCCTTGATCGCGGGGTTCGCGGACTGTGTCCTGCGGTTGTACTCGCACCTCGGCCCCAGCTGGAATGCCCGGTTCGCCCGGCATTTCCACAGCGTGATCGAGGCGTACGACCTGGAGTTCAGGAACCGCAGGACCGGGACTGTCCCGACGGTCGAGGCCTACATCGAACTGCGCAGGCTGACGTTCGCGCACTGGACGTGGATCGATCTGCTGGAGCCCACGGCGCAGCGGGAGCTGCCGCGGGACGTGCGGAGGCATCCGGCATACCGGCGGGCGGCGCTGGCCACACAGGACTTCTCCGCCTGGTACAACGACCTGTGCTCACTCCCCAAAGAACTCGCGGGAGACGAACTGCACAATCTCGGAATCAGCCTGATCCAGCACGAGGGAATGTCACTCGAAGAGGCAGTGACGGAAGTGCACAGGCGGGTGACCCGGTGCATATCCGATTTCCTCGAGGCGGAGGAAGAAGTGCTCAGCCTCGCCGGGCAATTGGCCGAAGAAAGCGCGCACGGAAAGGCGCTCGCGGAGACGGTGGAGTCCTGTGTCTCCAATATGCGGAACTGGTTCTCTTCCGTGTACTGGTTCCACCACGAATCAGGCCGCTATCGGGTGGACAGCTGGGACGACAGGTCAATTCCCCCGTATGTGAGCGACGCGGAAATGAGCGACTTGGCCGAAACCGAATTGGTAGGTGAGGAATGAGCGTCGAATCCGCGATACCCGCGACAACAACGACTCCACCGCTCGTCAGCGGCGGAGCCCCGCTCATCGGCCACGCCTGGAACCTGGTGCGCGACCCACTCGGCTTCTTCGCCGCGCTACGGGACCACGGTGATCTCGTACGCATCAGGCTGGGACCCAAGACGGCGTACGCGGTCTGCGACCCGGAGCTGGTCGGGCAGCTCCTGAGGAGCCCCGAATACATCGTCGGAGGGCCGCTGTGGGACACCCTGGAAGTGCTCCTCGGCAAGGGCGTGGCGACCAGCAACGGCAAGCTGCACCGGCGTCAACGCCGCATGATGCAGCCCGCGTTCAGGGCCGAGCGGATCGCCGGCTACGCCAAGGTGATGGAGGAGGAGGCCCGCATGACGGCCGCGCGCTGGCGGCCGGGCGACACGGTCGACATCAACGCGGAGATGTTCCGCACCGCCGTGCGCGTCGTGTCCCGCTCGCTCCTGGAGGTCGACGCGATCAGCGAGAAGGCGGACCGCATCGCCGAGTCGCTGCACACCGTCTTCGAGGGGCTCTACCGCAGGATGGTCCTCTCGGTCGGGCCGCTGTACCGCGTGCCGACCCAGGGCAACCGCCGCTTCCAGAGCGCGCTCGCCGATCTGCACGCCCTGGTCGACGAGATCGTCGCCGAAGGCAGGGCGGCCGGTGGGGACCAGGACGACCTGTTGGCCGAAATGCTGCGGGCGCGCGATGAATCAGGGCAGCCGCTCAGCGATCAGGAGGTCCACGACCACGTGATCTCCCTTGTCGTGGCGGGCGCCGAGAATATCGCGTCGACCCTGGCGTGGACGTTCCATCTGCTGGCCGAACACCCCGAGCAGGAAAGGCGATTGGTTGAAGAGGTAAATTCCATCGCACCGGACCGGGAGATCACATTCGCCGACCTCAGGGACCTTCCGCACACCCGGAATGTCGTCACCGAGGCCATGCGTATACAACCCGCGGCCTGGATATTCACCCGCCGCTCGGTGGGAGAATCCGTCCTGGGCGGCTACCGCATTCCGGCCGGTGCCGACATCGTCTACAGCGTGTACGCGATGCAGCGCGATCCGCGTTCCTTCGAACAGCACCTCGAGTTCGACCCGGACCGCTGGAATCCGGAACGTGCGGGCGATGTACCGGAGTTCGCGATGATGCCGTTCGGAACTGGCAACCGCAAGTGCCCGGGCGACCATTTCAGCCTGGCCGAACTCGCCATCATCCTGGCGACGGTGGCCCCGAAGTGGCGCCTGAGGCCGGTCGCGGAGACCGACGCCGAGACCAGGATCGGCATCACGCTACAGCCGAAGAAGCTCGTTCTGCGGGCCGAGAGGCGCTGACGGCCGGGCCGCGGAAGGCGCGGCGGTAGGCGTTCGGCGTGGTGCCGAGCGCCCGCAGGAACTGGTGGCGCATCGCCGCGGCGTTGCCGAAACCGGCACGCCCGGCGATCGCGTCCACCGTCTCGTCCGAACCTTCGAGCAACTCCTGCGCCAGGAGCACACGTTGGCGCAGGAGCCAGCGGTAGGGCGTCGTTCCGGTCTCCTGCTGGAAGCGGCGCGCGAAGGTGCGCGGCGACATGTGGGCACGCTCGGCGAGCCGCTCGACGGTGATGTCCGAGTCGAGATGGCGCTCCATCCAGGCGAGCACTCCGCCCACGGTGTCGCACCGCGTGCGCGGCAACGGCCGGTCCACGAACTGCGCCTGCCCGCCGTCGCGATGGGGAGGTACGACCATGCGCCGGGCGATGGCGTTGGCGACCTCCGTGCCGTGCTCCTGGCGCACGATGTGCAGGCAGGCGTCGATCCCCGCGGCGGTGCCCGCGGATGTGATGACGGGGCCCTCATCCACGTACAGCACATCGGGCTCGACCCGGGCATGCGGATAGCGCACCGCGAGCTCCGTGGCGTGCCGCCAGTGCACGGCGCAGCGGCGCCCTTCGAGCAGCCCCGCCGCTCCGAGCACGAAGACGCCGGAGCAGACCGACAGGACGCGCGCCCCGCGGTCGACGGCGCGGCGCAGGGCGGCGAGCAGCTCCTCGGGGTAGTCGCGGTCCACGAACGACTGCCCTGCGGGCACGGCGATGAGGTCGGCCTCTTCGAGCCGGTCGAGGCCGTACGGAGTGGTGATCGAGAACCCGGCGTGGTTGGTCAGGGGGCCGCTCTCCGCTGCGACCACCGCGAAGTCGTACACGGGCAGGCCCGCGTCGCTCCGGTCGAGGCCGAACACCTCGCAGACGACGCCGAGTTCGAAGGGATTGGCCCCGTCCAGCAGCACCACGGCCACGTTTTCCAGCATGCTCGCCAGTGTGCCGCAGGGCTGGCAGTAAGTCGATGGAGTGTGGCAGTCCTGCCACTGCCGCCTGGATCCGGCGCGCAGGACAGTAAGGACATGAACGCATTCCTGGATTACGCGACCGTCCTGACCCTCTTCCTCCTCCTGGCCGCACCCTCCCTCGCCGGGTACGTCCACGACCGCCGGATCGACCGCGAGCTGCGCGAGGCGGAACGCACCCCGCGCAGCTCGGCCGGTCCTGGCGAACCCGACGTACTAGAACTCGTCGTCGAAGGAGACCGAACCCTCGACCGCGACCTGGTAGGCCGAAGGACGCCGCTCGAAGAAGTTGGTCAGCTCCTGGACTCCCTGAAGCTCCATGAAGGAGAACGGGTTTGACGAGCCGTAGACCGGCGCGAACCCGAGCCGCTGGAGCCGCTGGTCGGCGACGCACTGCAGGTACTCGCGCATCGAGTCGGTGTTCATGCCGGGCAGGCCCTCACCGCACAGATCGCGCGCGAACTGCAGCTCGGCCTCGACGGCCTCCTTGAGCATGTCCGTGACCTGCGTCTGCAGCGCGTCGTCGAAGAGCTCGGGCTCCTCCTTGCGGACGGTGTCGACGACGTCGAAGGCGAAGCTCATGTGCATCGTCTCGTCGCGGAACACCCAGTTGGTGCCGGTGGCGAGGCCGTGCAGCAGACCGCGCGAGCGGAACCAGTAGACGTACGCGAAGGCACCGTAGAAGAAGAGTCCCTCGATGCACGCGGCGAAGCAGATCAGGTTCAGCAGGAAGCGGCGCCGGTCGGACTTCGACTCAAGGCGGTCCATCTTCTCGACGGAGTCCATCCACCTGAAGCAGAACTCCGCCTTCTCACGGATGGAGGGGATCTCCTCGACCGCGTCGAAGGCCGCCGCGCGGTCCTCGGGGTCGGGCAGATAGGTGTCGAGCAGCGTCAGATAGAACTGGACGTGCACGGCCTCCTCGAAGAGCTGACGGCTCAAGTAGAGCCGCGCCTCGGGGGAGTTGATGTGCTTGTAGAGCGTGAGCACCAGGTTGTTGGAGACGATCGAGTCACCGGTCGCGAAGAACGCGACCAGACGGCCGATCATGTGCTGCTCGCCGGGCGAGAGCTTGGCGAGATCGGTGACGTCCGAGTGGAGGTCGACCTCCTCCACCGTCCAGGTGTTCTTGATCGCGTCCCGGTAGCGCTCGTAGAAGTCCGGGTAGCGCATGGGGCGCAGGGTCAGCTCGAAGCCCGGGTCGAGGAGGTTCTTCTCGGCGTTGGTGGTGGAGCTCATTACTGGCAGGCCTCGCAGGACTCGGGGTTTTCCAGGGAGCAGGCAAGGGCCTCATCGGCGGTTGCCTGCGGGGGGACGGGGGAGGGGACGGGGGCGGCGGCTTCGGTCTTGCCCGCCGCCGCGCGGGCGATGCGGGTCGCCGGGCGCGAACGCAGGTAGTACGTCGTCTTCAGACCCTGCTGCCAGGCGTAGGCGTACATCGAGGAGAGCTTGCCGATGGTCGGCGTCTCCAGGAACAGGTTCAGGGACTGCGCCTGGTCGAGGAACGGCGTGCGCGCCGCGGCCATGTCGATCAGGCCGCGCTGCGGGATCTCCCACGCGGTGCGGTAGAGCTCGCGCACCTCCGCCGGGATCCAGCTGAAGCCCTGCACCGAGCCGCTGGCCTCGCGCAGCGCCTCGCGGGTCTGCGTGTCCCAGACGCCGAGCCGCTTCAGCTCCTGCACCAGGTAGGAGTTGACCTGGAGGAACTCACCGCTGAGCGTCTCGCGCTTGAAGAGGTTGGAGACCTGCGGCTCGATGCACTCGTAGACGCCCGCGATGGACGCGATGGTGGCGGTCGGCGCGATGGCGAGAAGCAGCGAGTTGCGCATACCGGTCGCGGCGATACGTTCCCGCAGCGCGGCCCAGCGCTCCGGCCAGGTCAGCTCGACGCCGTAGTGGTCGGGGTGCAGGACGCCACGCGCGGTACGGGTCTTCTCCCAGGCGGGCAGCGGGCCATTGCGCTCGGCGAGGTCGGCGGACGCCTCGTACGCGGCGAGCATGATCCGCTCGGCGATGCGCGTCGAGAGGGCGCGCGCCGCGGGGGAGTCGAAGGGCAGCTTCAGCTGGAAGAAGACGTCCTGCAGACCCATCGCGCCCAGGCCCACCGGGCGCCACTTGGCGTTGGAGCGCCCGGCCTGCTCGGTCGGGTAGAAGTTGATGTCGACGACGCGGTCGAGGAAGGTGACGGCGGTGCGGACGGTCTCGTCGAGCCGCTGCCAGTCGATGTCACCGGCGGCCGTGTCCACGAAGGCGCCGAGGTTCACCGAACCCAGGTTGCAGACGGCGGTCTCCCCGTCGTCCGTCACCTCCAGGATCTCCGTGCAGAGGTTGGAGGAGTGGACGGTGTGGCCGGGCTCCGCCGTCTGGTTGGCGGTGCGGTTGGCGGCGTCCTTGAACGTCATCCAGCCGTTGCCGGTCTGCGCGAGGGTGCGCATCATGCGGCCGTAGAGGTCGCGGGCCGGGATGGTCTTGCGGGCGAGCCCGGCGGCCTCGGCCTTGCGGTACGCGGCGTCGAACTCGTCGCCCCACAGGTCGACGAGCTCGGGAACGTCGGCCGGCGAGAACAGCGACCAGTCCTGGCTCGCGGCGACCCGGCGCATGAACTCGTCCGGGATCCAGTGCGCGAGGTTGAGGTTGTGCGTGCGCCGCTGGTCCTCACCCGTGTTGTCGCGCAGCTCCAGGAACTCCTCGATGTCGGAGTGCCAGGTCTCCAGGTAGACCGCGGCGGCACCCTTGCGCCGGCCGCCCTGGTTCACGGCGGCGACGGAGGCGTCCAGGGTCTTGAGGAACGGCACGATGCCGTTGGAGTGGCCGTTCGTGCCGCGGATCAGCGAACCGCGGGCGCGGACACGGGAGTACGAGAGGCCGATGCCGCCCGCGTGCTTGGAGAGGCGCGCGACCTGGTGGTAGCGGTCGTAGATGGAGTCCAGCTCGTCCAGCGGGGAGTCGAGGAGGTAGCAGGAGGACATCTGGGGGTGCCGGGTACCGGAGTTGAAGAGCGTCGGCGAGGACGGCAGGTAGTCCAGGCGGCTCATCAGGCGGTACAGGGAGGCGACTTCGTCCACCGCACGCGTGCTGCCGTCCTCCGCGAGGCCGCTCGCCACGCGCAGCATGAAGTGCTGCGGGGTCTCGATGACCTGCCGGGTGATGGGGTGGCGCAGCAGATAGCGGCTGTGCAGGGTGCGCAGGCCGAAGTAGCCGAAACGGAAGTCGGCGCCGTCCTCAAGGGCCGCCTCCACGAGACCGTCGAGGTGCTCCGCGTGGTCGGTGACGAACGCGGCGGTGCGGTCCGCGATAAGGCCCTCGCGGTGACCGACGGCGACCGAGTCGGAGAAGGAGCGCACGCCCTGCGACGCGGCCTCGTCACGGATGCTGAGGCTGAGGAGCCTGGCCGCGAGCTGCGAGTACGTCGGGTCCTCGGAGATGAGCCCCGCGGCCGCCTCGGTCGCGAGCTCCCGCAGCTCCGCCAGATCCGCCCTGGCCGAACGGCCACGCAACGCGGCGGCGGCGACCCTGCCGGGGTCGGCGTCGGGGAGGTCGGCGGTGAGGTCGGTCAGGGTACGCAGCAGCGCGGTTCCTGGGCCGTCGGCGGTCTGCTGACCGTCGGTGGTCTGCGCTGACGCAGGTTCGGCTGGCGCGATGGTCACGTGGAGCACTCCCTCGCTCGGCTCTGGGCCTTGGGGAGGGGTGAGTGACACACGGGCGCCCGCCCTTGGGCAGGGCTGCGCTCCGCGTCCACCAGCCCATTCCACGAGGCCCGGACGTCGTTGGCACCCGGACCGGACGGAACGGGCGCGCTGTCGACAGGTCTTCGGACTCGTGGGGACGACAAATGCGTACTCATACACCGTTGCGGGACAGTTCCGGACTTGCACCGGATTCCCCTGCGGCGACAGCGAGCACGAGCATACATCTTGTGCTGGCTCGGAGTGGCAGCCCCATATCTTGTGTGTCGGCAGTGCGCGCACAGCAGCGCGGGCCGCCGGATTCCTCCGACGGCCCGCGCTATGTGGTGTGTGCTCAGTGCCCGCCCGGCGCCCCCGCCGTGGCCGGCGGCAGCTCTTCCACGACGCCGGGGTCGCCCGCGTCCGCCGTGTAGTCGCCGGGAGAGGTCTCGTCGATGCCGTCAGGGGCCTTCACGGCGCGCAGGACGAAGGTCATGACCACGGTGACCACCACGTTCAGGACGAACGCCGTGAGGCCGATGTAGCCGATCTCGCCGATGCCGGGGATCTCGTCGGACGAGCCGCCGAAGTGCTTCTGCGTCGGCGAGGCGACCCCGTACGCGGCGGCCGTCCCGTAGACCATGCCGACCGCCCAGCCCGCAAGGAGCGCCCAGCGGTGGAACCACCGCGTGAACAGGCCGCCGACCAGCGCGGGCATCGTCTGCAGGATCCAGATGCCGCCCAGGAGCTGGAAGTTGATCGCGACCGTCTTGTCCATGGTGAGGACGAAGACGAGCGCGCCGACCTTCACCAGGAGCGAGACCAGTTTGGAGACCTTCATCTCCTGCTTGGGCGTCGCGTCCGGCTTGAGGAAGTCCTTGTAGATGTTCCTGGTGAAGAGGTTCGCGGCCGCGATCGACATGATGGCCGCGGGGACGAGCGCGCCGATGCCGATGGCGGCGAACGCGACGCCGGTGAACCAGTCGGGGAACATGTTCTCGAACAGCTGCGGGATCGCCAGCTGCCCGTTCTCGACCTTCACCCCGGCCGCGATCGCCATGAAGCCGAGCAGCGCGAGCAGGCCCAGCATCAGCGAGTAGAGCGGCAGGATCGTGGTGTTGCGGCGGATCACGTTGCGGCTCTTGGAGGAGAGCGTCGCCGTGATCGAGTGCGGGTACATGAACAGCGCGAGCGCGGAGCCGAGGGCCAGCGTCGCGTACGTCCACTGCCCCGCGTGGCCCGGTGCGAGCCCCGCTACGGGCTTGCCCGCCGCCTCGTTCGCCGCCGAGAACTTGGCGTTCGCCGCCTGGAAGATCTCGTCGAAGCCGCCGAGCTTGATCGGGATGTAGATGATCGCGACGGCGATGACCAGGTAGATCAGACCGTCCTTCACGAACGCGATCAGCGCGGGGGCGCGCAGACCCGACGAGTACGTGTACGCGGCGAGCACCGCGAACGCGATGAGCAGCGGCAGATCCTTGATGAACCAGTTGGTGTCCGGGCCGCCGCCGATGCCCATGACGTCGAGCACGGCCTGGATGCCGACCAGTTGGAGCGCGATGTACGGCATCGTGGCGAGGATGCCGGTGACCGCGACGGCCAGCGAGAGCCCCTTCGAGCCGAAGCGCCCGCGCACGAAGTCGGACGTGGTCACGTATCCGTGCTTGTGCGACACCGACCAGAGCCGCGGCAGGAAGGTGAAGATCAGCGGGTAGACGAGGATCGTGTACGGCACCGCGAAGAAGCCTGCCGCGCCCGCCGCGTAGACCGCCGCCGGGACGGCCACGAAGGTGTACGCCGTGTAGAGGTCGCCGCCGAGCAGGAACCATGTGACCCAGGTGCCGAACGACCGGCCGCCCAGGCCCCATTCGTCCAGGCTCTCGGTCTCGGCCTTGCGCCAGCGCGCGGCCAGGAAGCCCATCGCCGTGACGGCGGCGAAGAAGAAGATGAAGACGCCGAGGGCGATGCCGTTGACGCCGCCCGTGTCGCTTGCCAGCACGTTCACTTGGCCGCACCCCCCTGGACCTGCTCGGTCTTGCGGGCGCGCTGGTCACGCTGCCACAGCTTGTACGCGATCATCGTCAGCACGGTGGAGATGAGCACCCACAGCATCTGGTACCAGTAGAAGAACGGGATGCCTATGAAGGTCGGATCGACCTTCGCGTAGGAACCCACCCAGAGCATCGCCACGAACGGCGCGACCAGACAGAGGGCAATGACCACGCGGACCGGCGTGACCACCGGTCTGCTCACTTCAGGCGCATCTGACACTTCGCGGCTCCGCTCCCTCGCTTATCCCACCTTTAACGTGCGGGAAATCTAAGCGAGAGCGTTGATCTATGGAACCCCCGTCCGGATACCGGACGTATCAATGCGCCTGCTCAGCAGCAACGGAAGCCCCGCCGGGGGTCTGACTCCTGCTGGTCCGTCCGCATTCGCTCGAACTCCCGCCGGGAAGGGGTAGATGCCTCAGGATGCGTTGTCCGCGTGTGCTCCACATACCGGTCGTACGCGGATTCATCGGTCAACTCCCGCGCGTACCAACGCACCCAGCGCAGCCCTCGCAGCACCCACGTCACGACGTGCTCGCCGCCTTCTCCGCCTTCTCCGCCTTCTCCTCCTGGGTCGGGATGAGGCCGGCGGGTTCGATCAGCTTCGACTCCACGTACTCCGCCTCGCTCAGCCTCGACGACCGTGGGTCGCGTACGTGCTTCACGCAGATCCGTGCCGCGTCCGCGATCACGATGACGATGAGCAGTGCGAGCGCGGCCGAAAGGACACCGTCCACCGTGGAGTTGGTGACCACGGTGTGCATGTCCTCCATGGACTTGGCGGGCGGCAGTACCTTGCCCGCGTCGATGGCGTCCTGGTAGTTGGAGCGCTGCTGGAAGAAGCCCACGCGAGGATCGGCGGAGAACACCTTCTGCCAGCTCGCGGTCAGCGTCACCGTCGCGTCCCAGGCCAGCGGAACCCCGGTGATCCAGGCCCACTTGAGGCGCCCGGACTTCACCAGGAGGGTCGTGCAGACGGCGAGCGCGACCGCCGCGAGGAGCTGGTTGGCGATGCCGAAGATCGGGAAGAGCTGGTTGATCCCACCGAGCGGCTCATGAACACCTACCCACAGGAAGTAACCCCATAGACCGGTCACTACCGCGCTGGTGATGACGAGCCCCGGCTTCCAGCTCACCTTCTTGAAGGGCTTGTAGACGTTCCCGAGCATGTCCTGCAGCATGAAGCGGCCCACGCGCGTGCCCGCGTCGAGCGCGGTCAGGATGAACAGCGCCTCAAACATGATCGCGAAGTGGTACCAGAAGGCCCGCATGGAGCCGCCGGTGACCTTCGAGAAGATCTCGGAGACACCGATCGCGAGCGTGGGCGCCCCGCCGGTGCGCGAGAGCAGCGAGGACTCCTCGACGTTCTTGGCGGCCTGCGCCAGGTCCTCGGGCGAGATGGAGTACCCGAACCCGGCCACGGCCTGGGACGCGGCCTGGACGTTGTCCCCGATGACGCCCGCGGGTGCGTTCATCGCGAAGTAGAGCCCCGGGTCGATGATGCTCGCCGCGACGAGCGCCATGATCGCGACGGCCGACTCCATCAGCATGGAGCCGTAGCCGATCATCCGGATCTGCGTCTCCTTCTGGATCATCTTCGGCGTCGTGCCCGAGGAGATCAGCGCGTGGAAGCCGGAGAGGGCCCCGCAGGCGATGGTGATGAAGACGAACGGGAAGAGCGATCCCGCGAAGACGGGCCCGTCGCCGCGCGAGGCGAAGTCGGTCACCGGGTCCATCTTCAGAGTCGGCAGCGTGATGACGACGCCGAGCGCGAGGAGCAGGATCGTGCCGATCTTCATGAAGGTGGAGAGGTAGTCGCGCGGCGCGAGCAGCATCCACACAGGCAGGATCGAGGCGATGAATCCGTACGCCACCAGCCAGATGACCAGCGTCGAGGGCGCGAGCGTGAAGGTGTCCGCGAGGGACGACTCGGCGACCCAGCGCCCGGCGACGAGCGCGAGGAGCAGCAGCGCGATGCCGATGAGGGAGACCTCGCTGACCCGGCCAGGACGCAGGATCCGCAGGTAGAAGCCCATGAACAGCGCGATCGGAATGGTCATCGCGATGGAGAAGGTGCCCCACGGCGAGTCCGCGAGCGCGTTGACGATGACGAGGGCGAGCACCCCGAGCAGGATGATCATGATGGCGAACGCGGCGAGCAGTGCGGCGGCCCCGCCGAAGGGGCCGATCTCCTCGCGCGCCATCTGGCCGAGCGACTTGCCGTCACGCCGTGTGGAGAAGAAGAGGACGACCATGTCCTGGACGGCGCCCGCGAAGATCACGCCGACGATGATCCAGATCGTGCCCGGCAAGTACCCCATCTGCGCGGCCAGTACGGGTCCCACCAGGGGGCCCGCGCCCGCGATCGCCGCGAAGTGGTGGCCGAGCAGGACACGGCGGTCGGTCGGGTGGAAGTCGATGCCGTTGTTCAGGCGCTCGGCCGGAGTGGCCCTCTTCTTGTCGACCTTCAGTACGCGTTCGACGATGAACTTGGAGTAGAAGCGATAGGCGATGGCGTACGAGCCGAGGGCCGCGGCCACCATCCAGGCGGCGGACACCTCTTCGTCCCGCGAGAGCGCGAGCACGGTCCAGCCCGCGGCGCCCACCAGCGCGACGAGGGTCCAGATGACGATGGTTCGGGGGTTCGCTGTGCGCACCGGGCCATCCTCCCGTTCATCATGCGATGACGGGAGGAACGTAGAGCAGTGGGGTGATCCGCGCCAGACCCCCGGGAGGGTCCGTTGGGTGGCGGGTCAGTCCGTGGGGCGCTTGAGGCGGGCCACGAATTTGTAGCGGTCCCCTCGGTACACCGAACGCACCCACTCCACCGGCTGGCCGCCGCCGTCCAGGGAGTGCCGCGACAGGAGCAGCATCGGCAGGCCCACGTCCGTGCCGAGCAGTCCCGCCTCGCGCGGGGTGGCCAGCGAGGTCTCGATGGTCTCCTCGGCCTCTGCGAGATGGACGTCGTACACCTCGGCGAGTGCGGTGTAGAGCGAGGTGTACTTCACCAGGGAGCGGCGCAGGGCCGGGAAGCGCTTGGCCGAGAGGTGCGTCGTCTCGATGGCCATCGCCTCGCCGTTGGCGAGGCGCAGGCGCTCGATCCGCAGGACCCGGCCGCCCGTGCTGATGTCGAGGAGGCCGGCGAGGGTGTCGTCGGCGGTGATGTAGCCGATGTCCAGGAGCTGTGAGGTGGGTTCGAGGCCCTGGGCCCGCATGTCCTCGGTGTACGAGGTGAGTTGGAGGGCCTGGGAGACCTTCGGCTTGGCCACGAAAGTGCCCTTGCCCTGGATCCGCTCCAGGCGGCCCTCGACGACCAGCTCCTGGAGGGCCTGGCGCACCGTCGTACGCGACGTGTCGAACTCGGCGGCGAGCGTGCGCTCCGGCGGGACCGGGGTGCCGGGCGGCAGGGTCTCCGTCATGTCGAGCAAGTGCCGCTTCAGGCGGTAGTACTTGGGCACGCGCGCGGTGCGGCCGACGCTCGGGGCCGCGCCCGCGTCGGTCTCTGGACTGCCTGCCTCGGTGCCCATGCTCTGCCTTCCCGGCTCCTGTGCTGCTGCCGTCACCGGCTCCTCCGTCTGTCGCGGCTCACATGGTGGCACGTACCGGGCTGAGGGGACCGTGCCCGCTCAGGTGTCGGTCCGATAACGGACCTGACAGCCCTTCTTATACACCCTTGACACCCCTAAAGGTCTAGGCCAAGCTCCCCGTACTGGTCTACACCATTAAAGACCAGGTTCCAGTCCCACGGGCAGATCTCGGTCCTATTGGTCGCTGCGGGTGGGGGGTTGACTGGCATCCCTTGAGGAGGGTGACGTGAAGCGCAAGCTCATAGCGGCCATTGGTGTCGCGGGCATGTTGGTCTCGATCGCGGCCTGTGGCAGCGACGACAGCGACGACAAGAAGGCCGGAGCGGACGGCTTCAAGGGGGAGACCCTGACGCTCTGGGCGATGGACGGCTCCACGCCCGACGGCTGGACCAAGGACGTCAAGGCCGCCTTCGAGAAGAAGACCGGCGCCAAGCTCAAGATCGAAGTCCAGCAGTGGAACGGCATCCAGCAGAAGCTGACCACGGCACTCTCCGAGGAGAACCCTCCGGACGTCTTCGAGATTGGCAACACCCAGACCGCGGCGTACGCCAAGACGGGTGGCCTGGCCGACCTCAGTGACCTCAAGGAAGGGCTCGGCGCCGACTGGACCGAGTCGATCAACAAGTCCTCGGTCGTGGACGGCAAGCAGTACGCCGCCCCGTGGTTCGTCCTGAACCGCGTCGTGATCTACAACAAGAAGGTCTGGGCCGACGCCGGCATCAAGGACACCCCCAAGACCCGCGCCGAGTTCCTCAAGGACCTCAAGCAGATCGGGTCCAAGACGGACGCCGAGCCGATCTACCTGCCCGGCCAGAACTGGTACCACTTCGTCGGCCTGACCATCGGTGAGGGCGCCGAGCTGGTCAAGAAGGACGGCGACAAGTACGTCTCCAACCTGGCCGACCCCAAGGTCGCCAAGGCCATGAAGACGTACAAGCAGTTCGCGGACCTCTCCAAGGCCCCCAAGAACAAGGACGAGGCCACCCCGCAGCAGGCCGAGGTCTTCGCCAAGGGCAAGACCGGCGCCTTCGTCGGGATGAGCTGGGAGGCCGCGACCGCGATCAAGGCCAACCCGAAGATCGAGAAGGACATCGGTTACTTCACGATCCCCGGCGCCACGGCCGCCAAGCCCGAGGGTGTCTTCCTCGGCGGCTCGAACCTCGCCGTCGCCGCGACCAGCAAGAAGCAGGAGCTCGCCAAGGAGTTCCTGAAGATCGCGCTGAACGACAAGTTCGAGGGTTCGCTCGCCAAGGAAGGCGGCGTCATCCCGAACAAGCAGTCTCTGGAGGCCCAGCTCAAGGGCAACCCGGCCGCCGAGGCCATGGCCCCCGCCACCTCCGGCGGCGGCACGACCCCGCTGATCCCGGAGTGGGCCGCGGTGGAGAACCCGCCGAACCCGATCAAGAACTACATGACCGCGGTGCTGAACGGTAAGTCGAACGCCGACGCCGCCAAGCAGGTCGAGGGCGAGTTCAACAAGCGCCTGTCGCAGAAGCAGTAAGGACGCGCTTTCGCCGGGGACTTCGGGCCCGGGGTGTCATCCGCCCCCGGGCCCGCTGCCCCGGCTCAGCGCCGCGTTCCGCGATGCCCACGAAAGCGCTGCGTTCCGCGATGCCCACGAAAGAGATGGCGAGCATGACCGTGCAGACCGAACGGCCGCCCTCCGGCCCGACGGAGGATCTGAAATCGGACAGTCGGCCGAAGGATCCGGGCAGGCCCCGCGAGCGGGCCCGGTCGCTCGGTCCCTACTTGCTGCTGCTTCCCGCGGTGGCGGCCACCCTGGTGTTCCTCGGCTGGCCGCTGGTCAGCAACGCGGTCCTGTCGTTCCAGAACCTCAACATGAGGCAGTTCATCCTGCACCTCACGGAGTGGAACGGGATCGACAACTTCAAGGAGGTCCTCAGCGGCGAGGATTTCTGGCGGGTCACAGGACGCTCGATCGCGTTCACCGCGGTCAACGTCGTACTGATCATGGTGATCGGCACGCTGGTGGGCCTGCTGCTCGCGCGGCTCGGCAAGCGGATGCGAACGCTCCTCCTGGTCGGGCTCGTGCTCGCCTGGGCGATGCCGATCATCGCGGCGACGACCGTCTACCAGTGGCTGTTCGCCCAGCGCTTCGGTGTCGTCAACTGGGTCCTGGACAAGGCCGGCTGGCACTCGATGGCCGAGTACGACTGGATGGGCAGCCAGTACTCCACGTTCTTCGTGGTCATCGTCCTGATCGTCTGGCAGTCGATTCCCTTCGTGGCGATCAATCTGTACGCCGCGACGACGACGATCCCCAAGGAGCTCTACGAAGCCGCGTCGCTGGACGGCGCCGGCGCCTGGAAGCGGTTCACGAACGTCACGCTGCCGTACCTGAAGCCCTTCCTCTACGCGACGACGTTCCTCGAGGTCATCTGGGTCTTCAAGGCGTTCGCGCAGGTCTTCGCGCTCAACGAGGGTGGCCCCGACCGGCTCACCGAGATCCTGCCCGTCTACGCGTACATCGAGGGCATGGGCAACCAGCACTTCGGCATGGGTGCGGCGATCGCGCTGCTCACCATCGTAATCCTGCTGGCCCTGACCTCGTTCTACCTGCGGATCGTGCTCAAGCAAGAGGAGGACGAGCTGTGACGCGCACCGCTTCGTCTCGGCGGCTCCGCCGCATCTGGCCCAACGCCGTGGCCGTCGTACTCTTCATCGGCTTCGTCTTCCCGGTCTACTGGATGTTCGCCACGGCCTTCAAGCCGACCGGCGACATCATCAGCGAGGACCCGGTCTGGTTCCCGACCGACGCGACGTTCGAGCACTTCAAGACGGCCGTGGCGGCTGACCACTTCTGGACGATGGTCGGCAACTCCCTGACCGTCACGGTGCTCGCCGTGCTCTTCTCGCTGATCATCGGCCTCGCGTCGGCGTTCGCGCTCGCCCGGATGCGCTTCAAGGGCCGCAAGGGCTTCATCATCGGCTTCATGCTGGCCCAGATGGCGCCCTGGGAAGTCATGGTCATCGCGATCTACATCATCGTGCGCGACGCCGACATGCTGAACAGCCTCGTACCGCTCACCCTCTTCTACATGGTGATGATCCTGCCCTTCACACTCCTGACGCTGCGCGGCTTCGTCGCCGCGGTGCCGCGCGAGCTGGAGGAGTCGGCGATGGTGGACGGCTGTTCGCGGATGCAGGCGTTCCGCCGGGTGATCCTGCCGCTGCTCGCGCCGGGTCTGATGTCGACCTCGCTCTTCGGCTTCATCACCGCCTGGAACGAATTCCCGCTCGTCCTTGTCCTCAACAAGGAGGCGGAGGCCAAGACACTGCCGGTGTGGCTCTCCGGTTTCCAGAGCGTCTACGGCGACGACTGGGGTGCCACCATGGCCGCCGCCTCGCTCTTCGCCATCCCGATCCTGGTCCTCTTCGTCTTCCTGCAGCGCAGGGCCGTCAGCGGTCTGACCGACGGTGCCGTGAAGGGATAACCCGCATATGACGACACTCACCAGCCCCACCGACACTCTCACCCGCGACGCCCTGACCGTCCTGCAGCCAGGCTTCGTCGGGACCAGCGCGCCGGACTGGCTGCTGCGCCGGATCGGTGAGGGCCTCGCCTCGGTCGGCCTCTTCGGCCGCAACATCGCCTCGCCCGAACAACTGGCCGCACTGACAGCCCAGTTGCGCGCCGAGTGCGACGACGTCCTGGTCGCCATCGACGAGGAGGGCGGCGACGTCACCCGCCTTGAGGTGCGCTCAGGGTCCTCCTTCCCGGGCAACCACGCGCTCGGCGCGGTCGACGACACGGCGCTGACCCGTGACGTGGCCGCCGAGCTGGGCCGCCGGCTCGCCGCGTGCGGCGTCAACCTCAACTGGGCGCCGTCCGCCGACGTCAACTCCAACCCGGACAACCCCGTCATCGGCGTACGTTCCTTCGGCGCGGACCCGCTCCTGGTGGCGCGGCACACCGCCGCGTACGTCGAAGGCCTGCAGTCCGCGGGCGTCGCCGCCTGCACCAAGCACTTCCCGGGGCACGGCGACACCGCGGTCGACTCGCACCATGACGTGCCGCGCATCGGGGTGGACCCCGAGGTGCTCCGGGCGCGTGACCTCGCGCCGTTCCGCGCCGCGATCGCCGCGGGCACGCGGGCCGTGATGAGCGCGCACATCCTGGTGCCGTCGCTGGACCCGGAGTACCCGGCGACACTGTCGCACCGCATCCTGACGGGCATCCTGCGCGAGGAACTGAACTACGACGGCCTGATCGTCACGGACGGCATGGAGATGCAGGCCATCTCCGCCACGTACGGCATCGAGCGCGGCAGCGTCCTCGCCATCGCCGCGGGCGCCGACGCGATCTGCGTGGGCGGCGGCCTCGCCGACGACGACACGGTCCTGCGCCTGCGTGACGCGTTGGTCGCGGCCGTCCGCACGGGCGAGCTCTCCGAGGAGCGCCTCGCCGACGCGGCCACGCGCGTGCGGGCCCTGGCCCACTGGACTTCGGTGTCGGGCGCGGCCGATCGTTCGGGGGGCGCGCCCGGCACCGAGATCGGCCTGGTCGCGGCCCGCCGCGCCCTGACGGTCACCCGGGGCGAGTCCTACGCGGCTCCCCTGACCGAAGCTCCGTACGTCGCCGCCTTCACGCCGCTTGCCAACATCGCGGTGGGCGACGAAACCCCGTGGGGCGTGGCCGCGGAGCTGCGGCGGCTGCTCCCGGGCACTGAGACGGGCAGCTTCACCGGCTTGGACGCGGGTGCGCTCGCCCTCGCGGAGGCGGGGGAGCGGCGGGTGGTGGCCGTGGTCCGCGACGCCCACCGTCACGCATGGATGGCAGAGGCCCTGGACGTGCTGCTCTCGGCCCGCCCAGACACGATCGTCGTCGAGATGGGCGTCCCCCAGTCCCCACCGAGGGGTTCCGTACACATCGCGACGCATGGCGCTGCGAGGGTCTGCGGCGTGGCGGCGGCGGAGGCCATCGCGGGGATCTAGGGCATGCCCCTTCGGGGCGCCCGTAGGGGCGCGGGGAACTGCGCGCCCAGCCCCCGCGCACTCGCAGGTGTGGCTGCAAACAGAAAGGTGCCGGAACGCCCCAGCAGGGGGGCGCCCGGCACCTTCCAGCAATGCCAGATCTAGATACCCTGCCAGGCCGGCTTCGCCGCGTACGTGGCCCTGAAGTACTCCCCAAGTTTCAGCTTGGACGCAGCCGCCTCGTCCACGACGACCGTCGCATGCCGGTGCAGCTGCAGAGCCGAAGCCGGGACCACCGCGGCCACCGGCCCTTCCACCGTCGCGGCCACCGCGTCCGCCTTGCCCTCACCCGTGGCGAGCAGCACCAGGTGCCTGGCCTCCAGGATCGTCCCGATGCCCTGGGTGATCACGTGATGCGGCACCTGCTCGATGTCCCCGTCGAAGAACCGCGCGTTGTCCACCCGCGTCTGGTTCGTCAGCGTCTTGATCCTCGTACGCGAGGCAAGCGAGGAGCACGGCTCGTTGAATCCGATGTGCCCGTCCGTGCCGATCCCGAGCAGCTGGAGATCCACACCCCCGGCGTCCGCGAGCGCCTGGTCGTACGCCTCGCACGCCGCTTGCACGTCCTCCGCGCTGCCGTCGGGCCCCATGAAGGACTTCTCGCTGAGCCCCAGCGGCTCGACGACCTCGCGCAGCACCACGGAGCGATAGGACTCGGGATGCCCGGCGGGCAGCCCGACGTACTCGTCGAGCTGGCAGATCCGGGCCCGCGAGGCATCCACGGCACCGGAGCCGACCTTGGCGGCCAGGGCTTCGTAGATGGGCAGCGGGGTGGAACCGGTGGCGACACCGAGCAGGGCGTCAGGCTTACGGCGCACCAAGGCGGCCATGGCCTCCGCGATGAGCTCGCCGCCTGCCTTGGCGTCCGGGACGATGACAACTTCCACGCTGGGCCTGCCGATCTGGAGAGGGGGCTCACGGGTCCGGGGGGACCCACGGGGGACTATGTGGTATAGACCAATCTAGCAGAGCTGACCCGCCGCGGCCCCAGGTTCCCGGACCCCGGCAGCACGAACTTCCCGTGTCCCATGCTCGACTCTCCACCCCACCTCCGCCCGTCGAACAGGCCTACGCCAGCGAACCTCCCGTCGCGTCTATCCACTGCCCCGTGATCCACCGCCCGTCGTCCGAAGCGAGGAACGCCACCGCGTCGGCTATGTCCGCCGGGGTGCCGACGCGGCCGAGTGCCGAAAGCGCCGCCGCCCCCGCCCGCGCCTCCTTGTTCTCGTCGCCGCGCAGCCACGCCGCGTTGACGTCCGTGTCCACGATGCCCGGTGCGACGGAGTTGACCGTGATGCCGCGGGAGCCGAGCACCTTGGAGAGGTTGCGCGTGAACACGTCCAGGGCGCCCTTGGTCATCGCGTACGTCATGATCTCCGGCATGACCGCGGCCTGCGAGAGGCCCGACGAGATGTTGATGATCCGCCCGCTGTCCCGCAGCCGCCGCTCGCCGAGCTGAGTGATGAAGAACGGCGCCTTCGCGTTCACCGCGAACAGCCGGTCGTACTCCGCCTCGTCGGCATCGGCGAACGGCCGGGATGTGCCGATCCCCGCGTTGTTCACCAGGATGTCCACGCCGTCCGCGTGCGCGTCGAACGCCTCCCACAACGCCTGGGCGTCGCCCGGCACCCCGAGCTCGACCCCGATCTCGAAGGCGGAGCCGCCCGCCGCCTCGATCGCCGCGACCGTTTCCTTCGCGGCTGCCTCATTGCTGCCGTAGTGCACGGCGACCCGTGCGCCGTCCCGCCCGAGCCGCTCGGCGATGCCCCGCCCGATACCGCGGCTGCCGCCCGTGACCAGTGCCGTCTTCCCCGCGAGCTTCCCTGCAAGCGCGCCCATGAGAGCCGCCCCCTCTTCCTCTGGATATATCTCTAGCGGTCGCTACAGAAAGAACCGTAGCCGAGCCTGCACCGTTTTTCTAGTGTCCGCTATAGAATTCACCCCATGGCGACGAAACAACGTGGACGCCCCCGCTCCTTCGACCGCGAGACCGCGCTGGAGCAGGCGCTCCGCACCTTCTGGGAGCAGGGGTACGAGGCCACCTCGGTCACGGATCTCACCCGGGCCATGGGCATCGGCGCCCCCAGCATGTACGCGGCCTTCGGTGACAAGCGGTCACTGTTCGAGGAGGTCGTGGTGCTGTACGGGCAGACGCACGGCTCCTTCGGCGAGCGGGCCTTCACGGAGGAGTCCACCGTCCGCGGCGGAGTCGCGCGCATGCTGTACGAGGCGGCGGACAAGTACACGGAAGCCGGTCACCCCCACGGCTGCCTCGTCATCTGTGCCGCGACGAACTGCACGACGCCGGAGGTCGAAGCCGGTCTGCGCGAGCGGCGCAACGCCAACATCAGCTCCATCGAGTCCCGCATAAGGGCAGCCGTCGCCGCGGGCGAGCTCCCCGCCGGCACCGACGCCCCCGCCCTGGCCCGCTACACCGGAGCCGTGCTGCAGGGCATGTCCCAGCAGTCCCGCGACGGCGCGACCCGGCAGGAGCTCGAAGCAGTCGCGGAGCTGGCCATGCGGGTCTGGCCCGGGGTATAAGGCAGAAAGAGACATCAACAAACATCTCCCCACGCGTAGACACAAGTGAATGGTCTAGTCCACAATGCGTGGGTAAAGCATCCGCTCTTCCCGCACAGGAGAGCGGACCGAGGAACCGGCACTCTCTGCCCTGACCGTGTCGGATCCTCCGATCGACCGTCCGGTACCGCACATTCCGGTGGTCGGTGTTCCTGAAGGGCTGCGGTGCCGTGGGTGGGCTGAGGGTCCCACCCTGGCGCCGCGGCTCGTCGGGAATCTCCCCGAGCGGGCCCACCGGACGTGCCAGGTACGCTCGCACACGTGCCCTCCATGAACGACCTCGTACGCCAGCACACCGCTCTCGGTGACTCCGATCTCGAGTGGCTGCACCTGCTGGTCTCGGAGTGGCAGCTGCTCTCCGACCTCTCCTTCGCCGACCTCGTGCTGTGGGTCCCCACACGCGACGGCACCCGCTATGTCTCCGTGGCGCAGATGCGGCCGAACACCGGCCCCACCTCCTACCAGGACGACATGGTCGGCCACCTCGTCCCGCGCGGTCGCCGCCCGCTGCTCGACGCCGCCCTGGACGAGGGCCGCATCGTGCGCGAGGGCGACCCCGAGTGGCGCGAGGAGGTCCCGGTGCGGGTCGAGTCCATCCCCGTACGCAGGGAAGGGCGCGTCCTGGGTGTCATCGCCCGCAACACCAACCTCCTCACGGTGCGCACTCCCTCGCGGCTGGAACTGACCTACCTTCAGTCGGCTTCCGACCTGGCCCAGATGATCGCCGCCGGGTCGTTCCCGTTCCCGGGCCAGCAGGTCGACATGGACGCCTCCCCGCGCGTGGGCGACGGTCTGCTGCGCCTCGACGCCGACGGCATCGTCCAGTACGCGTCACCGAACGCGCTCTCCGCGTACCACCGCCTCGGCCTCGCCGCCGACCTGGTCGGCCTTCACCTCGGTACGGCGACCGCCGAACTCGCCCCGTCCCGCGGCCCGGTGGACGAGGCGCTCGCCAAGGTCGCAAGCGGCTGGGCGCCCCGCGAGTTCGAGATCGAGGGCGGCGACGGAGTGATTCAGCTCCGTGCCATCCCGCTCAAGCCGAAGGGCCCGCGCATCGGCTCGCTCGTACTCCTGCGCGACGTCACCGAACTGCGCCGCCGCGAGCGCGAGTTGATCACCAAGGACGCGACCATTCGGGAGATCCATCACCGGGTGAAGAACAATCTCCAGACGGTGGCGGCCCTCCTTCGCCTCCAGGCACGCCGCATCGACTCGGCCACCGGGCGCGAGGCCCTCGAAGAGGCCGTACGCCGTGTGGGCTCCATCGCCATCGTGCACGAGACGCTCTCCCAGAACCTGGACGAGCGGGTGGAGTTCGACGAGATCGCCGACCGTGTCCTCGCGATGGTCGCCGAGATCTCACCCGGGAAGGTGACCGGCCGGCGCACCGGGCGCTTCGGCATCCTGGATGCCGAGGTGGCCACCCCGCTGTCGATGGTCCTGACGGAGGTGCTGCAGAACGCGCTGGAGCACGGCTTCCAGGAAGGCGACACCGGAAAGGTCGAGGTCTCCGCTGTGCGCGGCGGCACCACCAAGGAGGCCCGCCTTCTGATCACGGTTCAGGACGACGGCGTCGGCCTGCCCGAGGGCTTCGATCCGCACCGCTCGGGCAATCTCGGCCTGCAGATCGTCCGCACGCTGGTCGAGGGCGAGATGGGCGGCACGTTCGACATGGTGCGGGCCCCGGAGCGCGGCACGCAGGTCATCCTCGACATCCCGGTACGCGGCGACAAGTAGCGCCCGCACACGGCGTACCGAAGCGCACGGCATACGGAAACACACGGCATACAGAAAGCAGTGAGCCCCGGACCGAAGTGGTCCGGGGCTCACTGCTCACGTTGCGTTGCGCATCGGGGGTACTGCGCGGCTGCGGCTCGGGGGCGGGAGATGCGTACTCGCTGTACGCGCCGCCGGGCTAAGGCTCGTAGGGGGCGTGAGCGTCAGGCGCTTGCCTGGCGTGCACGGTTGCGAGCGGCGCGGCGCTTCATTGCGCGGCGCTCGTCCTCGCTGAGGCCACCCCAGACGCCGGAGTCCTGGCCGGACTCGAGCGCCCACTGCAGGCACTGCTCCATGACGGGGCAGCGGCGGCAGACGGCCTTGGCTTCCTCGATCTGCAGCAGCGCAGGACCGGTGTTGCCGATGGGGAAGAAGAGCTCGGGGTCTTCCTCGCGGCAAACGGCGTTGTGACGCCAGTCCATGGCTGCTACCTCTCCTTGGTATTACATGCAAGTTGCTTGTGAATGTGAACGCTTTCACGAATCCCTCGACGACGGAAGGGACTTCCGTCACGTAACGCGACGATGTCCTATGCGTTGAGGAGGGGGTTCTGGCTATCTGTGGGGCCGATGTTGCGGGCCGTCCCGATCGCCATGTAGAGATTCGCAAACCTCGGCGGCGGATACAACCCCTTCCGGCAAGTTTTTTTTGATTCCTCAGTGTCGGCTGGGTCACAGCCGTACTTCCATGGGGTGGACCCTGGTCTAAACGTTCGAGTGAAAGGACTTTGGGCCCTTCCACTCACACAATCACACGCAGTGCACGGCGTACGCCTGTGAACGTCACGCTCGTGCGCAGCCCCAGGTGGTCACCGTCCATCTGAAGGGGGAGCGGCACCTTTGAATGCAAGGTGAAGTCGGTGAGGTCATGGAGCGTAACCGCGTGCTTGCCGTGTGGTCCGCGATCCGGCGTCGAGGTCAGGAGCTGCGTCCCGTACCGGGCGACCGCGGTGGTGGAGAGCTTGCTCAGACCGAGCACGTCGAGGCCGGTGTCGAAGGAGGCCTGCGGGGACGCGTACATCGGGCGATTGCCCAGGTAGGTGTACGGAGAGGTGTTGCAGACTATGGAGAGCACGAGGTCGGTCACCGGGTCCTCGCCGGCCCGTTCCAGCGTGATCATTCCGTGCCTGCGGTGCGGCTCGTCGAGGAACTGACGGAACACCTGGCGCAAATACAGCGCATGGGTGGACCGCTTCCCGCGTTCCCTCTGTTGTTCGACCCGGCCCACCACTCCGGCGTCGAAGCCGAATCCGGCGGCGAAAGTGAACCAGCGCGCCGGGACCGCCTCGTCCTCCGTGCCGGGGGTGCCCGACACCTGGCCCAGGCTCACTGTCCGTTCGCTTCCCTCACGCAACGCGTCGAGAAGCGCGCCGGTCGCCTCCACGGCGTCGTTGGGCAGACCCAGGGCGCGCGCGAAGACGTTGGTGGAGCCGCCGGGTACGACGGCGAGGCGGGGCAGGCGGTCCGGGGCGGGGCCGTTGTGCAGCAGTCCGTTGACGACCTCGTTGACCGTGCCGTCCCCACCGAGGGCGACGACCAGCTCGATGTCCTTGCTCTCCGCAGCCTGTCTGCCGAGGTCCCGGGCGTGACCGCGGTACTCCGTAGTGACCGCTTCCAGCTTCATCTCGCTCGCCAGCGCATGGATCAGTACGTCACGCGTGCGCGCACTGGTGGTGGTTGCCGCCGGGTTGACCACAAGAAGTGCACGCATGCGAAGCAGAGTACCTAGCGCTCTTTACCTGGCACAGACCGAGGGGGCGGACCGGGGGCCGGAGGACGGATACGCACAGCTACCCTGCAAGGGTGAGTACTGAGCGGAAGCCCACCCCCGAAGCCCAGGAGCCCGGCCCGCGTCCCGGCCGTCTGACGGCCGCCGCGGCCCTCGCCGCGCTGGAGGGCGTCGCGCTCCTCGCCGGCGGTGTGTACATGCTTGTGATGGGCCTCGCGGGTGACCCCGACAACCCGGAACAGGCCACGACGGGCGGCATCACGCTGATCGTCCTCGCGCTCCTGCCGCTGCTCGCCGCCCGCGGTCTCCTGCTCCTGCGCGGCTGGAGCCGGGGCCCTGCCATCATCACGCAGATCATGGCGCTTCCGGTGGCCTGGCAGCTGCTGCAGGCCGACAGCCTGGCGATCCCGGCCGGGATCGCCCTCGCCGCCGTCGCGGTGGCCGCGCTCGTCCTGCTGGTCAATCCCGCGACGACCGAGGCGCTCGGCATCCGAGGCCCCGGCAACGTACAGGACGACACGAAGTAGACCGCTTCGTCCCGCGCGAGACTCCCCGAAGGAGCAGACCCGGAGGGGCGGCCTGCTCCTCCGCTACTCCTCGACGAGGAGCTTCTCGCGCAGCTGCGCGAGTGTGCGGGCGAGAAGCCGGGAGACGTGCATCTGGGAGATGCCGACTTCCTGGGCGATCTGCGACTGCGTCATGTTGCCGAAGAACCGCAGCAGCAGAATGCGCTTCTCGCGTGGCGGCAGGTCCTCGAGGAGCGGCTTGAGCGACTCCCTGTACTCGACGCCCTCCAGGGCCTCGTCCTCCGCCCCCAGGGTGTCCGCGACCGCCGGGGACTCGTCGTCCGTGTCCGGGACGTCCAGGGACAGCGTGGAGTACGCGTTGGCCGACTCCAGGCCCTCCAGGACCTCCTCCTCGGAGATGCCCAGCTTCTCGGCGAGCTCGTGCACCGTGGGCGAGCGACCGTGCAGCTGCGACAGCTCGGCGGTCGCCGTGGTCAGCGAGAGCCTGAGCTCCTGAAGCCGCCGCGGGACCCGGACCGCCCAGCCCTTGTCACGGAAGTGGCGCTTGATCTCGCCGACGACCGTGGGCGTCGCGTACGTGGAGAACTCCACGCCGCGCTCCGGGTCGAAGCGGTCGACGGACTTGATCAGGCCGATGGTGGCGACCTGCGTCAGGTCGTCGAGCGGTTCGCCGCGGTTGCGGAAGCGGCGGGCCAGGTGCTCGACGAGCGGCAGGTGCATGCGGACCAGTTGGTTGCGCAGCCGCGCGTACTCCGTGCTGCCGCTCTCCAGTGTGCGCAGCTCGATGAACATCGCGCGTGCGCCACTGCGGTCCTGCGGATTGTGCCGGGTGTGCTGCTGCTCACCGTGTTCGCTCATGTATCCCGCCCGTTGCGCGCCGCCCGGGACGGAGGGCTTCGCGCGCTCCTCCTGGACGGTCGGCTCTGCCTGCTCCGACGCATCAGCCACAGTCGACGGACCCGGCTGCTCCTGGTCCTCCGGGTGCGGCCTGGCCTGCTGCTCGGGGATGCTCGTGAGTACCGGCTCCACCGGAGCCTCGCGCCCCTTCGTCGGTGTACCTCCCCGACTGTCGGGCAGACCCCGTGTGCCGCGCTCTTCGTCCCGCACCGGCCCCTCCCCGTCCCTCACGCCGGCCCGGGTCCCGCGCCGCGCTTCTTGTAGAGGCTGATCGAGACGGTGTTGTCCTCGGCCACGGAGGAGTCGACCTGACCCGCGAGGGCGGACAGCACAGTCCAGGCGAAGGTGTCCCGTTCCGGGGCCCGGCCATCGGTGGTCGGCGCCGAGACGGTCACCTCCAGTGAGTCGTCGACGAGCCGGAAGACGCAGCTGAGCACCGATCCGGGCACGGCCTGCTGAAGCAGGATCGCGCAGGCCTCGTCGACCGCGATGCGGAGGTCCTCGATCTCGTCGAGAGTGAAGTCCAAACGCGCCGCGAGACCGGCCGTGGCCGTACGCAGCACCGACAGGTAGGCACCCGCAGCCGGAAGGCGGACCTCGACGAAGTCCTGATTCCCGGGCTCGCCTGCGATCTGGGACACCCTCACCTCCAAGGTGGTACAAGCACTTTCGGGGCTCCAGGACCGCCGTCCAGCGGCGGTCCGGACTGCGTCACACGGGTAACGCACCACGTAGTTCTGCGGTGACGCTACCGCGCTCCCCAGTTCCGTGTCCCGGGGACCCCGCTCCGTTGCTGTCACTCATAGTAAGCCTAAGGGTACGGAGAGTGGCTAGGGGTCGCGCAGTCCCAATTGGAGAGTACGGGCGTCGGGTTGACGTACCCAGGCCTCAGACGATCGAACCGTCCACGAAGCACCAACGCCAGCTCTCACCCGGTTCGAAGGTCCTCATCACCGCGTGTCCGGTGTCCTTGAAGTGTGCCGTCGCGTGCCGGAAGGGCGAGGAGTCACAGCAGCCCACATGACCGCAGTCCAGACAGAGGCGCAGTTGCACCGGGTGACTGCCGACCGCGAGACACTCAAGACAGGTCTCGCTCAGCGGGGCGGGCTCAGGGTGCGGCAGCGCGGCGACATGCGGGCACTCGTTCATGATTGCCAGGTTACGACGGGAACACGCATCGCGGAGGCTCTGACCCATGGACGTATTGCCTCTGGTGGCGCTGATCGCGGCGAGCGCGGCGGTGGCGGGAGCCGCGCGCTGGACGCCGGTGCCCGCGCCGCTGCTCCTTGTCGCGGTGGGGCTCGTCGCCGCGTACGTGCCCGGGGTTCCGGACTACCACCTGGATCCGCACATCGTGCTCCCGCTGATCCTGCCGCCGTTGTTGCACACCGCGGCCCTGGAGAGCTCCTACCTGGACCTGCGCGCCAACTTCAGGCCCGTCGCACTGCTCTCGGTCGGGTACACGCTGTTCGCGACCGTAGCCGTGGGCTGGCTCGCGTATCTGCTGATCCCCGATCTGCCGCTGACGGCCGCGCTGGTCCTCGGCGCGGTGATCGCGCCGCCGGACGCGGTGGCGGCCACGGCCATCGCGCGGAAGGTGGGGCTGCCGTCGCGGATCACCACGATCCTTCAGGGCGAGTCCCTGGTGAACGACGCGACCGCGATCACCGCCTACAAGGTCGCCCTCGCGGCGGCCGTCGGTGAGGGCGCGAGCTGGTCGGGCGGGATCAGGGAGTTCCTGGTGGCGGCCGTCGGCGGGGTCGGCGTGGGTCTTGTCCTCATGGTGCCGATCCACTGGCTTCGCAGGCACATGAAGGAGGCGATGCTGCAGAACACCCTCTCCTTGCTGATCCCTTTCGTCGCGTACGCGGCTGCCGAGCAGGTCGGCGCCTCCGGGGTGCTCGCCGTGGTCGTCGTCGCCCTGTTCCTGGGGCACCGCTCCTGGGAGGTCGACTTCGAGACGCGGCTCCAGGAGGCCGCGGTGTGGAAGGTGGTCGCGTTCATCCTGGAGTCGGCGGTCTTCGCGCTCATCGGCCTGCAACTGCCGCTCGTGCTCAGGGGGCTTGGCGAGTACAGCGGCGTACAGGCGGTCTGGTACGCCCTGGGCGTCTTCTTCTTTGTCGTCCTCGTGCGCTTCGTGTGGTCGTATCCCGCCACCTATCTGCCGCGGGTCCTGTCGCGGCGCATCAAGGATCGGGAGGACGACATGGACTGGCGGCGGCCGCTGATCGTCAGTTGGGCCGGGATGCGCGGGGTGGTGTCGCTGGCGATCGCCTTCTCGATCCCGCTCGTCATGGACGACGGGGAGCCGTTCCCCGCGCGCAACCTCGTCCTGTTCCTGACCTTCACCACGGTGATCGGCACGCTGGTCGTGCAGGGGCTCTCACTGCCGTGGCTGATCCGTGTCCTGAAACTGCCGGGGCGGGACGCGCAGGCGGAGACGCTCGCGGAGGCGCAGGCCCAGAACGCCGCCTCGCAGGCCGCGGAGCGCCGGGTGGACGAACTGATGGAGGACGAGCGCAACTGCCTCCCACAGCCCCTCCAGGACCGTCTGCGCACCGTCCTGGAGCGGCGGCGCAACTCCGTGTGGGAGCGGCTCGGTCAGCCCAACCCCGTGACGGGGGAGTCCGCGGACGACACCTACCGCAGGCTCGCCAGGGAGGCGATCGCCGCGGAGCGGGAGGTGTTCGTGAGGATGCGGGACGAGCGGCGCATCGACGACGAGATGATGCGGACGCTGCTGCGGAAACTGGACCTGGAGGAGGCGGCCGCCTACCGGGAGGTCGAGGACTGAGCGGCGGGCGCCGCCGGCTCCGCGGCCGTGATCACCGCGGTGACCTGGGTGCCCGGGGGAAAACAGCCCTCTTCGGAGAGGGCTGTCAGCGCGTACAGGAGTTTGGCCACGTAGACGCGCTCCACGGGGAGGCCGTGCCGGTCCTCGAAGTCGTCCGCGAACGCGGTGAGTTGGGGCGGGGTGCGGGCGTAACCGCCGAAGTGGAAGCGCTCGTCCAGGTGCCAGTTGTCCGTGGGCGCGCCGAAGGTGCGCTGTTGCAGCGCCTGTATCTCGGGGCCGAGGAAGCCGCCTTTGAGTACGGGTATGCCAAGGGCCCGCTGGTCAGGGGCGAGGCCCGCTGCCATGCCCGCCAGGGTGCCGCCGGTTCCGCAGGCCACGGCCGCGGTGTGGGTGCGGCCGCGCAGCTCCTCGCCCAGTGCCGTGCAGCCCTGTACGGCAAGGGAGTTGCTGCCCCCTTCGGGGATGACGTAGGCGTCATCGGCGCCCGTGTCGTGGACGAGGGCGGCCAGGACCTCCGGCTCGGTTTTGCGGCGATACGTCGATCTGTCGATGAAACGCAGGCGCATGCCGTCGGCCACGCACCGCGTGAGGGACGGGTTCAGGGGGCGCGTCGCGAGTTCGTCGCCCCGGACCACGCCGATGGTGTCCATGCCCAGGAGACGGCCCGCCGCGGCGGTCGCCCTGAGGTGGTTGGAGTAGGCGCCGCCGAAGGTCAGCAGGGTGCTGTGGCCCGCGGTGACCGCGGCGTCCAGGTTCAGGGCGAGCTTGCGGTACTTGTTGCCCGGGAGGTCCGGGTGGATCAGGTCGTCCCGCTTGAGGGTGAGGGACACGCCGTGCCGCGCGAACCGGTCGTCCTCGACCTCCTGGAGCGGGGACGGCAGCCGGGGGCGCGGGCCGGTCGGCGGGGTGGTGCTCACCCCGCCATTCTGCCGTTGAGTGGGGACGCGATCTACCGGGGAACGGATTGAGGACGGGTTCGGTCTACTTGAGGCGGGACTCGATCCGCTCCCGCATGGCCTTCATGGTGAAACCACGGGGGTCCACCTTGCCCGGCTGCCATTCGAGGTGGCCGATCACCGAGCGCTCGGTCCAGCCGTGGTGGCGGCAGATGGCCGCCGCGACCTTCTCGATGGCATCCAGCTGGGCCTGCGGCCAGGGGTCCTCGCCGTTGCCGAGGTTCTCGCACTCGAAGCCGTAGAAGTGGCGGTTTCCGTCGGTGTTCGCCTCGTTGTCCGGCGGGAGCGCCTTCTCCGCGATGACCGCGCGCAGTACGTCGTCGTCGCCCATTCCCGCGTGGTTGGCGCGGCCGTACCCGACGAGGTGGACGCGGCCGTCCTTGGTGATGACGCCGTGGCAGAGCGGGCCGGGCAGCGAGGCAGAGCCGTCGCGGCAGATCTCCACCGTCCGCTCGCTCCCCGACGTGACCGTGTGGTGGATCATCACGCCGTGCACCGGGCCCCACGGCCCCTTGTGGTTGCGGTTGTGGTGGCGCCAGTCGCCGACTTCGACGACCGTCACCCCTTCGTCCGTGAGGGCATCGAGGAAGCTGCCCGCGGACATGGGTGGGGCCATGGCGGACTCCTTTGCGGAGCACGACGGCCGCCTGTCGCGGCCAGTCTTGTTATGTCCGCTTTTACCGGAACCACGGTGCCCGGGCCAGCCGTTCGGACGGATTCCGTGGCTGTTCGGGCACCGTGCGAGCCGATTTGGTCAGCCGCGGTGGTCGCCGCTGTGCAGGAACGCGTCGCCGTTCGTGGCGATGTGCGCTTCGAGCGCCTGCAGGGCCTGCTGGGTGGCCTGCGGCGTGCCCGTGCCGCGCTGCTGCGCGTAGTACGCCGAGCCCAGCTTCTTCAGGAGGTCACCGCCGGCGCGCTGCGCCTGCACGTCGTCGAGCTTCTGCTTGCCCTGGGTGAGACCCCGCTGTGCCTGTTCCTTGGCGCGATCCAGGAAGCCTGCCATTGCCGTCTCCTACGGATTGGTGCGGATAAGCGCCGATGGGCGCCGATGGGGGGGATTGTTGCGAAGGCTGTCAGTCGTTGTGTTCTGTCCAACGGGCGCGCGGATCTTCGAGTTCCCCGCCTCACGGATCTTCGACTTTCCCGCCCCGCGGACCTTGGCGGACCTTGTCGGTTCCCGCCCGTGGGCCCCCGCTTCCTGGTACGCGGGTGTGTGCCCAGTCTTCGCGTGATCCATTCCCGCTCGTTTGTGTAATGGCGCCCGTACTCAGCGTGCTGGAAAAGTTACTGACGCAGTTCAGCACTTGATCGGGAGGGCATAGCCAATGTCGGTAGGCGAAGAGGTCCGTGCGGAGCAGGGCAAGCCGCAGCAGAGCCTGGGTACATCAGCCGCACGGAATCTGGCCACCACCACCAAGTCCGCGCCGCAGATGCAGGAGATCAGCTCCCGCTGGCTGCTGCGGACGCTGCCGTGGGTGCAGGTGCAGGGCGGTACGTACCGGGTGAACCGGAGGCTCAGTTACTCGGTCGGCGACGGCCGGGTGACGTTCGTGAAGACGGGGGACCGAGTGGAGGTCATCCCCGCGGAGCTCGGCGAACTGCCGGTCCTGCGGGAGTACGGGGACATCGACGTCCTGAGCGAGCTCGCCCGGCGCTGCCAGCAGCGTGAGTTCGCCGCGGGCGAGGTCATCACTTCCTTCGGCAGCCAGGCCGACGAGGTGTTCCTGCTCGCGCACGGCAGGGTCGAGAAGATCGGCACCGGTCCCTACGGGGACGACACCACCCTCGGGTCCCTGGCCGACGGCGCCTACTTCGGCGAGCAGGCGCTGCTCGACCCGGAGGCCATCTGGGAGTACACGACGCGCGCGATCACCGCATGCACCGTGCTCACCCTGCCCCGCCAGGACCTGGAGCAGGTCGCGGAGCGCACGGATTCGCTGCGTGAGCATCTGCGGCGGCTGCGGTCCATCCCGGCCCAGCGGACGAACAAGTTCGGCGAGGCGGCCATCGACCTCTCCGCGGGACACGTCGGCGAAGCGGTGCTGCCGGGCACCTACGTCGACTACGAATCAGCGCCGCGCGAGTACGAACTGAGCGTCGCCCAGACCGTTCTGCGCGTCCACACGCGCGTGGCCGACCTCTACAACCAGCCGATGAACCAGACCGAGCAGCAGCTGCGGCTCACGGTCGAGGCGCTCAAGGAGCGCCAGGAACACGAGCTGATCAACAACCGAGAGTTCGGACTGCTCCACAACTGCGAGTACGAACAGCGGCTGCAGCCCCACGACGGCGTACCGAGCCCGGACGACATGGACGAGCTGCTCAGCCGCAGGCGGGGTTCGAAGCTCTTCCTTGCCCACCCGCGCGCGATCGCCGCGTTCGGCCGCGAACTCAACAAGCGCGGGCTCGTGCCGGAGACCATCGACATGGCCGGCAACCGCATCCCCACCTGGCGCGGTGTGCCGGTCTTCCCGTGCAACAAGATCCCGGTCAGCGACGCCGGCACCACGTCCATCATCTGCATGCGTACGGGCGAGGAGGAGCAGGGCGTCGTCGGCCTGCACCAGGCGGGCATCCCGGACGAGATCGAGCCGAGTCTGTCCGTGCGCTTCATGGGCATCAGCGAGCAGGCGATCATCTCGTACCTCGTGTCGACCTACTACTCCGCGGCGGTCCTCGTGCCGGACGCGCTGGGCGTCCTGGAGAACGTCGAGATCGGCCGCTGGAGGTGAGGCCGTGTCTGTGGACGCGCCGCCGGGTACACCCCTCCCGTACGCGCCCACAGGCCAAGGAACCGCCACCGTCCGCATCCTCCCCGGGGTGAGTCCATGACGGACACGACGACGGGCACGACGGGCACGACGGGCATGACGGGCATGAAGGAGATGGGTCAGGAAGGGGCCGAAGCGGCGGAGATCCTGGCGTCGGCGCGGGCATGCGTCGACCCGGAGCTGCGCCGGGCGATCGACTCACTGCCCGGATCGATGCGCCGCGTCGCGCTCTACCACTTCGGCTGGGAACACGCGGACGGCGCACCGGCGGCCGGGCACGCGGGCAAGGCGATCAGGCCCGCGCTCGTGCTCGCCGCGGTGCGGGCGACCGGCGGGGAGCAGGCCATGGCCGTCCGGGCCGCGGCCGCGGTGGAGCTGACCCACAACTTCACGCTGCTGCACGACGACGTCATGGACGGCGACACCACCCGCAGGCACCGGCCCACCGCATGGACCGTGTTCGGCGAGGCCGACGCGGTCCTGGCCGGTGACGCGCTCCACGCGCTGGCCCAGCGGCTGCTCGCCGAGGATCCGCATCCGGCGGCCCCGGCGGCGGCTGCCCGGCTCGCCTCCTGCGTGGTGGAGCTCTGCGCGGGCCAGCACGCGGACTGCGCCTTGGAGCGCCGCGGCCCGGACGAGGTCACGCTCGACGAGTGCCTCGCCATGGCCGAGGCCAAGACGGGGGCGCTGCTCGGCTGCGCCTGCGCGCTGGGGGCGCTGTACGCGGGGGCGGGGCGCGGTGAGGTGGAGGCGCTGGACGGGTTCGGGCGTGAGGCGGGGCTCGCCTTCCAGCTCATCGACGACGTGATCGGCATCTGGGGCGATCCTGGGCGCACAGGCAAGCCCGCCGGTGCCGACCTCGCGACCCGCAAGAAGTCCCTGCCGGTGGTGGCCGCGCTGGCCTCCGGCACCCCGGCCGCCACGGAACTGGCCGAGCTGTACGGGAGGCCGTCGGCCGACGGTGACCTGGAGCGCATGGCGCACGCCGTGGAGGCGGCGGGCGGCAGGGACTGGGCGCTGCTGCACGCGGCGGACCGGATGTCCCGCGCGATCAGCCAGCTCGCCCGCGCGGTTCCGGACCCTCAGGCGGCGGACGGTCTGCTGGCGCTCGCGGAATTCGTGACGCGGCGAACGTACTGAGCGCACTGAATGCACTGAGCGCACTGAACGCACGAGAGGAGGCCCGCCAGGTCGTCTGACGGACAGAGCCGGTCACACAGCATCGACGAGCTCCGTGCCCCGCCGGGATCCGGTCAGGGTGCGGGGCTCGCCGGTGTGCCCGGGTGGCCCGATCACTTACGCTGCGACTGGAGCGAGCAGGGCAACCAGCGGAGCAGGACGCGTAGTTGTACGCGGATCAGGGGCAAAAGGGGCGGGCTGTGGGCGTAGTGATCCGGCGGGCAGGGGAGAGCGACAGGGCGGATGTGGTCCGGCTGCTCGACGCGGCGTTCCTGGACGACCCGGTGAGCAGCTGGGTCTTCCCCGCCGAGGAGTACCGCCGCCGCAGGCACGGCGCTCTGATGGAGGCCTTCCTCGACATGGCGTTCAGCGAGGGGTTCGTCGACATCACCGAGGACGGCACGGCCGTCGCGCTGTGGTGGTCCGTCCCCGCGGGCGAGGAAGAGGGCGCGCAGGAGGGCGGGCGCGAGGGCGTGCACGAGGGCGGAGAGGACGGGCCCGCCCAGCTCCGCGCGGCCGTCGACCCCGACAACGCGCGTATCGAGGAGATCGGCCGGCTGACCGGTGAGGCGCACCCGACCGACCGGGCCCACCAGTACCTGCACATGATCGCGGTGAGCCCCGAGCGGCAGGGCGAAGGTCTCGGCTCGGCGCTGATCGGTGAGGTCCTGGAGCGCTGCGACCGGGAGGGCCTGCACGCCTACCTGGAGGCGAGCAGCAGCCGCAGCCGGGCGCTGTACACGCGGCTGGGCTTCGCGTTCACCGGGAAGGCGATAGATCTGCCGGACGGCCCGCGGCTGTGGCCGATGTGGCGGGAGCCGCGGCGTTTCTCCACAGACGGTGGCGACGGCAAGCGCTTCGCATAAGGTCGTTACAGCGCAGCCGAGTTGTACCCGGACACGACGGAAGGGGGGATCATCCTGTCCCACGATCTGACCCGCGAGGTGTCCGAGAGAGCATCCCGCGAACGGCTTCTGGCGGAGGCGTTCGTGGCGGTGGCCGACTCCTTGACCGACGAATTCGATGTCGTCGAATTCCTGCAGAGCATGGCCGTACACAGCGTGGAACTGCTCGGAGTCTCGGCGGCGGGCTTCACGCTGGCCGATTCCCAGGGTGAGTTGGGGCTCGTCGCGGCGTCCGGTGGGCACGCCTGGGTGTTCGACCTGTTCGCCCTGCAGCAGGGCCAGGGCCAGGGCCAGAGCCAGGACCAGGGCCAAGGCCAGGGACCGGGCCCGGACTGCTACCGCTCCGGCACAGCGCAAACGAACATCGCACTCGGCGACCCCGAAGCGACCACCGCCTGGCCGGGGTTCGCGCCGCGTGCCCTGGCGGTCGGCTGCGCGATGACGCACGTGCTGCCGCTGCGCCGGGAGGACCAAGCCCTCGGCACACTGCAGCTGTTCCAGACGACGGCCACCGTGCTGGGCCCGGACGAGATCGCGCTGGCGCAGGCCCTCGTGGACATCGCCACGATCGCGATCCTTCGGCGGCGCTTCCTGGAGCAGACCCTGGTGGAGCGCGACCAGTTGCAGTCGGCCCTCACCAGCCGGGTGGTCATCGAGCAGGCGAAGGGTGTGCTCGCCGAGCGCTGGCAGTGCACCGTCGACGAGGCTTTCGAGGCGCTGCGGCGACATGCGCGGACGAACCGGCTGCGGCTCACGGAGTGCGCCCGGCTGGTGGTGGCGGGGGAGTTCGACACGGAGGCGATTCGCCGGGGGTGACGTGGAGGGCCCGGGGGCGTCCCTGCCGACCGGGCAGGGCGAAGAGCCGTTCCGTAGAGGGAGCGGCGAAGAACAGTTCCGTGTGAAGAGGAACTGTGAAGAGGAACTGTGAAGAGGAACTGTGAAGAGAAACAAGGAGAACCGGCTTGAGAAAGCTCACCTACTTCGTCGCCGTTTCGATCGACGGTTTCATCGGGGACCGCGGTGGCGACGCTGAGACGTTCATGCGGTTCGTGGACGAGGAGTTCCTGGAGTTCCTCAAGACGGAGTACCCCGAGACGATCTCGGTCGAAGGCCGCCGCGTCCTCGGGCTGGAAGCCCTGGAGAACAAGCGCTTCGACACGGTCATCCAGGGCCGGGGCAGCTACCGCCTCGCCCTGGATCTCGACATCACAAGCCCGTACGGCCACATGCGCGAGTACGTGGCGTCCAGCACCATCGAGAAGTCGCCCGACCCGAACGTCGAGATCATCTCCGGTGACGTGGTCGGCAAGGTCCGTGAACTCAAGCAGGAGGACAGCGAGTTCGACATCTGGCTGTGCGGGGGCGCGAAGCTCGCGTGGGCGTTGCGGGACGAGGTCGACGAGCTGGTCCTCAAGACGTACCCGGTGCTCCTGGGGGCCGGTATGCCGATGTTCGACGGCGGTGCGGAGGGGCAGAGCGTGGTCGGTGATTTCGCGCTCGACTCGTCCCGGGTCTTCGGGAACGGTGTCGTCGTACGGACGTATCGCAGGCAGCGCTGACGCATCCCCCTCCCATGCCCCCCCCCAGCGCACATCTGCATCATGGGCTCATGGACATGACCGAGCTTGACGAACTTCCGTCGGCGGCGGCGCCCCGCGTCCGCCGTGCCCGCCCCGCCGACCTCCCCCGCGTCGTCGAACTCGTCGCCGAGCACGCCGTGTACGAGAAGGCCCCGCCCCTCGCCCCTGGGCTTGCCGGGCGCCTTGACGGCCTGCTCTTCGGGGTCTCCGAGCCCCGCCTGCGTTGCCTGGTGGCCGAGTTGCCCGGTGGTGACATCGTCGGCTACGCCACGTGCGCGCCGGAGGTATCCACCTGGGACGGGGCGGAGTACCTCCACATGGACTGCCTCTTCCTGCGCGACGGCCACCGGGGCCTCGGCCTCGGCCCGCTCCTCACGGACGCGGTGGCCGCGGAGGCCCGTGCTCTCGGGCTCACCGAGGTCCAGTGGCAGACGCCCGCGTGGAACGAGGGAGCGATCCGCTTCTACGACCGGCTCGGCGCCGACGCGAAGGAGAAGGTGCGCTACACCTGGCAGGTGCCGCGGCCGCCGTTCGACGCCGTGCTCTGCGACCTGGACGGAGTCATCCGGTTCTACGACATGTCGCAGGTGGAGGAGATGGAGAGGGCGGTGGGGCTCCCGCAGGGCAGCACCGCCGAAGTCGCCTTCGCGCCCGAGGCCGATCAGCCGCTGATGCTCGGGCACATCGGCAGGAAGGAGTGGGTCGAGACGATCGCGCGTGGCCTCGCGGACCGCATCCCGTGGGAACGCGGGCACGCACTCGGCACCGCACTCGCCGGGGCGGGCTTCTCCGCCGACGCCGCCGTGGTCGACCTGCTGCGGCGGGCCCGCGCCCGGCTGCACGTGGCGATCGTGACGAACGCGACCCCCTGGCTCGACGACGACCTGGAGCGGCTCGGCATCGTCGGCCTCGCGCACGACGTGATCAGCAGCGCGGGCGTCGGCATCGTCAAGCCGGACCGGCGGATCTACGAGCTGGCCGTGGAGCGGGCCGGGATCCCCGCCGAGCGCTGCCTCTTCGTGGACGACCGCAAGGAGAACGTGGAAGCGGCCGTCGCGCTCGGCATGGTCGGCCTGCACTACACGGGCCCCGACGACCTGCGGGAGGCGCTGGCACCGGTGCTCGGCCCCAGCTGACCCAGCCCCCAGCCCTCAGCGCCCCCCAGCCTCCCTCAGCGAACCGTCCACCGCCCGCCCAGCATCAGATCCCGCCCCGCGAGCTCGTCGGCCTCGCGCCAGGCCTGGAGGCGTTGCGGGGTGATGCGGAAGTAGGCGTACTCGGTGTCGAGCTTGCGCGGGTCGAAGCCCGTCTTCGTGGCGAAGGCGTCACCGGCCTCCACGGTCAACTCACCCTCGCCGAGCGCGCGTACGGCTCCCTCGATGAGGACCAGGTCACGGGTCGGCCCGATGCCGACCCGCACCCTGCCGGTCGCCCGGAGGTTGCGCCCGGTGACGCTCGCGTCCGGAGTGGCCACCAGCAGGCTCTCGCCGTCCCAGAGGAAGGACAGCGGGATCAGATAGGGCGCCCCGCTCTCCGCGTCGGCCGTGGAGACCCATGCGTCGATGTCCTGGTCGAGGCGGCGCAGTGCGTCCCGTTTGCGCTGCTCGGGCGCCCGGGGGCCCGCCGGCCCGGCGCTCATCGGGTCTGTCCCGTCGGCTTCAGGGCGGCGACGTCGACGTATGCGGCAGGTACGACATAGGCGTTCATTACTGTTCTCCTCCAGCGCTGTGTCGATCAAGTGTGCCGATCGAGTGCCGATCAAATGCCTGCAAGTGCCTGTCTTCTTGACGGATCGCGACGAGGGAATGTGACACATGGATCAGAACAGAGCAACCGTGGACCCGAACGACGCCCTCGCGGCCCGCTTCGAGGAGCACCGCCCGCATCTGAAAGCCGTCGCCTACCGCATGCTCGGCTCGCTCAACGAGTCGGACGACGCGGTCCAGGAGGCCTGGATCCGGCTCAGCCGCTCCGATACCAGTGACGTGGTCAACCTCGGGGGCTGGCTGACGACGGTCGTCGGACGGGTCTGCCTCGACATGCTGCGTACGAGACAGTCGCGGCGCGAGGAGTCGCTGACGCTGTCCCAGGACACGCACGTGCCCGACCCGGTGGTGAGCTGGGGGGACGTGGTCGACCCCGAGCAGGAGGTGCTGCTCGCCGACTCGGTCGGCCTCGCTCTGCTCGTCGTACTGGAGACACTGGCACCGGCCGAGCGCCTCGCCTTCGTGCTGCACGACATGTTCGCCGTGCCCTTCGACGAGATCGCCCCCATAGTGGAGCGCACCCCGGCCGCGACCCGGCAACTGGCGAGCAGGGCACGCCGCCGTGTGCAGGGTTCGGCTCCCACCCCGGACAACGACCCCGTACGCCAGCGTGAGGTCGTCGGAGCATTCCTCGCAGCCGCACGCGGCGGCGACTTCGACGCGCTGCTCGAACTGCTCGACCCGGACGTGGTGTTGCGGGCCGACACGGGCGAACTGGCCTCCGGACTCTCGAAGCTGGTGCGGGGCGCGGCCGTGGTGGCCGGGCAGGCGGCGATGTTCTCGAAGGGTGCGCCGGCCGCCGAGCTGGCCTTCATCAACGGCCGTATCGGCGTGGTCGGGGTGCCGGACGACGAGGTCGTCTCGGTCATGGAGTTCACGATCACGAACGGCAAGATCGTCGAACTCAACATCCTCGTCGACCGCGCCCGCCTGCGCGCCCTGGGCCTCCCTCCGTTCCGGGCCTGACGCCACCCCGGCATCTGACGCACGCGTCAGCGCCGGACGCCCGCCACCTCCCGCAGATACTCCTTGCGGCAGAGCGGATTGCGGTCGGTCCGCGGCCGGTCCGGGGCCTCGCCCCGGACCGGCTGGTACCGCTCGAAGGCGGACTCCAGCTCGCCCTCGCCGCGCGTCAGCGAGGGCAGCAGCTGCTCAAGTCCGTGCACGCGGGCGGCGGGGATCTCGCCCTCGACGACGTACGAGGCCCCGCGCGCCGTCTGGGTGTGCGGGACCGCCCGCAGCCGGGAGAGCGCGGGCAGCAGCTGCCCGAACACGTCCTCGGGGACGCTGAGCCGGAAGCGGTGCAGCGGCTCGTGCACCTCGGTCCCGGCGCGTCGCAGCGCGCTCAGCAGGACCAGCGGGGTCAGCTGCCGGAAGTCCCCCGCCGTGCTCGACATGCTCTTGTCGAAGGTGCCGTGGGCGTGGCTCTGCCGGGGCCAGTATCCGGAGTGCGTCATGGTGACGACACAGTCGTCGACCTCCCATCCGTGGACCCCTTGGCGCAGCGTCTCCCGCACGGTCTCCTCGACGGCCCTGAAGAACGCGTACGGCATCGATCCGAGCTCGACCTCCAGGCGGAACTCCACACCGGAACCCGGCGGACCGGGATCGACGCGCAGCCCGACGGTGGCAAGGAAGGGGTTGTCGTCCTTGGCGATGATCTCGAACGCGGCGCCGCTTCCGGTCACGCGCTCCACGTGGATGGTCGTGGTCTCGCGGAAATCGACGTCGATTCCGTACTCGTCGAGGAGAGTTGCCTGGATGACTTCCTTCTGGACCTCGCCGTAGAGCGATACGTACACCTCCTGGCGGAGGTCGTCCTGCCTCAGATCGATCAGCGGATCCTGCTCGGCGAGCTGGGCGAGCGCGAGATGCAGCCTGCCTCTGTCGCCGGGGCGGGTGGGAACGACGACGGTCTCCAGGGTGGGCGGCGAGAAGTGACGGCCGCCGCTCTCGTCCCCTTCGCGCGGTACGCCGATGACGTCACCGATCCGGATGTCGCCGAGCCCCCACACCTTCCCGATCTGCCCCGCGCGGACGTGCTCGCGCGGCACGGCGGACCCGTGGTCGAAGACGCAGACCGCGGTGACCTTGCCCTCGCGCCCGTAGACCTTGCCCTCGCGCCCGTCGCCGAACGTCAGCCGGTCGCGCGTACGCACCGTCCCCGCGAACATCCGTACGTAGGCAACCTTCTCGCCGGCGTCCCCGCGCTCCACCTTGAAGACGGTGCCCGACACGGGATCGTCCGCGTGCCCGGCGCCGTCCACGGAGGGCAGCAACTCCCGGATGCCCGCCATGAGTTCGCCGACACCGGCCCCGGTCGCCGCCGAACCGAAGAACACCGGGTGCACCAGCGCCCGCCGCGTCTGCGCGGTGAGTTCGGTGCGCAGCCGGCCGGGGGAGAGGCCCGTCTCGTCGTCGACGTACGCGGTGAGGAGTGCGTCGTCGTGCGCGGCCAGTACGTCGACGAGGCGGGCGGTGAAGGCGGGATCACCGGGGGCGAAGGGAACGTACGCGCCGTCGCGCCCGCCGGGATCGCGGACCGTCCCCATGGGGACGATGTCCGGGACGAGCCGCCGGGAGATCTCGCGCAGCAGATCCTCGTGGCGCGCGCCGCGCCGGTCGATCTTGTTCACGAAGACGAGCGTGGGAATGCGCAGCCGCCGCAGCGTCCGCATCAGCACGCGGGTCTGCGCCTGGACGCCTTCGACGGCGGAAATGACGAGCACGGCGCCGTCGAGCACGCTCAGGACCCGCTCCACCTCGGCGATGAAGTCCGGGTGACCGGGGGTGTCGATGAGATTGACGCAGACGTCGTCCACGGCGAACGAGACGACCGCGGATTTGATCGTGATGCCGCGCTGCCGCTCAAGGGCCAGTGAATCGGTCTGGGTGTTGCCCGCGTCGACGCGACCGATCTCGTCGATGACACCGGCGGCATGCAGAAGCCGCTCGGTCAGGCTGGTCTTTCCGGCGTCAACGTGCGCCAGGATTCCCAGGTTCAGGCTGGTGGACGCGTCCGCGCCCGTCGCGATATGCACGAAGTGTCATGTCCTCTGGGTTGGTAACGATTCCCTTCTGGCTGGACATGAACGAACGGCGCATTGCGTCTCCTTGACGGGTCGGGGCGTACGACAAGTGCAGCAGGCGCGGCTCCGGGGCGGCAACCGAATATTGGGCGGCGTGTCGGTGGGCCGCGGGGGTGCGCGGGACCAGGAGGTGCGGTATAGCGCGGGTGGGGTGACCCTTAAGGGGAGGAAGTGAGTCCTATGAGGGTCATGCTGAGAGCACGTATGGACACCCAGATCTCGAACGGGGCGATCAAGGACGGGAGCCTGCCCAGACTGATGCAGTCGATGACGGAGCGGCTCAAGCCCGAAGCGGCCTACTTCGGCCCCAGCGACGGCGGGCGCTGCTGCACCTTCGTCTTCGACATGCAGGACAGCTCGGACATGCCGTCGATCGCCGAGCCGCTCTTCGGGCAACTCGGCGCGCAGATCGAGATCTACCCGGTGATGAACGGCGAGGACCTCCAGAAGGGCCTCGCGGCACTGCAGGACTGACGCGACGGCAACGCGCCGACGCGACCAACGCGCCGACGCGACTGGAACGCGGAAAGCACCCGGCTCCGCGCGGATGCCGGGTGCTTTCGCCTGCGCTCTCTGTGGAAGAAGCTGACCGGTCAGGTCAGGCCTTCTTCGTCTCCCAGAAGATCTTGTCGATCTGGGCGATGTAGTCCAGCGCCTTCTGGCCCGTGGCCGGGTCCGACGAGCCCTTGGCGGCCGAGAGGGCCTTCAGGGTGTCGTTGACCAGCTGGTGCAGCTCCGGGTACTTCTCGAAGTGCGGGGGCTTGAAGTAGTCGCTCCAGAGCACCGAGACGTGGTGCTTGGCCAGCTCGGCGCGCTGCTCCTTGATGCCGATGGCGCGCGTCTGGAACTGCGCGTCGTCGTTGGCGGCCATCTTCTCCTGCACGGCCTTGACCGACTCCGCCTCGATGCGGGCCTGGGCCGGGTCGTACACGCCGCAGGGCAGGTCGCAGTGGGCGCTGACCTTCACCTTGGGGGCAAACAGGCGGGAAAGCATGTAGCTGTCCTTCCTCGTGATCGTCTTCTCAGGTGGGACATTACTCCGTGAGAGACGGGTTTTCGCGAGTGCCCCCATGGGCTTAGGACAAAAGTCCAGGGTCAGACTGGGACTCGTGGAGGATAGGACCGGGGAGGTGCCGGTGATGCCGGAGCTGTCGCAGGAGAGCGAGCGGAGAAGGTCCGTCGTGCCGCTGGGCGCGGCCGAGGTGACCGGCCCGTCGATGGTGCCCACGCTGTACCACGGCGACCGCCTGGTGGTTCAGTGGGGCGCACGCGTCCGTGCGGGTGACGTGGTGGTGCTCCGCCATCCGTTCCAGCAGGACCTGTTGGTCGTCAAGCGCGCCGCAGAGCGGCGCGAGGGCGGCTGGTGGGTGCTCGGGGACAACGCGTACGCGGGCGGGGACAGCACGGACTACGGCACGGTGCCCGAGGAACTCGTCCTGGGGAAGGTGTGGTTCCGCTACCGCCCGCCCCAGTTCAGGTCCGGTCAGCGCTCGCCGTTCGCGGTGCTGCGCTGGGCCGTCTCGGCCGCCAGGCCCGTACTCGCCGACCGTTCCGTCTCCAAGCGCTTGCGGGCGCGGTAGGCGGCGACGTTGGCGCGGGTCGCGCAGCGGTCCGAGCAGTAGCGTCGGGAGCGGTTTGTCGACGTGTCGAGATAGGCGTTGCGGCACGGCGCTGCCTCGCACAGGCCGAGGCGGTCCACTCCGTGCTCGGTGAGGTGGAAGGCGAGGCCCATCGCGGCGATCGCGGCGTAGCCGGACGTCGCGTTCGACGGGTGGTCCGCGAGGTGCATGTGCCACAGCGGGTTGCCCTGGTCGTCACGGTCGTCGTGGCCCGAGATCTGTGGGCTGACCGGGAACTCCATGAGCAGTGAGTTCAGCAGGTCGACCGCGAGGGTCTCGTCACCGCCGTCGGCCGCCTCGAACACCGCCCTGAGCCTGGCCCGGACCGAGCGGAAGCGGGTGACGTCCGAGTCCGTGGCGCGGCGGGCGGCCTGCTGGTTGCCGCCGAAGAGTTCGCGGATCGCCTCCACCGAGGTCAGTACGTCCTTGTTGCGGCCCGGCTCCTCGCTGTTGACCAGTCGTACGGCGTAGTCCGAGTAATAGGCCAGTTCCACTTGTAGTCCTTACTACGGCGGGCTATCTTCATCAAATGCGTGAGTAACGGCTGCGCGTGCCACGAGGGTATTACGAGAGCGTATTACGTACGGGAGGACTTCTGATGACGGAGACGGTGTCGAGCACCGACTGGCGTGCCTGGCAGGACAGCTGGGACCGCCAGCAGGAGTGGTACATGCCCGACCGCGAGGAGCGGTTCCGGGTCATGCTCGACATGGTCGAAGCCGTCGTGGGCCCCGAGCCCCGCGTCCTCGACCTCGCGTGCGGTACGGGGAGTATTACGGACCGGCTGCTCAAGAGGTTCCCGAAAGCGGTCAGCACCGGCGTCGACCTGGACCCCGCGCTCCTGGCCATCGCCGAGGGCACCTTCGCCGGGGACGACCGGGTCACGTTCGTGACCGCGGACCTCAAGGACCCGCAGTGGGCGGCGCAGCTCCCGTACGACTCGTACGACGCCGTCCTCACGGCCACCGCCCTGCACTGGATGCACAGCGAACCCCTCGCCGCCCTCTACGGCCAGCTCGCCGGACTCGTCAGGGACGGCGGCGTCTTCATGAACGCCGACCACATGCCCGACCCGGCGACGCCCCGCCTGAACGCCGCCGACCGCGCCCAGCGGCACGCCCGCATGGACGAGGCCAAGGCGGCGGGCGCCGTCGACTGGAAGGAATGGTGGCAGCTCGCCGCCGGCGACCCGGTCCTCGCGGGCCCCACCGCCAAGCGCTTCGAGATCTACGGCGACCACGCGGACGGCGACACCCCCTCGCCCGAGTGGCACGCGCGGACACTGCGCGACGCGGGCTTCGGCGAGGCGCGGACGGTGTGGTCATCGCCGTCGGACGCGATGGTGCTGGGCCTCAAGTAGCGGATACGCGAAGGGGCGGTACGGATCCAGGATCCGTACCGCCCCTTCGCGTGAACGCCTTAAAGAACCTTTGACAGGAACGACTGCGTCCGCTCGTGCTGCGGGTTCGTCAGGACGTCACGCGGGTGGCCGGACTCGACCACCACGCCCTCGTCCATGAAGACGAGGCTGTCGCCGACCTCCCGCGCGAAGCCCATCTCGTGCGTGACGACGATCATCGTCATGCCGGACTCCGCGAGGTCGCGCATGACGTCGAGCACGTCACCGACCAGCTCCGGGTCGAGCGCCGATGTCGGCTCGTCGAAGAGCATCAGCTTCGGCTCCATCGCCAGGGCGCGGGCGATGGCCACCCGCTGCTGCTGGCCGCCCGAGAGCTGCGAGGGGTAGCTCTTCGCCTTGTCGGCGAGGCCCACCCGCTCCAGAAGCTGCCCGGCACGCGCCCTCGCCGCCGACTTCGTCTCGCCCTTGACCTGGACCGGCGCCTCCATGACGTTCTCGAGCGCCGTCATGTGCGGGAAGAGGTTGAAGCGCTGGAAGACCATGCCGATGTCCCGGCGCTTGAGGGCGACTTCGCTGTCCTTGAGCTCGTACAGCTTGTCTCCCTTCTGCCGGTAGCCGACCAGCTCCCCGTCGACGTACAACCGCCCGGCGTTGATCTGCTCCAGGTGGTTGATGCAGCGCAGGAACGTCGACTTTCCGGAGCCGGACGGGCCGATGAGGCAGAAGACCTCGCCCGACTTGACCTCCAGATCGATGCCCTTGAGAACCTCGACGTTGCCGAAGGACTTGTGGACGCCTTCGGACTTCACCATGGCGGTCGTCATCAGTGACCAACTCCCGAGCGGTTGCCGAGGGACAACATATTGGCCTTGATCTTCTGGAACGGCGTGGCCGGCAGGGAGCGCGACGAACCGCGTGCGTAGTAACGCTCCAGGTAGAACTGCCCGACGCTGAGGATCGACGTCATGATCAGGTACCAGCACGCGGCAAGCAGCAGCGTCTCCACCGTCGCGCCGGACGAGGTGCCGATGTCCTGGGCGTACTTCAGGAGTTCGTAGTACTGAACGGCCGCGACCAGCGAGGTCGTCTTCAGCATGTTGATGACTTCGTTGCCCGTCGGCGGCACGACCACGCGCATCGCCTGCGGCAGCACGACCCGGCGCAGTGTCTTGCCGTGGCTCATGCCCAGCGCGTGCGAGGCCTCGGTCTGGCCCTCGTCGACCGAGAGCAGACCGGCACGGCAGATCTCCGCCATGTACGCGGCTTCGTTGAGGCCGAGGCCGAGCAGCGCCGTCAGGAACGGCGTCATGAAGTCCGACCACTCGTCCTTGTAGACGGGGCCGAGGTTCACGTAGTCGAAGACGAAGCCGAGGTTGAACCAGACGAAGAGCTGGACCAGGACCGGCGTACCCCGGAAGAACCAGATGTAGAACCAGGCGATCGACGACGTGACCGGGTTCTTCGACATCCGCATCACGGAGAGGATGACGCCGCCGACCACGCCGATGAGCATCGACAGGAAGGTCAGGATCAGGGTTTCCCGGACGCCCCGCAGGATGCGCTCGTCGAAGAAGTTGTCAGGAATCGCGTTCCAGTTGATGTCACCCTGGGAGAACGCGTAGACGATCGCGGCGAGCGCGGCGATGGCGACGATCGCGGCGACATACCGGCCGTAGTGCCGGACCGGGATGGCCTTGATGGCCTCGGGGCGGGAGGACGGGGGTGTGTCCTCCGGCCCCTTCTTTGAGATGTCGGTAGTCACGGGAGTGGCCTTTCAGCGGCGAGACGGTTACGCGGTCACTTGCCGCCGTTGATCTTGGCTTCCTTCACCGAGCCGTCCTCGACGCCCCACTTCGAGATGATCTTGTCGTAGTCGCCGTTCTTGATGATCGCGTCGAGCGCGGCCTTGATCGCGTCACGCAGCTCGGGGTTCTTCTTGGAGACCGCGATGCCGTACGGAGCGGCCTCGACCTGCTCGCCGACCAGCTCGAAGTCCTTGCCGCCGCCCGAGGTCTTCACCGCGTACGCGGCGACCGGGAAGTCCGAGGAGCCCGCGTCCGCGCCGCCGGAGCGCAGCCGGGTCTGGGCCTGCTGGTCGTTGTCGAAGGACTCGATGGCGATCTTCTTGCCGCCCTTGCACTTCTTCGACTCGGCCTTGGCCAGGTCGTGCGAGACGGTGCCGCGCTGGACGACGATCTTCTTGCCGCAGAGGTCCGACCAGGTCTTGATCCCCTGGTCGTCGCCCTTCTTGGTGTAGATCGAGACGCCCGCGGTGAAGTAGTCGACGAAGTCGACGCCGTCACCGATCTTCTTGCCGGTCTCCTCGTCGACGCCTTCCTGGCGGTTCTTGGTGTCGGTCATGGCCGACATCGCGATCTGGTAGCGCTTGGAGCGCAGGCCGCCGAGGAGGGTGTCGAAGGTGCCGTTGTCGAACTGGAACTTCACGCCCAGCTGCTTGCCGAGCGCGTCACCGAGGTCGGGGTCGATACCGACGGTCTTGCCGGACTTGTCCTTGAACTCGACGGGCGGGTACGCGATGTCCGAGCCGACCTTGATGACACCCGCGTCGCGGATGTCCTTGGGCAGCTTGTCGGCGAGCGGAGCATTGCTCACCTTCTCGCTGCCCCCTTCGTTGCTCTTGGTCTGGTCTCCGCAACCGGTCAGCAGCAGCGCGCCGGCGACCGCGATCGCGCCGACCGTGGCCATCCGGGACTTCGCGGACTTACCGGCGGCGGTACGACAGATGGAGCGTGCGGTCATGAGGGTCCTCCGGCGGATGAGGGAGTTGCCGAGCGGTCGTGCACACACCTTCGGGTGTCGCGACCTCGTGTGATGACGGCATCTTGCCATTCGGACCGTCCGATTCTGGGTGCCGGAGATGTCAAAATCGGATAACGGGTGCTCCGGGAACCCAGACAGCCCCGGACATCAGGGCCGTACCGGCCGGGAATGAAGTCCCGCTATGTGAGATCTTCGGCCGATCTCGCCATCCGGACCCTTGGAACGCGGCCTCCGGGACATTCGTGCGGGGCCACGGCGCCCTTCCTGTGTCCCGCTTGTGCCCCGCCTTGTCGGATCGCTACAAGGACCGTGGGCACCTCAGGTAACCAATCCCACTCGCCCGTGCCAAGGCCCGTCAGGTAGAAAGGTGCGTTACACCCCTCATCCGGGGCCCAGGGCGCGTGTGCGGCGCGCCCGCGTGTCTGTACCTCCCTCCGCCGACAGGCGGGGAACAGACGCGGTGCCCGCCCACTTCTCAACCAGGAGTGGACACCCTCAACTGATGATTTAAGACTTAAGGGGTAAGACAAGTGGCAGCGGAGATCGTCAATCCTCGCAGCGACAGCAGTACGGGTCACGAAGGCGCTGAAGAGCCCTTCGATCCTGCGTTCGCGCTGCACCGTGGCGGCAAGATGGCCGTGCAGGCCACCGTGCCCGTGCGGGACAAGGACGACCTGTCCCTGGCGTACACGCCTGGCGTCGCGAAAGTGTGCACCGCGATCGCCGAGCAGCCGGAGCTGGTGAACGACTACACATGGAAGTCGAACGTCGTGGCCGTGGTCACCGACGGCACGGCCGTGCTCGGCCTCGGTGACATCGGTCCCGAGGCGTCCCTCCCCGTGATGGAGGGCAAGGCCATTTTGTTCAAGCAGTTCGGCGGCGTGGACGCGGTCCCGATCGCGCTCGCGACGACCGACGCGGACGAGATCGTCGAGACCGTCGTGCGGCTCGCGCCGTCCTTCGGCGGTGTGAACCTCGAGGACATCTCGGCCCCGCGCTGCTTCGAGATCGAGCGCAAGCTCCAGGAGCGGCTCGACATTCCCGTCTTCCACGACGACCAGCACGGCACGGCGGTCGTGACGCTGGCCGCGCTGCGCAACGCGGCGAAGCTGACCGGGCGCACGCTCGGCGAACTGCGCGCCGTGATCTCCGGTGCCGGTGCGGCCGGGGTCGCCATCGCCAAGTTCCTGCTCGAGGCGGGCCTCGGCGATGTGGCGGTCGCGGACCGCAAGGGCATCGTGAGCCGGGACCGGGACGACCTCACCCCGGTCAAGCGTGAACTCGCGGAGCTCACCAACAAGGCCGGACTCAGCGGTTCGCTGGAGGCCGCGCTCGCCGGTGCCGATGTGTTCATCGGTGTCTCGGGCGGCACCGTCCCCGAGCCGGCGGTCGCCTCCATGGCGCCGAACTCCTTCGTGTTCGCCATGGCCAACCCGAACCCCGAGGTGCACCCGGACATCGCCCACAAGTACGCGGCCGTCGTCGCGACCGGGCGTTCGGACTACCCGAACCAGATCAACAACGTGCTCGCCTTCCCCGGCATCTTCGCGGGCGCGCTGCAGGTGCGTGCCTCGCGGATCACCGAGGGCATGAAGATCGCCGCGGCCGAGGCGCTGGCCAACGTGGTCGGCGACGAGCTGTCCGCCGACTTCGTGATCCCCTCGCCGTTCGACGAGAGGGTGGCGCCCGCGGTCACCGCGGCGGTCGCAGCGGCCGCCCGCGCGGAGGGTGTCGCCCGCCGCTGAGCGGTTCTCCGTCGATGTGACCGCGCCCCCGGTCCGTACGCACAGCTTGTGTACGGCACGGGGGCGCGGTTTGTGTACGAGGCGGGGGCGCGGCGCGTGTCACAGCCGTGCACGGTTACATCCGGGCAGGCCCGCGGCCTATCGTCGCCTCATGTTCGCCGCCTACGCCGCCCGCATCGACCGTGACCAGCCGCTCAGTGGCCTTGAGTTGGGGGAGCGTCCAGCCCCCGAGGCCAGGACCGGCTGGTCGACCGTGAACGTCCGGGCCGCCTCCCTCAACCATCACGACCTCTGGTCCCTGCGCGGGGTCGGCCTCGCCGAGGACAAACTGCCGATGATCCTCGGCTGTGACGCCGCCGGGATCGACGAGGACGGCAACGAAGTCGTCCTGCACTCCGTCATCGGGCAGAGCGGGCATGGGGTCGGGCCCCGGGAGGGCCGCTCCATCCTCACCGAGAAGTACCAGGGGACCTTCGCCGAGCAGGTCTCCGTCCCCACGTGGAACGTGCTGCCCAAGCCGAAGGAGCTGTCCTTCGCCGAAGCGGCCTGCCTGCCGACGGCGTGGCTCACCGCGTACCGCATGCTCTTCACCAACGCCGGTGTGCGCCCCGGCGATTCGGTCCTCGTCCAGGGCGCGGGCGGCGGCGTCGCGACCGCCGCGATCGTGCTCGGCAAGGCGGCGGGTCTGCGGGTCTTCGCCACCAGCCGCGACGAGGCCAAGCGGAAGCGGGCCCTGGAGCTGGGTGCTGTCGAGGCCGTCGAGTCGGGCGCGCGGCTGCCGCAGCGCGTGGACGCCGTCATCGAGACGGTGGGGGCGGCGACGTGGTCGCACTCCATCAAGTCCCTCAAGCCGGGCGGCACGTTGGTGATCTCGGGCGCGACCAGCGGCGACCGTCCCTCGCACGCGGAGCTGACCCGGGTCTTCTTCCTGGAGCTGAAGATCGTCGGCTCGACCATGGGTTCCAAGGACGAGCTGGAGGACCTGCTCTCCTTCTGCGCCGCCACGGGCGTACGTCCCGTCATCGACGAGGTGCTGCCCCTGGACCGGGCGCGGGAGGGCTTCGAAAGCCTGGAGGCGGGCTCGCAGTTCGGAAAGATCGTGCTGGAGGTCTGACTCTGACCGTCGTGGACCGTGTCAACTTTGGTTGACATGTCCTCCGTGTCAACGTAAGTTGACGTGCATGACCGAAGCCACGGATCTCGCCGAGCGCGCGGGCGACCATGACCCACGCGTCGGGCTGCGGGCCGTCTCCGCGCTGCGGAGGCTGGTGGAGCAGTTGGAAGCCTTGCAGGTGCGCAGTGCGCGCCGGCAGGGCTGGTCGTGGCAGGAAATCGCCGCGGAGCTCGGAGTGAGCAGGCAGGCCGTGCACAAGAAGTACGGGAGGCAGTGATGTTCGAGCGGTTCACTAAGGACGCCCGCGCCGTGGTCAAGGGTGCGGTCGAGCACGCCGAGGGCGAGGGCGCCGACTCCGTCGACGACGGGCACATGCTGCTCGCCCTGCTCGACCGCGAGGCGACCCGTGCGTCGTTCGCCCTGACCTCCCTCGGGGCCACGCGCCGCCGGGACTCGATCGAGAGCGCGCTGGGCGAGGCGCGGCGCCGCGGGGGCCTCTCACAGGCCGACACGGAGGCGCTCGCCGGGCTCGGTATCGACGTGTCCGAGATCGTCTCCCGGGTCGAAGAGGCCCATGGGGCAGGCGCGTTGGCGGGCGGCCGGGGGCGCGCGTCCGGCCGAGGCTGGAGCGGGCGCAGGCCCTTCACCCGGGAGGCCAAGGACACCCTGGAGAAGTCCCTGCGCATCGCCACCGCCCGCCGCGACCGGCACATCGGCGACGAACACATCCTGTTCGCCCTCACCGTCCGCCCAGGCTCCGTCAGCGAGGTCCTCGCGGATCACGGCGTGACCCATGAGTCGGTGGAGCGGATCCTGTACGGGACGGGGGCCACCGGAGGCGGCCCCAGAGGCGATGACGGCGGCGGTAGCAGCCCCGACTCCGGGGCTGGCCCCGGTACCGGCCCCGGCCCCAGCCCCGGCGCCGAGTAGGCCGGGCGGCGTCAGGCCTTCGGTGTGCGCAGTGTCGCGGCGATATGCGCCGCCGCCGACGACAAGTGGCGGCGGGCGTCGCGGAGTTGGTCCTCCGTCACGCCGTGGTCCCGGGCCGCGTCGCGGATGTCGTCGCGGAAGCGGTCCAGGAGGCGGTCCAGGTCGCGTGCCGGGTTGCCGGTGGTGTCCTCCTTGGCCCACTCCGGGGTGTACTCCGTGGGGACCTCGTCCTCGGAGGCGGACGTGAACTTGGGCTCCCCGGTGGTGGATCGCGGGCCCTTGCCGCCGAAGTCCTTGCCGAACTCCTTGGCCAGTTCCGTCAGGCCGTCGAGGACTCCCGTCGGCCAGTCGCCCCGCTTGAAGTGGTCCTGCACCTGGTCCTGGACGCGCTTCGCCATGCGCTGCACTTCCTCCTGCGCCTGGGCGCGTGCCGCGTCCTGGGCGTCCTGGGCCTGGCGGCGGGCGCGCTGGGCCTCGTCGCGGGCCTTGCGGGTCTCGTCCTTCGCGCGCCGGGCCTGCTCCTTCCACTCCTGCTTGGCCCGCTTGAACTCCTCCTTGGCCTGGCGCCAGCCCTCCTTGTCGCCCCAGGAGCCGTCGAAGAAGTCGCCGGGGCCGGGGAAGGGCTTTCCGGAGCTGGAGTCAGTGCCGGAGCCAGTGCCGGTGCCGCTCGTGGACGTGCCCCCGGACGAGCGAGCCTCCCTTGCCGCCTCACGCATCTCGCGGCGCAGCTCACCCGCGGCGCCCCGCACGCCGTCCCTGATCTCCGCGGCGAGCTCGGCGACCGAGTCGCGGATCTCCAGCTCAAGGTCGGCCAGCTCACCGCTGCGGTCGGCCAGTTCGGCGCGGCCCGCGTCCGTGATGGAGTAGACCTTGCGGCCGCCCTCGGTGGTGTGCGTGACCAGGCCCTCGGCCTCCAGCTTCGCAAGGCGCGGATAGACCGTCCCCGCAGAAGGCGCGTACAGCCCCTGGAAGCGCTCCTCCAGGAGGCGGATCACCTCGTAGCCGTGGCGGGGGGCCTCGTCGAGGAGCTTCAGCAGGTACAGGCGCAGTCGGCCGTGGGCGAATACGGGGGCCATCTCAGAGCACCTTCTTGTCGGTCGGGGCGGCGTCGTCGGCCGGGGGAGTGTCCGTCGGGGGCGCATCCCGTGGGGCCTCGTCGTAAGGATCTTCCTCCGTCGGCGGCCTGCGCAGCAGCGCGATGGCCCCCGAGACCGTCGTCGCCCTGAGCTTCCCGCTGCCCGAGCCCAGGCGACCGGTGATCTTCTTCGCTCCCCACTGGCCGCTGACCTGCAGATCCTCGAAGGCGTTGGAGACCGCACCGCTGGTGGTGTTCGCCTCCACCTCCGCGTCCGTCGGATGCGGCAGGCGGACCGCTATCTCACCCGAGACACTCGTCAGAGCGATGTCGGCCGGGGCGCCCGCCGGGTCGAGGTCCACGATCATCGAGCCGCTCATCGAATCGGCCCGGACGGAGGAGCCGGCCCCCTCGAAGACGGTCAGGTCACCGGAGACCGAGTTGAACCGGAGGTCGCCGGTGATGCCCTGTGCCTCCACGCTGCCCGAGACCGTGTCGGTGCGGACCGGGCCCGAGAGGCCGACGAGGGTCGTGTCGCCGGTGACGCCCTTGACCTCCGTGCGCCCCTCGATCCCCGAGACGACGGCGCCCGCCCCGACCACGCCCACCTCGACCCGCGTGCCCGCGGGGACGGCCAGGGAGACCACAGCGCTGCGGCGCCAGCCCTTGGGGTCGAGCCACTTGAGGAAGCCCTTCCAGGGCAGGTCGTCGTAGGCCACGGACAGTGCGCCGTCCGACTGCGTGACGGTCAGCGGTGGCCCCTCTATCTCGGAGACCTCAAGGCGTGCGGAAACTTCGTCGGTGCCCACGACGTTCACTGTTCCGTTGACGACGCGCACCTGGAGTGTCGTCACGGGGGCGTCGAAGGTGAGCTTCCGGGGCTCGGCGACGGACCACTCTGGCATCGGTCTTACCTCCTCTGGCGATCTGGGCGGGAGGGCGTGAAAGCCCGGACGGCAACGCGCCATATCGCGTCTCTGACATACACGATATATCGCGGTCACGGAAAGTCAAGACGCGATCGCTCCTCAGCGCCAAAGATGGTGTTTTGTCCTAGCGTGGGGCCATGTCGTCCGATGCTTCCGAGCGGGCCTCCGCTCCCGCTTCCGAGCGCGCCACCGCCGGTGCGCTGCTGCTCTGCCGGGCCGAACCCGACGCGGTCGAGCCCGCCGCCCGCCTGCTGCGCGAGCGGATGCTGCTCGCCCCCGCGGGCCGCGAATGGAGTGTGCTCGTGCCCGAGGGCAAACCCTGGGTGCACAGGGGCGAGCAGGTCGACCGGGTGCTCACGGGCTGGGCCACCGCGCTCGCCGTCGGAGCGCCCTGGCCGGTCCTCGCCCTGGGGTGGGACGCCGACCGCTCCGGATACACCCTCGCTGCGGGCTTCCGGCGCACCGTCGGCTACGAATGGCTTGCGAACGGCACGCCCGTCGGCGAGGACGAGGCGATGCGGACCTTCGCCGCGCGCCTGGGCCTCGACCCCGTCCTGGACATGCAGCCCCTGGAGGCCCTCGGCCGCCCCGACACGGACGCCGACGCCCGCGCGCGGATGCTGGGGCTGCTCGCGGTCCTCGCACGGGCGGAGGTGGCGCTGCCGGCCGGGCTGAGCCCCGGCGAACCGGCCGACCGGCTGCGCGAGGTGGCCCGGGCGGCGCCAGGCGTGCGGGAGGTCGAGAGCTCGGGGTGGCGGGACGTGGTGCGGGCGGAGCTGGACGTGGTGGAGCAGGGGAGTCTGGGGCCCTGGCTGCGAGGACCGCGGGCCCGCGCCCTTGCCGCCGCCCAGCTGGCCGCCGGCCTGCCGCTCACGGCGTGGGCCCTGCGGCGGCGCAGCGGCGGGTGGGCCACGGCGGGCGTACTCCTGATGGTGCAGGGGGCCCTGGGGTTCGCGTACGACAGGGTGCGGGCGCGGGACTGACCACCGGAGGCCGTCAACCCCGTACTACTCGTCCTTGAACCCCGTACTACTCGTCCTCGTCCTCGTCGTCCAGACGCGCAAGCCAGGTCGCCAGGCGCTCGACCGGGACCTCGAAGTCCGGGTTGAGGTCCACGAAGGTGCGGAGCTGCTCGGCGAGCCACTCGAAGGTGACCTCCTCCTCGCCGCGCCGCTTCTCCAGCTCCTCGATGCCACGGTCGGTGAAGTACAAGACGGGCTCCGCGATCGGACGAACAAGGACCTCCAGGATAAGCCGATACGCAGATGGGCCCGGCCCCGGGTGACAAGCACTCGGGACCGGGCCCACCGGCGTACGGAACCGCTGAGACCTACGCCTCGAAGACCTCGCTGACGAGCTGCTCCTGCTCCTGCTCGTGGCGCTTCTTCGAACCGACCGCGGGGGACGAGCCGTGCGGCCGCGAGATGCGGCGCAGGCGCTCGCCGTGCGGGATGTCCGCGCCGACCGCCAGGTCCAGGTGGTCGATGAGGTTGAGGGCGATGAAGGGCCACGCGCCCTGGTTCGCCGGCTCCTCCTGCGCCCACAGGTACTTCTCGGCGTTCGGGTACTTGGCGATCTCCGCCTGGAGCTCGGCACCCGGCAGCGGGTACAGGCGCTCGATGCGGATGATCGCGGTGTCCGTGACGCCGCGCTTCTTACGCTCGGCCTCAAGGTCGTAGTACAGCTTGCCGGCGCAGAAGACGACCTTGCGGACCGCCGACGCCTCGACCGAGTCGTCGCCGATGACCGGGCGGAAGCCACCCGTCGTGAACTCCTCCGTCTTCGAGGCCGCCGCCTTGAGGCGCAGCATCGACTTCGGGGTGAAGACCACCAGCGGCTTGTGGTGCGGGTTGTGCACCTGCCACCGCAGGAGGTGGAAGTAGTTCGACGGAAGGGTCGGCATCGCGACCGTCATGTTGTTCTGCGCGCACAGCTGGAGGAAGCGCTCGATGCGGGCGGACGAGTGGTCCGGGCCCTGGCCCTCATAGCCGTGCGGCAGCAGCAGCGTGACGCCGGAGTGCTGGTTCCACTTCTGCTCGGCGGCCGAGATGTACTCGTCCACCACCGTCTGCGCGCCGTTGACGAAGTCGCCGAACTGCGCCTCCCACATCACGAGGGACTCGGGACGGGCCAGCGAGTAGCCGTACTCGAAGCCCATCACCGCGTACTCGGACAGGAGCGAGTCGTAGACGTTGTAGCGCGCCTGGTCCTCGGAGAGGTACAGGAGCGGCGTGAAGTCCTCGCCCGTCTCACGGTCGATGAGGACCGCGTGACGCTGACCGAACGTGCCACGACGCGAGTCCTGGCCCGAAAGACGGACCGGGGTGCCCTCAAGGAGCAGCGAACCGATGGCGAGGGTCTCGCCCATGCCCCAGTCGATCGTGCCGTCCTCGATCATCGACGCGCGGCGCTGCAGCTGCGGCAGCAGACGCGGGTGGACGGTGACCCGGTCGGGGATGTTGACCTGGGACTCGGCGATCCGCTTGACGACCTCCTGGGAGATCGCGGTGTCGACGGTCACCGGGAACTCCGGCTGCGGCGCCGGGACCTCGGCCTCGGCCGGCTGCGAGATGGCCTCGCGGACCTCGGTGAAGACCTTCTCCAGCTGCCCCTGGAAGTCCTGGAGGGCCTGCTCGGCCTCTTCCAGGGTGATGTCGCCGCGACCGATGAGGGACTCGGTGTAGAGCTTGCGCACCGAGCGCTTCTTGTCGATCAGGTCGTACATCAGCGGCTGCGTGAACGCCGGGTTGTCCGACTCGTTGTGACCGCGGCGGCGGTAGCAGATGAGGTCGATGACGACGTCCTTGTTGAACGCCTGACGGAACTCGAACGCGAGCCGTGCGATGCGGACGACGGCCTCGGGGTCGTCGCCGTTCACGTGGAAGATCGGCGCCTCGATCATGCGGGCCACGTCGGTGGCGTACATGGAGGAACGCGACGACTCCGGGGCGGCGGTGAAGCCGACCTGGTTGTTGATGACGATGTGGACCGTGCCACCGGTGCGGTAACCCCGCAGCTGCGACATGTTGAGCGTCTCGGCGACCACACCCTGGCCCGCGAAGGCCGCGTCACCGTGCAGGGCGACGGGCAGGACCGTGAAGTCCGTGCCGCCCTTGTTGATGACGTCCTGCTTGGCGCGGGTGATGCCCTCGATGATCGGGTCGACCGTCTCCAGGTGGGACGGGTTCGCGGCGAGCGAGACCTTGATCTGCTCGCCGTCCAGACCGGTGAAGGTGCCCTCGGCGCCCAGGTGGTACTTCACGTCGCCGGAGCCGTGCATGGACTTGGGGTCCATGTTGCCCTCGAACTCGCGGAAGATCTGGGCGTACGACTTGCCCACGATGTTCGCGAGGACGTTCAGGCGGCCGCGGTGGGCCATGCCGATGACGACCTCGTCCAGACGCGACTCGGCCGCGCTGTCGATGACGGCGTCGAGCAGCGGGATGACGGACTCGCCGCCCTCCAGGGAGAAGCGCTTCTGGCCGACGTACTTCGTCTGAAGGAACGTCTCGAAGGCCTCGGCGGCGTTCAGCCGGCGCAGGATGCGCAGCTGCTCCTCGCGCTCCGGCTTCGTGGCGTGCGTGCGCTCGATGCGGTCCTGGAGCCACCTGCGCTGCTTGGGGTCCTGGATGTGCATGAACTCGATGCCGGTGGTGCGGCAGTACGAGTCGCGCAGGACGCCGAGGACGTCGCGCAGCTTCATCATGGACTTGCCGGCGAAGCCGCCGACCGCGAACTCACGCTCCAGGTCCCACAGGGTGAGGCCGTGCTCGGTGATGTCCAGGTCGGGGTGCTTGCGCTGCTTGTACTCCAGCGGGTCGGTGTCGGCCATGACGTGGCCGCGCACCCGGTAGGAGTGGATCAGCTCGAAGACGCGGGCGGCCTTCGTGACGTCGTCGTCGTGCGAGGCGTCGATGTCCTTGAGCCAGCGGACCGGCTCGTAGGGAATGCGCAGCGCCTTGAAGATCTCGTCGTAGAACTCGCCCTCGCCCAGCAGCAGGTTCGCGACGACGCGCAGGAACTCGCCGGAGGCGGCGCCCTGGATCACCCGGTGGTCGTAGGTCGACGTGAGCGTCATGACCTTCGAGATGCCGAGCTTGTTCAGGGTGTCCTGGGACGTGCCCTGGAACTCCGCGGGGTAGTCCATCGAGCCGACGCCCATGATGACCGACTGTCCGGGCATCAGGCGGGGGACCGAGTGGACCGTGCCGAGGCCGCCGGGGTTGGTCAGGGAGACCGTGACGCCGGTGAAGTCGTCCATCGTCAGCTTGTTGTCGCGGGCGCGACGGACGATGTCCTCGTAGGCCTGCCAGAACTCGAAGAAGTTCAGCGTCTCGGCCTTCTTGATGCCCGCGACGACCAGCTGGCGGTCGCCGTTGGGCTTCACCAGGTCGATGGCGAGGCCGAAGTTGACGTGCTCCGGCTTGACCAGCGTCGGCTTGCCGTCCTTCTCCACGAAGGAGTAGTTCATCGACGGCATGGCCTTGATGGCCTGCACCATCGCGTACCCGATGAGGTGCGTGAAGGAGATCTTCCCGCCGCGGGCGCGCTTGAGGTGGTTGTTGATGACGATGCGGTTGTCGAAGAGCAGCTTCACCGGGACCGCGCGGACCGACGTGGCCGTCGGGACCTCCACGGAGGCGTTCATGTTCTTCGCGACCGCGGCAGCAGGGCCGCGCAGCGTCACGTACTCGGGACCTGCCGGTGCCTCCTTCGCGGGCTCCGCCTTGGCGGCGGGCTTCGCGACTGCGGGCTTCGCGGCGGGGGCCGGAGCGGCGGCCGCGGGCTTCGCAGCCGGGGCTGCGGGCGCGGGCGCCGCGGGCGCGGCCGGAGCCGCTGGTGCGGCAGACGCGGCGGGAGCAGCGGGGGACGTGGTGTCCGCAACCCCCGCGGCTGCGTCACCCGCCGGCTTGGCCGGGGTGGGGGTAGCTGACGCGCCCGCTCCCGGCTTGTAGTCGGCGAAGAAGTCCCACCAGGCTCGGTCGACCGAGTTCGGGTCCTGGAGGTACTGCTGGTAGATCTCGTCGACGAGCCACTCATTGGGACCGAAGGCAGCAGCAGGGTCCTTGCCCTGACCGTCTTGGTCGGTCGAGATGCTCGAGCTACTGGGGGACTGTGACGACACGGCGGTAACCGCCCTCTTCCGCTTCACAAGGTGATGGACAGCGGAAATAAAGGCTACGCCTCCATTGCCGCCAGGTGCAGGCCGGGCCGGTCATCCGTCGTGTAAGTCACATTGGGCGGATGGTTTCGGCGCTGTAAATGGCGGGAAACAAGCGGAGTTCTCCAACGCCAGATGGCCGCGCGGGCCCTGCCCGGCGCGGCGGCTTCACCCGGGCGCGCTTCCGATGCGCCCGCGAATCGCTTCCGTTTCGAACCCTACGTCAACTTCGTACTTCGGGCAGGCCCGGAAGGGTGACCTGGATGCGGCAGCCACGTGGGGATTCGGCCACCCCGATGTGCCCGCCGTGCAGATCGACCGCCCAGCGCGCGATGGCGAGCCCCAGCCCGGTGCCGCCGTCGCTGCCGGGTCCCGCGTGCGGGGCCGCGTTGGCGTGGCTGCCGCGGTTGAAGCGCTCGAAGACGCGGTGCCACTCCGACTCCGGGATGCCGGGACCCTCGTCGAGGACCTCCAGGTCCAGGGACTCGGGGTAGAGGCCGCGCCGGGCGCGCACGGTGACGCGGCCGTGCGGCGGGCTGTGCTTGACCGCGTTGTCGATGAGGTTGGCCACGACCTGGTGCAGCCGCTCGGCGTCCGCGTGCGCGGTCAGCTCGGGCGGTGTGACGTCCAGGTGCAGATGCACGTCCGTACGTGTGTGGCTGCCGGAGCCCGAGGCGATGCCCGCGCGCGCGGAGGCGACCATGTTGGCCTCCTTCAGGACGCCCGACAGATAGGGCCACACCTCGAAGCGGCGGGCCCGCAGCGGTACGACGCCGTTGTCCAGGCGGGACAGGTCGAGCAGCGTCTCCACGAGGCGGCCGAGCCGCTCCGTCTGCTTCAGGGCCGTACGCATGGTCTCCGGGTCGGCGGCCGAGACTCCGTCGACGACGTTCTCCAGGACCGCGCGAAGGCCCGCGATGGGGGTGCGCAGCTCGTGCGAGACGTTGGCGACCAGCTCCTTGCGCTGCTGGTCCTGGGCCTCCAGGTCGTCCGCCATGCGGTTGATCGTGGTGGCCACGTCGCCCAGCTCGTCGCGGCGGTCGGCGCCGCGCACCCGGCGCGTGTAGTCGCCGTGCGAGACGGCGCGCGCCACGGAGTTCATCTCGTCGAGCGGCGCGGTGAGGCTGTGGGCCACGAACTGCGTGAGGAGCAGGGTGGCGATCACCGAGAAGACGGTGATGAAGCGCAGCTCGGTCTCCGTCTCCATCGCCACCATCAGCAGACCCGTGGTGATGAAGACCGAGACGACCACCAGCGTGCCGAGCTTGGTCTTGATGGAGAACGGCCGCAGCCCTCCGAAGGGCCCGCTCATCAGGTCACCGGCCTCATGGAGTCGGAGTCTCCAGCGCGTACCCGACACCGTGCACCGTCCGGATCCGCTCCGCGCCGATCTTGCGGCGCAGCGCCTTGATGTGGCTGTCGACGGTCCGGGTGCCCGACGCGTCGGCCCAGTCCCACACCTCGGCGAGCAGCTGCTCGCGCGAGAGCACCGCGCGCGGCGTGTTGGCCAGGCAGACGAGCAGGTCGAACTCCGTCGGCGTCAGATGTACGTCCTCACTGCGGACTCTGACCCGCCGCTGGGCATGGTCGATCTCCAGCTCGCCGAGGCGCAGGATGCCGCTGCGCGGGGTGGTCGCGGCGAGCGCGGCCCGCTCGACCCTGCGCAGCAGGACGTGCACCCGCGCCGCAAGCTCCCGCATGGAGAACGGCTTGGTCATGTAGTCGTCGGCGCCGACACCCAGCCCGACCAGCATGTCCGTCTCGTCGTCGCGCGCCGTCAGCATGAGCACCGGAACCGGCCGCTGGGCCTGCACCCGGCGGCACACTTCCAGGCCATCGAAGCCCGGCAGCATGATGTCCAGGATCAGCAGATCGGGCTGCCAAGCCTGTGCGGTGTCCACCGCCGCGGGACCGTCCGACGCCGTTTGCACTACGAAACCCTCGGCACGTAGCCGGGCGGCGATGGCGTCGACGATCGTCGGGTCGTCCTCGACCACCAGAACCCGGCGCTGGGCGCCTGGCATCGCCGCCGTCGCGCCGTTGTGGGAGGTGTGTGTCTGCTCCATCGCCCCGCCCCTGACACTGATCGCTTGTGTTCGGTCAGCAGGGTACGGGTCGCGAAGGCACCTCGGCTACGCAGCCCTTACGCCGAGATGAACCACGTCCGGTACGCCTCGGGCAACGGGGATCTCTTCCGTCCGTACCGACTGGAACCCGGCATTCCGTAGAGCGAAGCCGAAAGCGGACGAGGGCTGGGCGGACCATACGGCGAGCACTCCGCCGGGGTTCAGACGCGCACGGCAGGCGGCCAGACCGGCGGGAGAATAGAGGGAGTTGTTGTCCTCCGTCACCGTCCAGTCCGGGCCGTTGTCGATGTCGAGACAGAGCGCGTCGTACGTCGCCGGGGCGTCCTGAGGTGCGTCGGCGCCCCTGACGTACGCCACGAGGTCTGTGTGCAGGATCTCCGTGCGTGGATCGGCGAGCGCGGGGCCCGAGATCCCGGCGAGCGGGGCGTCCGCCCCTGAGCGGTGCCAGTCGATGATGGCCCGCTCGCGCTCGACGACGGCGATACGGCCCCAGCGCGGGTCGGCCGCCGCGTGGGCCAGCGAGAAGCCGACGCCCAGGCCGCCGATGAGGAGGCTGGGCTCCTTGGGATCCTCCAGCGCGTCGTACGCCGCGTCGACGAGGAGCCGCTCCGAGCGGCCGTCCGAAGTGTCCATCAGGAAACAGCCGTTGGCGATGATCTGCAGGAGCGCACCATGGCGCCGCAGTACGACTTCGCCGTACGGCCCCTCACGCCGGTCGATGACGACGGGGGTGGTGGTGTGGGTGTGCATGGCGGCCAGGGTATGACCGGTGGTGGCGCGCTCCGGGGCGGACGCGGACACGGCCTGTCGGGTTGCTGTGATTCGCGCCTCACGTGGCGCGGGTCATAGACAGTGCCGGAAAGATCGGCAAAGGGTGGACATGACGGAAGGAGCGTCTCACCGTGGACCTGAGCGCGTCGGCTGCCCCCGCGGCGCCCGAGCAGCCCGAGCAGCCCGACGAGACCGTCCCACCCGGCCTGGACGGCATCCCGCGCCAGCGGAGCCGCGCGCCCGAGCCGCCCATGGCCGGCACCAGGCCCCGCGACCCCTCGCGCCTCTGGCGCCTGCTCCCGACCCCCACGGGTACGCCTTTCACGTTCGGCTACGCGGCGGTCCTCGCCGCGACGTCACTCCTGACCCGGTACGCGGACCCGACGCTCATCTCGACCCTGCACCAGCACTCGAGTACGGACGTGGCGCACCTGACCCAGCAGCCGCTGCTCGTCCTGACGGCCAGCGCGCTGTGGATCGCGGGCGGCATCGCGTCGCCGTACGCGATCGGCTTCCTGCTGGTCCTCACGGCCCTTGAGCGCCGCATCGGCGCGCTGCGCACGGCGGGCGTCTTCCTGCTCGGCCATGTCGTGGCCACCCTCGCGACCGAGGTCCCGGTCGGCGTCTCGGTCCTCGCGGGCCATCTCCCCGAAAGCTCCCTGCACCGCCTCGACTACGGCATCAGCTTCGGCGTGGCCGCGAGCGTGGGCGCCCTGGCAGGACTCTTCAGGCCGTGGCTGCGGTGGCTGGTGCTCGCCGGGTTCGGCGGAATGCTGGTCGACGACCTGATCGCGTTCACCGACCCGATGACGAACTGGGGTCATCTGCTCGCCCTGTCGATCGGCGTCGCCACCTGGCCCTTGGTGCGGCGGTGGCGTCGGAGCGCGTCTCTCCGCTGAACTCAGCTCTGATCGCTGACAGCGAACAGAGCTTGGGGAACATTCAAGGACTCACGAGCATTGAGTCGGTACAGCTCAACTTGAATGCCGAAGGGGAGATCATGACTACTGAGTCTGCCGAGTCGAAGCCGTCCACACCGCTCACCCTGCCCGTGCTGCCGCTCGACGACGAGGTTGTCCTGCCCGGCATGGTGGTCCCGTTCGACCTGTCCGACGCCGACGTGCGCGCCGCGATCGAGGCCGCCCAGGCCGCCGCCCGCTCCAGTGGGAGCAGCAAGCCGCAGGTCCTTCTTGTTCCGCGGATCGACGGGACGTACGCCGCGACCGGCGTCCTCGGCACCGTCGAGCAGGTCGGCCGCCTCTCCGACGGCGATCCCGGCGCGCTGATCCGAGGCCGTGGCCGGGTGCGGATCGGTGCCGGAACCACCGGTCCCGGTGCCGCGCTGTGGGTGGAGGGGCTCAAGGTCGAGGAGACCGTTCCGGACCCCCTGCCCGGCGCCCTCGCCGAGCTGGTCAAGGAGTACAAGGCCCTCGCCACCAGCTGGCTGAAGAAGCGCGGCGCCTGGCAGGTCGTCGACCGCGTCCAGCAGATCGAAGATGTCTCCGCCCTTGCCGACAACTCCGGATACTCACCCTTCCTCTCCACCCAGCAGAAGATCGCCCTCCTGGAGACCGACGACCCGGCCGCCCGCCTGAAGCTCGCCACCGAGCAGCTGCGCGAGCACCTCGCCGAGCAGGACGTCGCCGAGTCCATCGCCAAGGACGTACAGGAAGGCGTCGACAAGCAGCAGCGCGAGTTCCTGCTGAGGCGCCAGCTCGACGCCGTGCGCAAGGAGCTGCGCGAGATCAACGGCGACAGCAAGGACGCAGCCGAGGAGTCCGACGACTACCGCACCCGCGTGGAGGCCGCCGACCTCCCTTCAAGCGTCCGCGAGGCCGCACTCAAGGAAGTCGACAAGCTGGAGCGGTCCAGCGACCAGTCGCCCGAGGGCTCCTGGATCAGGACCTGGCTCGACACCGTCCTCGAACTGCCCTGGAACGAACGGACCGAGGACGAGTACGACATCAAGGGCGCCCAGAGCATCCTGGACGCCGAGCACGCGGGCCTTCAGGACGTGAAGGAGCGCATCACCGAGTACCTCGCGGTGCGCAAGCGGCGCAGCGACCGGGGCCTCGGGGTCGTCGGTGGCCGCCGGGGCGGCGCGGTGCTCGCCCTCGTCGGTCCGCCCGGCGTCGGCAAGACCTCGCTCGGCGAGTCCGTCGCGCACGCGATGGGGCGCAAGTTCGTGCGGGTCGCGCTCGGTGGCGTACGCGACGAGGCGGAGATCCGCGGACACCGTCGTACGTACGTGGGGGCGCTGCCAGGACGGATCGTGCGGGCCATCAAGGAGGCCGGGTCCATGAACCCGGTGGTGCTCCTCGACGAGATCGACAAGGTGGGCTCCGACTTCCGCGGCGACCCCGCGGCGGCCCTCCTCGAAGTCCTCGACCCGGCGCAGAACCACACCTTCCGCGACCACTACCTGGAGGTCGAGCTCGACCTGAGCGACGTGGTGTTCCTGGCGACGGCGAACGTCACCGAGGCCATCCCGGAGGCGCTGCTCGACCGCATGGAGCTGGTCAGGCTCGACGGCTACACCGAGGACGAGAAGGTCGTCATCGCCCGTGACCACCTGCTCCCGCGCCAGCTGGAGCGGGCCGGTCTTCAGACGGACGAGGTGGCCCTGGACGAGAGCGCGCTGCGCAAGCTCGCGGGGGAGTACACGCGGGAAGCGGGTGTACGGAACCTGGAGCGGGCCGTCGCGCGACTGCTGCGCAAGGTCGCGGCGCAGCACGAACTGGGCGACCGGGAGCTGCCGTTCACCGTCGGCGAGAACGATCTGCGCGGTCTCATCGGGCGCCCGCACCACGTGCCCGAGTCGGCGCAGGACCCGGCCGAGCGGCGTACGGCGGTGCCGGGTGTGGCGACCGGGCTCGCGGTGACCGGCGCGGGAGGCGACGTCCTGTTCGTCGAGGCGTCGCTCGCCGATCCGGAGACCGGCGCCGCGGGGCTGACGTTGACCGGTCAGCTCGGCGACGTGATGAAGGAGTCCGCGCAGATCGCGCTCTCCTTCCTGCGCTCGCGCGGCGCCGAACTGGAGCTGCCCGTCGCCGACCTGAAGGAACGCGGCGTGCACATCCACTTCCCGGCTGGCGCGGTCCCCAAGGACGGTCCGAGCGCGGGCGTCACCATGACGACCGCCCTCGCGTCGCTGCTCAGCGGCAGGCTCGTCCGTACGGATGTGGCCATGACCGGTGAGGTCTCGCTGACCGGGCGCGTCCTGCCGATCGGCGGGGTCAAGCAGAAGCTCCTCGCCGCGCACCGCGCCGGGATCACCACGGTGATCATCCCCAAGCGGAACGAGGCGGATCTGGACGACGTTCCGGAGGAGATCCTCCAGAAGCTGGACGTCCACCCGGTGACGGATGTCCGCCAGGTGCTCGAACTGGCCCTGACGGAGGCCGAGGTGAGGATTCCGGCCGCCGCGTGACGGAGGTGGCCGGTGAGTGAGGGCCCGGGTCCCTGCGAGGGGGCCCGGGCCTTCGTGCCTGACGCTTGGTGCATCACGCTTCGTGCCTCACGCCGACAGGTGCGGGCTCAGCCGTTGGCGAGTGCCTGCACTCTGTCCAGGGCGCCGTTGAACTTGTTGTGGTCCCCGACCGTCGGGCCCGACGAGGTGTACTGCCACATCGTGTGGAAGCCCCACCCGGCGGGCAGCTCACCCGGATCGCTGGCGTAACGGGCGATCCAGAGCGGGTTGCTGGCGCCGAAGCCGCCGTAGTTGCCGGTGCACTGCTTCCACCAGCTGGTGGCCGTGTAGATCACCGCGTCGCGCCCGGTGCGCGCCTTGTACTGGTTCAGGAAGTCACGGATCCAGGTGACCATCGCGGACTGGGACTTGCCGAAGCAGGCCGCCCCGTACGGGTTCCACTCGATGTCGAGCGCGCCCGGCAGCGTCCTGCCGTCGCGCGACCAGCCGCCGCCGTTGTCCACGAAGTAGTTGGCCTGGGTGGCGCCGCCCGTGGTGTCGGGCGTAGCGAAGTGGTAGGAACCGCGGATCATGCCCACGTTGTACGAGCCGTTGTACTGCTGGGCGAAGTAGGGGTTCTTGTAATACGTCCCCTCGGTGGCCTTCACGTAGGCCCACTTCACACCGCTGTTCCAGAGCGTCGACCACGCGACGTTGCCCTGGTGGCTGCTGACGTCGACGCCCTCGGTCTGTACGGCGTCACCGCTGGGCGGCAGACTGCCCTGCCCGTCGTGCTTGATGACGCCCTGGCCCATGCGGGCGGAGCCGCGGGCCGGGGTGTCGTCGTCGCCGGCCGCCTGTGCGGCGCCCGGCAGGGTGAGGAGGAGGGAGAGCGCGGAGAGGACTGAGAGCAGGATTCCGGCCGCTGACCAGCGTGAGCGGCGGGGCGTTCCGGGTCTGTGCACGGGCATGCGTGCCTCCGAAGGCCTCGATTGAGCTCGATGGAGCTCGTGGGGGGACCTGTCGACATGTCGTGGTGTGAACATGTCATGCGTGACGCTACGCACGTAGACCCGGGGCTGTGAAGAGGGTCCGGGGCCTGCCGTTGGTCTACTCCTGCGGCGGTGTCCGCGGAGCGGGGCGGCTCGGCCTTACGAAATACTGGCCGAGCTGCGGCGATGCACCGGCTTGGGCGGTCGGGTGCCGCGCGGGGGCGGAAACCTTTGACGATGGACGATCCGGAAAGAAAGCGTGCCATGGGTGCTGAAGTGCACGAGGGCGAGAATGACCCCGGGGCTGACGTGAACCGCGGTGTCGACCGTGAGTTCCTCTCCCTGGAGCGGGAGTTGACGCTGCTCCTGCGCCGGGCCCGCGCCTCTTCCGGGGAAATGGCCCGCCAGGTCCACCCCGATCTGGAGCCCGCCGCGTACGGACTCCTCGTCTGCCTCGACGACTCCGGGCCGCAGCGGGCCACGGCTCTGGCCGCGTACATCGGCGTCGGCAAGGCGACGATGAGCCGTCAGCTGCGCGCCCTTGAGGAACTGGGCCTCGTCACCCGCGAGCCCGACCCCGCCGACGGGCGCGCCTGGCTGGTCCGCCTCACCGAGGTGGGCCGCACGCGGTTCCGTACGGTGCGGGCGGGGCGACGGGAGCGGTATGTGCGACAGCTGGCCGGGTGGGACCGGGTGGAGGTGGCGGAGCTTGCGCGGTTGCTGCGCCAGCTGAATGACTCTGCGGAGGCTTGAGCGGGGGTGCTGCGCTGAGGCTTGAGCGGGGGGTGCTTCGGCTGCGGGGGCGGTTGTGGCTGGGTGCGCGGTTCCTCGCGCCCCTTGGGGTGGTGCCTGTGCTTTTGTTGGTGCGGGTTGAGTGTGGTTGCTCGCGCAGTTCCCCGCGCCCCTGGGGGGGGTGTCCGTGCTTTTGTCTGTGCGGGTGCGTTGTGGCTGGTCGCGCCGTTCCTCGCGCCCCTTTGGGGCGCGTTACAGCTCTGCGTATACCGCCGCCGCGTCGTCATGCCGCTTCCCCCGCGGGAAAGTCGCGCCCTCGGGGTCGCCGCGTTCCAGTTCGCGGACCCGGTCCACCAGGCGTTGGGGGCCGTCCTTGCGCAGTAGTTCGAAGCACTCCGTCCAGTCGCCCTGCCGGAACGTCTCGACCCAGCGGCCCACCCCGTCCGTCAGGGCCGCCACCGCCGCCACCTCGGAACGGGCCCACTCCCCGGTGACGGCGCGGGCCGCCGCCGCGGGGTCGGCCGCCGCGGTGTAGAAGCCGCCCTCCGCGTTGCGCAACGCCTCGACGGCCGCTCCGTACGCGCGGCCCGCCACCTCGCGTTCGGCCGAGCCGCGCGGCAGGGCGCGGACCTCCTCACGCATCGCGCGGATCGCCGGCGGCAGTTCCGCGAGCCGCACGTCGAGCACCGGCGTGACCCGGCCGTCCGGCCCCGCCATCAGGAGCGTGGAGTCCGACAGGACCAGGTACTCGACCCGTTCGTCGTTCCAACGCACCAGAACCACGGTGGCCTGAGGAGTACGCGGGTGAGAAAGGTCACAGGTTTGACGATGAACCTCCGCGATGCGCGCGATCGCCGCCGCGAGGATCTCAGGGAGCGTCATATCCCGTCGCGAAACGGACAGTTCCCCCAGTGCGGCCCCGAGCCGCGCCGTGAACCAAGGGACGGAATGCAGACAGCCGTCATCTCCGGCGGGCGGCGTCACGCCGTCCAGAAGGACCAGCGATCCGCCCTGTCCGGATGCGGGAAGCGTGACCGCCACGTAGTCCTCGTTGGGGCGCGCGGGGTCACCGGGCTCGGTGGCGAGTTCGATACGCATTCCGCCAGTCTGCACGAGGCCTTCACAAGGTCGCCCAGGCGTCGCAGACGGATGGGGATTGGCCCGGACCAGCAGGTCAGGCGCCGGATTTCAGTCGGAATGATCACCTCCGGCGGCGTGTGGCGGCGCATCCTGCCAAAGCCTGCGGGAGACGTCCAACCGGCGCACCGTGGCCGGAACATCCGGTCCGCGTCGGGACTTGCTCGCCAACTCCCCGCCGATGTTCACTCCTTCGGGTGGCCAGGCATGTGATGTACGACTGCCACCCATCGGCACTGGAAGGGTCAGGAGCCGTACCGGGGGGCGCGTGCGTTGACGGATCGTCATCCCGGGCCCCATGGGCGGACGAAAACAGGAATGCGAGCACCGGTGCAGAAGATGCGGCCTGGGCGCAAGGGCAAGCAGACGGCTCCTGACGGGGCCACGCCGGGCGCGACCACCCCTACGGAGCGCTTGGCGGGAGAGTCCGCTGCCCCTGGCGTAAGCGCCCCTGACGGCTCGAAGCCCAGCGAGAAGCCGGCCGAGGCGGAGCCTGTCGCGGCCGACACCGCCGAGCCGAGCCCCGCCGCCGAGCCGCAGCCCGCCGAGCCGCAGCCCTCCGGGGCGAAGCCCGCCGAGCCGAAGCCCTCGCGGCCCGCGAAGTCCGTCAACGCCAAGCCCACCGCCCGCGTGCGCAATCGGCTGATCGTCGCCGTCGCCGTCGTGGCCGCCGCGATCGCCGGGGCCGGAGCACCTGCCATCGTCGCCGCCTCCGGCCAACTGAGCGACGCGCAGCGCCTGGTGACCCTCGCCGAGCGCACCCAGGACGCCGTGTCCCTCGGCCACTCCCTGGCCGATGAGCGCGACGAGGTCACCTCGTTCATCGCGGCGGGCCGCCCGCAGGGCCAGGGCCTCTCCGAGAGCCGCAGCGCCCGCGTCGACCGCCAGATCGACGAGCTGCGCACCGCCGACGCACCGGCCGGGCTGCGCAAGGACCTCGCCGACATCGCCGCCGTACGCAGAGCGGCGCTCACCGGCAAGAGCAGTGCTCTCCAAGCACACACGGCGTACTCGGACGTCATCGCCGAACTGCACGGCCTCACCAGCGAACTCGCCGAGCGGACCCCGCCCCGCGCGGGCTCCGGTGCCTACGCGCTCGCGGACCTCGACCACGCCGTCGAACAGACGGCCAGCGCCCGAGGCCTGCTCCTCGCCGCCCTCGCCGTCCCGCGTACCACCGAGACCAGCACCGCCGTCGACCCCGTCACCGGCCTGCCCACCACGGTCGTCGCGGAGTCCGCCGCGGGCAGCAAGCGCCGCGACGGCCTCAGCGCCGCCGCCCAGCAGGCCCACGTCCGCGCGGAGGCGGCCCTCGCCGACTTCCGGGACGCGGCCACGGACGGCGCCCGCTCCACGTACGACTCGACCGTCACGGGCCATGAGGTGACGGCGGCGGAGAAGTACCTCACCCGCCTCACCGACCAGCCCACGCTCTCCACCGCCGAGCGTGCCTACGACCGCAAGAAGCTCGACGCCACGCTCTCCGCCCGCATCGAGATGATGCGGGGCGCCGAGTCCGCGCTCACCGTGCAGCGCACCAAGGACCTCGCCCAGCTCCGCGACGACGACGTCACGGCCCTTGAGATCCGCGTCGCGCTCATCGGCGTCACCCTGCTCGTCGCGGTCGGCGTCTCCATGGGGATGGCCCGCAGCCTGACCCGCCCGCTCGCCGTCCTGCGCATCGGCTCGGCCCGCCTCGCCACCGAGCCCGCGCCCCAGGAGCCGATCCGCTTCACGGGCCGTGACGACGAGTTCGCCCAGGTCGTACGGTCCGTCAACGCGCTGCACGGCCACGCGTCCGCCCTCACCGAGCGCCTCACCACGCTCGAAGCGGACCGCAAGCACCTCATCGGCCGGCGGAAGTCCATGGCCGACGAGCGCGAGACCCTGCGTGCCGAACTGGCCGAGGCCTCCGCGCACTTGGAACGCGTGCGCCAGTCCATCCACGGCACCTTCGTGAATCTGGCGCTGCGCACCCTCGGTCTGGTCGAGCGGCAACTCGCCGTCATCGAGAACCTGGAGGACCGCGAGCAGGACCCCGACCGCCTCGCCACGCTCTTCAAGCTCGACCACTTCGCCACGGTCATGCGCCGCCACAGCGAGAACCTCCTGGTCCTCGCAGGCGCCGAGCACGGCCACCAGCACCCAGGACCGGTCCCGCTCGTCGACGTCGTGCGCGCCGCCGTCAGTGAGATCGAGCGGTACGAGCGGGTGCGCATCGCCACGCTGCCGCCGCACGCGCACGTCGCGGGCTTCGCCGCCGACGACATCAGCCACCTGGTCGCCGAACTCCTGGAGAACGCGACGTCGTTCTCGCCGCCGGACGCCTCCGTCGAGGTATCGGGCTGGCTCCTGGAGGGCGGCGAGGTGATGCTCTCCGTGCAGGACGAGGGGATAGGCGTCACCCCGGACCGGATGAACGAACTCAACTCCCGCCTCGCGGAGTTCCGTCCGGACGACGCGTACGACCAGGAGAGCGGGGACGGGCTCGGGCTCGGCCTCTACGTCGTGGCGCGGCTCGCCGCGCGGCACGGTGCGCGGGTGCGTCTTCGCGAGCAGAAGCAGGGCGGTGTCGCGGCGGTCGTGGTCCTGCCGAAGTCGATCCTCGCCGCCGCTCCCGCGGTGGGCGCGCCGCCGGTCGGCGTCCCGGTGGCCGGGGCGGCGCCCGCCGTGCATCTGCCCGGGTCGGAGGCCGAGGCGAACTCCAACGTGCTGCCGGGGCGTTCGGCGGGCTCCGCCACCGTGGTGCCCAAGGCCGCCGGTGCGGACCCGCTGATCGCGGCTGCCGAGCAGACGGTGCGTGAGGCCGAGACGACCATGGAGCTGGCGGTGCCGCCCGCTCCGGAGGAGCCGGAAGCCGTCAAGGAACCGGATGCGGCGGCTCCCGAAGCCGGGCCCGAAGCGGAAGCCGAAGCCGAGCCCGCCCCCAAGTGGGAGCGCGTCACCGACAAGGGCCTCCCCAAACGCACGCCCAAGATCACCGCGCCCGAGCCCACCGTGCCCAAGGCACGCAGCTCCGTGGACGCCGAAGCGCTGCGCAAGCGCCTGGGCGGCTTCCACCAGGGCGCCATGAGCGGTCGCCGTGACGTAGAGGCCGAGCTCACCGAGCTGACCGAACGTAACGAAGAGACCGAAGAGACCGAAGAGACCGCAGAGACCAAAGAGACCGAAAACAACATGGGGGACACAGTCGAGGAGGCAAGTAGTTGACTGCGCCCATGCGCTCGCCCAGTTCTTCCACCGGCAGTAAATCCACCGGCAGCTCCACCGCCGGAGGCACCTCCGCCCGTTTCGGACTGAGCAGCGAAGCACGCAACCTGCACTGGCTGCTGACGAATCTCGTCGAGGAGGTGCAAGGTCTGCTTTCGGTCGCGGTGGTCTCGTCCGACGGCTTGCTCCTGCTCTCCTCCGACCCCGCACGCAACAACGAGCAGGCGGCCGACAACAGTTCGGGCCCCAAGGGGTCGAGCGCGGACCTCGCCACGATCGTCTCCGGACTCGGTTCCCTCTGCATCGGCGCGGCCAAGCTGATGGAAGCAGGATCGGTCAAGCAGACCGTCGTCGCGATGGAGGAGGGCAGCCTCTTCGTGATGTCGATCAGCGACGGCTCGCTGCTCGGCGTGCACGCGACCCCGGACTGCGACATGAGCGTCGTCGCGTACCACATGGCGCTCTTCGTCGGCCGCGCCGGGCACGTCCTCACCCCCGAACTCCGCAGTGAGCTGCGCCAGTCGATGGAGAGCGTCCGATGAGCAGTAAGCCCGGCAAGCTTCCCCAGCGGGGTGCCGACCGCAAACCCTCGCGCGTACGCCCGTACTCGCTCACCGGCGGGCGCACCCGCTTCGGCCACGTCCTGCTCGTCGAGACCTTCGTGGCGGCGCTCGAAGCCCCCGAGGAGCGGCTCGAACTGCCGCAGGGCAACCTCTCCACCCGTGTCATGCCGGAGATGCGGGCCATCGTCGAGATCTGCCGCCGGATGCGTACGGTGGCGGAGATCGCCGCGCTTTTGAAGATGCCGCTCGGCGTGGTCCGCGTACTGCTCAGCGACCTCGCAGACCAGGGAAAGATCCGCGTGTACGGGACGGGCCACGGCCCGGGACAGCCGGACCGCGCACTGCTGGAAAGGGTGCTGAGTGGACTCCGCCGTCTCTGAACTCCGCCACCCGGGCCCCGACCCGGACGAGAACCTCCAGGCGTGGCAGACGGACCGTACCCGTGCTCCGATCGCGACGAAGATCGTGGTGGCGGGCGGGTTCGGCGTCGGCAAGACGACCCTGGTCACCGCGGTCTCCGAGATCACGCCCCTCCAGACGGAGGCGCTGATGACGCAGGCGAGCGAGGACACGGACGACCTCACGTCGACGCCGGACAAGACCACGACCACGGTCGCCATGGACTTCGGGCGGATCACGCTCGACGACGACCTCGTCCTGTACCTCTTCGGTACGCCGGGGCAGCAGCGGTTCTGGTTCATGTGGGACGACCTGGTGCGCGGCGCGATAGGCGCGGTCGTCCTCGCCGACACCCGCCGCCTGCCCGACTGCTTCCCGGCACTCGACTACTTCGAGAGCTGCGGGCTCCCGTACGTCGTGGCCGTCAACCACTTCGACGGCACCGAGGAGTTCGAGCCCGCGGACGTCCGTGAGGCACTGACGATCCCGGCGCACATACCGGTGCTGATCATGGACGCGAGGCAGCGGATCTCGGTGATCGAGTCGTTGCTGTCACTGGTCGGCCACGCCTTGGCAGCAGCCCCCGAATAGCTTTAGCCTAAACCTTTTTAGCCTTAAGCTTTTTAGTACGTAGGAGAAGCAGCCGCATGCGGAAGATACTCGTCGTCGGAGCCGGTCAGGCCGGTCTCCAGATCGCTCTCGGACTCCAGTCACAGGGGTACGAGGTCACCCTGATGTCCAACCGCACGGCGGACGAGGTCCGTTCCGGCCGTGTGATGTCCACGCAGTGCATGTTCCACACGGCGCTCCAGCACGAGCGCGATCTGCAGCTGAACTTCTGGGAGTCACAGGCGCCCAAGATCGAGGGCGTGGGCGTCTCGGTCGCCGGTCCTGACTCCTCCCGCGTCATCGACTGGGTCGGCAAGCTGGACGGGTACGCCCAGTCCGTCGACCAGCGCGTGAAGATGGCGGGCTGGATGGAGACCTTCGCTCAGCGGGGCGGCCAGCTGGTCATCCATGGCGCCGCGGTCTCGGATCTCGACTACTTCTCCCGCACGTACGACCTCGTGCTCGTCTCGGCGGGCAAGGGCGAGCTCGTCTCGATGTTCGAGCGCGACGCCTCGCGCTCTCCCTACGACGCGCCGCAGCGGGCGCTGGCCGTCGCGTACGTCCACGGGATGGGCCCGCGGCCCGAGCACCCCGAGTTCGAGGCGGTGCGGTGCAATCTGGTGCCGGGGGTGGGCGAGCTCTTCGTCATGCCGACGCTGACGACGTCGGGGCGTGCGGACATCCTGTTCTGGGAGGGCGTACCGGGCGGCCCCCTGGACGTCTTCCAGGGGGTCAAGGACCCCTCGGAGCACCTGGCGCTGACGCTGGAGCTCCTGGAGAAGTTCACGCCGTGGGAGTACGCGCGGGCGACCAAGGTCGAACTGACGGACGCGGGCGGCACGTTGTCCGGCCGCTACGCGCCGACGGTGCGCAAGCCTGTGGGCCGGCTGCCCGGTGGCGGACTCGTCCTGGGCGTCGCGGACGTGGTCGTGGCGAATGACCCGATCACGGGGCAGGGCTCCAACTCGGCGTCGAAGTGCGCGGCTTCGTACCTCTCCTCGATCATCGAGCACGGCGACAAGCCGTTCGACGAGGAGTGGATGCAGTCGGCCTTCGACCGCTACTGGGAGACGGCCCAGCACGTCACCAAGTGGACGAACGCGATGCTGTCGCCGCCGCCGGAGCACGTCCTGAACCTGATCGGCGCGGCGGGCCAGCTGCAGCCGGCCGCGGATCGGTTCGCGAACGGCTTCAACGACCCTTCGGACTTCGAGAACTTCTTCTATGAGCCGGAGAAGACGGGCGCGTACCTGGCGGGGCTCGCGGGGTAGTTGGCTCCCGGGGGGTGGGCGGCGCCGGGTGCCTGCGGCGCGGGGGCGTTTCTGTCATTCCGCGGGGCGATCTGCCCTGATCCGCCGCTTCGCGGCGGGTCTTTCCCGCCCACCCACCCGATTGCCCTGCGGCGCAGATTGGCTGCCGTATCCGTCGGTCCGCGGGGCCCTGAACTGCCGCCTCGCGGCGGAGCTTCCCTACGGCGCAGGGGCGGCCCGTATCCGTCGGGCCGTGGAGCGGGGCGCCCTTGATCCGCCGCTTCGCGCCGGGTCTTTCCCGCCCACCCACCCGTTCACCCCGCAGCTGCTGGCGCTCGGGGAAGACGGGCGGATGGGAGAGCTCGTTCGGTGCGGGCGAAGTTGCGGCGGGTGGGTGACTGGGCCGGTAAGCCTGTTCGTGCGGACAAAGCCGCGGGGCAATCGGGTGGGCGGGCGGGAAGGCTTGTTCGGTGCGGGTGAGGCTTCGGGGCAATCGGGCGGGTGGGTGGGAAGGCTTGTTCGGTGGGGGTGCAGCTGCCGGGCAATCGGGCGGGTGGGTGGGAGAGGTTCGTTCGGGAGGGGCTACGCCGACGGCGCCCGCGTAGAGGCGTAGCCCTTGTCCGTGCCCTTCAGGGCCCCGCGCGGCAGCTTCGGCGGGACGTAGCCCTTCATGGGGGACTCCGCAGGGTCAGGGCGTACCGCGCCGCGCAGCGGGTTTGCCGCGATGGGGGAGACCTTTACCCTCGCCCCGGGGCGCGGGGCCTGGATCACCATGCCGTCTCCCAAGTACAGCGCCACATGCGTGGCCTTGGGGAAGTAGACAACGAGATCCCCCGGCCGCAGCTTCCGCAAGGACACCCGCCGCAGCTGCGCCCACTGCTCCTGGGACGTACGCGGAATCGTCCGCCCCGCCGCCTCCCACGCCTTCGAGGTGAGACCGGAGCAGTCGAAGGAGCCCGGGCCCTCCGCGCCCCACTTGTAGGGCTTGCCGATCTGCTTCACCGCGTAGTCAAGCGCGGAGTCCCCCTGCCGCGACGGAGGACGAGCCGCCGGGGAGCCCCCCGAGCCCCCCACGCCCCCCGCGCCCCCCAGCGAGCCCGAAGCGAGGAACCTCTTCTGGGCCGTGGCCATCCCCTCCTCCTCCGCCCGCGCCAGCTCCGTCAGCTGCTCCGTGCTGAGCGAGGCGAGCAACTCCTCCACCTCCTTCAGCTGCCCCCGCACCGTGTCCCGCGCCGACTTCTGCCGCGAGGCCAGGGAGAGCTGGGTCTTCAGGGCGACCTCTGCCTTCGAGGCGAGCGTGGCCGCCCGCTGCTCGCCCCCCACAAGCCGCTTCACCGTCGCCGCCCGCCCCGCCGCCGCCCGCCCGATCACGTGCCCCTGGTCGAGCGCCCGCTGCGGATCGCGCGCCAGCAGGAGACGTACGTAGGGGGAGATCTCCGTAGTGCCCTGGTACTGCTCCCGCGCGAAGCGGCCCACCGCGCCCCGGCTGTCGCGCAGCGAAGTCCTCGCCCGCGCCAGGCTGCCGTTGAGGCGGGTGACCTCGGCGCGCTGCTCCTTGAGCTTCTCCGCGGTCGCGTTGTACGTCTCCGTCGACTCCTCGGCCTTCCGGTACAGCTTCTGAAGGTCCGTCAGGAGTTCGGAGACCGGGCGCTCGCCGGTGTCCGCCCCCGGGTCGGGAGCCGCGTACACCGGAGAAGCCGGCGCCAGCAGCGCGCCGACCGCCGCCCCCGTACCGACCCACCGCAGCAGCCTGCCTGACATGCCATCACCTCCCGAGCGCGGCGGCACGTCCGCCCCGCACCGCGAGCATCAGCCGCCCCGGCGGGACCCGCCTCCTGGAGGTGCGCGGGTTGGCGCAATGAGGTCACTCGTCCAGGGCCCCGCGGCGCGCCGCGCTTGCCCCGGCGGCGCTCAGCCCGCGGTGCCCGGCTTCGACCAAGGCCACTTCAGTCCGGACCCGGCCTTGTCGCCCTCGGGGTCGTACTCGTACTTCCAGCCCGGATGCAGCCCGAACCGCTTCCCCGCGGCCCTGGCCACCCGGCGGTACACGAGCACGGTCGGCGGGCCGCCCGCCTCGTCCGGCACCGGGACCCGGTACACCTTCGGGGGGTGGCCGGTCGGGCCAAGCAGGATGGGCAGGACGCGGCCGTCCAGGGGCCCGCCCATAAACGGGGTGTCTTCGCTCTTCACCCGGCCAGTGTCACAGCAGGCGGCCGCCGAGCGTCACAGCAGGTGCGCCGCGTCGCTCACCACGGGCAGCACACGCCGGGCGAGCGCGCCCGCGGGGCCGTCCGCGGTCTCCATGGCCAGCGCTCCCCGTACCGCCTCCGCGGTCTGCGGATCGCGGCCCGCGGAGGCCACGAGGACCGCCATGAACTGCTCGACCAGCCAGTCCCGCAGCTCGTCGAGCGGCGGCTGCTTCTCCTCGTCGAGCCAGATCAGGGACGCCGCCTCGACGGAGGTGATCCACATCCGCACGGTCATCCGCAGGCGCGGGCCCGTGACCCCGACGACCTCCAGATGGGCGAGTATGTGCTCGGCCGCCGTCCTGCGCACCTCGTCCACTATGGCGGTCGTACGCGAGGTCTCCACGACACTGCCGCCCTGCAGCAGCGCGCTGAACCCCGCGTCGTGCTGGTCGACGAAGGCGAGGTAGCGGTCGAGGGCGTTCGCGAGGCGCCGGGTCAGCGGTCCCTCCGGCGGTTCGGCGAAGCACTGCTCCAGCTCATCGGCGGCGGAGCGCAGCGCGGCCTCGTACAACTGCTGCTTGCCGCCCGGGAAATAGCGGTAGACCAGCGGCCGTGACACCCCGGCCGCCTCCGCCACGTCGTCGAGGGAGACCTCGTCGGGCGCGCGCACGGCGAAGAGGGACAGGGCGGCTTCCAGGAGCTGAAGCCGCCGCTCCTCGACGCTGAGGCGCCGGTACGCGCGGGTGGGAGCAGGCGAGGTCATGCCTCGCAGCGTAACCGCCCGCTCGAACAAGCGCCCCGGAACCAGCCGCCCCCTCTTCGCTGCGCCCTTCCCTACGCCAGCAGCCCCGAGCTCTTCAGGCAAGCAACCCCGAGCTCTTCCACAGCCGCCGCCCCGCGCCCCGCAGCACCCCGATGTCGTCCAGGAAGTCCGTCAGCCGCTTCGCCCCGGTCTGCATGATCTCGCGGCGGTGGCCGCTCGCCTTGACCTGCGCCATGGCCTCGCGCTTGTCCAGGCCGACGTTCGTGTAGACCTCGGGGTTGATGAAGGCGACGGAGAAGACGCGGGCGAACTCGCCGGAGGTGAGGCGGGTGAACTCCTGGGACCAGCGCGGTGCCGTCACCATCTGGCGGCGCAGCTCCTCACGGGCGTACCGCACATGGCGCGCCTCCTCCACGACGTGGATCCGCGTCACGCCGCGTACGAGGGTCTGGACGCGCTCGTCGGGGAACGTGAGGCGCTGCATCCAGTCGAGGATCTCCTCACCCAGCAGCGTCGCCGTGAACGAACCGGGCGTCGTCGAGATGGTCTTGAAGAGGCGGCCGAGGTGTCGGTGCACGGTGCTGACCGGGTAGTACGGAGTGTCCCCGCGCGTGATGAGACGCGCGAACATCTTCGAGTGCCGGCACTCGTCCTCGATCTCCGTCAGGGCATACCGCACGTGCGCGCTCGTGGCCGGCTTGTCGTAGATGTGCCGTACGAGAAGCTGCATCAGTATCAGCTCGAACCAGATGCCGAGGGAGGCGAGCGCCGCGGCCTCGTGCTGGGAGAGCGCGATGCGCTGTTCCTCGCTCATCCGCTGCCACATCGGCGTGCCGTACAGGGACACCAGCTCCGGGGGCCAGAACCACTTGCCCTCCTCGAAGGGCGCGTCCCAGTCCAGCTCCTTGTCGGGGTCGAAGGAATGCTTGGCGGAGGAGTCGAGCAGCCGCTCGGCCACCTGCTCCCGGTCCTTGAGCAGTCCGAGCGCGTCCCGCAGCCCTTCGATCGCCGCGTCCTCCGTGATGGTCGTCATGACTCTGTCCCTGCCTCGTCGTCACAGTTACCGGCGGTCATGTCTTATGAGACTGCCCGTCAGCAAGGGCGTCAATCCCTTGCGCACGACTTGTTGACCCCGCGTCTACGAGCGTGTGAGCCTGCCAACTACCAGTTAGTACAAGGCAGTCGGAAGCAGCGCGGAACGACCACTTAACGATCACGGAGAGCGAAGGCCCACCCCTAGGAGCCGTCAGTGTCCACGCATGAGCTGTACACCCACGCCCCGGACGAAACCACCTGGCAGATTCCGGCGACCGGCGCCGCCCGCTTCAGCTGGGAGTACGACGAGGGCCGCGCCCGGCTCCTCGCCCTCTACCAGAAGGGCAAGGACAAGCAGTGGGACGGCGCCAAGCGCATCGCATGGGACCTGGAGGTCGATCCGCTCGACCCCCTCGGCACCCCCGACGAATCGCTCTCGCTCTACGGCACCCGGCACTGGGCGAAGATGACCGAACGCGACAAGGGTGAGCTGCGCAAGCACTACGCCTCCTGGCAGTTCAGCCAGTTCCTGCACGGCGAGCAGGGCGCGATGGTCTGTGCGGCCCGCATCGTGGAGTCCGTCCCCGACCTGGACGCGAAGTTCTACTCGGCGACCCAGACCATGGACGAGGCGCGGCACGCGGAGGTCTACGGCCGCTTCCTGCACGACAAGATCGGCATGCTCTACCCGATCAACGACAACCTTCAGTCGCTGCTCGGCGACACGCTGCGCGACTCCCGCTGGGACATGCCCTACCTCGGCATGCAGGTCCTCATCGAGGGCCTCGCGCTCGCCGCCTTCGGCATGATCCGCGACACGACGGACAAGCCGCTGCCGAAACAGATCCTTGCGTACGTCATGCAGGACGAGGCCCGGCACGTGGCCTTCGGCCGCATGGCCCTGCGCGACTACTACAAGCAGCTCTCCGACGCGGAACTGCGCGAGCGCGAGGAATTCGTCATCGAGGGCTGCTACCTGATGCGCGACCGCCTGCGCGGCGTCGAGGTACTGGAGAACTTCGGCATCCCCAAGGCGGAAGCCGAGGAGTGCAGTGAGAACTCCGAATTCCTCGCCATCTTCCGGCAGTTGCTCTTCAGCCGCATCGTCCCGTGCGTCAAGGACATCGGCCTGTGGGGCAAGCGGCTGCAGGAGGCGTACGTCGACATGGGCGTGTTCGAGATGGGCAACGCCAACCTCGACCAGCTGATGGCGCAGGACGAGGAGATCGCCGAGAAGCTGGACGCGGAACGGTTCGCGGCGGAAGAGGGGCAGCGCGTGGCGGAGGTGGAGGACATGATCGCCGCCGGCGGCTCGCCGCCCTCGGAGTCCTGACCCCGGCCCTCAGCCGCCCCTCAGCCGCCCCTCAGCACCGCCTCCATCACCGCCTTCGCGACCGGCGCCGCGCTCCCGCCGCCGCTGATGTCCCCGCGGTCCGCCGCCGCGTCCTCCACCACCACCGCCACGGCCACCGAAGGCTCGGCCTCGCCGGATCGCTGGGCCCAGGAGATGAACCAGGCGTAGGGAGTCCCGGTGTTGTCCACGCCGTGCTGGGCCGTGCCCGTCTTGCCGCCGACCGTCACGCCGGGGATCGCCGCGTTGCCGCCGGTGCCCTTCTCGACGGCGTCGGTCATCAGCTCCCGCAGCTGCATCGCCGTGGCCGGGTTCATCGCCTGGTGCAGGGACTTGTTGCCGGTGTTGTGCACCACGTCGCCGTCGTCCGTCGTCGTCTCGTCCACCAGGTGGGGGGCCTCGACCGAGCCGCCGTTGGCCACCGCCGCCGAGACCATCGCCATCTGCAAGGGGGTCGCCCGGGTGTCGTACTGGCCGATCGAGGAGAGCGCCAGCTGCGCGTCGTCCATGGACGTGTCGAAGTTGCTCGCCGCCACCGCCGACGGGATCTTCAGACCGTCGTCGTTGAAGCCGAAGTTCCGCGCCGTCCCCAGCATGTCGCTCAGCCCGATGTCCGCGCCCAGCTTGGCGAAGAACGTGTTGCAGGACCATGTGAAGGCGTACCGCAGGGTCGCGTTCGTGCAGCCCTCGACCTCGTTCGTCAGCTGCGTGGTCGTCCCCGGCAGCGTGTAGGGATTGGGGGACTTGGTGCGGGCGTCCAGGTCGGTGACCGTGCCCGCGTCCAGCGCCGCCGCTGCCGTCACCACCTTGAATGTGGACCCCGGCGGATACGTCTGCCGGATCGCCCGGTTCAGCATCGGCTTGTCGGCAGCGGCGTTCAGTGACGCCCAGGACCGCGCCACCGACGCGCTGGTGCCCGAGAGCCGCTCGGGGTCGTACGAAGGCGTGCTGACCAGGGCGAGGATCTTGCCGGTCGACGGCTCGATCGCGGCGACCGCGCCCTTTTTCCCGCCGAGCCCCGCGTACGCGGCCTGCTGCGCGGCTGCCTTGATGGTCGTCCGCACCATGCCGCCCGGGTTCTGGGCGCGGGTGATGTCGTTCCAGAGGGGGAGCGGGGCGAGCATCGGGTCCGTGCCGGAGAGGATGTCGTCCTCGGCGTTCTCCAGGAGGGTCGTGCCGTAGACCTGCGAGGCGTATCCGGTCACGGAGGCGTACAACGGGCCGTTCCTGTACGTCCGTTCATAGCGGAGCTGCTCCCCGGTGTCCTTGGAACCGGTGACCGCGCGGCCGTCGACCATGATGTCGCCGCGCGGCTGGCCGAAGCGGGTGATGGCCTGGCGGCGGTTGGCGGGGTTGTCGTCGTAGGTTCCGGACTGCACGACCTGGACGCGGGTCGCGTTCACGAGCAGGGCGATGAGCAGCAGGGCGCAGAACGCGGCGGCATGGCGGATATACCTGGTCACGCGTGCTCCTTCGGGGGGCCGACCGGCTGGCCGCGGGCCGAGTCGCTGACCCGGATGAGCAGCGCCACGATGATCCAGTTGGTGACGACCGAGGAACCGCCCTGTGCCAGGAACGGCATCGCCATGCCGGTCAGCGGAATGAGCCCGCTCACCCCGCCCGCGATCACGAACACCTGGAGCGCGACGATCGAGGCGAGCCCCACCGCGAGCAGCCGCCCGAAGGCGTCCCGCAGGGCAAGGCCCGCCCGGTAGCCGCGCTCCACCAGGAGTGCGTAAAGCAGGAAGATCGCGGCGAGCCCCGCGAGGCCTAGCTCCTCGCCCGCCGTCGCCAGGATGAAGTCGGACTTGGCAGCGAAGCCGATGAGGATGGAGTGCCCCGCCCCGAGCCCGGTGCCGAGCATCCCGCCGGCCGCGAACGCGAAGAGGGACTGGGCCAGTTGGTTGGGTCCCTCGCCCGCGTCGATCGAGGCGAAGGGGTGCAGCCAGTCCTCGACGCGGCTGTGCACATGGGGTTCGAGCGAGCCCACCGCGAACGCGCCGAACCCGGCGAGCAGCAGGCCGACCGCGATCCAGCCGGTGCGGCCCGTGGCGACGTACAGCATGATCACGAAGAGCCCGAAGAAGAGCAGCGAGGTGCCGAGGTCCCGCTCAAGGACGAGGACCCCGACGCTCAGGAGCCAGATCGCGACGATCGGGCCGAGCACACGGCCGGTCGGCAGTTGCAGCTTCGTCAGCTTCCAGACCGTACGGCCCGTGTAGGCGAGCGCGTTGCGGTTGGCGGAGAGATAGCTGGCGAAGAAGACCGCGAGCAGGATCTTCGCGAACTCGCCGGGCTGGATGGAGAATCCGCCGATCCTGATCCAGATGCGGGCACCGTTCACGGCCGGGAAGAAGATCGGCACGATCATCAGGACCAGCGCGGCGACGACGCTGATGTACGCGTACCGCTGGAGGATCCGGTGGTCGCGCAGGATGACCACGACGGCGATGAACAGGGTCACGCCGACGGTGGACCAGACGAGTTGCGTGGGCGCCGCCTCGTCGCCGGGGGTCTCCAGGTCGAGCCGGTAGATCAGGACGAGCCCCAGGCCGTTGAGGAGCACGGCGATCGGCAGGAGCAGCGGATCGGCGTACGGCGCGCGGAAGCGGATCGCGAGATGGGCCAGGAGCGCGAGCACCCCGAGCCCGGCGCCGTAACCGGCGGCGCCGGGCGGGACGGTGCCGTTCTTGGCGAGGCCGACGCCGCAGTAGCCGTACACGGAGAGCAGGACGGCCACGACGATGAGGGCCACTTCGGTGCCACGGCGCCGGGGTAGGCGAACAGCGGGGACGGTAGGTGGTGCCGAGCCCGCTGTTGTTCCGGTCATGCCCGGAACGTAGCAAGCGATAGGCTCCGATGTCCGCTTATGTCACCGTGTGCTGGCGGTGCGTCAGCACCACCGCGGCGCGGGCCCGATGTTGGCGATGTAGTGCGCGGCGCCCCAGGCCCAGGTGCCGTCGGTGAGCAGATACCAGCGGTTGTTGTTGCTGACGCGGCTGCCGGTCGTCTTGCAGAAGATGTGGACGATCTTCCCGTACCGCTCGGTGCGGACCACCCTGCTGCCCCGGGTGGGCGAGGTGCGAAGGAGCAGTCCGTGCTTGGCGGTGACGCGGCCCTTGTAGACGCGCGGGTTGTGGCCTGCGTCGTCGGCGGCGACGGCGGGGCCGGTGACGGTGAGCGCCGCGAGTGCGCCGCCGGCCACGAGTATGCCGAGCCGGGTGAGGGTCGCGGTGGGCCGAAGGGACATGGGGCCTCCTCTGAGGAAGGGACGGGTGTGATGCGACCCGTGGGCCGAAACACATGGGTCATAGGCCGCAATTCACAGTAAAATCGGCACGCTGCGCGCGCAAAAGGTCACGCGGCGTCAGACCGCCCGTCAGACCGCCCCGTCGGCATCCCTTGCACCGGCCCCCGCGGACTCCTCGTACGGCAATGTCAGCGTCGCCACCGCCCCGCCGTCCGCCGCGTTGGCGAACGAGAGCCGCGCGCCGAGCACCGCCGTCTGGCCCAGCGCGATCGTCAGGCCGAGCCCGTGCCCCTTGGTCGTGCCCTCCGTGCGGAACCGCTGCGGCCCGTGTTCCACCAGGTAGTCCGGGTATCCCTCGCCGTGGTCGCGCACGGAGACCGCGGGCCCGTCGACGGTCACCACGATGGGTGGCCGCCCGTGCTTGGCCGCGTTGGCGATCAGATTCCCGAGCACCCGCTCCAGACGCCGCCGGTCGGTCACCACACAGACGTCGCGTACGAGGACCAGCTCGGCGTCGACCCCCGAACCCCGCACCGCGCGCTCGGCCAGTGGGGCGAGATGGTGGTCGTCCAGGTCCACGTGCTCGCTCTTCGCGTCGAGCCGGGAGATCTCCAGGAGGTCCTCGGTGAGGGTGCGCAGGGCGGCGACCCGGTCGCGCACCAGCTCGGTGGGGCGGCCCGGTTCGAGCAGCTCGGCCGCCGCGTGCAGACCGGTCAGCGGGGTGCGCAGCTCATGCGCCACGTCGGCGGTGAACCGCTGCTCGCTCTGGAGCTTGCCCTGGAGCGAGGACGCCATCGTGTCGAGGGCGCCGGAGACCGCCGCCACCTCGTCCTGGCGGCGGGAGGGCTCGCGGGTGCGCGGGTCGTTCACGCGGGCGTCGAGATCGCCCGCGCTGATCCGGCGGGCCACCCGCGCCGTCTGGTGCAGGCGCCGCGTCACGCGCGTCACGGCGAACGCCCCGACCAGGAGCGTCGCCCCGATCGCGAGCACCGACGAGCCGAGGATCGCGCGGTCGAGGCCGTCGATGGTGCGGGCCCCCTGGGCGTAGTCGACCTGGACGGCGATGGCGCGCCCGCCGGTGGCGGGACCCGCGGCCCACATCGTCGGCCGGGAGTCCCGCGCGCCGACCATCGTCCCGCGCTCACCGGCCACCGCGAGCTCCCGCAGCCGCACGGGAAGCCCCGGCGGATCGACGCCCGCTCCTGGGCCGAGGTCGTCGCCCGCCTGGAACGCGTCGGTGGCCTCGCCGAGCCGGGTGAGGGCGTGGTCGCGGGCCTGGCCCACGGTCTGGTCGGTCACCGAGACGTGGACGAGTGCGCCGAGCAGCGCGGCGAGCGCGCAGCACATGACGGTGATGAAGACCGCGGCCTTCCAGGTCAGCGTCGCCGTCCAGGCGGGGAGCCGCGGCCCGCGCGGCAGCCGGCGGCTCATGGGGTGCCGCTCGCGGAGTTCGCGGAAGGCGTGGTGGAGGGGGCGGGCTTCGCGCTGGGCGTGGGCTCGGACCTCTTGCGTCCGAGCTTCCCCGAGGGCGCGTTCGAGGAACGTACGATCTCGTCCGTCGTCGGCAGCATGGCCCCACGGTGGGAGTCCCAGGACCAGACGGTGCGGTACTCGTACCCCTTCATGCCCGAGACGGCCCGGACGATCACGTCACGGCCGGAGAGCTCGACGCCGAGCACCGCGTCACCCATGTCCATGATCTGCGTCAACTGCCGCTTCTCCATGGCGTAGGCGCGGATGTCGAGGTTCTCGGCGTGCCCCCGGGCGAGCCGGATGCCGACGATGAGGTCGTCCTTGCCGTCGCCGGTGAGATCGCGGTAGTAGGCGTTGAGTACGGGACATTTGCCGGTGCCGGTGTCGACCCCGGCGTGGGCGTGGGCGTCGTCGCACGCCTTGAGCTGCTGGACGGTCTGCTTGTAGACCGCGTCCGAACGGCTGTATATCCCGGGATTCTTGTCGAAGTCGGCCTTGGTGACGGTGACCGGATCCACCTTGTGCAGATCCCCGCCCGGCACGTCCACGCCCTTGACCGGCACGCTCTCCACGGTGCCGTAGTCCTCGGCGGGCGCCGAAGGGGGCGGCAGCTTCGGCCACAGGCGGGTGGGCGCCTGGGCGGTGGGCGTCGCTCCCGCGCCGCGCAGACCCCCCGGGTCGCCGCAGCCACCGGCCAGCAGGGCTGCGGACAGGACGAGGACCGCGGTGAGCGCGAGACGGCTGCGGTGCACTGCACTCCTGCCAGGGTGATGTCGTCGGTGCGGTGACCACCTTATGGGTGGGGAAGTTCTTTTTGCTTCGGGAGACGACTCAGGCGTCGGTGCGGCCGCGGCGCAGCATCGCGTACCCGAGACCGGCCGCACCGGCCGCCGCCATGGCGCCACCGGCGGCGAGGAACGCCGGGTCACCGCTGTGGAACCCCTCGGTGCCGGTGCCGCCCTGGGGTGCGGCTTCGCCCTTGGGCGCCACGTGGACCTGTCGCGCGTCGGGAGCGACCGTCCTCGTGCCGTCGACCCGCGCGGGCGAATCCGCGACCGCGGCGACGGCGGGCAGGAGGAACGCACCGCCGCCGACGGTGGTCACGGCTGCGGCACGGAGGAGGGAGCGGCGGCGGTAGGTGTTCACGTGCGGTCCTTATGGGTGGCGGTTACGGCCTACGGCAAGTACCTATAAGGCTAGATGTCCGCTATTGCGGCAATTACTCATTTACGTAACGGTCGGCCGTCCCCCCGGAGGCGGTGCTGTCACGAGCGGCTCATGGCTCAGCTCGTGGCTCAACTCCCTTCCGCGACGCCCAGGTTCTTGCCCAAGGCATGTCCTTGCTGCTCCCATGGTCGGTGGGGTGATGGTGCATGAGCGGACTGCGCGTCATACCGGCCTGGCGGCACGGGCAGGAGCGGCTGTACGTATGTCTCGCGGACGGCAGGAACGTGGCGTGGTACGACAGGGAGTCGTCCCGCGTGAACCTGCTCGGCGAGGACCGCAGGGAGGACGTCCTGCGCGTCCTCGCACCCTTCCTGACCGGCAGCTACTCGATCGGCCCGCCGCCCGTCCCGACCGCCGCCGAGCTGGCCCGTCTCGCCCTCCATCCGGACGACGACCTCGCCCCGAACCGCCCCGGCGAGACCCTCCTGATCGCCCTTGACCGCGAACCGCCTCCCGCCCGCAGGCTGCGCGCCGACCCACGTCAGCGGGCACTCACCGCCGAGCAGGCCGTCGGCGAGGTGCTCGACGGCCTCGAAGGCGCCGGCTGGCGCACGCTGCACTCGGTCCCGCTGCCGGGCGGCGCCCGTATCCATCACCTCCTGATCGGCCCCGGCGGCCTGTTCAGCGTCCACACCCTCCCCGCCCGCAAGCAGCGGGTGCGCGTCGCCGACCCGATGGTCGTGGTCGGCCGCGCGGACCCGCGTCCACTTCTGAGGGAGATCCGCGCCGACGCCGACCGGGCGTCCTTCGCGCTGACCGCCGAGATCCGCCCGGTCCTCGCCCTGGCGGGGGCGACGGACCTCCACGTCACGGAGCCGCCGCGCGCGGTGCGGATCGTGCGCGAGGAGGAGGTGTCCTCGCTGGCGGGCATGGGCGGCGTACTGAAACCGGCCGATGTGGAGGCGCTGCACGCGATGGCGCGTGACCGGCATACGTGGCTGCGGGTGTAGGCGGTGCGGGCCAGGCCCTGCCCCGCCTCAGCTGGATGTCGGCGTGATGTCCTCGCTCCCGTCTCCCATCACGTATCTTCGCGACACGCCCGCACGGGGCACATGCGCACTCTTCGCGAGGGCGGCACGTGTCGCACATGGGGCAGGTCTTTTCGCGTCGCTTGTAGCACCGGTCGCAGGTGTCCGGCCTGGAGCCGTCGGCCCGGGCGACGATGGGAACGATCTGCCCGCAGACACCGCACAGGCGGGCAGGGCTGGAGTAGCAGCCGCCGCAGACCGGCCCGTCAGAGGTCAGGGCGTTGACCTTGGGCGAACAGGTCTGGCAGAGGCTGGTGCCGTCGGGCAGGCGAAACACTCCAACAGGTCGCATAACGCCGTCGAGCATGGTGCCGGCTGGCAGCTGCGCCGCGGCCTCGGCGAGTAGGCCCAGCGTGATCACGACCGGGCCTTGCGGGGGAGGGGGCGGGCCCGGTTCGGGTCGTTGAGGGGGCTCAGGAGGTCCCCGTGCCGTTGCAGGCGGGGCGCGATGTCGTCGGCCAGGAAGACGAGCTGGGCCGCACTGCCGCACTCTTCGACTTCCGCCCAGGTCACCGGGGTGGAGGCGGTCGGTTCCTGGCGGGCGCGGAGGGTGTAGGGGGTGGCGGTCGTCTTCGCCGCGGCGTTCTGGCTGAAGTCGACGAAGACCTTTCCGGGGCGCAGGCTGCGGATCATCCGGTGGACGACCAGCTCGGGCAGCTCGGCCTCGGCCTCCTTGGCCAGCACCTTCGCGTACGCGGTGACCTGCTCGGAGGCGGTCGGCTCCAGAGGGCAGAGCAGGTGAAGGCCCTTGGAACCGGAGGTCTTGGCGTAGGCGTGAAGACCGTCAGCCGCGAGCCGGTCGCGCAGCCAGAGGGCCGCCCGGCAGCACTCCACGATGGTGGCCGGGTCACCGGGGTCCAGATCGAGGACGAGCCGGTCGGCGAGGCCGGGGGCGTCGGTCAGCCACTGCGGTGTGTGGAACTCCGTCACCAGATTGGCGGCCCACATGAGGCTGGGCAGGTCGTTGATGACGATCTGCGGGGCGTTCGTTCCAGTGCTCTGCCGGACGTCCCTGTCCGAGCGCGGTACGTCGGCGGTGTGGACCCAGACGGGGGTGCCCGGCGGCACGTTCTTGGCGAAGAAGCGCTGGCCGTCGGGCCCGTCCGGGAAGCGGAGGAAGGAGACGGGCCGGTCGCGGAGATGGGCGAGGAGAGCCCCGGCGGTACTGGCGTAGTAGTGCAGCATCTCGCCCTTGGTGAAGCCGGATGCCGGGTACAGCACCTTCTCCAGATTGCTGAGGGCCAGTCGCCGCCCCTCCACCTCCGTGATCGGCGTCATACGATGAGAATCCCACGAATGGGCACAAACCACCCAAAGCCTTGCTGAACCCCGACCACCCCCCTTGGGTTGTCGATCCCCGCCTGCTGAGAGGTGCATGACGTGCGATCCATATGGAACGGTGCGATCTCCTTCGGGCTGGTAAGCATCCCGATCAAGGTCGTGAACGCCACCGAGAACCACGCGATCTCCTTCCGGCAGATCCATATGGAGGACGGGGGCCGGATCCGCTATCGCAAGGTGTGCGAGCTGGAGGAGAAGGAGGTGACGTCCGCCGAGATCAGCAAGGGGTACGAGGACGCGGACGGCTCGGTCATCCCGATCTCGGACGAGGATCTGGCGGCGCTGCCGATCCCGACGGCCAAGACGATCGAGATCGTCGCCTTCGTCCCCGAGGAGCGGATCGACCCGCTGCAGATGGAGACCGCGTACTACTTGTCGGCCAATGGGATCCCCGCCGCCAAGCCGTACACATTGCTGCGGGAGGCACTGAAGCGCAGCCGGAAGGTGGCGATCGCGAGGTTCGCCCTGCGGGGCCGGGAGCGGCTGGGGATGCTGCGGGTGGTGGACGACGTCATCGCGATGCACGGGCTTCTGTGGCCGGACGAGATCCGCGAGCCGGAGGGGGTGGCCCCCGACTCCAAGGTCACGGTGCGGGACGCGGAACTGGACCTGGCGGACGCGCTCATGGACACGCTGGGGGAGGTCGACATCTCCTCCCTCCACGACGACTACCGCGCGGCGGTGGAGGAACTCATCGCCGCCAAGGTCGAGGGCGTGACTCCCCAGGAGGCGCCTGCCGATGAGGAGCCGGGCGGGGGCAAGGTCATCGACCTGATGGCGGCGCTGGAGAACAGCGTGCGCGCGGCGAAGACGAAGACGGCTCGGGGCGGGGACAGCGGGAGCGGCGAATCGGTGGCGGAGGTGAGGCAGCTACAGCGGGGCGGCGGCAAGAAGAAGGCGGCGCCCGCGCGCAAGAGGGCCGCGGCGGAGCCGAAGGATGTGGGCGGCAAGAAGTCGACGTCTTCGACGCGGTCGACGAGGACGGCGGCGAAGTCCCCGTCGAAGGCGACCAAGTCCACTTCAAAGGTGACGACGAAGAAGACAGCGGCCACCAAGACGGCGACGAAGACGGCGAAGAAGGCTGCTCCAAAGAAAAGAACATCGGCGTAGGGGCCGATCGGCGTAGGGAAGGGCGGCGGTACCCCGCCTGGCGCCCCCGGACTCGCCGGAGCGCACGGACGCGGCGACCCTTGGAGGATGACTCAGGACAACGCGAACTACCGCCCCGTGGTGTTCAGGGACCGTTCGGCGGGCTACGCCTTCCTCACCCGTTCCACCGCCACCAGCGACCGGACGATCGAGTGGGACGACGGCGAGACGTATCCGCTGGTGGAGGTGGAGATCTCCTCCGAGAGCCACCCCTTCTACACGGGCCGGGCCCGCGTAGTGGACTCCGAGGGCCAGGTGGCCAAGTTCGAGCGCCGCTACGGCGACGACCAGGCACCCCCGGACGACAAGGACTGATCCAGCCGTCCGCCTGGCGTGTCCGACCGCGCCACGCCGCGTGGAGCGGCAGGAGTGGCAGGAGGGGTGCGGCGGCCCGACCATGGCCTAGAACCTTGATCGCGTACGAGCTTGACCACGAGAAGGCGGCGGGCATGACCGACGGCACGATCGACCTCCAGGCGCTGGCGGCCGAGGCGTACATCTACGGCTGCCCGCTGGTGGTCGACCTCGACGAAGTCGACCGCTTCTCCCGGGCGGGCAGGGGCCCGGTACCTGCCGCGCCGCTCAACGAGTTCAGCCACGCCGACCGGCCCGCGGGCCCCGACGACACCCTCCCGGGCGCCGACCACGACACGATCCACTCGGTGGCACAACTCGACCTGTCCGGCGGCGCCCTGCTCCTGACGGTGCCGGACACGGCAGGCCGCTACTACGTCCTGCAGTTCGTGGACGCGTGGACCAACAACTTCGCGTACGTGGGCCGCCGCGCCACCGGCACGGGCGAGGCCAGCTTCCTGCTCACGCCTCCGGGCTGGGACGAGGAGGTCCCACTGGGCGCCACACAGATCGCCGTACCGACCGAGATGGCGACGATCATCGGACGGTGGGCCTGCACAGGGCCTGACGACGTGGAAACGGTACGAGCGCTACAGGAGGACACGCTCCTGGAGCCCTACTGGACGGCGACGGGCGAGCCGCGAGGACTGCCCACGCACACGTACGTCCCGGACAACGAACCGGAGCTGCTCTTCTACGAGAAGCTGCGGGCGAGGATGGCCGCCTTCCCGCCGGCCCCGGCCGACCTCACGTACCAGCAACGGTTCGCCCCGCTGGGCCTGCTGGACATGACGAGCCCGTACGCCCAGCCGGATCCGGAGCTGGCGGAAGCGCTGCGGGCGGGTTACGCGGCGGGCAGAAGGAAGGTCGAGGAGACGTCGGCGGAACTTGCGGACCAGCGACAGAACGGCTGGAACCTGAGCTACCACGCCTTCGACTACAACGCCGACCACTTCGAGGTGGGCACGCACAAGGGCCCTCAATGGGTCTACACGGACAGGGAGTTGGGCCGCCAGATCCGCGCCGCGTCAACCCACACCGAGCTCTGGGGAAGCCACGCCTACGAGGCGGCGACCGCGACGACGTCAACGGACGCCGACGGCCGGCCCCTGAACGGCGACCAGCCCTACACCTTGCGCTTCGAGAAGCCACCACCGGTGGACGCGTTCTGGTCACTGACGGTGTACGACGAGGAAGGCCGCCTGACCGCCAACCCCAGCGACGCCGACCCCATCGACCGCTACTCGCTGGGCGACGCCACCCCGACGCTGACCCACGAAGACGACGGTTCCCTCACCCTGCACCTACAACCGCAACGCCCCACAGAAGACAAGTCGGCCCCCAACTGGCTCCCCACCCCCACGGGCGGCTTCCGCACGACCCTACGGATGTACACGCCGCGGGCCGCGCTCTTCGAGGGGACGTACGAACTGCCGTCGGTGGTACGGGGACAGCCCTGACGCGGTGAGCGGACCGCTCGGGTGCTACTGCTTGCCGGTGCCGACGGGGTCCACCCGCACCTGGTCGCCGGCGTCGGCGCCGACCGGAAGGCGCAGGTCGGCCGAGAGGGCCTTGGAGTGGGTTTCGTTGGGCGGGGTGACGACGATGGCGCTGACGTACACGCCGGAGCCGCCGCTGTCGTTCGACGGGTAGTGAAGGGTGAACCGGGTCGACTCACCGGGCTTGACGGCAACGGCCGGGGCGGCGAGCTTGCTGCGCTTGGCGCTGAGGGGCCCGGAGGCGTCCTGGGACCTGAGGTCAACTCCGGGAAACCCCTTGAGCGAGCAGGAGTCGCCACCGTTGTTCTTGAGGCTGACCATGAGCGTGCCCTCAGCCATACGGTGAGAGGTACTGAAACCGAGGTCGGCGGTCTTGCAGGGCCCGGTGGTGACCTGCCCGTTGCCGCTGCCGTTGCCGCTGCCGCTGCCTTGGGCGGCTTCGGTGGCGGTGGAATCGTCGCCGGTAGTCGCGGCGCCCTGGTCGGATGCGCTGCTGCCGCCGGACTTCTCGGACGAGGAGGAGGACGAGGCCGAGGCCCCATCCCCGGAGCCACCCTTGCTCGCATCGGAGTCGCCCCCGCCGCCTTGGCAGGCGGTGAGGGAAAGCCCCGTGGCAAGGGCGAGGGCGGTGAGGTACTTGGCGCGCATAGTTTCTCTTCCTTCGTGCGAGCGAGGGTTGTTGATCACCAGGACACGCACACCCCACAAAACCGTTCCGCACCCCCACTCCCTGATACGTGCCCGTTACACGCGCTTGCAGAGCACGACCGGCAGCCCTTCGCCCCCTGAGTTGCCGAGACATTGCCGACCTTCAAGGTCGGCGCCGGTCGGCAGTCCCGGCGGTATGTCACCCCCACGAGCGACGTCAGGTTCGCGACGCACCGCTCGGCATTCATCATCGAGCCCGGCACCGGACGGCCCCGGCTGGGAGGCGCCACTTCCCACAACGGCGCCACGCTGCGCTGGCTCCAAGCCGACGACAGCCCGCACCCCCTGACGCTTACGTTGGCCGAGGGTCAGGATCCCGCCCACGAACGCCCGACCAGGCCTCGCCCACGGCGACTTCGGGTGGCATACGGCAGCACACGCCTGTAGATACGCGAAGACCCCGGCCTCAGCGTTTCCGCTGGTGACGGGGTCTTGGGCACCTGATCAAAGGTGCCCCCGGCAGGATTCGAACCTGCGCACACGGCTCCGGAGGCCGTTGCTCTATCCCCTGAGCTACGGGGGCGTGTCGGCGCGGCGTGCGCGGCGACGTGTAGAACCCTACCAGCTCCTAACGGCTCCCCATGAACAGGTATTTCCGCACTTCCGTGGGCGTGGGGGCCGTCGCGTCCGCACCCTGCGTCCCGTGCGTCGCCCTTGGCTCCCTCGCGCGGGGTGGAAGTGGGGAAAAGCCGGACGCGGCGGTGGGCGCGGACCTACTCTCGAGTTGTGTCAGGTGCGTCCGGCCGCGTGCTTGTTGTGGACGACAACAAGGTCATCCGGCAACTGATCAGGGTCAACCTCGAGCTGGAGGGCTTCGAGGTCGTGACCGCGGCTGATGGTGCCGAGTGCCTGGATGTGGTGAACCAGGTCAGGCCCGATGTAGTCACCCTTGACGTGGTGATGCCCCGTCTTGACGGGCTGCGTACCGCCGCCCGGCTCCGTGCCGATCCGCGTACGCGCAATCTGCCCCTCGTTATCGTCAGTGCCTGTACTCAGTACGAGGTCGAGAACGGGCTCGAGGTCGGGGTGGACGCCTTCTTGGCCAAGCCCTTTGAACCTTCCGAACTCGTGCGGTGCGTACGGCAGTTGATGGAGCGCGGTGGGGGTGGGAGCGACGCGCTCGGCGGTGAGTGCGGGGCCGCCCCCGGCGAAGCGGAGCGTGCGGGGAGGGCTGGGGGGTAACCCACCCCCCCCACCGCCGACGGACCTACCCCGCCCCTCGGCACATGCGGGCAGTAGCAACGACCGGCCCGGCGCCGGGCGCTGCCAGAGCTGAGCCCGCGAGGGTCACCCCTCGCGCTGAGCCCGCCGGTCCTGTACTCGCCCGGGCACCCCGCCCCCGCTCGCCCCGGCACCCCGCCCCCCGTCCACATCCCGGACCATCCGCTAAACCAGGTCGCGTCCCTACCCCCCTCCTCCCATACGCTTGTCCCGTGACCCCCGTCGAGCTCTCCCGCACCGTGCTGCGCGCCATGCGTCGTGCCGTCGATCAAGGTGAGCTCCGTGACGTGGCCATGCCCAGTCGCGTCGTCGTTGAGCGGCCCCGGCCCGGCGGATGCGGGGACTACGCCACCAACGTCGCCCTGCAGGTCGCCCGTGCCGTCGGGCAGCCGCCGATGCGGGTCGCCGAGATTCTGGGCCCCCGGCTCGCCGAGGAGCCCGGCATCGGGGCCATCGACATCACCGGGCCCGGGTTCCTCAACATCACCCTTGAGGCAGCTGGGGAGCGGGAAGGGCCCTACGGCGGCAGTGCCGGCGCCGATCTCGTGCGCGACGTACTCGCCCGCGGTGCCTGCTACGGGCACATCCACCCCGACACCGGCGCCCTCCACCAGCTCCACTTCCCCCGCGAAGTCCGCGCCGCCGTGCTGGCCGACTCCCTGCGCCGCATCCTCCGCTCCCAGGGTGGCCTCGTACGCACCACCTGCGAAGAAGCCCCGGATCCCGGCTGGGCCGCCCTCGGCGTACGCGTCGACGCCCACGGGAAGCCGCCGGCCCCGATGCCGACCCTCCGGCCCGTCCCCGCCCCGGCCGACCCCGCCCCCCTCGGCCGCGACGCCGCCCGCTGGGCCCTGCTGTTCCCCGCCGCCCACGACCGGCCCCGCATCAGCGACGAGCATCTGCTGCAGCGCGCGGAGAACCCCCTCTTCCGGGTGCGGTACGCCTACTCCCGCACCCGCGCCCTCACCCGCAACGCCACCACCCTCGGCTTCGACAGCACCCCGGGGGACGCCGCCCCGCACCCCGAGGGATCAGCCCCCACCCCCCGATCCGCCCCCCTCCTGGACGCGATAGCCGCCCACCCCCGCATCCTCGCCGCCGCCCAGCACCGCGCCCCCGACCGGCTGGCCCGGCACCTCATCGTCACGGCTGACGCTCTCCTCGCCTTTCAGGCCTCCGTCCTGCCGCTCGGTGACGAGAAACCCTCGGCCGCCCACCGCGCCCGGCTCGCGCTTGCCGAAGCCGCCGGGACGGTGCTCGCAGGCGGCCTGTCCCTGCTCGGCATCAGCGCACCCGAGTACTTGTGACACGCGAAGACGCGACTGACATGACTGACATGACTGACGCGACGACGTGATCGACGTGACTGAAGTGAGAGAGACGACCGCGACATGAGCCGTTCCGCACACCCCGCCGGGCCCCGCCACGCCGACGTAGTGCCCGAGGGGCACTACACCGCCCCGGCCGACGACCTGAACTCCCTCGATCCGAAGGTCTGGGCACAGACCGTCGAGCGTGGCGCCGACGGTGTCGTCAGCGTCGGCGGCATCGAAGTGACCCGGCTCGCCGAGGAGTTCGGCACCCCCGCCTACTTCCTCGACGAGGCCGACTTCCGTGCCCGCTGCCACGCCTGGCGCGGTGCCTTCGGCGCCGACGCCGACGTGTTCTACGCGGGGAAGGCCTTCCTCTCCCGTGCCGTCGTCCGGTGGCTGCACGAGGAAGGGCTCAATCTGGACGTGTGCAGCGGCGGCGAACTCACCACCGCCCTCGACGCCGGCATGCCCGCCGACCGCATCGCCTTCCACGGCAACAACAAGACCGTGGAAGAGATCGAGCGGGCCATCGACGTCGGCGTCGGGCGCATCGTCCTCGACTCCTTCCAGGAGATCGCCCGCGTCTCGCACATCGCCGAGCGGCTCGGCAAGCGCCAGCCCGTGCAGATCCGTGTGACCGTCGGCGTCGAGGCCCACACCCACGAGTTCATCGCCACCGCCCACGAGGACCAGAAGTTCGGCATCGCCCTCGCCGGGGGACAGGCCGCCGAGGCCGTGCGGCGCGCGTTGCAGCTCGACGGGCTCGAGCTCATCGGGGTGCATTCCCACATCGGGTCGCAGATCTTCGACATGGCCGGGTTCGAGGTCTCGGCCCGCCGCGTCGTTCAGCTGCTCGCCGAGATCCGTGACGAGCACGGCGTCGAGCTTCCCGAGATCGACCTCGGCGGCGGCCTCGGCATCGCCTACACCTCCGACGACGACCCCCGCGAGCCGCACGAGATCGCCAAGGCGCTCGGCGAGATCGTCACGCGCGAGTGCGAGGCCGCCAACCTGCGTACGCCTCGTATCTCCGTCGAGCCCGGTCGCGCCATCGTCGGTCCGACCGCCTTCACGCTGTACGAGGTCGGCACGGTCAAGCCGCTCGAAGGTCTGCGTACGTACGTCTCCGTCGACGGCGGCATGTCCGACAACATCCGTACCGCGCTCTACGACGCCGAGTACAGCGTCGCCCTTGTCTCGCGGACGTCCGACGCCGAGCCCATGCTCGTACGCGTCGTCGGCAAGCACTGTGAGAGCGGCGACATCGTGGTGAAGGACGCGTTCCTCCCGGCCGACCTCGCACCCGGAGATCTGATCGCCGTGCCCGCGACAGGCGCGTACTGCCGTTCCATGGCGAGCAACTACAACCACGCTCTTCGTCCGCCGGTCGTCGCCGTGCGGGACGGGGAAGCGCGGGTCATCGTCCGGCGCGAGACGGAGGAAGATCTCCTGCGGCTCGACGTCGGCTGAGGAAAAAGCGGCCCGTGCCGCGTCGGCCGATGAAGTATCGGCCAATGAAATACATGTCTCACGATCCGGACAATGGTTAGAAACTCAGTTCCGGTGGGTGAGACTGGTCCCACTGTAGATGTATGAGAAGTGAGGTCGGATGATGCGTACGCGTCCGCTGAAGGTGGCGCTGCTGGGCTGTGGGGTTGTCGGCTCAGAGGTGGCGCGCATCATGACGACGCACGCCGACGACCTCACGGCCAGGATCGGCGCCCCGGTGGAGCTCGCCGGGGTCGCCGTCCGCCGCCCCTCGAAGGTGCGTGAGGGAATCGATCCTTCCCTCATCACCACCGACGCGACCGCGCTGGTCAAACGTGGGGACATCGACGTCATCGTCGAGGTCATCGGCGGCATCGAGCCCGCCAGGACCCTCATCACCACCGCTTTCGAGCACGGCGCATCCGTCGTCTCCGCGAACAAGGCGCTCATCGCCCAGGACGGCGCCGCGCTGCACGCCGCGGCCGAGCAGCACGGCGGGGACCTTTATTACGAGGCCGCCGTCGCCGGCGCCATTCCGCTGATCCGGCCGCTGCGCGAGTCCCTGGTCGGCGACAAGGTCAACCGGGTTCTTGGCATTGTCAACGGGACCACCAACTTCATCCTCGATGCCATGGACACCACGGGTGCCGGGTATCAGGAAGCCTTGGATGAGGCCACCGCTCTCGGGTACGCCGAAGCCGACCCGACCGCCGACGTCGAAGGCTTCGACGCCGCCGCCAAGGCCGCGATCCTCGCCGGTATCGCCTTCCACACGCGCGTGCGTCTCGACGACGTCTACCGCGAGGGCATGACCGAGGTGACCGGCGCCGACTTCGCGTCCGCGAAGCGCATGGGCTGCACCATCAAGCTCCTCGCCATCTGCGAGCGCGCCGCCGACGGCGGGTCCGTCACCGCGCGCGTGCACCCCGCGATGATTCCGCTCAGCCATCCGCTGGCGTCGGTCCGCGAGGCGTACAACGCCGTCTTCGTCGAGGCGGAGGCCGCCGGACAGCTCATGTTCTACGGGCCCGGCGCGGGCGGTTCGCCCACCGCGTCGGCCGTCCTCGGCGACCTCGTCGCCGTCTGCCGGAACAAGCTCGACGAAACCACCGGGCCCGGCGAATCCGCGTACACCCAGCTGCCCGTGGGCTCCATGGGCGAGGTCGTCACGCGGTACCACATCAGCCTCGACGTAGCCGACAAGCCGGGTGTCCTCGCCCAGGTCGCGACGGTCTTCGCCGAGCACGGCGTATCGATCGATACGGTCCGTCAGACGGGCAAGGACGGCGAGGCCTCCCTCGTCGTCGTCACCCACCGCGCGCCCGACGCCGCCCTCACCGGCACCGTCGAGGCGTTGCGGAACCTCGACACCGTGCGTGGTGTCGCCAGCATCATGCGGGTTGAAGGAGAGTAACCAGCAATGACCCACCAGTGGCGCGGAATCATCGAGGAGTACCGGGACCGTCTTCCCGTCTCCGGCACCACGCCGGTCGTGACGCTCCGCGAGGGCGGCACGCCGCTCGTGCCCGCGCAGGTGCTCTCCGAGCGCACGGGCTGCGAGGTGCATCTCAAGGTCGAGGGCGCCAACCCGACCGGGTCCTTCAAGGACCGCGGCATGACGATGGCGATCACGAAGGCCAAGGAGGAGGGCGCAAAGGCCGTCATCTGCGCCTCCACCGGCAACACGTCGGCCTCGGCCGCCGCCTATGCCGTACGCGCCGGGATGGTCTGTGCCGTCCTGGTGCCGCAGGGCAAGATCGCGCTCGGCAAGATGGGCCAGGCGCTCGTCTACGGCTCGAAGATCCTCCAGGTCGACGGGAACTTCGACGACTGCCTGAACCTCGCGCGCAGCCTCTCCGAGAACTACCCGGTGGCGCTGGTCAATTCGGTCAACCCGTTCCGCATCGAGGGCCAGAAGACCGCGTCGTTCGAGATCGTCGACGCGCTCGGTGACGCCCCCGACATCCACGTCCTTCCGGTGGGCAACGCGGGCAACATCACGGCCTATTGGAAGGGCTACAAGGAGTACGCCGCCGACGCGGTCTCCACGCGTACTCCCCGCATGTGGGGCTTCCAGGCCTCCGGTTCCGCGCCCATCGTGCGTGGCGAGATCGTCAAGGACCCGTCGACCATCGCCACCGCGATTCGCATCGGCAACCCCGCGTCCTGGCAGTACGCGCTCGACGCCCGCGACGAGTCGCACGGCTTCATCGACGAGGTGACGGACCGTGAGATCCTGCGCGCCTACAAGCTGTTGGCGTCCCAGGAGGGTGTCTTCGTCGAGCCGGCGTCGGCCGCCTCCGTCGCCGGTCTGCTGAAGGCCGCCGAGCAGGGCAAGGTCGACAAGGGGCAGCGAATCGTCTGCACCGTCACCGGAAACGGCCTCAAGGACCCCGACTGGGCCGTCGCGGGTGCGCCGCAGCCGGTCACGGTTCCGGTCGACTCGGCCGCCGCGGCCGAGCGTCTGGGTCTGGCGTAACCGTCCCCGCCGGGGGTATCCGAAGACGGACGGCGGGCATAACCGCCTGGAAAACCCGCAACTCCGCATAGGGGGTGCACAGGGGGCTTACGACACGCATCGTGCGCCTCCTGTGCGCCCTATGTCGCCACAGAACCTTCCTTCGATAGGCTGTACCGAACCCGCCCCGCCGCATATGCCGCGGTGCTGCCGCAGAGCGGCCTTCGGGTAGTGCCTCATCACGTGGCAAGTCCTCAAAAGATCGCAGCTCAAGGAGAGTCATCGAGCGATGGCCGGTCCCGCGTTCCGCGCCGCCGCCGTCCGGGTGCGCACCCCCGCCACCAGCGCCAACCTCGGCCCGGGCTTCGACGCCCTCGGCCTGTCGCTGGGTCTGTACGACGACGTCGTCGTACGGGTGGCCGACACCGGACTGAACATCGACATCGCAGGTGAGGGTGGCGAGACGCTCCCGCGCGACGAGTCGCATCTGCTTGTACGTTCCCTGCGCACCGCCTTCGACCTGCTCGGCGGACAGCCGCGCGGGCTCGAAATCGTCTGCGCCAACCGCATTCCGCACGGCCGGGGCCTCGGCTCGTCGTCCGCCGCCATCTGCGCGGGCATCGTCGCCGCCCGCGCCGTGACGATAGGCGGAGACGCCCGGCTCGACGACAACGCCCTCCTTGAGCTCGCCACCGAGATCGAGGGCCACCCCGACAACGTCGCCGCCTGTCTGCTCGGTGGCTTCACGCTCTCCTGGATGGACGGGGGAGCGGCGCGGGCGATCAGGATGGAGCCGGCGGATTCCATCGTTCCGGTGGTCTTCGTGCCCGGAAAGCCCGTCCTCACCGAAACCGCGCGCGGACTGCTCCCGCGCACCGTCCCGCACGTCGACGCGGCCGCCAACGCGGGCCGCGCGGCTCTGCTCGTCGAGGCCCTGACCAGGCGCCCCGAGCTGCTGCTTCCGGCCACCGAGGACCGCCTCCACCAGGAGTACCGCGCGCCCGCCATGCCGGAGAGCGCAGCTTTGGTGGAACGCCTGCGCGCGGACGGTGTCCCGGCCATGATCTCCGGCGCGGGACCCACGGTCCTCGCGCTGGTCGACCAGAGTGCGGCGGACAAGGTCGCACGCCTTGCGGGAGAGGGCTGGGCGGCCAATCGTCTGGCCCTCGACGCGACGGGCGCGAGCGTGCTTCCGCTGGCGCCCTGACACCCGGTAGCCGGATAGAAAGAGGGGGAATGTTTGTTGGATCCGGTAGTGTTAACCTCAAGTCTGCACCCGACCCCACCATGGCGAGGTGCTTCGTGTCCCCGTCCGGGACATCCATCCTTCCGGGAGCCTCCCAAACTGCTCTGTGCCCCGCACTGAGCGGTGCCGAGCACGCTCCGGAACCGGCGTGACCGAGCCGAGTGACACCGCACCTCAGTGGCACCTCACCGGGACTCGCCATCACCAGTGAATTCTTCCGCCGCGCGTTGGCGGACCTCCGCCCCGGCACGGTCCACACACCAAAGGACCTCCGGACAGCACAACCGGTCGCCGAGCCAGACAGGCCGACGTCCGCTCCAGGGAAGGACCCTTCGTGAGCGACACCACCGATCTGATGGGCGTGACTGCCGACACGCCCGCCACGGACGCCTCTGCGGCGCCTGCCACCGGTGCTTCGGCCGGGTCCCGGCGGCGCCGCGGCACCGGCCTCGATGGCATGGTGCTGGCGGAACTGCAGCAGGTCGCATCAGGCCTCGGTATCAAGGGCACCGCGCGCATGCGCAAGAGCCAGCTGATCGAGGTCATCAAGGAGGCGCAGGCCGGGGGCTCCCCCGCGAAGAGTGCCGCGCCTTCCGCTTCGTCCGCCGAGGCCGAGACGAAGCCCAAGCGCCGCGCGACCTCGAAGGCCCGGACGGGCGAGGACACCGCGGCGAACTCGACGAGCGCGGACAAGGGCGCCAAGGCGAGCAAGGCCGACAAGGCGGAGCAGACCGCGGGCGCCAAGGCCGATGAGGCCGTCGCCCAGCAGCAGATCGACATCCCGGGCCAGCCCGCGGGTGCCGACAAGGGTGAGCGCCGCCGTCGCCGTGCCACCGCCGACGCGGGCAGCCCCGAGACGGTCACCGCCGAGGCCAAGAGCGAGCAGAAGTCCGAGCAGCAGTCCGAGGCCAAGGCGGACGCGCCGTCCGAGGCCAAGGGTGACGGCTCCGGCGACAACAACGCCGACGGTCGCCGCGAGCGCCGTGACCGTCAGGGCCGTGGCCGCGACCGCGACCGTCGTGGCAACAAGGGCGACGAGCAGCAGGGCGGCAACCGCCAGCAGGGCGGCGGCCGTCAGGACCGCCAGGACAGGGGTGACCGCGGCGACCGCCAGGACCGCGGTGACCGCCAGGACCGTCAGCAGCGGGACCAGCGGGACAACGGCCCGCAGGACGACTTCGACGACGAGGCGGGTGGCCGTCGCGGCCGCCGTGGCCGCTACCGCGACCGCCGTGGCCGTCGTGGCCGTGACGAGTTCGGCGGCGCCAGCGAGCCGCAGGTCGCCGACGACGACGTACTGATCCCCGTCGCGGGCATCCTGGACATCCTCGACAACTACGCGTTCATTCGTACGTCGGGCTACCTGCCCGGACCGAACGACGTGTACGTCTCGCTCGCCCAGGTCCGCAAGAACGGTCTGCGCAAGGGTGACCACGTCACCGGCGCCGTCCGTCAGCCCAAGGACGGCGAGCGCCGCGAGAAGTTCAACGCGCTCGTCCGCCTCGACTCGGCGAACGGCATGGCGGCCGAATCCGGGCGCGGGCGACCGGAGTTCAACAAGCTGACGCCCCTTTACCCGCAGGACCGGCTCCGTCTGGAGACCGACCCGGGTGTGCTCACGACCCGGATCATCGACCTCGTCGCGCCGATCGGTAAGGGCCAGCGTGGTCTGATCGTGGCCCCGCCGAAGACCGGCAAGACCATGATCCTTCAGGCGGTCGCCAACGCGATCACCGTCAACAGCCCCGAGTGCCACCTGATGGTCGTCCTGGTCGACGAGCGTCCGGAAGAGGTCACCGACATGCAGCGGTCGGTGAAGGGCGAGGTCATCTCCTCGACCTTCGACCGTCCGGCCGAGGACCACACCACGGTCGCCGAGCTGGCCATCGAGCGCGCCAAGCGCCTCGTGGAGCTGGGTCACGACGTGGTCGTGCTGCTCGACTCCATCACCCGTCTGGGCCGTGCGTACAACCTGGCGGCCCCGGCCTCCGGGCGCATCCTGTCCGGTGGTGTCGACTCGACCGCGCTCTACCCGCCGAAGCGCTTCTTCGGTGCGGCGCGCAACATCGAGGACGGCGGCTCGCTGACCATCCTGGCCACCGCGCTCGTCGACACCGGCTCGCGCATGGACGAGGTGATCTTCGAGGAGTTCAAGGGCACCGGCAACATGGAGCTCAAGCTCGACCGGAAGCTCTCGGACAAGCGCATCTTCCCGGCGGTGGACGTCGACGCGTCCTCCACCCGTAAGGAAGAGATCCTGCTCAACAGCGAAGAGCTCGCGATCGTCTGGAAGCTGCGCCGGGTGCTGCACGCGCTCGACTCGCAGCAGGCCATCGAGCTGCTTCTCGACAAGATGAAGCAGACGAAGTCGAACGCCGAGTTCCTCATGCAGATCGCGAAGACGACGCCGACGCCGGGCAACGGCAACGACTAGTCCCCATCGCCGCGAAGGGCCGCCCCCGTCATTCGACGGGGGCGGCCCTTCGTCGTGGGCCACCCCGGACGCGCGGAATGACCTTGGCCACACGGCTAAGAGATTTTTACGGTCACGGGCAGTAGCCCAGGGGCGGGAAAACCCGCAGGTGAGGAGCTGGAAGGGCGGGCAGAGGTGCACTATGCGTCACGAGTGCGCTCCGGGGCGCTCATAAACCGCTGTGCAACCCTTCTTTCGGTTTCGACGTCTGACCAGTGACGACAAACCGCGCCTGACCCTGAAAGCAGGGGGTACCCGACCGCGAGGACTGAGGAGCACATGAGCGACGAGAGCGCATCCGGGGATACGAAGCCGAAGCGGCACCGAGGTGGTGGCGGACGGCGTCGTAAGCCGCGCGAGAAGCGCAGCAAGGTCCTCGTCGTCACCGCGTGGACCGCGGCTTCGGTGGTCGTCCTCGGCGGTGCGGGCCTCGGCGTCGTGTACTTCAAGCTCAACGGCAACATCAAGGGCGTCGACATCAACGCGGCGCTCGGCACGGACCGCCCCAAGGACGTCGACAACGGCTCGCAGGACATCCTCGTCCTCGGCTCCGACTCCCGCTCCGGCGACAACGCCAAGTACGGCAAGGACGAGGGCGCCGCCCGCTCGGACACGGCGATGGTCGTGCACGTGAACAAGGGCCACAAGAAGGCCAGCGTCGTCTCGATACCCCGCGACACCCTGATATCCCGCCCCGAGTGCAAGACGGACGACGGCGGGACGGACCCGGGCGGTCAGCGGCAGATGTTCAACACGGCGTACGAGGTCGGCGGACCCGCCTGTGCCGTCAAGACCGTCGAGAAAATGTCCGGCATCCGGATGGACCACTACGTGGAGGTCGACTTCACGGGCTTCAAGAAGTTGATCAACACTCTTGGCGGTGTCGAGATCACCACCAAGAAGGCGATCAACGACAAGGACAGCCACCTCAACCTCAAGGCCGGCAAGCACCAGCTCACCGGCGAGCAGGCCCTCGGCCTCGTCCGTACCCGGCACGGCGTCGGCGACGGCAGTGACCTCGGCCGCATCCAGCTCCAGCAGGCCTTCATCAAGGCCCTGATCAACCAGGTCAAGGACGTCGGCGTCTTCAGCAACCCGAAGAAGCTGTACGACCTGGCGAACGACGCGACCAGCGCCATCACCACCGACTCCGACCTGAACGACGTCAAGAGCCTCGCGGGCTTCGCCGGCGGCCTCAAGGGCATCGGCGCGGGCGACATGAAGATGGTCACGCTGCCCATCCAGTACGACCCCAGCGACCCCAACCGCGTCCTGCCCCTGGAGAAGGCCGACCGGCAGGTCTGGGCCGCTCTCAAGGCCGACAAGGCCATCCCCAAGTCCGCCACCGAGAAGTCCGCGGGCGACAAGGGTGACGCGAGCGACGTGGTGAGCAGTAACTGACGGTGTCCCGAGAACGCCGTATCGCGACGGCCGGAACCCTCCGGGAATACTTCCGCCCCCACCCCGGTTTGGGCAGATGCGACCCGTCCTGGCAGACTGGTACGTCGGCCCCGGTTCACGTACGAGCAATCCGCGCGTACGACCCGGCGCCCTCCCGAAACTAGGAGACACCTTGAAGCGCGAAATCCACCCCGAGTACGTCGAGACGCAGGTCAGCTGCACCTGTGGCGCGGAGTTCACCACCCGCTCCACGATCTCCAGCGGCACCGTGCGTGCCGAGGTCTGCTCCGAGTGCCACCCGTTCTACACGGGCAAGCAGAAGATCCTCGACACCGGCGGCCGTGTGGCCCGCTTCGAGGCCCGCTTCGGCAAGGCTGCCGCCGCCAACAAGTAGCGAGCCACTGCGCCGGTCTTCGGCCGCCCCCGGGAGGGGGCGGTTGGGACCGGCGCTTTGCCGTCTGACGCAGCAGCCACCTTCGCGTATAACCCTTGCGCAGTACCTTCGCGTAGAAAACTCAGGAGACCCCGATGTTCGAGGCGGTCGAGGAACTGATCGGCGAGCACGCCGATCTGGAGACGAAGCTCGCGGACCCCTCGGTCCACGCCGACCAGGCCAACGCGCGCAAGCTCAACAAGCGCTACGCCGAGCTGACCCCGATCGTCTCGACGTACCGCACCTGGAAGCAGACCGGCGAGGACATCGCGACGGCCCGTGAAATGGCCGCGGAGGAACCGGAGTTCGCCGCGGAGGTCAAGGACCTGGAGAGGCAGCGCGAGAAGATCACCGAGAAGCTGCGGCTCCTCCTGGTGCCCCGGGACCCCAACGACGACAAGGACGTCATCCTTGAGGTCAAGGCGGGCGCGGGCGGCGACGAGTCGGCCCTCTTCGCCGGCGACCTCCTGCGCATGTATCTGCGGTACGCGGAGCGCGTGGGCTGGAAGACCGAGATCATCGACGCCACCGAGTCCGAGCTCGGCGGCTACAAGGACGTCCAGGTCGCCGTGAAGACCAAGGGCGGCAACGGCGCGACAGAACCCGGCCAGGGCGTCTGGGCGCGGCTGAAGTACGAGGGCGGCGTGCACCGCGTACAGCGCGTGCCCTCGACCGAGTCGCAGGGCCGGATCCACACCTCCGCGGCCGGCGTCCTGGTGACGCCCGAGGCCGAGGAGGTCGACGTCGAGATCCACGCGAACGACCTGCGCATCGACGTCTACCGCTCCTCGGGCCCCGGCGGCCAGTCCGTCAACACGACCGACTCCGCGGTGCGCATCACGCACCTGCCCACCGGAGTGGTCGCCTCCTGCCAGAACGAGAAGAGCCAGCTGCAGAACAAGGAGCAGGCGATGCGTATTCTGCGCTCCAGGCTCCTTGCCGCGGCTCAGGAGGAAGCGGAGAGCAAGGCCGCGGACGCCCGCCGCAGCCAGGTCCGCACCGTCGACCGCTCCGAGAAGATCCGGACGTACAACTTCCCGGAAAACCGGATCTCGGACCACCGCGTCGGCTTCAAGGCGTACAACTTGGACCAGCTGCTCGACGGAGACCTCGACGCGGTCATCCAGGCCTGTGTCGACGCGGACTCCGCAGCCAAGCTCGCGGCCGCGTAAGCACCCGACAACCGCACTGCCCCCGGAGGACCAGCGTGCAGCAACATATGGGGGGTCGACCCCCAAACCCCCGCGGCGTGCTGCTCGCGGAGGTGGCCCAGGCCACCCAGCGCCTTGCCGACGCCGGCGTGCCCTCGCCGCGCAACGACGCGGAGGAGCTCGCCGCGTTCGTGCACGGTGTGAAGCGGGGCGAGCTGCACTCCGTCAAGGACTCGGACTTCGACGCCCGCTACTGGGAGACGATCGCGCGCCGCGTGGCCCGCGAACCCCTCCAGCACATCACCGGCCGCGCCTTCTTCCGCTACCTCGAACTGCAGGTCGGCCCCGGCGTCTTCGTGCCGCGCCCCGAGACCGAGTCGGTCGTGGGCTGGGCGATAGACGCCGTACGCGCGATGGACGTCGTCGAGCCGCTCATCGTCGATCTCTGTACGGGGTCCGGGGCCATCGCCCTCGCCATGGCGCAGGAGGTCCCGCGCTCGCGTGTGTACGCCGTGGAGCTGTCCGAGGACGCCCTGAAGTGGACGCGGAAGAACGTCGAGGGATCCAGGGTCAAGCTCTCCCGCGGCGACGCGCGTGACGCGCTGCCGGAGCTCGACGGCCAGGTCGACCTCGTCGTCTCGAACCCTCCGTACATCCCGCTCACCGAGTGGGAGTACGTCGCTCCCGAGGCCCGCGACTACGACCCGGAGCTCTCGCTCTTCTCCGGCGAGGACGGCCTCGACCTGATCCGCGGCATCGAACGCACCGCACACCGCCTCCTGCGCCCCGGCGGTGTCGTTGTCATCGAGCACGCCGACACCCAGGGCGGCCAGGTGCCGTGGATCTTCACCGAGGAGCGGGGCTGGGCCGACGCGGCCGACCACCCCGACCTCAACAACAGGCCGAGGTTCGCGACCGCCCGCAAGGCGATGCCGTGAGCACACCCACTTCAAGTCAGCAGTACGTGTACGAGGAGGCCCGCTAAATGGCACGGCGATACGACACCAACGACGCGACCGACCGTACGACCGGTCTGCGCGAGGCCGCGTCGGCCGTCCGCCGTGGCGAACTGGTCGTGCTGCCCACCGACACCGTCTACGGCATCGGTGCCGACGCCTTCAGCGCGGAGGCGGTCGCCGACCTGCTCGACGCCAAGGGCCGTGGCCGTTCCATGCCCACGCCTGTCCTCATCGGCTCCCCGAACACGCTGCACGGCCTGGTCACCGACTTCTCCGAGTCGGCCTGGGAGCTCGTCGACGCCTTCTGGCCCGGCGCGCTGACCCTGGTCGCCAAGCAGCAGCCCTCGCTCCAGTGGGACCTCGGGGACACCCGTGGGACCGTCGCGATCCGGATGCCGCTGCACCCCGTCGCCATCGAACTGCTCACCGAGGTAGGCCCCATGGCGGTCTCCTCGGCCAACCTCACGGGCCACCCGTCCCCCGAGGACTGTGACGCCGCGCAGGAGATGCTCGGCGACTCCGTCTCCGTGTACCTGGACGGCGGCCCGACGCCCGGCATCGTCCCGTCGTCGATCGTGGACGTCACCGGAAAGGCGCCCGTGCTGCTGCGCGCGGGCGCCCTGACCGCGGAAGAGCTCCGCAAGGTGGTACCCGACCTCGAGGTGGCGAATTGACTGCCCCTGAGACGGGGCGTGGCATAGCGTCTTATGGCGGTTCGTTCCGCATCCTCCACGTCAGCACCGGCAACGTATGCCGCTCGCCCATCACCGAGCGGCTGACCAGGCATGCCCTGGCCGACCGCCTGGGTGATCCCTTCACCGGCGGCCTGATCGTGGAGAGCGCGGGCACGTGGGGGCATGAGGGCGCCCCCATGGAGACCAACGCCGAGGCGGTGCTCGCCGACTTCGGCGCGGACGCCTCCGGCTTCAAAGGGCGCGAGCTCCTCGACGAACACGTCATCCGGGCCGACCTCGTCCTGACGGCCACCCGGGACCACCGGGCGCAGGTCATCTCGATGGGCCACTCGGCGGGCCTGCGCACCTTCACGCTCAAGGAGTTCACCCGGCTCGTGCGGGCCATAGACCCGGCGACCCTGCCCGATCCCGACGGGGGCGTGGTCGAGCGGGCCAGGGCCCTGGTGCGGGCGGCGGCTGCGCTGCGCGGATGGCTGCTCGCGCCCACCGCGGAGGCGGACGAGGTGTACGACCCGTACGGGGCGCCGCTGCCCTTCTTCCGCTCCGTGGGCGACGAGATCAACGAAGCGCTCGACCCGGTGGTGACGGCGCTGACGGGCGTACGGGCCGAGGCCTGAACCATTCCGCTACGCCATCCGCCCGCGTGCCGCGCGGGCGGTCGACGGCGGGCCTACATTGGAGGAACCCTCACCTCTCGCCAGGCCCGGAGCCCACAATGCCGGTCAGCACCGCACCCCCCGCCGCCGCGCACGCGCCCGCTGACTTCGCCGCGCTCCGCCGCGAGGACCCCCAGATGGCGGAGATCCTCCTCGCCGAAGAGGACCGCCAGGCGTCCTGCCTCCAGCTCATCGCCGCCGAGAACTTCACCTCGCCCGCGGTGCTCGCCGCCCTTGGCTCGCCCCTCGCCAACAAGTATGCCGAGGGCTACCCCGGAGCCCGCCACCACGGCGGCTGCGAGCTGGTGGACGTCGCCGAGCGCATCGCCGTGGACCGCGCCAAGGCACTCTTCGGCGCCGAGCACGCCAACGTGCAGCCGCACTCCGGCTCCTCCGCGGTCCTGGCCGCGTACGCCGCGCTGCTGCGCCCCGGCGACACCGTCCTGGCCATGGGCCTGCCCTACGGCGGCCACCTCACGCACGGCTCGCCCGCGAACTTCTCGGGGCGCTGGTTCGACTTCGTCGGCTACGGCGTCGACCCGGAGAGCGGGCTCATCGACTACGACCAGGTCAGCGCCCTGGCCCGCACCCACAAGCCCAAGGCGATCGTCTGCGGCTCCATCGCCTACCCCCGGCACATCGACTACGCGGCCTTCCGCGAGATCGCCGACGACGTAGGGGCGTACCTCATCGCCGACGCCGCGCACCCCATGGGCCTGATCGCCGGGGGAGCGGCCCCCACCCCGGTGCCGTACGCCGATGTCGTCTGCGCCACGACGCACAAGGTGCTCCGCGGCCCGAGAGGCGGTCTGATCCTGTGCGGGGCGGAGCTCGCCTCACGCATCGACCGGGCCGTGTTCCCCTTCACGCAGGGCGGTGCGCAGATGCACACCATCGCCGCCAAGGCCGTCGCGTTCGGCGAGGCGGCGACCCCCGCCTTCACGGCGTACGCCCATCAGGTCGTCGCCAACGCACGCGTCCTCGCCGAGGCGCTGGCCGCCGCGGGCTGCGTGATCACCACCGGCGGAACCGACACCCACCTGATCCTCGCCGACCCGGCCCCCCTGGGCCTCGACGCACACACAGCCCGCGGCAGGCTCGCCGCCGCCGGCCTCGTCCTGGACACATGCGCCCTGCCCTACGGCGACGGCCGCGGACTCCGTCTCGGCACGGCCGCCGTCAGCACACAGGGCATGGGCGACGCCGAGATGGCGCGGATCGCGGGGCTCTTCGCCGAGGCGGTGCGCGAGGAGCCGCAGGACGCGAAGAGCTCGAGAGTACGAGAGGTCGTGCGTGAGTTGGTGGGCAGATTTCCGCCGTATCCGGGCTAGGACGGGGTAGGGGCGTCCGAGGAAGGCGCGTACTCGTGCAACCATCGTCGCTACCCGGAAGTCCCCAACCGTATGCACGCAGAGCTAGGGTGTGGGGCTGAGATGGCCAGCGATACCTGTGGGGAAGCCCGTGCGTGAATACCTGCTGACGCTCTGCATCACGGCCGCGGTGACTTACCTGCTGACCGGCCCGGTGCGGAAGTTCGCGATCGTGGCCGGCGCCATGCCGGAGATCCGCGCCCGCGATGTTCACCGGGAGCCCACGCCCCGGCTCGGCGGTATCGCGATGTTCTTCGGGCTGTGCGCGGGTCTCCTGGTCGCCGACCACCTGCCGAATCTGAGCGACGTCTTCGAGCGGTCCAACGAACCGCGCGCACTGCTCTCCGGTGCCGCGCTGATCTGGATCATCGGCGTCCTCGACGACAAGTTCGAGATCGACGCCCTGATCAAGCTCGGCGGCCAGATGATCGCCGCGGGCGTCATGGTCCTCCAGGGCCTGACGATCCTGTGGATCCCTGTGCCGGGCTACGGCATGGTCCTCCTCGACCAGGGCCAGGGCACGCTCCTGACGGTCGCGCTCGTCGTCATCACGATCAACGCGGTGAACTTCGTGGACGGCCTCGACGGCCTCGCCGCGGGCATGGTGTGCATCGCGGCGGCGGCGTTCTTCCTGTACGCCTACCGCCTCTGGTACGGGTACGGCATCGAGGCCGCGGCCCCCGCGACGCTCTTCGCCGCGATCCTGATGGGCATGTGCCTGGGCTTCCTGCCGCACAACATCCATCCCGCCCGCATCTTCATGGGCGACTCGGGATCGATGCTGATCGGTCTGGTCCTCGCGGCGGGGGCGATCTCCGCCACGGGACAGATCGACGGCGACGCCCTGAAGCTGAACTTCGGCGGCACCCGCGATGCCACGCACGCGATGCTTCCGGTCTTCATCCCGCTCCTGATGCCGCTGACGATCATCGCCATCCCGTTCGCCGACCTGGTCCTCGCGATCGTCCGGCGTACGTGGAACGGCAAGTCACCGTTCGCCGCGGACCGCGGGCACCTCCACCACCGGCTCCTGGAGATCGGCCACTCCCACAGCCGGGCGGTGCTGATCATGTACTTCTGGGCGGCGCTGATCGGCTTCGGCACGGTCGCCTACTCGGTCCACTCCACCAGCATGTGGATCCTCCTCGCGATCGTCGCGCTGAGCGCGGTGGGCCTCGTCCTGCTCCTGCTGCCGCGCTTCACCCCGCACATCCCGCGCTGGGCGGAGTCCTTCGTGCCGCCGCGCTACCGGCGCAGCAACAAGGCGGACGCGGAGGTGGCGGCCGTTGCCGATGCAACGGATGCAACGGATGCGACGGACGCGACGGACGGTGAGGCGGGGGAGCGTCCGCCCGCCGGCTCAGACGTCAACGGGGCGACGGCCGTTGGCACCCGCTCGCGCTTCGAGGATCGGCACAAGGCCGAGTCGTCGAGCTGACGCCCACCGTCAAACTTGCCCAATACCAGACAAGTTGCCGCGCTGCGTGCACAGACGCGCGGATTAACTCTCATGTGTGACAGCGAGCACACCTAGCAGGTAAAGACCTCATCAAATAGTTTGTGATACCGTTCACGAAACCAGGGACAGAGCCGAAGGACCGTAGTGCGACGGTCCATTGGCCCGAGGGACACTCTCGACCCCGGACTACGCTCGTCCATGACGACACCCTGCCCCCATCAGTAAGCGGAGCTGCCGCCATGCCGTCTCAAGACACCCGAACACTCCTTCAATCCGCAGTACCTACTGCTGCCGTCGGCGCGATCGCCGCCGTGGTCAGTGGTGTGGTCGCGGGTGGCAAGGGGGCGATCGGGGCGGTCGTCGGCACACTGGTGGTCATCGCGTTCATGGGGATCGGGATGTTCGTGCTGCAGCGCACGGCGAAGGCGCTCCCGCATCTGTTCCAGATGATGGGCCTGCTGCTCTACGTCGCCCAACTCCTGCTGCTTCTCATCTTCGTGGGTCTGTTCAAGGACACCACCCTGTTCAACCCGAAGGCGTTCGCCGTCGGGCTTGTGCTGGCGACCGTCGTCTGGATGGCCACGCAGGCCCGCGCGCACATGAAAGCCAAGATCCTTTACGTCGAGCCCGACTCCGAGCAGAAGGACAAGCCGGAGAAGTCGGGGTCCTCGACGTGATGGGTAGGGCCGGGATAAATGCGCGTTCGGGATGCTGCTATCGTCCGGTGCCAACTGCGGCACTGCCGGCGCGGGCATCTGAGCTGACGCCTGCACAATCGCGAGGCTCGATGCCTGAACGCCGCGCCCACATCCGAAACACCAGTCTGGTGCCGAATCGCGGCTGCGCGCCGCGCCGACACGACAACGAGGTTGCCGTACCTATGCGTCACGCCGAAGGAGCCCGCGGTGAGTGCTGACCAAACTGAGCTCGCCTTTGACTGGAGCTGTCGGATCATGTCCGACGGATGCGGCTTCCCGGCTCCGGGCCTGCACTCGTTCCTCTTCAAGCCGATGTTCGAAGTCGGCGGGTTCGAGTTCAACAAGGTCATGCTGCTCGCCCTGCTGACCACGCTCGTCGTCGTCAGCTTCTTCTACGCCGCCTTCGGCAAGGCGAAGGTCGTCCCGGGCAAGCTGCAGATGGCAGCCGAGGCCGGCTACGACTTCGTACGCCGCGGCATCGTCTACGAGACGATGGGCAAGAAGGAGGGCGAGAAGTACGTCCCCCTGATGGTCTCGATGTTCTTCTTCATCTGGATCATGAACATCTGGTCCGTGGTGCCGCTGACCCAGTTCCCGGTCTCGTCGGTCATCGCGTACCCGGCCGTGCTGGCACTCGTCGTGTATCTGATCTGGGTGCCCCTGACGTTCAAGCGCCATGGCTTCGTCGGTGGTTGGAAGAACATCACCGGCTACGACAACTCGCTCGGGCCGATCAAGTGGCTCGTCTCGTTCATCGAGCTCTTCTCGAACCTGCTGGTGCGCCCCTTCACTCACGCGGTGCGACTCTTCGCCAACATGTTCGCCGGTCACCTGATGCTGGTGATGTTCACCGTCGCCTCCTGGTACCTCCTGAACAGCGTGATGATCCCGGCTGCGGGCGTCTCGTTCGTCATGACGATGGTCATGATCCTCTTCGAGCTTTTCGTGCAGGCCGTCCAGGCGTACGTCTTCGTGCTCCTCGCCTGCTCGTACATCCAGGGCGCTGTCGCCGAGCACCACTGAGCTCCCTGACCCCCTAACCCCCAGATCGCCCGGTGGCCAACCCCCACCGGTCCTTGAAAGAGAAGGAAGAACCGGCATGTCCGCTCTCCAGACCCTCGCCGCCGAAGGCCTCCACGGTTCCACCGGCTCCATCGGTTACGGCCTCGCCGCGATCGGCCCCGGCATCGGTGTTGGCATCGTCTTCGGTAAGGGCACCGAGGCTCTTGCCCGTCAGCCCGAAGCGGCCGGCCTGATCCGCTCCAACCAGATCCTGGGCTTCGCCTTCTGTGAGGCGCTCGCCCTCATCGGCATCGTTATGCCGTTCGTGTTCGGTAAGTAGTCACTGCTTACTGACACTTTTCGACGAAAGGCACTGATGTGATCGCCAACCTGGTTCAGCTGGCGGCCGAGGAGGAGCAGAACCCGCTCGTCCCGCCGGGTCCTGAGCTGCTCGTCGGCGCCATCGCCTTCGCCATCGTCTTCTTCTTCTTCTGGAAGAAGCTCCTCCCGAACATCAACAAGGTTCTGGAAGAGCGCCGCGAGGCGATCGAAGGCGGTATTGAGAAGGCCGAGGCCGCTCAGACCGAGGCCCAGAGCGTGCTTGAGCAGTACAAGGCTCAGCTCGCCGAGGCCCGGCACGAGGCCGCGCGTCTGCGCCAGGAGGCGCAGGAGCAGGGCGCCCAGCTCATCGCGGAGATGCGCGCCGAAGGCCAGCGGCAGCGTGAGGAGATCGTTGCCGCCGGTCACACGCAGCTCGCTGCCGACCGCAAGGCCGCCGCGCAGTCGCTGCGTCAGGACGTGGGCCAGCTGGCCACCGACCTGGCCGGCAAGCTCGTCGGTGAGTCCCTCGAGGACTCCGCACGGCAGAGCCGCACCATCGACCGTTTCCTCGATGACCTTGAGGAGAAGGCCGAGGCGGCTCGATGACAGCGCACGGAGCCAGCCGCGAGGCCCTCGCGGCCGCGCGCGAGCGTCTCGACGCGCTGACGGACAACACCTCGGTGGACGTGAAGCAGCTCGCGGACGAGCTGGCCTCGGTCACCGCGCTGTTCAGCCGTGAGGTCTCCCTGCGCCGGGTCCTTACCGACCCGTCGCAGTCCGGCGAGGCCAAGGCGGAGCTCGCCGGGCGGCTGCTCGGCGGGCAGGTGAGCGGCGAGGCCGCCGACCTGGTGGCCGGCATGGTCCGCTCGCGCTGGTCGCAGTCGCGTGACCTGGTGGACGCCCTCGAGGAGCTCACCAACCTCGCCGACCTGACCGGTGCGCAGAAGTCCGGCGCGCTGGACGACGTCGAGGACGAGCTGTTCCGGTTCGGCCGGATCGTCGCCTCGAGCACCGAGCTGCGGTCCGCGCTGACCGACCGCGCCGCCACGGGCGCGGCCAAGAGCGAGCTGCTGCGCAGCCTGCTCGGTGGCCGGGCCGATGACGTGACGGAGCGGCTCGTGGAGCGCCTTGTGACCGCGCCCCGTGGACGTAGCCTGGAGGTGGGACTGGAGTCCCTCGCCAAGCTCGCCGCGGACCGCCGGGACCGGATGGTCGCCGTCGTCACTTCGGCTGTTCCGCTCTCGGACCAGCAGAAGCAGCGCCTCGGTGCCGCCCTCGCGAAGGTCTACGGCCGCCAGATGCACCTGAACCTCGACGTGGACCCCGAGGTCCTCGGCGGGATCACGGTGCAGGTCGGCGACGAGATCATCAACGGCAGCATCGCGGACCGCCTCGAGGACGCGCACCGCCGCATGGCCAGCTAGCAGTAGCAGTAACTCAAAACGTAGGAATGACGGCCCTAGTTGGGCCGTGCAGAGGATTCACCCTTACTTGGGGGGAGTCCCCAGACCCCCAAAGTGAAACTTCGGGCCCAACAAGGAGAGCAGGGAACCCAGATGGCGGAGCTCACGATCCGGCCGGAGGAGATCCGGGACGCGCTGGAGAACTTTGTCCAGGCGTACAAGCCGGACGCGGCCTCGCGCGAGGAGGTCGGTTCGGTCACCGTTGCCGGTGACGGCATCGCGAAGGTCGAGGGCCTGCCCTCGGCCATGGCCAACGAGCTGCTGAAGTTCGAGGACGGCACCCTCGGTCTCGCCCTCAACCTTGAGGAGCGCGAGATCGGCGCCGTCGTACTCGGCGAGTTCAGCGGCATCGAGGAGGGCCAGCCGGTCACCCGTACCGGCGAGGTCCTGTCCGTCGCGGTGGGCGAGGGCTACCTCGGCCGCGTCGTCGACCCGCTCGGCACCCCGATCGACGGCCTCGGCGAGATCGAGACGTCCGGACGCCGCGCCCTCGAGCTGCAGGCCCCCACGGTCATGGACCGCAAGTCGGTCCACGAGCCGATGGAGACCGGCTACAAGGCCGTCGACGCCATGACCCCGATCGGCCGTGGCCAGCGTCAGCTGATCATCGGTGACCGCCAGACGGGCAAGACCGCCCTGGCCGTCGACACGATCATCAACCAGCGCGACAACTGGCGCTCGGGCGACGTGAACAAGCAGGTGCGCTGCATCTACGTCGCCGTCGGTCAGAAGGGCTCCACCATCGCCTCCGTGCGTGGTGCGCTCGAAGAGGCCGGTGCGCTCGAGTACACGACCATCGTCGCCGCCCCGGCGTCCGACCCGGCGGGCTTCAAGTACCTGGCGCCCTACACCGGTTCGGCCATCGGCCAGCAGTGGATGTACGAGGGCAAGCACGTCCTCATCATCTTCGACGACCTCTCGAAGCAGGCCGACGCCTACCGCGCCGTGTCCCTGCTGCTCCGCCGCCCGCCGGGGCGCGAGGCCTACCCGGGTGACGTCTTCTACCTGCACTCGCGTCTGCTCGAGCGCTGCGCGAAGCTCTCGGACGAGCTGGGCAAGGGCTCGATGACGGGTCTCCCGATCGTCGAGACCAAGGCGAACGACGTGTCGGCGTTCATCCCGACCAACGTCATCTCCATCACCGACGGTCAGTGCTTCCTGGAGTCGGACCTGTTCAACGCCGGTCAGCGCCCCGCGCTGAACGTCGGTATCTCGGTCTCCCGTGTCGGTGGCTCCGCCCAGCACAAGGCGATTCGCCAGGTGTCAGGACGGCTCCGCGTGGACCTCGCCCAGTTCCGTGAGCTCGAGGCGTTCGCCGCCTTCGGTTCCGACCTGGACGCCGCGTCGAAGGCCTCCCTCGAGCGCGGTCAGCGCATGGTCGAGCTGCTCAAGCAGGCTCAGTACCAGCCGATGGCCACCGAGGACCAGGTCATCTCCATCTGGGCCGGCACCACGGGCCGCATGGACGAGGTACCGGTCAACGACATCCGGCGTTTCGAGCGCGAGCTGCTCGACTACCTGCACCGCAAGGAGCAGGGCCTGATGACCTCCATCAAGGAGGGCGGCAAGATGTCCGACGACACGATCACGGCCATCGCCGACGCCGTCGCCGAGTTCAAGAAGCAGTTCGAGACCTCGGACGGCAAGCTGCTCGGCGAGGACGCTCCGGCCGCCGTCGACGCGTCCAAGTGACGACGGAAGGGACCTGACTCATGGGAGCCCAGCTCCGGGTCTACAAGCGTCGCATCAAATCCGTCACCGCGACCAAGAAGATCACCAAGGCGATGGAGATGATCGCCGCCTCGCGTGTCGTCAAGGCACAGCGCAAGGTGGTGGCCTCCACTCCGTACGCGACCGAGCTCACCCGCGCGGTCACCGCGGTGGCCACGGGTGCGAGCGACAAGCACCCGCTGACCACCGAGGCCGAGGCTCCGACCCGGGCCGCTGTCCTGCTCCTTTCGAGCGACCGCGGTCTGGCCGGCGCCTTCAACTCCAACGCCATCAAGGCAGCGGAGAAGCTCACCAAGGAGTTGCAGGCCGAGGGCAAGGAGGTCGACACGTACATCGTCGGCCGCCGTGGCATCGCGCACTACAACTTCCGTGAGCGGAAGATCGCCGGGCAGTGGACGGGCTTCACCGATGCCCCTTCCTACGCGGACGCCAAGGCGATCGCCGCGCCCCTGATCGAGGCCATCGAGACGGAAACGGCCGAGGGCGGCGTGGATGAACTCCACATCGTCTACACCGAGTTCATCTCGATGATGACGCAGGAAGCGATCGGTTCCCGGTTGCTCCCGCTCAGCCTCGACAAGGTCGCAGAGGAGGCGGGCCAGACGGATGAGGCCCGCCCGCTGTACGACTTCGAGCCGTCGGCGGAGGACGTCCTCGACGCCCTGCTGCCGCGCTACGTCGAGAGCCGTATCTACAACGCGCTGCTCCAGTCGGCTGCTTCCAAGCACGCCGCCACGCGCCGCGCGATGAAGTCGGCGACCGACAACGCGGGTGACCTGATCAACGCTCTCACCCGTTCTGCCAACGCGGCCCGACAGGCCGAAATCACCCAGGAAATCAGCGAGATCGTCGGTGGTGCCAGCGCCCTGGCCGACGCGAACGCGGGGAGTGACAAGTAATGACGACCACTGTTGATACGGCCGTTGCCACGGGCCGCGTCGCCCGGGTGATCGGCCCGGTCGTCGACGTGGAGTTCCCCGTCGACGCCATGCCGGAGATCTACAACGCCCTGCACGTCGAGGTGGCCGACCCGGCCAAGGACGGCGAGCTGAAGACGCTGACGCTCGAGGTTGCCCAGCACCTCGGCGACGGCATCGTCCGCGCGATCTCGATGCAGCCCACCGACGGTCTGGTCCGCCAGGCCGCGGTGACCGACACGGGCAGCGGTATCACCGTCCCGGTCGGTGACATCACCAAGGGCAAGGTGTTCAACACCCTCGGCGCGATCCTGAACCACCCGGAGGCCGAGTCCGAGGTCACCGAGCGCTGGCCGATCCACCGCAAGGCCCCGGCCTTCGACCAGCTCGAGTCCAAGACCGAGATGTTCGAGACCGGCCTGAAGGTCGTCGACCTTCTCACCCCGTACGTCAAGGGTGGAAAGATCGGTCTGTTCGGTGGTGCGGGCGTCGGCAAGACCGTCCTCATCCAGGAAATGATCATGCGTGTGGCCAAGCTGCACGAGGGCGTTTCCGTGTTCGCCGGTGTCGGCGAGCGCACCCGTGAGGGCAACGACCTCATCGACGAGATGGAAGAGTCGGGCGTTCTGGACAAGACCGCCCTGGTCTTCGGCCAGATGGACGAGCCGCCGGGCACGCGTCTGCGTGTCGCCCTCGCCGGTCTGACCATGGCGGAGTACTTCCGCGATGTGCAGAAGCAGGACGTGCTGTTCTTCATCGACAACATCTTCCGCTTCACGCAGGCCGGTTCCGAGGTCTCGACGCTGCTCGGCCGTATGCCCTCCGCGGTGGGCTACCAGCCGAACCTCGCCGACGAGATGGGCCTCCTCCAGGAGCGCATCACCTCGACGCGTGGTCACTCGATCACCTCGATGCAGGCGATCTACGTCCCCGCGGACGACCTCACCGACCCGGCCCCGGCCACGACCTTCGCGCACCTCGACGCGACGACCGTGCTGTCGCGTCCGATCTCGGAGAAGGGCATCTACCCGGCGGTCGACCCGCTGGACTCGACGTCCCGCATCCTGGACCCCCGCTACATCGCGCAGGACCACTACGACACCGCCATGCGTGTCAAGGGCACCCTGCAGAAGTACAAGGACCTCCAGGACATCATCGCGATCCTCGGCATCGACGAGCTCAGCGAAGAGGACAAGCTGGTCGTTCAGCGCGCCCGTCGCGTCGAGCGCTTCCTGTCGCAGAACACCCACGCCGCCAAGCAGTTCACCGGCCTTGACGGTTCGGACGTTCCGCTCGACGAGTCGATCACCGCGTTCAACGCGATCATCGACGGTGACTACGACCACTTCCCCGAGCAGGCGTTCTTCATGTGCGGTGGCATCGAGGACCTGAAGGCGAAGGCCAAGGAGCTCGGCGTTTCCTGACGCCGTTTCTCCCGGGAGGGGTGGGTGCGTCCCGCCCCTCCCGATACGCCCACTAGAATTTGACCCAACACCCGGCGAAGCCGCCGGGTGGTGACCCGAGGAGCCACCCTTGGCTGCTGAGCTGCATGTCGAGCTGGTCGCCGCGGACCGCAGTGTCTGGTCCGGCGAGGCCACCCTGGTCGTCGCGCGCACCACGTCCGGCGACATCGGCGTCATGCCCGGTCACCAGCCGCTGCTCGGTGTGCTGGAGTCGGGCCCGGTGACCATTCGTACGAGTGACGGCAACACTGTCGTCGCCGCCGTCCACGGAGGATTCATCTCCTTCGCGGACAACAAGCTGTCACTGCTTGCTGAGATCGTCGAGCTGTCGGACGAGATCGATGTCCAGCGTGCGGAGCGGGCGCTCGAGCGCGCGAAGTCGGAGGCCGACGCCTCCGCCGAGCGTCGCGCGGACGTCCGACTGCGGGCGGTGTCGTCGCGCTGAAACCGGCGCGACGGCGTTTGACGTGACTCAGCCGCGGCCAGGTCGGAGCAATCCGGACCGGGTCGCGGCTGAGGCGATGCGGGTGCAATGTGCTGGTCCGTTACGAAGAGGCGAGGAGGTCGGTGCCGATGATCCTCACTCTGCTCGTGTGCGGACTCGTATTGGTCGCGCTGGTGTTGGTGGGGCTCTTCGTCTTCGGACTGCGGCGCCGGCTCATCCAGCGCTCCGGCGGGACCTTCGACTGCAGCCTGCGCTGGGACGCCCCGGAGAAGGGCGACACCTCCGGCAAGGGCTGGGGGTACGGCGTCGCCCGCTACAACGGCGACCGCATCGAGTGGTACCGCGTCTTCTCGTACGCTCCCCGTCCGCGCCGGACCCTGGAGCGCTCGGCCATCGAGGTCGTCGACCGCCGCGCGCCTGACGGCGAGGAAGAGCTCGCACTGCTCTCCGACGCGATCGTGCTCGGCTGCGTGCACCGGGGCGTCCGCCTCGAGCTGGCGATGGGCGAGGACGCGCTGACGGGTTTCCTGGCTTGGCTCGAGGCGGCGCCCCCGGGCCAGCGGGTCAACGTGGCGTAGTTCTCATAGCGGTATCCCGGCATCACGCGATGAAGAAGCCGGGGAGAACAGGGGGCGTACCTGTTCTCCCCGGCTTCGTCTTGGGACGAGCTACTTCAGACCGTCGTTGATGGCGCTCACCAGCTCACCGTCGGCAGTGTCCCCGCTGAATTCCCAGAAGAACGCACCGCCGAGACCCTGGCTCTTCGCCCAGGCCATCTTCGTCTTGACCGTCGCCGGAGTGTCGTACGACCACCAGTTGGTGCCGCAGTGGGCGTAGGCCGTACCGGCGATGGTGCCGTTGGCGGGGCAGGAGTTCTTGAGCACCTTGTAGTCCTCGATGCCCGCTTCGTACGTTCCAGGCGCCGCGCCAGTGGCCGTGCCGCCCGGCTCCTTCTGTGTGACGCCCGTCCAGCCGCGGCCGTAGAAGCCGATGCCGAGCAGGAGCTTGGTGGCCGGTACGCCCTTGGCCTTCAGCTTCGCGATCGCGTCGGCGGAGTTGAAGCCGGCCTTCGGGATGCCGGCGTAGGAGTTGAGCGGGGAGTGCGGGGCTGTCGGGCCCTTGGCCTCCCAGGCGCCGAAGAAGTCGTACGTCATCACGTTGTACCAGTCGACGTACTGTGAGGCGCCGCCGTAGTCGGCCGAGTCGATCTTGCCGCCGCTTGAGGCGTCGGCGGTGATGGCGGCCGTGACCAGGGCGTCCTTGCCGAACTCGGTGCGGAACGCCTGCGTCATGGTCTTCATGGCGGCGGCGCCGCTGGTGTCGCAGCTCAGGCCGCAGGCGTTGGGGTACTCCCAGTCGAGGTCGACGCCGTCGAAGACGTCGGCCCAGCGCGGGTCCTCCACCAGGTCGTGGCACGACTTGGCGAAGGCCGCCGGGTTCTTCATCGCCTCGGTGAAGCCGCCGGACCAGGTCCAGCCGCCGAAGGACCACAGGACCTTGAGGTTGGGGTGCTTGGCCTTGAGCTTGCGCAGCTGGTTGAAGTTGCCGCGCAGGGGCTGGTCCCAGGTGTCGGCCTTGCCGTCGACGGACTGGTCGGCGGTGTAGGCCTTGTCGTAGTCGGCATACGCGTCGCCGATGGCGCACTTGCCGCCGGTGACGTTGCCGAAGGCGTAGTTGATGTGGGTGATCTTGGAGGCGGAGGCCGAGGTGTCGATGTTCTTCACGTGGTAGTTACGGCCGTAGACGCCCCACTCGGCGAAGTAGCCGAGCTTGACCTTGTCACCCGGTCCTGGGCCCGGGTCGGTGGTGCCCGTGGTGTGTACCTTGACGGCGCCGGAGGCCGGTCCCGTCTGGTCCGCGGTGTCGCGGGCCTTGACCGTGTAGGAGTAGTCGGTGCCCGCGGTCAGGCCGCTGTCGGCGTACGAGGTCCCGGTGACGGTGGCGACCTTGGTGCCGTCGCGCAGGACGTCGTAGTTCTTGACGCCCTTGTCGTCGGTGGCCGCGCTCCAGGAGAGCTTCGCCGAGGTGTTGGTGATGTCGGACGCGGTGGGGGTGCCGGGCGCCGACGGGGGATTGTCGCCGGGGACGCTGCCGCCGTCACAACTGCCGCCGTTGATTGAGCAGTTGGAGGGGGAGCCGGAGCCCGAGCCGTTGAACCCGAAGGAGACCGAGGCGCCGGGGGCGAGCGTCCCGTTCCAGCCGACGTTCTTGGCGGTCCAGCGGTTGCCGGAGTTGGTGACGGTGGCGTCCCAGGCGGAGGTCACCTTGGTGCCGGTGGGGAAGTCCCACTCGACGTTCCAGGAGCTTATGGAGGTCGTTCCGGTGTTCTTGACGGTCCACTTGCCCTCGAAGCCGCTGCCCCAGTCCTGGGTCTTGGCGTACGTGGCGGTGGCCGCGGGGGCGGCTTCCGGCGCGGCTTCGGCGGGACTGCCGAGTGCGACGAGGGTGGCGAGCGGGAGCAGCAGGGTGGTGAGGCCTGCCACGGCTCTGTGTCTGAAGCGCAAGGTGTGCTCCTCGGGGAGATCCGGGGGTTCATAGGGGTGGAACCCTGCGCCGCCCGTGAGCACGTGGATCGCGTGGAGGAGTGCTCACCGCAGTGCGGTGAGAATAGAAAGGTCTGGACCAGCGGTCAAGAGGTCTGAACCATTGGCCGGATCGCGCCGGTCGGACGCATGAGATCCGGGGTCAGACACCCAACTCCTGCGCGAGTACCGCGGCTTGCACCCGGCTGCGCAGCTCAAGCTTGCCGAGCAGTCGGCTGACGTGGGTCTTCACCGTCGCCTCCGCCATGTCCAGACGGCCCGCGATCTCCGCGTTGGACAGCCCTTCGCCGACGCACGCGAGCACCTCGCGCTCGCGGCGGGTGAGGGCGTCGAGGATGGCGGGATCGGGTCCGTTCTCGCGGCGGGCGGGCCTTGTGGTCTTGGGAGCCGCGAACTCCGCGATCAGCCGCCGGGTGACGGCCGGGGCGATCAGGCCCTCGCCGCGGCCGACCGCACGGACTGCCTCCAGGAGGTCCTTGGCCTCGGTGTTCTTCAGGAGGAAACCGCTGGCGCCCGCGCGCAGCGCACCGAACACGTACTCGTCGAGGTCGAAGGTGGTCAGGACGAGGACGTCCGCGAGCCCCTCCGTGACGACCTGACGGGTCGCGGAGACCCCGTCGAGCCGCGGCATCTGGATGTCCATGAGCACCAGATCGGGCCTCAGTTCACGGGCGAGTGTCACCGCCTCCTCACCGTCGGACGCCTCCCCGACCACCTCTATGTCCGGCGCGCTGCGCAGGATCAGGACAAGCCCGGCCCGTACGGCGGACTGGTCCTCGGCGACGAGCACTCGGATCATTCGGTCACTCCTTCGTCTGCGGGGTCGAGGTCTGAGGGGTCGATGGGCAGGGTCGCGTAGATGCGCCAGACCTTCCTGTCCGGACCGTCCGCGTCGCTCTCGGGCCCCGACTCGAAGGAGCCGCCCAGGAGTTCCACGCGCTCCCGCATACCGACGAGGCCCGATCCGGAGCCGGGGGCACGGGGGCCGGACGGGGTGCCGTAGGGGCTTGTCACGCGGACTTCGAGGGCGCGGCGCGACTGGGCGATCGCCACCGTCACCAGGCCGGGCGACGCGTGCTTGAGGGCGTTGGTCAGGGACTCCTGGATGATCCGGTACGCCGCGAGCTCGACCGGCGCGGGGAGCTTGGAGCCGTCGGGGGCGCGGGCGTCGTCGAGGGTGACGTCCAACCCATTGGTACGGGCGTTGCCGATCAGGCTGCCGAGACCGCCGAGGGTGGGCGCGGCGGCCGGCTCCCGGTCGTCGCCGGCGTCCCGGAGGATGCCGATGAGGCGGCGCATCTCGGCGAGACCCTCGACGCTGTTCTCCCGGATGACCGAGAGGGCGTCACGGGTGGTCTTCGGGTCGTCGAGGGAGAGCGCGGCCGTGGAGTGGATGGCGATCGCCGAGAGGTGGTTGGCCACCATGTCGTGCAGCTCGCGGGCCATCCGGGCGCGTTCGGCGGTGATGGCCTGGACGCGGTCCATCTCGGCGAGCAGCGCGGTCTGTTCGGCCCGCAGGCGCGCGGCGACAGCGGCCTCGCGGTGGGTTCGTACGAGAACACCGGTGGTCGCCGGGGCGAAGGACACCAAGCCGGTGATGACGCCGACCAGGATCGCCTCCGGGTCACGGAACCAGGCCAGGAACCCGATCGTCACCGCCACCGTGATCATCCCCGTGGTGACCGGGATGCGCCGGGCGGCGGCCGGAGTGCCGTACACCACGGCCGCGTACATGATGTCCGTGAACATCATGATCGAGGCGAGGTTGCCGTCCGTGAACTGATCGGCGAGCAGCGCGAGCGTGCCGATGACCAGGGCGGTCTGCGGCATGCTCCTGCGCAGCAGTTCGAGGCCCGCGAGGACGAAGAGCGGGATCAGCGCCCAGGTGGTGCCGAGCGGCCGGTCCGTCTGCGTGTGCAGCCCGAGCCCCCACAGCGCGAGCCCGGCCAGGGCGCTGCCCACGGCGATCTGTACGTCGACGCGGTGCGGGCGGGGGAGGGACAGGGCCATGCGTCCATCCAACACGGCTCGCCGGGGCGGTGCCTGATCCTGAGGGAGGAACCGCGCGCTACATCGAAGGATGCAGTCCCACTTCGTCACTGGTGACGATGATCCGCGGCCGGTTCGGCGGGAGCCTGGAAAGGTGACCGAGAGGAGCGAACTGTGATCGTCACGCTGATCATCATCTGCGAGGTCGGCTTCTGGGTGCTGCTGGCCGGCGGCCTGGCCCTGCGCTACGCGGCGAAGATGCCGCGCGCGAGTGTCGCCGTGCTGTTGTGCGAGCCGATCCTGGAGGTCGTCCTCTTCGTCGTCACCGCGATCGACCTGAGGAACGGCGCCGAGCCCGACTGGAAGCACGGCCTGGCGGCCGTCTACATCGGCTACTCCATCGCGCTCGGCCATTACACGATCAAGTGGGTCGACGTCCGTGTAGCCCACCGCTTCGCGGGCGGCCCGCCGCCGAGCACCCCCAAGTACGGCGTGCCCCGCGCGATCCACGAGTGGAAGATCGCCGCCCGCTGGATCCTCGCCGGGCTGATCGCCATGGCGCTGCTGCAGGGCGCGGTCTGGTACGTGGACGGCGAGGGCAGCGTCGACTCACTGCGGATGTGGCAGGAGAGGATGCTCTGGCTGATCGGCATCAACGTCATCATCGCGGCGACGTACACGGTCTTCCCGAAGAAGGCGCCCGCCGTCCGGGACGGCGAGGAGAAGCCGAACTTCCTGAGCAGGCTCTAACGCTCACCGCCAGGCACCCAGAGCACATCCCCGACCTCCCTGTTGGCCGTACGAGCCAGGATGAACAGCAGGTCGGACAGCCGGTTCAGATACGTCGCGGTCAGCGGGTTCATCACCTCTCCGTGCACCTCGAAAGCAGCCCAAGTCGACCGCTCCGCCCGGCGGGCCACCGTGCACGCCTGGTGCAGCAGCGCCGCGCCCGCCGTGCCCCCCGGCAAGATGAAGCTGCGCAGCTTCTCCAGCTCCCCGTTGAAGCGGTCGCAGTCCTCCTCCAGCTTGTCGATGTAGAACTGCTCGACCCGCAGCGGCGGGTACTCCGGGTTCTCGGCGACAGGCGTCGACAGGTCGGCGCCCACGTCGAAGAGGTCGTTCTGGACCCGGACCAGGACCTTCACGACCTCTTCGTCGAGCTGACCGAGGGCGACAGCCGTGCCGATCGCGGCATTGGCCTCGTTCGTGTCGGCGTACGCCGAGATCCGCAGATCGGTCTTGGCGGTCCGGCTCATGTCGCCGAGGGCGGTCGTGCCCTGGTCGCCGGTCCTGGTGTAGATGCGCGTCAGATTGACCATGGGGCCAGCCTAGTTACGCGCCCGCCCTGCGGAAGACACGTGTGCCGACCGTCACGGACCCCAGCGTGAGCACGGCCGCCGCGAGGACGCCGTACAGCATCGCCGTACCCGCGTACTCGCCCACATAGGCGGCCCGCATCGCGTCCACGAGATAGCGGAACGGCATGAAGTGCGAGAGCACGTCCAGCCAGCCCGGTGCGAGCGCCATCGGCAGCATCAGACCGGAGAGCAGCATCGAGGGCATGCTCACCGCGTTGATGACGGGACCGAACTCGTGCGGCTTGGAGACGAGCAGCGCGAGCGCGTACGAGAGGGACGCGAGGACAACGGTCAGTACTCCCACGAACGCGAAGCCGATGAGGATGCCCGCGAGCGGCGCCCGCAGCCCCATCACCACGGCCGCGAGGACCAGGAGCACCGCCTGGAAGACGAAGAGCGCGGCATCGCGCAGCACCCGGCCGAGCAGCAGCGCGAGCCTGCTGACGGGCGTCACCCGCATCCGCTCCACCACACCGGACTGCTTCTCGATGATGATCGCGAATCCGCTGTACGAGGCGCCGAACAGGCCGAGTTGGAGCAGCAGGCCCGGCACGAGCACCTGCCAGGAGTCGCCGCGTGAGCCGAGTGGAAGACCGGTCAGGAGCGGGCCGAAGAAGAGCAGGTAGAGCAGCGGCATCAGGACGCCGAAGAGGATCTGGAACTTGGAGCGCAGGGTCTGGCGGGCGTACCGCCCGAAGATCAGCGCGGTGTCGGAGAGAAACGCAGACATGGAAGTGGTCCTGGGGTTCAGACGGCGACGGGCGCCGTGTCCTTGGGGGCGAGGTCCCGCCCGGTGATGGCGAGGAAGGTGTCCTGGAGCGAGGCGTCGATGGAGCCGCCGTGCCGGAGCTTGAGGGCGCTCGGTGTGCCTTCGGCCACCACGACGCCCTTGTCGATGACGACCAGGCGGTCGCAGAGCGCGTCGGCCTCGTCGAGGTAGTGCGTGGTCAGGACGACGGTGGTGCCGTGGTCGTCGCGCAGCCGCCGCACCAGCGCCCACAGGTCGGCCCGGCTGCCGGGGTCGAGCCCCGTGGTCGGTTCGTCGAGGAAGAGCACCTCGGGCCGGTGCATGAGGCCCATGGCGATGTCGAGCCGCCGCCGCTGGCCGCCGGAGAGGGCCGCGCACTTGCGGTCGAGGAGGTCGGCAAGGCCCAGGTCGGCGGCCAACTCCTCGGCTCGGGCCGCCGCATGAGGCTTCGTCATGCGGTAGAGGCGGCCCTGGGTGAGAAGTTCCTCGCGCAGGGAGATGTTGAGGTCGACGCCGCCGGACTGGGCCACGTAGCCGATCTTGCGTCGTACGCCTGCCGGGTCGCGGGCCAGGTCGATGCCCGCGACGGTGGCGGCGCCGCCGGTGGGCGCCAGGAGCGTGGTGAGCATGCGCAGGGTCGTCGTCTTGCCCGCGCCGTTGGGTCCGAGGAAACCGAGGATCTCGCCGGTGCCGACGGTCAGGTCGATGCCGCGCACCGCCTCGACGGGGCCGTGTTTGGTCCGGAAGGTCCGGGTGAGCCCGGCCGTGCTGATGATTGCCATGACGACCACAAAAACAGAGTCGCTTAAATTTTGCAATGCCTCCAAGTTTTCATCCGCCCTAGCGAGTGGTCGTAAGGTGGGCGCATGGCTGAAGGACTGAGGGAGCGCAAGAAGCGGCAGACCAAGCAGCGGATCTCCGACATCGCGACGGGGCTCTTCCTGGAGCACGGCTTCGTCACGGTGACCGTCGCCGAGGTCGCGGAAGCCGCGGACGTCTCCGTGAACACGGTCTACAACTACTTCCCGGCCAAGGAGGACCTCTTCCTGGACCGCGGCGAGGCCGTCGTCGACCGGCTCTCCGGCTATGTACGCGGACGCCGCCCGGGGGAGTCCGCCGCCGCGGCGGTCCTGCGTGAGCTGCGCTCGGACGTGGAGGGCGTGTCGCCGGGTATCGGTCTCTTCCCGGGGTGGGCCGACTTCATGAGGGTCATCACCGAGGCCCACGCCCTGCGCTCCCGGCTCTGGGAGATCCAGCAGCAGGCACTCGGCCACCTCACGAAGACCCTCGCCGAGGAGACGAAGGCCGCGGACGGGGACCCGCTGCCCGGGCTGATCGCGGGTCAGCTCTCCTGGCTCCACAGCACGCTCATGGCCTGGATCGGCGACGAGATGACCAAGTGCCGCAAGCCCGCCGAGGTGTCTCGCGAGGCCCTCGTCCTGCTCGACGAGATGGAGGACCTGCTCGGCGAGAAGGTCCTCAACTACGCGGTGCGGGGCGCCGAATGAGTCGTACCGGTGTGATGTCCGTCATCTGAGACGTGACGCGCATCTCTTCGCCGCCACTCCGCCGCTCACGGCGACTAATGTCCGCCGCAAGGGCTTGCGTAAACAGCGTGTAAGCCAGGCGTGATAAGCGGTAGGGGAGTCGGAACAGTGGCAGGGAAGCTCGCCGTCATCGGCGCCGGACTCATGGGGTCCGGCATCGCTCAGGTCTCCGCCCAGGCGGGCTGGGACGTCGTCCTGCGCGACGTCACCGAAGCGGCCCTCACCCGTGGCACCGACGGCATCAAGGCGTCGTACGACAAGTTCGTCAGCAAGGGCAAGCTGGCAGCCGAGGACGCCGAGGCGGCGCTCGGGCGGATCACGACGAGCACCGACATGGACGCGGTCGCGGACGCCGACATCGTCGTCGAGGCCGTCTTCGAGAAGCTCGAGGTCAAGCACGAGATCTTCCGTACGCTCGACAAGATCGTGCGCGAAGACGCCGTGCTCGCCTCCAACACCTCCGCCATCCCGATCACGAAGATCGCGGCCGTGACGGAGCGTCCGGAGCGGGTCGTGGGCGCGCACTTCTTCTCGCCGGTGCCGATGATGCAGCTGTGCGAACTCGTGCGCGGCTACAAGACCAGCGACGAAACCCTCGCCCGCACACGTGAGTTCGCCGAGTCCGTCGGCAAGACCTGCATCGTCGTGAACCGCGACGTCGCCGGCTTTGTGACGACCCGTCTGATCTCCGCGCTCGTCGTCGAGGCCGCCAAGCTCTACGAGTCGGGCGTCGCCACCGCCGAGGACATCGACATCGCCTGCAAACTCGGCTTCGGACACGCCATGGGACCGCTCGCGACCGCCGACCTGACGGGCGTCGACATCCTGCTGCACGCCACGAGCAACATCTACACGGAGTCCCAGGACGAGAAGTTCGCACCGCCCGAGCTGATGCGCCGGATGGTTGACGCCGGTGACATCGGACGCAAGAGCGGGCAGGGCTTCTACAAGCACTGACGTCCCCGAACCTCCCTCGCGGGGTCACCCCTCGGAGTGAATTCGGTATCGGTTCGCTTACAGACGGCAACTTCCTTGCCCATGCGGCAGTCAGTTGCAGTGACATACGCAGACGGCTTACGGAACAGACGTCACAGGAAACTCAGCACTCTCGGGGAGCGCATATGCACATCAGGGGCGACCAGGCCCAGCTGGTCGTCGGGGGACGCCTCGACGTACGCAGCGCGGCGGACGCCCGAACGGTCCTGCACTCGGCCGTCGACCACGGCGCCGGCGACCTGGTGCTCGACCTGTCCGAACTCGACTCGTGGGACGCCACGGGACTCGGCGTCATCATGGGCGCGCACCGGCGCGCGGGACGGTGCGGCCGCAGACTCGTGCTGCGCAGTGTGCCGCCCCAGATGCAGCGCCTGCTCGTGGCTACCCGGCTGCACCGGATCCTCGCCATCGAGGGCGGCATCGGGGTCGAATCACTTCCCCGTGTGTGAAACGCGCGCTTCGCGCACAATCCTCACGAAGCTGTGACGTCTCGGACGGCGCGGTACCCCGCCCGTTCGTAGATACTGAGCGAAGGTCTAGGGTTCGGTCGCCCACCGTCATGACGAAGACAGACGCCCGAGCGGGGGCACCGGACCAGAAGCGACAGCGCAGTGTGCACAAGGCCGGAGGGGGCTGTGTACACCACGCATCTGGGGGGCTTTGACCATGGACCCGATGAACCGGGGACCGGAAGAGTACGGCCATGACGGCATCAACGACGACGACCCGGCGCGCCGTTCCAGGCCGCCACGCGATCCGCTGACGCCCGACTTCGGGCAGCCCGCGCCCACGCTCGCCCGCACCGTCCAGCTCGTCTCGGGCGACTTCCTGCTCACCGTGAACCCCGTCGACGGCAGCGAGATCGAACCCTGCCCGCCGGGCGAACAGCCGACGCGACCCGTCAAGCGCACCGCCGCCGAGCGCGCCGAGGTGCGCCGCGCCTCCGCGCCGCCCGTGCCGCCGGGGCCCGCACTCCCGCGGACGCCGCTCCTCGAGCGGCAGGAGGAGCGCGAACGCCTCGTGCGCCTGCTCGCACGCGGGCGCTCGGTGCGGCTCACAGGACCCGCGGGCTCGGGGCGCACGGCGCTCCTGAATGCCGTGGCCGAGGACTGCGCGGACCTCGCGCCGGACGGCGTAGTGCGGCTCTCCGGGTACCACAAGACGCCCGGCGACCTGCTCCAGGACCTCTTCGGCGTGGTCTACAACGCCCCGCTGCACCGCCCCGACCGCGCCCTGCTGCTCGAACTCGTCCACGAGATCGGCGCGGTCGTCGTCCTGGACGACCTGGAGTTCGGCGCCGCCGCACTGGAGGAGCTCCTGGAGGCCACGCCCGAGTGCGCCTTCCTGGTCTCCGCGACACCCGACGTCGCCGCGCCGTCCCCCGATTCCCACCTCGAAGAGGTCTTCCTCGGCGGACTCGGCCGCAGCGGCGGGCTCGAACTCCTCGAGCGTGCCGTCGGCCGCGTCCTGACGGACGACGAGGCGAGCTGGGCGGGCGATCTGTGGTTCGAGTCGGAGGGCCTGCCCCTGCGCTTCGTCCAGGCCGGCGCCCTGCTGCGCCAGCGCGACCAGCTGCGCGCCGACCCGAACGCCTTCGACGAGTACGGCTACTTCGCCGAAGGACCCGTCGACGCGCCCTTCGACGCCGAGGGCCACGACGTACCGCTGCCCTCGCTCGCCGACGGTGCGGCGCCCGCCGTGCTGCTCGCCTCCCGGCTCAGCCCGTCGGCGCGCGCCACGCTGCGGTTCGCCGTCGCGCTCGGCGGCGAGCTGCCGCACCAGGCGCATCTGCCGGCCCTGGTGGGCGACACCCACGCCGACGCGGCCCTCGCCGAGCTGGTCTCCGCCGCGCTCGTCACGCCCGTCGGCTCGCACTACCGGCTCGCCGCCGGGGTGCGCACACAACTTGAGGCTTCCGGGTACGCGGACGACACCCCCGAACGCGCCCAGAGCGCCGCTCAGCACTACGCCTGGTGGGCCGGGCATCCCTCGGTGGGTCCCGAGAGGGTCACGGCCGAGGCGGACGCGGTGCTCGCGGCGCTGAGCGCCCTGGTCGCCGGGCAGTCCGCCTCGGGGGCGTCCGCCGGCGGCGAGGAGAGCGCCGCGGTGCTGCTCGCCCGCACCGTCGCGCCCGCCTTCGCGGGAGGGCTCGACTGGGGGAGCTGGGAGCGTGCCCTGCGGTCGGGCCAGGAGGCGGCGCGGACCGCTGGGGAGGTCGCCGAAGAGGCGTACTTCCACCATGAGCTCGGCATCCTCGCGCTCTGCGGCGGACAGCTCGACCGGGCCCGCGTCGAGCTGGAGGCCTCCATCGGCCTGCGTGGCGCGCTCGCCGACAAGCGGGGCATGATCGCGGGCCGCAGGGCCCTCGCCCTGGTCGCCGACCGCTCGGGCGGCACGCTGCCCGTGGGCCACGCGGCGGCGGGCGAAGAGGTGCCCGACGCGCGCTACGAGGAGTCGGCATCGCCCCCCGGCGGCATCCCGGCGGCGTTCGCGCTGCCGGCCCCGCCCCCGGAGCCCGAGACGCTGGTCACCCGCAACGCCTCGCCCGCCGTGGTCCCGGGCCCGGCGCCGACCCGCCGCTCCATCGTCAGCGGCACCCGGCGCAACCTGGTGGCGGCGGGCGCGGGGGCCCTCCTGGCGGCCGTACTCGGCACCGTGGTGACCCTCGGCGCGACGTCCGGCAACGACGACAACCCGCCCGACAAGGTCAAGACGGAGCAGTCGGCGAGCGAGGACCAAGGCGACGACGGCCTGAACGCCGACAAGCCGGCGAAGGACTCGACGAGCCGTCCGGACAGCGACGGCCCGGACGACGTGCCGGGCACCGCGGACGACGGCGGGCCGAGCACGTCCGGCGAACCGTCGGACGACCCGAGCGGCAGCGGGAAGCCGTCGGACGACACCTCGGACAAGCCGACGACGAAACCGCCCACGACGAAGCCGCCGACCACCAAACCGCCTACGACGAAGCCGCCGACCACCAGGCCGCCCACGACGAGGCCGCCGACCACCCCGCCGCCGACGACACCGCCGCCGAGCACCACGCCGGACCCGCCCGCGTCCCCGGACACGTCGAACTCGGCGAGCCGTTCCGCGAGCAGCCCCGCGTCGACCGCGTCGACGGTGATCTGACACGAGAGGGCCGGGTCCACCAGGACCCGGCCCTCTCGCGTACGGAAGAACTCAGACGCGTACGGAAGAACTCAGAACAGCCGCAGCTTGTCGTCCTCGATGCCGCGCATCGCGTTGTAGTCCAGGACGGCGCAGCCGATGCCCCGGTCCGTGGCGAGGACGCGGGCCTGCGGCTTGATCTCCTGGGCGGCGAAGATGCCCTTGACGGGGGCCAGGTGCGGATCGCGGTTCAACAGGTCGAGATAGCGGGTGAGTTGCTCGACGCCGTCGATCTCGCCGCGCCGCTTGATCTCCACGGCGACGGTCTGCCCGTCGGCGTCGCGGCAGAGGATGTCCACCGGGCCGATCGCCGTCATGTACTCGCGGCGGATCAGTGAGTAGCCCTCGCCGAGCGTTTCGATCCGGTCGGCGAGCAGCTCCTGAAGATGCGCTTCCACGCCGTCCTTGATGAGGCCCGGGTCGACACCCAGTTCATGCGAGGAGTCGTGCAGGATCTCTTCCATCGTGATGATGAGCTTCTCGCCCGCCTTGTTCACGACGGTCCAGACGCCCGCGTCGTCTCCGGCGCCCTCCTTCAACGTGCACGGCGGAGACATCCAGTTGAGGGGTTTGTAGGCCCGGTCGTCCGCATGGATCGAGACACTGCCGTCCGCCTTCACAAGGATCAGACGGGGGGCCGACGGGAGGTGGGCTGTGAGCCGGCCCGCGTAATCCACGGAGCATCGGGCAATGACGAGACGCATGGGGCGCAACGCTACTCGACACCGGGTGGTCCACGCGATTTCTCCAACGATGAACCTGTTCGATCCTGGCCGGTTGTGTTCCCAATCTCCTGGTGCAGCACGGGTCCGGTGCTTACCGTATAAGCAGGAGGTCGCCGTGCGTGCACGCTGCGTGTGCGGGCTCCTTCCCTGTCCGGAAGCCCCCGCTCCCCGGGGGTGCGAGAGGAGAACCCATGTCGCTCGACGTCTCACCGGCACTGTTGGAACAGGCCGAGCGAGGCGAGGTCGATGAAGCGGAATTCGTCGACTGCGTCCGGACCTCCCTGCCTTACGCATGGGAGATGATCAGCTCCCTGGTGGCCCAGCTGAAGGTTGACGGCGGCGAGTTCGCCGACAACCAGACGCCGCCGCCCAACGAGCAGGCACGTGGCCAGCTGCTGCGTGCGCTCGCGAGTGACGCGATTCGCGGAGCTCTGCAGCGGCACTTCGGAGTGCGACTGGCATTCCAGAACTGCCACCGCGTGGCGGTGTTCCCGCTGGACGCGTCCGTGGACGACAGGCTGGCCCGGTTCACTTCGGTCCGGGGCCAGCTGCTCAACCAGTCGCCCGAACTGCGGGACTGCTGAAGCGCGTTGCTGCCGCTCCGTACGCGGGAGGTGTACTAGTACCGGAGCGGCAGCTCCCCACCTCAGCGGCTCAGCCCAGCTGGGGCAGCACTTCGGCGCCCAGCCTCCGGACGTTCTCCTCGGTCGTGGCGAGATCGCCCGACCCCTCGACAAGCAGCGCGAAGCGGGTGATCCCCGTGCGCTCCGAGGTGGCGGCGAGCCGGTCGGCGCACACCTGGGGGGTGCCCACCGGGTGTAGTCCGCAGAGCAGTTCGGTGTACGCCAGCGGGTCCCGCATCGCCCGCGCGCGGCCGTCGACCGTGACATGGGCGTCCAGGCCCTGCTTGAGCCAGCCCGGCATCGCCTTCTGCAGCGTCTCCGCCGCGTCGAGACGCCGGTCCGCGATCTGCGCGACCCCGGCGGAGACGTGCGGCGCCCGGTGGACCTCCTCCGGCGTACGCCCCGCGGCGCGCGCGTGCCTGCGCCACAACGCCACCATTTCGGCCTTCTCCTCGTCGCCGACATGCATGCCGAGCAGCATCGGCAGACCGCGCTCCGCCGCGAGCCGCACACTGGACGGCGAGGTGCAGGCGACGATCACCTCGGGCCCGTCGGCGGGCTCCTCGGTGTCCTCTCCCGAGCAGGCCAGCGCCTCCTGCGGGCGAGGCACCACGGCGACCTCGCGGAACGAGAAGCGGCCCGCGTCGCTCGCGACCCGGGGCTCGCGCAGCCACCGCAGCAGCAGGTCGAGGGAGTCCGGGAAGCCCTTCTCGTACGCGTCGAGACCTGACCCGAAGACCTCCAGGTCCACCCACGGCCCGCCGCGCCCCACGCCCAGCGAGAAGCGCCCGCCGGACGTCAGGTGCAGCAGGGCCGCCTGCTCGCCCAGGGCGACGGGGTGAACGGTCGGCAGCACGCTCACGGCGGTGCCGACGCGGATGCGCCGCGTACGCCCGAGAAGGAGCGCGGCGAGGGTCACGGCGGACGGACACGTGCCGTACGGAACGAAGTGGTGCTCGGCGAGCCAGACCGCGTCGAGACCTGCCTCCTCGGCCACCTCGGCGGACCGCACCGCGCGGTGCAGCGCCTCGCCCTGCCCCTGTCCGGGGAACTGGGCGGCCAGAACAAAACTACCTACACGCATCGCACTCCTGCCTCCTTGGCGCCGACGCAGGCACTCCCCCTACGGGCAACAACGCTTGACACGTGCCAAAGGCACGGCTTCGCATGAGGATTGACGGATTTTCTGCGGAATGCAGGGGGGGATCTGTGGGGGTTGGTGAAGAACGCCTACCCCGCCGTGCGCCGCGTAGGCTGGACACACTCTTTGACCCCGTACATCCCGTGAGGTGTCCCGTGTCCCCGCGTCGCAACCGCCCGAAGGGCGCCGGAGAAGACGGTCCGCGCATGGGCGCGGGCACGGGTCCTTCGGGCCGCTACGGCGGCTTCCAGTCCACGGAGAGCTGGCAGGGCGAGGAGTGGAGCCTGCGCCACGTCGCGGGCGCGAGCGCGGCCGGCAAGAGCTACCGCTGCCCCGGCTGCGACCAGGAGATCCCCTCCGGGGTCGCGCACGTGGTGGCCTGGCCCGAGCACTCCGGTGTGGACGAGCGCAGACACTGGCACAAGGCCTGCTGGAACGCGAGGGACCGCCGCACCACGCGGGTGCAGCGGTCCCGTAACGCGCCCAGATACTGACGGCCTGCGGCTACACGTCGCGCTTCTCCAGGAGTGCGAAGGCGCCGACGACCGCGGCGACCGTCACGCCGACGAGCAGCATGAGCTGCGAGGTGCCGCCGCCCTCGCCGTCCATCTCGAAGATCTTGGCGAGCGAGTTGATGGCGTTGTAGTCCAGCATCTTCTCGCCGAGCGGCCGTGTGCCCTCGGAGATCATCAGGAACACGGGCAGGATCGCGGGCACCAGGACCACGCCGAGCATCGCGGTGATCGCGCCCGCCGAGTGGCGCAGCATCGATCCCGCGGCGAGCGCGAGGACGCCGAGGAGCGAGACGTAGAGGCCGCCCTTGAGCACCGTGCCCGACCAGTCGCCGTCGCCCGCCTCCGGACCGCTGTGCATCCCCGACGTCATCAGGCCCACCAGCAGGATGGAGCCCGCCGCGACGACGAAGGCGATCACGAAGAAGACCAGGAACTTGGCGGCGAGCACGCGGTAGCGCTGCGGCGAGGCCGTGAACGTCGTACGGATCATGCCCGTGCCGTACTCGGACGACGTCACCAGGACGCCCAGCGTGATCAGGCAGATCTGACCGAGTACGAGACCGAAGAACGCCGGGATCGTGAACGGCACGTCCGCGTAGTCCCGGTCCTGCGTCTGGGCGGCGACGAGCAGGCCGATGCCGATGACCAGGAGCAGGAAGACACCGAGCGTCCACATCGTCGAGCGGACCGACTTGATCTTCGTCCACTCGGAGGCGAGCGCGTTGCCGAGGTGGGTCTTCTTGACCGGGATCGGCGAGGTGTAGGCGTTGTTGATGGCCTGCTGCCAGGCGGAGGGCGGCGCGGGGGCGGCCGGCGGGGGAGCCATCGGGGCGCCTACCGGTGCGTAGGCCTGCTGGGGGGCCTGCGGGGCCTGCGGGGCCTGCTGGGGCTGCGCCTGCGGCTGCGGAGTCGGAGGCGTGGTCATCGGGGGTCCTCGCTGTCGGTCGCGCGCTTCGTCATCTCGGGGGCGGGGGCGGGGGCGGGAGCTGGGGCAGGAGCAGGGGCGGGAGCGGCTGCCTGCGGGGCCGCGGCCGCGTACGGGTTCGGGGTGTGCTGCGGCGGACCCTGGGGAGCGCCCTGCGGCATCGCGAACGGCTGGCCGCCCTGCTGGGGCGACGGCGGCGCGTACCACCCGGGCTGGCCCTGGCCGGGCACCGGCATCGGCCCCTGCGGCATCGCACCCGGCGGCAGCTGCTGCTGTAGTCCCGCGCGCTGGTCGACCGTCGAGCGGTAGTCGACGGCGCCCTGCGTCATCCGCATGTACGCCTCTTCCAGCGAGGCCTGGTGCGGCGAGAGCTCCCACACGCGGACGTCGGCGCCGTGCGCGAGGTCGCTGATGCGGGGCAGCGGAAGGCCGGTCACGCGCAGCGCACCGTCCTGCTCGGGCATGACCTGCCCGCCGGCCTCGCTCAGCACGGCCGACAGCTTCTCGCGCTGCTGCACCTCGCCCTCCGGCACCCGCACCCGGGCGAAGTCGGCGGAGTTGTGCGAGATGAAGTCCTTGACGCTCATGTCCGCGAGCATCTGCCCCCGGCCGATCACGATCAGGTGCTCGGCGGTGAGTGCCATCTCGCTCATCAGGTGCGAGGAGACGAAGACCGTACGCCCTTCGGCGGCGAGGGACTTCATCAGATTCCTGACCCAGAGGATGCCCTCGGGGTCCAGGCCGTTGACCGGCTCGTCGAAGAGCAGCACCTGCGGGTCGCCGAGCAGCGCGGCCGCGATGCCCAGACGTTGGCCCATGCCGAGGGAGAAGCCCTTGGAACGTTTCTTCGCCACGTCCTGAAGGCCCACGACACCGAGCACCTCATCCACGCGGCGGGCCGGGATGCCGGAGAGCTGCGCGAGGCACAGGAGGTGATTTCGCGCGTGCCGCCCGCCGTGCACCGCCTTCGCGTCGAGCAGCGCGCCGACCTGGCGGGGGGCGTTGGGGAGCTTGCGGTACGGGTAGCCGCCGATCGTCACCTGGCCCGTGGTGGGTTGGTCGAGCCCGAGGATCATGCGCATGGTCGTCGACTTGCCCGAGCCGTTGGGGCCCAGGAAGCCGGTGACCGTGCCGGGCCGCACCTGAAAGGAAAGGTTGTACACGGCTGTCTTGGCGCCGTAGCGCTTCGTCAGGCCGACTGCCTCGATCATTCTCCGCACCCATCGAATGGTTCAGGACGTCGGGGCACACGCCCCCGTAAGGGTTAGGAGGATATCGGGGAGCTGACGGTTCCAGCCAAGAGCGGGTAAAACCGTTTCCCCGCAGGGACTACGCGTCCCGCTTCTTCAGCAGCGCGTACCCGCCGATCAGCGCCACCGCCACCCACACCACCATGATCGCGAGCCCGCCCCAGGGCCCGTACGGAGTGTCGTCGTCTAGCGGGGTCTTCACCTGCATGATCTTGCTTCCTGCCTGGTCGGGGAGGAAGCGGCCGATCTTCTTCGTCGCCGATACGTTGCCCAGGATGCTGGAGATCAGGAAGAAGAACGGCATCAGGATGCCGAGCGACAGCATCGGGCTGCGCAGCATCGTGGCGACGCCCATCGAGAACATCACGATGAGCGTCATGTAGAGGCCGCCGCCGATCACCGCCCGCAGGACGCCCGGGTCGCTGATCGACGCCTTGTACTGGCCGAGCACCGCCTGGCCCACGAAGAACGTGATGAAACTGGTGACGAGGCCGACCACCAGGGAGAGCAGCGTGGCGACCACCACCTTGCTGACCATGAAGGTGCCGCGCTGCGGGACCGCGGAGAGCGAGGTGCGGATCATGCCGGTGCTGTACTCGTTCGAGACGACGAGCACGCCGAATACGATCATGGCGAGCTGGCCGAGGCTCATCCCGGCGAAGCTGGTGAAGGTCGGGTCGAAGACCCTGCGGTCCTGGGCGTTGAGGCTGTCGTAGTCGTTCTTCGCCAGAATGCTGATCAGCAGCCCGAGCCCGACCGTGACGACCACCGCGAGACCCAGCGTCCACACGGTCGACGAGACCGAGCGGATCTTGGTCCACTCCGACTTCAGTACCTGCGTCGCGGCCATCGCTCAGGACCCCTTCTTCTGGTTGGCCCAGCCCGCGCCCCAGCCGCCGGACTGTGCCGGAGGCGGCGGGGCGCCGGGGCCCGCGTGGTCGGCGTGCGCGTGATACTCCACCGACTCGGCGGTGAGCTGCATGAAGGCCTCCTCCAGGGAGGCCCGCTGGGGGCTCAGTTCATGGAGTACGAGCTGATGGCGTGCGGCGAGTTCACCGAGGTCCTCCGCGGTGGTGCCGTCGACCTCAAGGGTGCCGTTGCCCGCCTCGACGGCGGCGATCCCCTCCTGGTGCAGCACATCGAGGAGACGCTCGCGCTGCGGCGAGCGCAGTCGGACGTATGACCGTGAGTTCTGCTGGATGAAATCCGCCATCGAGGTGTCGGCGAGGAGCCGCCCCTGCCCGATGACGACGAGGTGTTCGGCCGTGAGTGCCATCTCGCTCATCAGGTGCGAGGAGACGAAGACCGTACGGCCCTGCGAGGCGAGGGACTTCATCAGGTTCCGGATCCAGTGGATGCCCTCGGGGTCGAGCCCGTTGACCGGCTCGTCGAACATCAGGATCTCGGGGTCACCGAGCAGCGCCCCCGCGATCCCGAGCCGCTGCCCCATGCCGAGCGAGAACCCCTTGGCCTTCTTCCTGGCCACCTGGGTCAGCCCGACGGTGTCGAGTACCTCGTGGACGCGGGCCCGTGGGATGCCGTTGCTCTGCGCGAGGCACAGGAGATGGTTGAAGGCGCTGCGCCCGCCGTGCATGGCCTTGGCGTCGAGCAGGGCGCCGATGTACTTGAGCGGCTCCTTCAGCTGGGCGTACCGCTTGCCGTCGATCCGCACGGCCCCCGCCGAGGGGTTGTCGAGCCCGAGCATCATGCGCATCGTCGTGGACTTGCCGGCGCCGTTCGGGCCGAGGAAGCCGGTGACGACCCCCGGATGCACGGTGAAGGTGAGGTTGTTGACGGCCAGCTTCTCGCCGTACCGCTTGGTCAGCCCCTCGAGCTCGATCATGCGGCCACGCTAAGACGGGACAGAGCCCCCTGCCACTTGGACAGAGGGCCCTGCAAGCGCCCGTAAGGGGCGCGGGGCTGTGACATCTGCGGCTGCGCCGCGGGGCGCGACCAGCCGCACCGTCAGCGAGTCTGCTGAGCCGGAACCCCACGAGAGACAGGCTCATCCTCGGCAGGCGTCCCGGCGGCAGCCACAGCCGCACCCGTGAGCGTGGCCAGCATCTCCCGCACATTGGTGAGCTGAGCGTTGATCGAATCGCGACGATTCGTCAGCGCCGCAAGCTCGCGCTCGGATTCGCTGCGGATCCGGTCCGCCTTGGCGTTGGCATCGGCGACGATGTCCTCCGCCTGACGCTGAGCCGTCTCCACCGTCTGACGGGCGCGACGCTCGGCGTCCGTACGCAGCTTCTCCGCCTCAAGACGCAGCTGCTCCGCACGGTGCTCGATCTCCGCGAGCCGCTTCTCGGCCTTGGCCTGACGCGAGGCCAGGTCACGCTCCGACTGCTCGCGGCGCTTGGCGAGGTTCGTCTCGAAGTCCGCGGCGGCCTGGGCGGCCTTGGCGCGGGTCTCCTCGAAGAGCGCGTCAGCCTCCTCGCGCTTCTGCTGCGCGTCCTTCTGCGCCTCGCTGCGCAGCGTGCCCGCCTCGCCCTTGGCCTTCTCGACGATCCGGACGCCCTCGTCCTCCGCCTTGGCCTTGCGCTCTGCCGCGAACGACTCGGCGTCGTTGCGCACCTGCTGGGCCGCCGACTCGGCGAGCTCACGGTGCTGCTCGGCTGCGCGACGGGCCTCCTCGCGCAGGTCCTTGGCCTCCTCCTCGGCGAGGCGGAGGATCTTCTCGACACGCGCGCCGAGGCCCGCGTACGACGGTTCGGCGTCGGCTACCTGCGCCTGCGCGTTCTGCGTCTCGAGGTGCAGCTCCTCAATGCGCTTTTCCAGAGCAGTGATACGAGCAAGAGCGCTGTCACGGTCGGAGACGAGCTTGGAGATACGTTCGTCCACCTGAGCGCGGTCGTACCCACGCCGCACAAGCTCGAAGCCGTAGGGGGAAGTGTCGCTCATGGGGTTCCTGTCGAATGAGACCGGTGAGGTGATAGAGGGAATCCTAGGGGTCCAAGCGGCGTGTCATCGAGCAGATGCCCGTTTGATCTGGAGAATGACACCCCTTTTGAGTGGCTAACCGCCGGAGCACTTGCCAGGGACAGTGCCGAAGGTCCTTACGAAGCACGCGAGATGTTCTTTGGCTAGCCCTCGGACGGCTTGCCACCCGATCGAGTTGAGCCCGCCGCCGCACCGGCCTTGACGCCACCGTCCTTGGCACCGGCGGCCGGTGGGGCCTCAAAGGATTCCAACGCCTCCAGTACGTCCTGGACACGGGAAATCTCGGCGTTGATGTCCTCGCGCCGTCTGACGAGGACCGCAAGCTCGCGCTTGCCCTCGTCAACCGTACGCTCGGCCTCGGCCTTCGCCTCCGCCTTGACGCGCTCGGCGTCGCGCACCAGCGTGGCCACCTTCGCCTCGGCCTCCTTGAGCAGCCCCTCGGCCTTCTTCACGGCGCCGATGCGCACCTTGCCCGCCTCGGAACTCGCGTCCGACACCAGCTCCTTGGCCTTTGCCTCGGCCTCGGCGAGCTGCTCCTGCGCGGCCTTCACAAGAGCGTCGCAGCGCTCGCCCGCGGTCTTCATCGCCTCGGCGGACTCGCGGCGCGCACGCTCGTGCAGCTCCTCGATCTCCGCGGTGAGGCGGTCGCGCTGCTCCTCCGAGCGCTCCCTTATGGCGGTCGCGTCCCTGCGGGCGCCGATGAGCAGCTCGTCCGCGTCCGTACGCGCCTTCTCCACCCGGGAGTTGCCCTCGACCGTCGCCTCGGAGATGAGCCGGTCGGCTTCCGTGCGTGCGGCGCCGACCATCGTGTCGGCCTGCGCCTCCGCCTCCGTGGTGGCCTTGAGCGCCTTCTCCTGGGCGTCCTTCGTCAGCTTCTCGGCCTCGGCCGCCGCCTCCGTGATGAGGGTGTCGACCTGCTCGGCCGCCTCGGAGCGCCGCTTGTTGGCGGCCTGGCGCGCCTCGTCCTGGGTGCGCTCGGCCTCGGCCCGCGCCTGCGAGGTGAGCCGCTCGGCCTCGGCCGCGGCCTCCGCCTTGACGCGCTCGGCCTCGGCCCGGATGCGCTCGGCGTGCTGCTGGGCGGAGCCGACCGTCTCGGCGGCGTCCGCGCGAAGCCGCTCGGCGTCGCCCGACGCGTCCGAGATGAGCTTCTCGGCCTTGGCCACCGACTCCGTACGAAGCCGCTCGGCCTCCGAAGCCGTCTCGCCGCGCAGCCGCTCGGCCTCGGCGATCGTCTCGTTCTGCAGCCGCTCGGCCTCGCTGCGCGCCTCGCCGATGAGCTGGTCGGCCTGGCTCGCCGCGTCGCCGCGGATGCGGTTGGCGTCCTCGCGGGCGTCGGCCCGGGTGCGGGAGGCGTCCTGCTCGGCCGACGCGATCGCGTCCGAAGCCTCGGTGCGCGAGCGCTGGGCGTACTCGGACGCGTCCGAACGCATCCGCTCGGCCTCCGCGATCGCCTCCGAAACGGTGCGCTCGGCAAGCGACTTGGCGGCCTCGGACTCCTCGGTCGCCTCGCGCCGGATGCGGCCCGCGTCCTCGGTGGCCCGCTCCCGCTCCGCGTACGCGTCGGAGCGGACACGGTCCGCCTCCTCCTGCGCCTCGGTCCTCGTACGCTCCGCCGCGTGCTCGGCGGCGCTGCGCAGGCCCGCGATCTCCTCCTGCGCGCTCTCCTGGAGGCCCGCCACCGAGTCCCGTACGGACTGGGCGGTCTGCTCGGCGCTGGAGACCATCTCGGTCGCCCTGCGGTCGGCCTCCTCGACGAGGCGGACTGCCTCGGCCTGGGCCTCATCCACGCGCTTGCGGGCGGAGGCGAGGAGTTCCTCGCTCTGCTCGCGGGCGCGCTCACGCTCCTGGTCGGCCTCGGCGCGCGCGGAGCTGAGGGTCTCCTCGGCCTCGCGGCGGCGCCTCGCTGCCTCCTCCTGCGCCGCGGACAGGGCCTCCGCGGCCTCCGCGCCCACCCGCTCGGCGGCGGCAGCGGCCTCCGAGCGGACCCGGTCGGCGGACTCCTGGGCCTCGGTCTTGAGCCGCTCGGCCTCGGCGGCGGCGTCCGAACGCAGCCGTACGGCGATGTTCTCGCCCTCGGCGCGCGCCTGCGAGGCGTCGGCGGCGGCCTCCGTGCGCAGCCGCTCGGCCTCGGTCTCGGCCTGCGACTGAAGGGTGCGGATCCGCTCGGCGGACTCCGAACGGAGGCGGTCCGTCTCGTCCGACGCTTCCTTGCGGATGCGCTCGGCCTCGGCGCGGGCGTCGGTCAGCGCCTGCTCGGCGGAGGCGAGACGCTCCTCGGCCTCCGTGTGCAGGCGCGTCAGCTCGTCGGCGGCCTCGGCCTGACGTGCCGCTATGGCCCGCTCGGTCTCCTCGTGCAGGGCCCGCGCGGCGTCCTCGGCCTCCGACTTCGCGGCCTCGGCCTGCTCGGCGGCCTCCTCGCGGTGCCGCTCGGCCTCGGCGCGGGTGCGCTCCAGCGTCTCCTCGGCCTGCTTGCGCAGGCTCGTGGCACGCTCGATGGCCTCGGTGCGGACCCGCTCGCTCTCGGTGGTCGCGGCCGACTTCAGCTCGTCCGCGTCGGCCTTCGCCTTGGCGAGCAGCTCCTCGGCGGACTTGGCCGCCTCCTCGATCTGCTGGACGGCCTCGCGCCGGGCCTCGCCACGGATCCGCTCGCCCTCGGTGACCGCGTCGGCCCGCAGCTGCTCGGCCTCGCCGCGCAGCCGGCGCGCCTCCTCCTGCAGCTCGACGGTCTTGGCGCGGTACTCCTTGGTGTCGTCCTTCGCCGTGCCCTTGAGCTCCTCGGCGATGTCGTGCGCCTCGGCGCGCAGCCGGTCCGCCTCCGCCTCGGCCTCCGAGCGGATCCGCTCGGCCTCCTCGGTGGCGGCCTTCGTCGTCTCCTTGGCGTCCTTGGACGCCTTGTCGAGTACGTCCTCCGCGGTGCGGGCGGCCTTGGCGAGCTGGCCCGCGGTCTCCTCCGCGGTGATCGTGCGCGCCTTCTCGGCGGCGTCCTTGATCAGCTTCTCGGCCTCGGCACGGGCGTCGGCGACGAGCTGCTCGGCCTCGGACTTCGTGGCCTCGGCTTCCTTGGTGGCCTCGCCGACAAGGCGCGCGACCTGCTCCTTGGCCGTACGCGTGCGCTGTTCGTTGGCGCCCTCGGCGGCCGAGAGCTGCTTGGACGCCAATTCCTTGGCCTCGGCGAGGACCTTGTCGGCCTCGGTGCGCGCCTCGCGCAGCGCCGTCTCGGCCTCCGTCATGCGCTGCTCGGCGGCCCGGCTCGCCTCGGTGGCCTGGCGGCGCGCCTGCTCGGACTCGGTGGCCGTGGTGGAGCGCAGCTGCTCGGCGTGGTCGGTGGCCTCCTGCGCCTGCGTGGAGGCGGCGTTCAGGAGGCGCTCGGCGTCCGTGCGGGCCCGGCGCAGGATGGCCTCGGCCTCGGCGCGGGCCGACTCGGCGTCGCTCGAAAGGCGCTGGCGGGCCTCTTCGGTGACGCGCTCGGCCTCGGCACGGGCCGCCGCGAGGGCCTGGTCGGCCTCGGCGCGGGACTCGTCGAGCAGGCGGCGCGCCTGCTGTTCGGTGCGTGCCCGGAGCTGCTCGGCCCACGCCACGTTCTCGTTGACGTGCGACTCGACGGTCTGGCGGCGCTCCGACAGCTCCTGGTCGAGCTGCTGACGGCGTGACACCGCCTCGGAGTGCAGCTCCGACTGGAGCCTGGCCTGCTGTTCGGCGTGCTCCTGGAGGATCCGCTGGGTCTGCGCACGGGCGTCGCGCAGCTCGCGCTCGGCATCCTGGCGCAGCTGGTCGGCCTGGATCTGGGCATTGCGAAGCAACTGCTCGGCCTGATAGCCGATGTCCGCGCCGTCATAGGCAGGGCGGGACGCGAGGTTGCGGCGCGCCTCGTGCAGCTTGGCGCGCAACACCTCGACCTGGTAGCCGAGGTCCTCGGCGTGCTGAACAGCCTTCTCTCGTTCGGTCTTCAGCCGGTCCATCTCGGCCTCGAACCGCGAAAGATGGTCCGGTTCAGCCCGCGAGCTCTCTTGGCGTTCGTAGCCCCGCACTGCGCGGTCCCATCCGTCCCCTGGTCGCAAGTCTCTTCTTACGAGCCCTGTCCATCCGCCGAACGGGGCCCCCGGGGAATGGTGTCAGATCAACAGCAGAGCATGGGCTGCTGCCCCGACGCTCGTCCCCCGAAACCCGGACCCCGGCAAGCGGCCGCCCAGCGTACGGACGACCGGCCGCCCTTACTTCGGACGGCCGACCCCAACCCTACCGGCCCAAGTATGCGGAGGTCAGTGCTCCGGTGACTCCTGGGCCGCGGAGGTGACGAGTTCGGTGAGCACACCGTGACAGTCCTTGGGGTGCAGGAACGTGATGCGGGAGCCCATGGAACCGATGCGCGGCTCCTCATAAAGGACGCGTACGCCCTTGTCCTTGATGGCCGCGGCGTCGCCGTCCACGTCGGCGGTGCCGAAGGCGATGTGGTGCACACCCTCGCCGTTCTTCGCCAGCCACTTGCCCACCGCGGAGTCCTCGCGGATGGATTCGAGGAGCTGCAGATAAGAGGCGCCGCCGTCGCTCGTCTCATTGATCTTCAGCATGGCCTCGCGCACGCCCTGCTCTTCATTGACTTCGGTGTGGAACACCGTGAAGCCGTACGTCTCCCGGTAGAACTCGACGGTCTTGTCGAGGTCGAAACAGGCGATCCCGATGTGATCGATTCGCGTCAGCATGGTTTAAGTGCAGCCCTTCCGGCCGTGATTACGCAACGTGCGCGCGATCACACCGAGCGCCCGATGACGCGCGGCGTACCGCTCAGTACATTCAAGTAAACCCTCATTAACTTCTCCTCCCAAGGGGCCGTGGCACATGTCTGGAACGACCGGTACCACCTCAGTGATCGTCGCGGGCGCGCGCACGCCCATGGGCCGCCTGCTCGGCTCCCTGAAGTCCTTCTCCGGCGCCGACCTGGGTGGCTTCGCGATCAAGGCCGCGCTCGACCGGGCCGGCATCGGCGGCGACCAGGTGCAGTACGTGATCATGGGCCAGGTGCTCACCGCCGGGGCAGGGCAGATCCCGGCACGCCAGGCCGCCGTCAAGGCGGGCATCCCCATGAACGTCCCCGCGCTCACCGTCAACAAGGTGTGTCTGTCGGGGCTCGACGCGATCGCGCTCGCCGACCAGCTGATCCGCGCGGGCGAGTTCGACATCGTCGTCGCCGGCGGCCAGGAGTCCATGACGAACGCGCCGCACCTCCTGCCCAAGTCGCGCGAGGGCTACAAGTACGGCGCCATCGAGATGCTCGACTCCATGGCGTACGACGGTCTGACGGACTCCATTGAGAACATCGCCATGGGCGCGTCCACGGAGAAGCACAACACCCGCCTCGGCATCGCACGTTCCGAGCAGGACGAGATCGCCGCCGCTTCCCACCAGCGCGCCGCCGCCGCCCAGAAGAACGGCATCTTCGAGGCCGAGATCACCCCGGTCGAGATCCCGCAGCGCAAGGGCGACCCGGTCCTGTTCGCCAAGGACGAGGGCATCCGCGCCGAGACCACCGCCGAGTCGCTCGGCAAGCTGCGCCCCGCCTTCGCCAAGGACGGCACGATCACGGCGGGCACCTCCTCGCAGATCTCCGACGGCGCCGCCGCCGTCGTGGTGATGTCGAAGGCGAAGGCCGAGGAGCTCGGCCTTGACTGGATCGCGGAGATCGGCGCGCACGGCAACGTGGCGGGCCCGGACAACTCGCTCCAGTCGCAGCCGTCGAACGCCATCCAGCACGCCCTGAAGAAGGAGGGCCTTGACGTCGCGGACCTCGACCTGATCGAGATCAACGAAGCCTTCGCCGCGGTCGCGGTGCAGTCAATGAAGGACCTCGGGGTGTCCTCGGAAAAGGTGAACGTCAACGGCGGCGCCATTGCCCTGGGTCACCCGATCGGGATGTCCGGCGCGCGTGTGGTCCTGCACCTCGCCCTTGAGCTGAAGCGGCGCGGCGGTGGCGTGGGCGCGGCGGCGCTGTGCGGTGGCGGCGGGCAGGGTGACGCACTGATCGTGAGGGTGGCGAAGGCCTGACGCGTCGGCGCTTACACCTTCCCTTTACGTCTTGGAACGGAGCTGTCTGACATGCAGGACGTCCCCTCCCTGGTGGCGCAGGCCCGCGAGGGCAGGCCACGGGCCGTGGCCCGGCTGATCTCACTGGTGGAGGGGGCGTCGCCGCAGCTCCGCGAAGTCATGGCGGCGCTGGCTCCGCTGGCGGGCCACGCGTACGTGGTGGGCCTCACCGGATCGCCGGGTGTCGGCAAGTCGACTTCGACGTCGGCGCTTGTCTCCGCCTACCGCAGGGCGGGGAAGCGGGTCGGCGTCCTGGCCGTCGACCCGTCGTCACCCTTCTCCGGGGGCGCGCTGCTGGGCGACCGGGTCCGGATGTCGGAGCACGCGTCCGACCCCGGCGTCTACATCCGCTCGATGGCGACCCGCGGCCACCTCGGCGGCCTCGCCTGGTCGGCACCCCAGGCCATCCGCGTCCTGGACGCGGCGGGCTGCGACGTGATCCTGGTGGAGACGGTCGGCGTGGGCCAGTCCGAGGTGGAGATCGCCTCGCAGGCGGACACGTCGGTGGTGCTGCTCGCCCCCGGGATGGGCGACGGAATCCAGGCGGCGAAGGCGGGAATCCTGGAGATCGGCGATGTGTACGTCGTCAACAAGGCGGACCGGGACGGCGCGGACGCCACCGCGCGCGAGCTGAACCACATGCTGGGCCTCGGGGAGTCCCGCGGCCCCGGCGACTGGCGCCCGCCCATCGTGAAGACGGTGGCCGCCAGGGGCGAGGGCATCGAGGAGGTCGTCGAGGCCCTGGAGAAGCACCGGGCGTGGATGGAGGAGCGGGGAGTCCTCACGGAACGCCGCGCGACGCGGGCGTCCCGCGAGGTGGAAACCATCGCGGTCACAGCTTTGCGGGAGCGCATCGCGGACCTCCACGGGGACGCGCGGCTTTCGGCGCTGGCGGGACGGATCGTGGCGGGGGAGCTGGATCCTTATGCGGCGGCGGATGAACTGGTGGCCAGCTTGACCTCGGGGTGACCCGAGCCGCGCGGTGGGCTCCGCCTCGGGGCGGGCGAGCCGGGTGGTCCCGCAGCCGGACGAGCCGCCGCTTCGCGGCGATTTTTTCCCGCCCGCCCACCCGATCACCCCGGGGCAATCGGGTGGGTGGGCGGGAGAGTTCCCGCCGCGAAGCGGCGGTTCAGGATGTAGCGCACGTGCGCCGGCCCCGCAGGGTGTCCCTGCGGGGCCGGCTCATCGGGGGACGGGGGACCGTCAGTCGTCGGAGCCGTCAGTCGTCGGAGCCGTCGTCGTCCGAGTCGTTGTCGTCGGAGTCATCGTGGCTGTCCGACTTGTCGGCCGTGACCTTGCCCGACTGCAGGTCGACCTTCCAGTCCGACTCCGCACCCTTGGCACCGGAGGTTTCCGCCTCCCAGGCCCCGGTCGTACCGTCGTCATCCAGGTCCACGGACGTCACCGTGCCCTTGTCGGCGGCAGCCTTCGCCGCGTCCTCGGCGGAGACGGACGCGCCCTTCAGGGCAGCGGAGACCCGCTTCGCGTCGCCGTCCTCGTCCTGCTCGGTGTGCGTGCCGAGCACCTTGCCGGTGCCGGGGTCGACCTGGACGCTGTGCCACGTGCTGCCCTTGCCGAGTACGTCGACGTCCCAGACCAGGCCGCCGTTGTCCTCGTCGTCCAGCTCGGCGGAGACCGCCGTACCGGACTGCTTCGCCAGCGCCGCCTCGATCGCGTCGGCCGCCGTCACCTTGGCGGCCTTCACCTCGGCGGTGTTCTCCTTGGCGTCGTCCTCAGAGCCCTCGTCGTGCTTCAGCTGAACGCTCGACTTCTTCGCGGCGGCCGACGACTCGTCGTCGCCGGTGACGGCGAGTGCCGACGCCGTGCCGCCCCCGACCAGTGCGATGGCGGCGACTGTGGCGATGACGATGTTGCGCTTCATAAGGGGTTCCTCCCGAGACGGTGGCCCGCGGCCGGTGAGCCGCTGCCGTTCGCTTTCGACAAGGAACAATCTGGCTGAGCGACCCTGAACGCAGCCTGAAGCCGCCTGAAGAACTCTTCAGCTTCGCTCTGCGACCCTGAACGCATGCGCCTGTTGATCGTGGAAGACGAAAAGCGCCTCGCGTTGTCCCTGGCCAAGGGTCTGACAGCCGAGGGCTACGCCGTGGACGTCGTACACGACGGCATCGACGGACTGCACCGGGCGAGCGAGGGAACGTACGACCTCGTCATCCTCGACATCATGCTGCCCGGCATGAACGGCTACCGCGTCTGCTCGACCCTGCGGGCCGCAGGACACGACGTACCGATCCTGATGCTCACGGCGAAGGACGGCGAGTACGACGAGGCCGAGGGGCTCGACACGGGCGCCGACGACTACCTCACCAAGCCTTTCTCGTACGTCGTACTGGTTGCACGTGTGAAGGCGCTCCTGCGCCGCCGCGGCAACGGCGGCCCGTCTCCCGTCCACACCCTCGGCGACCTCAAGGTCGACACCGCCGCGCGCCGCGTCTTCCGTGGCGACGACGAAGTGGCGCTCACCGCGAAGGAGTTCGCGGTCCTTGAGCAGCTCGTCCTGCGCACCGGCGAGGTGGTCTCCAAGGGCGACATCCTGGAGCACGTCTGGGACTTCGCCTACGAAGGGGACCCGAACATCGTCGAGGTGTACATCAGCGCCCTGCGGCGCAAGCTCGGCGCCCAGTTGATCAAGACGGTGCGCGGCGCCGGTTACCGCCTGGAGGCCCCGCGATGAAGCGGCTCTTCGGTTCCGTCCGGGCCCGGGCAACGCTCGGCGCCAGCCTCGTCGTGGCCGTCGCGCTGGTCGCGGCCGGCGCCGCCGTGCTTCTCTCGCTGCGCGCGAATCTGATCGACCAGGCGGACGGACAGGCCGATTCGGCCGCCCGCCAGGTCGCGTCCCGGCTCGCCGCGAACGTCGGCTACGGAGACCTGGAGCTGGACGGCGAGGACAATCCGGTGCAGGTCGTCGACGCCGACCGCAGGCTGGTCGCCGTCAGCGACGACCTGGAGAGCATCAGCGGTACGGGAGTCGGCGAGGTCAAGCCGCGGCCGGCGGCGACCCCGCCCCGCGGCGACGATGACGACGAAGGCGACAGCGGCGAGGACGCGCTCGACGCGGGGGAGATCTCCGAGGACACCGAGTACAGCGGCGGTTCTGCGACCGTCGACGGCGACACGGAGGAGTACCGCTTCGCCGCGGTCGAGGTGAACGTCGAGAAGAAGGGCGACCTCACCGTGTACGCGGGCGGCTCGCTCGCCGCCGAACGGAGCGCGGTCTCCACGGCGTTGACCTCCATGCTGATCGGCTTCCCGCTGCTGCTCGCCGTCATCGCCGCCGTGACCTGGCTGGTGACGCGCCGCGCCCTGCGCCCGGTGGACGCGATCCGCTCGGAGATGGCGGCGATCACCGCCTCCGAGGACCTCGCGCGCCGTGTGCCCGAGCCGGACACGCACGACGAGATCGCGCGTCTGGCCACGACCACGAACGAGACGCTCGCCGCCCTGCAGAGCTCGGTGGAGCGCCAGCGCCGCTTCGTGGCCGACGCCTCGCACGAGCTGCGCAGCCCGATCGCGTCCCTGCGCACCCAGCTCGAAGTGGGCGCTGCCCACCCGGAGTTGCTGGACGTGGACGGCGCGGTCGCCGACACCGTACGGCTTCAGGAGCTGGCCGCCGACCTGCTTCTCCTCGCGCGTCTCGACGCGGGTGAGAAGCCGGGCGGTGGACATGTGGACCTGGGGGCGCTGGCCCGCGAGGAACTCTCGCAGCGCACGCGGGACCGCGTCGACGTCCGCATGGAACTGGGGAACGCCGAGGTCACCGGCTCCCGGAGCCAGTTGGCGCGTGTCCTTGGCAACCTCGTGACCAACGCGCAGCGCCACGCGGGCTCACACGTCACGGTCACCACCCGCGTGGAGGGCGGATGGGCGGTCCTTGAGGTCTCCGACGACGGAGCGGGCGTGCCGGAGAGCGAACGCGAGCGCGTCTTCGAACGCTTCGTCCGCCTCGATGACGCCCGCGCCCGTGACGACGGCGGGGCGGGTCTGGGCCTCGCCATCGCGCGCGATGTGGCCACGCGCCACGGCGGCACGCTCACGGTCCGGGAGGCCCCCGGTGGGGGAGCGCTCTTCGAGCTCCGGATCCCTGTCGTCCGCCGGTGAGGGTCAGGGCTTGCCCCGCTGGGCGCGGAGGTGTTCCGCGATCGGGGTCAGAGCCTTGTGGAGTTCGCCGAGCGCCTCGGGTGAGATCAGGTCGACGAAGTGCTGGCGGACGGAGGCCACGTGGTGCGGGGCGACCCGCTTCATGGTCTCCATGCCGTCGTCTGTGAGGACGGTGTAGAGCCCGCGCCGGTCGGACTCGCAGTTCTCCCGGCGGACCAGGCCCGCGTTCTCCATACGGGTGATCTGATGGGACAGGCGGCTCTTGGACTGCAGTGTGGCGGCCGCGAGATCGCTCATACGCATCCGCTGCTCCTCCGATTCGGAGAGATGCACGAGGATGTCGTAGTCGTTCATGGTCAGGTTGAACGGCTGGAGGTCCTTCTCGAGCTGATAAGTCAGCATCCTGTTGACCTCCACGTGGGTGCGCCAGGCGCACTGTTCCTCGTTGGTCAGCCACTGCGGGGCCGTATCGGTCTCCATGGAATCGATTCTACCTAAGAAGTTGAAAGGTGAACGAATGGGGGTGTGTGACACGCGCCTCTCGCCCCCCAGGTGACAGAGGGGCACAGACGTTCGCCGTCACACTCCGCAGACTACCGCTCACAGGCCGAAGCGACGCTGGAGGTCCCCCAGTTGTCCGGGAAGGCGCGGTTGTCCCGGCTGCTGTCCGTGTTGGCCACGTTGACCCGGTGCGCCCTGCCCGCCCTGTCCACCCGGCACCCCCGCCTGATGGGGCACCGCGCCCGTCGCCTGCTCGGCCATGAGCGCCTCCGAGGACTGCAGAAGCACGGTGCCCGCTCCCACGAACTCGAACTGGTGCTCCTCACCTGAGGTGCCGCCGATCCCGGTCAGCGCCCGCAGGCCACCGAGGACTCCGGTCATATAGCCATGGTCGTAGTGATGGCAGGGCGAGGGGCAGTCGGCCCAGCCCACCAGGGCCTGCGGGTCGACCCGGATCGGCGGCTCCATGAAGACCACCGGGCCGTTCGACGCGGCCACGAACTTGCCGGTGCCGATCAGGGTCAGAAAGCCCGGGACGATGGACTGCTTCAGCGAGAGAGTTGGCTGAAAAGCGAGGAGGTTGCCGGAGCGAATGGTCAGGTTGCCTTCTTCGAGGTCGTACGAATTCACGTCGAAGGCCCGGTCGGCGAGGAGCATCTTGCCCTGGCCGTCCGCCACGACCCAGTCGCTCGCGTGCAGCGGCGAATGGAAACTCGTGCGCACCAGACGATCCAGGCGGCCGTGCCCGATGCCGTTGAACTCGATCGACCCGTAGTAGGCGATCATCTTTCCCTTCTGCAGGAACCACTGGCTCCCCTTGAGCTCCACGCAGAAGGTGTACGCGTTCACGCTGTCGTCGCTCGGCAGCGTCATCGGGTCGAAGACCGTGGGCCCTGCCGCGGGCATTGAGGGGTTCACAGCTTGTCCTCCGATGCCTGGACGTAGACCGCGCCGCTGCCCGACAGCTCCAGCTGGAACGCCTCGCCGGAGCCTCGCCCCACCATGTCGCGCCAGCCGAGCGCCGTGGAGAGCTTGTTGCGTACGTCGCCGTGGTGCGCGACATAGGCCTGCGGGTCGACATGGACCGGCCGCTGCGGGGTGATCGGTACCTCGATGACCCCGCCGTGCGCCATGACGGCGACCGCGCCCTGGCCCTTGAGGGTGGTGGTGAACAGGCCCTGGCCGGAGACCTGCCCGCGGACCATGCCCATGACGCCGCCCTGGGAGCCCATGAACATCGTCCCCTGCTGCAAGGTCCCGTCGAACGCGAGCAGCCGGTCCGCCTCCACGTAGAGGGTGTCTCCGGAGAGGGTGATCACCTGGATGTGGTGGCCGCCGTGCCCGAAGAGGACCGTGCCGCTGCCCTCCACGGTCATCAGGGGCGTCGCCTCATTGGCGACCCGGCGCCCGATCATGGAGGCAAGGCCGCCCTGCCCGCCCTGGACGTTGGGTGTGAAGGAGACGTCCCCCTTGTAGGCGAGCATGGCGCCGCGCTGGCTGAACAGCCGCTGGCCCGGCACGACGGTCGCCTCGACGACCTTCGAGTTGATCTCTTGGAAGGGCATGTCAGACGTCCCCCGCGATCGTGTTCCGCTCGCTGGGCTGGACGTACACCAAACCGTCGCCCTCGAAGCGGATCTGGAAGGCCTCACCGCCGCCCTCGCCCATGAGCGTGCGGAAGGTGACGCCCGACTGGAGGTTCTGCCGGAGGTTTCCCTGGTGCGCGATATACGCCCCAGGGTCCACCGTCAGGGGGTATTGCTGACTGACCCGGAGCACCACCGCCGGGCCGTCGGACATGATCGCCGCCTGGCCCGAGCCCTCGACGGTCGTGGTGAACAGGCCGTTGCCCTGCGAGGCGCCGCGCACGCCCGTGAAGTGCGTGCCGGTGTGCAGGCCCGCGTCCGTGCACAGGAGGTTGTCGGACTCGACGAACAGCTTGTCGCCGCGCAGCTCCACCAGATTGATCTCGGTGGCCCGGTCGGCGAACCAGCAGGTGCCGTGCCCCTTCACCTCCATCACCGTCATCTGCTCGCCGGTGAGGCGCCGGGTCACCATTCCCCGGATGCCCTCGCCGCCGCCGGTCATCTTTTTGAAGGCCATCTGGCCGTCGTACGCGACCATCGAGCCGTTCTTCGCTTTGACGGCGTCGCCGGACATCTCCACGGCGAGCACCCTGCTGCCTTGCAGTCGGAACGTTGCCACGTATCGACGGTAGCCGTCGGATATGGGGTCGGAACAGGGCAACGGCCCCTGAGCGAACCCGGAGAACACCCCGATGTCACAATGGGGGTCGCTTGTGCGCGCATTCACAAGATCGATGCCGTCGAGCGGCCCCCACCCCCGCTCCCGCCCTCCCACCGAAGGTGATCCGTGGACATCAAGACCGCTTCCGCACTCCGCCGCCTCCGTCTGGTCTCGGCCCCCGAGGCCGTCTCCTTCCTGCTCCTGATCATCTGCTCGGTGCTCAAGCGGACCACGGACTTCAACGCCGTACCGGTGATGGGCATGGTCCACGGCGTGCTCTTCATCCTCTACGTGCTGTTCTGGCTCGACGCCTGGAACCGTACGAAGTGGAACGCGAAGACGGCCGCCCTCTACTTCGTCCTCTCCGTCCTGCCGACCGGCGGTTTCTTCGCCGAGCGCAAGCTGAAGCGTGAGGCCGAGGCCGCCGTGATCGCCTCGCGCGCCCGCCGTGAAGGGGTGGTCAGCGCATGATCGTCGCCTTCTCCGTGACGCCGCTGGGGGTCGGCGAGGACGTGGGTGAGTACGTCGCCGACGCGGTCCGCGTCGTCCGCGAATCCGGGCTGCCCAACCGGACCGACGCGATGTTCACCTCCGTGGAGGGTGAGTGGGACGAGGTGATGGACGTCGTCAAGCGCGCCGTCGCCGCGGTCGAGGCGCGGGCGCCGCGCGTCTCCGTCGTCATGAAGGCGGACATTCGCCCCGGGGTGACGGACGGGATGACGTCCAAGGTCGAGACGGTGGAGCGCCACCTTTCCGAGTAGCCGCCGTAGCCGCCTGGCTTCAAATTTCCAGAGCCCCCGCCGACCCGGCGGGGGCTCTCTTCCGCCCTCGGACTTGAGCGGTCGCTCAAAAAACCCTACGATCCACTTGAGCAGTCGCTCAAAAGCGCGGTGACATGGGGGTATGTCGTGGGCCTGTACGTAGAAGCACGCATAGAAGCCGACCTCGACGAGCTCTGGGCACGGACCCAGGAGCCGTCCCAGCATCAGCGCTGGGACCTGCGCTTCACCGAGATCGACTACCTGCCGCAGGCGCCGGGCGAGCCGCGGCACTTCCGGTACGGCACGCGCGTACTGCCCTTCCTCACCGTCGCGGGCACCGGGATCTCCGCCGGCGAGAAGCGCCGCGCCGACGGCACCAGGACCTCGGCCCTGCGCTTCGCCTCGCCCCACCCGCTGTCGCTCCTGCGGGAGGGCTCGGGCTACTGGCGCTACGTCCCCACCGCGGAGGGCGCCATCCGCTTCGTCACCGGCTACGACTACCGCCCGCGCTGGGGCCGCTTCGGCGCCCTCGCCGACCGGGCCCTCTTCCGACCGCTGATGGGCTGGGCCACGGCCTGGTCCTTCGACCGCCTCCGACTGTGGCTCGAGCGGGGCATCACCCCCGAACGCCAGCTCCTGCACGCGCTCGCCGAGACGGCCGTCCGCGCCGGGTGCGTGGTGGCGGCGGTTCTCGCGCTGCCGATGGTGGCTCCGGCGACGGTCGCCCTCGTCTGCTTCATCCCGCCCCTGCCGACGACGCCGGCGGCGCGCCGCTGCCTTCGGACACCACCGCCCCGTACGCACGCGCCCCGCATTCTCTCGACCCTCCAGGAGCAGTCATGACGTCCTCGATCTTCCGTACGGTGATGGGCGCCGACTTCGACCGTCTGCACCCCGAGCTGCGGCGCCGCTTCTCCGTGGGCCTCGCGAGCGGGGAGGCGTGCACCGGCAGGGGCGTCATGGACCGCGTCTGGCACGGCAGGGGCTTCGTGAAACCGTTCCTGGCGCTGGGAGGAACCCGCAACATCCTCGTCCCGCGCGCCGGACGGAACGTCCCCTTCACCATCGAGAACGTGCCGTACACCGACTCGTTCGGCCGTGAGACGGTGAGCTTCGTGCGCACCTTCGATCTGCCAGGCCGCTCCCGCCGCTTCGACGCCCAGATGGTCCTCGGCCCCCAGGGGGACCGGATCCTGGACTACCTCGGCACCCACCAGCACCTCGCGAGCGACCTCCACCTTCGTGCCGAGCCGGACGGCTCCCTCCTGATCCGCTCCGGGGAGCACCGCTTCCGTGAGGGGCCGGTGGATGTACGCGTCCCCGGCCTGATCGGCGGCGACGCGGAGGTGCGGGAGTCCTTCGACGACTCCACGGGCCGCTTCCACATCCGGGTCCGGGTGGTGAACCGGCACTTCGGGCCGCTCTTCGGGTACGAGGGTTCCTTCAAGGCGTCGTACGCGGATGTCAGGGCCTGCGGTGTACGCCCGGGGCTGCGGCCCCTGCGTGAGGAGGCGAGGGCGTGAGCGCCGGGACCAAGGAGAAACTCCTCGAAGGGGCGCTGCGTACGCTGACGGAGCAGGGCATCGCGAAGACGTCCGCGCGGACGATCGCGGCGACGGCCGGGGTCAATCAGGCGCTGGTCTTCTACCACTTCGGGTCGGTCGACGAGTTGCTCGCGGCGGCGTGCCGCCACGGGTCGGAGCAGCGGGTGTCCCGTTACCGGGAGCGTCTCGACTCGGTGTCCTCGCTGGCCGAACTCCTCGAATTCGGGCGGGAGATGCATGAGGAGGAGCGGGCCGCGGGGCATGTCGCGGTCCTCGGCCAGCTTCTCGCGGGCGCGCAGACGCAGCCTCGTCTCGCCCCCGCGACGGCGGCGGGCCTCGCCCTCTGGATCGAGGAGATCGAGAAGGTCCTGATCCGTGTCCTCTCCTCCACGCCGCTGGGGGAGTTCGCTGATCCGGCGGGGCTCGCGAGGGCGGTGGCGGCGTCGTTCGTGGGGATAGAGCTGTACGAGGGGGTGGACGGGGCGGGGGCGGGCAGGGCGCTGGACGCCCTGGAGCAACTGGCGGTGCTGGTCACCGCCGTTGAGGAGTTGGGGCCCTTGGCGCAGCGGGCCATGCGGCATCGCCTACGGCGGGTTGCGCGGTCCTGAGGCCCCTTCCGGGGGCGGGGATTGCCACCCTCGGGGACGCTCCCGCAAGAACCTCTCCCACCCACCCACCCGATCACCCCGCGTCCATCCTCGCCGAACAAGCCTTTCCCGCCCACCCGCCCGATTGCCCGGTGGGTGGGCGGGCGGGGGACTGAAGCAGGCTCGCGCTCTCCCCGCAACCCCAGCCGAACCGGTCACCGTAAAACCGCTCGCACGGACGCGCCCGGTTCGACACGCCGGGGAAACTCCACTTTTGTGTGGGTATCGGGGTATCGGCTTGTTCGTACCTGAACCTGCCATTGCCAGATCACCGAAGACCTGGAGGGCGCTGTGCGGCCGGAGGGCTACGACTACCACACCCACAGCACATTGGCCGGGCCGCTGAGCGAGCCGGAAGGCGGCGGCGGCAGCGGCGGCGGCAGCGGCGGCGGGAAACGCTATCGGGTGCAGTACAACAAGCTTCTCGCCGGCGAGCCCCACCGAATACGGGCCGTCATCCTCATGACGCTCGCGCCCGTCCTCACCGGGCTCCTCCTCGTCTACCTCGTCTGGCCGACCCACTGGACGGAACGCGAGGGCGCCGACAGCTGGCTCATCGGGCTCGACGCCACGATGCTCGTGGCCATCGGCCTGATCGAGCTCTTCATGCTCGTCAATGTCATCTCCATCGCCCACGCGACGATGGTGGCCAGGGATCCCATCCCCGTCACCCCCGAACCCGGCACCCGCGTCGCGTTCCTCACGACGTACGTCCCGGGCAAGGAACCCCTCGGCATGGTCCGCGCCACCCTTGAGGGCGCGAAGGCGATACACCACACCGGCCCCCTGGACGTCTGGCTGCTGGATGAGGGGGACAACCAGGACGCCAAGGCGCTCTGCGCCGAGCTCGGCGTACGGCACTTCACCCGCAACGGCGTGCCCGAGTGGAACCGCGAGAAGGGTGCCCACAAGGCCCGCACCAAGCACGGCAACTACAACGCCTGGCTCGCGATGCACGGCGGCGAGTACGACTTCTTCGCCTCCGTCGACACCGACCACGTTCCCCTCCCCAACTTCCTCGAACGGATGATGGGGTACTTCCGGGATGAAGATGTCGCCTTCGTCGTCGGGCCCCAGGTGTACGGGAACTACGACACCCCCGTCACCAAGGCCGCCGAGTCCCAGCAGTTCCTCTTCCACGCCCTGATCCAGCGCGCCGGCAACCGCTACCGCGCCCCCATGTTCGTCGGCACCAACAACGTCGTACGCATCAAGGCGCTCCGCCAGGTCGGCGGCCTGTACGACTCGATCACCGAGGACATGGCGACCGGCTTCGAGATTCACCGTCACAAGAACCCCGCCACCCGGCGCCACTGGCGCTCGGTCTACACCCCGGACGTGCTCGCCGTCGGCGAGGGCCCCGCCTCCTGGACGGACTTCTTCACCCAGCAGATGCGATGGTCGCGCGGGACGTACGAGACGCTGTTCAAGCAGTACTGGAAGGCACCGTTCACGATGCCGCCCGGCCGCCTCTTCTCGTACACGATGATGCTCGTCTACTACCCGATGACGGCGGTCAACTGGCTGCTCGGTGTGCTGAGTTGCGTGCTGTTCCTCTGGTTCGGAGCGTCCGGTACGCAGGTCGCCGCGTCGGTCTGGCTGATGCTCTACAGCGACGCGGCAGCCCTCCAGGTGGGGCTGTACCTGTGGAATCGCCGTCATAACGTCTCTCCGCACGAACCCGAGGGTTCCGGAGGGCTCGCGGGCATGGCGATGTCCGCGCTCTCCGCCCCGATCTACGCCAAGTCGCTCGGCGCAGCCGTCCTGCGCCGTCCGAGCCGCTTCGTGGTCACGCCCAAGGGCAGTGGCGTCAGCCCGGACCGGGTGGCCACCTTCCGCATCCACCTCTTCTGGGCGGCCGTCCTCGCCAGTTCCCTGATCGCCTCGTTCGTGCTCGGCCACACCCACGTGGCGATGCGCACCTGGGCCGTACTCGCGATGGCCATCTCCCTCGCCCCCGTCACCATCTGGGGCTACACGCTGCTCACCGGGCGCAAGGGCCACAAGGAACGCAAGGAGGCCCGGCAGCGGGCGCGCCAGCTCGGCAGGGCGGACGCGGACGGCATCGGAGCCAAGGGCCCGGAGGGCGAGCCGGAGCCGGCGTTCGCCACGGGTACGACGACCGGAGGGAACTGACCCATGGCTTACCGGCCCTCGAAGCGCACCAAGAAGACGCTCCTCGGTGTCGGGGCGGGCACGCTCCTCGTAGGACTCAACGCACCGGCGGCGCTCTCCTTCGCCGAGGAGCAGTACTACGAGTACAAGATCGCCCAGCCCGGCTACAAAGCCCAGTACGGCTCCTGGAAGCAGATCGGCATCCCCGAGGAGTTCCGCACCAACGCCATCCATGCCGCGCTCCTGCACACCGGCAAGGTCCTGATCGTTGCGGGCTCCGGCAACGAGCAGAAGAAGTTCGACGCGGGGGCGTTCGACACGATTCTCTGGGATCCGAAGACGGACACCTTCAAGAAGGTGGCGACCCCGGAGGACTTCTTCTGCTCCGGTCACGCCCAACTCCCTGACGGCCGCCTCCTGGTGGCGGGCGGCACGGCCCGGTACGAACTCCTGGACGGCGAGCTGACCCGCGCGGGCGGCGGCATGCGCGTCAAGAACGAGAACCCCGACAAGCCCATCGTCCTCAAAAAGGGCACCCGGTTCCGCTCGCCGTCCGGCGTCGAGTACGTGAGCAAGTTCGACGTCAAGGTCCCCAAGGCCAAACGGGATTACGAGATCACGTACTCCAAGTCCGGTGTGATGCAGCCCTGGAAGACCAAGGTCAAGGCGAGCGAGGCACGCGTCTTCGTCGAAGCCACGGGGGAAGGCGAGCAGTTCGTCGCGCGGAAGTCCGCGCAGTACGAGATCGAGGGCCTCACCGGCAAGGACGCGGACAACGCGTACGGGATCGCCGAGAAGATCACCATGGACAAGCAGGACTTCCAGGGGATCAAGGCGGCGTACGAGTTCGACCCGAAGGCCGAGAAGTACATCGCGGTGGACCCGATGAAGAAGGCCCGTTGGTACCCCACGCTCGTCGGTCTCGACGACGGCAAGGTGCTCGCGGTCTCCGGCCTCGACGACGTCGGCATGATCGACCCCGGCGACAACGAGATCTACGACCCGAAGACCAAGAAGTGGACGAACGGCCCCAAGCGCTACTTCCCGACCTACCCCGCCCTCTTCCTCACCAAGGGCGGCAAGCTCTTCTACCCGGCGTCGAACGCGGGCTACGGCCCCGCCGACAAGGGCCGTGAACCCGGCCTGTGGGACCTGAAGACGAACAAGTTCGAGAAGATCCCCGGCCTCGTCGACCTCGACCAGACCGAGACGTCCGCCTCCGTCCTGCTGCCCCCCGCGCAGGACCAGAAGGTGATGATCCTGGGCGGCGGAGGCGTCGGCGAGTCCGACAAGGCGACCCGGCGCACGGCCGTTGTCGACCTCAAGGAAAAGAGTCCCGCCTTCCGGACAGGGCCCGAACTCCCGCAAGGAACACGCTACTTGAACAGCGTGATCCTGCCGGACGACTCGGTGTTCACCTCCAACGGATCCAAGGACTACCGAGGGCGCGGCGGAAGCAACATCCACAAGGCGCAGTTCTACGACCCCAAGACGAACAGCTTCCGGGAGGCGGCATCCCCCAGGGTGGGCCGCAACTACCACTCCGAGGCGCTGCTCCTGCCCGACGGCCGGGTCGTCACCTTCGGCTCGGACCCGCTGTTCGACGACCAGGAGAACACCAAGCTGGGCCACTTCGAGCAGCGCATGGAGGTCTTCACGCCGCCCACGCTGCACAAGGCGGGCAACAACCGCCCGGCTCTTCGCGGGGGCCCCGAGCAGCTGCCGCCGGACGGCCGCGCGATGTTCCGTACGGACCACCCGGAGAAGATCATCTCGGCCCGGCTGATGCGTCCCAGCGCGGTGACCCACACGACCGACGTCGAGCAGCGGTCGATCGCGCTCGGACTGACCAAGGGCAAGCACACGGTGACGGTGGACGTGCCCAAGGGCGACACCGCGCTGGTGCCGCCCGGCTGGTACATGCTGTTCGTGACGGACCAGGACGGCACGTCGTCAGAGGCGACGTGGATCCAAGTGAAGTAGCGGGTCTAAGTGAAGTAGCGGATCCACGCCGGGTGTTCGCGGCGGTCGGTCAGGTGTCCTTGGCGTTGCGCGCGAGACCGAGCGCGTAGTCGGGCCACCACTGGCCCGCCGCCGGGCCGCCCCTGCACGGTCCGTCCGAGTCGCCGGGCCGCTTGATCCACAGGACCGCGTCGAGCAGCGCGTCACCGGTCTTGTCCGTGGGCGGGGTGCCAAGGCCCCGTCCCGGCGGATTGCACCAGGCGTCCGCGCGGTCACCGGCGAGCGGGCCCTTGCCGTTGCGGCTGGTGTCCATCACGAAGTGCTTGCCGCCGACGATCCCGGAGAGGGTGCGGCCGTACGACTTGATCGTCTCGTCGCTCTGGAAGTTCGAGACGTTCAGCGAGAAGCCGTCGGCGCGGTCGATCCCCGCCTGTTCGAGCGGCTCGGCGAGCTTGTCAGGCTGGCTGATCCAGCCCGGGTTGCCCGCGTCCAGATAGACCTTCACCTGGGGCTGCCGCTTCAGGCGCTGGATAGCGTCGGAGAGCAGCTGGTAGCGCTCGGTGTGGTACTCGGCGGGGGTGCAGCCGTCCGCGATGTGCGCGATCGCGTCCGGCTCCAGGATGACCAGGGCCTGCTTGTCGCCGATGGCGCCCGCGAACCTGTCGATCCACTGCCGGTAGAAGTCCGCGCTGTGCGCGCCGCCCGCCGAGTGCTGGCCGCAGTCGCGGTGCGGGATGTTGTAGGCGACGAGTACGGCGGTGCGGTCGCTCCGCGCCGCGCCGCCCACGGCCGCCTGGATGTCGGGCGCCGGGTCGTCCCCCGCGGGCCATACGGCCATGGGCTGCTCGGAGATCCGCTTGAGCGCGTCGGCGTCCTGGGTGCGGCCCTCCCGCTCCCACTGTTTGACCTGCCGGGCCGCCGCGCTCTCGGGGTCGACCCAGAACGCGCTCTGCGCCGCCTTCTTGGAGCTTCCGGAGGGCGAGCCGGATTCGACGGCCGCTGTTTCCCGGCCCGCGGAACCGGAGCCGGAGCCGGAGGAGCACCCCGCCGTGAGCCCGAGGGCCGTGAGGGCCGTGAGTGCCGTGAACGTACGGAGCAGCCGGTGCATCCAGCCCCCTTGGGCGACGGTGACCGGGCAATCGTTACATAACGGCCCAATCGCCCACGGTTACGACACCGGGCCGGACGTCCCCTACCGGACTCCGTCAGACGTCCTCGCCGCCCCCGCCCGCCAGCGCGATGCCCAGCGGAGTGCGCTCGTACAGCACCTGATGCCCGTACCGCCGCGAAACCAGCAGCCCCGCGCCCCGGAGCGCGCCGAGGTGCGCGGAGACGGAGGACGGCGCGAGCCCGACGCGGTGCGCGAGGGCCGAGGTGGTGGCGGGGTCGGTGAGCGCGGCGAGTACGGTCGCCCGGCCCCGCCCCAGGAGCCGTACGAGCGCTTCGGAGGTACGGTCGCTCGGCTCGGCCCAGAGTCCGGCGAGACCACGGGCGGGATAGACCAGGGTCGGCTGCCAGGGCGGGTCGTGGCCGCCCACCACGTCCGGCCAGGCGAAGACGCTGGGCATCAGGACGAGGCCCTGCCCCGCCAGATGCCGCACATGGTCGGCCGCCCGCGCGACGGTCAGCGACTCCGCGTCCCAGCTGAACCTGGGATCGAGCTCGGCGACGAGCGCGCCGAGGCCGACCTCCGCGAGCCGCCGCGAGTGGAAGGCGACGTCCGCCTCCAGAAGGGCGCGCAGCCGGGGCCAGTCGGGCTCGACGAGGGTGTGCCAGGCGGCCTCCATGGCGTCGGCCAACTCCCGCACCGCGCGCGCGGGATCGGCGAGCAGCGCGCGCCCCTGCGGGGAATCGGCCGCCCCCGTAGTACAGGCGAGCGCCCGCGTCAGCTCGTCCCGCGCGGCCTCCGGGTCGGCGGCGCGCACGGCCGCGATCTCCTCATCGAAGGTGGCGGCGGGGCCGATGGGGGGCGGGCCGATGAAGTCAGGGCTGTACCCCCGCTGCGGCATCAGCAGCCACAGCGCCCCGAGTTCGAGCTGGGCCCCCGCCCCGCGGATCCGCCGCAGCCACTGCGGGTGGTAGCCGTGCCGGTCGGGCCGTTTCAGGGTGCGTACGGCTTCCTGCGTCTCCCACAGCGGCGACACCGCGAAGCGGCACCGCAAGAGATCGTCCGGCCCGAAATACAACCGGTTCGGCACGCCCTCACCCCCAAGATTCGCCCCGGACCGAAACTCTAGGGCGACGGGCACGCGCGCGTGCAGGGTGCGGACATGTCTGACGAGTACATCTCCGAGGTGTCCGCCCCTGAACCCCCTGAACCCCCTGAACCCACCGCACCCACCGCACCCGTCGGCTACCTCCGCCTCTTCACCGTCCGCGAGTTCCGTGCCGTCTTCCTCGCGCACGCCCTCTCCCTGCTCGGGGTCGTCGTCAGCGAGGTCGCGCTCACCGTGCTCGTGTACGGGCTCACCGGCTCACCGCTGCTCAGCGCCCTCACCTTCGCGCTCGGCATGCTGCCCTACCTCGTGGGCGGCACCCTGCTGTCCGGGATCGCAGACCGGTATCCGCCAAGGCGGACCCTCGTGACCTGCGATGTCGTGTGCGCCGGGTGCGCGGCGCTCATGGCCGTGCCCGCCACGCCCGTCTTCGGGCTGCTCGCGCTGCGGTGCCTCATCGCCATGGTGTCGCCCGTCTTCAACGGCACGCGGATGGCGACCCTCACCGACATCCTCGGGGACGGCGACCTGTTCGTCCTCGGGCGTTCCCTGCTCCGGATCGTCTCGCAGAGCTCCGTGCTCGTCGGCTTCGGGCTCGGCGGCGTCCTGCTCACCGTCGTACCGCCGCGCGGGGCCCTGCTCATCACCATGGGTACGTTCACGGCGTCGGCCCTGCTGCTGCGGTACGGGACGAAGCCCAGGCCCGCGCGCGGAGGCGGCGGCGCCGCGCTCATGCGGTACTCGCTCAGCGGCGCCCGGCAGGTTCTCCGCGACCGCAGGATCCGGGCACTGCTGCTGCTCCTCTGGGCGCCGCCGATGTTCATGGTCGCCCCGGAGGCGCTCGCCGCCCCCTACGCCGACGAGATCGGCGTAGGCGTCGCGGGCGTCGGACTGCTGATGTGCGCTCTGCCGGTCGGCACGATCGCGGGGGAGCTGTACGCCGGCTCCGCGCTCTCCGCCACCGCCCGGGCCCGCATCGTCCTGCCGCTCGCCTCGCTCACGCTGCTTCCGCTCACCGTGTACGCCGTCACCCCTGGCCTCGGCTGGGCGATGCTCGCCCTCGCGCTCGCCGGCGCCGGATCCGCGTACACCCTGGGTCTCGACCGGTGGTTCGTCGACGCAGTCCCCCAGGAGCTTCGGGGGCGGGCGATGACCGTGCACACGGCGGGGCTGATGACGATCCAGGGGGTCGGGATGGCGCTGGCCGGGCTCGCGGCGGAGTTCTTCGCGGTGAGCACCGTCGTCACGGCGGCGGGTGCGCTCGGCGCGGTCTGCTGCCTCGCCCTGGCCGCCGAGGTGCGCGCCACGGGCCGCGCCGCGCACCGTACCGAAGAGGGCGGGCCCGTAGACGTACGCGAACATGCGACCGAATCGCGAGACGGGGCTGACCAGCATGTGACCGGCGGGTAAGGTCTTTGGCGTGCCGAAGCCGCTCAGCCTTCCCTTCGATCCCATCGCCCGCGCCGACGAACTCTGGAAGCAGCGCTGGGGCTCCGTACCGGCCATGGGCGCGATCACCTCGATCATGCGGGCGCACCAGATCCTGCTCGCCGAGGTCGACGCGGTCGTCAAGCCGTACGGACTGACCTTCGCGCGGTACGAGGCGCTGGTCCTGCTGACGTTCTCGCAGGCTGGCGAGTTGCCGATGTCCAAGATCGGCGAGCGTCTGATGGTCCACCCCACGTCCGTCACCAACACCGTCGACCGCCTTGTCAGGTCCGGCCTCGTCGACAAGCGCCCCAACCCGAACGACGGCCGCGGCACCCTCGCCTCCATCACGGAGAAGGGCCGCGAGGTCGTCGACGCGGCCACCCGTGAGCTGATGGCGATGGACTTCGGGCTCGGGGTGTACGACGCCGAGGAGTGCGCGGAGATCTTCGCGATGCTGCGGCCCCTGCGGGTCGCCGCCGAGGACTTCGAGGAGCAGTAGAACCTCGGGTTCCGGTCGGGCCGGGGCCGCTTGAAGATCGCGCAAATCGTGCCGATACGCTCGTAGGCATGAAGCGAAGCGTGCTGACCCGTTACCGGGTGATGGCCTATGTCACCGCCGTCATGTTGCTCGTGCTGTGCACCTGCATGGTTTTCAAGTACGGCTTCGACAAGGGTGAGGGTCTGACGCTCGTCGTCTCCCAGCTCCACGGTGTCCTCTACATCATCTACCTGATCTTCGCCTTCGACCTGGGCTCCAAGGCGAAGTGGCCGTTCGGCAAGCTCCTGTGGGTGCTGGTCTCCGGCACCATCCCGACGGCCGCGTTCTTCGTCGAGCGCAAGGTCGTGCGGGATGTCGAGCCGCTGATCGTCGACGGCTCCCCGGCCACCGCGAAGGCGTAACTTCCACCGCCACGGACAGGTCCGTGGCGGTGAGCCATCGACATTTACTAGGACGTCCAAGTAAATTCGAGGGTATGGACGCTGACGCCATTGAGGAAGGCCGCCGTCGCTGGCAGGCCCGGTACGACACCGCGAAGAAGCGCGACGCGGATTTCACCACGCTCTCCGGCGACCCGGTCGAGCCCGTCTACGGGCCACGGCCAGGGGACACCTACGAGGGATTCGAGCGGATCGGATGGCCCGGCGAATACCCCTTCACCCGTGGACTGCACCCCACCGGCTACCGCGGCCGGACCTGGACCATCCGCCAGTTCGCGGGCTTCGGCAACGCCGAGCAGACGAACGAGCGCTACAAGATGATCCTGGCCGCCGGCGGCGGCGGACTCTCCGTGGCCTTCGACATGCCGACCCTGATGGGCCGGGACTCCGACGAGCCCCAGTCCCTCGGTGAGGTCGGCCACTGCGGCGTCGCCATCGACTCGGCCGCCGACATGGAGGTCCTCTTCAGGGACATCCCGCTGGGTGATGTCACGACGTCGATGACGATCTCCGGTCCTGCCGTCCCCGTCTTCTGCATGTATCTGGTCGCCGCCGAGCGCCAGGGCGTCGACCCGGGCCTGCTCAACGGCACGCTCCAGACCGACATCTTCAAGGAGTACATCGCGCAGAAGGAGTGGCTCTTCCAGCCCGAGCCGCATCTGCGTCTGATCGGCGACCTGATGGAGCACTGCGCGCGCGACATCCCCGCGTACAAGCCGCTCTCGGTCTCCGGCTACCACATCCGCGAGGCCGGGGCGACGGCCGCGCAGGAGCTGGCGTACACGCTGGCCGACGGTTTCGGGTACGTGGAGCTCGGGCTCTCGCGCGGGATGGACGTGGACGCCTTCGCCTCGGGGCTCAGCTTCTTCTTCGATGCGCATCTGGACTTCTTCGAGGAGATCGCCAAGTTCCGCGCCGCGCGCCGCATCTGGGCCCGCTGGATGCGGGACGTGTACGGCGCGCAGACCGACAAGGCCCAGTGGCTGCGCTTCCACACGCAGACCGCGGGCGTCTCGCTCACCGCCCAGCAGCCCTACAACAACGTCGTACGTACGGCTGTGGAGGCGCTTTCGGCGGTGCTCGGCGGGACCAACTCCCTGCACACCAACGCCCTCGACGAGACCCTCGCGCTGCCGAGCGAGCAGGCCGCCGAGATCGCGCTGCGTACGCAGCAGGTGCTGATGGAGGAGACGGGCGTCGCCAACGTGGCGGACCCGCTTGGCGGCTCCTGGTACGTCGAGCAGCTCACCGACCGCATCGAGGCCGAGGCCGAGAAGATCTTCGATCAGATCAAGGAGCGGGGGCGCAGGGCCCATCCCGATGGGCAGCACCCGATCGGGCCGATCACCTCCGGCATCCTCAGGGGGATAGAGGACGGCTGGTTCACCGGGGAGATCGCCGAGTCGGCGTTCCAGTACCAGCAGTCTTTGGAGAAGGGCGACAAGCGGGTCGTGGGCGTCAACGTCCACCATGGTTCCGTCACCGGTGATCTGGAGATTCTGCGGGTCTCTCACGAGGTGGAGCGGGAGCAGGTAAAGGAGCTCGGCAGCCGCCGGGTGGCACGGGATGAGGCTCGCGTGCGGGCCGCTCTCGAAGCGATGCTTGTCGCTGCGCGGGGCGGGGTGAACATGATTCCGCCCATGCTGGAGGCGGTGCGGGCCGAGGCGACCCTCGGGGAGATTTGTGGCGTGCTGCGGGATGAGTGGGGGATTTATACGGAGCCCCCGGGGTTCTAGTTCGGGGTTCTTCGGTGCGTGGAGATCTGCGGGGCCGTTGTGGCTGGTCGCGCAGTTCCCCGCGCCCCTAAAGGGCCCCTCCGGGGCGCCTCCAGGGCGGCTTCGGGTGCGCCGCCAGAAATTGTGGGTGTCAGATGCACGGAGCTGGGTAGGCGCGCCCGCGTCAGCCCGTCCTGCCTCTGGAGTCACCCTGTGTCACCCGTGAGCCTGCCCGGCCCCACCCGTACCGCTGTGATCGCCATCGGAGCCGCCACGCTCACTCTTCTCGGTGCGCTGACGCTGGTCGGCTCCGGCGAGTCGAGTGCGAGCCCGTCGCCCGAGCCGAAGGTCCAGGACACCTTCGACTCGCTCGGCCCCGAGGTGCACGCGGCGAAGCTCTCCAACGGCCGGACGGCTCACTACTCCGACTCCGGGAACAAGCAGGGCAAGCCCGTCCTCTACATAGGCGGCACCGGCACGAGCGCCCGCGCCTCGCACATGACGGACTTCTTCCGTACGACGCGCGAAGACCTCGACCTGCGCCTCATCTCCGTCGAGCGCAACGGCTTCGGCGACACGGAGTTCGACAAGAAGCTCGGCAAGGCGGACTACGCCGAGGACGCCCTCGAAGTGCTCGACCAGCTCGGCGTGGACGACGTGAGCGTCATCGCCATCTCCGGCGGCGGCCCCTACGCCGCGGAGCTCGCGGCGCGTGCCCCCGAGCGGGTCTCGGCCCTGCACCTGGCGGCCGCCCTGCCGCCCTACGGCACGAAGCCCGCGTACTGCTCCATGTCGGACGACGAGCTCGCCGCGACGGTGAAGGACTCCATCAGGGATCCCCGCAAGTGGTGGGCCTTCCCGGACGACAGCCCCGTCAAGTCGATACCGGGCTTCGCCGACACGGCGTACGAGGAAGGCGCGCGCACCTACAACCAGCGCGGCCAGCAGGCGGACCCCGCCCCGCAGGTGCACGAGCAGAAGCTGTACTGCGGGCGCCCCGGCCCGGACCTTGCGAAGCTCGACGCCCCCGTGTACCTCTACGGCGGCAAGAAGGACACGACGGTGCCGCCGGCGACCCTGAAGACCTGGCAGGACGAACTGCCGGGCAAGGCGAAGGTGCGTACGTACGCCGACTCCGGGCACGACGTGCAGTACCGCCACTGGGACCAGATCCTGGTGGACCTGGCGGGGCACAGCGACAAGACGGTCATCTGCCGCGGAAAGCACACGCGCGTCATGCCCGCGGGGGAAGCGGATCGCCTTCTCTCCAAGGGGCGCGCCGCTCTTGGCAGTTGTGCCTGGAAGAACAACTAGCCCGGCAGCGTCAGCCTGAACAGCGCGCCGCCCCCCGGCGCCCCCTGAGCCGTCAGTTCCGCCCCGTGCGCGTGGGCGATCTGGCGGGCCATCGCGAGGCCGAGGCCCGAGCCCGGCAGGGCGCGGGCCTTTTCCGCGCGGTAGAAGCGGTCGAAGACGTACGGCAGGTCCTCCTCCGCGATGCCGGGGCCGTGGTCGCGGACCGTCAGGGCGGCGGGGGAGAGGGAGATCTCCACGGGGGTGCCCGGCGGGCTGAACTTGGCCGCGTTGTCCAGGAGGTTGGTGACGAGGCGGGAGAGGCGCGCGGGGACCCCGGGGATGCTCACGTCGTCGGCGTCCGGTGACACCTGGAGCGTGAACGGCACCTGGGGCCAGTGGCCGCGCGCCGCGTCCACGACGTGGGCGACCAGGGGAGCGAACCGCACCTCCTCCAGGAGGGGCTGCGGCTCCTCGTCGCGGGCCAGCTCGATCAAGTCGTTGACCATGCCCGTGACTTCGCGGAGCTGGCGGCCGAGCGCGCCGGACGCCCGATCGCGCTGGGCGTCGGTCAACCGGTCGGCGCGGGCGAGGAGTTCGGCGTTCGTACGCAGCGCGGTCAGCGGCGTACGCAGCTCGTGCGAGGCGTCGGCGACCAGGCGGCGGCGCGCGGCCACCGACTCCTCCAGCTCGGCCAGCATCGCGTTGAACGAGGCGGCGAGGCGCGTGACTTCGTCCTCGCGGCCCGGCGGCCCCGGCGGCAACTCGATGCGGTGGCGGGCATCGCGCGTCGCCGCGATGCGCTCCGCGGTGGCGGTGAGGCGGGCGACCGGGGCGAGTCCGGTGCGCGAGACCCAGTAGCCACCGAGCCCGGAGAGGAGCACTCCGGCGCCGCCCACCGCGGAGAGCAGCCCGGCGGCCTGCCGTACGCCGCGCTCGGCGATGTCGGCGCGCAGCGCTACCTGGACGGCGTTCCCCTCGCCGTAGGTGGTGGTGTACATCCGGGTCGGCCTCCCGTGCAGCGTGAGGCTCGTGTAGTACGGGCCCGCCCGGCCGGCCGCGACCTTCCGGGTGGACTCGCCGACCGGGAGCAAGTACGGCTTCGACGGGTCGTCCGCCGGGTCGGCAGGGACGATCTGCGAGCAGGCGGGAGCCCCGAGGAAGCGGCACTCGCCCGTGACGACGCCCGGCTCGGTGTCGTAGTGCCGCTGCTGGGCGATGAGGCTCGCCGACTGGGCGAGGTTCTGGTCGAGCTGCTGGTACAGCTTGAAGCGGATGACGAGGAACGCGGCCACGCACACCCCGACCGCGACAAGCGCGACGGCCGCCGCCGCGGCGAGCGCGAGCCGCGTGCGCAGCGGACGGCGCCGCCGCCACCGGGCGCCGAGCCTGCGCCGGGCGCTCACGGGTTGCCGAGCCGGTAGCCGACGCCGTGCACCGTGTGTACGAGGCGTGGTTCGCCGCCCGACTCCAGCTTGCGGCGCAGATAACCGACGTACACGGCAAGGGAGTTGGAGTCGGGCCCGAAGTCGCGGCCCCAGACCGTCTCCTGGATGAGGTCGCGCGGGAGTACCCGGCCCGCGTTGCGCAGGAGCAGTTCGAGGAGGGCGAACTCGGTGCGGCTGAACTCCAGCGTGCGGTGGCCGCGCCGGCCGGTGCGCGTCGACGGGTCCAGGACGAGATCGGCGTACACGAGGTCGTCGATGTCGGCGGCGGAGGGCTGGTCCGGGGCGGCGCGGCGCAGCAGGGCGCGGACGCGGGCCACGAGCTCGTCCAGGGCGAACGGCTTCACCAGATAGTCGTCGGCGCCCGCGTCGAGGCCGTCCACGCGTTCGCTGACGGAGTCGAGCGCGGTGAGCACCAGGACCGGGGTGCGGTCGCCGAGCGCCCGCATCTGGCGGCAGACGGCGAGACCGTCCATGACCGGCATCATCACGTCGAGGACCACGAGATCCGGCTCCCAGCGGGCGATGGCGCTGAGCGCGCGCTGCCCGTCCGCGGCTCCGCGGGCGTGGTGCCCCTCGACGCTGAGGGCGTCCTCCACGGCGGCCCGGACCTCGGGGTCGTCGTCGACGACCAGCACCTTCGCCGGGGGAGTGCCGCTGTGCACGCTCGTGAAGCTCATGGACCCAAAGGTGCCAAACGCGGCTCTTAAAACACTCTTAGACCTGCTCGTAATGCTCCATTGCCATGCGAACACCCGATATGCGATCTCCCGAGACAGGGGCGCGGTCCACTGGGAGGGCCCCTCTCTCCGTCGTCATCGGCGCGGGCGGCACCGGTGGACACATCTATCCCGGGCTCGCCCTCGCCGACGCCCTGCGGCGTGCCGTGCCGGGCGCGGTCATCTCCTTCGTCGGCACGGAGCGGGGCCTTGAGACCCGGCTGATACCGGACGCCGGATACCGCCTGCACACCGTCGACATGATTCCCTTCGACCCCTCGCTCGGCGCCAAGCGGTTCCTCCTTCCCGCGGCCCTGGTGAAGTCCGGCGCCCAGTGCCGGACGATCCTGCGGGAACAGGGCGCGCGGGTCGCAGTCGGCATGGGCGGCTACCCCAGTGCTCCGGTCATCGTCGGCGCCCGGATGGCGGGCCTGCCGAGCCTCATCCACGAGTCCAACGCCGTCCCCGGCCGCGCCAACCGTTTCGCGGCCCGCCTCACCCCGAACATCGCGGTCGCCTTCGACCGCAGCCGGGAGCACCTGCCGGGCGGTGAGCGCGCGTACACCACCGGGATGCCCATCGCGGCGCCGCTCGCCGCGCTCGACCGGACCGCCCTGCGGGGCGCCGCACGCCGGGAGTTCGGCGTGCCGGACGGCGCCCGGCTGCTGCTGTTCAACGGCGGCAGTCTCGGCGCGGCCAGGCTGACCGAGGCGGCCGTGGGGCTCGCGGCGCGCTGGCGGCACCGCGCCGACGTACAGCTCCTGATCAAGACGGGGCCCGCCGCGCTCGACGAGACGCGGCGCCGCCTCACGGAGGCGGGCGCGGACACCATCGCCCGCGCCGTGCCCTACCTCGACCGGATGGACCTCGCCTACGCGGCGGCCGACCTGGTGATCTGCCGCGCCGGTTCGGCGACCGTCGCCGAACTCGCCGCCACCGGCGTCCCGGCCGTCCTCGTCCCCTATCCGCACGCCCCCGGCGACCACCAGACGCACAACGCGCGGGTCCTCTCAGACGCGGGCGCCTGCCTGCTCCTGCCCGACGCCGAGACCACGGCGGCGCGGCTCGCGGAGCTGGTCGGGCCGCTGCTCGCCGACCCGGCGCGGCTCGCCGCGATGAGCGGGGCGGCCGACCCGGGCCCGCACGCGCGCGCCGCCGACCTGCTCGCCGAGCGGGTCATCCAACTCACCCACCCCACCCCGCACTTGGAGTACGCATGAGCAGCGACAGCAGCAACAACAGTGACGGCACCTTCAGCTGGACCGGCCGCACCGTCCTGGTCACCGGAGCCGAGGGCTTCATCGGCTCGACGCTCGTCGATCTGCTCCTGGAGCAGGGGGCGAAGGTCCGCGCCTTCGTGCACTACAAGCCGTACGCGGAGAAGGGCCACCTCGCGCATCTGCTCGGGGACCCGCGGGTCGAGATGCTCGCGGGCGACGTGCGGGACGCGGGGCGTGTGATGGACGCGGTCGAAGGGTGCGACACCGTGTTCCACCTGGCCGCGCTGATCGGTATCCCGTACTCGTACGACTCCCCGGGCGCGTACGTCCAGACGAACGTCGTCGGCACGGAGAACATCGCGGAGGCCTGCCGCCGCCACTCGGTGCGGCGGCTCGTCCACACGTCCACCAGCGAGGTGTACGGGACCGCGCTCACCGCCCCCATCTCCGAGGAGCACCCCCTCCAGCCCCAGTCCCCGTACTCCGCGTCCAAGATCGGCGCAGACATGATGGCGCTCTCGCACTGGCACGCCTTCGAGCTGCCGGTGACGGTGGTGCGCCCCTTCAACACCTACGGCCCGCGGCAGTCCGCCCGCGCGGTGATCCCCACGATCCTGGCCCAACTGCACGCGGGCGCACGGGAGATCAAGCTGGGCTCGCTCACGCCCACCCGTGACTTCACGTACGTGACGGACACCGCGCGGGGCTTCATGGCCCTGGCGCGGTGCGAGGCGGCAGTCGGGCACGCGGTGAACCTCGGCGTGGGCCAGGAGATTTCGATCGGTGATCTCGCCGAGGCGCTGATCGAGGCCTCCGGCCGCGAGGCGAAGGTGGTCGTCGACCCGTCCCGGCTCCGCCCCTCGGGAAGCGAGGTGCGGCGGCTGCTCTCGGACAACACCCGGGCGCGGGAGTGGGCGGGCTGGACTCCGGAGGTCTCCCTGACGGACGGTCTGAAGCGGACCTCGGCGTGGGTCGCCGAGAACCTCAGCCTCTTCGCCCCGGACCGCTACCAGGTCTGAGCCCCGCTCCGGAGGGCTACGGCTGGGCGGCGGCCGCGGCCAGGCCGCCCAGCAACAGCAGCGTAAAACGGCTGGCCCAGTCCTGGTCGACCGGTTCCGCGCTGACCAGGGCGCGGTGGACCACCGCGCCTGCGATCACGTCGAAGATGAGGTCGGCGGTCCGCCGGGCGGCGGCGGGGTCCGGCTCCGGAGGAAGCTCCCCCCGCTCCTGCGCCCGCTTCCGCCCCGCGAGGACCAATCGCTTCTGGCGGTCCACGATCGACGTACGGATCCGCTCCCGCAGCGGCTCGTCCGAGGTCGACTCGGCCACCACCGCCATCAGTGCCGTCTTCGTCTCAGGGCGGCCGAGCAGCGCCGCGAACTGCAGGACCACACCCTCGATGTCCGCCGCGAGGCTGCCCCGGTCCGGCAGCTCCAACTCGTCGAAGAGCTCCGCCACCGCGTCCACGACCAGCTCGCTCTTGCCCGCCCAGCGGCGGTAGAGGGTCGTCTTGGCGACGCCCGCGCGTGTGGCGACGTCGCCGAGGGTCAGCTTGGACCAGCCCAGTTCGACCAGGGCCTGCCGGGTCGACTCCAGGATCGCGGTGTCCGCCGCGGCGTTGCGGGGACGGCCGCCCGTGCGGGCGGAAGGCGGAATGCGGCTCTGCATCCCGCGACCATACCGGCCAGTACGGAATCGGCCGGATCGGCGGCGAGTGAGGGAGATCACCGAAGTTCACGCGGGCCCGCCGCCCACACGGCCGCACGGGACAGTTACGCTACGAGTCGTAGCGAAAGAGTGGTGGGTGCGGCGAACGGCAACTCCTCGGCGCCCACGCTCGATCGCTCCGGACGTACACAGAAGCGAAACCACAGACGCACCACAGACACACCACAGCGACACAGCGGCCAGCACTGGCACGGGGTGGGGACCCCGCGCCACAACCAGCGGTCCTCCTCGGGACCTTGGCGCCACGGCCGTCCGCGGCCCCGCAATCCGGCGGGGGGCTTCGGACGGGCGCGGTTCCCGCACGGCTTGGGGGAGGATGTACTCATGCAGCCACGGAACATGTCCATGAGCGGAGTCGTCGACCTCGCCGCCGTGAAGGCGGCCCAGGAGGCCAAGGCGAAGGCGGAGCAGGCGCGCGCCGAAGCGGCACGGCAGGGCGGGGGCGCGGTCTCCGGCGTCTCGCCGTCAAGTCTCGTCATCGACGTCGACGAGGCCGGTTTCGAGCGCGAGGTCCTGCAGCGTTCCACCGAAGTGCCCGTCGTCATCGACTTCTGGGCCGAGTGGTGCGAGCCGTGCAAGCAGCTGAGCCCGCTGCTCGAAGGCCTCGCGCGGGAGTACAACGGCCGCTTCGTCCTCGCCAAGATCGACGTAGACGCCAACCAGATGCTGATGCAGCAGTTCGGGGTCCAGGGGATCCCGGCCGTCTTCGCGGTGGTGGCGGGCCAGGCCCTGCCGCTCTTCCAGGGCGCCGCCCCGGTCGAGCAGATCCGCCAGACCCTGGACCAGCTGATCCAGGTCGGCGAGGAGCGCTTCGGTCTGACCGGCATCGCCGTCGACCCGGGCGCCGAGAGCGCGGACCAGGCGGAGGCCCCGGTCGCCGAGGTTCCCGCCGGTCCCTATGACGCCCTGCTCGAAGCCGCCGTCGAGGCGCTCGACGCGGGCGACTTGGGCGGCGCCGTCCAGGCGTACCGCAATGTCCTGAGCGACGACCCGGGCAACACGGAGGCCAAACTCGGCCTCGCCCAGGCCGAACTGCTCCAGCGGGTGCAGGGCCTGGACCCGCAGCAGGTCCGCAAGGACGCCGCCGACCGGCCCGCGGACGTGGCCGCGCAGATCGCCGCCGCCGACCTGGATCTGGTGGGCGGTCATGTGGAGGACGCCTTCGGGCGGCTCATCGAGGCGGTCCGGCGTACGGCGGGCGAGGACCGGGACGCCGCGCGTGTGCGGCTGCTCGAACTCCTCGACGTGGTCGGCTCGGACGACCCGCGGGTGACCGCGGCGCGTACACAGCTCGCGCGAGTGCTTTTCTGACCCGGCCCGGCCGTTCGGCGCGGGCCCGGGTGTTCGACCTGTCGCGCGCCGTCCGCTGACCAGTCCCTAAACACCGGTGCTTGTGATGCCGGAGTGAAAACTTCGCCCCCAGGGCGTCACAGTGGCCGCGCTTTACCAAATCTTGGTAAACGCGGCCACTGTTACTTGGAGTAAGACGAGGACGTTCTTCTGTCCTGTTACGTCCTTCAACCTCCCGGTCTGTGTCACCCCTTGGACGTACCGTCCGTGGCCGACCGATACCCCGCGGTCGCGCTTCGGTTATCGCGCCGTTACTAGCCAGTAACGAACCCCCTTGTGCGGCGGCCGAGAATGCACCACGATCGGCGACGCTCGGTCCAATAGCCCGCAGCCCGACAGCCAATCGGGAGCGGGGTTTCTGGGTCCCCACCGAGCAGGCCGGAGGCATCCCGTCGCCGGTCTTGGACAGGGGGGTCTCTGCCATCCGGCAGGGCCTGTCCGGCAGGTTGTGCGTGTCGCGTGCGACCAGTGGTTGTCGCTCGGGGGTGATCGCCGGTGCTGAGTGGTGCAGTCGCGCCTCCCATGCGGGCGCTCTCCTTCCCGAGGACGTAGCGCTTCTCCCATCCCTGCCCGGCTGAGCCGCCCGAACGGGACCAGTCAGGGCCGGAGATGTACGTCCGAGAAGGAGGAAAGTCATGGAGTCCGTGGCTCGTGGCGGAACCAGATGGAAGCGGTTCGCCGTAGTCATGGTGCCGAGTGTCGCGGCTACTGCCGCGATAGGCGTCGCCCTTTCGCAGGGTGCACTTGCGGCATCTTTCAGTGTGTCCGGTCAGCAGTTCAAGGTGACTGCCGACCAGCTCGACGGTACGGGATTCATCCAGTACGGGGCGCTTGACAGCGGTAAGTCGGGTAACCACCCGGTCGCCGTCGTCGGCCTCGACTCGGCCAAGATCACCAACCTCTGCCAGTCCGTCGTCGTTCCGGTCCCCGTCTTCGGCGATGTGTCGATGACCCTCAAGGCCGGTGGCAAGGGCGGCCCGAGGGTCGAGGCGAAGAAGCTCTACATCGACGCCGATGACCTCAAGGCCGACGCGACGTTCACCAACGTCGACATCGGTGTATCGGTCGACCAGACCACCAAGGGCCCCGGCCCGTCGAAGGGCGACAAGTACGCCCCCGACTCGTTCGCGCAGCAGGCTGACAAGGTGCGGTTCACCGACGTCAAGCAGCGTGCGTGGGCGACCACCGCCGGAACCTTCAAGCTCTCCGGTCTGGGCATGTCGGTCAAGAAGGGCAAGCACGAGTGCTACTGAGGCGACTGATGCCTTAGCAGCGGTACTTGTTGCGCAGAACGGCCGGGCGCGGGGGCGCACGGATCTTGACCTCAACCGTCCCCGTGCCCGAATCCGCACGACACACAGAACCAACGCCATTCCCCGAGGAGCTGTACGACATGAGCGCCGAAGCGCAAGTGGGCCTTGGCATCAAGCTCGGCCGGATGCGCCGATCGTTCCGAGGGTGGCGCGGTCAGCGCCCGTTCTGGGGTGGTCTGCTGACGTTGCTCGGCGGCATCCCGATCATGTACTTCCCGTACGCGAACCTCACGATCGGCACGATGACGATCCGGATGGCGACGACCGCCGGTGCCGGCTCGCTGATCATCGGCGTCCTGCTTGTCGTGCTCGGCCTGACCATGTGGTTCCAGCCGCACTCCCGGATCTTCGCCGGGGTCGCGGCGATCCTGCTCGCCCTGGTCTCCCTGGTGGTCTCCAACTTCGGCGGCTTCGTCGTCGGCTTCCTGCTCGCCCTGCTCGGCGGTGCCCTCGGCATCGCCTGGGCCGCGGCCAAGCCGGCCAAGCCGGTCAAGAAGCGCACCGACGGAGATGCCGACGGCTCCGATGACGGGGCGCCGGAGCCCGCGGCCGCGGGGGCCGCGAACGGGGTGAGCGGCACTACGGACGATCTGTCAGGAACGAGCCCGGACAACGGGACGAACGGGAGGCACCGTGCCGGCTGACGAGGTGCACCATGAGGACTCCGCGGGGGAACCCCGCGCGAGATCCGGGCCGCGCCACGCGGCACCCAGAAAGCCGCTCCTCACCCGCCTGCACGTTCCTGCGGGCAAGGCGATAGCCATCGCGGCCATGCCGACCGCGGTCCTCATGGGCATGGGACTGACCCCCCAGCTCGCGCAGGCCAAGCCGCTGCCGAAGAACCCCTTCCAGGACGGCCCGTGTGTCACGGCGCCGGACGAGGCATCCAAGGACGCCGAGAAGGAAGCCGACAAGGCTGCCGAGGAGAAGGCGGCCAAGGAGAAGGCCGAGAAGGACGCGGCCGACAAGGCCGACAAGGGTGAGGACGGCAAGGCGACCGCCGAGCCGACGCCTTCCCCGTCCGCCGGAGACAAGGCGGGCACGGACAAGGCGGGCACGGACAAGGCCGAGCCGACTCCCTCTCCTTCCGCTTCCGACGACACGTCCGGCGACAAGGCCGACGAGCCCGCTCCGGAGCCCTCCAAGACCAAGAACCCGCTGGACCCGCTGGGCGTCGGTGACGCGCTCGAGGACATCTTCACGCCCGACGAGAAGCAGTCCCCGAGCCCCACCCCGACCCCCTCCGCCTCGGAAGAGAGCACATCCCCCGAGGAGACGGCGAAGGACTCGGCCAAGGACACGGTCGACGACGTCACCAAGCCCGTCGAGGACACCGTCGACGGCGTCACGGACGGCGTCAAGGACGGTGCCGACAAGGCCGGCGACACGGTCGACAAGGCCAAGGAAGAAGCCGAGAAGGCGGCCGAAGAGGCCGCCGACAAGGCGAAGGGCGAGGAGTCCGCCGATCCGTCGGCGCCGGACGAGGACGGCAAGAAGCCGTTCCCGTGCGTCGTCGAGAAGAAGGTCGACGGAAAGGGCGAGCAGACGCCCTCCCCGATCCCGAACCAGCCGTGGAACCTGGAAGCCAGTTCGCTGACGCTGAAGGGCGCCGACTACCAGGGCGTCGTGAACCTCACGATGCCCAACGGGCAGAGCAAGCAGGCCCTGAAGTACGTCGTCCAGAACACGGACATCGGCGACCTGCACCAGATCGTCGACGGCCCGGCCGGCAAGAAGTACCACGTCCAGGCCGAGAAGGGCTCCACGTCCACGATCCGTGGCGGCGAGACGACGATGTACACCGAGTCGATATCCGGCAAGCTCTTCGGCCTGATCCCGATCACGTTCGACCCCGAGCACCCGCCGCCCATCAACATCCCGCTGATCTACTTCACGGACGTGAAGGTCAAGCAGGCGGGCCAGTTCGGCGGCAACCTGCACGTGCCAGGACTGTCGCAGACGATCACCGACTGACCGGCAGGACACCGATACGACGCTGAGGGCGCCCCCTGGACCAGGGGGCGCCCTCAGTGTCGTATCAAGCGGGTGTCAGGCGGTGATCAGCCGCGCTCGCCGCCCAGGTGGTGCACCCGGACCATGTTGGTGGTGCCGGGGACGCCGGGGGGCGAACCGGCCGTGATGACCACGGTGTCGCCGTCGTTGAAGCGGTTGAGCCTGACCAGCTCGGCGTCGACGATCTCGACCATCGCGTCGGTGTTGTCGACGTGCGGCACGACATAGGAGTCCACGCCCCAGCTCAGGGAGAGCTGGTTGCGGGTCGACTCGTCGGTCGTGAAGGCCAGGATCGGCTGGGCCGCGCGGTAGCGGGACAGACGGCGGGCCGTGTCACCGGACTGCGTGAAGGCGATCAGCGCCTCGGCGCCCAGGAAGTCCGCGATCTCACACGCGGCACGGGCCACCGAACCACCCTGCGTACGCGGCTTCTTGCCGGGCACGAGCGGCTGCAGCCCCTTGGAGAGCAGCTCCTCCTCGGCCGCCACGACGATCTTCGACATCGTCTTGACGGTCTCGATCGGGTACGCGCCCACGGACGACTCGGCGGACAGCATGACCGCGTCCGCACCGTCCAGGATCGCGTTGGCGACATCGGACGCCTCGGCGCGCGTGGGACGCGAGTTGGTGATCATCGACTCCATCATCTGGGTCGCGACGATCACCGGCTTGGCGTTGCGGCGGCACATCTCCACGAGGCGCTTCTGCACCATCGGGACCTTCTCGAGCGGATACTCGACGGCCAGGTCACCACGGGCGACCATGACGGCGTCGAAGGCCGCGACGACGCCCTCCATGTTGGCGACGGCCTGCGGCTTCTCCACCTTGGCGATGACGGGGACCCGGCGGCCCTCCTCGTCCATCACCTTGTGGACGTCCTTGACGTCGCTCGCGTCGCGCACGAAGGACAGGGCGACCATGTCGCAGCCCATCTTCAGGGCGAAGCGCAGGTCCTCGATGTCCTTCTCGGAGAGCGCGGGCACGTTCACGGCCGCGCCGGGCAGGTTGATGCCCTTGTGGTCGGAGATGACGCCGCCCTCGACGACGATCGTCTTCACCTGCGGGCCGCTCACCTCGACGACGCGCAGCTCGACGTTGCCGTCGTTGATCAGGACCTGGTCGCCCTTGGAGACGTCACCCGGCAGACCCTTGTAGGTGGTGCCGCAGATGGACTTGTCGCCGGGGACATCCTCGGTGGTGATGGTGAACTCGTCACCGCGCACCAGCTCGACGGGGCCCTCGGCGAAGGTCTCCAGACGGATCTTGGGGCCCTGGAGGTCGGCGAGGACACCGACGGCACGGCCGGTCTTCTCCGCGGCGGCCCGTACACGGTCGTAACGCCCTTGGTGCTCGGCGTGCGTACCGTGGCTGAAGTTGAATCGGGCCACATTCATGCCGGCCTCGATCAGCGAGACGAGCTGCTCTTCGGAGTCGACGGCGGGGCCCAGCGTGCAGACGATTTTGGAACGGCGCATGGGGGCGATCCTATCGGTTTGTTTCGCTTCGGAATATTCCGTCTGGTGGAATCTACAAATGGGCGGAACCGCGCTCAGGCGTTGCGGTTATGAATTGCGTTTATGACGGGTTTCCGACCAATGCGTAGGTCTGCTGCGCGATCTCCAGCTCCTCGTCGGTCGGGACAACGGCGACCGCCACCCGCGCGTACTCCGGCGAGATCAGCCGCGCCTCGTCGGAACGTACAGCGTTGAGCTCGCCGTCGACCGCGAGCCCCAGCTCCTCGAGGCCCGCGACGGCAGCCTCCCGCACCGGCGCCGCGTTCTCACCGACCCCCGCCGTGAACGCGATGGCGTCCACCCGGCCGAGTACCGCGTAGTAGGCGCCGATGTACTTCTTCAGACGGTGGATGTAGATGTCGAAGGCGAGCGAGGCCGCCTCGTCTCCCGCGTCGACGCGGCGCCGGATCTCCCGCATGTCGTTGTCACCGCAGAGACCGACCAGACCGCTCTTCTTGTTGAGCAGGGTGTCGACCTCGTCGATCGACATCCCGCCGACGCGGGCCAGGTGGAAGACGACCGCCGGGTCCACGTCACCGGAACGGGTACCCATCACGAGCCCCTCAAGCGGCGTGAGCCCCATCGATGTCTCGACGCACCTGCCGCCGCGCACGGCGCTGGCGGACGCGCCGTTGCCCAGGTGCAGCACGATGACGTTCACGTCCTCGGGCGCCTTGCCGAGCAGCTTGGCCATCTCGCGGGACACGTACGCGTGCGACGTCCCGTGGAAGCCGTAGCGCCGCACGCGGTGCTGGTCGGCGGTGGCCACGTCGATCGCGTAACGCGCCGCCGACTCCGGCATCGTCGTGTGGAACGCCGTGTCGAAGACGGCGACCTGGGGCAGGTCGGGGCGCAGGGTCTGGGCGGTGCGGATGCCGGTGATGTTGGCCGGGTTGTGCAGCGGCGCCACCGGGACGAGCCGCTGGATCTCCGCGAGCACCTCGTCCGTGATGACCGTCGGCGCGGAGAACTTCAGGCCGCCGTGCACCACGCGGTGCCCGATCGCGGCCAGCTCGGGGGAGTCCAGGCCGAGCCCGTCGGCCTTCAGCTCGGTGGCGACGGCCCTCAGGGCGGCCTCGTGGTCGGCGATCGGCTCCTCGCGCTCACGCTCCTCGGCGCCGTCGACCAGCGGGGTGTGCTTGAGCCGCGAGGTCTCCTCGCCGATGCGCTCGACCAGGCCGACCGCGAGACGTGAGCTGTCCCGCATGTCGAGCAGCTGGTACTTCACCGACGAGGAGCCGGAGTTGAGGACGAGGACGCGGGTGGCGGTCACAGGAGGAATGCTTTCTGTAGACGTCATACGGGGCTTGCGGGGTACTACACGGAGGTGGTCGGGCCGCCCTGGGCCTGGATCGCGGTGATGACGACGGTGTTGACGATGTCCTGCACGAGGGCGCCGCGGGACAGGTCGTTGACCGGCTTGCGCAGCCCCTGGAGGACCGGCCCGACGGCGATGGCGCCCGCCGAGCGCTGCACGGCCTTGTAGGTGTTGTTGCCGGTGTTCAGGTCCGGGAAGATCAGCACGCTCGCCTGGCCGGCGACCTCCGAGTCCGGCAGCTTCGTCGCCGCGACCGAGGGCTCCACGGCGGCGTCGTACTGGATCGGCCCCTCGACCTTCAGGTCGCTGCGCATCGCCCGCACCAGCTCCGTCGCCTCGCGCACCTTGTCGACGTCGGCGCCCGAACCCGACGTACCCGTGGAGTACGACAGCATCGCGATCCGCGGCTCCACGCCGAACTGCTCGGCGGTGGCGGCGGCCTGCACGGCGATGTCGGCGAGCTGCTCGGCGTTCGGGTCCGGGTTCACCGCGCAGTCGCCGTACACGAGCACCTTGTCGGCGAGGCACATGAAGAAGACGGAACTGACGATCGAGGCGTCCGGCTTGGTCTTGATGATCTCGAAGGCGGGCCTGATGGTGGCGGCCGTGGAGTGCACGGAGCCCGACACCATGCCGTCGGCGTACCCTTCCTGCACCATCAGCGTGCCGAAGTAGTTCACGTCGGCGACGACGTCGTGCGCGAGCTCGACGGTGACGCCCTTGTGGGCGCGCAGCTCGGCGTACTTGGCGGCGAACGCGTCCCGCAGCTCTGAGGTCTGCGGGTCGATGAGCTGCGAGTCGGCGAGGTCGATGCCGAGGTCGGCGGCCTTCTTGCGGATCTGCTCGACGGGCCCGAGGAGCGTGAGCGCGCAGACACCGCGGCGAAGGAGCACGTCGGCGGCGCGCAGGACGCGTTCCTCGGTGCCTTCGGGCAGCACGACGCGGCGCTTGTCGGAGCGGGCCTGCTCCAGGAGCTTGTGCTCGAACATCATGGGCGTGAGGCGGTCGCTGCTGGGTGCCTGTACGCGGGTGAGCAGCCCCGCCGTGTCGACGTACCGCTCGAAGAGCCCGAGGGCGGTCTCCGCCTTGCGAGGCGTGGCGGCGTTCAACTTCCCCTCCAGGGCGAAGAGTTGGGCCGCGGTGGGGAAGGAGCCGCCGGAGACGGCGATGACCGGGGTGCCGGGCGCGAGGCGGTCGGCGAGGGTGAGGATCTCGGGCCCCGGCTGCTCGTTCAGGGTCAGGAGCACGCCGGCGATGGGCGGCGTCCCGGCGCTGTGCGCGGCCAGCGAGCCCACGACGAGGTCGGCGCGGTCGCCGGGGGTGACCACGAGGCAGCCCGGGGTCAGGGCGTTCAGGAAGTTCGGCAGCATCGCGCCGCCGAAGACGAAGTCGAGCGCGTCTCGGGCGAGGCCGGAGTCGTCGCCGAGTACGACGCGGCCGCCGAGCGCGTGGGTGATCTGGGCGACGGTGGGCGCGGCGAGGGCGGGCTCGTCCGGCAGGACGTAGCAGGGCACGGGGAGGCCGGTGTCGAGCAGCTCGTTGATCTCGTCGCGGTCGGCGGGCGCCACCCGGTTGGTGACCATCGCCAGGACGTCGCAGCCGAGGCTCTCGTAGGCGCGGTAGGCGTTGCGCGTCTCGGCGTGGACGGATTCGGCGGTCTGGTTCTTGCCGCCGACGACGGCTATCACCGAGGCGCCGAACTCGTTGGCGAGGCGGGCGTTGAGGGACAGCTCGTCCGGGAGCTGGGTGGCGGCGAAGTCGGTGCCGAGCACCAGGACGACCTCGTAGTCCCGCGCCACCCGGTGAAAACGGTCGACGAGCTGGGATACCAGCTCGTCGGTGCCCTGCTCGGCCTGGATCGCGGTGGCCTCGTGGTAGTCCATGCCGTAGCCGGACGCCGCGTCCTGCGCGAGCCGGTAGCGGGCGCGGAGGAGATCGAAGAGGCGGTCAGGCCCGTCGTGGACGAGTGGCCTGAAGACTCCGACCCGGTCGACCTGGCGGGTCAGGAGCTCCATGACTCCCAGCTCGATGACCTGGCGGCCGTCGCCCCGGTCGATCCCGGTCACGTACACGCTGCGCGTCACGTGTGCTCTCTCCTTCTCCGCTGCGGTTTCCCCTGGGCGCCCGTGAGACCGGGAGCCTTCCGTCAGGGCCGGACAAATGACCCGATATGGTTGCCGTGCCTTCTTGACAATACCTCCGTGGCTGGCTAGGTCGCCCGCCGGACGAAAGGCCTCGTGGAGCGGGCTGCCGAGGGGGCACAAGGGCCTTCTCCCCAGGATCGGGCGGAGCAGCCGCGAGCCGGGAGAGCTTCCTCCGAGCCCCTGTGTGCGCAGCGTCCCCCGCGTGGCCATGGAACAATCAGACCGGCTCACAAGTATCAACAGCGAGCAGGAGACACAGCACGATGCGCATCGGAATTCTCACCGCAGGCGGCGACTGCCCCGGCCTCAACGCAGTGATCCGGTCGGTCGTGCACCGAGCCGTCACGCATTACGGCGACGAGGTCATCGGCTTCGAGGACGGTTACGCGGGTCTGCTCGACGGTCGCTACCGCACGCTCGGCCTCAACGAGGTCAGCGGCATCCTGGCCCGTGGCGGAACGATTCTCGGCTCCTCGCGCCTGGAGCGCGACCGCTTCCGCGCGGCCTGCGAGGACGCGCCCGCGCTCGCCAAGGAGATCGGCTTCGACGTCCTGATCCCGATCGGCGGCGAGGGCACGCTCACGGCGGCGAAGATGCTGTCGGACGCGGGCCTGCCGGTGGTGGGCGTCCCCAAGACCATCGACAACGACATCTCCTCGACGGACCGCACCTTCGGCTTCGACACGGCGGTGGGTGTGGCGACGGAGGCGATGGACCGCCTCAAGACGACGGCCGAGTCGCACCAGCGCGTGATGGTCGTCGAGGTCATGGGCCGCCACGCGGGCTGGATCGCCCTCGAATCCGGTATGGCGGGCGGCGCCCACGGCATCTGCCTGCCCGAGCGGTCCTTCCACCCCGACGACCTGATCAAGATGGTCGAGGAGCGGTTCGCGCGCGGCAAGAAGTTCGCGGTGATCTGTGTGGCGGAGGGCGCGCACCCGCAGGAGGGCACCATGGATTACGGCGTGGGCGCGATCGACAAGTTCGGCCACGAGCGCTTCCAGGGCATCGGTACGGCACTGGCGTACGAACTGGAGGCCCGCCTCGGCAAGGAGGCCAAGCCGGTCATCCTGGGCCACGTCCAGCGCGGCGGCACCCCGACGGCGTACGACCGCGTCCTCGCCACCCGCTTCGGCTGGTACGCGGTGGAGGCGGCGCACCGCGGGGACTTCGGCCGGATGACGGCGCTGCGGGGCACGGACATCACGATGGTGCCGCTGGCGGAGGCGGTCACGGAGCTGAAGACGGTGCCGAAGGACAGGATGGACGAGGCTGAGTCGGTCTTTTAGCTTCGGGGGGCTCTGCCGTCCGGTGCGCGAGCTGCGTGGCTGGCTGGACGAGGACCGGTGTCCCGGAGGAACACCGTGTTCTGGCGGGCTCGACCGGGACTTTTCCGCAATCCGGACTGACGGACTGACGGCGTGCGGCTCAACTCTCCTCCGCGAACAGTTCCTGCGCGTCGGTGACCTGGTAGGAGCGGTCCAGCCAGGCGGCGAGCTGGTCCAGGTCCGTGGTGCTGAGCACACGCTCCCGCTCGGCGTCCGGGATCTGGATACCGCGCCATACGAGAGTGCGCAGGATCATCGTCGCCCGCTCCTGGGCCCGAGCTTCTTCGCGGCCTTCTTCGCGGCCCTCCTCGCGCACCTTCTCGGCGACTTCGTGCCGGAAGAAGTAGTTGATCGTCGCCATCATGTCCCTCCAGATCTTCCATGCGTCATCGCCGAGAACACCGCGAGCGGGACGTCGCGGGCGGCATCCCGCTCGTTCGCGATCAATGGCACGTTATCGGGGCCCAGGACCAGCGGTCTCACCGTGAGCGAGTGCCAGCCGGGCAGTCCGAGCTGGATGGGCTTCGCTGCCCAGCGGGCCGTGGCGGTGCTCTGGGTCAGCACGATCAGCACCGGCTCGCACCGGTACTTCGCGTACAGGTACGAGAGGTAGTACGCCCAACTCCCTCGCTTGGCCTCGTCCTTCTTCCCCTGCGACTCGACGACCAGCAGATAGTCCCCCTCGTCGGTGTCCACCCGGAGCAGGGTGTCCACCCGCCGCTCGATCGGCTCGATCTCGGTGAGCTCGGCGTTCAGGACCGCGATCTCGCGCGGCTCCGGGAACGGGATGTGCAGCAGGCGCTGGCAGGCACGAGTCAGAAGCGCCGGGTCCTTCTGGAAGATCCGGTGCAGCGCCTCGTGTGATGAGCCGACCATCAGCTCTCCTTCCTGTTCGGCATGGTCAACGAGCTGTACGGACAAGAGCTACGCGGCACCGAGTTCGCACCACACGTACTTGCCGGTGTCGCCGCTCGTCGCGTACGGATGCCAGCCCCAGCCGTCGGCGCAGGCCCGGACCAGCTCAAGGCCCCGGCCTTCCTCGGCGTCGAGGCCGGCGATCAGGCCTGGCGGAGGCGCGGGCGGGGTCGGGTCGGCGTCCCATGCGCCGAGGCGCAGTACGCCGCGCGCCCAGCGCAGACGGAGGGCCGCCGGGCCTTTCGTATGGCGTACGGCGTTGGAGACCAGCTCCGTGGCGAGCAGCTCAGCCACGTCGGCGAGGTGGAACAGGCCGTGCGCGGCGAGGATGACCCGCAGGGTGCGGCGACTGACCGTGACGGCGCGGGGGTCGTGCGGGATGGAGAGGACGTACTCCCAGGGCCCGGGGTCGGGGCCGGGCCCGCGATGATCCGAGTGGTCTTCGTCGGGTTTCTGCATGACTGAACTCCAAGTGGTGCGAGGGTGAGAGGAGTTCGCGGCGGTCTACGGGCGGTGGCCATGTCACGGCCGTCATGGCATGACGGCGTGGTGCGCTTCCGGGCTCCCGGTCTCGCAGCGTTTGCGACGCGTCACTGACGGTACTCCTAAAATTTTAGGACCAGCAAGCGGTTCGCATAACATGACACCCGAACGGGGCGCCCCCGTAGAAGAGTTGGCTGAGGGAGTGATGCATGGCTACGAGGCGGAACCCCACCGCGCGCCAGATTCGACTGGGGGTCGAATTGCGGAAGTTGCGTGAAGCCGCTGGGCTGAAGGCTCGCGAAGCGGCAACGCTCCTGGGGGCCGACTCCGCCCAGATGAGTCAGATCGAGTCCGGAATCGCCGGTGTGAGTGAGGAACGCCTACGTCGCTTGGCAGCTCACTACGCATGCGCGGACGAAGCGTTGATCGCGGCGTTGGCAGCTATGGCGACCGACCGTACGCGCGGCTGGTGGGAGGAGTACCGCGGAGTCCTGCCCGCCCCGTTCCTGGACCTGTCCGAGCTTGAGTGGCACGCCACATTGCGGCGTGATGTGGACTTCCTCCAGGTGCCAGGGCTTCTGCAGACAGAGGATTACGCCCGCGCGCTCTTCGCGTTTCGCGTGCCCGAGCTCCCACGCAGCGAACTGGAGCCCCGGGTCAGCCACCGCACGAAGCGGCGCGTCGTGATCGAAGGTCCCGCCCCCATCCCGTACGAGACGGTGATTCACGAGTCGGCACTACGGTTCCGGGTCGGCGATCGCACGGCTTACCGGAACCAACTCACCCGCGTTCTGGAGCTCTCCGAAGCGGAGCACGTGACTGTGCGGGTCATCCCGTTCGACCTGGATGGCTTCGCCGGGTCCAGCAGCGCCATGGTCTACGTGGGCGGAGCGATTCCCCAGCTGGACACCGTCCTGCGGGACGCGCCACATGGCACCGGGTTCCTTGATACGGAAGCTCAACTGGCCCGCTTTCGAACGCTCTTCCGTAAGGTGGAGAAGGTGTCGCTGCCCCCTGAGCGATCGCGTGATTTCATCCACCAGATGGCGAAGGAACTGTGAGGCAGGCCATGAGTGCTCCCAAGGACTGGCAGAAGTCCACCTTCTCCGGTGGCGGCGATGGCAACGCCTGCGTAGAACTGGCCATGGCCCCCAACCAGGACATCCACCTCCGCGAAAGCGACCACCCGGCAACGGAGCTGGCCGTGGGCCCTGCCCTCCTCGCTCACCTCCTCCGCACCGTGAAGTCCGGCCAGTTCAGCTGAACCGCGGGGCTCTGCGTTCCGGGGGCCGCTCGCCGGCCGGGCGTGTCAGCCCTCGACCGCCCCCGTCCCGCGGAGCTGGGTCCAGAAATGCTCAAGGATCTTGTCCAGATAGTCCCTCCCGGCGCTCCCCGACGCATCGGCGCCGGCCCCGCCGCCCCAGCTCAGCGTCCGGACCATGCGGGACTGATAGTCGGCGTGCAGCTGCTGCAGCACGTCCTCAAGATGCCGCTTGCGCAGGGGGAGCATCTTGCTGACGGGGCGGACGTACCCCTGCCAGCGGGTGGTGACGGCGCTGCGCAGCAGCTCGGCGAGTTCGTCGGAGCGCCCGGTGACGGTGATGAAGTCGGGCAGGGGCAGCTGCAGCACTTCGGCGAGGGCGGCGGACTGCCGCTCGTTGCCGCGCCAGGTGTTGGTCTCCTCCATCCGCAGATACGTCTGGATCTCGACGCCGGCTCCTCGCGCCACGTCTTCGGGCGCGAGCCCACGGGCGAGCCGATGCTCGCGCAGGGTCGTAGCGGCGCCCATCAGCTCTCCCGGTGAACACCAAAGGGTCCCCGCGAGGGCGGTGAGCTCGGCAGAGGTGGGCGCGGCGAGCCCACGCTCCCAGGCGGCGATGGTCTCCGGGGTGATGTAGGTGAGCCCATAACTGGCCCGCATCCCGTAGGCGACATGCCCGTGCGCCATCCCGAGGGCCTCACGGAGGCGCCGGGCGGCGGGGAAGTTGAAGGGGGGCGTGGGCTGGTGCGGCGGTTGGCTCGGTTGCACGGGCACACGGTATGGGTGCGAAGGCCTGGCGACTACGGTGCGTTCATACGAGGTTGCGGATTGGTACGAAGCTACGGAGGGGCTTTCGGCCCCTGGCGGCGCGTCCGGGGCGTGCGCGTGCTGCTGGCGGAGCGAGCGGGCGGCGGGGCGCGAGGGTGTTTTCCGGGACGTCCCACTTCGGGTTGCTCAACTGGCGCTTTCCGTCGACCTCAATGCCTCACTCGCTCTTCGTGCGGCAGGTCGCTGTCGCAGAATACGCACACGAAGTGGGAATCCCTCACAGTGTTCCATTCGTGACAGGAAGGGCAATTACGAAAGATGATGGGGTGTGTGAAGCCTGTGTCGCAGTGGATACCCGCACGGTGCAGGCAGTTCTTGACCATCGGCCATGATTCAATCCCCGGGCAGTAGCCGGTCGACTGATTGCTGATGTACGTGGCTGACCATTCTTCTCTGGAGCGGGAGAACCCCACCTCTCCGGCGGACAAAACTTTTCCGCCGCCCGCGCATGCCACGTGCTCCGAGCGGCGTGGTGCAAGCAGCAGAGTATGCGAAGGGTCGATCACGAAGGTGAACGGCTGGCTCAGTTCGTCTTGGCCAACCTGAGCCAGGAAGCCTTCCAAGTCCTCTATGGATCGAACGCGGTACCCTCTTTGAAGCGTAATCCTCTCTCTTATTTCGGGAGGTCCCACATAGTCGTACACCGGCATCCGTGCTCTTTATCCTTCCGCGTCGAGGCGCAGGTCTTGGATACGGCTGGGCGCATCGTCGGCCGGGGACGGGTTCCTTGCGACCTGGATCAACGGCCCGGGCGTGCCGGGTCCCCAGGAGTGCCAACCCTCATGGAAGTGATGATCAGTCAGCGCAGAGCCGTCAGGGCCCGTCGACAGTCGGTTGGTCAAGTTGTTGCTCAAGGCTGACAGGAATTCCCTGATATCAGCTTCTTCGGGGGCTGCGTGCACACTGCTCCAGCAGCCCAGCCAGCCTCTTCCTGCTGCCCGACTTCCGGATCTGACGCATACCCAGACGGGGCCAGTGTCTTGGCGCGTGTCGTGGATGATGTCCGCAATCAGTGGGGCAGTGCCGTTCAGTAGCACTGAGATCATGACGTTCACTCCCGTAGTGCAAACTCTATGAGGAGGTTCGGGTCCATTTCGCCGGTTCCGATTCTACGGACGACTTCTGCCGTCCGATGATGCCCACCTGTGATGTGTACCTGTGATCCCGGGAACCGCGGGGAGTCGCCCGGGCCCCAATCGCGGTATCCGCTGATGGGGTCGTTTCCTTGGGGGCCTCCAAATCTCGTCAGATCCTCGTTGGGTAGATTCCTCACCCCTCCATGCCCCACAACGTCCCCACCGTGCATCTGGGCGTCCGTCAGTGGGTGACTGGCAATCCTATTGTCGACCAACTCGCCGGCCCTCACATAGAACCTGTCGTAGCGAGAGTGAACGGGGAGATTCCCGAGGCTCTCGTTGGGGTATGGAGAAAGCCCGAGCGGGTCGGCTTGTGTCCGGGGGTTTCTGACATATGAGACGGGGTTGGGAGCCGGTGCGAGACCTAGCGGATCCTGGCTGACGTAGCGTGCACTCTCCGGATCGAAGTGCCGGAAGTAGTTGTAGTGGAGTCCGGACTCCGGGTCGAAGTACTGCCCGGGAAACCGCAAGGGAGTGTACGCGGACGCCGCGGCGTTCCATGAAGTGATGCCCCAGAGAGAGGTGCGGGAGCGCCAGGCCACGTCGCCACATTCGTCGACGAGCTCGCTGGGGGTGCCGATGATGTCGGTGACTATGGCGAAGAAGCGTGTGTCGATGTCACCTTGGTGCGCGTCGGCTGAGGTGATCTGCTCGAACTGGCTGATCGGATGGAGTCCCTGGTGCTCCCAGGTCAGGCTGACCTCGTTAGAGCGTCCGGCATATCGGGTGGTCTGTTCGCAGAGCGTGGGGCCGTCCCACGTGAAGTCGACCTGCTCTGCCACTGATTCCTCGTCCGACGTCATGCGTTGTTTGGCCGTGCGTCGCCCAAGGGGGTCGTACCGGTAGAGCCAGAGTGTCCCGTCCGGTGTGCGCACGGACGTCAATTGGTCCTCGGCGTCCCAGGTGTAGTGCCAAGCAGCCGGCTTGCGTGACAGCCGGGTCCGCTGACGCAGAACGACACGCCCTTCAGAATCGTGCTCGTAGCGGACGTTCCCCGCGCGGGTGATGTGCGTGCCCGCGTAGTCCCGCGAACCTGTGCTGTCGTGACCAGGATGGTCGGAAGGCCAGGTTGCCTCGGCCTGGTTGCCTGCCCCGTCATAGGCATACGACTCCGACCAGTTGTCCGAACTGACCGCTGTCACGCGGCCGACTGCGTCCAGGGCGAAGTGGCGATCCCCTTGCGACGGGTCGGTGACTTGGAGGGGATGCCCGTCGGCGCGGTAGGCGTATCCGCGGGATAGGCGAGTGCCCCCGCCGGTTCCCATGACCGTTTGGCTCGTCACTCGGCCCAGCTCGTCGTAGGCGCGTCCCAGGATGAGGCCGGATCCTATGCTCCGGTTCACTTCCCTGCCTGCCGCATCGAACTCGAAGGCGATGGTGCGGCCCGAAGTCACCAGCTCCGTGCGATGGCCGGCGGCGTCGTACGACCAGGCGCTGGTGGCGCCGCTTGGTGTAGTCCGGCCTGTGCGACGCCCCATGGCGTCATATGTGTACGTGGTGGTGCGCCCGTTGACTGATTCGGTCCTGACGAGGCCCCTGACGTCACGGGTGAAAGCGAGGGATGAGTCAGGGCTGACGGCTTGGGTGAGCCGGTCAGCGGCATCCCATGCATAGGTGGTGACACGTCCCGCGGCGTTCTTGCGGACGGTCCTGCCTAGGCTGTCCCGCTGGAATCGAACGGTCTGGCCCAGGGAGTTGGTGCGTGAGACCAGTCGATGAGCTGCGTCGTGCTCGTACGTCACGCAGCGGTTGTTGAAGTCCGACTCGGATGTCAGGCGTCCGGACGCGTCGTAGAAGTACGACCAAGTCAGCCCCAGAGGGTTGGAGACTCGTGTCAGGCGCAGAGAACTGTCGTACGTGAACTCATGGCGAGCGCTGTCCGGATCGGTGCGCGCGCTCAACAGGTCGAAGTGTGTGTACTCGAAGGTCGTGACCCCGCCAATGGCATCCACGTGGCGGACGCAGTTGCCCTCTCCGTCGTACTCCCACGCCTCCTCGGTTCCATCCGCCCGGAGCAGCCGAGCGATCTGGCCTTCGATGGTCCACCACATCCGCGTCTTTGCACCCACCGGGTCGGTGACTTCGGTGAGGCGCCCGAAGGCGTTGTAGGTGCGGGTGGTCCGTTCGCCGAGCGCGCTCACGATCTCGACGGGGAGCCCCACAGAGTCGCACCGCACCCGTGTGATGGCACCCAAGGGGTCGGTGACCGTCAGCGGCCGTCCTGCGGTGTCGTAGGTGAAGCGCGTCGTCGCCCCGTCGGGATCGGTGAGCGCCGTACGGTTGCCTCGCTCGTCGTAGGCGTGCTCCCACACGGTGTCGTCCGTCGTCACCACCCTTACCGGCAGACCGAGTTCGTTGTAGTCGGTGCTGGCGTCGGTGCCGTCGGGGCGGGTGACCTTGACGGGGCGGCCGTGGGCGTTGTTGGTGAACTTCGTGGTGTGCCCGAGTGGGTCGGTCCACGAAATGAGGTGGTGATGAACGTCGTACGCGCTCCGCGTCACGGAGTTGTTCGGGTCGATCTCCGCCGTGACCTGGCACTGCTCGTTGATGACGAACCGGGATACGGCGCCGTCGGCGGTGGTGAGGGTGGTGACGCGGCAGCCAGGCCAGGCATCGTCCGTTCCGTCGTAGTCGAGAGTGAGGGTGACGTGTCCGGCCTCGCCGCCCTCGGCGACGCACCGGTCTTGGTCGTCGTACGTGTAGTCGTAGCGGCTGTGGTTGGTGTCCGTCCAGGATGTGACGCGCAACCGTTCGTCGTACGTGAACTGCATCGGGAGACCAGAGGAGTTGACTGACTCGGTGAGGTTCCCGTCGGTGTAGCGATACCTCTTGACCGTGACGTCCGAGCCGTCCTCGGCCCCTCCCGCCAAGCGCAGCTCGGTGATTCGCTCCTCCTCGACCACGAGCTTGAGGTAGTAGCCGCCGGAGTGCCGGATGGCTAGGGGCGTGCCTTGCTCGTCGTAGTCGAAGTCAATGGTGTTGCCGTTGCGGTCGGCTATGCGCCCCAACAGCGCGACGCCTTCGGATGGGAGGCCGAAGTATCGGCTCTGCCCCGTCAACGGGTCGTCGATGCGATAGTCGCCTTCGTCCAGGCGGACGAGGGGCCAGCGGGGGCCGACATCCGGCAGGACCGCCCTTCCGGGCTCGTCGGCGTGCGGATAGGCCAGGAGTAGACCGTCCTCGGTGACGAAGACAACGCCTTCCTCGTCGACTTCGAGGCGCTGGTCGACGGTGGAGGACCAGGTGGGCCCGAACCACCAGCCCGTGCGGTAGTCGGAGGCCACGCGGCGACGGAAGGCCAGCGGGAGGGTGCCGGGCAGTTCGATGTCGGTCTGCGGCAGGAACATCTGCCCGGTGGCCAGGTCGACCGGGTCGGTCAGCTTCTTCCAGACGGCCTTGGCGCTGCGCCCGAACGCGTCCTTGCCCCGGCTGAGCAATGTGCGGGCGCTCTTCAGCCCCTTGAGGCCGCCCTTGAGTCCCTTCAGGCCTTTGGCGAGTCCGCGGAGGCTGGTCAGCCCCTTCATGCCGGGGATGCAGTCGAGGGCGGCGAAGGCGACGTCGAGTAGGCCTGCTTCTCCCTTGGCGTATTTGTTGAGGGTGTCGGCGAGGACGATGAGGGCGGCGATGAGGACGATCGCGCCGAGGATCGGGCCGCCGATGATCATCGCGATGATGCCGAGTACGGCGACGACGACTTTGCAGACGGCGACGATGGTGTCCCAGTTGTCGGTGACCCAGTCCCCGACCTCCTCCCACCACTTACGGTTCTGAATACCCGCGTCGGAGGCGTCTTCGAGCTTCTTCTTCGCCGTGCCCGCGGCGTCCTGACGCATCTTGCGCGCGTCTTCCGCCATCTTCTTCGCCGCGTCCAGGTTGCTCTGGGCGGCGGTGACGTCGGACTTGGCGGCGGTCTGGGCATTCTCGGCGGAGTTGGCGTTGCGGGTGGCGGCCTTGACCTTATCGGGGTCGGGCTTCGGAACGTCCTTCCCGGAGTCCTTGTCGTCCTTGTACTTGTCGGCTTCCTTGCCCGCCCTATCCATCCACGAGTCGGCGGACGTGAGGCGGGACTGGGCGGCGCTGAGGCTGGTCTGCGCCTCACGGCCCTGCGCGAGTGCCTTGTCGGCGAGGGCCTGGGAGCGTTCCAGCTCCGGCCAGTACGTGGACAGGGCATCGCCTGCCATCTCGTAGCTCTTCTTGAGCTTCTTCAGCTTTCCCGGCGCGGACTCGAACTCCGAGGTGAAGGACTCCGCCGTCTTCCCAGCCCAGGTGAGGATCGCGTCCTCACCCGCCATGCCCTTGATGTCCCGCAGGACCTTGGAGACATCGTCGGCGAAGTCGTGCAGATTCTTGGCCAGGTTCCGAACCCGGTCCGGATCACCGGGAGTTGGGTCCTTGTCCAAGTCCAGGACATGCCAATCCGCCGGACGATTGCCCCCCACGTCGTAACTCCCGTCACTTTCGTACCGTCGGCTATCGGTTGATGGACTGGATCTCCTGCACGATCACGTCCTGGTCCGCCCCGAACTCCCCGTCGGGCAACCGCTTCTGTCCGTTCATCCCGGTACCGGTCCAGTGGATCTTCCACGTGACGGTCGCCTTGAGCGGGTACGAGCCGTCGCCGGACGAGCGGAGGTACTTCACGCCGCAGGGCGGGTCTTGGTCGGCCTTGCCCTTGGCATACGGTTCGCCGATCTTGCCGTTCTCGATCGGGCATACCCCGGAGGCGGGGTACGTCTCGGCGTCCTTCGTGCCTGGGTCGATCTTGAGGGAGTCGGGTACGGCCGTCGCCGTCGCCTGGATATCGAGGACCGGGACCGAGGCCGTCACTGACACCGGCTTGAACTCCGCCTTGTCCAGCCAGGCCCAGGTGGGCAGGTTGACCTTTGTGGTCTCCGCCGGGGCGAGGGTCACTTCGGTGTCCGGTACGCGGATCTCCGCGTATGCCAGCTGCGCGAGGACCTCGGGAGTGACCGCCTCCGGTGTGTCGGCCGGCGGGGGGTCGCCCTTGTCGACCCAGAAGTACGGCTTGTCGCAGTCGAATGCTCCCGGCGCGCTTTCCCTCCCCTTCGGGATGAAGCCGTCCCACCAGTAGCCTTTGCCGGTCTTCTCCTTGTTGAAGTCCTTGTAAGGCTGCCCGTCGACATAGCGGTTCCGCTGCAACAGGTCCCACTGGGGGCCGGTGGACTCGGCGGACCAGATCGGTTCCAGCTTCTTCTGGAGCTGAGCCGGGGTGTGCGCGGGCGCGTAATAGCAGGGTGGGGGCGTCCAGCTGGTGGCAGGAGTCACGGGGCCCGCGGTACCGCCCTTGCCGTTCTTCGAGCGGTCATAGACGATGCCGCCCGCGGTCGCCGACAGAGTCTGCTCGTCGCTGCCCGCGTCCACCTGCGTCTCGGAGTCCTTGCCGTTGCCACCGGGCGTCATGTCGGCCCAGGCCGACGGGCTACTGATGGCGACCGCGACACTTACCAATAGGGCCGTGACGGCCGTGGCCCTGCCTACGGTTGGCATTGAGCCGCCCCCCTTGTGGAGATGATCTGGGATGTCTGCCACGTACCGCCGCTGTTCTTGACCAGCTGCGTGTTGTAAAGGACGTAGCTGTTCTTGGTCACCGGGGTCTTGTTGATCTCGTCGTTCGCCTTCTTCTTGCTGTAGCCCTTGCTTTCGTCCGCGCAGAAGGCGAGCGTGGCGGTGGTCTTGTCCTTGAGCGTCACGCGGCGGTCGTAGTAACGGACCGCTCCGGTGAGGGTGAGGTCGGCGTCCTTGAACTTCTCGACCCAAGTCACCGCGGCTTCCAGGGCTTTGCCGGTGTTGTAGTAGCTGACGGCCTCGCCCTTCGGGTCGGTTCCCGTGATGGAGGCGTTGACGGCGCGCATGCGCTCCGCGCTGTCGGCGAGTACCGCCTTCTTCACGGCGTCCCCCGTGGTGGGCGACTCGAAGGTCATGGTCAGGTCAGCTGGAAGCTTGATCTCGGGACGGCCGGAATCCTCTGCCGGGCTCGCGCTCGGCGATGCCGACTTCTTCCCGCCTTCCTGGTCCGCCCCGGCGATCTTGTCGTTGTCCTTGGACTCGTCGTCACTGCTGCCGCATGAACTGAGCAGCAGAGCCGCGGACACGGCGAGCGCGGACGTCGCCAGGCGGAGAGGGCGGTTCACTGGTGGCTCCTGGTGAGGGTGAGAGTTAGCGCGAGCTAAGCACGCTAGCGGGAGCTGATCTCTGGCACCAGAGAGAAATCTGTCAAGTAATGGGGCGGCAGCGGCCACAGGGTCACTCCGAGCCGCTCCTCAGGGCGCCGGCTCTTTGCACGTTGCTCGACGCCATGCCCCCACCTGAAATCCGCGAAGCCACGTGGCAACTACCCCGCACGACGCGCAGCGCCGCCCGCGCCCGTGCGCTCTTGCGGGAGCTGCTCGTGGAGTGGAAGGTCGAGGGTGAAGTCGTCGACACCGCAGAGCTGTTGCTCCCCGAGCTCGTCGCCAACTCCGTTCAGCACGCCTTCGTGGGTCGTTGATGCGAACTCCGGGAGAGCTTGATGTCGGGAGGGGTGCGTGGGGTGATGGAGCGGCGCGGTATGGATCTTGAGGGTTATATGGAGCGGGCTCGGAACGGGCCCTGTTTTGTCTGTGCATTTCTTGCCGGGGATCCCGGCTATCCGCATCACACCGTGTACGAGGACGACGAGCACGTCGCGTTTCTCGATCGGTGGCCCACCCTTCCCGGGAAACTTCTCGTCGCGCCGAAGGCGCATGTCGAGCATGTCGTGAAGGATCTGGACGAGGGGGCGTATGTGCGGATCATGTTGGTCGTGCGGAAGGTCGCCCTTGCCGTCGAGCGGGTCTTCGAAGGTGAGCGGACCTACCTTTACTCCCTCGGCAGCCAGGAAGGGAACAGCCACCTCCACTGGCACATCGCCGTACTGCCGCCCGGAGTCCCGTACGAGGAGCAGCAGTTCCACGTGTTGATGACCGAGAACGGGGTGCTGGATGTGCCGCCGGGGGAGATGGTTGATCTCGCTGCTCGGATTCGGGCCGCCGTCCTTGCAGTCGAGTGACAGCTACTGCTTCGTCGGCTCGTATTTCTTGTCCACCTTGCCGAATTCGGTCCACGTGCCCCCGTCCCGGCGGTCCAACCACACCGGGCGTTCGCGTGCCGAGCGGCGCTTTTCGAAGGAGACCTCGTCCAGGACGCCGTTCACGGAGACGCTTTGGATCCCGCGGTCCAGGGTGTGCCGGAGGGAGGTCGCCGAGGCGGTCGGTGGGAGTGTGCCGAGTGCCTTGGCCAGGGCCAGGGCGCCGTCGTACAGCTCCTGGTTGCCGCGTGCGGGGAGGTTGTCGTCGGGTTCGGCCGAGTAGTTGCGGGTGCGTAGGACGCCTTCCGGGATGGACTTGTCCGTTGTTTTGGCTGCCGCTCGCTCCTTGGAGTCCTCGCAGATGCCCTCGGGGGCACTCTGTGTCAGCATCGGGCCCTCGAAGCCGTCTGCCTGGAGGGTCTTAGCCCAGGTGGCAGCCGATGTGCCTGTGGGGATCACTACCGCGTCCGCCCGTGCCTTGGTCACAAGCGCCGGGATCTGCGACGCCTTCACCTCGCGCGGTTCCGTGTCCAGCGCCTTCGTCGTGACGCCCGCCTTGCGCAGCGCCGTGCCGATGCCGTCCTCGCGGTTCACCCAGAGCTTGTCCTCGGCCACCAGTACTCGGCGGGCCTCTGTCTCGGACAGGAGGTACGCCGCCATCGCCTCACCCTGGCGCGCCTCATCCGCCGGGATCGCGAACGCGCCGCCCGCGTGGGCTACTTCGGAGCACGTGCTGATCTCCGGCAGGAACGCCTCGTCCGTGTCGTGCACCCAGGAGAAGTCGACGGTGTCGCCGACGACGGCCAGCATCCGGGGGTGCTTGGCGAGCATCTTGCGGGAGGTCGTGTCGGGGTCGGCGGCCACTGGGACCAGGCGGAAGCGGCTGCCGCTCTTCGCGCCCAGCGTCTCGGCGAAGGCGGATCGCACAGTGCGCAGTTGCTGCTTCGTGAACTGGTCGTACTCCGACTTCTCGTACGCGTCCGGGGTGCCGCCTGACCGCTCTGCGCCGACGTGGGTGTAGCTGTGGGCGACGCCGATCTCGTAGATGGACGAAGTGGCGTCCTTCGCTTCCGACGTGGACTCCGTGTCGGGTGCGGCCAGGGAACGTATGCCGAGTCCCGCCGGGATACCGACCGCCAGGACCAGGGCGGCGGGGATCAGCAGGCGCTTGCGGGAGCGGCGGCGGGGCTCGGGGGTGGAGGGGGCGACTTGGTCCTTGCGGACCTCCGGGGAGTCGGCGCGCGCGTCCTCGATGCCGCTTGGCGGCTCGGGGACGGCGTCCTGTACGTCCGGCGCCGATGCCTCGTAGGTGAAAGCGGCCGGCGAATCCGCCGCCGCCAGGATCCGCTCCAGCGTCGTCGCCGCGTCCGCCGGGCGGTCGGCGGGGTCCTTGGCCAGGAGGTCAAGTACGAGGCGTTCCACCGGCGCCGTCACCTCGGCCCGCGCCCGCGAAGGCCGCAGCGGGGCGTCGTTGACGTGGTTGTACATCATGCCGACGGCGGAACCGGTGAACGGCGGTCTGCCGACGAGGAGTTCGTAGAGTACGCAGCCGAGTGCGTAGAGGTCCGTACGTCCGTCGCCCGACTCCTGGCGGAACCGTTCCGGCGCCAGATACGGCACGCTGCCGAACGGCAGCTGCCCCGTCTGCGTGAGCCGCGAGTCGCCCGCCGCCCGCTCCATGAACGTGGCGATGCCGAAGTCGACGACCTTCGCGGCACCGTCCTGCGCGATCATCACGTTGCCGGGCTTGATGTCGCGGTGTACGACACCCGCCGAGTGCGCCGCGTCCAGGGCGCGGCAGATGTCCGCCGCCCAGCGCAGCGCGTCCGCCACGGGGACGCGGACGCTCTCGCGCAGCACCTGGTCGAGCGAGCGCCCCTGCACCAGGGCCATCACCAGATACGGGGTGCTGTCGTCCGTGCCGTGATCGTGGACGGCGACGATGTGCGGGCTGTCCAGCGAGGCCGCGGCGCGCGCCTCCTGCCGGAACCGGGCCAGGAGCTGCTCCAGCTCGTCCTCCGCCGCCGCGGACGCCGACGACGGCACGAAGAGCTTGACCGCGACCTCACGATCGAGGCTCCGGTCGCGGGCCCGCCAGACCTGCCCCATGCCCCCCGCGCCGATCGGCGCGAGCAACTCGTACCGCCCGTTCAGCAACCGACCCCGCATGTGCCCTCCTCAGACCCGGTGATCCTAGCCAGCGGGCCGGGCACCCAGGAGGCAGGTCACCCCTTGACCGCGCCGCCCAGCGCGAAGCCCCCGCCGAGGCGGCGCGAGATGAGGACGTACAGCAGGATCACCGGCGTCGAGTAGATGATCGAGAACGCCGCCAACTGCCCGTAGATCACTGTGCCCTTGTTGCCGAAGAAGTCGTTGATGCTGACCGAAGCCGGCATCTGCTCCGGGGTGAGCAGCAGCATGAACGGGACGAAGAAGTTGCCCCACATCATGACGAAGGAGAAGACCGTCACCACCGCCACCCCCGGGCCCATCAGGGGGAGCACGATGCGCAGCAGGGACTGGAACGGCGAGGCGCCGTCCGTCCATGCCGCCTCCTCCAGTTCCTTCGGTACTCCGTCCATGAAGTTCTTCATCAGCCAGATGGCGAAGGGGAGTTGGGACGCGGCGAAGAAGAAGATCGTGCCCTGCATCGTGTCGATCAGGTTGACCTGGACGAACAGTGCGTACACCGGGACCATGATGGCCGTGATCGGGAGGCTCGTCGCGAAGAGGATCGTCAGCATGAAGGGGCGGTTCAGGCGCGACTTGAAGCGGGAGAGCGGGTAGGCGGCGAGGGCCGCGCAGACCACCGTCAGGAGCGTGCCGCCGCCGCACAGCAGCAGGCTGTTGAGGAGCGGGGTGAAGGTGATCTCGGGGGTCAGTACCGCGTCGTAGTTGTCCAGGGTGATCCCGTCGGGGACCTTCACCTTGAGGTCGGCCTTGGTGTCGAGCGAGGACAGGACCACCCACGCCAGCGGCAGGACGAACGTCGCCGCCACCACGAGCAGGCCCACGTCCGCCGCGAGGCGTCGCGTCGTACGGCGTGAAGTCATCGTCATGGTGGGCGACTTGACGGGTGATTTGACGGTGTTGGCGGACACTCAGACCTCCGTGCGGAGCAGGCGCATGTAGACGAGGGAGAAGAGTGAGCCGACGACCAGGAGCAGAAGCGCCACCGCCGTGCCGTAGCCGATCATGCTCTTCTGGAAGGCCTGTTCGTACATGAACAGGGGGAGGGTCTGGCTGCGGTTGCCGGGGCCGCCCCGCGTCATCACCCAGATCAGGCCGAAGACGGAGAGGGTCTGCAGGGTGTTCAGCATCAGGTTCGTGCCGATGGAGCGGCGGATCATCGGCAGCGTGATGTGCCACATGCGGCGCCAGCCGCCCGCGCCGTCCACCTCGGCCGCCTCGGTGATCTCCTTGGGGATCTCGTTCAGGGCCGCCGAGTAGACCAGCATCGAAAAGGCCGTGCCCCGCCACACGTTGGCGAACGACACCGCCAGGATCGGCAGCGTGTACATCCAGTTCTGGGAGGGGAGGTTGAGGAAGTCCAGGACCGCGTTGAGCGTGCCCTCGCGGCGGAAGAACGCGTACAGGAGGAAGGCCGCCACCACCTCCGGAAGGACCCATGCCGTGATCACGATCGCGCCGGTGATCGTGCGGACCGGCTTGGATGCCCGCTGCATCAGGGACGCGAGCGCGAGGCCGATGGTGTTCTGGCCGATCAGGGACGACAGGACCGTGAAGACGAGCGTCAGCCAGACCGCGTTGAGGAACGCCTCGTCACCGAACGCCTGACGGAAGTTGTCGAAGCCGACGAAGCTCGACTCGGCCTGGCCGGTGAGCTGGAGGTCGGTGAAGGCGATGTAGGCGCAGTAGCCGATGGGCCCCGCGAGGAAGAGGAGCAGGAGGACGACCGCGGGGGAGACGGGCAGGGCGCGGGTGAGGGCGCGGCCCGTCCGCTTGCGGCGGGACGGAGGACCGGGGGGCGGGGAGCCGGGGCCCGGTGCGGTCTTGGCGATGTCGCCGGGCCCGGCGGGGGATGCGGTGGTCACCTCTTGGCACTCACTCTCTGGGCGCGCACTCGCTGGGCACCCATTTCCCTTGCGTACGGACGTACGGAGTACTGCTGGCAAGTGGCTGCCGGGGGCGCGGAGATACGTGACCCGCGCCCCCGGCATACCGGCCGAGCTCGCCCCCGCTACTTCTCGATGACCTTGCCGTCCGCCGCCGCCTTGACCTCTTCGTCGTACCCGCTCGCCGCCTCGTCCACCGACCCGTCGCCCGTCGTGACCTTCTCCATGGCCTCCTGCACCGCCGTGGAGACCTTCGGGTACGCCGGGAACGCGGGGCGATAGTGCGTCGTGGGCACCAGGTCCGTGAAGAACTTCAGGCCGGGCTGGGCCTTGAGGTACTCCGGGTCGGCCGCGACGTCCTTGCGGACCGCGATGCCCGAGTTCGCCACGTACCACTTCTGCGCGTTGGCCTTGGTCTGCATCTGCTCGATGAACTTGAACGCCAGGTCCGGGTTGGAGGCCTTGGTCGGGATCGCCCAGGTCCAGCCGCCGGACATGCTCACCTTGCCGGGCGCCTCGCCGTTCTGGGTCGGCATGTGGGCAAGGCCCAGCTTCTTCGACCACTGCGGCCACTCGTGGCCCGCGCCCTTGCCCCAGTCCTGCGGCAGCCAGGAGCCGTCGAGGTTGATGCCGAGCTTGTCGTCGGGGAGCAGTTCACCGCGGACCCGGGTCGCGTAGTTCGGGTCGAGGGCGTCGGATACGTCGGGGCCGAGCTTCTCCTTGTAGACGGTCTCGACGAACTTCAGGGAGTCCTTGAAACCCTGGCTTCCCGTGACCCACTTCTTCGACTTCGGGTCGTACATGGGGTTCTCGCCCGTGCCGTACAGGAGCATCTCCATGCCCTGCATGGTCGCCGCCTCGCCCGCGGGCTTGCCCGTGTAGACGTTCAGGGGGGTGACGCCGGGGACCTTCTTCTTGATGGTCCGCGCCGTCTCCAAGATGTCGTCCCACGACTTCGGCTGCCAGTTCGCGGGCAGCCCGGCCTTCTTGAAGATGCCCTTGCTGAACCAGAGGCCGCGGGTGTCGGTGCCGTCCGGAACGCCGTACGTCTTGCCGTCCGCCGCCTTCGCCGCCGCCTTGGACGTGCCGATGAACTGATCCCAGTCCTTCCACTTGTCCAGGTAGGGATCGAGCGGCTTCAAGTACCCGCTGGTGATGTCCGAGTTGATGAGGAAGGTGTCCTCGTAGACCAGGTCGGGCGCGGTCTTCGGGGAGCGCATCATCTGCTGGAGCTTGGTGTAGTACTCGGAGTCCGGTGCCTTGATCGGCACCAGCTTGACCTTCTTGCCGGGGTTCGCCTTCTCGAACTGCTTCTTGATGTCCGCCAGATAGGTGTCCATGACCTTGATCTGGTTGTCCGTGGACTGTTTGAAGGACACCCGCACGGTGTCCGGGTCGTCGCCGGAGTCCCCGCCGCACGCGGTGAGGGTGCCGGCGGCGACCAGGGCGGTGGCGAGGAGCAGAGGGGTGGTGGGACGCACGGGCACGACCTCCTACTGGCCGACGCGGCCGGTTGGCACGCAGGGCGCAACGCGGGGCTGCCCGGTGAACGTAAGGGCGGGTTCGGAGCAAGGTCAATGCCCGTGCGTCGCCGCTTGTCATCAACGTGACAACGTTGTTATTGGCGGCGGTGCGGGGGCGGTAACCGGCGTGCGTAGGCACGCACTTGATGCCTTACGCGGTGGACGTCAGCCAGCGGTACACATACTCCGGCCGCCCGACGTGCCCGTACTGCGGGTTGCGGGAGGCGCGCCCCGTGGTGACCAGGTGCTCCAGGTAGCGGCGTGCCGTGATGCGGGAGATGCCCACGGCCTCGGCGGCCGCGGCGGCGGTGACACCCTCGGAAGGCGCGTCGCGCAGGGTGCGGGTCACGCGTTCCAGGGTGGGGCCGCTGAGCCCTTTGGGCAGGGCGGCGGGGCTCGGCGCACGCAGGGTGGCAAGCGCGCGGTCCACCTCGTCCTGGCCGGTGGCCTCGCCCGCGGCGGTGCGGAATTCGGCGTACCGGGTGAGGCGGTCGCGGAGGGTGGCGAAGGTGAACGGCTTCAGTACGTACTGGACGACGCCGAGGGAGACGCCTTCGCGTACGACGGTGAGATCGCGGGCGGAGGTGACGGCGATGACATCCGCGCGGTGGCCCGCGGCCCGCAGGGTGCGGGCGAGCTGGAGGCCGTGGCCGTCGGGGAGGTGGAGGTCCAGGAGGAGGAGGTCGACCTGGGTCCGGTCGAGGGCGAAGCGGGCCTCCGCGGCGGAGTGCGCCTTGCCGACGGCCTGGAAGCCGGGGATGCGGTTCACGTAGAGGACGTGCGCGTCCGCGGCCACGGGGTCGTCTTCGACGACGAGGACCCGGATGGGTTCGGTCACTGGGTGCCTCCGTCTCGCACGTCAGGCACGGGGGTGCCTCCGTCTCGCACGTCAGGCACGGGGGCGGCTCCGTCTGCCGGGTCCGACGCCGGGGTGCCTGTCGGGTCCGAGGCCGGGTCCGACGCCGGGGCCGACGCCGGTCCGTCTGTCGGGTGGTCCTGCGCCGGGGTGTCGCCGCCTGCTGTGTCCGGCTCCTGGGACGCACGGGCTCGCGCGTCCGGTACCGCGACGCCTTCGCCCGCGTTCGGCACCTTAGAGGTAGGGGTTCGTGCGTAGGACGGCCGGGTGCTTTCGCGTGCCGCGTCCGTCACCTCGGAGTCGGTCCGCGCATCCGGGGGCGGGGTGCCGCCGCTTGCCGTGTCCGGCACCGGCGGGGTGCCCGATGTCGCCTCCGGCGACCCACCCGGCACATCAGGGGCGCCGGAGGTGTCGGCACCCGCCAACCGCACCTCGAACTCCGCACCCCCCTCCGGCGCGTCCCGCACGGTCAGCGTCCCCTCGTGCTTCGTCACCGTCTGGTGGACCAGGGCAAGGCCCAGGCCCCGCCCCGCCGTCGCCTTCGTCGACCAGCCCCGCTCGAAGACCGCCTCCATGTGGGCCGGGTCCACGCCGGGCCCCGTGTCCGACACCCGCAGCGTAAGCCCGTCCTCGTCCGCCCGTGCGGTCACCGTCACGCGGGCCGCGGGGGAGCCCTGGGCCGCGTCCACCGCGTTGTCGATCAGGTTGCCGAGGACCGTCACCAGGTCGCGCGCGGGCAGGTCCGCGGGCAGCATGCCGTCGTCGATGCTGCTGTCGGCGGAGACGACCAGCTCGACGCCGTGCTCGTTGGCCTGGGCCGCCTTGCCCAGGAGTAGGGCCGCGAGGACCGGCTCGCTCACCGCGGCGACCACCTGGTCCGTCAGCGTCTGCGCCAGCTCAAGCTCGGCCGTGGCGAAGTCGACCGCCTCGTCGGCACGGCCCAGCTCGATGAGGGACACCACCGTGTGGAGGCGGTTCGCCGCCTCGTGGGCCTGCGAGCGCAGCGCCTGCGTGAAGCCGCGCTCCGAGTCCAGCTCGCCGGTCAAGGCCTGGAGCTCGGTGTGGTCGCGCAACGTCACCACTGTGCCGCGGCGCTCACCGCTCGATACGGGGGAGGTGTTCACCACGACCACGCGGTCCGCCGTCAGGTGCAGTTCGTCCACCCGCGGCTCTGCCGCGAGCAGCGCGCCCGTCAGCGGCGCGGGCAGGCCCAGCTCGGCGACGTTCCGCCCGACCAGATCGCCCGATACGCCGAGCAGCTCGCGCCCCCCGTCGTTGATCAGGGCGATCCTGCGCTGCCCGTCCAGCATCAGCAGCCCCTCGCGCACCGCGTGCAGCGCCGCCTCGTGATAGTCGTGCATGCGGCTCAGCTCGGCGGCGTTCATGCCGTGGGTGTGGCGGCGCAGGCGGGCGTTGATGACGTACGTACCGAGCCCGCCGAGCGCGAGCGCGCCCGCCGCGACACCGAGCAGGGCGAGCAGCTGGCCGCGTGCCTTCTGGCTGATCTCCTCGATGGTGATGCCCGCGCTGACCAGGCCGGTGATGCGCCCGCTGCCGTCGGCGGCCCTGATCGGGGTGACCACGCGCACGGACGGGCCGAGCGTCCCCGTGTACGTCTCGGTGAACGTCCTGCCCCGCAGCGCGGCCGCGGTGTGGCCGAGGAAGCGCTCGCCGATCTGCTCCTTGGCGGGGTGCGTCCAGCGGATGCCGTTCCTGTCCATGATCGTGACGAAGTCGACCCCCGTGTGCCGGCGCACGTCGTTCGCGTACGGCTGGAGGGTCCGCGTCGGATCGTCGCCGAGCACGGCCTCGCGTACCGAAGGGGCGTCCGCGACCGCGCGTGCCGCTGCCGTCGCCTGGCGGCGCGCGCCCTCCTCGGCCTGCTGCCGGTCGCTCAGGAACGTGAACAGTGCACATCCGGCCACCACGACGGTGACCAGCACGATCTGCATCGCGAAGAGCTGCCCGGCGAGGCTGCGGGGGCGAGGCGGGCGGGCGAGGGACATACAGCAAGTCTGCCTCGCCGTATAAGTGCGAACTAAATGAACGTAAGGGTGACCGCCCTCACAGGGCGAGAGATAGTCACCGGGATTCGCCTGCCCAGGACGTGAGCCGCACGCACTGGCCGAAAACGCCGACGTAGTCGTTCAAGGAGGGCCCCCGTGGCCGACACCGCCGACAGCAAGGTGGCTCCGGTACCCGCAGCCAAGCGGGACCGCACCCACTATCTGTACATAGCCGTCATCATCGCCGTCGTCGTCGGTATCGGTGTCGGCCTGCTCTTCCCCGACTTCGCCAAGGAGCTCAAGCCGGTCGGAACCGGCTTCGTGAACCTGATCAAGATGATGATCTCGCCCATCATCTTCTGCACGATCGTTCTGGGCGTCGGCTCGGTCCGCAAGGCCGCCAAGGTCGGCAAGGTCGGCGGGCTCGCGCTCGGCTACTTCGTCGCGATGTCGGTGGTCGCCCTGGCCATCGGCCTGCTGGTCGGCAACATCCTGCACCCGGGCTCGGGCATGGACATCTCCGACTCCGAGAAGGGCGCGGGTCACGACGCGGCCGAAGAGGCGAACAAGGGTCTCGTCGACTTCGCGCTCGGCATCATCCCGAAGACCCTCGTCTCCGCCTTCACCCAGGGCGAGGTGTTGCAGACGCTGCTCGTCGCGCTGCTCGTGGGCTTCGCGCTGCAGGCCATGGGCCGCTCCGGGGAGCCGATCCTGCGCGGCATCGGGCACATCCAGCGGCTGGTCTTCCGCGTGCTCGGCATGATCATGTGGGCCGCTCCGGTCGGCGCGTTCGGCGCGATGGCGGCGGTGGTCGGCGAGACCGGCGTGGACGCCCTGAAGGCGCTGGCCACGATCATGATCGGGTTCTACGTCACCTGTGCGCTGTTCATCGTGATCGTGCTCGGTACGCTGCTGCGCCTGGTGACCGGGGTCAACCTCTTCAAGCTCATGAAGTACCTGGGCCGTGAGTTCCTGCTGATCCTCTCCACCTCCTCGTCCGAGTCCGCGCTTCCGCGGCTCATCGCGAAGATGGAGCACCTGGGCGTCAGCCGCCCGGTCGTCGGCATCACGGTCCCGACGGGCTACTCGTTCAACCTCGACGGCACGATGATCTACCTGACCATGTCGTCGCTCTTCATCGCCGAGGCGATGGACCAGCCGCTCGGCCTCGGTGAGCAGGTCTCGCTGCTGCTGTTCATGATGATCGCGTCCAAGGGCGCCGCGGGTGTCTCAGGGTCCGGCATCGCGGTCCTGGCCAGTGGTCTCCAGTCGCACAAGCCGGGTCTGGTGGACGGCGTCGGCCTGATCATCGGCGTCGACCGCTTCATGAGCGAGGCCCGCGCCCTGACCAACTTCGCGGGCAACGCGGTGGCCACCCTCCTGATCGGTACGTGGACCAAGGAGGTCGACCGGGAGCGGGTCGACCTGGTGCTCGCCGGGAAGCTGCCGTTCGACGAGAAGACGCTCCTTGACGACCACGCTCCTGAGCCCGAGAAGGCGGACCCGGACGCGGTGGACGCGATCCCGTCGCAGCCGGACAGCCCGGCCGACAGCGGGAAGAAGACTCTGACGGCTTAGCCGTCGGCGGTCGCCGCCCTTCTGTCGGCGACCTTCGTCACCAGTTCGGTGGCTTGTGAGGCGGGCAGGCCCGCCGCGGTCAGAAACGTGATCGCGGTGGACCTGCCCGCCTTTTCCGCGGGTACGACACCGTCGTTGACGGCCTCCATCACGCCGAACAGGACCCCTTCGAGCACGTAGCCCAGCGCCCGCGTCGGCAGCGGCGACACGAACGTGCCCTCGTCCAGGCCGCGTTGGAACATCTCAAGACCGGCCTCGTGGACGCAGCCGAGCCGTTCGCGGATGCCGCTCAGGGTCACGCTCCGCTGGGCGAGCGACAGCAGCAGGCGGTAGCGGTCGGCGACGTCCCATACGGCGAGCAGGGAGCTGGCCACCGCCTCCGCGGGGTCATCGATGCCCTCGCGGCCCGCCGCGTGCGCGGACTCCACCGCCTCTACGGCCCGCTCCACGATGGCCTCGACCAGGGCGTCGCGGCTGGGGAAATGCCCGTACACGGTCCGTCGCACCACACCCGCGGAGCGCGCGATCTGATCCATGGACGCGTCGGGATCGCGCAGCAGCTCCGTGACGGCGACGTCGAGGATGCGGCGGCGGTTGGCGTCGGCTCTGACGCTGCTCGCTGGGCGGGGGTTCATGGCCCCATTCTGCCCATTCGCCGATGCCTCCGCCCACCCCACTTGCACACTGCTGTGCAATATCGGGTATCTTGCACAACGGTGTGTAGTTGCACAGGTATGTGCAAGACATGCGTAAGACGTGTGCAAGACGGAATGGGTGAATCCAGATGCCTCTGCTGATCAAGGAACCGGTCGAACGGATGGAGCGGCCGTACGCCCGGCGCTGGTGGGCCCTCGGCGTGCTCTGCCTGAGCCTGCTGATCGCCGTGATGGCGAACACCGCCCTGACGGTGGCCGCGCCCGACATGACCATGGACCTCGGTCTCTCAAGCTCCGACCTGCAATGGGTCATCGACGCGTACACCGTCCCGTACGCCGCCCTGATGCTGCTGCTCGGCGCGATCGGCGACAAGTACAGCCGCCGGGGCGCGCTGGTACTCGGGCTGCTGATCATGTCCGTCGGCGCCGCCGCGGGCTCGCTGGTCGACAGTGCTGCGGCGGTCATCGTGGTCCGCGCCGTGATGGGCGTGGGCGCGGCGCTGATCATGCCCGCGACGCTGTCCCTCCTCGCCGCGACCTTCCCGCGCGCGGAACGGGCCAAGGCGATCACGATCTGGGCGGCCACCTCCGGCATCGCGATCGCGGCGGGCCCGCTGATCGCGGGGGCGCTCCTTCGCGACAACGGCTGGCACTCGACGTTCCTGATCAACATCCCGGTGGCGGTGCTCGCGATCGTCGGCGCGTTCGTCCTCGTACCGCCGTCGAAGGCGGCGCAGCACGGCCGGATCGACTACGTGGGCGGCCTGCTCTCGGTCGTCTGGGTGGGCTCCCTGATCTTCATGATCATCGACGGCCCGCACTTCGGGTGGGGCGTGCGGGCGATCAGCGCGGCGGTGGTGGCCGGGCTCGGCCTGATCGTCTTCGTCGTCTGGGAGCTGAAGCACCCGCGCCCGGTCCTCGACGTACGCAAGTTCACGCAGCGGGGCTTCGCGGGCTCGAACCTGGCCGTGGCGCTCTTCTTCCTGGCCGTGTTCGGGGCCTTCTACTACCTGACCCAGCACCTCCAGTTCGTCCTCGCGTACGACCCGCTGGAGACCGGCATCCGCATGCTGCCGCTGGCCGGCGCGGTGTTCGTGGGCTCGGCGGTCACCGGCATCCTCACGCCGCGCATCGGCGGCAAGATCATGGTGGTGGCCGGCATGGTCGGCGGCACGGTGGCGCTTGCGCTCCTGACGCAGATCGAGGCGGGCTCCACGTACGCGGACTTCGTGGCGCCGCTGGTCATCCTCGGCCTGTCGCTCGGCTTCGCCGTCTCGCCGTGCACGGACGTCATCATGGGCGCGTTCCCCGAGTCGGAACTCGGGGTCGGCGGCGCGGTGAACGACACCTCGCTGGAGCTGGGCGGCTCGCTGGGCATCGCGGTCCTCGGCTCGGTCCTCGCGGGCTCGTACTCGTCGAAGCTGGCGGACGCGACACAGGGCAGCAAGCTGCCCGCTTCCGCGCTGGATTCCGCGCAGGACTCCGTCGGCGCGGGCAACGTCGTGGCCCAGGGGATCGGCGATCAGGCACGTGCCCTCTCCGAGAAGGCAGCGGCGGCGTCCTCGCCCCAGGAGGCGGCGCAGCTCAAGGCGCAGGCGCAGGAACTCGCCGGGGGCGCGCACCAGATGGCGGACGCGGTGGGCTCGGCGTTCTCCGACGCGGTGGCCCACACCAGCCTGGTCGGTGCGCTGATCCTGGGCGTGGGGACGGTCGTGGTGGCGGTGCTGCTGCCGGGGCACCCGAAGCGGGCGGGGTCACCGGCGGCCGAGGAGCCGTCCGCCGAGGCCGAGGTCGAGGCCGGGGAAACGCCCCGTGCCGAGTACGCCGACGGGTCCCGCCGCTGACACGGAAGCTGGGGGAGTGCCCCGCTGGGCCCAGTCGCACAGGCCCTAGTGGGGCAGCCCCAGTTCGCCCGCGTGCAGCCCCGCCTGGAAGCGGGAGTCCGCTTCGAGCTTCGTCATCAGCTCGGCCACGCGCCGCCGGTAGGTGCGCAGCGAGACGCCGAGCCGTCCGGCCGCAGACGCGTCGGTGAGTCCCGAGCCGAGGGCCTTGAGGATCAGTTGTCCTTCGGTGTCGAGGTGGGGGACATCCCTGCGCAGATAGGTCTCGAAGTCGGCGGAGTTGTTCCAGAGCGCCCAGAACAGCGAGAGGACGCCGTCGACCAGTACCTGTGACGTCGTCACGGTGTACTCACGGCCGCCCGGGGTCTCCTGGCCCGCCAGGATCATCACCCGCCGGTCGATGAGGATGGTCTCGTGCGGCAGAGGTGAGCCGCTGATCCGTACGAGCGCTCCGTTGCGCCGCAGCTCCCGCAGGTGCGCGCGGGCCTCCTCGTCGGCGAGCGCCACCGGGCTGAGCAGCTTGTGCGGGGTGAAGCCCAGGGAGCGGGCGTCCGTGGCGCGCGCCCGGTTCTGGACCGACGCCCTGGCCTCCGGCTGGGACCAGGTCCTGAGGTCCCGGGCGGCGCACAGGAACTCGGTGGACGCGGAGCGGAAGAGGTGACCGGCGCGCGCGACCAGCTCCGCGTCTCCCTGGACTGAGAACACCTGTTCATTCCGCACGCCGCCAGTCTGGCAGCAAACTGCCAGGAGCTAGCCGGGCTCCGCGCCGCCGGACACGATGAAGCCCATGACTCCCATGAATTCCACGAATCCTGTGACGACCAAGACCTTCTCCCTCGGTGGAGATCTGACCGTCAACCGGCTCGGTTTCGGCGCGATGCGGCTGCCGGCGGGCACGTTCGACGGCCCGACGCGCGACCCGGAGACCGGCATCGCGGTGCTCCGGCGCGCCATGGACCTTGGCGTGAACCACATCGACACCGCCGGTTTCTACAACAGGGGCACGGTGCGGGCCAACGAGCTGATCCGTAGGGCGCTGACGCCTTACCGCGACGACTTGGTGATCGCGACGAAGGTCGGGCCGCTGCCCGGCCCGAACGGCGTGCCGAGCGGGCAGGCGACCCCTGACCAGCTGCGCGGCCTGGTCGAGACGGATCTGCGCGCCCTCGGCCTCGACCGGCTCGACCTGGTCTATCTGCGGGTGGGCGGGATGACTGGGCTGGGCGGCGAGTCGATCGCCGAACGGTTCGCGGTCCTGGCCGAGCTGCGGGCGCAGGGCCTGATCCGGCACCTGGGCGTCAGCAATGTCGACGCCGCCCAGTTCGCCGAGGCCCGCGCGATCGCGCCCGTCACGGCCGTGCAGAATCAGTACGCCGATGACATGGGGCTGCTCGCGGAGTGCGAGGAGGCGGGCATCGCTTACGTGCCGTACTTCCCGCTCGGCGGGGGCGGCAGCCCGCTGGACGCCGAACGGCTCGGCAGGGTCGCGGCGCGCGTGGGCGCGAGCACCATGCAGGTGCAGATCGCCGCGCTCCTCGCGGTGTCACCGTCGGTACTCGCGATTCCGGGCACCGGTTCTCTTGGCCACCTGGAGGAGAACGTCGCCTCGGGAGACCTCGTCCTCAGCGAGGAGGACCTGTCCGACCTGCGAGGCTGAGCCGCTCCCCGGGAAAGCCCATCCTTTAGCCTCAATACAGCGCGACCACGGGGGAAGCGTGGAAACGGGGAAAGGGGCCGGACCATGGGATCGAAGCCGAGGCGGGCTGCCATCGGTGACATGTGGATCAACTGCCAGGTCTGCAAGGGGGATCTGTTCCGCGACCGCGAGGTCAAGCTCAACAGCTCCGGCATGGAGCTCATGAACCTGGCGTGGGCGAACGAGTCCGCCACCGGGTTGATCTGCTACCGGTGCGGATACGTCCACCTCTTCGTGAACCGCGAACTCCGGTTCTACCGGCCGGAATAGTGCGCCCAGGGGGAGCTGCGGGGAAGGGAAGCGGCTGTCCGGCTTGCGGCCTTGCGGACGGCTCCCTTCCCCTGCCTGGCGGCACTCTGCTGCGCACGGCGTCCACTTCGTCGTGCAGCCCGCCCGTACGCGGGACATCGACCGCCACGGCGGCGCGTACGGCCCCGCCCTGCAGATGGCGATGTTCGCCGAGGGCGCGCCACCGGAGCCTGGTGCGGTGGAGGAGTTCTGTGGGCGGCTGCGGCATGCGCTGAGTGCGCCGGGTGAGGGTTCAGCCAACTAGGTGGACGCGTGCGCAAACTGTTGACTCTTGTTCAAACCTGCCAGTAACTTCTGCGTTGCGCCGCTGAAACAGCCACCGAAACACCTGTCACAGCACGGATGTTGGTCCTCCCGGTCCTGGCCCTTCCCTGCTCTCCCGGGGCCACCCCCATCGGATTCAAAGGAGACTCCAGATGGTGATCCGCGCCCTCACGCTTCGCCTGGCAGCCGCCCTCGCCGCAGCGGGAACCGCCGCCCTCGGCCTCGCCGCCCCGGCCCAGGCCTCCGGCACCGCCTCCGATCCGCTCGACTACGTCGCACTCGGGGACAGCTTCAGCGCCGGATCCGGGGTCCTGCCCCTGGACCCGACCGCGCCCCTCCTCTGCGCGCGCTCCACGGCCAACTACCCGCATGTCGTGGCCCAGCGCACCGGCGCCGATCTCACCGACGTGACCTGCGGCGGGGCCCAGACCAAGGACTTCGCCGGGTCGCAGTACCCCGGCGTCGCCCCGCAGCTCGACGCGGTCGACGCCGACACCGACGTCGTGACGCTGACCATCGGCGGCAACGACAACAACACCTTCATCAGCGCGATCCTCGCCTGCGGCAGCGCCGGTGTGTTCTCCGGCGGCAAGGGCAGCCCCTGCAAGGACGCCCACGGGGATTCCTTCACCCAGCAGATCGACAGCAACACCTACCCGGCGCTGAAGACCGCCCTGCGAGCGGTCAAGGCCAAGGCCCCGAAGGCCCGCGTCGGCATCCTCGGCTACCCCTGGATCGTCCCGGCCAAGGCCGACCCGGCGTGCTTCGCCAAGATGCCGATCGCCGAAGGCGACGTCCCCTACCTGCGGGACCTTCAGGCCCACCTGAACAAGACCGTGCAGCGCGCCGCCACGGAGACGGGCGCCACGTTCATCGACATGGCCGCCACCTCCGACGGGCACGACGCCTGCAAGCCGAGCGGCACCCGCTGGGTCGAGCCCGTACTGTTCGGCACCAACTTCGTCCCGGTACACCCGAACGCCCTCGGCGAGTCCAAGATGGCCGACCAGGCCATCGGCGTACTGAAGCTCGGCTGACGACAGCAAGGCGGGCAAACCCCCGCTGGCTCACCTCGCGCTGGATCCGCGAGGTCGAGCAGGTGCGGGACGTCGCGGAGCGGTGGGGGAGGCGGCGGGACGGCTGTGGGACGGGGTGGTGCTGATGGCGGGCGTACCGGCCTTCTTCGAGCTGAAGCGGGCGTATGGCGCGCTCGACTTCGACTGATCTCCAGGTACCGGCAGGCTCACGCTGGCCTTGACGCCCGCGTCAAGGATTACCGTCGTACGCATGCGCATCGGCGAACTTGCGGAGCGGGCCGGCACCACCACGCGGGCGCTTCGGTACTACGAGTCACGGGGGCTGTTGCCCGCCCGGCGGAGTGGCAACGGCTACCGCACCTACGACGAGGACGACGTACGGCTCCTTGAGCAGATCAGGACCTTGCAGGACTTCGGGTTCGACCTGGAGGAGACGCGGCCCTTCGTGGAGTGTCTGCGCTCGGGGCATCCGGCGGGCGACTCCTGTCCCGCGTCGCTCGACGTCTACCGCCGCAAGCTCGGTGAACTCGACGCACTGATCAGCGAGTTGAGCGCGGTGCGCGAACAGGTCGGTGCGCAGCTCGTGCGCGCCGAGGCGGCGGTTCCGGGCGGGCCGGAGCCGACCTGCGAGCTGACGGGTTGAGGGAGAGGGAGCAGAACATGGGGATGGTCAAGGCGGCAGGAGTGGCCGAGGTGACGGACGCGGACTTCGCGGGGGAGGTGCTCGGGGCGGAGCTGCCGGTGCTGGTGGAGTTCGGAGCGGAGTGGTGCGGTCCGTGCCGGCAGCTCGCGCCGGTGCTCAGTGAGATCTCGGCCGAGGAGGCGGACCGGCTGAAGATCGTGCAGCTGGACGTGGACCACAATCCGCATACGGCGATCGCGTACGGAATCCTCTCGGTGCCGTCCCTGCTGGTGTTCCGGGGCGGTGAGCCGGTGAAGTCGATGGTCGGCGCGCGGCCCAAGCGCAAGCTGCTGGCCGAGCTGGCAGAGGCCGACGTGCTCTGAGTGGACGTACGCAGAAGGCGTACGCAAAAAGAAATGCCCCGGACGAATTGACGTCCGGGGCATTTCTTCGCGTATATTGGATCCTTTCGCGACCACTCAGCCATTTGAGCATGACGGGATCGCGAGAATCTGTATAAGAGCACTGTAACTGGCGAGGGGCTGAATTGTCAACCGAGGAATTGCGGGAAGAGCAGCAATTCGTCTCCGGGCTGTACGCGCGCCTCGACGCGCTGCGCGAGGAGGCCGAAGCAGCCGTGCGGACGTCGTTGACGCAGGTCGGCAATGGTCTGCAGGCCAGGCTTGAGCGTGACGTCCTGGTGGCCGAGCAGTCCGGACTGCTGGCCGCCTTCAACGCGGGGGAGAACGGCCTGTGCTTCGGGCGGCTCGAATTCCGCGACGGACGTGATCACCACATCGGACGCATCGGAATCCGCGCCTCCGACACCGAACGCACGCCACTCGTGATCGATTGGCGCGCCGACGTGGCACGCCCCTTCTATCTCGCGACCGGCCATACGCCGATGGGGCTCCGCCGGCGCAGACACATCACCACGCAGGGCCGCGACGTGACGGCGCTGCACGACGAGATCCTCGATCTCGGCGACACCACCCGCACCGGGTACGAGGGCGCGGACGCCGACGAGGTGCTGCTCGCCGCGCTCGACTCGGCCCGCACCGGACGCATGCACGACATCGTGCGGACCATCCAGGCCGAGCAGGACCGCATCATCCGCGCCCCGCACCGCGGTGTCCTCGTCGTCGAGGGCGGCCCCGGCACCGGCAAGACGGTGGTGGCGCTGCACCGTGCCGCGTTCCTGCTCTACGCCCACCGCGAGCTGCTCGCCAAGCGCGCGGTCCTGATCGTCGGCCCGAACCCCGCCTTCCTCGGCTACATCAGCGAGGTCCTGCCCGCGCTCGGCGAGACGGGAGTCCTCCTGTCGACGGTCGGCGAGCTGTTCCCGGGTGTGACCGCCACCGGCACCGACACCCCCGAAGCCGCCGAGGTGAAGGGCCGCGCGGAGATGGCGGACGTGCTCGCCGCCGCCCTGCGCGGCCGGCAGCAGCTCCCCGAGCCCGGCGCGCCGATGATCATCGAGCATGACGACGGCGACCTCATCCTGGACTGGACGATCGCGGGCGAGGCTCGCGAGGCGGCGCGCGACGCGGACGTCCCGCACAACCTCGGCCGCCCGCACTTCGCCTTCCGCGTCATCGACATGCTCACCGAGCAGCTCGCCGAGCGGCTCGGCGCCGACCCGTACGGCGGGCCCAACTTCCTTGGCCCCGACGACATCGCCCAGCTCGGCAAGGCCATCGCCGCCAGCCCCGAAGTGCACGCGGCCATCGAGCAGTTGTGGCCGCAGCTCACCCCGCAGGACTTCCTCGCGGACTTCCTAGAGGACCCGGAGCCGCATCTGGCGGACGACGACGCCCGGCTGGTCCGGCGCCCGCGCGGCGCGGCCTGGACGACCGCCGACATCCCCCTGCTCGACGAGGCCGCCGAGCTGCTCGGCAGCGACGACAGCGCGGCGCGGGCGATGGCGGAGGCCGAGCGCGCCAAGCAGATCGCCTACGCACAGGGCGTCCTGGACGTCTCGTACGCATCGCGTACGTATGAGTTCGAGGACAAGGACGATGACGAGTCCGAGGTCCTGCTCGCGCACGACATCATCGACGCCGAGCGGATGGCCGAGCGGCAGGAGGAGGCCGATCACCGCAGCGCGGCCGAGCGGGCCGCGGAGGACCGCACCTGGGCGTTCGGGCACATCATCGTGGACGAGGCGCAGGAACTCTCCGCCATGGCCTGGCGGTTGCTGATGCGGCGCTGCCCGACCCGTTCGATGACGCTGGTCGGCGACCCCGCCCAGACGGCGGAGGCGGGCGGCTGCGGCTCCTGGGACTCGATCCTTTCGCCGTACGTCGAGGATCGCTGGGAGTACACCCGGCTCGGCGTCAACTACCGCACACCGGTGGAGATCATGGACGTGGCCGCCGAGGTGCCCCGCGTCGAGAACCCCGGCTTCCAGCCGCCGAGTTCGGTGCGGTCCACGGGCGTACGCCCCTGGGCGCACCGCACCGACGACCTCGCCGCGGCCGTGGGTGACGCGGTGGCGGCCGAGGCACGGGACGAGGGCCGCCTGGCGGTCATCGCCCCACGCGAGCTGCATGACGAGCTCGCCGGAAAGCTCCCCGGGGTGACGGCCGGGGAGGCCCCGGACCTGACGCGGCCGGTCGTCCTGATCGACCCGCGTCAGGCGAAGGGCCTGGAGTTCGACACCGTCCTGGTCGTGGAGCCCGCCCGCTACGGCACGAGCGACCTGTACGTGGCCCTGACCCGGGCCACGCAACGCCTCGGCGTCCTGCACGCAGAGGAACTGCCGGTGGCTCTCACACCGGTCGCAGCCACACCGTGGCCAGCGGCGGCAGAGTGAGCCGGATGGACGCGGGGCGGCCGTGCGACGCCACCGGCTCGGGCTTGACGGGGTCCGCGTTGGTGACGTCGCCGCCGCCGTAGGCCCCGGCGTCCGTGTTCAGGACCTCGTGCCAGGCGGTGAACTCGGCGGGCACCCCGAGGCGGTACTCGTGCCGCACCACCGGTGAGAAGTGCGAGACGGCGAGGAGCGGGCCGCCGTCCGTGTCCTCGTCGGCGTAGCGCAGGAAGGCGAAGACGTTGTCCTCGGCGGCGCCGCCCTCGACCCAGGCGAAGCCGCCGGGGTCGGTGTCGCGCTGCCACAGGGCGGGATCGCGCCGGTAGACCGTGTTCAGGTCGCGTACGAGGTCGCGTACGCCCCGGTGGTCCGCCTCCGCCCCGTACGCGGGGTCGAGGAGCCACCAGTCGGGGCCGTGTCCCTCGGCCCACTCGGCGCCCTGGGCGAACTCCTGGCCCATGAACAGGAGTTGCTTGCCGGGGTGGGCCCACATGAAGCCCAGGTAGGCGCGGAGGTTGGCGCGCTGCTGCCACCAGTCGCCCGGCATCTTGGACACCAACGACCGCTTGCCGTGCACGACTTCGTCGTGGGAGATCGGCAGGACGTAGTTCTCGCTGTACGCGTACACCATCGAGAACGTCATCTCGTTGTGGTGGAACTTGCGGTGCACCGGCTCCTTCGAGACGTAGTCGAGCGAGTCGTGCATCCACCCCATGTTCCACTTCAGGCCGAAGCCGAGCCCGCCGAAGCCACCCGGGCCCTGGTGGTGCGTCGCACGGGTCACGCCGTCCCAGGCCGTGGATTCCTCCGCGATCGTGACGACGCCGGGGGCACGGCGGTAGACGGTGGCGTTCATCTCCTGGAGGAAGGCGACGGCGTCGAGGTTCTCCCGGCCGCCGTGCACGTTCGGGGTCCACTCACCGCTCTCGCGCGAGTAGTCCAGGTACAGCATCGAGGCGACGGCGTCGACGCGCAGGCCGTCGATGTGGAACTCCTCGCACCAGTAAGTGGCGTTGGCGACAAGGAAGTTGCGGACCTCCTTGCGGCCGTAGTCGAACTCCAGGGTGCCCCAGTCGGGGTGCGCCGCCCGGTTCGGGTCCTCGTGCTCGTACAGGGTCCGCCCGTCGAACTCCGCGAGCGCCCAGTCGTCGCGCGGGAAGTGCGCGGGCACCCAGTCCATCAGGACGCCGATGCCCGCCCGGTGCAGGGCGTCGACGAGGTACTTGAAGTCGTCGGGCGTGCCGAGGCGGGCCGTCGGCGCGTAGAACCCGGTGACCTGATAGCCCCACGAGCCGCCGAAGGGATGCTCGGCGACCGGCATCAGCTCGACGTGCGTGAAGCCGAGGTCCGCCACATACGCGGGCAACTGCTCGGCGAGCTGGCGATACGTCAGCCCCGGGCGCCAAGAGCCCAGATGCACCTCGTACACGGAGAACGGCGCCTCGTGGACGGGCCGCTCGGCCCGCTTCGCCAGCCACTCCTCGTCGTGCCACTCATGATGCGACTCGTGCACGACCGACGAGTTCGCGGGCGGGACCTCCGTGCGGCGGGCCAGCGGGTCGGCGCGCATCGTCTTCGTGCCGTCGGGCCGGGTGATCTCGTACTTGTACAGCTCGCCCTCGCCGACCGAGGGCACGAACAGCTCCCAGATGCCGCTGCCGCCGAGCGAACGCAGCGGGAAGCCGGTGCCATCCCAGAAGTTGAAGCCCCCCACGACGCGCACGCCCAGGGCGTTGGGCGCCCACACCGTGAAGCGGGTGCCGGTGGCCCCCTCGTGCACCATGGGGCGCGCCCCGAGCGCGTGCCACAGCTGCTCATGCCGTCCCTCGCCGATCAGATGGAGGTCGAGTTCGCCGAGCGCGGGCAGGAAGCGGTACGCGTCGTGGATCTCAAGGTCGGCTTCCTCGTACGTGATGTTCAGCCGGTAGTCCTCGGGGACCTCCCGCAGCGCGAGCACCGCGGAGAAGAACCCGTCCCCGTCGTCGTGCAGCTCGGCCCGCAGATCCTTGGCGACGACGGTGACGGAGCGCGCGTAGGGCCGCAGCGCGCGGAAGGCGATGCCGCCGGGCACGGTGTGCGCGCCGAGCACGCCGTGCGGGTCGTGGTGCGTGCCGTTCAGGAGGCGTACGCGGTCGGCTTCGGGCACGGGCGATGTGGGGCGGGGGCTCTCGCCCTGCCGGGGCAGCGGAGCCGGCCCTGCCGGTGGGGCCGCCGGCTGGACCGGGGGCTGCGGCTGCCGCTGCTGCGGCGGCTCCGGTTTCCGCTTGCCCTTCTTGCTTGCCTCGGACGGTTTGCGCGGCTGCGGGCGGGGGGTCACAGGGGAGGCCTCCTCGGCGGTGGCGGGTCAGTGGGCTTCGGTGGCGGGGCCGTTCGTGGCGAGGCGTTTGACTGCAGAGAGGGGGACGGGGAGCCAGTCGGGGCGGTGGCGGGCCTCGTAGAGGACTTCGTAGACCGCCTTGTCCGTTTCGTAGGCGCGCAGGAGTACGGGGTCCATACGGGGATCGCGGCCGGCGACCTCCGCGTATCCCGTGCAGTACGCCGCCCGGCAGTCGCCCGCCCATCCCGTCGCCCACGGCTCCCGGGAGCGTGCCGCGTAGTCGAAGGAACGGAGCATGCCCGCCACGTCCCGCACCGGCGGCTGCGGCATCCTGCGCTCGGCCAGCGGGCGCGACGGCTCACCCTCGAAGTCGATGACCGACCACTCGCCGGCGGGGGAGCGCAGGCACTGCCCCAGGTGCAGGTCCCCGTGGACGCGCTGGGCCGTCCAGCCGGGGCCCTTCTGCCCGAGGTCGGCGAGCGCCTCGAAGGTGGTGTGCAGGGCGGGGGCGTACGGAAGGAGGGCGGGCACCGCGTCGGCCGCCGCCTCCAGGCGTTCCGCCATGCCCTGGGCGAGCACCTCCACCTGGGCGTGGCCCAGCGTGACGGTGGGCAGCGCGCGGGCGAGCGCCAGGTGCACCTCGGCCGTCGTACGGCCCAGCGACCGTGCCTCGCCGCTGAAGTCGCGGCCGTCGGCGAGCTCCCGCAGGGCGAGCTCCCAGCCGTCCGCCGTGCCCTTCAGATAGGGCTGGAGCACACCGAGTACGTTCACTTCGTCGCCGATGTCCGCCAGGAACCACGCGGCCGGTGCGGGGACCTGAGTACAGCCTTCGCGGGCCAGCTCCAGGGGCAGTTCCAGGTCCGGATTGACTCCGGGGACGATGCGGCGGAACAGCTTGAGTATGAACGTCTCGCCGTACACCAGCGAGGAGTTGGACTGCTCGGATGCGAGCAGGCGGGGTGCGAGATCGTCCCCTATGGTCTTGCCCGCGGCACGCTCGAAGCGCAGCTTGCCGACGCGCGCCCGTATGCGCAGCGCCTCAAGGAGGAAGCCGGACATCCGGGTGTCGTGCAGTGCTTCGTAGACCGTGAACCCGGCGAGGGGGCCTGCCGCCACGTGCCCGATGAGGGCGGGGGCGAGCCTGGGCGGCAGTTCGCGCCGTACGCCGATGAGGAGTTGGTAGCAGTCGGCCGGCGGTGGCGCCCCGCCGCCCGGGCCGGGGACCTGCGGCTGCCTGACCTGAACAAGGAGATGGAGCAGCCCTAACTCCGCTGTCGGCGGGAGGAGTTCGGTCGCCGATACCACGGTGAAGTCCGTGATGGGGCGGCCTTTGCCCGCGAACCAGCGCTGCCGGGGCAGCCACGAGCGCAGGAGCGGATCGAGCGAGGCGAGCAGCGCGTCCGCGGTGATTCCCGGGCGTGTGACAGCTTCCGACATGGCGTCGCGTCCTTTCCGCGGTGCGGACAAGGGGGGAGTGCGGGAGTGCCGGTTGTGCGGGGAGAGTGCCCAGGGCGGGGCGGTGGAAACCGCCCCGCACAGGAGTAGCAGGTGTGGAGCCTACGCCGGGTCCTTGCGGAGCCGGAACCAGTAGAAGCCGTGTCCGGCCAGGGTGAGGAGGTAGGGGAGTTCGCCGATGGCGGGGAAGCGCACGCCGCCGATGAGTTCGACGGGGTGGCGGCCGTTGAAGGTCTGCAGGTCGAGTTCGGTGGGCTGGGCGAAGCGGGAGAAGTTGTGCACGCACAGCACGAGGTCGTCTTTGTACTCCCGTAGGAAGGCGATGACGGCCGGGTTGGAGGAGGGCAGTTCGGTGTAGGAGCCGAGGCCGAAGGCGGGGTTCTGTTTGCGGATCTCGATCATCCGGCGGGTCCAGTGCAGGAGGCTGGAGGGGGAGGACATGGAGGCCTCGACGTTGGTGACCTGGTAGCCGTAGACCGGATCCATGATCGTCGGCAGGTAGAGGCGTCCCGGGTCGCAGGAGGAGAAGCCGGCGTTGCGGTCGGGGGTCCACTGCATGGGGGTGCGGACCGCGTCGCGGTCACCGAGCCAGATGTTGTCGCCCATGCCGATCTCGTCGCCGTAGTACAGGATCGGTGAGCCGGGCAGGGAGAGCAGCAGGGCGGTGAAGAGTTCGATCTGGTTGCGGTCGTTGTCCAGGAGGGGGGCCAGGCGGCGGCGGATGCCGATGTTGGCGCGCATGCGGGGGTCTTTGGCGTATTCGGCGTACATGTAGTCGCGCTCTTCGTCGGTGACCATTTCCAGGGTCAGCTCGTCGTGGTTGCGCAGGAAGATGCCCCATTGGCAGCCGGAGGGGATGGCGGGGGTTTTGGCGAGGATTTCGGAGACGGGGTAGCGCGATTCGCGGCGTACGGCCATGAAGATGCGGGGCATGACGGGGAAGTGGAAGGCCATGTGGCATTCGTCGCCGCCGTCTTTGAAGTCGCCGAAGTAGTCGACGACGTCTTCGGGCCATTGGTTGGCTTCGGCCAGTAGGACGGTGTCGGGGTAGTGGGCGTCGATTTCGGCGCGGACGCGTTTGAGGAGGTTGTGGGAGCGGGGGAGGTTTTCGCAGTTGGTGCCCTCTTCGGCGAAGAGGTAGGGCACGGCGTCGAGGCGGAATCCGTCGATGCCCAGGTCGAGCCAGAAGCGCAGGGCGGAGATGATTTCTTCCTGGACGGCGGGGTTTTCGTAGTTCAGGTCGGGCTGGTGGGAGAAGAAGCGGTGCCAGAAGTACTGTTTGCGCACCGGGTCGAAGGTCCAGTTGGAGGCTTCGGTGTCGACGAAGATGATGCGGGCGTCCTGGTATTGCTTGTCGTCATCCGCCCAGACGTAGTAGTCGCCGTAGGGGCCTTCGGGGTCGGTGCGGGAGGCCTGGAACCACGGGTGCTGGTCGCTGGTGTGGTTCATGACGAAGTCGATGATGACGCGCATGCCGCGTTGGTGGGCGGAGTCGACGAATTCCACGAAGTCGGCCAGATCGCCGAATTCGGGGAGGACGGCGGTGTAGTCGGAGACGTCGTAGCCGCCGTCGCGCAGGGGGGATTTGAAGAAGGGTGGCAGCCAGAGGCAGTCGACTCCGAGCCATTGCAGGTAGTCGAGTTTGGCGGTGATGCCCTTCAGGTCGCCGACGCCGTCGCCGTTGCTGTCCTGGAAGGAGCGGACCAGGACCTCGTAGAACACGGCGCGTTTGAACCACTCGGGATCACGGTCCTTCGCGGGTGTGTCCTCGAAGGTGTCCTGGACGGGCTCGTTGACGATCATGATGTGGGTGACCCTCCGATCAACGGTGAGGACGGTCGCAGGACCCTGCTGTGCTCACCCGGGGGATGACCCCCGGAATCCCGGCCGACAAGCAACACGTGCGCGCCGCCCGGGCCAAGTCGCACGTAGTTGGCCCTGCCCCAGTGATAGGTCTCGCCGGTGAGCTCGTCGCGCACCGGCACGGTCTCGTGCCAGTCGAGGCCGAGTTTCGGCATGTCCAACGACACCGTGGCTTCCTGGGTGTGGTGGGCGTCGAGGTTCACGACCACCAGAACCGTGTTCGAGCTCTCCGCGTCCGAGACCGTCTTGGAGTACGCGATCACCGCTTCCTGATCGGTGGAGTGGAAGTGCAGGTCACGCAGTTGCCGCAGCGCGGGGTTGGCGCGCCGTACGCGGTTCAGCGTGGTGATGAGGGGCGCGATGGTGGAGCCGGTGCGCTCCGCCGACTCCCAGTCACGCGGGCGCAGTTGATACTTCTCGGAGTTCAGATACTCCTCGCTGCCCGCCCGGGCCGGGGTGTTCTCGCACAGCTCATATCCGCTGTAGACGCCCCAGGTCGGCGCGAGGGTGGCGGCAAGGACGGCGCGCACCTCGAAGGCCGGTCGCCCGCCCTCCTGGAGGTAGGCGTGCAGGATGTCCGGGGTGTTGACGAAGAAGTTCGGCCGCAGATAGTGGGCGGTCTCGCCCGCCAACTCCCGCAGATAGTCGGTCAGTTCATCCTTGGTGTTCCGCCAGGTGAAGTACGTGTAGGACTGCTGGAAGCCGATCGCGGCCAGGGTGCGCATCATCGCCGGGCGCGTGAACGCCTCCGCCAGGAAGATGACGTCCGGATCGGTGCGGTTGATGTCACCGAGCACCTCGTCCCAGAAGGCGACGGGCTTGGTGTGGGGATTGTCGACGCGGAAGATGCGTACGCCGTGATCCATCCAGAACCGCAGCAGGCGCACGGTCTCGGCGACCAGGCCCGGCATGTCCGCGTCGAAGGCGATCGGGTAGATGTCCTGGTACTTCTTGGGCGGGTTCTCGGCGTACGCGATGGTGCCGTCGGCGCGGTGCTGGAACCACTCGGGGTGCTTCTCCACCCAGGGGTGGTCGGGAGAGCACTGCAGCGCGAAGTCCAGGGCGACTTCGAGCCCCAGACCGGCCGCCCGGCGGACGAAGGCGTCGAAGTCCTCCAGCGTGCCGAGGTCCGGGTGGACCGCGTCGTGTCCTCCCGCGGGGGAGCCGATCGCCCACGGCACGCCGACGTCGTACCGGCCGGGGGACAGGGAGTTGTTCGGGCCTTTGCGGAAGGTGCTGCCGATGGGGTGGATGGGCGGCAGATACACGACGTCGAAGCCCATCTCCGCGATCGCGGGGAGCCGTTCGGCGGCCGTGCTGAATGTCCCCTGCTTCGGGGGCGCGCCCTCCTGGACGACGGCGCCCTCGGAGCGCGGGAAGAGTTCGTACCAGGACCCGAAGAGGGCTCGTTGCCGTTCCACGAGCAGCGGCAACCGCTCCGATTCCGTGACGAGTTCGCGCAGCGGATGCTCGGCGAGGACCGCGTCCACCTCCGGGGTGAGGGCGGCGGCGAAGCGGGCCGCGACGGAGCGCCCGGGGTCGCGCAGGGACGCGGCGGCGGCGCGCAGGGTGGCGCGGCAGCTGTTCTTCACCGGGGCCGAGGCGGCGGCGCGTTCGTGGAGCCGGGCGCCTTCCTCCAGGACGAGTTCGGTGTCGATGCCTGCCGGTATCTTGATGTGCGCGTGACGGCGCCACTGGGCGAGGGGATCACCCCACGCCTCCACGCTGTACGTCCAGGCGCCCTCGGCGTCCGGAGTGACGTCAGCGCCCCACCGGTCGGTGCCGGGGGCGAGTTCGCGCATGGGGGTCCAGGGGCCGACGCGTCCTCGCGGGTCGCGCAGGACGACGTTGGCGGCGACCGCCTCGTGTCCTTCGCGGAAGACGGTCGCGGTGACCTGGAAGGTCTCGCCCGCCACGGCTTTGGCGGGCCTTCGCCCGCCGTGCACGACGGGGGCGATGTCGAGGATGGGTATGCGTCCGATGAGGGCGTTCTGCTGGCTCGGCTGTGCTGCCGGGGTCTTGGGCACCTTCGAGGAAGCCTTTGTCGAGGCCTTCGCCGACGGGCGAGCTGAGGGCATGACCGCTCCTGTCCGCGTTACATGAGTGGGGCGGATACGGGTGTGTGGAGGGGTGCTGCGAGATGGTGCGTCGTACTGAGCCTTGCGTACCGGGGGGAGCCTGCCCACCCCCACCGGGTGGGCAATCCGGCACTTTGTTAACTACTAGTGCGTAAGGCCTCATACAAGGCTGTGCGCGTATCGAGCGTACGTCCGGGTGGAGGGAAGCGGGCTGTTTCAGGGAGGAGTCGGCACCGGCCACACAGAAACCGGCCCCGCCGTGTGCGGCGGGGCCGGTCCGGTGAAGCGTGCTGCCCTAGGGGTTGTTGACCTGCAGCAGCTTGTTCGGCGAGCCGAGCCCGCTGCCCGTCACCTTGCCCACCGCCGCCCGGTCGGTCAGTGCCTTGCTCACCGCGGCCGGTGCGGCCGTCGGGTGGTCGGCCAGATACAGCGCCGCCGCGCCCGCCACGTGCGGCGAGGCCATCGACGTACCGGAAATGGTCTTCTCGGCGCTGTCGTTCGTGTTCCACGCGGAGGCGATGTCGACCCCCGGCGCGAACAGGTCCAGGCTGCCGCCCCAGTTGGAGAAGCTCGCCTTCGCGTCCTTGATGTCGCTCGCGCCGACCGTGACCGCTTCCTGTACGCGGGCCGGTGAGAACAGGAACGCGGGCAGTCCGTCGTTGCCCGCGGCCACCGTGTAGGTGACTCCGGACGCGATGGAGTTGCGTACGGCCGCGTCCAGTTGGACGTTGGCGGAGCCGCCGAGGCTCAGGTTGGCGACGGCGGGCTTCTTGGCGTGCTTCGTCACCCAGTCGATGCCGGCGATGACCTGGGCGGTCGTCCCCGAGCCCGCGTCGTCGAGCACGCGCACGCCCACGACATCGGCCTTCTTGGCGACGCCGTGGCTCTTGCCGGCGATGGTCGCGGAGACATGCGTTCCGTGTCCGTTGCCGTCCTGTGCCGTGGCGTCGTTGTCGATGAAGTCCCAGCCGCTGGTGGCCCGGCCGCCGAAGTCCTCGTGCGTGGTGCGTACGCCGGTGTCGATGACGTACGCGGTCACGCCCTGCCCGGCAGACTCGGGCCACGTGTAGGACTTGTCGAGCGGCAGACCCTTCTGGTCGATCCGGTCGAGTCCCCAGGAAGGCGGATTCTTCTGGGTGTGGTCCAGGGACACGGTGCTGTCCTGGACGACGGAGGCGACATCCGCGTCACCCGCGAGTTTCTTGGCCTCGTCCGAACCGGCCTTCACCGCATAGCCGTTGAGCGCGGTGCTGTAGGTGTGGCTTATCTTCGCCCCGTACTTCGCGGCGATGCCCTTGCCCGCGTCGGACGGGGCCTTGGTCCCGCCCTTGAGCGTGACGATGTAACTTCCGCTGATGGAACCGGGCTCCCCGGCGCCGAGTATCTGCCCCAGCGGGGCATCGGCGGGGGCGGCGTGTGCGGGCAGCGTGATGGCCGAAAGTACCGCCGCCGTGGTGGCGGCGGTGACTGCTCCCGCCCACCGCAAACGCTTCGTTCGCGACAGAGTCATACGCTGGTTTCCCTCCCCAACTTGACGTGCGACTCGTGGAGTTGGACCGATTTCTGCCAGATCCCCCGTAGTCCTCCACGGGTGCCACTTGGCAGCCTCTCGTGCACTGTGAAGCCCTACAAGACCACGGGCCGATGTGGAATCGGCCCTATCGCCCGTGGGGGTGGTGTGAGGGTTGCGGCGATTTTCGGACGAGTACGGGCGTGCTTGACCCGTGCGGAACCCTCAGGTGCGTGTTGTCGCAGGTCGACGTCCGATGTCCGCCAGCTGTGTGCGACCCCGGCGCACAGACTCGAGGCCATGAACGCCCAGCACGCCCAGCACCCCACGCCCGGAACCGACACGGTGAGCGTCCTCACCGCCATGTACGCGGCGGAGTCCCGCTACCTGGCAGCAGGCGGCCCCGGCAAGGCATCCTTCGAGCTGCTCGCCCCCTACTTCGCCCCCGACGTCGTCATGCACCAGGCGGCGGCTCTCCCGTATGGGGGAACCTGGCACGGCCACGACGGCATGGCGCGCTTCTTCCTCGCCATGAGCGAGACCTGGGAGACCTTCGAGATCGGCGACCAGGAGTTCCTCGCCACGGGCGAGACGGCGGTGATCCGCACCCAGGTCCGTGCGCGGGCCCGCGCCACCGGGCGGGAACTTGCCTTCCCGGTACTTCAGACGATCACCCTGCGGGACGGCATGATCGTGGAGGTGCGGCCGTTCTACTGGGACACGGCGGCGATCGTGGCGGCGACGGGCCCCGACCAGGAGCGCTGAGCCGCCGACATCTCGCCCCGGCCGGGAACATGCGCCCCATGCGCCGTGGTGACAGGAGCGGCACACCGCTACCGTCGATGCGACACGTCGATCCGCGATGTACGAACGCCCTTTCAGACGCCCCGGCAGAGGTGCACCGTGATGAAGGCCATCCGTCGATTCACCGTACGTCCAGCCCTTCCCGACCCCCTCTCCCCACTGACGGAGCTGGCGCGCAACCTGCGCTGGTCCTGGCACACGCCCACCCGAGAGCTCTTCGAGGCCGTCGACCCCGAGCAGTGGGCGAAATCCGGCGGCGACCCCGTGCGGCTGCTCGGCTGCGTGCCGCCCGCGCGGCTCCAGCAGCTCGCCGGGGACGCTCCCTTCCTGCGCCGCCTCGCCGAGGCGTCGGACGGACTTCGGGAGTACGTCACCGGAGCCCGCTGGTATCAGGACCAGGCCGCCGAGCGCGGCAGCGAACTTCCGCGCGCCGTCGCCTACTTCTCACCGGAGTTCGGCATCACCGCCGCCCTGCCGCAGTACTCGGGCGGCCTCGGCATCCTCGCGGGCGACCACCTGAAGGCGGCGAGCGACCTAGGGCTTCCGCTCATCGGGGTCGGGCTGCTCTACCGGCACGGCTACTTCCGCCAGTCCCTCTCCCGCGACGGCTGGCAGCAGGAGACCTACCCGGTGCTCGACCCGAACGAGCTGCCGCTGACCCTCCTGCGCGAGGCGGACGGCACCCCCACCCAGGTCGCCATCGCGCTGCCCGGCGGGCGCTCGCTGCGGGCGCACGTCTGGCAGGCCAGTGTCGGGCGCGTACCGCTCCTCATGCTCGACTCGGACGTCGAGGAGAACGACACCGGCGCCCGTGAGGTGACCGACCGGCTCTATGGCGGTGGCAGTGAGCACCGGCTGCTCCAGGAGATGCTGCTCGGCATCGGCGGGGTGCGCGCCATAAGGACGTACTGCCGGCTCAGCGGACACCCCGCGCCGGAGGTCTTCCACACGAACGAGGGCCACGCGGGCTTCCTCGGCCTTGAGCGGATCCACGAACTCGCCGCACAGGGCGTGGGCTTCGACGCGGCCCTTGAGGCGGTCCGGGCCGGCACCGTCTTCACCACCCACACGCCCGTCCCCGCCGGAATCGACCGCTTCGACCGTGAACTCCTCGCCCGGCACTTCGGCCCTGACGCCGAACTGCCCCGCATCGAGGTCGCCGACATCCTGCGGCTCGGCATGGAGACGTATCCCGGCGGCGAGCCCAACCTCTTCAACATGGCGGTGATGGGCCTGCGGCTCGGGCGCTGCGCCAACGGGGTCTCCACCCTGCACGGCAAGGTGAGCCGCGAGATGTTCGCGGGCCTGTGGCCGGGCTTCGACGCCGAGGAGGTCCCGATCTCCTCCGTCACGAACGGCGTGCACGCCCCTACGTGGGTCGCCCCCGAGGTCTTCAGGCTCGGCGCGCGGCAGATCGGCGCGCAGCGCACCGAGGACGCGCTCTCGGTGGGCGGCTCGGACCGATGGGACGCCGTCGCCGAGATCCAGGACTCCGACATCTGGGAGCTGCGGCGTGAGCTGCGGGGCCAGCTGGTGACGGAGGTCAGGCGGCGGCTGTACGCGTCGTGGCGTCAACGGGGCGCGGCGAGCGCCGAGTTGGGGTGGATCGACGACGTACTGGATCCGGACGTCCTGACGATCGGCTTCGCGCGCCGGGTCCCTTCGTACAAGCGCCTGACGCTGATGCTGCGGGACCGCGACCGGCTGATGGAACTGCTCAACGACCCGGACCGGCCGATCCAGATCGTGGTGGCGGGCAAGGCGCATCCGGCGGACGACGGGGGCAAGCGGCTCATCCAGGAGCTGGTGCGCTTCACGGACGACCCGCGGGTGCGGCACCGGATCGTGTTCCTGCCGGACTACGGCATGGCGATGGCGCAGAAGCTGTATCCCGGGTGCGACGTGTGGCTGAACAATCCGCTGCGTCCGCTGGAGGCGTGCGGGACGAGCGGGATGAAGGCGGCGCTCAACGGCTGCCTCAATCTGTCGGTACTCGACGGCTGGTGGGACGAATGGTTCGAGCCGGACTTCGGATGGGCGATCCCCACGGCGGACGGCGCGGCCACGGACGACGACCGGCGCGACGAGCTGGAGTCCGCGGCGCTGTACGACCTCCTTGAGCGGAGGATCGCGCCCCGCTTCTATGAGCAGGGGCCGGGGGGTCTGCCCGACCGGTGGATCGAGATGGTGCGGCGGACGCTGACACGCCTGGGGCCGAAGGTGCTCGCGGGCCGGATGGTGCGTGACTACGTGGAGCAGCTGTACGTTCCCGCCGCGCGGGCGCATCGCACCCTCGGTGCGGAGGCGGCGGCGGAGCTGGCCCTCTGGAAGGCGCGGGTTCGTGCGGCCTGGCCGCGGGTCGCCGTCGACCACGTCGAGGCGACGGCTACGGGGGCAACCGCCGAACTGGGGTCCACGCTGTCGCTGCGGGTCCGTGTGCGCCTGGGCGAGCTGACCCCGGACGACGTCGAGGTCCAGACGATCGCGGGCCGCGTAGACCCCGAGGACTTCATCGCCGAGGCGAGTCCGCTGCCGCTGAAGCCGGTGGGCGGGCCCGACGCGGAGGGCCGCTGCCTGTACGAGGGCCCGCTGGCCTTGGACCGCACGGGGCCGTTCGGGTACACCGTGCGGATTCTTCCGGCCCATCGACTGCTGGCCAGCGGCGCCGAGTTGGGTCTTGTGGCGGTGCCGTCGGAGGGGACGGGGGAGGCCGCGGGGGTGTTGCTGCGGTAGGGGCTTTCTCTACGCGAACGCCGGACGGGCTGAAGGATCTCAGCCCGTCCGGTGGGAGTGGTGGGAACTACTTGACGTTGACGCCGGCCCAGGCCGCGTCGACGCCCTTGTACTCGGCGGAGTCCGCGCCGTACAGGTCCTTCGCGGCGCTCAGCGTGCCCTCACGGGCCGCCTTGTAGTCCGTCGTCGTCGTGAAGTACGTCGTCAGGGCCTTGAACCAGATCTTCTCGGCCTTGTCGCGCCCGATGCCCTCGACCTTGGAGCCATCCGCGGTCGGGGAGTCGTACTTGACGCCGTTGATCTCCTTGGCGCCGCTGCCCTCGGACAGCAGGTAGAAGAAGTGGTTGGCGATGCCGGAGGAGTAGTGGACGTCCACGTTGCCCGCGTCCGCGCTCCAGTTGTCCAGGGACTGGCCGTCCTTGGAGGGCTTGTCCATGAAGCGCAGCGGCGACCCGTCGCCGTTGATGTCGATCTCTTCGCCGATGAGGTAGTCGCCGACGTCCTCGGCGTTCTTGGCGTTGAACTCGACGGAGGAGCCGAAGATGTCGGACGTGGCCTCGTTCAGGCCGCCCGACTCGCCGCTGTACTCCAGGTTGGCGGTGGCCGCGGTGACGCCGTGCGACATCTCGTGGGCCGCGACGTCGATCGACGTCAGGGGCTTCTTGTCGCCCTCGCCGTCGCCGTACGTCATGCAGAAGCAGCTGTCGTCCCAGAAGGCGTTGACGTACGCCTTGCCGTAGTGGACCCGCGAGGTCGCGCCCTTGCCGTCGCCCTTGATGCCCTCGCGACCGTGCACGGTCTTGTAGTAGTCCCAGGTCAGCTGGGCGCCGTAGGCGGCGTCGACGGCGGCCGTCTGCGGGTCGTCCGGCTTTCCGGTGCCCCACGTGTCGTCGTCGTCCGTGAAGAGCTTGCCCTCGCCGCTCTCGCTGTGGGCGAGGTCGAGCGTCGAGTGGCCGCCGCGCGAGTCGTCGGTGAGGTCGAAGCCGCTCGACCCCTTCTTGGAGCCGACCTCGACGTCGCCGCTGTACTGGCTGTGGCCCGCGCCGTTCTCGATGGCCTGGTACTGGAAGAGCTTCTTGCCCGTGGCCGCGTCGGTGATGACGTGCAGCTTGCTGGGCGTGCCGTCCTTCTGGACGCCGGTGACGACGGTCTCGTGGGCGAGGACCGGCTTGCCGGACGCGGCCCAGACGACCTTGCGCGGAGCCTGGGCGTCCGCCTTCTTCGTGTCGCCGCTCTTGGCGGCGGTCGACTCGGCGGACTTCGCGGCCGACTTGGCCCCGACCTTCGCCGAGGTGGAGGCGACCTTGATGGAGGCCTTGGTCGCCTTGGTCACGCCCTTGACCGAGCCGCTCTTCGCGGTGTGGACGACGAGGTCGCCGCCGAGGACGGGCAGGCCGTCGTAGGTGCGCTCGTAGCGGGTGTGCGTGGTGCCGTCGCGGTCCTTGATGACATCGCGTACGACGAGCTTCTCCTTGGCGCCGAGACCGATCTTCTCGGCGGTGGCGGCCTTGTCGGCGTTCGCGTCCTGCAGCAGGTCCGCGCGGGCCGTCGCGGAGAGCGAGACGGGCGCGGCGGAGGACTTCGCGGCGAGGTCGGGCTGCGCGGAGGCTCCGGTGGCCAGACCTGCGGTGAGCAGAGCTCCGGCGGCAACAGCGGTGGCGATGGCCAGCGTTGAGCGCTTCCGGGATATGTGGGGGGTCACGCATGCTCCTTCTGTGGGGGGCCCGGACGGCATGGGGACTGTCCGGGCTGAAAGATGCGGTGCGGGTGTTACTGGTGTGCCGTGCGAGGGGAACAGTGCCAGTTGAGGCAGGTGCATGTCAGGCCCCTGGCCGCAGGTTGGCCAGAAATCGTCCGTTGAGCGATGGTCCATGTACGCAATGCGAACGGGGTGTTAAGCGGCCGACGGTGCGGACGGCGCCGCACATGGGTGCGCCGCCCCGGGGGAGTTGAACCTCCCGGAGCGGCGCCGTGTGCGTGTTCCTCAACCCTGACCAGGGTTTACGGGAACGTCAGCTTCCAGCTGTTGATGCGGCCGACGTCCTGCGCGGCCACGTCCTGGACCTTCAGCTTCCAGGTGCCGTTGGCCACCTCGGACGAGGCGTTGACCGTGTACGTCTCGACGATGTTGTCCGCCGAGTCCGACCCGCTCGAGTTCTTCAGGCGGTACGTCGAACCGTCCGGGGCCACCAGGTCGACGACCAGGTCGCCGCGCCAGGTGTGGGTGATGTCGACGCCGACCTTCAGGGCGGAGGGCGCGTTGCCCGTGCGCCCGGTGACGTTGACCGATGAGGTGACGGCCGCTCCGTTGTCCGGAATGGCGACGGGCGTGGTGTTCTCGAAGACCGTGCCGCCGCCACCGGGCCGCGAGCCGACGTTGACCGCCGCCCAGGCGTCGGCCACCGCCTTGTACTCGGCGCTCGTGGTGCCGTACAGCTCACCGGCCGCCGCGAGGGTCCCGGTGCGGGCCGACGCGTAGTTGGTGGTCGTGGTGAACTTCGTGGTCAGCGCCTTGTACCAGATGAGCGACGCCTTGTCGCGACCGATTCCGGTCACAGGCAGGCCGTCGGAGGTGGGCGAGTTGTAGGAGACGCCGTTGATGACCTTGGCGCCGCTGCCCTCGCTCAGCATGTAGTAGAAGTGGTTGGCGACACCGGACGAGTAGTGCACGTCGATGCCACCGATGCCCGAGTACCACGAGTCCTTGGACCCGCCGTCCTTGGAGGGCTTGTCCATGTAGCGCAGCGGGGTGCCGTCGCCGTTGATGTTGATCTTCTCGCCGACGAGGTAGTCGCCCACGTCCTGGGCGTTGTTGGCGTTGAACTCGACCGCCGCAGCGAAGATGTCGGACGTGGCCTCGTTCAGGCCGCCCGACTCACCGCTGTACTGCATGTTGCCGGTGGCCGCGGTGACGCCGTGCGTCATCTCGTGGGCCGCCACGTCGATGGACGTCAGCGGCTTGGAGTTGCCCGAGCCGTCGCCGTACGTCATGCAGAAGCAGCTGTCGTCCCAGAACGCGTTGACGTAGTTGTTGCCGTAGTGGACCCGTGAGTACGCGCCGACGCCGTCACCGCGGATGCCGGTGCGGCCGTGCACGTTCTTGTAGTAGTCCCACGTGAGCGCGGCGCCGTAGGCGGCGTCGGCGCCCGCGGTCTCCAGGTTGGAGGCCTGCCCGTTGCCCCAGACGTCGTCCGGGCCCGAGAAGAGGGTGCCGGTGCCGGACGTGCCGTGGTTGAGGTTGTACGTCTTGTGGCTGCCGCGGCCGGTGTCCGTCAGGGTGTAGTTGGACCCCGACTGGGCCGAGCCGAGCGTGACCTGACCGCTGTACTGGGTGTTGCCCGTGCCGTTCTCGATGCCCTGCCACTGGAAGAGCTTCTTGCCGGTGGCCGCGTCCGTGACGACGTGCAGCTCGTTGGGCGTGCCGTCGTGCTGCAGGCCGCCGACCACGGTCTCGTACGCGAGAGTCGGCTCGCCCTTGGCCATCCACACGACCTTGCGGGGCGCGCGGTCCGCGTCGGTCTTCTTCGAGCCCTCGCTCCTTGCGGCACCGAGCGCCTGCTTCTCGGCGGCGGCCGGCTTCACATCGGCGCTGGTGTCGACGCCCTTGAGCTGCGCCTTCGCGGCCTTGGTGACGGCCTTGGTCTTCCCGGACTTCGCGGCGTCGACCACCAGGTCGCCGCCGAGGACCGGGAGGCCTTCGTAGGTGCGCTCGTAGCGGGTGTGCGTCGTGCCGTCGGCGTCCTTGATGACGTCACGTACGACGAGCTTCTCCTTGGCGCCGAGGCCCAGGTCCTTGGCCGTGTCCGCCTTGGTGGCGTTGGCGTCCTTGAGGAGCGCCGCGCGCTGGGCGGGGGTGAGCTTCACGGGGAGGGAGCCGGGGTCGGCCTTGCCTATCTTCGTGGCGGCCGGCGCCTTGTTCAGCGGATCGTCGGCCGATGCCGGACCCGTCTGGACGGCCACCGCGATGAGCGCGGCGACGGCGGTGAGGGCGCCCGCGGCAGCGGCGCGTCGGTGGGAGGCAGGTCTGTGGGAGGTGGTTCTCAACACGGACTCCTTCTGCGCGGCCGCGGGGGTACGCGGCCAGGGCGACCGGACGGCGCGGTCGTGCCGTCCGGGCAGAACAAGGCAGAACGCGGAGCAGGTGGGGCAGGTGGAGCGGGTGGAGATGGTGGAACAGGCAGAGCTGGGAAACGAGGGGAAGAGTGGCACCAGCGCGCACTGTTTGTCAGGAGTGCGTCAAGAGTTGGCCGGAACTGGTCCGCTGCCCGGTGGGGGGTGTTCGCTATGCGGTGGAAGTCGCACAAGGTGAAGAGCTCCCTACTGTCCGCGGGAGACCCCTTGCTGTGCTTCAGATGACGCGTGGCTGAATTTTGCCCTTGAGCAGCCGTGGAGGGTGGCCGGTTACGCATACACGAACGCCGGCCCGGAGCGCGGTGTGCGCGCTCCGGGCCGGCGGCGGACCGAGGGGCGGGGCTCAGAAGTTGTAGGGCTTCGCCGTGTTCCAGTTGGTGACCTCGGCGTCGGACCAGGTGAACTCCGAGGGCACGCCCTTGCCGTCGAAGGCGCCGGTCTCGGCGCCGGGGCCGGTGTCGCCGGTCTGGTCGCGCAGGGCGATGGAGAGGTCGGTCGAGGTGTGGTCGTTGGCGCTGTCGGTGAAGAGGGCGACGGCCGAGTAGACCTTGCCGCCGGGCTTGACCGTGATCCGGGTGGAGCCGCCAGGGGCGTCCTTGGAGGAGTGGGGCAGGACGTTCGAGGTGCTCCCGAGCATCACGGACGGGAACGAAGTGACCCAGCAGGACGCGGAGTCGGCGTTCGTCGCGGTGATCAGGAGGTGCTCGCCCTGTGCCGCCGGGAAACGGTGCACCACGGAGTACGAGATCTCGTCACCCTTGCACGCCTTGACACCGGCGGCCTTGGCGGCAGCGGCCTTGCCGGGGGAGGTCCGGGTGGTCTTGGCGTGCCGCGCGCCGTCCGGGTTCCCGGCGGTGCCGGCCGTCTCCGTGGTCTTCGTGGTCTCCGTGGTCTGCGTCGTGTCCGCGGTCTCCGTCGTCTTCCCGGAGCTCTTCGCCCCGTCGGCGGTGGCGACGCTCTTGCCCGAACCGGCCTTGGCGCCGCCGGTGTCCGAGCCGCCGCAGGCGGTCAGGGTCAGGGCCAGGGCGGCGGTGGTGGCGGCGAGGACGGTGGTGCGGATTCGGGTCGTACGCATGATGAGGTTCCCCCGTGCGGTGGTGGTGCGGGTCTGACTGGTCGTCCCCGCTTCTGACACCAGAGTGACCGCCCCCGCTGGCGTCCCGCTCACGCCCCGCTCACGTCCCGCTGACGTGACGGGGGCGGGGCGCAAGGAAGGGTGAGCTGCGGTGATGTGACGGGCTGCGTGCCGTGCGCCCGCGGCGTGGCGCGTGCGGGCCCCCGGTGGGTGTGCGGTGGGGATGCTCGTGTCCACGGGGGGCAGCCACGCGAGCCGTCAGCCGCGGGGTGTGCCCGAGGTGCGGGGTGTGCTGGACGTGCGGGGTGTGCTGGAGGTGCGGGGTGTGCTTGAGGTGCGGGGTGTGCCCGAGGTGCGGGGTGTGCCGGAGGTGCGGGGTGTGCTCGAGGTGCGGGCTGTGCCCGAGGTGCGGGGTGTGCCGGAGGTGCGGGTTCTGCTCGAGGTGCAGGCTCTGCCCGAGGTGCGGGTTCTGCCCGAGCCGTCAGCCGCAGGCCCCCTCACTCCCGGTCGGCCAAGCGCACCAGTGCCGTGTCGTACCGTGCCCGCAGGCCCACGTCCGCCGATACCCGGAGCAGTACGCCGAGCGCCCGCAGCGCCCCCTCGTCGTAGCCCGTCGTCTCCGCCTCGCTCGCCGCAGCCTCAAGGCGGCGGATTCCCTCGGTCTCGTCGCCCATGCCGAGGAGCGCCTCCCCGGCCGCCGTGAGCAGCAGGACACGGGATGCCGCCGGTTCGTCCGAAGGGCCCGTCAGGGGCAGTGCGGCGGCGGTGGTGTCCAGGGCCGACTGCCACTGGCCCGCGTCCAGTTGGTGGCGCGCCAGGTGGTGCAGAGCCAGGCGTTCCGTGTGCCGGTCGCCCGCCTCGCGGGCCAGCGCCGCCGCCTGTACGCAGCCTTCCGCCGCCTCCTCCGGGCTGCCGAGCGCGGCCTGGGCGAGCGAGAGGTTGACCAGCGCGGTGGCCTCGCCACTCGGGTCCCCCGCCCTGGCGGCGATCGCCGGGGCGGCCTCCAGGTGGACGAAGGCCTCGTCGGTGCGGCCCTCCTCGGTGAGCACCCAGCCCAGCAGGGCGAGCACCCGGGACTCCGCGCGGGGATCCGCGTCGGCGCGCGCCGCGTCAAGTGCCTTGCGCAGCAGGGGAGTCCAGTCGTCAAGGACCCGCCACACCATCTGCGGCCACATCCCGAGCACGATCCGCCAGGTCCTGCCGTGCAGTCCCGCCGCGTCCGCCGCGGCCGCCGCCAGGGTCAGGTCGTCGCGTTCGGCCGCGTACCAGGCCATGGCATCTTCGCGTCCGGTGAACTCCCGCAGCGCATGCGGCGGATGGAAGTCCGCGGGCAGCGCGAAGCACGGCTCGTCGCCGGGCTCGGCCGCGCCGGCCGCGGCCAGGGCCGTCGCCACCGTGTGGTCGAGCACCCGGACCAGGGCGTCAGGACCGGCGTCCAGGCCACGCGCGTACAGCCGTACGAGATCGTGCAGCGTCCAGCGCCCCGGCGCGGTCCGGTTGACCAGGTGCGCAGCGGACAGCCGGTCGAGGGCGGCCTCGGCCGTGCCGGGGTCCGTACCGGCGAGGGCCGCCGCCGTGAAGCGGTCGACATGCGTGCCCGGGTGGCGGCCGAGGTGGGCGAAGTGGTGCGCGACGTCCTCGGGCAGCCGCCGCACGGTGAGCCGCAGAGCGGCCCGTACCCCCGTGTCCTCCACGTCGAGGAGCCCCAACCGGCGTGACTCGTCGGCCAGTTCGGCGCTCATGGCCCGCAGCGACCACTCCGGCTGGTCCGCGAGCCGGGCGGCGGCCACCCGCAGCGCGAGGGGAAGACCGCCGCACAGCTCCACGAGATGCCGGGCACCCACCGCTTCCGCCAGCACCCGCTCCTTGCCCAGCACCGCGGCGAGCAGGGCCGTGCTGTCGTCCGGGTCGAGGACGTCCACCGGGACGGGGCGGGCGGCGTCGGAGGCGATCAGGCCGCGCAGGCGGTAGCGGCTCGTGACCACCGTGACGCACCGGGTGCCGCCCGGCAGAAGCTCCCTGACCTGCTCGGAACCGCGCGCGTTGTCCAGTACGACGAGCAACTGCCGGTCGGCGGCGAGCGAGCGGTACAGCGCGGACGCGCCGTTCGCCGACTCCGGTATCCGGCGCGGCGCGACCCCGAGCGCCAGCAGGAACTCCCGCAGCACCTCAAGGTGGGTCGGCTCTCCCGTGTCGCTGAAGCCGCGCAGATCGGCGTAGAGCAGGCCGCCGGGGAACGCGGCGCGGCTGCGGTGCGCCCAGTGCACCACCAGCGCCGTCTTGCCCACGCCCGCGGGCCCGGTGACCAGACAGACGGGAGCTTCGCCCGCCGCGGCCCGCGACAGGGCGGTGAGCTCACCGGCCCGCCCGTGGAAACCGCGCGGCATGCGGGGCAGGAGGTCCACCGTGTCCGGGGGCAGGGACGGGGACGGCCCTCGCGCGGGCAGCCCCTGTGTCCGCGGGACGGCGGCCTTCACAGGCGCCGACGACACGCCAGGTGCGGCCTGCCCCTCCCCGTCGCCCTCCCCGCGCAGCGCCACCCCGTACGCGTCCGCCAGCTCGCGGCCCGGATCGACCCCCAGCTCGTCGGCGAGCAGCCGCCGGGTTCGGTGGAACCAGTCGAGCGCCTCCGAGCGGCGCCCCGCGCGCTGGAGTTCCCGCATGAGCGCGGCGGACAGCGACTCGCGCAGCGGATGGGCCTCGGCCTCCGCGCGCAGCACGGCGGCGGCCCGGTTGTGCTCACCGAGGCGCGCGTACGCACCGGCCAGCATCTCCACGGAGGCGAGCCGCAGCTCCTCGAGCGCGTGCGCGGCGGCCTGCAGCGGCGGGCTCGGATAGGCGCCGCTCAGCGCGGGCCCCTGCCACAGGGACAGCGCCTCCTGGTACATCGCCACGGCGTCGGCAGGCGCGCGCTGGCTGCGGGCCAGCGTCACCAGCTCCTCGAAGCGATGGGCGTCGAGCAGGCTCTCCGGCATCCGCAGGACGTACGAGGTGCCCTGCGTGACCAGCTCCACGCCGAACATCTCGGCCTCCGCACCGGTGAGCAGGACCCTGAGCCGCGACACATGGCCCTGGATGACGCCACGGGCACGCGGCGGCGGCTCCTGATCCCACAGCGTGGCCGCCAGCTGCTCCACCGGAACCGGGCGGTTGGGCCGCAGCAGCAGCGCCGCGAGGAGGCTGCGCCGCTTGGCGGGACCGAGGGGCAGCTCACCGGCCTCGGTGGCGACGGAAACCGCTCCGAGCAGCCGGAACTCCACTGGCGCATCTCCTCTGGGGGGAAACGTCCAGATTACCGGAGGCGCCCGTGCTCCCCGCGTGCGGCCCGCGCCGCGCTCTACCCCACGACGCTGTCCCGCCACGCCCGGTGCAACTCCGCGAACGACCCGCTCCTGGCGATGAGTTCGGCCGGAGTGCCGTCCTCCACGATCCGGCCGTGCTCCATCACGAGCACCCGGTCGGCGATCTCCACCGTGGAGAGCCGGTGGGCGATCACGACGGCCGTGCGCCCGCGCAGCACCGTGTGCATGGCCCGCTGCACCGCCCGCTCGCCCGGGATGTCGAGCGAGCTGGTCGCCTCGTCGAGGATCAGCACCGCCGGGTCGGCGAGCAGCGCCCGCGCGAAGGCGACGAGCTGGCGCTGACCGGCGGAGATACGGCCACCCCGCTTGCGTACGTCGGTGTCGTAGCCGTCGGGCAGGGACGCGATGAAGTCATGCGCGCCGATGGCCTTGGCGGCGTGCTCGACGTCCTCGCGGGTGGCGTCCGGGCGGCCGATGGCGATGTTCTCCGCGACGGTGCCGGAGAAGAGGAAGGCCTCCTGCGTCACCATCACCACGCCACGCCGCAGCTCGGCGTTGGCGAGGTCGCGCAGATCGATGCCGTCGAGCAGGACGCGGCCCTCAGTCGGGTCGTAGAACCGGGCCAGGAGCTTGGCGAGCGTCGACTTGCCCGCGCCGGTGGAGCCGACGACGGCGACGGTCTGCCCGGCGGGCAGCGTCAGGTCGAAGCGGGGCAGGACCTCGCCGCCCGTCCGGTAGGCGAACCGCACGCCGTCGAAGGCGACCTCGCGGCCGGGGTGTTCGGAGGCAAGGGCGGGCAGCGTGCGGGCGCGGTCGGCGTGCGGCTCGGGCACGGAGGGTGTCTGGGCGAGCAGTCCCGCGACCTTCTCCAGGGAGGCGGCGGCCGACTGGTAGGAGTTGAGGAACATCCCGAGCCGGTCGATCGGGTCGTACAGGCGCCGCAGATACAGCACGGCGGCGGCGAGGACGCCGAGGGCGAGGGAGTCGTCGGTGACGCGGTAGGCACCCCACAGGACGATGCCGGCCACGGCGGTGTTGGCGACGAGCCGGGAGCCGACCACGTAGCGGGCCATCTCCAGCATGGCGTCGCCGTTGGCCCGCTCGTGGCGGTGATTGAGGGCGCCGAACTCGGCCTCGTTGGCGTGCTCGCGCCGGAAGGCGCGGACGGGCCGGATGCCGTTCATGGTCTCGGCGAACTTCACGATGACGGAGGCGATGGCGGTGGACCGCTTCCCGAAGAGGGGGCCCGCGCGGCGCTGGTAACGGCGTACGAGGAGGTAGAGCGGCACGAACGACACGACCGCCGCCGCGCCGAGGCTCAGGTCGAGCCAGAGCAGCATCGCCGAGATGTAGACGAAGGACAGGATGACCGTGAGCAGCTCCTGCAGCCCCTCGCTGAGGAGTTCCCGCAGGGACTCCACGTCGGTGGTGGACCGGGAGATGAGCCGCCCCGAGGTGTACTGCTCGTGGAAGTCCACGCTCAGCGCCTGCGCGTGCCGGAAGATGCGCCCGCGCAGGTCGAGCAGTACGTCCTGGTTGACGCGCGCGGAGGCCACGATGAACGCGTACTGGAACGCGCCGGACGCGCCCGCGCAGAGCAGATAGCCGAGGCCGACGCCGATGAGGGGCCCGTAGTCGTCGGCACGGACGGCGGGCACGCCACGGTCGATGGCGTACGCGACGAGCAGGGGGCCGCCCTGGATGGCGGCCTGCTGGAGGAGCAGCAGGACGGCGGCGAGAACGACGCGCCCACGCAGGGGCGAGAGCAGCGAACGCAGGAGGGCGGAGGTGGCTCCCGGGGGAGCGGGAAGGGTGTCCTTGCCGAAGTCGTCGGCCGAGGCGCCCTCGTCCCTTGCGGCACGGCTTTCCGCGCGGGGGGCTTCGTCTTCCCGAGGGGCGGTGTCCACGTCCCGCCTCGGCCGGCTCTCCTGTACGGAGCCTCCCTGCTCCGCGGAGCGCCCGTGTTCCCCGGAGTCGCCGGGCCCCCCGGAGCGTTCCTCCTCCGTCGGTCCCGTGGTGCGTGACGACGGTGTCGACGCGGTCATCGTGCGGCCTCCCCCTCTGCGGACATGGCGCCCGCTCCCGACATCAGCCACGCGTACTCCCCGTTCCCCCGCAGCAGTTCCTGGTGCGTGCCGACCGCCGTGATCCTGCCCTCGGAGAGCAGGGCCACGCGGTCGGCGAGGAGGACCGTGGAGGGGCGGTGGGCCACCACCAGGGCCGTCGTGTCCCGCAGGACGCGCCGCAGAGCCGCCTCCACCAGGGCCTCCGTGTGGACGTCGAGCGCCGAGAGCGGGTCGTCCAGGACCAGGAAGCGGGGGCGGCCGACCACCGCGCGGGCCAGGGCGAGGCGTTGGCGCTGGCCGCCGGAGAGGCTCAGGCCCTGCTCGCCCACCTGGGTAGCCGTACCCCGCGGCAGGGCGTGGACGAAGTCGGCCTGCGCTACCTCAAGGGCCCGCTCCAACTCCCCCTCACCCGCGGCTTCCCCGGCCCCCATCAGGACGTTCTCGCCCACCGTCGCCGAGAACAGGGTCGGCTCCTCGAAGGCGACCGCCACCAGCGTGCGCAGGTGCTCGCGGTCCATCCCCGCGATGTCCTCGCCGTCCAGCGTGATGCGGCCCCCGCTCACCTCGTGCAGCCGCGGCACCAGCGCCGTCAGGGTCGTCTTGCCGCTGCCGGTCGCGCCGACGAGCGCGAGGGTCTCGCCGGGGCGGATATGCAGGTCGATCCGGTCGAGGGCGGGCGGGGCATCGGGCGGCGCGTCAGGGTAGCGGAACTCCACGCCGTGGAAACGGAGTCCGCCCTCGACGCGGCCGGAGCCCTCGGCGACCGCTGACACCACCGAGGACTCCGGCTCCGCGTCCATCACCTCGAAGTACCGCTCGGTGGCCGTCGCCGACTCCTGGCTCATCGCGAGCAGGAACCCGATCGACTCCACCGGCCAACGCAGCGCCAGCGCCGTGGACAGGAACGCCACCAGCGTCCCCGTCGACAGGCCGCCGTCCGCCACCTGCACCGTCCCGAGCACGAGCGCCGCACCGATCGCCACCTCGGGCAGCGCCATGATCACCGCGTTGATGGCCGCGAGCAGCCGCGCCTTGGCCAGCTCCGTGCCCCGCAGCGTGTGCGAGAGCTCGCGGAACGCCCACGCCTGGCTGCGGTGGCGGCCGAAGCCCTTGATGATGCGGATGCCGAGCACGCTCTCCTCGACGACCGTCGTCAGATCGCCGACCTGGTCCTGCGCCCGCCGGGCGACAGCCATGTACCTGCCCTCGACGTACGCGCAGACGATCACCAGCGGCAGCAGAGGAGTGAGCAGCACCAGACCGAGCACCCAGTCCTGCGCGACCAGGATGACCATGCCGACCACGATCGTCGTCCCGTTCACCACCAGGAACGTCAGCGGAAAGGCGAGGAACATCCGAAGCAGCGCCAGGTCCGTCGTGCCGCGCGACAGGAGCTGCCCCGAGGCCCAGCGGTCGTGGAAGGCCACCGGGAGCCGCTGCAGATGGCGGTAGAGATCCGCCCGCATCGCCGCCTCGACCGAGGCGAGCGGCCGTGCCACCAGCAACCGCCGCAGCCCGAAGAGCAGCGCCTCCGCGAGCCCGAGCAGCAGCAGGAGCAGGGCGCCGAGCCACACCCCGCCCAGGTCCCGGTCCGCCACCGGGCCGTCCACGAGCCACTTCAGTACGAGGGGGAAGACCAGCCCCGTACAGGAGGCGAGGATCGCCACAAGCCCCGCGCTTAACAGGCGAGTTCGTACGGGACGGACATACGGCCACAGCCGCAGCAGCGTCCGTGCCGCGGATCCGCCCTTGGCCGATGGCCCTTCCCGGGCCGGTTCCTCGGTGGTTGGTGCATCTGGTTTCGGCATCAACAGCGAGCCTACGGATGGCCACTGACAGAGCCCACCGAGTTTTGACCCGTCCCCACTCGTCCGCTGGTCCTGAGCCCCAGGACCAGGTTCACCCGCCCCCCTCCCGCACCCGCAGCAACAGCACCGACCGCGCCCCCACCGTGACCGCCATGCCCGAGCGATGCACGACCCCGGGTGCGTCCTCCTGTTCCTCCAGGGCGGTGTCCACCACCACCTCGTACTCCTCGGCCCACGGCGCCCCCGGCAGCACAAAGCTGCCCGGGCGGTCCGCCGCGTGGAGGATCGCAAGGAAGCTGTCGTCGACGATCGGCTCGCCGCGGGCGTCCCGGCCCGGGATGTCGCGGCCGGACAAGTACATGCCGAGCGTCGCCGTCGGCGCGTACCAGTCCGCCTCTGTCATCTCCCTGCCCCGCGGCGTGAACCACGCCAGGTCCCGCAGCCCGTCCGCCGAGTGCGCGCGCCCGGAGAAGAAGGCCCGCCGCCGCAGCACGGGATGCCGGTGCCGCAGGGCGATCAGACGGGACGTCAGGTCGCACAGCGCCCGCCAGCCCGGCGATTCGAGCAGCCCCCAGTCCACCCAGCTGATCTCGTTGTCCTGGCAGTACGCGTTGTTGGAGCCTCCCTGCGTACGCCCCATCTCGTCCCCGGCGACCAGCATCGGCACCCCGGTGGAGAGCAGCAGCGTCGTGATCAGATTTCGCAGCTGCCGGCGCCGCAGCTCCGTCACCCGCTCGTCCGTGCTCTCGCCCTCCGCGCCGCAGTTCCAGGACCGGTTGTCGTCCGAACCGTCCCTGTTGCCCTCGCCGTTGGCCTCGTTGTGCTTGCGCTCGTACGACACCAGGTCCCGCAGCGTGAACCCGTCGTGCGCCGTCACGAAGTTCACCGACGCGTACGGACGCCGCCCTCCCCACGCGTAGAGGTCACTCGACCCGGAGAGCCGGTAACCCAGGTCACGGACATCGGGCAGCGCGCCCCGCCAGAAGTCCCGCACCGCGCCCCGGTAGCGGTCGTTCCACTCCGTCCACAAGGGCGGGAAGGAACCCACCTGATAGCCGCCGGACCCCACGTCCCACGGCTCCGCGATCAGCTTCACCCGCCGCAGGACCGGGTCCTGCGCGATGACCGCGAGGAAGGGCGAGAGCATGTCCACGTCGTGGAAGGACCGCGCGAGCGCCGCCGCCAGATCGAAGCGGAAGCCGTCCACGCCCATCTCGGTCACCCAGTAGCGCAGGGAGTCCGTGATCAGGCGCAGTACGTGCGGCTGCACCACCTGGAGCGTGTTCCCACAGCCCGTGTAGTCCGCGTACCGCCGCGCGTCGGACGGCTGCAGCCGGTAGTAGCCCCGGTTGTCGATGCCCTTGAGGGAGAACATCGGGCCCAGCTCGCCCGCCTCGGCCGTGTGGTTGTAGACCACGTCGAGGATCACCTCGATCCCGGCCTCGTGCAGCGCCCGCACCATCCGCTTGAACTCGCCGACCTGCTCGCCCCTGGTCCCCGACGCCGCGTACGACGCGTGCGGGGCGAAGTAGCCGATCGAGTTGTAGCCCCAGTAGTTCGTCAGGCCCCGTCTGAGCAGATGGTCCTCGTGCGCGAACTGATGCACCGGCAGCAGCTCCACCGCCGTCACACCCAGGCGCAGGAGATGGTCGATCGCCGCGGGATGCGCGAGCCCCGCGTACGTGCCCCGGAGCTCCTCCGGTATCCCCGGGTGCCGCTTCGTGAAGCCGCGCACGTGCACCTCGTAGATGACCGAGTCGGCCCACGGCGTCTTGGGGCGCCGGTCGTCCGCCCACTCGTCGTCCGGCGCGTCGTCGTGCACGACCACCCCCTTGGGCACGTACGCCGCCGAGTCCCTGTCGTCCCGCACCGTGTCGGCCACCTGCTGCTGGGGCCAGTCACGGACGTGCCCGTACACCTCGGGAGGCAGGCCGTACGCGGCGAAGTCGCCGTCCACCGCACGGGCGTAGGGGTCGAGGAGCAGCTTCGCCGGGTTCCAGCGGGCGCCCGTCCACGGGTCCCAGCGGCCGTGCACCCGATAGCCATAGCGCCGGCCCGGATGGACGCCGGGCACGAAGCCGTGCCATATCTCGTGCGTCAGCTCGGTCAGCGGACAGCGCGTCTCGACGCCCTCGTCGTCGAACAGACAGAGCTCGACGGCCTGAGCACCTCCCGCCCACAGCGCGAAGTTGGTGCCCGCGACGCCATCGGGCCCGACTCTGAACCGCGCGCCGAGCGGCGTCGGCGCCCCCGGCCACACGGGCAGCCGGCGTGTCTCGGCGGCGGCCGGCGGCGCCGCCCGCGCGGGGGTGCCCGTCCCGTTCACGGCCAGCTTCCCGGCCACGGAGGCCGCGCCGGTCCCGCGCCGCCCACCCCGCAGTGCTTCCTGTTCGGCTGCGCTCGACACCCATCCGCCTCCTGCGGCTCGACCCCTGCCGCGTCCCGGCGGCGGGGGCGTACCGGACCGGACGACGCGTGGATCCAAGGGGTTCCCGCGCCGTCCTCCTCACTGTTCTGCCCAGCGGGTGCGTCGCACTCACGTTTCCCCAGGAGGGGGACGGTCGTTGGGACGGACGTGAGACAGGTAGCGAGGCGCGCACGGCGCGCAGGGGCCGCGCTGGCCGCCGTAATGACATGGGCAGGACTGCTCGCCGGAGCCGCGGGGTGCACCGGTGACGGCGGTGGCATCGACCGGCTGATGGGCAAGCCCCGTTCGCCCGACGACGCGATCCGGGTGACGCCCGAAGACGGCAGCAAGGGCGTCAAGGGCGATGAACAGCTCCGGGTCGAGGTCCCCGACGGACGCCTCGAATCGGTGAAGGTCTCCCGGGTGCAGGACGCGCACGAACTCCCCGTGCCCGGCCGCATCGACGAGGACGGCACGAGCTGGCGGCCCTTGGACGAAGGTGGCCTGGCACTCGCGGCGAAGTACTCGGTGGACGCCGTGGCCCTCGACGGCTACGGCCACCGCTCGGCCCGGCACACGACGTTCACGACGGACGTCCCCGACGAGCGGTTCGTCGGCTACGTGACGCCGGAGAACCGCTCCACGGTCGGCACCGGCATGATCGTCTCCCTGGAGTTCAACCGGGAGGTCGTCAACCGCGAGGCGGTCCAGCGGGCCATCCACGTCACCGCCGATCCCGCCGTCGACGTACGGCCGCACTGGTTCGGCGGCGGCCGCGTGGACTTCCGCCCGGAGAAGTACTGGAAGCCCGGCACGAAGGTCACCGTCGGCCTGCGCCTGCGCGACGTCGAGGCCGCCCCCGGCGTCTACGGCTTGCAGGACAAGAGCTTCTCGTTCACGGTCGGGCGCAACCAGGAGAGCCTGGTCGACGCCGCCGAGCACACCATGGAAGTACGACGCGACGGCGAGCTCGTCTCGACGGTCCCGATCACCGCGGGGGCCCCCAAGACCACCACGTACAACGGGAAGATGGTGGTCACCGAGATGCTGGAGGTGACCCGCATGAACAGCCGCACCGTCGGCTTCGGCGGCGAGTACGACATCCCCGACGTCCCGCACGCGATGCGCCTGACCACCTCCGGCACGTTCCTGCACGGCAACTACTGGTCGCCGGACGCCCCGGGCAACACGAACGTCAGCCATGGCTGCGTGGGCCTGCGCGATGTGAAGGGCGGCAGTTCACAGACGCCGGCGGGGTGGTTCTTCGACCGGAGCCTCATCGGTGACGTCGTGGAAGTGGTCAACAGCCATGACAAGAAAGTGGCTCCTGACAACGGGCTCGGTGGCTGGAACATGAAGTGGAAGGACTGGACGGCGCCGCCCGGCGCCGAGCCGCAAGCCAAGGCCGAAGACCCCAGCTGAGGCAGGGCCCGCACCCCATGCGCAGTTGGGACTGAACGGTGACATTGGCGGGGAGTCATCGGTCAGGGCCGTGTGGTTATCTAGCGCAGGCGCGTGTCTGTGCGCGCTGATGCACTGGGGTGCGGGCCTGACCAGGCCGTGCGAGGGGAGACAACATCTTGAACGGGCGACCGATATCGGGGACGTCGGTTGGTGCGCGGGGGCGCGCACGGCGGCGGGGAACCAAGGGCCTCTTTGCGGTGGCATCGGGTGTGACGCTGCTGTTGGTCACGGCGTGCGGCGGTGGCGGCTCGGACGCGGGCGACGGCAAGGGCAAGGACAAGGCAGCCGACAAGAACGCGCCGTCGGCGGCGGTCGTGACGATAGCGCCCAAGGACGGCGCCGACGCGGTGGCCACCAGCGGCGCCCTGAAGATCGCGGCCGACAAGGGCAAGCTGTCGCAGGTCAAGGTCGTGGACAGCAAGGGCAATCCGGTCCCGGGCAAGATCACTTCGGGTGGCGCCACGTGGACTCCGGCGCACCACCTCGCGGCGGCCACCAAGTACAAGGTCCACGCGATAGCCAAGGACTCCGATGGACGTGAATCGGCCAAGGACACGTCGTTCACGACGCTGACCCCCAAGAACACCTTCATCGGTCAGTTCACGCCGGAGGACGGTTCGAAGGTCGGCGTCGGGATGCCGTTCTCGGTCCACTTCACGCGGGGCATCACCGACCCGACGGCCGTCGAGAAGGCCATCGAGGTCAAGACCGAGCCGTCCGTGCCGGTCGAGGGCCACTGGTTCGGCAACGACCGCATCGACTTCCGTCCCGAGAAGTACTGGAAGCCGGGCACGGAGGTCACCGTCAAGCTCAACCTCGACGGTGTCGAGGGCCGGCCCGGGGTCTACGGCAAGCAGGCCAAGACCCTGAAGTTCACCATCGGCCGCAGCCAGGTCTCCACCGTCGACGCCAAGTCCCACCAGATGAAGGTCGTCAGGGACGGCAAGCAGATCAAGAAGTTCCCGATCACCGCGGGCGCCCCGGGCACCACGACGTACAACGGCCAGATGGTCATCAGCGAGAAGCTCCAGGTCACGCGCATGAACGGTGACACCGTCGGCTTCGGCGGCGAGTACGACATCAAGGACGTGCCGCACGCGATGCGCCTGTCCAACTCGGGCACGTTCCTCCACGGCAACTACTGGTCGGGCGGCGCCTTCGGCAACACGAACGCCAGCCACGGCTGCATAGGCCTGAGCGACGTACGCGGCGGCTACAGCAAGAAGACGCCCGCCGGATGGTTCTTCGAGAACTCCCTCATCGGGGACGTCGTGGTCGTGAAGAACTCCGCGGACAAGACGATCCAGCCCGAGAACGGCTTCAACGGCTGGAACATGTCCTGGGAGAAGTGGAAGGCCTGACCGGACCGGTCCTGCTGGACTGACCGGACCGGCCCGCGCCGTCATGCGGGGCACGGCTAACGTGCCTCGCATGACATCTGTGCATCTCGAAGTCGCCGAGGGCGTCGGCACGATCCGCCTCGACCGCCCCCCGATGAACGCGCTCGACATCGCCTTGCAGGACCGGCTCAAGGTTCTTGCCGAAGAGGCCACCGCGCGCGAGGACGTCCGCGCCGTGATCATCTACGGCGGCGAGAAGGTGTTCGCGGCGGGCGCGGACATCAAGGAAATGCAGGCCATGGACCACGCGGCGATGGTCGCGCGCTCCCGTGGTCTGCAGGACTCCTTCACGGCGGTCGCCCGCATCCCCAAGCCCGTCGTCGCCGCCGTCACCGGCTACGCCCTCGGCGGCGGCTGCGAGCTCGCGCTCTGCGCCGACTTCCGCATCGCCGCCGACGACGCCAAGCTCGGCCAGCCGGAGATCCTGCTCGGCCTGATCCCGGGCGCGGGCGGCACCCAGCGGCTCTCCCGTCTGGTCGGCCCCTCCAAGGCCAAGGACCTCATCTTCACCGGCCGCATGGTGAAGGCGGACGAGGCGCTCACCATGGGTCTTGTGGACCGGGTCGTGCCCGCCGCGGAGGTGTACGAGCAGGCGCGTCAGTGGGCCGCGCGGCTCGCCCAGGGTCCCGCGCTCGCGCTGCGCGCGGCCAAGGAGTCGGTGGACGCGGGCCTGGAGACGGACATCGACACCGGGCTCGCGATTGAACGCACCTGGTTCGCCGGTCTGTTCGCCACGGAGGACCGCGAGCGGGGCATGCGCAGCTTCGTCGAGGAGGGTCCTGGCAAGGCGAAGTTCCTCTGAAACGCCTGTGCCGATCATCTGAAGTTCCGCTGGTACGCGCCCAGTTGGGGCCGCGTCAGCCAAACCGTCCCCCGAAGGGGCGGATTATGCGCACCTTAAGAGAACCTTAAGTCTGCGTGGTCCGCAGCCGTAAGTGATCACCCGTAAGCGGTTGGTCATCGCAGGTCAGATGGCGTGTCGCAGCGGTTTGACTGCCAGCGGCATATGCCTACCCAGCCCCCCGGAATGGATGGTTCCGGGGGGCTTATTCCGTCGGAACGGCCCCGGGGGGCGCTCTGTGCGGCCATGATGGGGGCATGGCGGGGCTGGAGGGTATCGAACAGCCGCGGCGGCACGGCAGTGCGACCGCGGCGCGCTGGTCGCCGGCGGTTGAGGACGAACACGCGCTCAAGGCGCTCGAGTTGTTCGGTAATCCGACGGACGCGGAGGTTCCGCTGCCGTCGCGCCCGGAGTCCGCCGCCATCGCGCGCCGGCTCGCCCAGGTCGTCGTACTCCGTCACTGGGGTCTCTCCCCGAAGCTGACCGAGGACGTGGTGCTCCTCACCTCCGAACTCGTCGGCAATGCCGTGCGGCACACCGGCGCCCGTGTCTTCGGGCTGCGGATGACCAAGCGGCGCGGCTGGATCAGGATCGAGGTGCGCGACCCCTCGCGCGGACTGCCCTGCCTGATGCCCGTCCAGGAACTCGACCTCAGTGGCCGCGGCCTCTTCCTGGTCGACAAGCTCTCCGACCGGTGGGGCGTGGATCTGCTGCCGCGCGGCAAGACGACGTGGTTCGAGATGCGGGTCGCGGACCGCTGAGCGGGCCGCTGGGCGGACCGCTGACGCGGCTTCGGATGCAGGTGCGGATACGCGAAAGCCCCCGGTCGCCGGTTGCGGCAGTGCGGGGGCCTTCGCGGAGGGCCGTGAACGATGGGGTGTGGTCCACGGCCGCTGATGACGACCTGAGCCCGGGTCAATGGGGGTCGTGGCTCCGACTATGGCAGACGGGGGCCGGTGATCCAAAAGCCCCTAGTCGGTCAAACCGGTGCAAAACGTGACAGTTCAAAGGTGAATCCTTGGTGAGCTGGGACACCTGCCTGGTAAACACTGGTTAAGTTGAAGCTGTGACAGGTGTTCCGCAAGGGGCGACGAGATGTCCCGGAGCCTTCGCGACCCCGACCCGCGGGGTTCACGGCCGGGCAATAAGCGGCTTTCGCCCGCTATTCCCATTAAATGGTCGAGTGATTGAGACCGACCGCCGCGGAGTCCTGCGCGCGGGCGCCGCACTGACCGCCGCGGGCGCGCTCACCGCAGGCTGCTCCGCCTCCGGATCCGCCCCCGCGACGCACCAGGCCGCCCCCGCCGCCCGGCCCTCCGCCGCCAAAGCCCCCCGCGCCGCCCCCGCCCCCCGCCGCTTCCCCGGACTCCCCGACCAGATCGCGCACAGCCCCCGCGGCCGCCCCCAGGTCGCCCTCACCTTCCACGGCCAGGGCGACCCCGCCATCGCGCGCTCCCTGCTCTCCATCGCCGAGAAGGCGGACGCCAGGATCACCGTCCTCGCCGTCGGCAGCTGGCTCGACGAGCACCCGGAGCTGGCCCGCCGCATCCTCGACGGCGGCCACGACCTGGGCAACCACACCCAGCACCACCTCACCGTCAACGAGATGTCCGAGGCCGAGGCCACCGCGGAGATCACCGGCTGCGCCGACCGCCTGCGCCGACTCACCGGCTCCATCGGCGCCTGGTTCCGCCCCTCGCGCGCCGAGTGGGCGACTCCCCTCGTCGCCCGCGTCGCCCACCGCGTGGGCTACCCGCACGTCCTGTCGTACGACGTGGACTCCCTCGACTTCACCTCGCCGGGCGCCCCCGCCGTCACCCGCAAGGTCGCCGCCGAGGTGCGCGCGGGCTCCGTGGTGAGCCTGCACTTCGGGTACGCGGACACGGTCGCCGCGCTCCCCGCCGTCCTGGAAGAACTCGACCGCCGCGGCCTGCGCGCGGTGACCACCACGGAGTTGCTGACCTGATGACCCTGCACCTGAACCTCACCAAGCGCACGGGGGCGGTCCTCGCCGCCGGTGCCGTCGTCGTCGCGGCGCTCGCCGGCTGCGGCGCCGACAACCGCGACGACGAAGCCCTCGGCACCAAGGGCATCCGGAAGACCGCGAAACCCAAGGCGGCGCCCGGCCTTCCGGGCATGCCGCCCGTCCTCGACCCGAAGGACGTCTACGCGGCCGACCGCCCGGGCAGACTCTCCCCGGTCGTCAAGGACTTCCCCTCCCGGATCTACGTCCCCAACACCAACTCCAACACCGTCTCGGTCATCGATCCCAAGACGTACGAAGTGATCGACACGATCCGTGTCGGGGTCCAGCCCCAGCACGTCGTCCCCTCCTGGGACATGAAGACGCTCTGGGTCAACAACAACCGCGGCCACACGCTCACGCCCATCGACCCCAAGACCGGCAAGGCGGGCAAGCCGGTCGACGTACACGACCCGTACAACCTGTACTTCACGCCCAACGGCAAATACGCGATCGTGATGGCCTCGATGGACCGCGAGCTCGTCTTCCGCGACCCGCACACGATGAAGACGGTCAAGACCGAACCGGTGAACTGCTACGGCGTGAATCACGCCGACTTCTCCGCGGACGGGCGGTACTTCATCGTCTCCTGCGAGTTCTCCGGCGAACTCCTCAAGGTCGACACGGAGAAAATGAAGGTCATCGGCCAGCAGAAGCTGCCCTTCAAGGGCGCCATGCCGCAGGACGTGAAGGTCTCGCCCGACGGAAAGACCTTCTACGTCGCCGACATGATGGCCGACGGCATGTGGGTCCTGAGCGGCGACAGGTTCGGCAAGCCGAAGCTGCTGCCCACCGGAAAGGGCACCCACGGCCTGTACGTCAGCCGCGACTCACGCGAGATGTACATCTCCAACCGCGGCGAAGGCACCATCTCCGTCTTCGACTTCCCGAAGAACAGACTCACCAAGAAGTGGAAGCTCCCCCAAGGCGGAAGCCCCGACATGGGCGGCGTCTCCGCTGACGGCAACACCCTCTGGCTTTCCGGGCGTTACGACTCCGAGGTGTACGCCATCGACACCCGCACCGGCGTCCAGATCGCCCGCATCCCCGTCGGCGGCGGCCCGCACGGCCTCGCGGTGTATCCGCAGCCCGGGCGCTATTCGCTGGGGCACACGGGGATCTTTCGCTGAGTCATTCAACGGTTGACGACCGCGGCCACCGGGCACGAAAAGGGTAGTTCCGCATGCCCGTCCCTCTGCCCCACAGGAGGTCGCCCGTGCTGAAAGGCATCGACGTCAGCTCGTACCAATCCGCTTTCGCCACGGACGGCCTCTCCTTCGTCATCATAAAAGCGACAGAGGGCCGTTCGTACGTGAACCCGAGGCTGTCATCGCAGGCGAAGAGGGCGCGGGACGCCGGTTGTGTGGTGGGCTTCTACCACTTCCTGTGGCCGGGGAACATCAAGGCCCAGGCCGAGTACTTCGTGAGCAAGTCCCCTGAGAAATCAGGGGACTTGCTCGCGGTGGACTGGGAGTGGACGGGCGAGCACACGCGCGCGAGCAACGCGGAGAAGGACCGCTTCATCCGTGAGGTGAAGGAACTGCGTCCCTCGCACCGGGTCCTGCTGTACACGAACCGCGATTTCTGGTTGAACCACGACACCACGTCGTACGCGGGCGACGCCCTCTGGATCGCCGACTACGTGTCGGCGGGCAAGCCGCGCATCAAGGCGAAGTGGCGGATCCATCAGTACACGTCGTCGCCGCTGGACAAGAATGTCGCGGACTTCGAGAGCGAGGACGCGCTGCGGGAGTGGGCCACACCGTAGCCACCCCCGCCGCGCGACCGGTGGCGCTCAGGCGCGCCACTCCGCCGTGCGCTCCGGGGACGCTTCGGCCAGCGCCTTGGTGACCGCTTCGGTGTCCTTCGCGAGGCCGTACACGGGAGTGCCGGGCTGCTGGCGCCACGACTCGTCCTGGCCGCCGTTGTCGACGGTGTCGAAGCCGAGCTCGTCGAGCAGCTCGCGTACGACCTTCTTGGCGGCCTCGTCGTCGCCGGAGACCGGCAGTGCCACGCGGCCGGGTGTGCCCTTGGGCTGCGGCTTGTCGAGGATGTCCTGGGCGTAGGTGCCGTTGAAGGCCTTGACGACCGGATGGCCGATCTGGCGTTCGGTCCAGCGGCTCTCGGTCAGGCCCTCCTCGATCTCGGCGATCTTTCCGTCCCGCTGCTGCGGGTAGTAGTTGCCCGTGTCGATGACGGCGACGTCGTCGGCCGCGCCGTCGAGGAAGCCGGACGGCAGGTTCGGTACGGCCTTCAGGGGGATCGTCACGACGACGACCTGGGCGCCGCGCGCGGCCTCCTCGACCGTCACCGGCGTCGCGCCGGTCTCCTCGGCGAGGTCGGTGAGGGTCTGCGGGCCACGCGAGTTCGCGACGGAGACGTCGTGACCGACGGCCGTGAGGCGGCGGGTGAGGTTGCCGCCGATGTTGCCCGCTCCGATGATGCCGATCTTCATGACTCGCCCTTCCGGGGGTTGGTGCGTGCTGCCTGTCGTAGCGGAGCCAACCTCCGGAACGGCTGAGGTATTCCGGTCCCGAGGGCGGCCTCTCCTCAGAGTTTCACCACGATCTTCCCGAAGCGCCTGTTGGACTCCATCAGGCGGGAGGATGCTCGCAGGCCGCCGGGCGACCCTCGCGGTGTGACGAGGGGCACAGGAACTCGGCAGGGAGTGCGGAGAGATACCTGATGTGAGGCGTACTGAACTGGGAGACGGCATCCATGCACGTATCCGGGCGGGGGAGCGGGAGGCGTTCGGCGAGCTGTACGAGGCGTATGCGCGGACGGTCTACAACCATGCCCTGAGGCTGACCGGCGACTGGTCGGCCGCCGAGGAGGTCATGTCCGAGACCTTCCTCGCGGCCTGGCGTACCCGCGAACGCCTTGAGCCGGGCGACGGTTCGCTCAAGCCGTGGCTGCTGGGCATCGCGACGCACAAGGCGCAGAACGCCAACCGCGGGCTGCGCCGACGGCTCGCCTTCCTGTCCCGCCAGCCGTCCCCGCCCCAAGTGGCGGACTTCGCCGAGGAGTCGGCGGGCCGGATGGACGACGCGCACAAGCTGGCGGCGGTGCATGATGCGCTGCGGCGGCTGCGCCGTCCGGAGCGTGAGGTGCTCGTGCTGTGCGTGTGGTCCGGGCTCGACTACGCCCAGGCCGCCGAGGCGCTCGGCGTCCCGGTCGGCACGGTGCGGTCGCGTCTTTCGCGGGCCCGGGCACGGCTGCGGCGGCTGAGTGAGGACGGGACGGATGCGAAGAACATGACGGAACCTCGCCGTGGTCGCGGAGAGGTAGAGAGTGAGGCCGCGTTCGCGGCCCTGCCCCTGCGGGAGGAATTCCGATGAACGCCGCCACCCCGTCCCCGGGAGAGGCCGAGGCCGCTGAACTGGCCCGCCTGCTGCCGGAGTCGGACGAAGACGAATGGCAGCTTCCGCCGGGGCGTCACCTTCATTACAAGGACGTCCTGATGCACCAGATCGACCACGACACGGACCACGCACAGCAGGCCCCCGCCGCCGCGTCGCCCCGGCGCAGGCTGCTGCGTCCGGCGGTGCTGATGCCGGCCGCCGCCGCCTTCGCCGCGGCCGGCATCCTGCTGGCCACGCTTCCGTCCGGCAACACCGACGGTGTCCGTGACATGGGGTCCGGCGACGGCTCCACCTCCGACGCGGCCGTCACTCTCGGCCGGATCGCCAACGCTTCCCTGAAGGCCGATACCCAGCGGGTGAAGGCGAGCCAGTTCGTCTACACCCGCAGCCTGGTCCAGGGCAACGAGGGCGAGCTCAATGCCGAGGTGAAGCTCGGTGCTCCGTACAAGCAGGAGTCCTGGATGTCGCAGGACCCCGCTCCCGTCACGAACCTCGGCATGAACCGGGAGAGCGGAAAGGGCGCGACGATGCCCGGCCAGGACGTCCCCATCGAGACATCCGTCGTGGACGGTTCCGAGGACTCCGGAGCCATACCGGAGGGGCTGGAGCGGCCCACGTACAACTGGCTCGCCTCGCTGCCCACCGACCCCGACGCCCTGCTGAAGAAGCTGTATGCCGAGACGCAGGTGATCGAAGGGGAGGAGACGAAGGCGCAGGCCGTCTTCGACAAGATCGGTGACCTGGTCAGCTCGACGGTCATGCCGCCGGAGAATGCCGCGGCCCTCTACAAGGTCGTCGCGAAGCTCCCCGGTGTGACCGAGGTGCCCGACGCGGTGGATGCGGCGGGCCGCCACGGAATCGGCATCACTCTCGATGAGTCGTCGTGGGCAACGCGCGAGGTGTGGATCTTCGACAAGAAGTCCTTCGAATATCTCGGCTCGCGCGGCTACATGACGAAGAATCACAAGCCGGGCGGCAAGCCGGGCAAGGGGGGCAACCCCGAGGTTCTCTACGGCAGCAGCGCGATCCTGGAGCGTGCTGTCGTCGATCAGAAGGGCATGGAACCCGAGGCCGCCGACAAGCGCGGCTGATCACGGTCCGGCCGCCCGGCCCGCACCTTCCGCAGCAGCAGGAAGAGCAGCAGCCCGAAGGGTGAGAGGAGGATCGTCAGGACCAGGAGCGGTCCCATCACCAGCGGATGGACGCCGGTGCGCCGCGCCTCGCGGTACATCCACTGTCCGATCAGCAGGTCCCAGGCGATGACCTGGGCCCAGATCGCACCGGCGCCGTTCGCGAGGACGAGCAGGTCGCGGAATCCGTCGATGTCCGGGCTGCTGACCGCGGTCCAGAGTTCGGGGAAGACGGGCAGTGCCATCGTCATGTAGACGGCGAGGACCGGTACGACGGTGAGGGGCGAGGCGGCGACGCGGGCGGTGAGCCGGTGTCCCGGCGCGAAGATCATGAGCAGCCAGACCGGGGCGGCCAGCCAGAAGGTGAGTTCGAAGAGGAATCCGGTCATGCCACAAGCTCCTTGTTGCCGTTGTTGCGTCCGGGTGCCTCAACTTCCGGTTCTGTCCCGCCGGTTGAGGCACTGAGGCGAAGTGCCGCGTAGGCGCCCGCGGCCGTGGCCCCGAGGATCAGTCCCGCCGCCGTCAGCGTCGCGCCGTCCGGGCGGAGGAGCGGCTGGCCGCGCAGGGCCTGCCAGGTGACCAGGGCGAAGACGGCTGCGTACGTACCTGAGGCGAGGAGTACGAGCCGCAGCCGCACCCGCTCGTCGGCGAACCGGCCGAAGCGGGGGCGTGCCGCGAGTGCCGTCAGCCCCATGAGCAGGAGGGGCAGCAGCTGCAGCGCGTGCATGCCGACGAAGTGCGGGATCCGCAGATCGCCGCCGGTGGTCGACCAGCCGGTGAGGGCCATCGAGGGGCCGCCGTCCGGTACGCCGACGCTGTGGGCGCCGACGACCGGGGATGAGCCCCTTTCCTGGCCGGGCGCTGGCTGGGTCATCAGGAACCCGATGGCGGCACCGGCGAGCGCGAGCACGGTCCCGCTCCGCATCGCCCAGGCGGACGCGCGGTCGACGATCCGGGCGCGCAGCAGCAGGACGGCGATGACCAGGGTGCCGAGCCACAGGATGACGACGGTGACGGCCATCGCGTTGAACAGGGCCTCGTCAAACGGGGTTTGGTGGTTGAAGTGGCTGCGCTTCCCGCGGACCACCTGCCCGGTGATGATCAGCATCTCGACGAGGCTCGACACGGCGACGACCGTCCCCGCCCACCAGCCCGCCTTACGGCCACGGTCGAGCATCGACAGCATCCAGGCGAGCGAGAGGCCGTAGGCGACGAACGAGACCGAGAACTTGAACGGCTTGAACCAGATCCGCGCCCCGGTGAGGACACGGTCGTCGACGACGAGGCCGACGCCGGATATGACGGCTAAGACCGCCATGGACGCGGAGAAGGTGACGAGCGGCCGGTGCCACGAACCCCACGAACGCCATGAAGACACAGTGATCCCCCTGAACAGAATGGACGGCTGAATAGATAGTGGCGCTTACCGCTATCCGATAGCGCCACTATCTATGCTGGGTGTCGGGGATGGCAAGGGCGCGACCGGTGGCAGAGTGGCGAGCAGCGGCAGCGCGAACGGTGAGCGGGCAGGAATGTGGCCAGGAAGCGGCCAGGAAAGTGGGCAGGTCGTGCGTATTGGCGAGTTGAGCCGCAGGACCGGTGTGCCGGTGCCGACGATCAAGTACTACGTCCGTGAAGGGCTGTTGCCGCCGGGCGAGCTGAGCAGCCCGAACCAGGCGCAGTACGGCGAGACGCACGAGCGCAGGCTGCGGCTCATCCGCGCGCTGCTCGACGTGGGCGGCCTGAAGGTGGCCGCGATCGCGGAGGTGCTCGGCGCGGTCGACGATCCCGGCCGCCCGCTGCACAAGGTGCTCGGCGCCGCCGCCGACCGGCTCGGTTCGGCGGGGGAGGCCGACGACGACGCCGAAGCGGCGGCGGCGAATTCGGCGGTCGAGGAGCTGATCGCGCGCCGGGGCTGGCGGACCCACGAGTCGAACCCCGCCGCCGACGACCTCTCACGGGCCCTGGCCGCCATGGGCCGGCTCGGCCACGGAGCGTTCACGGAACTCCTCGACGAGTACGCCGACGCCGCCGAGGTCGTCGCCCGCGCCGACCTCGGTTACGTGGACCGGCGGGTGGCGGTCGAGGACTTGGTGGAGAGCGTGGTCATCGGCACGGTGCTGGGGGAGGCCGTGTTCAACGCGATGCGGCGCATGGCGCATGTGGACGCGTCGGCGCGGTTGTTCGGAAGCGAGCGCCCGAGTTGACCATGCCGTGGCGGTCGCGGACTCGTCCTCCTTCGGTCAGGCGCGGGCCAGCAACCGCCCGAGCGTGTCCTGGAGTTCGGCCTGCGCCACGCGTACCGCCTCCTCCGCGTCCATCGCCTCGACGGCCCGCACGAGCGCGGCGTGGGCGGCGTCCCCGTGATGCGTCTCCTCGGTGCGTACGTCGATCAGGTCGAGGAGGTCGAGCAGGCCCTCCCGCAGCACGGGGGTGAACTCCGCGAAGAGGTCCGTGAGCACGGGATTGCGGGCCGCCGCGACGACCGCCGCGTGCAGGGCGATATCGGCGTCGATGAACTCCGCGTCGCCCGCCGCGGCGGTGGCCCTGCGTCGCGCGAGGGCGGCCCGCATCGCCGCGATGTCCTCGTCCGTGCGCCGCAGGGCCGCGAGCCGCGCCGCCTGCACCTCCACCAGCATCCGCACCTCGTACACGTCCGACACCGCCGCCCGCCGCAGCCGCGTGGGCCAGTCCGCGACCACTTCCGTCGCGATGACGAAGACGCCGGAGCCCTGGCGCGGCTGCACGAGACCGGCTCCCGCGAGGGCGCGCAGCGCCTCGCGGACGGTGGAGCGGCCGATGCCGAGCTCCTTGGCGAGTGTCGTTTCGCCGGGGAGTTTGCTGCCGACGGGCCAGTGGCCGCCGGTGATCTGCTCGCGCAGGCGCTCGGCGGCCTGTTCGACGAGGGGGCTGGGGCGTAGGGAGTTCAGGGGCATCGGGGGCACCTTGTCTGACGGGCACTTGCCTGAGGAGTACTCGTCTGAGGAGTACTTGTCTGAGGACCTGAGGTGTGGCTAGTGTAGCCGCATGATCTTCTGCGGTCTCCTTCTTCTCGGCTGCCGCGGCGGGGCCTGAAGCGACCGGCACCCCGCCGCGGGGTGCCGTGCTGCCGGTCGGCGAATCGACCGAGCCGAGAGGCAGCTCCATGAACTCCCCTGCGTACCCCCACCCGTACCCGTGGAATCCCCAGCGCCCCAGCGCGATGCCCTCCCACCGCTACCGCCCCTACCAGGACCGGGTCGATGTGCCCTCGCCCCCGGACCGGAGCTGGCCCTCCGCCCGCATCGAGCGCGCCCCCCTCTGGGTCCCCGTCGACCTGCGCGACGGCAATCAGGCGCTCGCCGAGCCGATGGACCCCGGTCGCAAGCGCCGCTTCTTCGACCTGCTGGTCTCGATGGGGTTCAAGGAGATCGAGGTCGGCTATCCGTCGGCCAGCCGCGCGGACTTCGACTTCGTACGCGATCTCGCGGCCCTCAGCGCGAGCGGCGGAATCCCCGAGGACGTGAGCATTGTCGTCTTCACGCCCGCCAAGCCCGAACTCATCGACCGCACCTTCGCGTCGATCGAGGGACTGCCCCGCGCCGTCGTCCATCTCTACATCCCCACCTCGCCCGTCTGGCGCGACGTGGTGCTCGGGCGGTCGCGAGCACAAGTGCGCGACGTCGTCACGGAAGCCGCCACCCACATGGCCCGGCTGGCCGACGCGCGGCCCGGCGCGGACATCCGGTTCCAGTTCTCGCCGGAGACCTTCAACCTGACCGAGCCCGGCTACGTACTCGAACTCTGCGACGGACTCACCGAGTTGTGGGACGCGAGTCCCGGCCGTCCCGTCACCCACAACCTGCCGGTGACCGTCGAGATCGCGACCCCGAACGTTTACGCCGACCAGATCGAGTACCTGCACCAGAACCTCTCCCGGCGCGACTCCGTCATCCTCTCCGTCCACCCGCACAACGACCGCGGCACCGGCGTGGCCTGCGCCGAACTCGCCGTCCTGGCCGGGGCCCAGCGCGTCGAGGGCTGCCTCTTCGGCAACGGCGAGCGCACCGGCAACGTGGATCTGGTGACCCTCGCCCTCAACCTGCACGCCCAAGGCGTCGACCCCATGGTCGACTTCTCCGACATCGACGCCGTACGCGAGGTCGTCGAGCACTGCAATCGGCTCCCCGTGCATCCCCGCCACCCCTACGCCGGCGACCTCGTCCACACCGCATTCTCCGGCACCCACCAGGACGCCATCAGCAAGGGATTCGCCCATCACGCCCGCCGGGCAGCCGAGTTGGGGCTGCCGGAGAGCGAGGCGCCGTGGGACGTGCCGTATCTGCCCATCGATCCCGTCGACATCGGACGCACCTACGAGGCCGTCATCCGCGTCAACTCCCAGTCGGGCAAGGGCGGAATGGCGTATCTGCTGCGGACCCGGCACGGACTCGACCTGCCGCAGCGCATGCGCCCCGACTTCTCGCGCGTCGTGCAGGAGGCCACCGACGACAGCGGTCAGGAGGCGAGCGCCAAGGAGCTGTACGAACTGTTCCGCGCGACGTACGTCGCGCCGGGGGAGGGCGGCGGCGACGTGGAGCTGATCTCCTGGACCACCGACCGCGCCCCGGACGGCGCCCACCGCTTCATCTGCACGCTCCAAGTCGGTGACAGGGCAGGGGACTTCGAAGGAGCGGGCAACGGTCCGCTGTCCGCATTCGTCGAGGCGCTGGCCGCCGCCGGGATCGCCGTCGACATCCTGGACTACTCCGAGCACGCCACCGGGGAGGGCGGCACCAGCGAGGCCGTCGCGTACGCGGAGTGCCGGGTGGGCGGTGTCGTCCGCTGGGGAGCGGGCCTGGACACCTCGGTCCTGACCGCCTCCGTGCAGGCGGTGCTCGCGGCAGTGAACCGGGCGGCGGTCGCCCGGTGACCCCCGTCCTGCACGCGGACGACGTCACCGTCGTCCGCGAGGGCCGCCCCATCCTCGAAGAGGTCACCCTCACCGTCCGCCCCGGCGAACACTGGGCGCTGCTCGGCCCGAACGGCGCCGGAAAGTCGACCCTGCTCAGCCTCTGCGGCGCGGTCACCCATCCCACGCGCGGCACGGTCGAGGTGCTCGGCCGCCGCCTGGGCAGTGTCGACCTGCGCGAACTGCGCGCGTACGTCGGACACGTGAACCCGCGCCATTTGCTCCGCTCACCCCTGCGGGTTCGCGACGTCGTTCTGACCGGGCTCACCAACAGCGTGGAACCGGTGCCCCGTTGGCGCCCCACGCCTGAGCAGGAGGAACAGGCCGACGCTCTGATCGCGATGCTCGGCCTCGCCCACCGCACGGACGCCCGCTGGCCCACGCTCTCCCAGGGCGAACGCGGCCGGACGCTCATCGCGCGCTCGCTGATGCCGAGACCGCGGCTCCTCCTGCTCGACGAACCGGCCACCGGCCTCGACCTCGTAGGCCGCGAACGCCTCCTGGACAGCCTGGACACTCTGCGCGAGACCCACCCCGAACTCGCCACAGTCCTGGTCACGCACCACCTGGAGGAACTCCCGGCCGGTACGACACACGCGCTGCTGCTGCGCGAGGGGCGCGCGCTCGCCTCCGGCGCCGTGGACGACGTACTGACCAGTGATCAGGTCAGCAAATGCTTCGACCATCCGGTACGGCTCGAACGTACGGAGGGGCGGTGGAGCGTGCGGGCCGCGCGGCGACCCCGCTGAGTACGCGGAAGGGGCCCGGCGCTCGCGCGTGCCGGGCCCCTTCCGCGTACGTGGCTCGTGTCCCGCTACTTGTTCAGGCTCGCCCAGAACTCGTCGAAGGAGAGACGCTTGTCCTTGTCGGTGTCCTTCGTGCCGATCACGGCCTCGGCCACCGTCTCGGTGACGTAGAAGTCCCCCATCTTCGCCATGGCCGACTTCCACTCGGCCGCCGTGATGAAGCCGTCGCCGTCCGCGTCGAACTGCTCGAACGTCCTGCGCGCTTCCTCGATGTCCGCCACCGGATCCACCCCTTCTTGGTGCACTACTGACGTGGGTCAGGGTATCGGCCGTCCGGGGGGCGGGATCACAAGGAGTACGCCCATGGCCTCAGCATTCGATGATGTTCACCGCGAGCCCGCCGCGCGCCGTCTCCTTGTACTTCACGCTCATGTCGGCGCCGGTCTCCTTCATGGTCTTGATGACCTTGTCGAGGGACACCTTGTGGCTGCCGTCGCCCCGCATCGCCATCTTCGCCGCAGTCACGGCCTTCACCGCCGCCATGCCGTTGCGCTCGATGCACGGGATCTGGACGAGGCCGCCGACCGGATCGCAGGTCAGGCCGAGGTTGTGCTCCATGCCGATCTCGGCGGCGTTCTCGACCTGCTCGGGGCTGCCGCCGAGCACCTCGGCGAAGGCGCCCGCCGCCATCGAGCAGGCGGAGCCGACCTCGCCCTGGCAGCCGACCTCGGCGCCGGAGATGGAGGCGTTCTCCTTGAAGAGCATGCCGATCGCGCCGGCCGCGAGGAGGAAGCGGACCACGCCGTCCTCCCTTTCCTCCTGGGAGGAGCCCCCGGCCACGAAGTTCATGTAGTAGTGCAGGACCGCCGGGATGATGCCCGCCGCGCCGTTCGTCGGGGCGGTCACGACCCGGCCGCCCGCGGCGTTCTCCTCGTTCACGGCCATCGCGTAGAGCGTGATCCACTCCATGGCGCGCGCCTGCGGATCGCCCTCGGCGCGCAGCTGGCGGGCCGAGTTGGCCGCGCGGCGGCGGACCTTGAGGCCGCCCGGCAGGATGCCCTCGCGGGACATGCCGCGGGACACGCAGGACTGCATCACGCCCCAGATGTCGAGCAGCCCCGAGCGGATCTCCTCCTCGGTGCGCCACGCCTTCTCGTTCTCCAGCATCAGCGCGGAGATGGAGAGGCCGGTCTCCTTGGCGAGGCGCAGCAGCTCGTCACCGGTGCGGAAGGGGTGCTTGAGGACTGTGTCGTCCGGCACGATCGGGTTTTCGCCGGCCACTGCGTCGTCGTCGACGACGAAGCCGCCGCCCACGGAGTAGTACGTCTTCTCCAGGACGAGGGCGCCCTCTTGGTCGTACGCGAAGATCGTCATGCCGTTGGCGTGGTACGGCAGGGCCTTGCGACGGTGCAGGACCAGGTCCTCGTCGAAGTCGAAGGCGATCTCGTGCATGCCGAGGAGGCTGAGGCGGCCGGTGCGCTTGATCTGCTCGATCCGCTCGTCGGCGAACTCGACGTCGACCGAGCGCGGGGACTCGCCCTCCAGGCCGAGAAGGACCGCCTTGGGGGTGCCGTGGCCGTGTCCCGTCGCGCCGAGCGAGCCGTAGAGCTCGGCCCGTATCGCGGTGGTGTGGGCCATCAGGCCCTCGTTCTTGAGGCGGCCGGCGAAGATACGGGCGGCGCGCATAGGCCCCACCGTGTGAGAGCTGGACGGGCCGATGCCGATCGAGAACAGGTCGAAGACCGAGAGGGCCACGAGAAACTCCAATGGTGGTTGGTAGACGCCGTTGTCTGCCGGGGTGGTGCAGAGAACTACGAAAGCGGGGCATGAGCCGGGGCACCGCACTCACTGTCGTCACTGTCCAGTGTGCGCGGTGCCCCGAAGAATCGTACGAAGGAAAGCGTACGAAAATGCTACAGGTTGGGGTACAGCGGGTGCTTCGCTGCCAAGGCCGAGACGCGGGTCTTGAGCGACTCCGCGTCGAAGCCCGGCTTCAGCGCCTCGGCGATGATGTCGGCGACCTCACGGAAGTCGTCATCCTGGAAGCCGCGGGTGGCGAGCGCCGGGGTGCCGATCCGCAGGCCCGAGGTGACCATCGGGGGACGCGGGTCGTTCGGGACCGCGTTGCGGTTGACCGTGATGCCGACCTCGTGGAGACGGTCCTCGGCCTGCTGGCCGTCGAGCTCGGAGTTGCGCAGGTCCACCAGGACCAGGTGCACGTCCGTGCCGCCGGACAGGACGTCCACGCCGACAGCCTTCGCGTCGTCCTGCACCAGGCGCTCGGCCAGGATGCGGGCGCCGTCCAGGGTGCGCTGCTGGCGCTCCTTGAACTCCTCGGAGGCCGCGACCTTGAAGGACACGGCCTTGGCCGCGATCACGTGCTCGAGCGGGCCGCCCTGGAAGCCGGGGAAGACCGCGGAGTTCAGCTTCTTCGCGAACTCCTTGCTGCGGGCCAGGATGATGCCGCCGCGCGGGCCGCCCAGCGTCTTGTGCGTGGTGGAGGTGACCACGTCCGCGAACGGCACCGGGTTCGGGTGCAGACCGGCGGCGACGAGCCCGGCGAAGTGCGCCATGTCGACCCACAGGTACGCGCCGACCTCGTCGGCGATCCGGCGGAACTCGGCGAAGTCCAGCTGACGCGGGTAGGCGGACCAGCCCGCGATGATGACCTTGGGGCTGTTCTCCTTCGCCAGGCGCTCGACCTCGGCCATGTCGACCAGACCGGCCTCGTCCACGTGGTAGGGGACCACGTTGAACTGCTTGCCGGAGAAGTTCAGGCGCATGCCGTGGGTGAGGTGGCCGCCGTGCGCGAGGTCCAGGCCGAGGATCGTGTCGCCGGGCTTGGCGATCGCGAAGAGGGCGGCCTGGTTGGCGGAGGCGCCGGAGTGCGGCTGGACGTTGGCGTACTCGGCGCCGAACAGCTCCTTGACCCGGTCGATCGCGATCTGCTCGGCGACGTCGACGTGCTCACAGCCACCGTAGTAGCGGCGGCCCGGGTAGCCCTCGGCGTACTTGTTGGTGAGGACCGTGCCCTGGGCCTCCATGACGGCGACCGGAGCGAAGTTCTCCGACGCGATCATTTCCAGGGTGGACTGCTGGCGGTGGAGCTCGGCGTCGACGGCGGCGGCGACATCCGGGTCCAGCTCGTGGAGAGGGGTGTTGAGAAGCGACATCGGGGAGATCCTTAGCTGCCGGAGAACTCGGTGTACTCGTCCGCGGAGAGCAGGTCTTTCGGCTCCTCCGTGGTCCGGACCTTGAAGAGCCAACCGCCCTCGAACGGCGCGGAGTTCACCAGCGACGGGTCGTCCACGACGTCCTGGTTGGCCTCGACGACCTCACCGGTCACCGGCGAGTACAGGTCGCTGACCGACTTGGTCGACTCCAGCTCGCCGCAGGTCTCGCCCGCGGTCACCGTGTCGCCGACCTCCGGGAGCTGCACGAAGACGACGTCACCGAGCGCGTTGGCCGCGTGCTCCGTGATGCCGACCGTCGAGACGCCCTCCTGGGCGTCCGACAGCCACTCGTGCTCCTTGCTGTAACGCAGCTGCTGGGGGTTGCTCATGACCTGAATTCTCCTGTACGCGGGGGAGTGCTGATGGACGAGGCGGTTGTGCGGGGTGTCACTTCTGGCGCTTGTAGAACGGCAGCGCCACGACCTCGTACGGCTCGTGCGTGCCGCGGATGTCGACGCCGACCCCCTCGGTACCGGGAGCCGCGTGCGCCGCGTCGACGTACGCCATGGCGATCGGCTTGCCCAGCGTCGGCGAGGGGGCGCCGGAGGTGACCTCGCCGATGACCTCGCCGTCGGCGACCACCGGGAAGCCCGCACGCGGGATGCGCCGGCCCTCGGCGATCAGGCCCACCAGCTTGCGCGGGGGAGCGGTCTCGGCGCGCTCGGCGGCGGCCGCGAGCGCCGCGCGCCCCACGAAGTCATCGGACCGCGAGGTCTTCTCGAACTTCACGACCCGCCCGAGGCCCGCGTCGAAGGGCGTGAGACCGGCGGTCAGCTCGTGCCCGTACAGCGGCATGCCCGCTTCCAGACGGAGCGTGTCGCGGCAGGAGAGCCCGGCCGGGACCAGACCGACGGGCTCGCCCGCCTCCATCAGCGCGTTCCAGAGCTTCTCGGCGTCACCGGGGGCGACGAAGAGCTCGAAGCCGTCCTCGCCGGTGTAGCCGGTGCGGGCGATCAGCGCGGGCACGCCCGCGACCGTGCCGGGCAGGCCCGCGTAGTACTTCAGGCCGTCCAGGTCGGCGTCCGTGAGTGACTTCAGGATGCCGGGGGACTCGGGGCCCTGGACGGCGAGCAGGGCGTACGCGTCGCGGTCGTCGCGGACCTCGGCGTCGAACGCCCCGGAGCGGCCGGTCAGCTCGTCCAGGACCGTCTGGGCATTGGAGGCGTTGGCGACCACCATGTACTCGGTCTCACCGAGGCGGTAGACGATCAGGTCGTCCAGGATCCCGCCGTCCGCGTCACAGATCATCGTGTAGCGGGCGCGGCCGACACCGACGGAGCCGATGTTGCCGACGAGCGAGAAGTTCAGGAAGTCCACGGCCTCGGGTCCTGTGACCGTGATCTCGCCCATGTGGGAGAGGTCGAAGAGACCGGCCTTGGTGCGTACGGCGATGTGCTCGTCGCGCTCGCTGCCGTAGCGCAGCGGCATGTCCCAGCCCGCGAAGTCGGTCATGGTCGCGCCGAGCGCCCGATGCACGGCATCAAGGGCTGTCAGACGGGGGGCGGTACTCATATGTGGAACTCCCAGGGCATGACGGGCGAGGTCGATCCTCCCCATCTGTCATCGGAACCTGAGAGGTTCACCACGACCTGTCCGTACGTCTCGTACAGGAGGCCATGACTTGCACCTTGGGTGGAGCCGCCGGGGCGGCCCGCTTTTCAGATGTGCCTCGCCCGCGCGGTACGGGGCCTGAGAGATTCAAGGGAGGGACTTGCTCCTTCGGCGCCCCGGAACGTCGTACGACGGTCACCGGGAACTCTCCCGCGCGGATTCAAACGGCCTGTATGGAGTTTGCGCGCACATCATTGCACGCGGCTGCGTCACAGGGCAGTGCCAGTCGAGTAATGCCCTTGTGCCGCATTACCTTCTCTTTACACTTGCCGGAGAAGCTGCGGGAAGCAGGTACGTGACCGCTATGGGGAGGCCGATCACGGTGCGCAGGACCAGTGTCTACGCGACCAACACAGGGGTGGCCCTGCCCAAACAGGCCGCCGCCCCCGCCAGGGAGAGCTGCGGCCCCCTGCCCACGGCCATAGTCCGGGACCTCAGGCAGCGGACCGGCCACAGCCCGCACCGGCTGACGTTCGGCGAGGGCGATCTGGTCGTTGTCTCCGGGCTGCCCGGCAGCGGCAAGTCCACGCTGATGCGCAGAGCCGTGACGGGCCCGCGCATCGACTCCCAGGACACCCGCGACCGCTGGGCCCTGCGCATGCCGCGCCTCCTGCCGTACGCGGTCTACCGCCCCCTCGTCCGTCTCGCGCACTACGCGGGCCTGCGCCGCGCCCTGCGCTCCGGTGAGAGCGTCGTCGTGCACGACTGCGGCACCCAGGCCTGGGTGCGCCGCTGGCTGGCCCGCGAGGCCGTGCGGCGCGGCACGACCCTGCATCTGCTCCTTCTCGACGTGCCGCCGGACACCGCCATGGAGGGCCAGGTGGAGCGCGGGCGCGGTGTGTCGCGCTACGCCTTCGCGCGTCACCGCAGGACGGTCGGCCGCCTCGTCGGCGCCGCCGAGCGGGGCGATCTGCCGCGCGGCTGCGGCTCGGCGGTGCTGCTCGACCGGACGGCGGCGGGCGTGCTGCGGGGGATCGGCTTCGAGAACTGACTTGCCCGCCGCGCTAGGGTCGTGCCGCAGGCAGAGCGGGACAGAGCAGGGGTAGGACAGATGGACTTTCCGGCGCAGGCGCACGCCCATCCCTACGGAGGATGGCCGGGCAACGAACTCGAAGAGGTGCTCGCGGCATCCCTGGGCACACCCGGTGCGCCTCAGGCGTCCGCGGGGGCCCGCATCGTCGAGGTGCTCGGCCGCAGCCACCTCTGGATCCCGCTGCCGAACGGCGGCACCCCGGACAGCGGCACCCTCGACCTGCCCACGCTGGAGATCGACGGCCAGGCGTACGTCCCCGTCTTCAGCTCCGAGCAGCAGTTCCAGCAGGCCACCGGCGGCCGCATGGACCGCACGGTGGCACCCGCCGTGGAGTTCGCGCGCGGCCTGCCCCCGCAGCTCGGCATCGCGGTCAATCCGGACGGCACGGTCGGCGTACCGCTGCCGCCGCCCGCCGTCGCCGAGCTCTGCCGGGCCGGACGCACCCCGCTCGACGGTCCCGCGAGCGGCGGCCGGGTCCGCCTCTACGAACCGGACTGGCAGCACGACCCGGTGGACTTCCTGTCCGCCGCGGCCCGTGAGTTCGAGGCCACGGGGGTCGTCCTGAGCGCCCGCCGCTGCCTGGCGAGCGTCGAGAACGACGAGCCGACCCTGTTCATCGGCGTCGAACTGACCTCCTGGGAGGGCAACGCGCGCGAGCTGCCGATGGAGGCCGTGGGCCGTGCGCTCGGCCACGCCCCGGTGGCCTGGCCGGTGAACCTGGTGCTGCTCGATGTCGCCCAGGACCCGGTCGGCGACTGGATGCGCGAGCGGGTCCGGCCCTTCTTCGGACAGAGCCCGGGCCGCGAGCACGGCCATGTGTAAGGACATGCGCGGGTACGTGTGTGAGGGTGCCGTACGTCAAGTCGGTGTCAGGATCGCCGCTTAAGCTGGTTTCATGAGCCGGAGTTCCACCGGGTCAGCGGGTCATCGCGAAGGGGCGGTTAAGGGTGAGTGCGTCGGGCACGGCTGCGGCCGGGCAGGTCGAGCACATGCTGCGCCAGGTGACGCCGGGGCGCTACGACGCCTATGAGGCGCTCCTGCGGGCGCTCGCCGCCGACCAGGTGTGGATGCTGCTCTGGCACGGCCAGGCCGGATCCCCCGACGCCCAGTACGGCAACATGGAGGTCGAGGGCCTCGGCTACGCGCCGTGCGTGACCTCCGCCCAGGAGCTCTCCGCCAGTGGCTGGAACCGCTCGTACGAAGTGGTCGCCGGACAGGACATCTCCCGCACCCTCTACCCCGACCACTACGGCCTCTGGCTCAACCCGCACGCGCCCGGCGGAGGCGTCGGCATCCCCTGGCTCGACCTGCGGCGCATCGCGTCGGGCCTCGACCTGATGCCCGCGGGACCGCTGCGGCTCACCGAGCCCGCCATCGAGATCCCGCAGTTCTACGCCCTGCTCACGCAGAACGCGCACCGCACCCCCGCGGTCCGGGCGCTGCGCCGCGCCTGGGTGCAGCCGGCGCTCGGTGCCCCGTATCTGGCCATCGGACTCGATGTGTACGACACGTCACCGCCCTCGGTCGACGCGGTGCGCACGATGATGCAGCAGTCGATCGCCGCCGTCCCCGAGGGCCTCCCGGTGTCGACGGTCGCCATGTCCGACGCGTACGACCCGGTGGCCATGTGGCTGCGCGGCAACGCCCGCCCGTTCTACGACCGCGAAGCCCAGCCGGCCCCGGCGCCCGCGGGCGGATACGGCTACCCCGCGCAGTACTGAGCGGCTCCGAAGCGCCCCGGAGCGGCTCCGAAGCGGTCGTGAACCGGCCGCCGCGGCTCGTATACCTGCCCTGACGGCCACGATGTCCGTTCTGATGGTGGAGGGGTCCTATGGGCTCCCGTGACACCTTGCACCCCAACTGCCCCGTGTTCGCCCCTCGTTCACCCGCGTCCGGATAACGGAACACCTCGATCAGCATCACGGTTGCGCATCCATTCCCCGTCAAGTCTGGTAACAGATCGCGACCCCGATGAAGACTCCCGCACCAGGGGCGCTTCGCCCCTGTGTACGACGGACTGATCACATCGCTACAGCGACAAGTGCGGGCCGGTCACCACCGGTTGAGAGGGGTCCCTGCCACGATGACGGCACCATTGCATGACACACCTGCGGACGCGGACCCGACAGCGGACGTCGCTCCCGCAGTTGATGCAGGGGTGAAGAAGGTCGAGGGGCGGTCCCTCAAGCAGATCGCCTGGAACCGCCTGAAGCGGGACAAGGTCGCCCTGGCCGGCGGCATCACCGTGATCGTCCTGGTCCTGGTCGCCGTCTTCGCGCCCCTGATCGTCTCCCTGCTCGGCCACCCGCCCAACGAGTTCCACCAGGACGAGTTGGAGGACCTGACGAACCTGCCCAAGGGCGCGTTCGGCGGCGTCAGCGGCGACTTCCTCTTCGGAGTCGAGCCCAACAAGGGCCGCGACGTCTTCAGCCGCATCGTCTACGGCGCCAGGATCTCGCTCCTCGTGGCGTTCCTCGCAGCCGTGGTCGCCGTGGTGCTCGGCACCTTCTTCGGCATCATCGCCGGTTACTTCGGCGGCTGGATCGACGCACTGATCAGCCGGGTCATGGACGTGCTGCTCGCCTTCCCGCAGCTGCTCTTCGTGATCTCCCTGGTCTCGGTCCTGCCCGACGATCTGCTCGGGCTCACCGGCAGCGGCGTACGCATCGCCGTACTGATCCTGGTGATCGGTTTCTTCGGCTGGCCCTACGTCGGGCGCATCGTCAGAGGCCAGACCCTCAGCTTGCGCGAACGTGAGTACGTCGAAGCGGCCCGCAGCCTCGGTGGCGGTCAGCGGCACATCCTCTTCCGTGAGTTGCTGCCGAACCTGGTCGCTCCGATCACCGTGTACGCGACGCTCATGATCCCCACCAACATCCTCACCGAAGCGGCCCTCAGCTTCCTCGGCGCAGGTGTACGCCCGCCGACGGCCTCCTGGGGCGGCATGCTCCGGGACGCGCTCGCGACGTACGAGCACGATCCGATGTTCATGGTCTTCCCCGGCCTGGCGATCTTCGTGACCGTGCTTGCCTTCAACCTCTTCGGTGACGGGCTGCGCGACGCCCTGGACCCCAAGGGAACTCGGTAAACAGCTCCAACTGACTTGCCCCTGCCGCAGCGTCAGGTGGCTCTTCCCATGGTCCTTGAGGCAGTCAAAAGCCAAGGACCGCGAATCTCGGAGGATGCGAGAAATGCCCACAGGTTCCTCTAAACGACGGTTGACCGCCGGTGCGGCCCTCGTCGTGGCGGCGCTGGTGACCACCACGGCGTGCGGCGGCGGCAGCGACGACGACGACAGCAAGGGCCCCGGCTACAACGCGGGCATCGGCAAGGTCGCCAACGCGTCGACGAAGAAGGGCGGCACGCTCAAGTTCATCGCGAAGCAGGACCTTGACTCCGCCGACCCGCAGCGCGCGTACTACGGCATGACGTGGGACTTCATGCGGTACTACACCCGCACGCTGGTCACGTACGACACCAAGCCGGGTGCCGCGTCCAACAAGCTCGTCCCCGACCTCGCCGAGTCCACGGCGAAGATCAGCGACGACGGCAAGACCTACACGTACAAGCTGCGTGATGGTCTGACGTGGGAGGACGGCTCCAAGCTGACCTCCAAGGACATCAAGTACGGCATCGAGCGCATCTGGGCGACCAAGGTCATCACCGGTGGTCCCTCGTACCTGAAGACCACGCTCGACCCCAAGGGCGAGTACAAGGGTCCCTACGACGACAAGTCGAAGGACAAGCTGGGCCTGAAGGCGGTCGAGACGCCGGACGACAACACCATCGTCTTCAAGCTGCCCAAGAAGAACGGCGACTTCGAGCAGATGCTCGCGATGCCGTCGGGCACCCCGGTCAAGCAGTCCGAGGACACCGGCGCCAAGTACACCCAGCGCCCCTTCTCCTCCGGTCCGTACAAGTTCCAGAACTACAGCGCGGGCAAGAGCATCACCCTGGTGCGCAACCCGAACTGGAAGAAGTCGTCGGACCCGGTCCGTCCCGCCCTGCCGGACAAGATCTCGGTCACCATCTCGGCGAACCTCGAAGAGAACGACAAGCGCCTGATGGAAGGCGACTACGACATCGACATGAATGGCACCGGCATGACCCAGTCGGGTCGTACCACCGCCATTCAGGACCACAAGGGCAACGTCGACAACATGGCGACGGACTTCGTCCGTTACGTCGCCCTGGTGACCAAGACGAAGCCGTTCGACAACGTGGCCTGCCGCAAGGCCGTCTTCTACGCCACGGACTTCGCGAGCCTGCAGAAGACCCGTGGTGGCCCGATCGCCGCCGGTGACATCGCCACCAACGTCTTCCCGAAGTCGATCAAGGGCAACGACGACTACGACCCGTACGGCATCCTGAAGCGCAAGGGCAAGCCGGACGTCGCCAAGGCCAAGGAACAGCTCAAGGAGTGCGGCAAGCCGGGCGGCTTCTCGACGAAGCTCTCGGCCCGCACCAACCAGCCGGGCGAGGTGGACGCCGCCACGGCGCTCCAGGAGCAGCTGAAGAAGGTCAACATCAACGCCGAGGTCGACCAGATCGATGGCGCCGACTCCTCCAGCATCACCGGCTCTCCCTCGGTGGTGAAGAAGCGCGGCATCGGCATGACGATGGCGGGCTGGGGTCCGGACTTCCCGACCGGTCAGGGCTACGCGCAGCCGCTGTTCGACAGCCGCTTCATCGCGGAGAACGGCAACTACAACGAGTCGCAGATCGACGAGCCGAAGATCGACAAGTACTTCGACGACGCGATCGCCGAGGTCGACCCGACCAAGGCCGGTGAGATCTACACCGATCTGGCGCACGAGATCGTGGACAAGGCGTACTGGATGCCCTTCCTCTACGAGAAGAACATCACCTGGCGCGGACCGCGGGCGACCAACGTCTACTCCTCCGCCGCCTACAGCGGCCGTTACGACTACGTCTCGCTCGGTGTGACCGACAAGAAGTAGTCCTGCCGCAAGGCAGTCCCACCGCCGAATCCCGCCAGTCCGAAGGGCAGGTGATGGCCTCGGGCGGTGGCCGGGACCCCTCACGAGGGGGTCCCGGCCACCGCCGGGCCGCGCACAGTGCTTGCTTATCTCATCCGGCGCCTGATCGCCGTTGTCGTCATGGTGCTGGTCGTACTGCTCGCGACCTTCACCGTCTTCTACATGCTGCCCAAATGGGCGGGACAGGACATCGCCGTCCTCTTCGCCGGGAAGTCGTCCGGTGCCGAGCAGCTCGCGGGCATCCGGATCAAACTGGGTCTCGACGACCCGCTGCTCGTCCAGTTCTGGGAGTTCGTCAAGGGCATCCCGATGGGCCGTGACTACGCCAACGGGGCCGACGTCACCCACTGCCCGGCCCCCTGCTTCGGATACTCCTTCCGTACCGAGGCACCGGTCTGGGAGACCCTCAAGGACGCCCTGCCCGTCACCGCCGCGCTCGCCGCCGGCGCCTGTGTGCTGTGGCTGATCGCCGGTGTCGCCACCGGTGTGCTCTCCGCGCTCAAGCGGGGCACCATCTGGGACCGCTCCGCGATGATCACCGCCCTCGGCGGCGTCTCGCTGCCGGTCTTCTTCACCGGCATGATCGCGATGGGGCTCTTCGTCCACACGCTTGGCTGGGTGAAGATCGAGGACACCCTCACCACGGACGATCCGATCAACATCTGGATCGAGACGCTGATCTTGCCGTGGATCGTGCTCGCGTTCCTCAACGCCGCGATGTACGCCCGGCTCACCCGCGCCACCATGCTGGAGGTGCTCGGCGAGGACTACATCCGCACCGCGCGCGCCAAGGGGCTCGGCGAGGCCACCGTCATCAGACGGCACGCGCTGCGCTCAGCCATGACGCCGATCCTCACGGTCTTCGGCCTCGACCTGGGCGTGCTCATGGGCGGCGCCGTCCTCACCGAATCCACCTTCAACCTGCCGGGACTGGGCCTGGAGGCGGTCAAGGCCATCAGCAACAAGGACCTGCCGGTGATCCTCGGCGTCACCTTGTGCGCGTCGCTCGCGATCGCCCTCGCCAACCTCGTCGTCGACCTTCTGTACGCCGTCATCGACCCGCGAGTGAGGCTGGGATGACCGAACTGCACAAGACCGGAGCGGCGGTCGGAGAGCCCACCGACGTCACAGCCGACTCGGTCGCTCCCACCGCCTTCCTCGAAGTCCGTGACCTCAAGGTGCACTTCCCGACGGACGACGGCATCGTCAAGTCCGTCGACGGGCTCAGCTTCCAGCTGGAGAAGGGCAAGACCCTCGGCATCGTCGGCGAGTCCGGCTCCGGCAAGTCGGTCACCTCGCTCGGCATCCTCGGCCTGCACACCGCGGGGCAGTACGGCAGCCGCAAGCCGCGGCTCTCCGGCGAGATCTGGCTGAACGGCACCGAGCTGCTGAGCGCGGACCCCAACGCCGTACGCAAGCTGCGTGGCCGCGACATGGCGATGATCTTCCAGGACCCGCTGTCGGCGCTGCACCCGTACTACTCCATCGGCAAGCAGATCATGGAGGCGTACCGGGTCCACAACGACGTGGACAAGAAGGCCGCCCGCAAGCGCGCCATCGAGATGCTCGACCGGGTGGGCATCCCCCAGCCGGACAAGCGGGTCGACAGCTACCCGCACGAGTTCTCGGGCGGTATGCGCCAGCGCGCGATGATCGCGATGGCCCTGGTGAACAACCCCGAACTGCTCATCGCGGACGAGCCGACGACCGCCCTTGACGTCACCGTCCAGGCGCAGATCCTCGACCTCATCCGGGATCTGCAGAAGGAGTTCGGCTCCGCGGTCATCATGATCACGCACGACCTGGGCGTGGTCGCCGAGATGGCGGACGAGCTGCTCGTGATGTACGGCGGGCGCTGCGTCGAGCGCGGCACCGCCGAGAAGGTCTTCTACGAGCCCCAGCACCCCTATACCTGGGGCCTGTTGGGGTCGATGCCGCGCATCGACCGCGAGGAGACCGACCGGCTCATCCCGGTCAAGGGCTCCCCGCCCAGCCTGATCAACCTCCCCTCGGGCTGCGCCTTCAACCCGCGCTGCCCCTACGCCGACATCCCCAAGGACCAGATCACCCGCCGCGAGCGTCCCGACCTGCACGAGGTCGCCTCGGGTCACTTCACCGCCTGCCACATGTCGCAGGACGAGCGCACCCGGATCTGGACCGAAGAGATTGCGCCGAAGCTGTGAACGACGACGTGAAGGGCCAGGAGATGACGATCCCGGCGCAGCCGAAGAGCTCACCCGAGCCGCTGCTCAAGGTCGACGGCCTGGTGAAGCACTTCCCCATCAAGAAGGGGCTGCTCCAGCGCCAGGTGGCGGCGGTGCAGGCCGTCGACGGCCTCAGCTTCGACGTACGCCCCGGTGAGACGCTCGGCGTCGTGGGCGAGTCGGGCTGCGGCAAGTCGACGATGGGCCGTCTGATCACCCGGCTGCTCGAACCGACCGCGGGTCGCGTCGAGTTCGAGGGTGTGGACATCACGCACCTGAGTGTCGGCAAGATGCGGCCGCTGCGCCGCGACGTGCAGATGATCTTCCAGGACCCGTACTCGTCGCTGAACCCCCGGCACACCATCGGCACGATCGTCGGGGCGCCGTTCAAGCTCCAGGGCGTCAAGCCCGAGGGCGGTCTGCGCAAGCACGTGCAGGAGATGCTGGAGCGGGTGGGGCTCAGCCCCGAGCACTACAACCGCTACCCGCACGAGTTCTCCGGTGGTCAGCGCCAGCGCATCGGCATCGCGCGTGCGCTTGCCCTGCGGCCCAAGCTGGTCGTGGCCGACGAGCCCGTCTCCGCCCTGGACGTCTCCATCCAGGCCCAGGTGGTCAACCTCCTGGACGACCTCCAGGACGAGCTCGGTCTCACGTACGTGATCATCGCGCACGACCTCTCGGTCATCCGGCACGTGTCGGACCGCATCGCGGTGATGTACCTCGGCAAGATCGTGGAGCTGGCGGACCGCAAGGACCTCTACTCCACGCCGATGCACCCGTACACCAAGGCGCTCCTGTCCGCGGTGCCGGTGCCGGACCCCAAGCGGCGCGGCACCAAGAGCGAGCGCATCCTGCTCAAGGGCGACGTGCCGTCCCCGATCGACCCGCCGACCGGCTGCCGTTTCCACACGCGCTGCTGGAAGGCGACGGAGCTCTGCGCGAAGACGGAGCCGCCGCTGCTCACCCTCGCCACGGGCCACCAGGTGGCCTGCCACCACCCGGAGAACGCCGACGACCAGGCGCCGGGCGACACCACGCTGCTGCAGGTCGCCAAGGAGGCGATCGAGGTCGTGACGGTGGTGAGCAAGGCGGAGGAGACGGCTGCGGAGGAAGCGGCGGAGGAAGCGGCGGAGGAGTCCGCACCGGCGGTTTCCAAGGCTGCTTCCAAGGGCGCTCCGGAAGCGGAGGCAAAGGGTCAGGAGTCAACTGACCTGTAGCGCCTGATGACTTGGCAAAAATCAGACGCCAAGTCATGTACACGCCCATACGGGAGAGTGCAGAGTCTGCGTGTCCGTCTCATTCGGAACACGCGCTAAGGGATGACTCATGGCACTCTCCCGTTCGGCACGTCTGGGGGCGCTGGCCACCGCCGTCGCCTCCTTCTGCTTGATAGCCGCCGCACCCGCACCGCACCCCGGTTCGCCCGGCGTCGGCGACACGTACTTCCCGCAGCTCGGCAACGGCGGTTTCGACGTAAGCCACTACGGCCTCGACGTGGCGTACAACCCCGACACCGACCGTCTCGACGGCCGCACCACCATCACCGCGAGAGCCACCCAGAACCTCTCCTCCTTCGACCTCGACCTCCAGAAGCTGGAGGTGACCCGAATCGATGTGAACGGCAGACGGGCCAAGTTCACGCGCGACGGTGACGAGATACGCATCAGCCCGCGCGACGCCCTGCACAAGAACAAGAAGTTCACCGTGACCGTCACCTACGGCGGTGTGCCCGAGCCGCTGAGCGGCCCCATCGTCTTCGGCTCCGACTACGGCTGGATGAAGACCACCGACGGCGTCTTCGTGGCCTGTGAGCCCAACGCCGCCTCGACGTGGTTCCCCTCCAGCGACCACCCGATGGACAAGGCCGCCTTCGACATCCGCATCAAGGCCCCCAAGGGCCTGACAGGCGTCTCCAACGGCCGTCTCGTCGACACCTATGACAAGGGCGGCCAGACCGTCGCCCACTGGCGCGAGACCAAGCCCATGGCGACTTATCTCGCGACCGCCACCATCGGCAAGTTCGACGTGAAGACCGGCAAGACCCCGGCCGGCACCCCGATCTACGTGGCCATCGACCCCGTACTGCAGAACAGCAACAACGTCGACGTGTACGGCGTCACGGCCGCGGTCACCGACTACTGGTCGGAGATCTTCGGGCCCTATCCCTTCGAGGAGACCGGCGCGATCGTCGACGACATGCCGCAGGCGGGCTTCTCGCTCGAGACCCAGACCAAGCCGGTCTACTCGGCGATCCGCAGCGAGTCGACCATCGCCCACGAACTGGCCCACCAGTGGTTCGGCGACTCCGTCTCGGTCGACAGGTGGAAGGACATCTGGCTCAACGAGGGCTTCGCGACGTACTCGCAGTGGCTGTGGACCGAGCACAAGGGCACTCAGTCCGCCCATGACGCCTTCCTCGCGGGCTACAACTCGCGGCCCGCGGACTCGGCCTTCTGGCAGACGGTCGTCGGCGACCCGCAGCGCGACACGATGTTCGCGTCCGCCGTCTACCAGCGCGGCGCGATGACGCTCCAGGTCCTGCGCGAGCGCATCGGCGACAAGGCGTTCTTCAAGCTGCTTCCGGCGTGGACCGCGCAGAACCGGTACGGGAACGCGGACACCGCCGACTTCATCAAGCTCGCCGAGAAGATCTCGGGCAAGCAGCTGGACAGCCTCTTCCAGACCTGGCTGTTCACGAAGGGGAAGCCCGCGCTGTAGGCGTGGTCGCGCCGGGCCCGTAGTGGCCCTCACCGGCCGACAGGTAAGAATGTCGCGTGATCCAGGATCTGTTCAGTCCCTCCGTCCAGCACGCGCTCGACATCGTCGGGATCTTCGTTTTCGCGATCTCCGGTGCGCTGCTCGCCGTACGCAAGAACTTCGACGTCTTCGGCATCGCCGTGCTCGCCGAGGTCACCGCGCTGGGCGGAGGACTCATCCGTGACGTGGTCATCGGGGCGGTGCCGCCGGCCGCCTTCACGGATCTCGGCTACTTCATCACCCCGCTCTTCGCCGCCCTGCTCGTGTTCTTCCTGCACCCCGAGGTGGAGCGCACCCAGCTCGCGGTGAACGTCTTCGACGCGGCGGGCCTCGGTCTCTTCTGCGTCACGGGCACGACCAAGGCGTACGACTACGGCCTCGGCCTGACCGCGTCGGCGGCCCTGGGGCTCGCCACAGCGGTGGGCGGCGGTGTGCTGCGTGACGTGATCGCCAACGAGGTGCCCTCGCTGGTGCGCTGGGACCGGGACCTGTACGCGGTGCCCGCGATCGTCGGCTCCGCGATGGTCGCGCTCTGCATCAAGTACGACATGGTGAACGGTTTCACCAGCACCCTCGCCGTGATCACGGCCTTCGTCCTGCGCCTGCTCGCGATGCACTACCACTGGCGGGCACCGCGGGCCTGGCACCGGCGGTCGACCGCGGTGGAGGTGGAGGACCCGGGCTCGGCAGGAAAAGCTACCGCTCAGTAATTTCTTGTTGTACGTTGCTGGCATGGCAGAGGCGACATCCATACCGGCAGCGGTGCGTGCGAGCATCGGCGACAGCGAGTTCGACCGCGACACCGCGGTCACCCGGCGGGAGCCCGGCGTCTACGACATCGAGCTCTCCGCGGGCTGGACGATCATCAACGCCGTCAACGGCGGTTATCTCCTCGCGGTCATCGGCCGCGCGCTCGCCGACGCCCTCCCGCACTGCGACCCCTTCACGATCTCCGCGCACTACCTGACGGCGTCGCATCCAGGCCCCGCCGTCATCCGCACGGACACGGTGCGCGGCGGCCGGACGCTCTCCACCGGGCAGGCCTCGCTCTTCCAGTACGACGAGGAGGGGCGCGAGGTCGAGCGGATCCGTGTGCTCGCCTCGTACGGTGATCTCGCGGGGCTCCCCGATGACGTGCGGACCTCGGCCAAGCCGCCGGAGCTGCCGCCGGTCGATCAGTGCTTCGGCCCGCAGGACGCGCCGGACCACCGCCCGGTGCCCGGCAGTTCGGCCATCAGTGACCGCCTCTTCCTGAAGCTGGACCCCTCCACCCTGGGGTGGGCCCTCGGTAAGCCCTCCGGCAAGGGGGAGATGCGGGCCTGGTTCGGCCTCGCGGACGGGCGCGACGCGGACCCGCTGTCGCTGCTGCTTGCGGTGGACGCGCTGCCGCCCACGGCCTTCGAGATCGGCCTCTCCGGCTGGGTCCCCACGGTGGAGCTGACGGTCCACGTACGGGCGAGGCCCGCAGCGGGCCCCCTGCGGGTCTCGATCACCACGCGAAACCTCGCGGGAGGCTTCCTGGAGGAGGACGCGGAGGTCTGGGACGCGGAGGACCGCCTGGTCGCCCAGTCCCGCCAACTGGCGAGGGTCCGCCTTTCCTGAACCGCCGCTTCGCGACGGATCTCTCCCGCCCACCCACCCGATTACCCCGCAGCGCAGAGGTAATGAGTGGGCCCACCAGCCAGGGGCCTGTCCGCCGGGTCGGCGACGGACAGGCCCCTCCTGGTGCCGCGCGGCTGGTCACCGTGCCGCCTAGGCCGTCACCATGACGCCCAGGTACGACACCCCCGCCACCACCACCCACGCGCTCAGCCCAAGTGCCGCCGTCCTCCCGCCCGTTCGGGTGAGCGTGGGCAGGTCCACCGCCGTGCCCAGGCCGAACAGCGCCGCTGCCAGGAGTAGTTCCTGGGCGTGGGCTGTCACGGCCAGGGCGGAATCCGGTACCCAGCCCGTGCTTCGTACCGCGACCATCCCCATGAACCCCGCCACGAACAGCGGCAGCACCGGCGGCCGCTTCCCCGTCGTCCCCGCCCCGCGCGCCGCGGACCTCGCCCGCAGGGACAGTGCCACCGCCGCCACCAGCGGAGCCAGTACCGCCACCCGCATCAGCTTCACCAGGACCGCGTCGCCCAGCGCCCCCGCCCCCGCGGTCTGCGCGGTCGCCACCACCTGGCCCACGTCGTGCACACTCGCCCCGGCCCACCGGCCGAACTCCACGTCGCTCAGGCCCAACGGCCCCTGGAGGAGCGGAAGTACGGCGATGGCCAGCGTGCCGCACAGCGTCACGAGGGCCACCGACACCGCCGCGTCCCGCTCCTCGCTCTCGCTCACCTCGCTCACCGCGCCGATCGCCGACGCCCCGCAGATCGCGTACCCCGTGGCGATCAGCAGTGGCTGGTCGCCGGGCAGGCCCATCCGGCGGCCGAGCCACCACGTACCGAAGAACGTCGCCGCGACCACCCCGAGCACCATCGCGACCGTCGCCCAGCCGAGGCCGAGCACGTCGTCCAGGCTCAGTTTCAGGCCGAGCAGGACGACGCCGAGCCGCATCAGCCGCTTCCCGGCCAGCGAAAGCCCCGCCTTGGCCCGCCCCCGTACGACGGCCCGCACGCCCGGCACATGCGCCGCCGCCAGGCCGAGGACCACCGCCGCCGTGAGCATCGGCACGGCCGGGACCAGTGCGTGCGTCACCCACGCCGCCATGACACCGAGGGCCGCGAGGGCGAGCCCCGGCAGTGGGCGGGGGCCGGGAGGAGGCGCCGTGGCGAGGCGCGGACGCTGGCCGAGGAGCGCCATCAGCGGGCGGCCGGGAGTTCGTACACCCGGCGCACGCTGGTGCCGAGGCGTGAGATGTCGGCGCCGTACACATGGAGCGAGATCGCCCGCTCCGTACCGGCGTTCCAGACCCGGTGGATGTCCCCGGGCGGCGCGAACCCGCACACCTCGCCCTGGCGGTTGACCAGGTCATCCGAAGCGACGAGCCGTGCCGGGGCGCCGCCCGCCGCCGGTATCAGCCGGTAGCGCCGCTCGTGCTCCGCGCCCTCGTGGACCCCGGTCACGCACCACGAGACGTGGTCGTGGACGGACGTGCGCTGGCCCGGCAGCCAGACAAGGCCGACCACCGAGAAGCTGCCGTCGTGCTCGGCGTGCAGCAGATGCTGCCGGTAGCGCGCGGGGTCGCCCTCGCACTGCTCGTCGGTGAGCAGATCGGCCGCGCCCAGGTGCGGCGCGAGCCGTTCGCCGACCAGATACGCGGTCAGGTCCGGCGGAAGGCCCCGGCCGACGACCTCGCGGACGCCGGCGACGAGGGTGTCGAGCCGGCCGGTGGTTCGGGCCGCGCGGTACGCGGTGGTGGAGGCACTCATAAAGGCAGCGTCCTGCCGCCCATCCATCACGTCCAACGACAGTTTCTAAGCCCTGCCCCAACTTCCGCTTATGGATGCGGGACAACAGGTGGGCCGGGGAGCGAACCGGGGCCTCAGCAGCCCACCCTGTTCGCCGCCACCGCCTTCAACTCCTCGAGCACCAGCGCCGTCGCGGGTATCCGCAGGTGCTCCCGGAGCGCGTACGCCGAGACCTGCCTGCGCGACGCCGGGTCGAGCGCCCGCCCCGTCACCTCCCGGTGGCGCAGGAAGTTGAGGACGAGCCCCGGCATCATCGCGATCCCGAGGCCCTCGGCGACCAGGCTCTGGATGACGAGGTTGTCGTCCGTGGTGAAGGCGATGTCCGGCGCGAAGCCCTGCTCGGCGCATTCGTGCAGGAAGTTGGCGCGGCAGCGCAGACAGCCCGCGATCCACCGCTCCCCGGCGAGATCGATGAGCTTGACGGACCGGCGCCGGGCCAGCGGATGGCGCGACGGCATGAGCACCGTCAACTGGTCTTCCATAAGCGGAATTTCGACCACCTCGTCCGGCACGTCCTCGTGCAGGCCGGGGTAGTGGAAGGCGAGCGTGATGTCGCAGCCGCCGTCCACAAGCCGCTGGAGCGACTCGGGCGGCTCGTTCTCCTGGAGCTCGACGCGCACGCCGGGATGGCTCGCCGCGAGCCGGGCCAGGGCCTCGGGGATGAGGGTGGCGTTGGCGCTGGGAAAGGCGCAGATGCGCACGCGCCCGGTGCGCAGACCCGTGATGGCGTTCATCTGCTGCTGGGCCGCGTCGATGTCACCGAGGATGATCCCCGCGTGCCGGGACAGCGCCTCGCCCGCCTCGGTCAGCCGCATGGTGCGGCCGACCCGGGTGAACAGGACCGTGCCGACGGACCGTTCGAGCGCCTTCATCTGCTGGGTGATCGCCGGTTGTGTATAGCCGAGCGAGCGGGCGGCGGCGGAGTAGGAACCGGTGCGGACCACTTCATGGAATGACCTGATGTGCCGGGAATCGAACACGCCTGAATCATAAACAGGACCGGGAGAGGGACGACAGGCCGCTTCCCCGCCTCCCCGCTCGGGGCGGCGGGCGTCATCCTTGGCTGCGTGAAATCCGACCGGCTCCTCTCGATCCTGCTGCTGCTCCAGACCCGCGCACAGGTACCGGCCCACGAACTCGCCGACCGGCTCGAAGTCTCCGTACGCACCATCTACCGCGACATCGAGGCCCTCTCCGCCTCCGGCATCCCGGTGTACGCCGAGCGCGGCAGGCACGGCGGCATCGCGCTCCTGCCCGGCTTCCGCACGGACGTCACGGGGCTCACCGCGGACGAGTCGCGGGCGCTGTTCATCCTGGCCGCGCAGGGCGCGCATGCCGCGCTGGGGCTCGACCAGGCGCTCGGCTCAGCGCTGCGCAAGGTCATGGCCGCCCTGCCCGCACCGCACCGCCCGGCCGCCGAGCTGGCCAGCCGCCGCATCCTGGTCGACTCGGCGCGCTGGATGCCCGGGGCCCCCGGGTCGATCCCGGTCCCCGTCGACCTCGACGTACTGCAGGACGCGGTGTTCAGCGACCGGAGGCTGCGGCTGCGCTACCGGCACAGCGGCGACGCGGAGCCGAAGACGTACACCGTCGACCCCTACGGCCTCGTATCGAAGGCGGGCGTCTGGTATCTGGTCGCGGACCGGCACGGCACCCCGCGGCTCTTCCGCGCCGACCGCGTGCAGCTGGCGACCCTCACGGACCTGCCCGTGCAGCGTCGGCCCGGGATCGAACTCGCCGACGTCTGGGGCGTCCTGAAGCGTCAGGTCGAGGACCGTCCGGTCGGCGTCGACGTGACGGCGCGGGTCGCGCGTGACCGTTTCGCGCAGTTCCTGCGTCTCAAGGGCCAATTTCTCAGCGCACGTCCCGAGGACGACGGAGAGAGCGAGTGGATCACTGTCCGGCTCGGGTTCAACGCTGTCGGAGACGCCCGCACACTGCTCCCGTTCGCCGACGCCGTCGAGGTGCTCTCGCCGTCCGATGTGCGCGCCGAGCTGGCGCGTGCAGCCGCCGCGGTCACCGTCCTGTACGCAGAAAGCGGCTCAGCTCGCCGGTGAGCTCGGCGGGCGCGTCTTCTTGTACGAGGTGTCCCGCGCCCTCGATCAGGCGCAGCTCGGCGCCGGGGATCAGCTTGGCGAGTTCGTGGCCGCGTTCCACCGGGATCCAGGTGTCGTCCGTGCCCCAGCAGATCAGCACGGGCGCCTCCAACTCCCCGTACAGGGGCTGGACTTCATCGGTGAATCGCTGGTCGTTCTGTTCGATCTGCCGGTAGAACGCGGGCCTTCCCTCCTCGCTGCACCAGGGTTCGACCAGGCGGTCGAGCACCGCCGGGTGCAGTCCGCGGTGGCTCGCCGAGCTGACGTACTCGCGCACCAGTGCCTCGTGCAGCGCGGGCGGCAGCTGGGTGAACACGTCGGCGTGCGCGCCGAGCAGGCGGTACGTGGGGGAGCCCCAGGGGGCGAGCGCCACCGGGTCGACCAGGGCGAGGCGGTCGTAGCGGGCGCCGTGCAGGAGGTTCGCGCGCAGGGCGACGCAGCCGCCGAAGTCGTGGGCGACGACAGCGGGCCGGTCGAGGCCCCAGTGGTCGATGAGCTCGGTCAGGACGCGGGCCTGCGCGGCCAGCGACACGTCCTGCCCGGCCCGCATCTCCGATGCGCCGTACCCGGGCAAGTCCCATACGTACACACGGTGTTCGCGGGAGAGCGCGCGGGCGACCCCCCGCCAGACGTACGAGGAGAAGGGCGTCCCGTGGACCAGGATGACGGGCGGTGCGTCCTCGGGGCCCAGGGCCGCCCAGCGGACGGCGCCGGTGGAGCCGGTGAAGGTCTGGTCGAGCGTCCAGTCGCGGTCGGTCGTCATGACCGTAAGGTTAGTAGCTCCTTACGGGGGAGTCGAGCGGTTGTCGTGGTGCCGCTCGCGGTGGCCTGTGGCGCCGCTACTGTCCGTCCAGCCAGTGATGCCGACCGAGCGACACCAGGCGCAGCTGCCTGCGCGCCCTTGCCGCCACCTGCGCCTCGGCCTCGGGGGTCGTCCCCAGGAGGGCGGACGCGGTCATCACCATGTGGGCGACGTACATCCCCGCCAGCATCAGGAGGTCGTCCTCGTCCCAGCCCGCCGACTCGGGCTCCTGGGCGAACTGCCCCTTCACCTCCTGCGCGAACAGGTCGAGTTGATCGCCTATCGCCGCCCGCACCGCCTGCACTCCGCCGTGCTGCTCGCGCGCGATGAAGCGGACGTGCGCGGGGTGCGTACGCACATAGGCGACGATCAACTCGACCGTGGCCGCGATGCGTTCCTCGCCGTCGCCGGTCGCCGCGAGGAGTGAGACGAGCGTGGTGTGCAGGCTGTCGAGCGCCTCCTCTACCAGGGCCACGCCCAGATCGCCCATGTCACGGAAGTGGCGGTAGAAGGCGGTGGGGGCCACGCCCACGGCACGGGTGACCTCGCGCAGGCCCAGGCTGCTCAGGCTCTGCTCCTCAAGCAGCTGGAGCGCCGCGTCGAGGAGTGCCTGCCGGGTTTTCTGCTTCTGGGCCTGCCGGATGCCGAGAGTGTGACTCATGCCATCCAGTTAACAACTGTTCTCCGGGATTGGAAAGCGAGAGAGGGAGTAGACTTCTAAGTCAGTGAACACTTGTAACCACAAGCGTTCACCGAACTTCCTTCCTGAGATGACCGTCTTACCGAGACTGAGAGGCATCCATGCTGTTCCTCGTCGCCGCCCTTCTTCTGCTCGGCGTCGTCCTGGGCGCCGTGGCCCACGCGCCGCTCTCCGTCAGCCTCGTCGCAGCCGCCGTCATCGGCACCTGGCTCGTGGTGTTCGCGATCCGCGAGCGGAACGCGCGCCACCACTCCTGAGCGCGTCACCACTGATCCGCTGATCCGTACGACACCTGCAAGGAGTCGCACCATGACCCTCACTCTCACCAAGACCCGCAGCGCTTCCGGCCACGACACCGAGGCCCCCGAAGTCCCCGAGGCCACTCGGACACCTCAGGCCGCTGAAGCCACCGAGGCCGCCGCCCCGGTGCCCACCGGTCGGCGCGACACCGACGGCATGGCCGTGGCCGCGTTCGTCCTCGGCCTGCTCGGACTGCTCGTCCTGAACCTCTTCCTCGGCCCGATCGCGATCGTCCTCGCGAGCATCGCGCTCATGCGCGGGACCAGCCGAAAGGGCCGTGCGGTCCTCGGGCTCGGGCTCGGTGTGGCCGACCTCGTCGTCCTCGCCGTACTCATGTCGATGGACAACACCGTGTCGTGGGGTCTCGCGGGCTGACACCGCTTGGACGCGGGGCCGTGCGGGGCTCGTAGAATCGTGCCCACCATGGCCTACCTCGACCACGCAGCGACCACTCCGATGCTCCCGGAGGCGATCGCGGCGATGACCGCCCAGCTCTCCGTCACCGGCAACGCCTCCTCACTGCACGCCGCGGGGCGCCGGGCGCGACGCACCGTCGAGGAGGCCCGCGAGGCGCTCGCCGAGTCACTCGGCGCGCGCCCCAGCGAGACCGTCTTCACCGCGGGCGGCACCGAGGCGGACAACCTCGCCGTCAAGGGCCTGTACTGGGCGCGGCGTGACGCCGACCCGGCGCGGACCCGGGTGCTCGCGAGCCCCGTCGAGCACCACGCCGTCCTGGACGCCGTGCACTGGCTCGGCGAACACGAGGGCGCCACCGTCGAGTACCTCCCCGTCGACTCCTACGGCCGCGTGCACCCCCAAGCGCTGCGCGAGGCGATCGAGCGCGACCCCGACGACGTCGCCCTCGCCACCGTCATGTGGGCCAACAACGAGATCGGCACCCTCCAGCCGATCACCGAACTGGCCGAGGTGGCGCGGGAGTTCGATGTCCCGCTGCACGCCGACGCGGTGCAGGCCTTCGGCCAGGTGCCCGTCGACTTCGGCGCGTCCGGGCTCGCCGCGATGACCGTCTCCGGACACAAGATCGGTGGTCCGTACGGCATCGGGGCGCTGCTGCTCGGGCGCGAGTACAGCCCCGTGCCCGTCCTGCACGGCGGCGGGCAGGAGCGTCATGTGCGCTCCGGGACGCTCGACGTGCCCGCGATCGCCGCGTTCGCCGTGGCGGGGCTCCATGCCGCCGGGCAGCGCGAGTGGTTCGCCCGCGAGATCGGGGCGCTGCGGGACGATCTGGTCGCCGCCGTGCGCGCCGCGGTGCCCGGCGCGATCCTGGGCGGGGATCCGGACGGCCGGCTGCCCGCCAACGCGCACTTCACCTTCCCCGGCTGTGAGGGGGACTCCCTCCTGCTGCTGCTCGACGCCCAGGGCATCGAGTGCTCCACCGGCTCGGCGTGCACGGCGGGCGTGGCCCAGCCGAGCCACGTCCTGCTCGCCACCGGAACCGACCCGGACCTGGCCCGCGGCACGCTCCGCTTCTCCCTCGGCCATACGTCGACCAAGGCGGATGTGGAAGCGGTGGCCCAGGCGATCGGCCCGGCGGTGGAACGGGCGCGGACGGCGGGGCTGAGCTGAGGGCGGCCTCGCGCGAGCCGGGTCCGGGTCCGGTACCGGGTCCGGGTTCGGGTTCGGGTTCGGCAGTGGGTCAGGTCACTTCCGGTTCGCGTTCATGCCGGTTTGCGGTGCTTACGGGTGGCCTGGCGACGGATGAGGCTACGAGGCCCACAGGCCACCGATCTATGCTTGCCGCTCGCGAGTCCGCTCCGCGCGTTCGGGGCCGCACGACAACCCCCTGATGGAGTTCACATTGAAGGCGAACCTCCGCTCTCGCATCGCCGCGCGGCTCGGGCGCGTATATCTCTCCCGGATGCAGAAGAACGGGATCAGCGCCTCCGCGATATCGCGGCTCCCCGAGCCCCTGCTCGCGCCGATGCGCCGCGACGGCCTCGACCCGGTGGCGCGGCTCACCGAGAACCAGGCGGAGCAGCCGATCTCCAAGGTGCCGCTGCCGTTCGGCATGGACGCCTGGGTGGTCACCGGATACGACGAGGTCAAGGCCGTCCTCGGTGCCACCGACGGCTTCAGCAACGACTTCACGAACCTCACGGGCAACGCCGGTGTGGTCGACGACCACCACCCCGGCGGCCTCGGCTTCAGCGACCCCCCGGTCCACACGCATCTGCGCCGCATCCTCACCCCCGAGTTCACGATGCGCAGGCTGCGCCGCCTCACGCCCCGGATCGAGGCCATCGTCGAGGAACGGCTCGACGCGATGGAGGCCGCCGAAGGCCCCGTCGACCTCGTCCAGGCCTTCGCGCTGCCGATCCCCTCGCTGACCATCTGCGAGCTGCTCGGCGTGCCGTACGAGGACCGCCATGACTTCCAGCAGTTGGCCATGGAGCGCTTCGACCTCTTCGGCGGGGCGACCGCTCCCTTCGGTGCCATATCCGCCTCGCTCTCCTATTTCAGGGACGTCGTCAAGAAGCAGCGCGAGAACCCGGGTGACGGACTGCTCGGCATGATCGTGAAGGAGCACGGCGACACGGTCGACGACGAGGAGCTCGCCGGTCTCGCCGACGGCGTCCTCACTGGCGGCTTCGAGACCACCGCGAGCATGCTGGCCCTCGGCTCCCTGCTGCTCCTGCAAGGCCCGGAGACCGCCGCGCGGCTGCGCGAGGACGACGCGGCCGCCGCCCCCTTCGTCGAGGAGGCGCTGCGCTACCTCACCGTCGTGCAGGTGGCCTTCCCGCGGTTCGCCCGCGAGGACATCGAGATAGCCGGGGTGCGCATACCCAAGGGCGACCTGGTCCTGTGCTCCCTGAGCGGCGGCAACCGCGACGCCAAGTACACCCCCGACGGCGGCGGCTTCGACCCCCACCGCAAGGCATCGGGACACCTCGCGTTCGGCTACGGCATCCACCGCTGCATCGGCGCCGAACTGGCCCGCATGGAACTGCGCGCCGCCTACCCGGCCCTCGTCAAGCGCTTCCCGCGGATGCGGCTCGCGGTCGACCCCGATGAGCTCGCCTTCCGCAAGCTGTCGATCGTGTACGGGGTGGAGTCGCTGCCGGTGCACCTTCGGTAGAGCGGTCACCCGAGGGCTGTGCGGGCCTTCCGTACGAGCCGTATGTACCGGTCCCAGTCCCAGTGCGGCCCGGGGTCCGTGTGGTCCGTGCCCGGCACCTCCACGTGCCCGATGATGTGCTCGCGGTCCACCGGCATGTCGTACCGCTTGCAGATTCCGGCGGTGAGCCGCGCCGACGCCTCGTACATGGCGTCGGTGAACGAGGACTTCTTGTCGACGAAGCCCTCGTGCTCGATGCCGATGCTCCGTTCGTTGTAGCTCTTGTTCCCCGCGTGGAACGCCACGTCCAGTTCGCGGATCATCTGGGCGATGTGTCCGTCCTTGCGCACCACGTAATGGGCCGCCGCGCCGTGCGCCGGGTCCTTGAACACCCGCAGCGCCGTCGCGTACCCGCCCTGGACGACATGGATGATGACGCGGTCTATCTCGTAGTCATCGGGCCGGTCCGCGCGCCGCCAGTTGTAGTCGGACGCGGCTGTCCACTGCGCGCCCCGGGCGTCGACCGCGCCCTCCTTGCGCTTCTTGACGACGCCGGGAATCCGCCACCACAGGCGGCTCAGCTCGTCCGAGGCGAGCACCGCCGTGCCGACGGCCGCCGCGGCGCCGCCGATCAGAAGCGTCCGCCGGTTGACGCCCCGGCGCCCCCGCTCCTGCTCCGCCGTCGAGTCCAGTTCTTCCCCCATGTGATCGTCAACGCTTACTCACGGGCGGCTGGTTCCCGCGGGCCCGTACCCTGTTAGAGCTATGACTGAGAACCGGACCCCGCAGCGCCCCCGCCCCCTTCGCGTACTCGCCGCCATGTCGGGCGGCGTGGACTCCGCCGTCGCCGCCGCGCGTGCCGCCGAAGCAGGGCACGACGTGACCGGAGTGCACCTGGCACTTTCGGCGAACCCGCAGTCGTTCCGCACGGGCGCGCGAGGCTGCTGCACCATCGAGGACTCACGCGACGCCCGCCGCGCCGCGGACGTCATCGGCATCCCGTTCTACGTCTGGGACCTGGCCGAGCGGTTCCGCGAGGACGTGGTCGATGACTTCATCGCCGAGTACGAGGCGGGGCGCACCCCCAACCCGTGCCTGCGCTGCAACGAGAAGATCAAGTTCGCCGCGCTCCTGGACAAGGCACTCGCGCTCGGCTTCGACGCGGTGGTGACCGGCCACTACGCCAAGGTGATCGTCCACGAGGACGGCTCCCGCGAGCTGCACCGCGCATCGGACATGGCCAAGGACCAGAGCTACGTCCTCGGGGTCCTGGACGACCGCCAGCTCGCCCACGCGATGTTCCCCCTCGGTGACACGCTCACCACCAAGGAGGAGATCCGCGCGGAGGCCGAGCAGCGCGGCCTCGCCGTGGCCAAGAAGCCCGACAGCCACGACATCTGCTTCATCGCAGACGGCGACACGCAAGGCTTCCTCGCCTCCCGCCTGGGCAAGGCGGAGGGCGACATCGTCGACGCCGAGGGCAACAAGCTGGGCACCCACGAGGGCGCCTTCGGCTACACCATCGGCCAGCGCAAGGGCCTGCGGATCGGCACCCCGGCCCCCGACGGCAAGCCGCGCTACGTCCTGGACATCTCCCCGGTGAACAACACCGTGACGGTCGGCCCGGTGGACGCCCTGGACGTCACGGCCCTGACGGCCATCAAGCCCCGCTGGTGCGGCACGGCCCCCGCGGGCCCCGGCACGTACACGGCGCAGCTGCGGGCGCACGGCGACGAGACGCCGGTGCGCGCGGAGCTGGTCGACGGCTCGGAGCTGCGGGTCACCTTCGACGAGCCCGTCCGCGGCGTGGCCCCCGGCCAGGCGGTCGTGCTCTACGACGGCACACGCGTGGTGGGCTCGGCGACGATCGCGACCACGGAGAGGGCGACGGCGGCGGCCTAGGCCCGCCCGCCGTCTCCGCTCCGCTGCCGCTACTCCACTGCTTCTACTTCGTAGAAGCAGAAGTGGTCCTTGATCTGCGCCACCGCGTCCTTCGGCTCGGGGTATCCCCACACCGTGTCCTCGGCGTCCGGCAGCGACCAGTACGAGGCCGTTCCCTTGAACGGGCAGTACGACGTCGTGCCGGAGGGGGTCAGGAGGTCGGTGCGCACGTCCTCCGGGGGGAGGTAGTAGCGCACCGGGTAGCCCGTCTCGCGCAGCAGCAGCGGGCGGCTGCTCTCCGCGACGACCTGGCCGTCCCGGACCACGCGTACGTGGTCGGTGCCCTGTTCGACGGTGATCTTGTGTCCTGCGGTCATGGTCACGCCCTTCTGGGTGGGTCGTCCCATTGTCGGAGGCGGACCGTACCGTGGGCGCATGAACATCTGTGTCTTCCTCTCCGCCGCCGACCTCCCCGAGCGCTACACCCGCCCCGCCCGCGAGTTCGCCGAACTGCTCGGCAAGGGCGGCCACACGCTGGTGTGGGGCGGTTCGGAGAGCGGCCTGATGAAGGTCGTGGCCGATGGTGTGCACGAGGCCGGCGGGGGGCTCGTCGGCGTTTCGGTGGACTTCCTCGCCGCCAAGGCCAGGGTCGTCTCGCCGCCCGACGAGATGGTGATCGCGGGCGACCTCGCCGAGCGCAAGGCGCTGCTCCTGGAGAAGTCCGACGCGATCGTGATCATGGTCGGCGGGACCGGCACGCTGGACGAGGCCACGGAGATCCTCGAACTGAAGAAGCACGGCAAGCACACCAAGCCGGTGGTCCTGCTCAACTCGGCGGGGTTCTACGACGGCTTGAAGGAGCAGTTCCGCCGCATGGAGGACGAGGGCTTCCTGCCGCTCCCGCTGACCGATCTCGTCTTCTTCGCCGAAGAGGCAGTCGGCGCCCTCGCGTACCTCGAAGAGTCGATGGGCACGCGCTGACCTGCGCCTGCCGGAGTGCGACGATGGACGCATGGCAACACATGTGATCACTGGGGCCGGCTCCGGCATCGGCGCGGCCGTCGCCCGCCGCCTCCACGCACGAGGCGACGCACTCGTCCTGCACGCACGGGACGCGGGCCGGGCCAAGGAACTCGCGGCGCAGTTCCCCGGCTCGGACACGCTCGTAGGTGACCTCTCGGACCCGGACAAGCTCTCCTGGGCGTTCGGCCACCAGACGCTGCCCGACCGCGTCGACTCCCTGCTGCACATCGCGGGCGTCGTCGACCTGGGCCGGGTCGGCGACCTCACCCCCAAGTCATGGCGTCACCAGCTCAACGTCAACCTCATCGCCCCCGCCGAGCTGACCCGCCACTTCCTGCCCCAACTCCGCGTCGCCCAGGGGCACGTGGTCTTCGTCAACTCCGGCGCGGGCCTGAGCGCCCACGCCGACTGGTCCGCCTACGCCGCCTCCAAGCACGGCCTCAAGGCCCTGGCCGACGCCCTGCGGGCCGAGGAGCACGCGAACGGCGTCCGTGTCACCTCGGTCTATCCGGGGCGCACGGCGAGCGCCATGCAGGCCAAGGTGCACCAGCAGGAGGGCAAGACGTACGACCCCTCCCGCTTCATCGATCCGGAGTCGGTCGCCACGACGATCGTGATGGCCCTCGACCTGCCGCGTGACGCGGAGGTCAACGACCTGACGGTGCGGCCCGGACGGTGAGCGCGTTCAGTTTCGGCCCCGCCACCGGCATCGGGTCCATGCCCGGCGGCGACGCCCGCGAGGCCGCGAAGACCGTCACCGGCAGCTTCGACGACTTCCCGTACCTGGCCGAGCTGCCCGCGCGCGGTCCCGGCGCCGACATGATCGGGCGGACCGCGGGAATGCTCGCCGAGCTCTACGCGCGCGTGGAGCCCAGCGGCTGGCGCATCGGCGACCGGCCAGGACGGGACACGCGCCGCGCGAAGGCCTGGCTCGGCGAAGACCTCGACGCCCTGGAGGAGTTCACCCAGGGGTACGAAGGGCCGGTCAAGGTGCAGGCCGTCGGGCCGTGGACCCTGGCCGCCGCCCTGGAGCTGAAGAACGGCGAGGCCGCGCTCTCCGACCCCGGCGCCTGCCGTGACCTGGCCGGTTCGCTCGCCGAGGGTCTGCGCACCCACCTCGCGGACCTGCGCCGCCGGATCCCCGGCGCGCGGATCGTGCTCCAGCTCGACGAGCCCTCGCTCGTCGGCGTCCTGCGCGGGCACATCAAGACCGCGAGCGAGTACCGCACCCACCGCGCCGTGGACCGCCAGCTCGTGGAGAGCACCCTGCGGGAGGTCCGGGGCGTCCACGACGGCCCCGTGGTGGTCCACTCCTGCGCGCCGGACGTGCCCTTCGCGCTGCTGCGCCGCGCCGGGGCGGACGCCGTCTCGTTCGACTTCTCGCTGCTCACCGAGCGTGACGACGACGTGATCGGTGAGGCCGTCGAGTCGGGCACCAAGCTCTTCGCCGGTGTCGCGGCCGGCGTGGACGGCCCATTGTCAGACCCTGCCGGTAGCGTCATGGGTGTCAGGACGTTGTGGCGCAGGCTGGGGCTGAATCCGGGGTCTCTCGCGGAGTCGGTCGTGGTCACTCCGTCGTGCGGACTCGCGGGGGCTTCCCCGGCGTACGCCCGCGCGGTGCTCGCCCACTGCGCCCGGGCGGCGAGATCACTCGCGGACAACCCTGAGTAATTGGGTATGACGTAACGGGAGGATGTAACGGTGGCTGTCGAACAGCAAGGCTCTGTGCCCGCCGAGGCACGGGATCAGCACGCCCAGCTGGCCGAACAGATCGAGGAGCACCGCTTCCGGTACTACGTGAACGACCAACCGGTCGTCAGCGACGCCGAGTTCGACAAGCTCCTTCGCTCGCTCGAAGCCCTGGAGGAGGAGTACAGCGAGCTGCGTACGCCCGACTCGCCGACCCAGAAGGTCTCCGGGGCGTACGAGACCGAGTTCACCTCGGTCGAGCACCGCGAGCGCATGCTGTCGCTCGACAACGCCTTCGACGACGCGGAGCTCGCCGCCTGGGCCGAGCGCGTCGCCAAGGAAGTCGGCACCGGCGACCATCACTTCCTGTGCGAGCTGAAGGTCGACGGCCTCGCCGTGAACCTCACGTACGAGGACGGCAAGCTCACCCGCGCGGCCACCCGCGGCGACGGCCGCGCCGGTGAGGACATCACACCGAACGTCCGCACGATCGCGGACATCCCGGACCGCCTCAAGGGCGACAACATCCCCGCCCTCGTCGAGATCCGCGGCGAGGTCTTCTTCCCCATGGAGAAGTTCGAGGAGCTCAACGCCCGCCTGGTGGAGGCCGGCGACAAGCCCTTCGCCAACCCGCGCAACGCGGCGGCCGGTTCACTGCGCCAGAAGGATCCGCGCGTCACCGCGACCCGCCCGCTGCACATGGTGGTGCACGGCATCGGCGCCCGCGAGGGCTTCGACATCGACTGCCTCAGCCACGCCTATGAACTCCTCAAGACCTGGGGCCTGCCCACCGCCCTGCACAACAAGGTGGTCCAAGGGCTCGACGGCGTACGGGAGTTCATCACGTACTTCGGGGAGAACCGCCACTCCGTGGAGCACGAGATCGACGGCGTCGTCGTGAAGCTGGACGAGATCCCGCTCCAGGGCCGCCTCGGTTCGACCTCGCGCGCCCCGCGCTGGGCGATCGCCTGGAAGTACGCGCCCGAGGAGGTCAACACCAAGCTGGTCAACATCCGCGTGGGCGTCGGCCGCACCGGCCGCGTCACTCCGTACGCCCAGGTGGAGCCCGTCACCGTCGCCGGATCCGAGGTCGAGTTCGCGACCCTGCACAACCAGGACGTGGTGAAGAAGAAGGGCGTCTTCATCGGGGACACGGTCGTCCTGCGCAAGGCCGGCGACGTCATCCCGGAGATCCTCGGCCCCGTCGTCGACCTGCGCGACGGCACCGAGCGGGAGTTCGAGATGCCCGCCGAGTGCCCCGAATGCGGGACGGCGCTGCGGCCGATGAAGGAGGGCGACATCGACCTCCGCTGCCCCAACGCCCAGTCGTGCCCCGCCCAGTTGCGCGAGCGCCTGTTCTACCTCGCGGGCCGCAAGAGCCTGGACATCGAGAACTTCGGATACGTGGCGGCTGCCGCGCTCACCAAGCCGCTTGAGCCGTCAGAGCCGCCGATCCTGGACGAAGGCGACATCTTCGACCTCACCATCGAGCGCCTCCTTCCCATCAAGGCGTACGTACTGGATCAGGACAGCGGCCTGCCCAAGCGCGACCCCAAGACGGGCGAGGAGAAGGTCGCCACGGTCTTCGCCAACCAGCAGGGCGAGGCCAGGAAGAACGCCGTGTCCATGCTGGAGAACATCGCGGCGGCCAAGGAGCGCCCGCTCGCGCGGGTCATCACCGGCCTGTCCATCCGCCATGTCGGCCCCGTCGCCGCGGTGGCGCTCGCCCGTGAGTTCCGGTCCATCGACCGGATCGAGCAGGCCACGGAGGAGGAGCTTGCCGCCGTCGAGGGAGTGGGCCCGACCATCGCCGCCTCCCTCAAGCAGTGGTTCGAGGAGGAGTGGCACCGGGAGATCCTGCGCAAGTGGCGGGCGGCCGGGGTCCGTATGGAGGAAGAAGGAGGGGGCCAGGACGAAGGGCCGCGGCCGCTCGAAGGCCTCACCGTCGTCGTGACCGGAACGCTCGAACACCACACGCGGGATGGCGCAAAAGAGGCGCTCCAGAGCCAGGGTGCGAAGGTGACCGGTTCCGTTTCCAAGAAGACGGCATTCGTGGTCGTGGGCGACAACCCCGGCTCCAAGTACGACAAGGCGATGCAGCTGAAGGTTCCGGTTCTGAACGAGGAAGGCTTCGCCGTCCTGCTGGAACAGGGGCCTGACGCGGCGAAGGAAGTCGCGCTTCCGACCGAGGAGTAGCGGTTGAAGGCCACCCGTTCAGCGCATACCAGAGGCATAAGGGTGGCCGGGTCGCATTCGGGCAACCGTTGTGGACCGCTGCCCGTAGAAGCCTTCTGCGGCCTACTGTTGAGGAGTGCGCCTGCCGTGCCCCGCTGCGATTGGGGTATCCCCTGCTCATCGAGAGCCGGGGAAGGACTTCCAGACGCGGCTGACTTCTGGACCGAGTCCGCGTGGTGCGGGCACAGCCGGCTGTGAGAGGGACGGGAATGGAACCGACCGAGAGCGCCGCCCCGGACTCCCGGCTGCGCGCGCGCCTGCGGCGCGGGCCGGCCGCGTGGCTCAGCGGACGCGGAGCGGCACAGGAGTCACGCGAAGCAGAGGCCGCGCGCGCCACCGCCCCGAGCACCGCCGTCGAGCGACGCGAACGGGCATGGAGCACCGTCGGCGCGTACGGCACGCAGGAGACCGCCGCCGGAGCGGCCACCGGCGGCAGGGACACCGCAGGGAACGGCCCCGCCAAAGCGTCCGCGGAAGGGCGGCCCCGACGCCTCTGGCGCGGCCCCGAGAACACGGATCACGCCTCGGACGAGCGCGACCCCTGGCCGGTGCTTCCGGTGGCCATCGTGGCGACGGCCGCGGTGGTGCTCGGCGCGGGCTTCTTCCACGGCTTCACCGGACGCCACGCGCTGTTCCCCTCCGGCACCGTCGGCTGGTCCCTCGCCGTCCTCACGGGCTTCATCGTCGGCCACCTCGTCGCGCTCGGCCGCGACCGCTGGTGGGGCGGCACCGGATCGGGCGGCGCGCTCACCGTGGCCGTGCTCCTGCTGTACGGCTGGGTGCCCGCCGGCATGGTCAGCCTCACCGTCGTCGTCCTGGTCGGCGTCGCGCGCCGCCACCGCTGGCGACAGGGCGTCCTGCACGGCGCGGTCGACATCCTCGGCATCGGCGCGGGAGCGCTCGCCATGGCCGCGTTCGGCACGGCCCCGTCGGCGGAGTCGCCCTGGCTGCCCGAGACCTGGGACCTGTACTCCGCCCCCGAAGTGGCGCTCGCCGCCGTCGCCTACCTCGTCGTCACCCGCGCCCTGCTCTGGTACGTCCACGCGCCGCGCACCGGCGCCCTGCCCACGGTCACCCGCACCGCCCTGGTCAGACAGGGCCTCGTCGGCGTCGCGCTGCTCGGCATCGCCCCGCTGATCTGCGTGGTCGCGGCCTCGACGCCCGTCCTGCTGCCGCTCTTCGCGATCCCCCTCGTCGCGCTCGACTCGACGCTGTGGATCGCGCGCGCCAGGGCCGAGGAGCAGCTGCGCGACCCGCTCACCGGTCTTCCCAACCGGCAGTGGCTCCTCGAGCGGACCTGGACGGCTCTGGACGACGCCGAGCGGATCGGGGCGCGCTCCGCCCTGATGCTGATCGACATGGACCGCTTCCGTTCGGTGAACGACACGCTCGGCCATCTCGCGGGCGACCGGCTGCTGCTGCAGATCGCCGACCGGCTGCGGCTCGCCCTGCCGCGCGGTGCGGAGGCCGCGCGGCTCGGCGGTGACGAGTTCGCCGTACTGCTGCCCATCGCGGACTCCACGACGTCGGCCACCCGCGCGGCACGCGCGCTAGTCGCCGCCCTCGGCTCGCCCCTCGACCTGGACGGCCTTTCCCTGGTCCTGGAGGCCAGCGCCGGGCTCGCCGTCTTCCCCGACCACGCGATGGACGCGGAGGGGTTACTGCAGCGGGCGGACGTCGCGATGTACCAGGCCAAGCGGGACCGCACGGGCGTCGAGGTGTACGAATCCAAGCGGGACTCCAACACCCCTGACCGCCTCGGCCTGTTGGGCGACCTGCGCCGGGCGCTCGACGCGGGCGACGTGGAGCTGCACTACCAGCCGAAGGTCAAGTTCGACGGCCAGGTGGCGGGGCTCGAAGCGCTGGTGCGGTGGGTGCACCCCGAGCGCGGGAAGGTTCCGCCGGACGAGTTCATCGCCATCGCGGAGTCCTCCGGGCTCATGCCCCACCTGACGGAGTACGTCCTGGAGACGGCCCTAGGCCAGGTGGCGAAGTGGATGGCACAGGGCCTCAAGGTCCCGGTCGCGGTGAACGTCTCGCCGCGCGACGTCCACACCCCCGGCTTCGCGGGCGCGGTCGCGGCCCGGCTCGCACGGCACGGCGTCCCTCCGGGGGCGCTGCAGCTGGAGATAACGGAACACGTGCTCCTGGAGGACCCGCAGCGGGCCGCCGACACCCTGGCGGGCCTGACCGGCCACGGCGTCAAGATGTCGCTCGACGACTTCGGCACGGGGTACTCGTCCCTGGTGCATCTGCGGCGGCTTCCGGTGAGCGAACTGAAGATCGACCGGTCGTTCGTGGCGCGCCTCGCCGTCGACACCGAGGACGCGGAGATCGTCCGCTGCACGGTCGACCTCGCGCACTCCCTCGGTCTCCTCGTCGTCGCGGAGGGCGTCGAGGACGACGAGACGTGGGAGCGGTTGCGCGATCTGGGCTGCGACGCGGTCCAGGGCTGGCTCGTCGCCGCGGCGATGCCCGCCGACGAGACCACGGCCTGGCTGCGGGCGCGGGGTTCCCGCGGGTGGCGGCGCCCGGTGGACGTCGCCGCCGAGGAGGCGGAGGCGGCCCGCGCGGCAGCGGAGTCCGAGGCCCTGCAGTAGCCGCGCCCGTAGCCGTACGGGCCTTCGGCGGACAATCCGTTTCACGGGCACGGGGTGTGGCCCCATAGGATTGGGGCCACACACCACACACTCACCCCAGAGGATCGCCGCATGCCTGGCATTACGCGCGAGGAGGTCGCCCACCTCGCCCGCCTAGCACGTCTTGAGCTGAAGGACGAGGAGCTCGACCACTTCGCCGGACAGCTCGACGACATCATCGGCGCGGTCGCCCGCGTCTCCGAGGTCGCCGACCAAGACGTACCGCCGACCTCCCACCCGCTGCCGCTGACGAACGTCATGCGCGCGGACGAGGTCCGTCCGTCGCTCACCCCCGAGCAGGCGCTCTCCGGAGCCCCGGCACAAGAGCAGCAGCGTTTCAAGGTGCCGCAGATCCTGGGGGAGGACTAACCACCATGGCTGACACCAACATCATCAAGCTCACGGCCGCCGACATCGCGTCGAAGGTCGCCTCCGGCGAACTCACCGCGGTCGAGGTCACCGAAGCCCACCTGGCCCGCATCGAGGCCGTCGACGAGAAGGTGCACGCCTTCCTGCACGTCGACCGCGAGGGCGCCCTCGCGCAGGCTCGCGCCGTCGACGCCAAGCGGGAGAAGGGCGAGAAGCTCGGCCCGCTGGCCGGCGTCCCGCTCGCGCTCAAGGACATCTTCACCACCGAGGGCGTCCCGACCACGGCCGGTTCCAAGATCCTCGAGGGCTGGATCCCGCCGTACGACGCGACCGTCACGCGCAAGCTGAAGGAAGCCGACGTCGTCATCCTCGGCAAGACCAACATGGACGAGTTCGCCATGGGGTCCTCCACCGAGAACAGCGCGTACGGCCCCACCGGCAACCCGTGGGACCTCACCCGTATCCCCGGCGGCTCCGGCGGCGGCTCCTCCGCCGCCCTCGCCTCGTACGAGGCACCCCTCGCCATCGGCACGGACACCGGCGGCTCCATCCGCCAGCCCGCGGCCGTCACCGGCACGGTCGGCGTCAAGCCCACCTACGGCGGCGTCTCGCGCTACGGCATGGTCGCGTTCTCGTCCTCCCTGGACCAGGGCGGCCCCTGCGCCCGCACGGTCCTGGACGCCGCGCTCCTGCACGAGGTCATCGCCGGTCACGACGTGCTCGACTCGACGTCCATCGACGCCCCGGTCCCGTCCGTCGTCGAAGCGGCACGCAACGGCTCCGTACAGGGCATGCGCGTAGGCGTCGTCAAGCAGTTCGCGGGCGAGGGCTACCAGGCGGGTGTCGTCCAGCGCTTCCAGGAGTCCGTGGCGCTCCTGAAGGAGCTCGGCGCCGAGATCGTCGAAGTGGACTGCCCGTCCTTCGACCTGGCGCTCTCCGCGTACTACCTGATCGCGCCCTCCGAGTGCTCATCCAACCTCGCGCGCTTCGACGCCATGCGTTACGGCCTGCGCGTCGGCGACGACGGCACGAAGTCCGCCGAGGACGTCACCGCGCTGACCCGCGAGGCGGGCTTCGGCGACGAGGTCAAGCGCCGCATCATCCTGGGCACGTACGCGCTGAGCTCCGGCTACTACGACGCGTACTACGGAAGCGCCCAGAAGGTCCGCACCCTGATCACGAAGGACTTCGAGAAGGCCTTCGAGCAGGTGGACGTGATCGTCTCGCCCGCGACGCCCACCACCGCCTTCCCGATCGGCGAGCGCGCCGACGACCCGATGGCGATGTACCTCGCGGACGTGTGCACCATCCCGTCGAACATGGCGGGCAACGCCGCCATGTCGCTGCCCTGCGGCCTCGCGCCGGAGGACGGCCTGCCCGTCGGGCTGCAGATCATCGCCCCCGCCATGAAGGACGACCGTCTTTACAAGGTCGGCGCTGCCGTAGAGGCCGCCTTCGTGGAAAGGTGGGGTCACCCGCTGCTTGAGGAGGCACCGTCACTATGAGTCCGATGACTGCCAAGGCCAAGGGCTTCAAGAAGTCGAAGCCCGGCGCGTACCTGTCGATGGCCACCACCGCCTTCGGCGCGGTCTCCGTCGTCAAGCAGGCCAGGATGGCCCGCAAGGAAAACGACACGCTCCGTCTCATCGACGCCGCTGTCTCCGCCGCCGCCATCGTCACCGGCCTCGCTCTGCTCTATCGCGAGCTGAAGAAGCTCGGCGACGACGACGTCCTGCTGGGTTGAGAGGGAAAGTTTCACCGTGACTGTCACGACTGACCTGGTGTCGTACGAGGATGCCCTCGCGACGTACGACCCCGTCATGGGCCTTGAGGTCCATGTCGAGCTGGGCACCAAGACGAAGATGTTCTGCGGCTGCTCCACCGAGCTCAAGCAGGACGCCAACAGCCAGACCTGCCCGACCTGTCTCGGCCTGCCCGGCGCGCTGCCGGTCGTCAACGAGATCGGCGTCGAGTCCGCCATCAAGATCGGTCTCGCGCTGAACTGCGAGATCGCCGAGTGGTGCCGCTTCGCCCGGAAGAACTACTTCTATCCGGACATGCCGAAGAACTTCCAGACCTCCCAGTACGACGAGCCGATCGCCTTCAACGGCTATCTGGACGTCCAGCTGGAGGACGGCGAGGTCTTCCGCGTGCAGATCGAGCGCGCCCACATGGAGGAGGACACCGGCAAGTCCACCCACGTGGGCGGCGCGACGGGCCGTATCCACGGCGCATCGCACTCGCTCCTGGACTACAACCGCGCCGGCATCCCGCTCATCGAGATCGTCACCAAGCCGATCGAGGGCGCGGGCGAGCGGGCTCCCGAGGTCGCCAAGGCGTACGTCGCCGAGCTGCGCGAGGTCATCAAGGCGCTGGACGTGTCCGAGGCCCGGATGGACAAGGGCCAGATGCGCTGCGACGTGAACCTGTCCCTGCGCCCGCACGGGCGTGCGGAGTTCGGTACGCGCTCGGAGACGAAGAACGTCAACTCGCTCCGTTCCGTGGAGCGTGCGGCGCGCTACGAGATCCAGCGTCACGCGGCCGTCCTGAACGGCGGCGGAACGATCATCCAGGAGACCCGTCACTTCCACGAGGATGACGGCTCCACGACGTCGGGCCGCATCAAGGACAACGCGGAGGACTACCGGTACTTCCCGGAGCCCGACCTCGTCCCGGTGGCCCCGGCCCGTACGTGGGTCGAGGAACTGCGCTCCGGCCTCCCCGAGATGCCGCGCGTGCGCCGCAACAGGCTCCGCGAGGAGTGGGGTGTCTCGGAGCACGACATGCAGTCGATGCTGAACGCCGGTGCGGTCGACCCCATCGTCGCCACGATCGAGGCGGGCGCGGACGCGGCTGCCGCGCGCAAGTGGTGGATGGGCGAGATGGCCCGTAACGCCAACGAGACGGGCAGGGCCCTGGACGAACTGCCGGTCACCCCCGTGCAGGTCGCCCGGGTCGCCGAGCTCGTCGCCAAGGGCGACCTGAACGACAAGCTGGCGCGCCAGGTCTTCGAGGGTGTCCTCGCGGGCGAGGGCACGCCGGACGAGGTCGTCGAGAAGCGCGGCCTGAAGGTCGTCTCGGACGAGGGCGCGCTGACGGCCGCCGTCGACGAGGCGATCGCCGGCAACCCCGCGATCGCCGACAAGATCCGCAGCGGCAAGGTCGCCGCGGCGGGCGCGCTGGTCGGCGCGGTCATGAAGGCCACCCGGGGCCAGGCGGACGCGGCCCGCGTCAAGGAACTGATCCTTCAGAAGCTGGGCGTGGAGGGCTGAGGCCTTCTGCCGGTACGTGATGTGGGGCGGCGCACCTTCGGGAGCGCCGCCCCGCGTCGCGTTCCGGGCGGGGGCGCCGCGTTCGCACCCGGCCGGGGCGCTGAGCGCGGGGGCCTGAGCCGAAGCTCGGCCTGACCCGAAGCTCGGCCTGCGCACCGGCCCCGAAGCCCCAGCCAGGCATCGCCGCGGCCGTAGCCCGAGCCCGTAGCCGTAGCCGTAGCCGTAGCCGTAGCCGTAGCCCGAGCCCGTAGCCGTAGCCCGAGCCCGTAGCCGTAGCCGTAGCCGTAGCCGTAGCCGCAGCCGCAGCCGCAGCCGTAGCCGTAGCCGTAGCCGCAGCCCGAGCCCGCAGCCGCAGCCGTAGCCCGAGCCCGTAGCCGTAGCCCGTGCCGCAGCTGCAGCCCGCAGCCCGAACCCGCAGCCCCGCCCGATCAGCCGCCCCCCGCCCCACCCGAACGCCGCCCCCCCCGGCCCCGGAGCACTCCCCTGAACACCGTCACCGCCGAACTCCTCTCCGTCGGCCTCCTGCTCACTGTCCTTGCCTTCGCCGTCATACGGCCCCGGCAGTGGCCCGAGGCCGTCGTCGCGCTGCCTGCCGCGGGGGTCGTCGTGGTGCTCGGGGCCGTCTCGCCGCGGCACGCGCTCGCGGAGGTCGAGAGTCTGCTGCCCGTCGTGGGGTTCCTCGCCGCCGTGCTCGTGCTCGCGCAACTCTGCGCCGACGACGGGCTTTTCGCCGCTGCCGGGGACCTTGTCGCACGGCTCTGCGGCGGGCGGACGCGGGCGCTGCTCGGCGGGGTGTTCGGGGTGGCCGCCGCCGTCACCGCCGTGCTCAGTCTCGACGCCACCGTCGTCCTGCTCACCCCGGTCGTCTTCGCCACCGCCGCCCGCGTCGGGGCCCGGCCGCGGCCGCACGTCTACGCCACAGCGCACCTCGCCAACTCGGCGTCCCTCCTGCTGCCCGTCTCCAACCTCACCAACCTCCTCGCGCTCACCGCCAGCGGGCTGACCTTCACCCGGTTCGCGTTCCTGATGGCGTTGCCGTGGCTGGTGGCCATCGGCATCGAATACGTGGTGTTCCGGCGTTACTTCGCGGCCGACCTGGCCGCAGGCACCGAAGAGGCCAAGGAGGTGGAGCCGACCCCCGTGCCGGTCTTCACGCTGGTCGCCCTCGGCCTGACGCTCGCCGGTTTCGTCGTCACCTCGCTCGCCGGACTCGAACCCCTGTGGGCCGCCCTCGCCGGTGCCTCCGTACTCGCGGGCCGTGCGCTGCTGCGACGACGTACGAGCGTCACCGGACTCGTCCGCTCCGCGAGCCCCCTGTTCTGTCTGTTCGTGCTCGCGCTCGGCGTCGTCGTCAAGGCCGTCGTCGACAACGGTCTCGGCTCCGGGATCGAATGGCTCCTGCCGGACGGCGCGTCCCTGCCCGCGCTGCTCGCCGTCGCCGCCGTCGCCGCCGTACTCGCCAACCTGATCAACAACCTGCCCGCGATCCTCGCCCTGCTGCCCGCCGTCGCCCCCGCGGGCCCCGGCCCCGTCCTCGCCGCCCTGATCGGCGTCAACATCGGCCCGAACCTCACGTACGTCGGTTCGCTCGCCACGCTGCTGTGGCGCCGCATCCTGCACGACCACGGCACGGACGCCGACCTGCGGACGTTCACCCTGCTCGGCGCGCTGACCGTGCCCCTCACGCTCGCGGCGTCCACCGTGGCCCTCTGGGCGGGCCTCCTGCTCGGCGGCTCCTGAGCCCCGCCCGGGACAGCGGGTCCATTCGTTCACGCCTACTTCGTCCCCAAGTCTTCACAGGGAAACCAGACTTCACTACCGTCCCGGCCGAGCAGGTCAATGGATCAGCGGAGAACCATTGGCCGTCGACTGGAGGTCGTACGTGTCCCCGGAGATATCGCGCAGGCGGCTGATGGCAGTCGGCGGTGGCGCACTCGGCGCCGCCGCCGTCGGATCCTTCCTGCCGCCGTCGTTGCAGCAGGCACTGGCACAGGACCGGCCCGAACACGGAACCGGCGGGCTCGACTCGATCGAGCACGTCGTCATCCTGATGCAGGAAAACAGGTCTTTCGACCACTACTTCGGAGCCCTGCGCGGCGTACGCGGCTTCGGCGACCGCAACGCCATCAGGCTCCCCGGCGGCAAGTCCGTCTTCGAACAGCCGGACGTGCTGCGCACCGTCCTGCCCTTCCCCGTCCGCGAGGCCGCAGCGGCGCAGAAGAAGGACCTGCAGTACATCGGCGCCCTCGACCACTCCTGGAGCGGCGGCGCCAAGGCCTGGCACGACGGCTGGATGGACGGCTGGATCACCGCCAAGACCGCCGCCACGATGGCGTACTACACGCGCGAGGACATCCCTCTGCACTACGAACTCGCCGACACCTTCACCGTCTGCGACGCCTACCACTCGTCCATCCACACCTCGACGAGCCCCAACCGCAACCACCTGTGGAGCGGCAGGACGGGTTACGAGGCCAATGGCAACAGAGCCGTCGGCAACGACGCGTACGACGAGGGCAAGCACCCCGGATACGACTGGGGAACGTACGCCGAGCGGCTCGAAAAGGCGGGCGTGAGCTGGCAGACGTACACGGAGTGGGAGAACTTCACCGACAACCAGATCGAGTTCTTCACCACCTTCAAGGCCATCGCCCGCAAGGTCCTGGCCAAGACCGGCCTCACCTTCATGGAGGCCTTCTACACCAAGGTGCGCGACGCCAAGGACGACGCCGAGCGCGCGCAGCTGCTCGCCACCCTGGAGGAGGGCGTCGCGACCCTCACCAAGGCGGAGAAGTCGCTGTTCGAGCGCGGCCTGCGGCGCGTGCCCACCGGCAAGCTCGCCGAGGAGTTCGCCAAGGACGTCGCCGGCGGCAAGCTCGCCAAGGTCAGCTATCTGGTGCCGTCCGCCCTGGACTCCGAGCACCCCAGCGTCTCCTCGCCCATCCACAGCGCGACCATCGTCTACAAGGTCCTCGACGCGCTGGCCTCGCACCCCGAGGTCTGGCGGCGCACCGCCGTCTTCATCAACTACGACGAGAACGACGGGTTCTTCGACCACGTCCCGCCGCCCGTCCCGGGTGTGGACGACAAGGAGGAGCGCTGGAAGGGGCTGCCGACCGGCCTCGGTGCGCGCGTACCCATGCTCGTCGTCTCGCCCTGGACCATCGGCGGCTACGTCACCTCCGAGGTCTTCGACCACACCTCCGTCGTGCGCTTCCTGGAGAAGTGGACGGGGGTGAAGGAGCCCAACATCAGCGCCTGGCGCCGCCAGGTCACCGGCGACCTCACCGGCGCCTTCGACTTCGGACGCGGCCACCGGCAGCCCGAGGTCGAACAGCCCGGCGCCATCCCGGCGTTCAGTGGCCGCTGGGCCCCGCAGCCGCCCCTGAAGCAGTCCATGCCGGTCCAGGAGCCCGGCACGCGGCGCGCCCGCCCGCTGCCCTACCAGCCCGACGCGTATGTGAAGCCGGGCGAGAGCGATGCTCTCTCGGTGCGGCTGCGCAATGGTGGCCGCTCCAGCGCGCACTTCGCGCTCTATCCGTACGCCGGTGAGTTCAGTGCCCCGCAGCACCAGGACGTCAAGCGCGACGGCAGCTGGACCGTGCCGGTGACCAAGGACGCGTACGCCTTCACGATCACGGGGCCGAACGGCTTCCGGCGCGAGTTCGCGGGCGGCAAGGACGGCAGCGCCCAGCTCGCCTCCGCGATCACCCGCCGCGAGATCCACGTCACGCTGGCCAATCGGGGCCGCAAGGAGCTCGTCTTCACGCTCAAGCCTGTCGGATATGTGGAGGACCATCACATCAAGTCGCGGACCAGGATCGTCCGCGTCAAGGCGGGCGGCAGCCGCACGATCGCCTGGCGGACGGACGACGAGCACGGCTGGTACGACGTCGAGGTCACGGCCGCGGGCGAGCCCGCCTTCCGGCGGCGCCTGATGGGACACATCGAGAACGGACGCGCGAGCGTATCGGGCTGAAGTCCCCCGTTCGCAGGGTGAGCGAAGGGCGTGCGAGGTCCCGGTGGGGCCACGCACGCCTTTTGTGCGCTTGTGAGGAAACCCACGAACCGGACCAACGATCTCCAGGTCCTGTCAGAGTGTTCTCGGCGCACATGTCATCGCTCATGCGTTCTTTGCGGGCTGTTCAGGTCATTCAAGACAGTTCCCGACAAAGAACAATGAACCACTCCAGGGAGCCCGGTCAGTGGCAGCACTCGCACGATGGTGTGTGCAGCACCGCCTCCTCGCCGTACTGCTCTGGCTCGCCGCCCTCGGCACCGCCGCGAGCGCAGCGGCCGTGATGGGGTCCTCGTACTCGAACGACTACGAGGTGCCGGGGACCGAGTCCGGTCGTGCGACCCAGCTCCTGAACGAAGGCTTCGAAGGGCTCGGCGGCGACAGCAACACCGTCGTCTGGCAGACCGGAGCGGGCACGACGGTGAGCGCGGCCGACGTCGAGCAGACGATGATCAGCGCCCTCGACACGATCGAGGACATGCCGGCCGTCGCCTCCGTCAGCAGTCCGTACGACGAACAGGGCGCCGCGCAGATCAGTGACGACGCGCGCATCGCGTACGCCACCGTCACCTTCCACGAGCAGGCCGACGCCATCGACAAGGCGGACGCCCAGGCTTTCGTCGACACCGCGAAGGCGGCCGGGACGGACGGCCTCGACGTCGAGCTCGGCGGCAGCGCCGTCGGCCTCACCGAGTCCAAGAGCGCGCAGACCGCCGAGATCGTCGGGGTCGCCGTAGCCGCCGTCGTGCTCTTCCTCGCCTTCGGCTCGCTCGCCGCGTCGGTCCTGCCCATCGCCACGGCGCTGGTCTCGGTCGGCACGGCCTACGCGGGCATCGTGCTCCTCGGCCACCTCATGACCGTCGCCGACTTCGCCCCGATGCTCGGCACCCTGATCGGGCTCGGCGTCGGCATCGACTACGCGCTGTTCATCGTGACCAGACACCGCAAGGGCCTCAAACAGGGCCTCCCGGTGGCCGTCGCCGCCGAGCGCGCGGTCGCCACCACCGGGCGCGCGGTCGTCTTCGCGGGCGCCACCGTGTGCATCGCGCTGCTCGGCATGCTCATCCTGCGGCTCAGCTTCCTGAACGGCGTCGCGATCGCGGGCTCGCTGACCGTGCTCCTCACGGTCGCCGCGTCGGTGACCCTGCTGCCCGCACTCCTGTCCTTCATCGGGCCGCGCGCGCTCAGCCGCCGCGAGCGCCGCCGCCTCGCCGAGCACGGCCCCGCCCCCGAGCTGCCCACCGGGCTCGCCGCCCGCTGGTCCGCCTTCGTGGAGCGGCACCCCAAACTGCTCGGCGGCGTCGCCGTCGCCGTGATGGCGCTGCTCGCCCTGCCCACGCTCTCCCTGCACCTGGGCACCTCCGACCAGGGCAACAACCCGGCGACGGCCACCACACGGCAGGCCTACGACCTGCTCGCGGACGGCTTCGGGCCAGGCGTGAACGGCCCGCTCACCCTCGTCACCGACATCGAAGGCGCGGGGGACCGGCTCGCCCTCGCCAACCTCGGCCCGGTACTCGAATCGACCAAGGGTGTCGCCTCCGTCAGCCCCGTCACGTACGACGCCGACGGCACGGCCGCCTTCCTCACCGTCGTACCGGACTCCTCCCCGCAGTCCGAGCGGACCAGCGAGCTCGTCGACCGGCTGCGCGACGACGTACTCCCGCGCGCCGAGGCCGACACCTCGCTCGACCTGCACGTCGGCGGTGTCACGGCGAGCTACGACGACTTCGCGGAGATCATCGTCGGCAAGCTGCCGCTCTTCGTGGGCGTGGTCATCGGCCTCGGCTGCGTCCTGCTGCTCCTCGCCTTCCGGTCCGTCGGCATCCCGCTGAAGGCCGCCGCGATGAACGTGGCGGCGGTGGCGTCGGCCTTCGGGGTCGTCGTCGCGATCTTCCAGTGGGGCTGGGGGAGCGAGCTGCTCGGCCTGGGGGCGGCCGGGCCGATCGAACCCTTCCTGCCGGTGATCATGGTGTCCGTCCTCTTCGGGCTCTCGATGGACTACCAGGTCTTCCTGGTCAGCCGGATGTACGAGGAGTGGCTCGAGACCGGCGACAACCGGCGGGCCGTCCGCGTCGGCCTCGCCGAAACGAGCCGCGTGATCAACTCCGCGGCCGTGATCATGATTTCGGTCTTCCTCGCCTTCGTCCTGAGCGGGGACCGGGTCATCGCGATGTTCGGCATCGGCCTCGCGGCGGCGGTCGCACTCGACGCGTTCGTCCTGCGTACGTTGCTGGTGCCCGCCCTGATGCACATGCTGGGCGGCGCCAACTGGTGGCTGCCGCGCCGCCTCGACCGCTGGCTGCCGCGCATCAGCATCGAGCCGCCGGAATGTCGTTCGAATACGGCCGTCGTGAGTGCGAGGATCCGGGGACAACAGGACGGATCGAAGGAGCGGGATGTTCGCGATATCGCTGGGCGAGGGCGCTGAGCTGAGGCCGATCGAGCCGTGGCAGGCACAGGAGTTCCTCACGCATGTCGAGCGGGCGCGTGAGTACGCCGGCCCCTGGGTGCCACTGACCGCCGTGGTGACGGACCTCGAATCGGCTCGGGACCGGCTCCAGGCGTTCGCCGACAAGCAGGCAGCCGACACGGGCCGCCTGTACGGCATCTGGCTGGACGGCACGCTCGTCGGCGGGGTGCTCTTCCGGATCTTCGATACGGCGACGGAGTCCTGCGAGGTGGGCGTCTGGCTGGAGCCTTCGGCCGCCGGACGCGGCCTGGTCACCAAGGCGAGCCGGGTGCTCATCGACTGGGCGGTGTTGGAGCGCGGGATGCACCGCGTGGAGTGGATGGCGTCCACCGCGAACGAGCCCAGCATCGCCGTGGCCAAGCGGCTCGGGATGACCAAGGACGGGGTGCTGCGGGAGTGCTTTCCCTGGCAGGGGGTGCGCCACGACATGGAGGTCTGGTCGGTGCTCGCACCGGAGTGGCGCAAGGCGCGGGAGGCCCGGAGCACCGGGGAATCGGCGCGTTAAGAAAGCTCTCAGACTCCGTCCGTACGGTGCGGTGCATGGGAACTAAGACAGAGGACGAGACCGCGGCCGAGGCGGCCGCGAAGCCCGCAGAACCGGAGGCGGCTCAGCCCGCTGACGCCACGGATGCCACCAAGGTGGATGCCGTAAAGGTGGAGAAGACCGCCCCGGCTGAAGATGCCGATGACGCCGATGACGCCGACGAGCTTGTCGTGGTGGAAGAGGTCGCCGAGGCCAAGTCCAGTGGCGTGTTCCAGGGCGCCGCGGCCGTCGTCTCCGCCGCGCTCGGCCTGATCGGCCTCTCCGGCGGCTGGCTCGGTACGGTCGCCGCGGCGCGCTCGAACATCGTCGGCCAGCTGGAGACCAAGCAGTCGGCGAGCGTCGGCGATCAGATCCAGGCCTTGTACGGCGACTCCTGGCAGGTCACGGCCCTGATTGCCGGTGCCTTCGCGCTCGCCGCGCTGGTCGTCGGGTTCGTCGTGCTGGTCAGGCCCGCGTTCGGCGCGCCCGACCAGGTACAGGCACCGTGGATCAAGTCGGTGGCCTGGGCGGGTGTCGTGCTCGGTGTCATCGGCCTGCTGCTGGCCATCGCCAAGTACTCGGACCTGATCTACGGGCTGCCGTCGGCCAGTTGACGCGGACGAAGTACTCAGAACGCCGGAGGGGCCGCATCCAGGCTCCCTCCGGCGTTTTCGTGCGTCCGGAGCGGAAGCCCTAAGGCCCCCTACCGCCCGCCTAAGGCCCCCCGCCCCCTCAAGATGCGGCACTCTCCCGATGTGCCACCCCTCCCTGGCAGACGAAAGTAAGGGCAAGCCAGAAGGCAGACACCAAAAGTCAGGGAGTACCCCATGTTCGAGTACGAGATGCACCAGCTCCGCGCCGCCGACCTCACCCGTGAGGCCGACCGCCGCCACCTCCTCCGTGAGGCCCGCGAGGCCAGGGCCGCCGCCCGCCGGTCCGCCCGCCAGGAAAGCGAGGGGCGGGTGAGCACGACCCCGCGGAAGGTCCGCTTCACCCGAGCCGCCTGATGAGCACCGAGGGATCCGCCGCGGGCCCGGTCGCCGCGGGCCCGCGGATATCCGCTGCCGCGACGCCCGCACCCTGTGCGATGCTCACCGCTGTGGAGACCAGGTCCGTAAGCCCCGTGTTCGTCGGCCGCACCGATGAGCTGGGCGTTCTGAACGACGCGCTCGCCCGTGCCAAGGGGAAGACCCCCGGCACGGGCGAGCCGCAGGCGTTGCTGCTCGGCGGTGAGGCGGGCGTCGGAAAGACGCGCCTCATCGAGGAGTTCACCGCCGCGGCCCGTGCCGAAGGCGCCGTCGTCGCGCTCGGCGGCTGCGTGGAGATCGGCGCGGACGGCCTGCCCTTCGCCCCCTTCTCCAGCGCCCTGCGCTCCCTGCGCCGCCAGCTCCCCGAGGCGGTGGACGCGGCCGCCGCCGACCAGGAGGGCGAGCTCGCCCGGCTCCTGCCCGAACTCGGCGAGGCCCCGCAGCGCCGCCGGGGCACCGACGCCCAGCACGACGAGGAGGGCATGGCCCGGCTCTTCGAGCTGACGGCCCGCCTCCTGGAGCGCCTCGCCACCGACCGGCCCGTCGTCGTCGCCCTGGAGGACCTGCACTGGGCCGACGCCTCGACCCGGCACCTCCTCGCCTACCTCTTCCGCACCCTGCGCAGCGGCAGCCTCGTCATCGTCGCGACCTACCGCGCCGACGACATCCACCGCCGCCACCCGCTGCGCCCGCTCCTCGCCGAACTCGACCGGCTGCGCACGGTGCGGCGCATCGAACTCGCCCGCTTCGACAAGGGCGAGGTCGCCCGCCAGATGGCCGGGATCCTCAGCTCCGAGCCCGCGCAGTCGCTGGTGGACGACGTCTTCGACCGCTCGGACGGCAACGCCTTCTTCGTCGAGGAACTCGCGGTCGCCTCGCACGGCGCCAGCTGCGCGAGCCTCACGGACTCCCTGCGCGATCTCCTTCTCGTACGCGTCGAGGAGCTGCCCGAGGACACCCAGCGGGTGGCCAGGATCGTCGCCGAGGGCGGCTCGACCGTCGAGTATCCGCTGCTCGCGGCGGTCGCGGGGCTCGCGGAGGACGACCTGATCGAAGCCCTGCGGGCCGCCGTCGGCGCCAACATCCTGCTCCCGTCGCCCGACGGGGACGGCTACCGCTTCCGGCACTCCCTGGTGCGCGAGGCCGTCGGCGACGACCTGCTGCCCGGCGAACGCTCCCGGATCAGCCGCCGGTTCGCCACCGTCCTCGAAGCCGACCCCTCACTGGTCGCAGCCGACCAGCGCGCCGCCCGCCTCGCCAGCTACTGGTACCACGCCCACGACGCGGCGAAGGCGCTCCCCGCCGTCCTTCGCGCCTCCGTCGAGGCCCGCCGCCGCTACGCGTACTCCGAGCAACTGCGCCTCCTCGAACGGGCGATGGAGCTGTGGGACGACGCCCCCGAAGACGTACGCCTCGAACTGCGCCCCGTCGACTACGCCGAGGTCTACCCTCCGTGCGGCTGCGACCCGGCCACCACCCCGCTGCGCTACCTCGACCTCATGGCGGAGGCCGCCGTCGCCGGCCGTCTCTGCGGTGAGCGGGAACGCGCCCTGAAGATCACCAAGCGTGCGCTGCGGCTCCTGGAGGAGGAGCAGGACCCTCCCACAGGCTCTCAACACAGTTCGAGCAGGGGGGACCCCCATCGCTCCGCCTGGTTCTGGATCCAGCGCTCCCGGCTCACCTCGACGCTCGGCAGGGGCGACGGCTGGGCGGAGATCGCCACCGCGCAGGAGCTGGTCCGCGGCCTGCCGCCGTCCGAGGTGCACGCCGAGGTACTGACCAACGTCGCCTCCTGGGGCATGCTCCACAACCCCGGCGAAGAGACCCTGGCGGCGGCCCGACGAGCCGTCGAATACGCACGGATGGTCAAGGCCGAGGAGATCGAACTCAACGCCCGGCTCATCTACGGCGGCCTCCTGGTCGACGCGGGCGACGTCGAGCAGGGATTGGCGGAGATGTACGCGGTCAGGGACCGCTGCGTGGCGCCGCCCGGCCTGGTCTCCCGGATCCCGCACATCCACGTCAACCTGCCGTCCGTGCTCGAAGGCGCGGGCCGTTCCCTCGAGTCGCTGGAGGTCGGCGACCAGGGCATCGCGCTCTGCCGGAAGTACGGACTCACGGACACCGAGAGCTGGGTCCAGGTCAACAAGGCGGAGACCCTTGACTCGCTGGGCCGTTGGGACGAGGCGGTCGACGCCTCCGAGGCGGCCCGCCGCGGTGCGCTCAGCGTCAAACCACGGGCCGGCGCGGCCCTGCGCCTCGCCTGCATCGCCCTCGGCCGCGGCGACCGGGCCGAAGCAACCGCCCAACTGACCCTGGCCCGCGGTCACTACGGCACGACCCACATCCTCATGCCGCAGTACTCCCTGCCCATGGTCACCGCCGCCATCGGCATCGCGGCGGCCGACCCCGACCGCGCGGCCGGCGTCACCGCGGCGCGCGCCGAGCTCGAACAGGCCCTGGCCAACGGCTTTCCGCCCGGCACCCAGCGCTACACCTGGCCCCTGCTGCTCGCCGCCGCCACCTCGGAGGCCGATACGCGCGGCCTGCCCGCCGCCGAGCCCGGCCGGACCGAGGCCATCGACAGCATCCGCCGAGCCGCCAGGAATCTCCCCTCGCCCGTGCCGGTCTGGGCCGCCCACGAGAAGTGGGTACGCGCCGAACTCCTGCGCGCCGAGGACCGCGACACCCCCGCCGACTGGTCGGCCACGGTCACCGCGTTCGAACCCGTCGACCGCCCCTACGACCTCGCCCGCACCCGCCTGCGCCTGGCCGAGTCCCTCCTCGCGGCCTCCGGCGCGAGTGCGGGCGCCGCTGACGAAGCGGACCGCGAGCACGCCACCGTACTGCTGCGCCAGGCCCGCGAGACCGCCGAGCGCCTGCGTGCCCGGCCCCTCGCCGAAGCCGTCGCCGGACTCGCCCAGCGCGCCCGCCTCACCCTGAACGCCGACGCCACCCCGCGCGCCCACCTCGCCCCGGTCGACCCCGCAGAGGCGCTCGGTCTCACCAGCCGGGAGCGGGACGTGCTGCGCCGGGTCGCCGCGGGCCGCAGCAACCGTCAGATAGCGGAGGAGCTCTTCATCTCCCCGAAGACGGCGAGCGTCCACGTCTCCAACATCCTCGCCAAGCTGGGCGTCGCCGGCCGGGGTGAGGCCGCTGCCCTGGCCCACCGCCTGCGCCTCTTCCCCGCGGATCGCGTACAGCCAACGGGCTGACCTGCGCTTTCCTGGCGCCGAATCGTTTCCTGACCCCTCGCTTACGCTGGTAGGAGGAACCCGGCCGCCAGGAGGCGCAGTGTTCAACCTGATGGAGCTTTTCCAGCCCGGCCGCAAGCACACGGACGACGAGCAGAAGCGGCTTGAGCTGAGCCGGACCGACGTGGCCGACGGGGACCCCGGCCGCGGGCCGATAGATCTGACCTCCGGCAAGGTCGTGGTGAGGGTGCCGCAGCAGACGGAGCCGACCGACACCGGCCCCGACGTCGGCCCGGATGCCACGGAGGACGCGGAGCCCGGGCCGGGGAAGTAGCTACTTCACCTCCACCTCAAGGATCTTGTCGTCGCCCTTCTCCGGCGTCCCCCGGGAATCCGTCTCGTTCGTCACCAGCCACAGCTTGTCCCCGCCCGCCGAGACGACCGTACGCAGGCGGCCGTGCTCGCCCTTCAGGAACGACTGGGGCTCGACGGTGCCGTCCACGCCCCGGACCGGAATGCGCCACAGGCGCTCGCCGCGCAGGCCCGCCATCCAGATCGAGCCCTCGGCGTACGCGATGCCGCTGGGGGAGGCCTCCGAGGTCTTCCACTGGGCCACCGGGTCGTGGAAGCCGTCCTTGTCGCCCTTGCCCTCCACCTCGGGCCAGCCGTAGTTGTCCCCGGCCTTGATCTCGTTCAGCTCGTCCCACGTGTCCTGGCCGAACTCCGCCGCCCAGAGCCGCTTGTCCTCGTCCCAGGCAAGGCCCTGCACATTGCGGTGGCCGTACGAATAGACGGGGGAGTCGCCGAAGGGGTTGCCGGGGGCCGGGTCGCCGTCCGGGGTCAGGCGCAGGATCTTGCCGCCAAGCGACTTCTTGTCCTGGGCGAGGCCCGTGTCGCCGGTCTCGCCCGTGCCCGCGTACAGCATCTTGTCCGGGCCGAAGGCGATCCGGCCGCCGTTGTGGACCACGCCCTTGGGGATGCCCTTGAAGACCGTGTCGGGTGCGCCGAGCTGCTCACCGGACGGCTTCTTCTCGTCGTACAGCATGCGGGCGACGCGGTTGTCCGACTCGGTGGTGAAGTACGCGTAGACCATGTGATCCGAGGCGTACGAAGGGGAGAGCGCGAGGCCCATCAGGCCGCCCTCACCGGCCGGGAAGGCGCCGGGGACCGAGCCGAGCTCCGTCTTCTTGCCCGTCTCGCCGTCGACGCGGGTGATCGTGCCCTCGTCGCGTGAGGACACCAGCAGGTCGCCGCCGGGGAGCGGTGCGAGGCCCCACGGTGACTTCAGATCCTCGGTGAGGGTCTTGGTGACCTTCGCGGACCCCTTCTCCGGAGGCGCCTCACCGGCGCGCGGCTTCCCCGACGAGTTCTCGCCGGAGCCGGACGCCGCGGGGCTCGACTCGGCGCTCTTTCCGTTGTCCGGCGCGTCATCGCCCCCGGACGAACAACCGGCCGTGAGTACCAGGGCGGCGGCCAATGCGGCCGTGACAGCGGGTCGTTGCACGATCAGGTTCCCTTCGACGCAGCGCTTCTACTGTTCATACACCGCTGGGTCCCCAGAGGTTCCCACCCCCGCTCCGCGGAATCGCCGACGTCAGTCCCACGACCCCATCGCCGACGGCAGCGCCGCGATCCGGGCCAGGTCCTCCCCGGTGAGCCGCACCCCGGCCGCCCCCGCGTTCTGCACCGCCCAGCGCTCCCGCTTGGCCCCCGGGACCGGCACCACATGGCGGCCCTGCGCGAGCACCCACGCGATGGCCACCTGCGCCGGCGTCGCCCCGTGCCGCTCGGCCACCTGGCGAAGCCCCACCAGGAGCGGCTGGTTGGCCGCCATCATCTCGGCGGTGAAACGCGGATGGCGGGCGCGCACATCGTCCGGCTCGAAGCCCTGCCCCGGCGTCAGCGTCCCCGTGAGGAAACCGTTCCCCAGCGGCATCGCCGCCAGGAAGCCCACCCCGCGCGACGCGCACCACGGCAGCAGTGTCTCCAGCGCCTCCCGCGACCACACCGAGAGCTCGGCCTCCACCGCGCTGACCGGGAAGACCTGCTGGACCCGCTCCAGCTGCCGGATCGTCCCCTCGTGCAGCCCCCTGCCCTCACGCCGCGAGGCGCGGGCCCCCACCGCGCACAGCCCGAGCGCCCGCACCTTCCCCGCGGCGACGAGCTCGGCCATCGCGCCCCAGGTCTCCTCGACGGGCACCTCGGGATCGGCGCGGTGCAGCTGGTACAGGTCGATCGTCTCGGTCTGCAGCCGCCGCAGCGACGCGTCACAGGCCCGCTTCACATAGCCGGGGCGGCCGTTGGCGACGATGTGCTGCTCGCCCACCAGAAGCCCGCACTTGGTCGACACGAAGGCCTCGCCCGGCCGCTCCTTCAGTGCCCGCCCCACGAGCAGCTCATTGGTGAACGGCCCGTACATGTCCGCCGTATCGAGGAGGGTCGTGCCCTGGTCGAGCGCGGCGTGCACGGTGCGCAACGACTCCTCGCCCCGCTGCCGGGAGCCGGTGTACGCCCAGCTCATCGGCATGCAGCCGAGTCCGACCGCCCCCACCTCGAGCGCTGTCGCGCCGATCGTCCTGCGGTCCACCTGGCCGTGCCCTCCCACCTCATGTCCGAGCGGCCCCCAACGTAACCTCTGCCGCCCCCCACGCTGCGCGGGGCCTGCGCGCATTAGCCTCCTGACCATGACGACAGATGTATGGCTCCCCTATGCCGCGGACGAGATCGACGGCCTGCCCGATGCGGCCCGCTCCGGCTTCAACTACCGTTTGTGGGACGGCGGCCCGGACTTCCCCGCGGACCCGGCCGACTGCGCGTTCTACGTGGTGCCCTATATGAAGGGCTCCGAGACCTCCGTACGTCCGCTGCCGAAGATGGCATCCCTGCGTGCCGTGCAGACGCTCACCGCGGGCATCGACCAGATGGACTCCGGGCTCAAGTACCTCGCTCCCGGCGTGCAGTTGTGCAACGCCAAGGGTGTGCACGAGGCGAGCACCGCCGAGCTCGCGCTCACCCTGGTCCTCGCGTCCCTGCGCGGCATCCCCCGGTTCGTGGAAGGGCAGCGGCAGGAGGACTGGCGGTCCGGGTTCTATCCGGCGCTCGCCGACAAGTCGGTCCTGATCGTGGGCTACGGATCGATCGGTTCCGCCATCGAGGACCGGCTCGTCCCCTTCGAGTGCGCGCGGGTGGCGCGCGTCGCGCGCTCCGCACGTGCCACGGAGCGCGGCCCCGTGCACCCGCTCGCCGAACTGCCGGCGTTGCTGCCCGAAGCCGACGTGGTCATCCTCTCCACGCCCCTCACCGACACCTCCCGTGGCCTGGTGAGCGCCGACTTCCTGGCCCGTATGAAGGACGGCGCCCTGCTCGTGAACGTCGCGCGCGGCCCCGTGGTCGACACCCAGGCGCTCCTCGCCGAACTGGCGAGCGGACGGATCACCGCCGCTCTCGACGTCACCGATCCGGAACCGCTCCCCACCGGCCACCCCCTGTGGCACGCTCCTGGAGTGCTCATCAGCCCGCACGTGGGCGGATCGACCTCTGCCTTCCTGCCCCGCGCCAAGCGCCTCGTCGCCGCGCAGCTCACCCGGTACGCGGCAGGGGAACCCCTGGGGAACGTTGTCCTGACAACCAAGTAGCGCACCAAGTCGCGTTCGTCCAGGGATCGTTCGAGCACGCTCCGCACTCGAACGGGTGCACCCCGTGTCCACACGCCCGTCGACGGTCACGGAGCGTAGAGGAACTATGTCCCTGAGTGACGAGACTGGTGTATCGTCCCGACAGGGGCTGCGCCGTGGACAGTTCGGCGCGGGGGACGAGACATCAGACGCGAGGGGGGCGACGGGCGATGCACGGCCAATGGGCGAACGATCCGACGCGGCGAGGCCGCCGGTGGCGACTCTCACGCACACTGGCCCGCTGTCGGAAGCACGGCGCACACACAGACCACGTCCCGGGGCCGAGCGGTCACGGGAGGCAGAGGGACACGGGGGCGGCGCGGACCAGGGCGGCCCGGTGAGCACCCGCCCGTCAACCGCCACCGTCCTGGAGGGCGGCGGAGGACTGACGGCGCCGATTCCACCAGGATCGCCACTGACCCGGCGCCCCGTCTCCGGCGCCGGTGCGGGTCTGTTCTCGCAGCTCGCACTCCTGGTGGTCTGCGGCGGGTACGCGACCGGGGCGGCGCTCGGCTGGGGTTCGACCCGAGCCGCCCTGATCATGGGCGACTTCGGCCTGAGCATCGCAGCGGCGGCCGCCGCCGTCTCCTGCTTCCGCTACTCCCGCACGCGCCGCAGCCGTTTTCGACCCGCATGGCTGCTGTTCGCGCTCTCCTCCGCCATGGCCTCCCTGGGCAACGGCGTATGGGGCTGGTACGAGGTCGTGCTCGACCGGCCGGTCCCGAGCCCCGGCCTCGCCGACCTGTTCTTCCTCTGTTTCGCGCCGCCCGCCATCATCGGCCTCCTCGTGCTCGCCAAACGCCCGGTGACCAGGGCCGGTTGGGTCTGCCTCGCGCTCGATGCCTGGCTGATCGGCGGCTCGCTGCTCACGCTCTCCTGGAGCCTGGCGCTCGCGCACACCGCGCAGTTCGAGGGCCAGAGCGTCGAGCACGCCGCGCTCACGCTCGCCTATCCGCTGCTCGACATCGCGCTGGTCAGCATGGTCCTCGCGCTGCACTTCAGGCGGTCATCCGCCAACCGCACGGCGGTGAACACCGCGATCGGCGCCCTCGCGCTCACCGTCATGTGCGACGCGATCTTCACCTCCCCGCTGCTGCACGCCAGTTACCGCTCGGGGCAGATGCTGGACGCGGGCTGGTTCGCCGGATCACTGCTCCTCGCGTACGCGCCCTGGGCGGTCCCCTGGCACAAGCAGGCGGACGACGCCCCCCGCGCGCGCGGGGAGCGCGAAGGCGTCCCCAAGGGCGCGCGGGCCGCCGTCACCAGGCCGATCGCCGGCTCGCTGGCAGCGCTCACCCCGTATCTGGCCGCCGCCGTCTGCACACTGGGGATTCTCTACAACGTCCTCAGCGGCCGCAGCGTCGACGAAGTCGTGCTCTTCACCGCGGGCACCGTCGTGCTCGCCCTGGTCGTGCGCCAGGGCATCATGCTCCTGGACAACATCACCCTCACCCAGGAACTGGCGCAGAAGGAGAACCACTTCCGCTCCCTGGTGCAGGGATCGAGCGACGTCATCATGATCGCCGCCCCGAACGGCATACTCCACTACGTCAGCCCGGCCGCCCTCGGGGTCTACGGCCGGGAGGCCGACGACCTCGTAGGCTCCGAGCTCGCCTCGCTCATGCACCCCGAAGACCTGGGACGCGTGGTCCACGAAGTCCGCAGATTCCTCGCCGCGAGCCCCGTCGAGGAGCCCACGACCCGCATCGAGTGCCGCTTCAAGTCAGGCAGCGGCGACTGGCTGAACGTGGAGTCCACGGTCAACCGCCACCAGGGCGGCCTCATCTTCAACAGCCGCGACGTCACCGAACGGGTCCGCCTCCAGGCGCAGTTGCAGCACAACGCCGAGCACGACCCGCTCACCGACCTGCCCAACCGCGCCCTGTTCACCCGCCGGGTCGGCCAGGCGCTCAACGGCCGCAGAGTCACCGACCGGGGCACAGCCGTGCTCTTCATCGACCTGGACGGCTTCAAGGCGGTCAACGACACCATCGGCCACCAGGCGGGGGACGAGCTCCTCATCCAGGCGGCCCGCCGCCTTCAGGAGGCCGTCAGGTCCGGGGACTGCGCGGCCCGGCTTGGCGGCGACGAGTTCGCCGCGCTCATCGTGGGTGACGGCACCCGCGACCAGGCCGCACGCGAGCAGCACATCTACGAACTCGCCGACCGCCTCAGAATCACCCTCTCCCAGCCCTACGCGATCGGCGGCAACGACGTGCGCGTGGCGGCGTCCATCGGCGTGGCCTTCGCCGAACCGGGCATCGGCGCGGGCGAGTTGCTGCGCAACGCCGACCTCGCGATGTACCGCGCCAAGGCCGCGGGCAAGGGCCGCGTCGAGCTCTACGCCCCGCAGATGCAGGCCGACGTCGTACGCAAGGCGGAGCTGGCGACCCGGCTGCGCACCGCGCTGCACGAGGGCGAGTTCGCGCTGCTCCACCAGCCCGTGGTCTCCCTGGCCGACGGACGCATCACCTCCGTCGCCGCCCAGGCGCGCTGGCGCTCGGCCCAGGGCATCCTCTTCACGCCCGCCGAGTTCCTGCGCGTCGCCGACACCTCGGACGGCCAGGAGGGCGCCCGCACCGCGGAGCTGGGCCGCTGGATGTTCGAAGAGGCCGTCCAGCAGGCCGCCGAACGCGGTCGCACGGGCCACGCCGTGCCCGTAGGCATCCGGATGAGCGCCCGGCGCCTCCTGGACCGCTCGCTGCCGCTCGGCTCCATCGAAGCCCTTCTGACGCGCCACGGACTTCCCTCCGGAGCGCTGATCATCGAGCTCGCGGACATCGACCCCCGGGTCCCCCTTGAGGAACTGGAGCGGCGGCTGACCTCCCTGCGCAGGCTCGGCGTACGCGTCGCCCTGGACGGCTTCGGCAGTGGCTACGCGGCCATCACCGCACTGCGCCGGCTCCCCGTCGACGTACTGAAACTGGACCGCAGTCTCATCGAGGGCGTCGTCGAGTCCGCGCGCCTGCACAAGATCACCACCGGTCTGCTGCGCATCGCGAGCGATCTGGGCCTGCGCTCCGTGGCCGACGGCGTCGATCTGCCGGAGCAGGTCACCGCCCTGCGCGCGATGGGCTGCACGCACGGACAGGGCATGGCGTTCTCCGGGCCGCTCGACGAGTACCGGCTGCGGCGCGCGCTGTCGCTCGGGCATTTTCCGGTGCCGCACGGGCCGGTGGAGCCTGTCTTCGCGGGCGCTCCTCCGGTGTCCTTCGGGGGAGGTGTCGAGTCCTATGTCCGTTCACATAATGAGACCCCCGTCCCACCTACTTGACAGGCACAGTGCGCCAAGGAGAAGGTCAATGCCATGCGCACCCGAATTCTCGTACTTGGAAAGCGCGTCGGCTGAAGCTGGGACTCACCGGTCCGAACACCGGAATCCCTGCACCCGCTCCGACGCGCTCCCCTCGCTTGCCTCACGGCACGAGGGGTTTTTTGTTGCACCGGCACCTGCCAAACCCCCGCAAAAACCCCGCAAAAACCCTCAGCTTCGAGAAGAGAATGCCGATGACCGAGCAGGCCACCGGGGCCCACCATCCGCAGCCGCGGCCCCGATCCTCAGGACAGCAGTCGACGCCCGTCGAGCACGTCACGGGCGCGAAGTCCCTCATTCGTTCTCTCGAGGAAGTCGGGGCCGACACGGTATTCGGCATTCCCGGCGGTGCCATCCTTCCCGCGTACGACCCGATGATGGACTCCACCCGGGTCCGGCACGTCCTGGTCCGGCACGAGCAGGGCGCAGGACACGCGGCCACCGGATACGCGCAGGCCACCGGCAAGGTCGGGGTGTGCATGGCGACGAGCGGCCCCGGTGCCACCAACCTCGTCACACCGATCGCCGACGCGCACATGGACTCCGTCCCGCTGGTCGCGATCACCGGCCAGGTGGCGTCCAAGGCGATCGGCACGGACGCCTTCCAGGAGGCGGACATCGTCGGCATCACGATGCCGATCACCAAGCACAACTTCCTGGTCACCAAGGCCGAGGACATCCCGCGCACGATCGCGGAGGCCTTCCACATCGCCTCCACCGGCCGCCCGGGCCCCGTCCTGGTCGACATCGCCAAGGACGCCCTCCAGGCGCAGACCACGTTCTCCTGGCCGCCCACCCAGGACCTGCCCGGCTACCGCCCGGTGACCAAGCCGCACGCCAAGCAGATCCGCGAGGCCGCCAAGCTGATCACCGCGGCCAAGCGCCCGGTCCTGTACGTCGGCGGCGGCGTCCTGAAGGCGCAGGCCACCGCGGAGCTGAAGGTCCTCGCAGAACTCACCGGAGCGCCCGTCACCACCACACTGATGGCGCTCGGCGCATTCCCCGACAGCCACAAGCTGCACGTGGGAATGCCGGGCATGCACGGAGCGGTCACCGCCGTCACCGCGCTGCAGAAGGCCGACCTGATCGTCGCCCTCGGAGCCCGCTTCGACGACCGCGTCACCGGCAAGCTGGACAGCTTCGCGCCCTTCGCGAAGATCGTCCACGCCGACATCGACCCGGCCGAGATCGGCAAGAACCGCGCCGCCGACGTGCCGATCGTCGGAGACGCCCGCGAGGTCATCGCCGACCTGATCCAGGCCGTGCAGGCCGAGCACACCGCGGGCCAGCAGGGGGACTACACCGCTTGGTGGAAGGACCTCAACCGCTGGCGCGACACCTACCCGCTCGGCTACGACCAGCCCGAGGACGGCTCGCTCTCCCCGCAGCAGGTCATCGAGCGCGTCGGAAAGCTGGCCCCCGAGGACACGATCTTCGCGGCGGGCGTCGGCCAGCACCAGATGTGGGCCGCCCACTTCATCGAGTACGAGAAGCCCGCCACCTGGCTCAACTCCGGCGGCGCCGGCACGATGGGGTACGCGGTCCCGGCCGCGATGGGCGCCAAGGCCGGCCGGCCGGACCGCACGGTCTGGGCGATCGACGGCGACGGCTGCTTCCAGATGACCAATCAGGAACTGACCACCTGCGCCCTGAACAACATCCCGATCAAGGTCGCCATCATCAACAACGGCGCCCTCGGCATGGTCCGCCAGTGGCAGACGCTGTTCTACAACCAGCGTTACTCCAACACCGTCCTGCACAGCGGTCCCGAGGACATCGGCCCCAACAAGGGCACGCGCGTCCCGGACTTCGTGAAGCTGTCGGAGGCCATGGGCTGCGTGGCGCTGCGCTGTGAGCGCCCCGAGGACCTCGACAAGGTCATCGCCGAGGCCAACGCCATCAACGACCGCCCCGTCGTGGTCGACTTCATCGTCCACGAGGACGCCCAGGTGTGGCCGATGGTCGCCGCAGGCACCTCGAACGACGAGGTCATGGCCGCCCGCGGGGTCCGCCCCGACTTCGGCGACAACGAAGACGACTGAGACCGAGAGCGAAAGAGAGACCCAGAGTCATGTCCACCAAGCACACGCTCTCCGTCCTGGTCGAGAACAAGCCCGGTGTCCTCGCCCGGATCACCGCCCTGTTCTCCCGCCGCGGCTTCAACATCGACTCCCTGGCCGTGGGCGTCACCGAGCACCCCGACATCTCACGCATCACCATCGTCGTGAACGTCGAGGACCTGCCGCTCGAACAGGTCACCAAGCAGCTCAACAAGCTCGTCAACGTCCTGAAGATCGTCGAACTCGAGCCGTCCGCGGCCGTCGGCCGTGAACTGGTCCTCGCCAAGGTCCGCGCCGACAACGAGACGCGTTCGCAGATCGTCGAGATCGTCCAGCTGTTCCGCGCCAAGACCGTGGACGTCTCGCCCGAGGCGGTCACGATCGAGGCCACCGGCTCCAGCGACAAGCTGGAGGCGATGCTCAAGATGCTGGAGCCCTTCGGCATCAAGGAGCTCGTCCAGTCCGGCACCATCGCCATCGGCCGCGGCTCCCGCTCCATCACGGACCGCAGCCTGCGGGCGCTGGACCGCAGCGCCTGAACCCGCCCGCATGGCGAGACCTGAAAACTTTCTTCCCCCCGCCCGCCGTACGGTGGGTCGCAACACCAGCACACATAGGAGATTTCCAGTGGCCGAGCTGTTCTACGACGACGACGCCGACCTGTCCATCATCCAGGGCCGCAAGGTCGCGGTCATCGGATACGGCAGCCAGGGCCACGCCCACGCGCTGTCGCTCCGTGACTCGGGTGTCGACGTCCGTGTCGGTCTGCACGAGGGCTCCAAGTCCAAGGCCAAGGCCGAGGAGCAGGGCCTGCGCGTGGTGACCCCCTCCGAGGCCGCCGCCGAGGCCGACGTCATCATGATCCTGGTGCCGGACCCGATCCAGGCCCAGGTCTACGAGGAGTCCATCAAGGACAACCTCAAGGACGGCGACGCGCTGTTCTTCGGCCACGGCCTGAACATCCGCTTCGGCTTCATCAAGGCCCCCGAGGGCGTCGACGTCTGCATGGTCGCCCCCAAGGGTCCGGGCCACCTCGTCCGCCGTCAGTACGAGGAGGGCCGCGGCGTTCCGTGTATCGCGGCCGTCGAGCAGGACGCGACCGGCAACGGCTTCGCGCTGGCTCTCTCGTACGCCAAGGGCATCGGCGGCACGCGGGCGGGCGTCATCAAGACGACCTTCACCGAGGAGACCGAGACCGACCTGTTCGGCGAGCAGGCCGTGCTCTGCGGTGGCACCGCCGCGCTGGTCAAGGCGGGCTTCGAGACGCTGACCGAGGCCGGCTACCAGCCGGAGATCGCGTACTTCGAGTGCCTCCACGAGCTGAAGCTCATCGTCGACCTCATGTACGAGGGCGGCCTGGAGAAGATGCGCTGGTCGATCTCCGAGACCGCCGAGTGGGGCGACTACGTCACGGGCCCCCGCATCATCACGGACGCCACCAAGGCCGAGATGAAGAAGGTCCTCGCCGAGATCCAGGACGGCACGTTCGCCCAGCAGTGGATGGACGAGTACCACGGCGGTCTGAAGAAGTACAACGAGTACAAGACGCAGGACGAGAACCACCTCCTGGAGACCACGGGCAAGGAGCTCCGCAAGCTCATGTCCTGGGTCAACGAAGAGGCCTGAGGTACTCCGGGTCCGGGGCACCGCCGCGGGGCGCTGCCCCGGACCCCGCTCCTCAATCGCCGGAGGGGCTGAATCTGTCGCTTGTCCATGGTGTCCAGCCACGGACGGGTGATCCTTCCGCGGAGGCGTAAGGCGAGGCCCGTCTCGCCACTACACTGCTGTTCAACAAACGCGTCAGGCCCACAGCGTCGTGCGTCTTCCACGCGGCTGAGCGACACCGAGGAGGGGCAGGCACGCCCCCGAGCCGCCCGGCACGCACTCTCGCCGCACCGGCCAAAGGCCCGAGTAGCTCCGCTACGAGGACCTTCGTCCGGCACGCCGAGAGCACGCACCGAACGACACGGGATCGCACCCGCCCCTCCCCGGTGCCGCTCCCCTCCACCCGCATGCGGCCGTCGGGACGGCCGTCCGCATTGGACTTGTGAGGACTCACGTGAGCACTGCTGCCAACGGCAAACCGGTCGTACTCATCGCTGAAGAGCTGTCGCCCGCCACTGTCGACGCCTTGGGCCCGGACTTCGAGATCCGTCAGTGCAACGGCGCGGACCGCGCCGAGTTGCTGCCCGCCATCGCCGACGTCGACGCGATTCTGGTCCGCTCCGCGACCAAGGTCGACGCCGAGGCCATCGCGGCCGCGAAGAAGCTGAAGGTCGTCGCCCGTGCGGGCGTGGGCCTGGACAACGTGGACGTGTCCGCCGCCACCAAGGCGGGCGTCATGGTGGTGAACGCACCCACCTCGAACATCGTCACCGCCGCCGAACTCGCCTGTGGCCTGCTCATCGCCACGGCCCGCAACATCCCCCAGGGCAGCCAGGCGCTCAAGGCCGGTGAGTGGAAGCGCTCCAAGTACACGGGCGTCGAGCTCGCCGAGAAGACCCTCGGCGTCGTCGGCCTCGGCCGCATCGGAGCCCTTGTCGCCCAGCGCATGTCCGCCTTCGGCATGAAGGTCGTCGCCTACGACCCCTACGTGCAGCCCGCGCGGGCCGCGCAGATGGGCGTCAAGGTCCTCACGCTCGACGAGCTGCTCGAAGTCTCCGACTTCATCACCGTGCACCTGCCCAAGACCCCCGAGACGGTCGGTCTGATCGGCGACGACGCCCTGCACAAGGTCAAGCCCGCCGTCCGCATCGTGAACGCCGCGCGCGGCGGGATCGTCGACGAGGAGGCGCTGTACTCGGCGCTCAAGGAAGGCCGCGTCGCGGGCGCCGGTCTGGACGTGTACGCGAAGGAGCCCTGCACGGACTCCCCGCTCTTCCAGTTCGACCAGGTCGTCTGCACCCCGCACCTCGGCGCCTCCACGGACGAGGCGCAGGAGAAGGCGGGCGTCTCCGTCGCCAAGTCGGTGCGCCTCGCCCTCGCCGGTGAGCTGGTCCCGGACGCGGTGAACGTCCAGGGCGGCGTCATCGCCGAGGACGTGCGCCCGGGTCTGCCGCTCGCCGAGAAGCTCGGCCGGATCTTCACCGCGCTCGCGGGCGAGGTCGCCGCGCGGCTCGACGTCGAGGTGTACGGCGAGATCACCCAACACGACGTGAAGGTGCTCGAACTCTCCGCGCTGAAGGGTGTGTTCGAGGACGTCGTCGACGAGACCGTCTCGTACGTCAACGCGCCGCTCTTCGCCCAGGAGCGTGGCGTCGAGGTCCGCCTCACCACCAGCTCGGAGTCCCCGGACCACCGCAACGTGGTCACGGTGCGCGGCACCCTCACCGGCGGCGAGGAGATCTCGGTCTCCGGCACGCTGGCAGGCCCCAAGCACCTGCAGAAGATCGTCGCCGTCGGCGAGTACGACGTGGACCTGGCCCTTGCCGAGCACATGGTCGTCCTGCGGTACGCGGACCGTCCCGGTGTCGTCGGCACCGTCGGCCGTGTCCTCGGTGAGTCGGGGATCAACATCGCCGGTATGCAGGTCGCCCGCGCGGACGCGGGCGGCGAGGCGCTCGCCGTCCTGACGGTGGACGACACGGTGCCGCAGCCGGTGCTGAACGAGCTTGCCGCGGAGATCGGTGCGGAGTCCGCGCGTGCGGTGAACCTCACGGACTAGTAACCCCGCGGCTTCGGCTGCCGGTTCATCACCGGCTTCGCCGAGTTCGTCCTCAAACGCCGGACGGGCTGGAAACCTCCAGCTCGTCCGGCGTTTGCGTTGCGGACGGCGCCTCCTGCGCCGTCCGGCGCAGCGTCACCGCTGCCAGTGCCGCCGAGGCGGCCAGCAGAACCGCCCCCGTGAGCGCCGCGACATGCATGCCGTTGGTGAACGCGTCGCGGGCCGTGTCGAGCAGGGCCGTGGCCGCCTTGTCCGGCATCTCCTGGGCCACCGCGAGCGCGCCGCCGAGGGTCTCGTGGGCCTCCGCCGGGGCCGAGTCCGGCATTTCGCTGCGGTAGACCGCGTTGCCGATGGAGCCGAGGAGCGCCATGCCGAGCGCGCCGCCGAACTCCTGGCCGGTCTCCAGGAGCGAGGAGGCCGAGCCCGCCTTCTCCGCCGGGGCCGAGCCGAGCGCCAGGTCGGTGAGTTGCGAGCCGATGATCACGGCGCCGCAGGCGATGAGCCCGGCGGCCGTGAGGACCGTCCACAGCGAGTCCGTGCCGGTCAGTGTCAGCACGCCGAAGCCGCAGGCCGAGGTGACGAAGCCGGACGAGACGACGTAGGCGCGGTTGACCCCCCGCTGCACCAGAGCCGTGGCGACCGGGGCCGCGAAGCCGATGAGGACCGAGGGGAGCAGCGCCCACAGGGCGGCCTCCAAGGCGCTCTTGCCGAGGACGGACTGCAGGTACTGCGTGGTGAAGTACGCCGAACCCATCATCGCCAGCACCGAGATGAGGTTGAGGAGGACCGCGGGGGCGAAACCGCGGCCCCGGAACAGCGCCGGCGAGATCAGCGGTGACTCCGTGGTGCGCTGGCGGTGGACGAACAGGGCGGCGAAGACGAGTCCGACGACGAGCGAAGCGACGTACGCGGCCTCGAAGCCCTGGGCGGCGATCTCCTTGAGGCCGTAGACGACGGGCAGTACGGCGGCCATGGACAGCGGCACGCTCAGCAGGTCGAAGCGGCCCGGCTCCGGGTCCTTGAACTCGGGGATGAGGACCGGCGCGAGGACCAGGAGCATCACCATCGCGGGCAGGTTGACCAGGAAGACCGAGCCCCACCAGAAGTACTCGACGAGAAGTCCGCTCATCACCGAGCCGAGCGCGATGCCGGCGACCATCACGCCGGACCAGATGCCGATGGCCTTCGCGCGCTGTCCGGCGTCGCGGAACATCGTGCGTACGAGGGCCATCGTCGACGGCATCAGGGTCGCGCCGCCGATGCCGAGGACCGCGCGGGCCGCGATCAGCATCTCGGCGCTGTCCGCGTACGCGGCGGTGAGCGAGGCCGCGCCGAAGGCGGCGGCGCCGAACATGAGGAGCTTGCGGCGGCCGATGCGGTCGCCGAGCGAGCCCATCGTCATCAGCAGACCGGCGAGCACGAAGGCGTAGATGTCGAAGATCCAGAGCTGCTGGGTGCCGCTCGGCTCCAGGTCCGCGCTGATCGCGGGGATCGCGAAGTAGAGGACCGAGACGTCCATCGAGACCAGGAGCAGCGGCAGCATCAGGACGGCGAGGGCGGTCCACTCCTTGCGGCCCGCGCGCTCCGGGACCGCCGAATTCGCTTGTTCGTGCGTCGAGTTCGTCATGCCGAGGACTGTACGGACGTCTTAAACAGTTGTCTAGTACGAGCGTATAAAACGATGGTCTGGGACGAATGTATGGATCGGGGGTACGCTTGCCCGCATGGGACACCGTGAGGATCTGCTCGAAGGCGCCAAGCGCTGCCTGCTGGAGAAGGGCTTCGTGCGCACGACGGCCCGCGACATCGTCAAGGAGTCGGGGACGAACCTGGCGTCGATCGGCTACCACTACGGCTCGAAGGACGCGCTGCTCGTGGAGGCGTTCGTCGCCCTGGTCGAGCGGGCGGGCGACAGCTTCGGCGACGCCCCCGCGGGGCAGAGCGCCACGAAGGACGGCTCGATCGAGCGCTTCGAGGAGGTGTGGGCGAACATCCTGCGCGCGTTCCCCGAATCCCGCGCCATCTGGATGCTGTCCTTCGAGGTCATCACGCAGGGCGAGCGCCTCGCCGGAGTGCGCGAACTCCTGGTCAAGGCACAGCGGGAGGGCCGCAGCGGGATCGCCGCTGTCTTCACCGGCATCGAGGAGAGCGTCCTGCCGGAGGACGTGGTGGAGACCGAGGGGCGCTTCTACACGACGCTGCTCAACGGCCTGATGGTGCAGTGGCTCTTCGACCCGGATTCGGCGACGACCGCCGAGCAGCTCACGGAGGGCATGCGGCGGGCGATGGGGCGGATGTCCGGGGCCTGAAATGCCTGTGGTGCGGGCGGCGTCGCGCCACCCGCACCACGAGGGGTCATGCCGTGCCGGGGTGCTTCGCTACCACTTGATGCAGGCGCGCGGGACGTAACCGATCTTGCTGCTGTTGTTCGGGCCACCGTAGAGCCACTGGGTGCTCGTCTTGCCGCAGAGCGTGTACTTCTGGCCCGTGATCGGCTTGCCGTCGTTGCAGACGGTGCCCTTCTTGCCCTTGGACCACACGCCGACGGCGGTGGCTCCGAGCTTCGCGTGCGTACGGATCTTCACGCTCTCCTTGGCGGGAACGTTGATGATCGCGGCCCTGCAGTTGGGCGCCGCGGAAGCGGACACGTCCGCCGAGGCCACGCCGGTCGAGAGGGTGGTGCCGATGAGGGCGGCAGCGGCGACGGCGGGGCCCAACAACCTGAACTTCATGGGGGGTTCGTTCTCCTTCTGAGGTGGGGGTCGATCAACAGGGGGAACAGTATCCGGCCAGGCGCGGGCATGGTCACGTCACGAGGGCTCGTTGCGGGGCTGGTACGGCTGTGTAGGGAGCGCGATTTCATGAGCACTGAGTCCTGCGGAGATACCGGAATCCGCGCCCCGTGCGCAATACGCGCGGTCGGTGATCATGAGCAGAATCGGCAGTTGGACCCTAAGCAGCCCCCACAGCCTGTAGCAGGCTCAGACGTGGGAAGCGCAAAGGGGGTTGGGGGTGAGCAATGGTCTCCGTATGAAGCTCGTGGTGGGGTTGAGCTTCAATGATCGTGACGATCGCCGGCTACTCAAACCGGCGATCGTCGGCTATGTTGCGGCCGTTTGACGGGACGTCCTGTCCAACCGAGCGACGGTCATACTGCAGGCTCAAACGAAGGTCCTGCACTTCCGCTCAGTCAAGTGGTGCCCTGTGGCGCACGATGCGGGTGTAAGAGAGTGCCGGGGCTGATCCCGAGGAGCCGGGCGTCGAATATGCACATCACCGCGACCGTCTGGCCGAGATGAGCGGGCCATTCAAATTGTGCAACATGCCCGTGCAATTCCTGGCCTGGGACCGGACCTGCGCCTTCCTCCGCCGCTGGTGCGAGAGAGGTCTGATCGCCAAATTTCACAACCAGTCGGGCAGGAAGGTCCGCCAGGCGGCGGGCCTGGCGGATCCCGCGGCTACTGTGATCGACTCGCAGTCGGTGAAGGCGGACGCGGGCGTCGGCGCGGGCAGTCGGGGCTACGACGGCGGTAAGAAGACATGGTGTCAGTCGGCGCCGCCGCTAATCGGAGGGTTCGCAGCCCGAGGTACGGAAGCGCCTGCCGCCGATGAGGAACACTGGCTGGGAAAAGTTGAAGACGAGGCGCGGCATAACGCATCGGTCACCGAGTCGAGGATGAACCGCCCGTGTTGGGGCAGCGGTGGCGTATATCGGAAGCCACTCTCCGTGTGCGTGACGATGATGCTGCCCGCGCAGCATCGGTTTTCCGCGCGTCCTCGGGCCATGGCGTCGGAGAGGTGCCCTTCGGACAGGGGCAGTGAGCCTGCCCCGTGGCAGTGGACCGACAGCTGAGTGCAGGCGATGTGCGCGTCGGGGGCGGCCTCGCGCACCCCCTTGATGATGTCCCGTCGCGGGTTGGCCGTCCGGCCGCTCGTCCCCATGGAGAAGACCACGAGGCGCGGGTCGACGGCGGCGGTGAGAGACCGGGCGAAAGCCACCGGTTTCGCGGAGCCGGGGAGACCGCCGTGATGCGGGAAGACGAGGACCTCCGCGGAGAGTTCGCGCCCATGTTCCAGGAGGTCCCTCAGTCCGACCCCGTCGATGTCGCTGGCGAGGAGCACCGCCTCCGCGCCGTCGAGCAGGACCCGGACGACGGCGGCCATCGTGTTGCTCGTCACCTTCCCGAATCGAGGATCATGTGCCCGTGGACCGGCGAGTGCCATCACTGTCCTCGGGTGGCAGACTTCGAGTTCCGCCCGTCCTACGCGGATGGGAATTCCCGTATCCGTACGGACTGGCAGGATGCCGGTGGTGCGCTTGTCGTCCGCCAAGAGCTGCAGGGTCTGCTGGAGGTGCCTCCACGCCTTCGTGTCCTTGGACGCGTCCGTGTTGATCCGGATCCGTCCAAGCGGCCACTTCGGGTCGAGGAGGAGCTGATTCATCCCCGCGATGTGATCGTTGTCGACATGGGAGACGATTACTTCCTCAAGGGTGGCACAACCGATCCTCTCGAGTTCCGCGTGCGTGGTGTCGTCCGCAGCGTCGATGACCGCGCAACGCGACCCGTCGCGGACGATGGCGGAGTTTCCGTGCCCCACGTCCAGAATGGTGACCGCGAGCTCTCCCTTGGGGGAGCCGCTCTGGCTGGGGAGGAGAGGCGCGGTCACAGGGCTTGGATCTCCTCGGACAGTTGGGGGGCCAGGGTGATGTGCGTGAAGCAGAGGTCTTCTGCCCGACGGGCGTAACAATTGACTTCGGCCCGCAACCAGGTCCCGGGCGGCAAGGACCCAGCAGACGTTCCCGTGTCCTGCTCAAGTCGCGACAGTGGCAAGCGCGCCGGACGGGTCAGGCTCCAGCCGCTGACAAGCACCTCTGCATACGGACTCTCGCCCTCCGGGTGCACGGCGAGGACCTCGACCGGGGTGCGGAACCGGCGCCGTTCACGCGACACCGTGCCGGCCGCCTCCTCAATCGCGTACCGGACCGCACCGAGGACCTGTTCGCTCTCGGCACCTTTGGGGACGACCGCGGGGATGTCGGCCCGCCACTGATGGATGGAGGACGCCTCATGGGTGCCGACATGCGTACTCATCACGATGGCCGGGAGCTTTTGTGGACGGCTGTTGGCCCGCGCGGCGAGCTCTGCCCCCGTGAAGGCGACCGTCCAGCTGTTGCGTAGCAGGTGGTCGCAGACGAGTACGTCCATGGGAGGAAACGTGGAAAGGTACTCCTCGGCTGTCGCCCGGGGTTCTGGCCGGGGCATGATCAGGGCCCGCATGTCGAAGTCCTCGAAGAGCCGGCCGAGGGCCTCGGCCTCGGCGGTCACATCGTCGACGATGCCCACAGTCCGGACACCCTCAAGCTGAGAAGTCACGCTCGTTCCCCCTGTCCGTCGTTCGAGTCCCCCGTGGCGGCCGTTGTCGAGACCGGCAGCTCAATCAACAACCGTGCGCCTCCCAACGGTCCGTTTTTGAGAGCATTTTGACGGCCTGTCATATCGCTGACGGAATCCCGGACAATCGTCAGACCCAGGCCCGTGCCACCGTCGCGAGTGGTGTATCCGGGCACCCAAATCTCCTCCAGCGGAGCTCGAATTCCCGGCCCCGAGTCATCGACGGTGAGCCTGATCCACAAAGCCTCCTCCTCGACGAAGGACTGGGTGGCGAGATGGACCCTCCGCGCCTCACCGCCGTCCGGACGAGTCAACGCATGGACGGAGTTGACGAGCAGATTGGCGATGATTGATTCGATCGCGGCCTCGTAGGTACGCACATGAAGGCCCTGACACTCGAGATCGTGAGTGACGTGGATACCGCGATCGCTGAGGAAGTTGTGGAACAGCCTCAGGGTGGTCAGGCACACCTCGTCGATGTCCACGTCCTTTAGGTCGCGCTTCTTGCGGACGAGGAGATTCAGCGGGAGCTGCGCGAAGATCTGCAAGGTGTGTGCGCCGTCCATGATGCTGTTCAGAGACGGTTTGTAACGGCCGTCGACGGTCGACGCGTCGACATCCTGACGGAGCCTCCTGTCGACCGTGCGTGCCTCTTGGACGATACGCGCGGCGGGTTGCTGCGCCTCGTGCGCGAACACGGCGGTACTCGTTCCCACGGTGGCGAGGGCTCGGTAGAGGAGCAGTTCGGCGTGGAGATCCTGAATCTCCCGCAGGCGCTGATCCGCCAGGCGCTGCGAGGTGGTAAGGACGCGCTGGACCGCCTCACGGTCGATGTCACCGCCCAACCGTCCCTGATCGTCCGCTAGCTGCTCCTCCATGTCCTCTCTGGCTCTGGTGAACTCGGCCTCGGCGTCGGCACTTTGGGCCTTCGTGCGTGTGCGTTGCACCTGCCGTTCCCGTTCGCGAAGCTGTCGACGACGCTGCGATGCCCATTCCACCGCAGAAACCGCGAACTCGCGCAGCTCACCGAACGCGGCGTTGTGGACAAATCCGCTGCGATCCGTCTTGGGCTGGAGACGATTCTCGGGATCACTGACGACGAGGCACCCTACGGAGTTGTTGGTGTAGGGGCGAAATTCGGAGAGTACCGCTCGGCGGACATTGATATTCAGCCAGTCGTCCCCGGGATCACCGTAGGGCTGGACACGCAGCCCATGATGATAGAGATGTACGCCGCCGACATCCGAGAGCCAGCTCTTGATCTCGGGTGTCGGCTGCATCGAATTACGCAAGGCGACTGAGTTTTTCGGGTTGAGATTGAACATCCACAGGTCGAACTGAGCTGCTGGCGCGCTGCTGAAGAGTTGGTTGGCGCCTACGGGAGGTCGCCTACGGCGGTCTCCGACTGCGGCGGCCCGGAGCTCGCTCGCAGTCGCCGTGGCGAGCAGATTCGCCTTGTGGTCCCTGAGTTCCACCGACTGAGTGCCATCCGCGCCAAGCTTCCCCGACAGGTGAAACTCCGCCCATTGCAGATGTTCCTGGGTTACCGAAGCAGCGAGGTCTTCGTGCCCGAACGCCGAAGAGTTCCAGAGGATTTTAAAAGTCGACTCGGACTGGAACGGCCCCGTGAGAAGCATGAGTGAGCGCGACAGTCGCTCGACGTCGACGTCGCTGAGGCCCACACGAAGGTCGTGTATCTCAATGCGGGTTCCGACGCGCCCGTGAGGCGCGACCTCGCGGAGCTCCAGCGGGACATCCTCCACTGCGTGTGCGGAATCGAGCTCGTCCCAGTCGATATAGAGCTCGTGCTGTACATCCGTGCTCGCCCGAGCCCGTGTCGTGACCTTCACGCGACGCCCCAGCCGGAGGGCCGCAAGCCGTCCAAGTCCCTTCTCTCCGACCCGACGTCGGTTCCTACTTGTGAATGGGGACGATGACTTTTCGGAGCTACCGATGAGTAGGAAGTCGGAGGTGAGCTGGGCACCGGTCATGCCGTCCCCATCGTCCGTGACGATGATGGAGCCGCCAGGGCGCGTGGCGTTGATCAGCTCGATGCCGCACTCGGTGGCATCGGCGTCATACGCGTTGCGCACCAACTCCATGATCCCCATGTCAGGGTGCGGAACGAGTTCTTCACCGAGACGTGTGAGGATCCTCGGTGCGAATCGCAGATGGTGCCTGGCCAACTGGAGCCGCCTCTCCCGAGCAGTGGATTCCGCGGATTATAGCCGTGCGTGCCTATCTTGGGTCTTGTTCCGGGAAGTGATGCAGGTGATCAGACAGATGCCGCACACCCCGGAGCTTCGGCGGCCCGACCACCGCCCCTTGGCGGAGAAGAATCCGTCGCCCCTCAATCTCAGTGACGGTGAACTGCTCACCGTTGAAGCCGATTGGCAGCCCCGGCCGCAGCATCGTCGTCCACCGGGTCATCTGTGCCTCCGCAGTACGCAATCACCCGACAGCGGCCGGACCGAGAGGTCGGTGGTCAGCCGCTCCGCCCGCAGAAGTGTCTCAGCGACGGACGGGCTTCCTCGCGCCTCCCGTCTCCGGTCGGCGTTCGGTGAGCGCCATCCCGCCGTCGACGCCCCCCTTCCAGACCCGTTCGACTTAACCGGCCGGTACGACACCGGGACACCAATAGGCGGCCAGAAGCCTGACCGTGGTCGCCGAGGCGTAGTCGCCTGAGTAGTGCGCCACCCCGTGCACCGACCGGACCCGACGCCACGGGGCCGACTCGTCGAAGTCCCTATCAGTCGAGGAGACCACGTCACATGATCTCCGGCTGTAGTACGTGCCACATGGATGACCGCCTCCGGGCATGTGCTGGAATACCGCGCTGCCGCAGGCGACCTTCGAATCCGTTCCGTTGTCACGTCAATCCGGCGTCTCGAATCAGGGCCGCAACCCTAGCCTGGTTCTTGAATACGTTACCCGGGTATGCGTTGGCTGGGAATGCCAAGACCATGGCGGCGACATACGAATTGACCTCCGACTCCAATCCGCCCAGAACGGGATTCAGATCACTCTTGGGATCTCTCAAGAAACTATCCCCCAGCTTCCTCATCACCAGATGCGCGATGACTCTTCTGCCATGCACCGCGATACCAGCCTCCGCGCCGTCGCGCTCTCGCTCGATCTTGTCGAGCAACTTGTCGACAGAAACGGTGATCCTCACAGCTCGCGTAAGCCTCAGGGGGTCCGTATTCGGATTGAAGAGGGAGCGATAAACGGATGCCTCGGAAAACAGTCGGGAAACTTCCCGTTTGGCGATCACCGAGTGATTTACGCTACTTGAGGCGCATGCAAGGGCCACTGCGGCCTGCCTTACCTCAATCACCTTTGCAGAATCCTTCGATTTAGCCTGTTCCGCTGAACGCAGAAGGTACTCATATCCGAGCACCTGCAGTTCACGGGCGAGACGGTGCTGCTCTTGGTCCAAGAAGGCAAAATCCTGACTGGAAACTTCATTCTGGGTATTGGCGAACCTCGTGATGCGGCGTCCCAGTTCATCTTCGGCTTTAGGTACCTCGATGCATCGCACGAGAACGAAAGCACTTCCCAGATTCTTCTCATGCTCTGTTCCGAGCACCGTGCCCAAGGTTGAAACGGTCTGCGCTCCATTGACGATGCTCGCACCGGAAAGTTTGAAGAATCCGACGTCACGATTCAGGGCGCCTCCGGGACCAATCTCAATCGCCTCTGCCAGCACAGTGATGCCGTTGTTGTAATAGGCAAACCGTTCCGGATCATCACCGATCGTTTGTAGGATCCCATCATTAATATCAGATCTAGGAATCACGACACGAATGTTCTCGGCGAAAAGATCGATACCATGGTCCTTGAACCAACCCGCAATCTCGGCCGCGCTAACCCGTCCGTAATACATTCTTTGGGGTTCGGACGCCCGCCCCCAGTCGAGCATCTGCAACTCGATATCAACGGCAGGTCGCGCCTGCTCCGAGATTGAATTAAAGAGATCGGCCTGAGTGAAGTGAACATGGGTGGCGAGGGGTTCAATTCCTTCCAGGTCATTGAGTTGATTCAGCAATTCGAGAATGGGATCCTGAACTTCCGATGCAAGCGCATCGCCGGCTGTCGTAACTGTGACCAATCGGATACGAGCCCCTGGCGTCTTTAGTAGATCACGAACTGCCGTCCTCGTGCCTTCGGAAGCATGAGCGAGATCATTATCGGCACGCATTCCGAGCAGCGATTTTACGCCTTGCAAGAACTTTAGAACGTCACCCAGCGCCATAGAACCCGACCCATCCTGGCGCCACTTTGATTGAACAAAGACAACCAACTTTGTCGTCGAGTCGACTCCGATGGCATCAATTCCCCGGTCTTTAGCACCGTCTGTGATCTCAATCAACGGCTGAGACCCTTCCGAGGAACCCAGAACAAGATGGACGGAATGAAGCGCCAAGAGGCGCGACAGGTTATTTACATCATCCAAGTCGGTGTTCCAGTTTTCCGGCTCATAAAGAGCGCGAACGTGAGTCTCGATCTGACTGACGTGAAACTTGCTCACACCATTTCCCCTCTGGTTGACCAGGAAAGTTATCGAATATATCCATCAGATGCGGGGGAGTTGCCTGTGGTCAAGGCGGGAGTTGCTGACGTCGCATCTGGTGTACCCCTCTTCCAAGCTGCGGACCTACTCAGCGCCGACAACTTGCGTGGGGGCCATGACGTGACGATGCCAAGAGGGTGGCCGCAGGGTCGAGAGATCAAGCTGGTCGGGTTCGTATCCCCGTGCCTCCCTGTCGCTCCGCGGAGGTCACTTTCATCGCACTCACAGTCTCCCGTCCGCGATGTGGAGGATCTCGCGGGCTTCGCGGAGGAACTCCCGTCCGCGTTCGGTGGGGGCGAGGGGTCTGGCAGAGCGGTCGATGATCTGGAAGCCCACTGCCTTCTCGACGCCGATGACTCGTTGGCGGAGCGCGCTGTCGGTTCCGGAGCCGTCACTCCGGGCCGCAGCGGCGAAGCTGGGGTGGCCGGGGATTCGGGTTATGGCTCGTAGTCGGTCGAGGGCTTGCGAGGTCATGACCACTTTGCGCATGTCCTCGGACAGGGGGCGGTGAAGGTTTAAGTGTCCGACGGCGTTGTAGCAATGCCCCCCAGAGGGGCGGATCGGGATATCCCAGGCTTTGGCCATCTTGGTGAGGTGGTAGTGGGTGACGCCGCGTTCGCGCGCGAGGTTGGCGATGTCGCGTTGGCGTACAACGTACTCGTGGTGGAGCCATTCGCGTGTGATGTCGGGGCGGTCCGGGATGCGTCGTGGCCGAGGGCGGAGTGGGATGCCTTCCTGCCGGAGGAGCCGGCGGACCGTGTCAGGTCTGCAGGACGCCAGGTTGGCGATGTGCGTGAGTTCCAGCTTCTGGTTCACGTAGAGGTCCCGGAGTCGATCCGAGGCAAGGGCGTCTTCGCGGATCTTGACGGTTCTCACGGTCCGTGTGCTGAGGTGTTTGCCGATCACGTCGCTGGGGGTGGTTGCGCCGGTCTCCGTTAGATCGCAGTAGAGGCGGACGTGTTCTGAGGCCAGGCCAAGAGCATCAGCGGCCTCGTGGATGGTGCCGGACGTTACGAGCAGGTCGCGGAATTCGTCCTTGACGATGTCTGTGGGGGAGAGGCCGGGCCATCGGGCAGCGGTCACCCAGGCATCAGGTGGTTCCCAGGTAACGGGTTCGATGATCTTGTGGTGGGCGAGGTTCTCTTCGGCCTGCTGGCGTAGAAACGAGCGGAGGGCGCGGGGCGCATGGAACCGGAACTCCGAGCAGTGCCACGCGAACCGGTAGGACGCCCCTTCGGGCGGGGGATGAACCTCGCCGGTCAGCAGCATCAGGAGATACGCACGCATGAGGAAGACGCGATGCTGCTGGCCTGGGTTCCAGCCCTGCTGGGCGCATAGCCGCGTATATGCATCGAGATCGAGGGTGACGGTGGTGCTGGTGAAGGTGGCTCGTCGTCCGGCGTAGTCGATAGGCGAGCCGTGCTGGTCCAAGGCGCGGGCGAGCTGGGCCAGTGTGGATGCCAGTGGGGTCAGATCGTGATCGAGGTAGAGGCGTCGTTCGATGCTGTCGCGGTCGGTGTTGATCTCCTGGTTGCCCAGGAGCGGGCCGACACGTTCGAAGTTCAGCTGGGGCGGTCCGCCGGGAAGCAGAAGGAAGCTGCTGCAGCCGCGGCGGAACGTGCCCGCGCGGGGGGCCTTGTTGTTCGTGGGCCGTGGGAGCAGGCGCATCGTCCATCCGGGCCAGAGCATCGCAGGGATCATGGCCGCCCGGCGGGTGATGGCGTCGGCTGAGAGGTCCGGCCAGCGCGGTCGGGGGCCGGCGCTGGCGTAACGAAGTCGGGCGTGCAGGGTGGCACGGCGGTCGAGCTTGGCCAGCACGCGCCCGACCAACTCGGGACCGCTCCAGGTCCACCGGTCGGCCATCGCGCCGATGTTGTTCTTCGAAGCCTTCAGCAGTGAGCGGTCGGCTTCGAGGATCCACTCGAAGAGTGCCTCGTGGTCGGCATGGCCAGGGTGGAGGGCGATGCGGGCCAACGCGGTGCCGACGGCGGCGTTGTGGGCGTCGTGCCCGACGTCCTCGCTGGTCAGTTGCGGTAGCTCTCCGCCGCATTCGGCCACGACGGTGAGTACGACTTCCGGCGCTTGGTCCCCGATGGTGTGCAGGCACCTCCCGGCCATCGTTGTGTACCAACAGATCCCGCGGCGAGAGGCCAGCGAGTTGGGCCCGGGTGAGCTGCTTGGGCTTAATGCGGTCCGGGCCGTTGACCTCCTGAAGCCAGCCCGGAAGCCGGGTGGGCGAGTACTGGCAGTCGTCGCCTTCGAACGGCGCGAGGTCCTCGGCCGTACTCAACGGCTCTCCCAGACGTCGGCGTAGTAGTCCTCGTCGGCGTTCGCGAGTATGTCCTCCTCGCCGGGCACGACCGCTTCCAGCTCGTCGTCCTCGTCATCGTCGCCACCCGGAACCTGTTCCGTGGCTGCGACGGCCCGCAGGTTCGCATGCCCCGGCTCGTCCTTGCTGGCCCCGGGCCCGCCGGTGGCCGCCACACGCCGCAGAGACGACAGCGAGGCGACCACATCCGCCTCGTCCGGCGCCTCATCTTCGCCGACCATGCGCAGCCGATCCTGCGACAGCCGCAGCGCCATCCGGCGTTCGGTACGGTCCCGGGTCAGTCCGGCGCCCCAGCGATCCAGCAGCTCGATCAGTGCACGCTTGGTATCCGGGAATCGATGTGTCTTCTTGGCGAGCCTGCGGGCGTAGACCACTGCCTCTCGGCTCACCGGGCCATCGAGAGCTGCCGCATGCTCCCAGTCCAGGACGTGCCAGGTCCGCTCCTTCGGGTCCTGGAAGTACGCTTTGGTGATGTCGCCGGAGTCAACGGCGATCGGCCACTTCCCGGCGTCAACACCCCGGTAAGGGCTGGGCTGGTTGCGGTGACCGTTGAGCCCGTCGCCGTTGTAGCGCAGGCCGTCGACCTCCACGCCGTAGTGGTGGATCGGGACGCGGAACTCCTCGAGGAAGTCCAAGGCCAGATGGGGCCGCAGGGGGATCCGCAGCGGGCCGGCCCGGGTCACCCCGTGCTCGAACATCTCCAGCGGGCTCAGCTTCAGCCCCGTCACCTCCGGGATGCACAGCCCTCGGTGGTGGCGCCTGTGGTACACCGTGGTGATCCATTCCCGGATGATCGCTTCGAGTTCGTCAATGAAGAAGTACGCCTCGTCCTCGACCTTCTCGCCGCGGCTGTGCACATCCGAGCCCTTGTATCCGGGCAGTGCGGCCAGGATGCCCTTGTTGAGGGTGCCGAACCAGCGTTCCACCGGCTTGTCGGTCGGGGTTTTGGGACGGGCGGGCTGCAGCGAGATCCGGAGCTTGGCACAGACGCTCTTGATGTGGTTCGAGAGGTAGACCTTGCCATGGTCGAAGATGATCGTTTCCGTGGCGACCGTCGGCAGCAGCGGCTGCCCGTCCCGGTCCACCAACTTCTCCGCGTCGACCACCACAGCCGACGGAACACCGCAGTACGGCAGCGGCTCCCCGCCGTTCGCGCGGGCCTCACGCGGACGCACTGTCTCGTACAACACGCCCGCGACATCGACCGACTTCGTCGACACCGGGGTCAGCCGCAGCCCCACGATGCACCTGCTGTACAGATCCATGGCGACGGTCAGTTCGCAGCGCACCCACCGGCAGGTCACCGGCTCCATCGCGAAGACATCCAGACTGTTGGTGTCCAGCACCACGTACTCGCCCGGCCGAGTGGCACGCAGCCTGCCGTACGTGCCCTGCGGACCATCCGCGATCGACCGCTTCCCCTTCGTGCTGCCCTCGAAGGCGTTGGTCCCCTTGGACATCTGCCGCAGCAGCTCATAGCCCATCGTGCGGGCCGGCAGCGGAACCGTGCCCTTCCCGTGTTCCTTGACCAGTCGCTCCTCGATCTCGGTCAGGATCAGCCCCCGCACCGGGCGACTCGCCTTGACGTTCGCTTTCAAGACCGACTCGGCCATCTCCACCCAGCGGGGATCCGCCCGCTCCAACACACTGCGTGCCAGCCGGTCCACAACGAGTCCGGCCGGGCCCGACTTCTTCAGCGCCGCCGTCCACCGGCGGACCGTACTGACCCCGACACCGAGCTCGGCAGCCTTGACTGCGTAGCGGTGCAGCATCGGCTTCCCTGATGCGAAGTCCGCACGCGGCTCTCCCTCCAGGGCAAGCGCAGCGTCGCCGAGCCGGTACCCGGTGAGGACCTCCTGGATGTGCTGGACCTTCACTGTCAGCTCGTCGTCCTCCTCGTTGGCCAGACCACTCAGCACAGCCGCAGCCGCCGTCACCTCCTCCGGGACTGACACCAAGACCGTGGTGGTGGGATGGGAGAGCAGCACCGAGATGTCGACCTGCCTCAGTTTCGGTGGCCCGGCCAGCCCTGACTGCCGCAGGAGAATCCGTCGGCCCTCGATCTCCGCGACGGTGAACTGTTCACCGTCGAAGCTGACCGGCAGACCGGGCCGCAGCGTTGTCGTCCACTCGGTCATTCTTGCCTCCACAGAACGCACTCACCCGACAGTGGCCGGGCCGCCAGGTCCGTGGTCAGCCGCCCCGCCCACAACAGCGCCATCAGCGCCGGACGGGCTTCTTCAGGAGGTCTGCCGCCCGCCAGACGACGCTCGGCGAGAACCATCTCCTCACCATCAACGACCTCCTGCCAGGCCCGCTCGACCTCGTCATCGGGCACGACTCCTGGGTGCCGATAGGCGGCCAGGAACCTGACGTTCTCCACGAGCGTCCGCTCTGCCCCCGACCAGATCTCGTACTCCCAGCCATGCCGCTCGATCAGCTGCCTCGGCCAGTCCAGCGCGTGTACGACCTTGGGGTCCTCAAGCCGTGAGGCCGGCTTGACGTTGACGACGCGCACTGGCCCCGAATCCATCACCAGGAGAAAGTCCGGAACGTGACTGCGCACCTTGCCGTCGATCCGCGCCACCATGCGACAGGGCTGGGCAAAGATGCCGCACACCACTGGATCGAAGTCGGCGAGCAGTAGACGCGCCAGCTCCAGCCGACTTTCGTAGACGACCTGACCGCCCGTCGTCGAGGACGCATAGTCGCCCGAGTAGTGCGCCTTCCCGTGTACCGAACGAACCCGGCGCCACGGCTCGGACTCGGTGAAATCCCTCAACCGGAGCTGAGCGAATGGGAATTCACGAGTCGATCCGTCCCCGTACCGGATCGACGCCGTCGGGACCGTGCGCTTACTGCGGCCCTTGCGCGGACGCTCTGTCGCCATACTTGAACGATGCGAACGCTTCGCACCGCCCAAACCGGAAGATCTTAAACAGTCGACTACTGACAGCTACTGACCGTAATCACTGCCCATGATCACGCGGAAATGCTCGAACGGTGCTCATGGTCACGCGGAAGTGCTCACGAAACTGCGGATCCTAGAGGCTGTTACAGGCGTGACGACTTCAAGACCATGTGCAGCAGCAACCGGTCCTCGCCGTCGTCCAGATCGAGGCCCGTGAGCTGCTCCACGCGCGAGAGGCGGTAGTAGAGCGTCTGGCGGTGGATGCCCAACTCCGCCGCCGTGCGGCCCGCTTGGCCCGCGCAGTCCAGGAACGCCTCTGCGGTGCGGGCGAGTTCGCGGTGGGCGGGGGAGAGCAGCGCCCGGGCCACCGGGTCCTGGGCGGCCTCCGCGGGCAGCGAGGTGAGCAGGCGGTAGGGGCCCACGTCCGACCACTGGGCCACGGGGGCGAAGCGGGGCTCGGCGCGGGCCGCGCGGGCCGCCGTCGACGCCTCCCACCAGGCGGCGCCGAGCTCCTCAAGGCCGTGCCTGGCGCTCGCGATGCCCGCCGCCGCGGAGCGGGCCGACTCCAGGAGCCGCGTGGCCGCCGCCACCGCCGGGGTGGACACGTCCGCCGAACGCAGCCGGACCAGGACCGCGAGGCTCTGGCCCGCCGTACCCCAGGGCACCGTGCACAGGGCGGTCGCCCCCTGCACCGTACGCACGGAAGGGGCGGAGTCGGGGTCGGCGGAGGGCCAGGGCGCGACGCACACCACCGCGTGCAGGCCCTCGCCGCGCGGGCCGAGCGCCGTGCGCAGGTCCGCCACCGCCATGTCCCGCTGCCAGCCGCGCTCGGCGGTCAGGGCCGCGCGGAACTCCCGGGTCAGATCGCTGCCGGCCTGCGCCTCGTCGGCGAGCAGCGCCCCGATGCGGCCCGCCACCTCCATGGCGGCGGTGAGCTGGGCGTCCGTGGGTCCGGGGGTGTCGTCAAGCAGCCATACGTAGCCCAGGGCGAACCCCCGATGCCGTACGGGAAGGCAGATACGGCCGCGGACGACGCCCGCCTCCGGAGTGGGCGGAATGCGGACCGGGGCCGTCGCGCGCGTGATGCCGAAACCCTCGAACCAGGCGCGGACGTCGGCCGTGGAGCGGCGCGTGAGGATCGAGCGGGTGCGGACCGGGTCGAGGGCCGCCGCGTCGAAGCCGCTGTCGCCGCCGCCGTCGTGCGCGCCGAAGGCGATCAGCTCGAAGTCGCGGTTCTCGAGCGTCGCGGGCGCGCCGAGCAGGGCCGAGATCTCGTCGACCAGTTCCTGGTAGTCGCCTTTCACGCTGTCCATTCTGACGTAGTTCGCCCCCGCCTTCAGACAGATGTCTGAGATCCAGGGCACGGATGCGTGACAGCTGTCGATGGCACCGGCTCCGAGGGATCCTTAAGTTTCACGGTGGTTCTCCGTGCCGTACCGGGTTGTTACGCATATCCAGGTACGGCCCCGTCTCAATCTCTCCGTGGAGGTGCCCGTGCTGGGTCCCGTGATCCTCGCCGCGTCGCGCAGCGACCGGATGCGCCGTTTCGTGTCGGCGGCCCCGGGCACCAAGCAGGTCGTCGGCCGGTTCATCGCCGGTGAGACGGTGGACCAGGTCGTCCCGATCATCACGGACGCCGCCGACAAGGGCCTTGAAGTCACCCTCGACGTCGTCGGCGAGGACATCACCACGCCCGAGCAGGCCGCCGCCGCGCGCGACGCCTACCTGGAGCTCGTCGAGCGCCTCAAGGACCTCGGCCTCGGCACGAAGGCCGAGATGTCCGTGAAACTGTCGATGTTCGGCCAGGCGCTGGAAGGCGGCCACGAGCTGGCCCTCGCCAACATCCGCCCGGTCGTCGAGGCCGCCGCCGCGATCGGCACCACGGTCACCCTGGACGCCGAGGACCACACCACCCTCGACTCGATGTTCGCCATCCACGAGGAGCTGCGGAAGGACTTCCCGCAGACCGGCTGCGTCATCCAGTCCTACCTCTTCCGCACCGAGGACGACGCCCGCCGCCTGGCCGCCGCCGGCAGCCGCGTACGCATCGTGAAGGGCGCCTACAAGGAGCCCGCCGAGGTCGCGTACCTGGACAAGGCGGAGATCGACAAGGCGTACGTGCGGATCACGCGCATCCTCATGGAGGGCGACGGGTACCCGATGATCGGGTCCCACGACCCGCGCCTGATCTCCATCGCGCAGGAGCTCGCGCGGCGTGCGGGGCGCAAACTGGATGAGTACGAGTTCCAGATGCTGTACGGCATCCGCAGCGACGAGCACGTTCGGCTCGCGGCCGAGGGCCACCGGATGCGGGTGTACACCGCGTACGGCACCGACTGGTACGGATATTTCATGCGCCGCCTCGCGGAGAAGCCGGCCAACCTGCTCTTCTTCGCCCGCTCCATCCTCACCAAGGGCTGAGCGCTCCTTTCCCGACTTCCCCCGACCCCCCCTTAAGGAGATACGGACTCATGGACGCCGTGACCCAGGTCCCCGCCCCCGTCAACGAGCCGGTGCATGGCTACGCCCCCGGTTCCCCGGAGCGCGCCCGCCTCGAGACCAAGCTCAAGGAACTCTCCGAGAACCCCATCGAGCTGCCGATGACCATCGGCGGCGTCAAGCGCCTCGGTGGCGGTGAGCCCTTCCAGGTCGTGCAGCCGCACAACCACAAGGCCGTCATCGGCAACGGCCGCGGCGCCACCAAGCAGGACGCCCAGGACGCGATCGACGCCGCGCTCGCCGCCGCCCCCGCGTGGCGCGCGATGGCCTTCGACGACCGCGCCGCGATCATCCTGCGCGCCGCCGAGCTGCTCTCCACGACGTGGCGCGAGACGCTCGCCGCCTCGACGATGCTCGGCCAGTCCAAGACCGCCCAGCAGGCCGAGATCGACACGCCCTGCGAGCTCATCGACTTCTGGCGCTTCAACGTCAAGTACGCCCGTGACCTGCTCGCCGAGCAGCCCCCGGCGAACGCGACCGGCGTCTGGAACCGTCTGGACCACCGCCCGCTCGAGGGCTTCGTCTACGCGATCACCCCCTTCAACTTCACCGCGATCGCGGGCAACCTCCCCACCGCCCCCGCCCTCATGGGCAACGTGGTGGTCTGGAAGCCGTCCCCGACGCAGACGCACGCCGCCGTCCTGCTGATGCAGCTCCTGGAAGAGGCGGGCCTGCCCAAGGGCGTCATCAACCTCGTCACCGGCGACGGCATCGCCGTCTCCGAGGTCGCCCTGCACCACCGCGACCTCGCGGGCATCCACTTCACCGGCTCGACCCCGACCTTCCAGCACCTGTGGAAGACGGTCGGCGAGAACATCGCCAAGTACCGCACCTACCCCCGCCTGGTCGGCGAGACCGGCGGCAAGGACTTCGTCGTCGCGCACCCGAGCGCCGACCGCGCCATCCTCAAGACGGCCCTGACCCGTGGCTCCTTCGAGTTCCAGGGCCAGAAGTGCAGCGCCTCCTCGCGCGCCTACGTTCCGGCCTCGATCTGGAACTCCGGTTTCAAGGAGGAGTTCGCGGCCGAGGTCGACGGCATCAAGATGGGCGACGTCACGGACCTCTCCAACTTCATCGGAGCGGTCATCGACGAGCGCGCGTTCGCCAAGAACAAGGCGGCCATCGACCGCGCCAAGTCGGACGACTCCTGCACGATCGTCGCGGGCGGCACGTACGACGACTCGGTGGGCTACTTCGTGCGCCCGACCGTCGTCGAGTGCTCGGACCCGGCGAGCGAGGTCTTCACGACCGAGTACTTCGGTCCGTTCCTTGCGGTCCACGTCTACGAAGACGACAAGTACGAGGAGATGCTGACCCAGATGGAGTCGGCATCGGACTACGCCCTGACGGGTTCGGTCATCGCGAACGACCGCGCGGCAGCGGCGTACACGATGGACAAGCTCCGCTACGCGGCGGGCAACTTCTACATCAACGACAAGTCGACCGGCGCCGTCGTCGGCCAGCAGCCCTTCGGCGGCGGTCGCGCCTCCGGCACCTGCGACAAGGCGGGCGCCCCGCAGAACCTGCAGCGCTGGACGCTGACCCGCGCCATCAAGGAGACGCTGGTCCCGCCGACGGAGTACGGCTACCCGCACATGGGCTGACGCCCCCCGGGGCCTCGACGCCCCTCCCTGAACTCCGCCTCCGACCTGGGCCCCACCCCGGTCGGGGGCGGTGTCATTTTCCGGGGCCGTCCAGGCGCCGGGTCAGGAAGCCGTCGATGAGCCCGGCGATCTGCGCCGCGTGGGTCTCCAGGGCGAAGTGGCCGGCGGGCAGGAGGTGTACCTCGGCCTCCGGCAGGTCACGGAGGAAGGCGAGGGCGCCGTCCGGCACGAAGATCTCGTCGTGGGCACCCCAGGCCGCGAGCAGCGGCACCTGGGAGGCACGGAAGTACTCCTGGAACGCGGGGTACAGGTCGATGTTGCTGCCGTAATCACCCATCAGGGCGAGCTGGATCTCGTCCTGGCCCTCGCGCGCCATCAGAGCGATGTCGTGGAGCCAGGCGTCGGGGCTGACCAGGGACGGGTCGGGAACGCCGTGCGTGTACTGCCACTTGATGCCTTCCGGGGAACGGATCTCCCGTACGGCGGCGGCGGTCTTCTCGTTCGGGTCGGCGATGTACGCGAGGACGGGCGCCCAGGCTTCGGCGCCGAGGCCCTCCTCGTACGCGTTGCCGTTCTGCGTGACGATCGCGGTGACGCGCTCGGGGTGCGCGAGGGCCAGGCGCAGACCTATGGGTGCGCCGTAGTCCTGGACGTAGAGCGCGAAGCGGGTCAGGCCCAGCTGCTCGGTGAACTCCGCGGTGAGGTCGGCGAGTTCGGCGAAGGTGTACGTGAAGTCCTGCGGCGCGGGGGTGGCGGAGCGGCCGAAGCCGATGTGGTCCGGGGCGATGACGCGGTAGCGGTCGGCGAGGAGCGGGATGAGGTCGCGGAACATGTGCGAGCTGGTGGGGAAGCCGTGCAGCAGGAGGAGTACGGGGGCGTCGGCGGGGCCTGCCTCGCGGTAGGAGATCTCGTGGCCGCGGACGGTGGTGGTGCGGTGGTGGGTCTTGTGGGTTCCCTGACTGCTCATATCTAACCCCTCAAGTGTGGTTTGGTGGTTGCTTCTGGGGTGAGTAGAGCACAGGACGGTCTAACCAGTCAATGTTCTTTAGAGGGTTAGGTGTGGCGGCGGCGGTCAGACGCTGCTCTTGCCCGTCGCCGCGGAGATCACCTCGTCCAGGACCTCCCTGGCCCGCAGCAACTCCTCCACCATGCCGTCGATCCGCGCCCGCTCCACCGCCAACTCCTCCACCAGCCACGGCGTGGCCTTCTCCGAGGGGCCGCCGTCCTTGTCCCGCATGCACGGCAGCAACTGCTCGATCTTCGCGCTGCACAGGCCCGCGGCGAACAGCTCCTGGATGTGGATGACGCGGTCCACCGCGTGCTCCGGATACTCACGGTGCCCGCCGGGAGTACGCTCGGCGGCCAGCAGGCCCTGCTTCTCGTAGTAGCGCAGCGACCGTTCGCTCACAGCGGTACGCTTCGCCAGCTCGCCGATCCTCATGTCCCGCGTACCTCCGCACTTGAATCTGACACCAGTGTCAGCTCCTACCGTTCCGGCATGACGAACAGCGAGCTCCTCACACCGTATTCCGCGCCTTCCGCCCACGGCCTGCGTCTGCCCAATCGCATCGTGATGGCCCCCATGAGCCGCCATCGCGCCGCGGAGGACGGCACCCCGCTGCCCGTGGTCGCCGAGCACTACGCCCAGCGCGCCACCGCCGGCCTCATCGTCACCGAGGGCATGTGGCCCGCCAGTAGAGGGCAGAGCGACTGGCGGATCCCGGGGATCGAGACCTCCGCCCACGTCGCGGGCTGGCGCAGGGTGACCGAGGCGGTGCACGAGGCGGGCGGCAGGATCTACGCGCAGCTCATGCACGGTGGCCGCAAGGGCCACCCCCTGGCCCGGATCGACGGCGACCTTCCCGCGGGGCCCTCCGCGGTGCTCGTGCCGGGCCGTGTCCACGTCAGCGACGGCGGGAAGGCCGATCCGGTCGTCCCGCGCGCGATGACCCGCGACGAGATCCACACCGCCGTGCGCGACCATGTCACCGCGGCCCGCAACGCCGTCGCCGCGGGCTTCGACGGGGTCGAACTCCACGGTGCCAACAGCTACTTGATCCACCAGTTCCTCGCCGACAACACCAACTTCCGCGAGGACGAGTACGGCCGGGGCTCGATCGCCGACCGCATCCGCTTCGCCGTCGAGGTGACCCGGGCCGTCGCCGACGCCATCGGCGCCGAGCGCCTTGGGCTGCGCCTCTCGCCGGGCAACCCGCAGTTCGGCATGGCGGAGGCCGACCCGGGCCCCGTCTACCGCGCCCTGGTCGACGAGCTCGACGGCCTCGGCCTCGCCTACCTCCACCTCACCGACAACGCCGACTACCCCGCCCTCGCCGACCTGCGCCCCCACTGGCACGGCACGCTCATCGCCAACGTGGGCGAGAACGGCGACCCGACCTCGCGTGAGGCGGGAGAGGCGGTCCTGGCGGCCGGGCGCGCCGATCTCGTCTCGTACGGCAGGGCTTTCATCTCCAACCCCGACCTGCCGGAGCGGTTCGCGGTGGACGCGCCCCTCCAGGAGATCGACGCGGCGCACCTCTACACCCACGGGGCCGAGGGGTACACCGACTACCCTTTCCTGGAGCGCCAGTTGGTCTCCGCTCAGACCTCCACAAGCACCTGATCCAGCGTTTTCCGCACGAGATCGGGGACCTGGCAGTCCGGTGCCGGATAGCCCACGGGTATCACCGCGAACGCCTTCTCGTTCTCCGGACGGCCCAGGACCTGCGACAGGAAGCGCATGGGGCTCGGAGTGTGGATCAGTGCGGCGAGCCCCGACAGATGCAGCGCGGAGAGCAGCATCCCGACCGCGATGCCGACCGACTCGTCCACGTAGTAATGCTTGTGCTTGGTGCCGTCGTCCCCGAGCCAGTACCGCTGCTGGAAGACGACGATCAGCGCGGGCGCGTCCGTCAGATGGGTCTTGATCCCGTCGGTGCCGAGCGGACGCAGCGCCGCGAGCCACTCCTCGCCGAGCCGGCCGTCGTACGAGATCCGCTCCTCGCGCTCGGCGGCCTCGCGGATGCGCGCGCGGATCGCAGGATCCCGTACGAGGACGAACGTCCACGGCTGCTGATGTGCGCCGGAGGGTGCGGTCGCCGCGCACGCGATGGCGTCCCGCACGGCCTGCTCCGGGACGGGGTCGGGGGCGAACTGCCGCACCGTGCGCCGCTCCCGCATCCGCGTCCGCAACTCGGCGGCGTGCGCGAGGGATTGGTCCTCGGGCATGCGGGCGGGGCGGTACGGGACGGAGCGGTAGGGCTCGCCGTGGATGGGGGTCCACTCCTGCTGCTGTTCGGTCTCAGGCATGCGTCCGATTCTGCGGCGGAAGGTGCCGCGCGCGCCATGGTGCAGACCAATTTCCGGCCGGGGTGGCCGCTGTGCCCGGAGTCCTCAGCTCCAGCCCGCCACGATCAGCGAGAGACCGGTCGCGAAGCCGCCGCAGAGCAGCGCCAGATACACGGCGTAGAACCTGCGCAGCCGGTGTACGAGGAAGCCGAACGCCCCGAAGGCGAGGCCCACCGTGAGGGTGCGGGAGCCGCGCGAGAGGGCCGAGTGGGCCAGCCAGTCGGACGGCGCGATGTCCGCGCGGCCCGCCTCCCGTGCGTACACCTTGAAGGGGATGCCGTTCCAGGGCTGGTGGCGGACGGCTGCCGCCGACTCGACGGACAGTTCCTCGCGTACTTCGGCGCGCATACGTTCCGTGGTCAGCGGCTGCGGCAACTGGACGCCTGAGGCTGCCAGTTGGAGCGCGAGGAGGCCGCCGGCCAGGCTGCCCGCCAGTGCCAGGAGGGACAGCTTCAGGGCCCGGCGCGGTACCGCCACGCAGGCGATCGCCAGGAACAGCTCCGGCATCAGCGGCCAGCTCAGCGCCTCCGCGCACGCCCAGGCGAAGGCGAGTGCGAGGCCCCAGCGGGAGCCGGCGACCGTAGCGGTGCGCTTGCGCGTGGCGGAGTCCCTGAGGGGTTCTTCGTTCGTACGCCGACGCAGTGCGGCCACCGCGTCGCGGGCCTCCTCGGGGGTGACCGAGGCGGGCAGCGGCTCACCGATGGCGACCCGCACCAGGGCGGGGCGGAGCCTGCCGTGCTTGGGCAGCAGGCGGTCCGTGCCCGCGATGGCGACCGGGACCACGGGTACGTTCGCGTGTCGGGCGAGCACCAGGGCGCCCTTGTGGAAGGCGCCAAGTTCGCCTGCCCTGGCGCGGGTTCCCTCCGGGAAGAGGACAACGGCTCCGCCCGCGCGGAGGCCGTCCGCCCTGGCGAGGAGGTCGTCCATGCCGCCACCGGTGCGGCGCACGGGGAATCCCGCGGCGAGGCGGCTGCAGATGCGGCTGCGCCGGCGGGAGGCGAACCAGTAGTCGGCGGCGGCGCCGATCGCGGGGGAGTGGCGGGCGTCCAGGGCGGCGAGGAGGGCGGCGGTGTCGGCGTGGGAGGAGTGATTGGCCACGACGACGCAGCCACCGGGCGGCAGTTGACCCCTTCGCTGGACACCTCCGGTGAGGGTGAGGAGGGTCCACCACAGGGCGCGGCGGAGGTACGCGGCGCGAGGCCTTGCGCACCGTCGATCACCGGCTCCGCCGAGTTCGTCCTCAATCGCCGGACGGGCTGGATACGTCGTACGAACCCTCACAGCGTCACCACCATCGTCAGGAGCAGAGCCACCAGCAGCGAATCGATCCGGTCGAGCAGGCCGCCGAACCCGGGCAGCCAGCTCCCCGCGTCCTTTACTCCCGCCTCTCGCTTGACCATCGACTCCAGGAGATCCCCGAGCACGCAGCCCACAAGCACCGCCGCCCACAGCACGGGGGAGAACGCGCCGACCGCGGCCAGCGCCCCGGCGGTCGCGGCGGCGGCGCCCACGACCCCGGCCCAGGTTTTGTTGGGGGAGAGGGGAGACAGCGGGCGGGACAGGAATCCGGTGCGGCCGAGCGCCGTGCCCCCGCACCACGCCCCTACGTCCCCGAACGCCACCGCGACCCCCACCGCCACCGCCGTGTCGCCCAGCAGGACGAGGCCGCTCAGCGATACGGGGATCCACAGCAGCCCGAAGACGGTCCGCGAGGTGTGCGTGAAGCCGTGCGTCGCGTCACCCGAGAGCAGCGAGGCCAGCGCGGCGGCAATCAGCAGGCCCCCGGCCGTCCTCAGGTCCAATGCGTCAGGCGCGACCCAGGCGAGGCCCGGCACCGCGACGGCCCCCGCCCACAGCACCGCGCGGTCGCCCCGCGGCAGCCCCGCCATCCGCGCGTACTCGCCCACGGCGACGACGCCGAGCCCGGCCGCGAGCGCGAACACCCCCGCCCGGCCGAGGAAGAACGCCCCGAGGAAGAGCGGCGCGGACAGCGCCCAGGTCCGCCACCGCTTGCGCAGCTCGGCCCGCATCCGCACCCCCGAGGGCAGCGCGGCGACGGCTACCCCGCCCACACCAAGCACCCCGGCCACCACGGGCACCGCCCGCCCCGCCGCTTCCCCGGCGACGAACGCGGCGCTCATCGCTGACCCTCCGGGCAAGCCTGGCCCAAGTCCCGCCACAGCCGCGCGAGCCGCAGCCCCGCCGTCAGGGCCGAGCCCGCCGCGATCACCGCCAGTACCGGGATCACCCAACCCGAAGCCGCCGCCAGGACGACGAGCGCGCAGCGCTCCGTCTTGCCGACCGGGCCGCCGTTCAGGCGCCCCGCGCCCGCCGCCGCCCCGGCAAGCGAGACCCAGGAAGGCAGCGTGGCCGCGAGGCCTGCCGTGGCCACCAGCCAGAGCGGGGCCAGGGTCAGGAAGCCCGCGATGACCACCAAGTCGGCGGCGCGGTCGCCCAGTTCGTTGAGGAGCGCGCCGCGGCGCGTCATACGGCCGGTGTCGCGGGCCAGCGCCCCGTCGAGGTTCGCGAAGGCGAGGCGGGCCGCGAGCAGCGCGGCCACCGGGAGCGCGGCCACCGGCACCGGCAGCCAGGCGAGCGCCGCCGCCGCGCCCGCGGCGCAGAGCACGCCCGCCACGGTGAGGGTGTCGGGCGACACCTCGCGGCGGGCGAGCGCACCGCGTACGCCGGACAACCGGTCCGCGTACCAGGGCTTGAGAGCGTAGAGGCCGTTCATGGCACCGACTCTGCCGCCGCCGGGCCGCGGGCGAATCGGCGTGCGTACTCAGATGTGCGCTGAGTACGGTGGACGGGTGACCACGCTGCGTACGGCCCATACCTCCGATCTCGCGCCCGCCGAACTGCGCGCCGCCCGCGCGCTGATGGACGAGGCGTTCGACGGTGACTTCGCCGACGCGGACTGGGACCACGGACTCGGCGGCGTCCACGCCCTGGTGCACGACGCGTCCGGCGTCCTCCTCGCGCACGGCTCCGTCGTCCAGCGCCGCATCCTGCACAACGGCCTCTCGCTGCGCATCGGTTATGTCGAAGCGGTCGCCGTCCGCCCGGACCGGCAGCGGCAGGGCCTCGGCGGGCAGGTCATGGGCGCCTTGGAGCGGGTGATCGACCGGGCGTACGTCCTGGGCGCGCTCTCCGCGTCGGACGAGGGCCGGCGGCTCTACCTCGCGCGCGGCTGGCAGGAGTGGAAGGGCGCGGTCGGCAGCCTCGGCCCGGACGGGGTGATCCTCATGCCGGATGAGGAGCCCCCGCTCCTCTGGGGCGCCGCCCTCGACCCGGCGCACGACCTCCTCATCGACTGGCGCGACGGAGACATCTTCTAGACGGTGACGATGATCTTGCCGAGGTTCTCGCCCCGCAGCATCCCCAGGAACGCCTCCACGATCCGCTCGAACCCGCCGACCACGGTCTCGTCGAGCCCGACGCGCCCGCTCTGCAGGTGCGGCACCACGAACTCGTACAACTCCTCTTGCGCCTCATAGTGGTTGCGTAGGTGGAAGCCCTCCATGCGCAGGCTCTTCTCGACGATGTCGGGGAGATTGCGCAGGGCGTACGGCGTGCCGGTGCTGTTGTACTGGGCCATCGTGCCGATCCGTACGATCCGCCCGTACTCCCGCAGCGAGGAGATCGCCGCTTCGAGGTGCTCGCCGCCGACGTTGTCCACGTACAGGTCGATCCCGCCGGGCGCCGCCTTCGCGAGCAGGTCGGCCGTCGGGCCCGCGTGGTAGTCGAAGGCCTCGTCGTAGCCGACGTGTTCGGTCAGATAGGCCGCCTTCGCCGCCGTCCCCGCGCTGCCGACGAGCCGCCCCGCTCCCATCAGCCGGGCGAGCCGCCCGGTGGCCGTGCCCACGCCACCGGCAGCCGCCGAGACGAACAGGTCCTGCCCCTCGCGGAGTTGGGCGATGCGGGTGAGCCCGACGTAGGCGGTGAGCCCGGTGCCGCCGAGGATGCTCAGATGCGCGGAGAGCGGTACGCCCTCGAAGCGGGGCACAGCGCGTGCCTCGCCGGGAGTGACGACGGAGTGGGTGCGCCAGCCCTGCCGGTGGAAGACGATCTCGCCCTCGCGGAGCGCGGGGTCGCGGGACTCGATGACACGGCCGAGCGCCCGGCCCTCCAGGGGCGCGTTCAGTGCGAAGTCCCCGTCCATCATTTCGCGGTGATAGGGGTCCACCGACCAGTACAGGTTCTCCACCAGGGCCGTTCCGGGGGCGGGCGTCGCAGGGGCGGACTCCACGAAGGCGAAGTGGCCGGGGGTGGGGTAGCCGTGGGGGCGGGCGATCTGGTGCACGGTGAGCGCGGTCTCGGTCATGGCGCCGACCGTACGGAGGAATGAGGGGGCCGGGCAGAGGGTTGCGCTCATGGAACGGCCCGGACCATGAAGAGCCCTCATAGAAGCAGGTGGGACCCAGGATGACCGCAGCCAGCACCGCGAACGCGACTGCCGCCGCCAGTGACCTGGCCCCGCACGAGCTGCGCATCCTGGTGGCCGTCGACTGCGAGCGCGGCTTCTCGGCGGCGGCCAAGGCCCTCGGGGTGACCCAGTCCGCCGTCTCGCACTCCATACGCGGGACCGAGCGCAAGGTCGGAGCAGTGCTCTTCGAGCGGGGCCGCAAGGGCGCGACGCCGACCGCGGCCGGTGCCGCCGCCGCTGCCCACGCCCGGCGCGTCCTGCGGCTCCTGGACGCCCTGGCCGCCGATGCCCGCGGCGCCGAACGGGGCACGGTCGCGGGCCCGCTGCGCATCGCCGCCTTCCGCAGTGTGGTCCTGCACCTGCTGCCGCCCGTCCTGGAGCGCCTCACCGCCCGCCATCCCGGCATCGAACCGGAGGTGCGCGTCGTCCGCGAGCTGGGCGCGGGGACCGCGGGGGAGGTGGCGGAGGGGCGTGCGGACGTGGGCATCGCGACGGTCGGGGCGAGCTCGCCGGTGCCTGCGGGGCTCATCGGCGGCGTACTCGTCGAGGAGCCCTACTCGCTGGTGCACCCCGCGGGCCACCCCGACCCGCGGTCCCTGCCACTGGTGGACTGGCACGAGAACTGCGGCTCCTACACCCGTCAGTGGTGGGCCGGGCAGGAGTGGATCCCGAAGGCGACCGTCCTGACCGAGGACGACGGAGCAGTGCTCTCGATGGTGAGCAGGGGTCTCGGTATGGCGATCATGCCCGCGCTCTCCCTGAACGGAGCACCGGACGGAATCGAGATCACTGATCTCGGTCCGGAGCGCCCGACGCGTTCCGTGGGCTACGTCACCACCCCGGAGCTGGCTCAGACGGCCGCCGTCCGGGCCCTGATCCGCGAGCTCAGAGGTGCCGAAGGGGGGGCGGCGAGTGAGGCCCGTCTCAGATAGTAGGAAGTCCGAGTAATTGTGGAGACAGATGCTCCGTCCTCGCTTAGCTTTGTTAGAAGCCGAACGTCTCGCTCGATCAAGCGAATGGCGGTCGTGAGCCGGAGCCCCACGCAGGCAACCCCTGCGGCTCCTCCGCTCCCCGCCCCTTCCGGCGTCTCGAAATCACGCTTCCCTCAAGGAGTGGACTTCTCATGGCCGAGACGACCGCACGCCGAGTCCGACACGCCTCCCGTACCAGCGATTCCGACCGCAAGAAGGCCGCCGCGGCCCTGCAGCGCGCCCTCGACCGCAGGGACAACGGCGGCGAGACGGGTCACTGACCCGCCCGCGCACCTGAGTCCCTACTTACCGCGCACCACCTCGAAGTGGTCCACGCGCTCACCGCTCTCGGCGAGCGCGGAGACCGTCAGCTTCGGGCTCGCGCCGGCCGTCACCTCCACCGCGAGGAACGAGAAGCCGGTGTACCGCACCCGTGACCACTCCACTGTGTCCGGGTCGGGAAGGCGCGCCTTCGTCCAGTGGAACGACAGGATCGAGTCCCGGTCCTCGACGTTGCCCTCGAAGCTGTCCTTGACGCCCGCCGGGAAGCTGTAGAGGTCCTTGCCCGCGCCGCCCGCGGTGACGTACACGATGCCGTCGCGCGTCGGATCGGTCGACGCGCCGACCGGCACGGGCTTGCCGACCTCGCCGTTCTTGATGGCGTCGGTGCGCTCGTAGACGTGGTTGTGTCCGTTGATGACCAGGTCCACCTGGTGCTTGGTGAACAGATCGAGCCACGCGTCGCGCACCCCGCCGTCCGAGGCGTGGGTCGCCGTCGAGTACATGCAGTGGTGGAAGAAGACCACGACGAAGTCGACGGACTCGTCCGCCCGCAGTTCTCTCAGGCGCTTGTCCAGCCAGGCGGTCTGCTTGCCGTCCGTGTACCCCTTGTTGGCGGGGATCTCGTACGAGACGTCGTTCGCGTCGAGCGCGACGACGCCGACATTGCCGTACGTGAAGGAGTAGACGCCCGGCGCGTTCTTGGGGTCGAAGCCGTTCTCGGGGAGCGACCAGCGGGCGGACTGGCCTCCGTAGCCGTTGGGTGAGTACCAGGCCTCCATGTCGTGGTTGCCGGTCGTCACCATCCATGGGACCGACTTCGCCACGGACTCCGTCTGCGCGAGGAAGGTGTCCCACACGCGTGCGTCGTACGTGTCGGACTCCTTGCCGTGCCCGGTGCTGTCCGCGTAGCAGATGTCGCCCGCGTGCAGATGGAAGGACGGGTTCTGGCCCAGGATCAACTGGTCGTTGGCGAGCGCGTCGTAGCTCACGCCCTGGTCGCCGAAGGCCGTGAAGACGAACTTCTCCGCTTTGGCCGGGGCCGTGCGGAAGGAGCCGATCGTCGCCATCCGCTCGGGCGACGCCGGGTCGAAGCCGTCGTGCCCGACGCCGTAGTAGTACGTCGTGCCGGGCTTCAGGCCGTCGAGTGCCGCGTGCAGGTAGTACTGCTCGACCGCGGGCAGCTTCTTCGACAGGGACGGGGTACGCAGGTCGCGCACCTCCGCCTCGACCTTCTGGCTCAACTCCCAGGGCTTCGACCCCACCCGCAGGTAAGGGGACTTGACGGCGAACGGCACCTGCCAGGAGACCCGCATCTGCGTCTTCGGGTCGGCCCCGAAGGCGAGATGCCGGGCGAAGGGCGCCACAAGCCTGCCGTCGACCTTGACCGGCGCGGACGGCGAGGCCAGCGGGCTCGACGCCGAGGCGCCCGCGCCGTGGGCGCTGCCCGAGCTGCCCGCGAGCAGCGCGATGCCGCCCGCCGTTCCAGCCGTGGCGAACGAGCCGGCGAGAACCTTGCGGCGGGAGAACTTCTTGCGCAGGTACGCGTGCTGTTCCGGCATGCTCATCCCGGACGCGAGGTGCTCCGGTATGCCGACGTTGGGGGTCTCCATAGAGGGAGAACTTCCCAGTAACTTCCAACTCCCGCCAGGCCTGCGGGTGAAGAGAGGGTGGCCATGTGGTGGCGTACTCGTGGGGCATGCGCGCGGCCTACCAGGGGTGTCCGCATGCCGGACTGCTCGTGTCATCCCGTGGGACGGAGCGTAGGCTGCCCGCATGTCTCGCAGCATCAATCTCGCAGTGATCCCCGGTGATGGAATCGGCCAGGAAGTCGTGGCCCAGGGGCTCAAGGTCCTCAATGCCGTCCTCCCGCAGGATGTGAAGCTGGAGACCAAGGAGTTCGACTTCGGCGCCAAGCGCTATCACGCCACCGGTGAGACCCTCACCGACGCCGACGTCGACGCCCTCAAGCAGTACGACGCGATCCTCCTCGGCGCGATCGGTGACCCTTCGGTCCCGTCCGGCGTCCTGGAGCGCGGCTTCCTGCTGAAGCTCCGCTTCCTCTTCGACCACCACGTCAACCTGCGGCCCTCGAAGCTCCTTCCCGGCGTCTCCACCCCGCTCGCGGGCCAGCCGGAGATCGACTTCATCGTCGTACGCGAAGGGACCGAGGGCCCGTACACGGGCAATGGCGGCTCGATCCGCACGGGCACCCCGCACGAGGTCGCCACCGAGGTCTCCGTCAACACCGCCTTCGGTGTGGAGCGCGTGGTCCGTGACGCCTTCGCCCGCGCGCAGGCCCGCCCGCGCAAGAAGCTGACGCTGGTCCACAAGAACAACGTCCTCGCGTACGCCGGTCACCTCTGGACGAACGTCTTCAACAAGGTGGCCAAGGAGTTCCCCGAGGTCACCACCGACTACATCCACGTCGACGCCGCGACGATCTACCTCGTCACCGACCCCGGCCGCTTCGACGTGATCGTCACCGACAACCTCTTCGGCGACATCATCACCGACCTCGCGGCTGCCGTCTCCGGCGGCATCGGCGTCGCGGCCTCCGGCAACATCAACCCGGCGCGCGAGTTCCCCTCGATGTTCGAGCCCGTGCACGGTTCGGCGCCGGACATCGCGGGCCAGGGCAAGGCCGACCCGTCGGCCACCGTTCTGTCCGTCGCGCTGCTCCTGCGTCACCTCGGGTACGAGGACGAGGCCGCGCGCATCGAGACGGCCGTCTCCGCGGACCTCGCGGAGCGCGGCGAGACGGTCCGCTCCACGGAGCAGATCGGCGACGCCCTCGCCGTACGAGTAGCTGGCTGACCCGGCAGCTCACCCTTCTGACGCAGAAGCCGCCGGGTCTGGTTCACGACCCGGCGGCTTCTCGTATGCGGCTCCGGGTGCCACCATCGACCCCTGGGCCGCATTCACGCTGTTTCTTCCTCGGGGCCACGCGAGCGATAATCGAACGTGGGGCCGCGGAATGCAGGGTTACTCGGACGTCCTAGTACGAGAAGTACAGGCGTGAGCGCGGTCCGTCACCATCACACCGTGAAGGACTAGTACTCATGACGACGACGCCGACACCCACGATCGAGCTCAAGCCCACCTCGTCCCCGCTGTCCGACGCGGAGCGCGAGGCGATCCTGGCCAACCCCGGCTTCGGCCGCCACTTCACCGATCACATGGTGACGATCAAGTGGACGGAGGGCCGCGGCTGGCACGACGGCCAGCTCGTGCCGTACGGCCCGCTCTCCCTCGACCCGGCGACCAACGTCCTGCACTACGCGCAGGAGATCTTCGAGGGCCTGAAGGCCTACCGCCAGCCCGACGGAACGGTGGCCTCCTTCCGCCCCGAGGCCAACGCGGAGCGCTTCCAGCGGTCGGCGCGGCGCCTTGCGATGCCGGAGCTGCCGGTCGAGACGTTCATCGAGGCGTGCGACGTCCTGGTCAAGCAGGACAAGGCGTGGGTGCCGGCGCATGGTGGCGAGGAGTCGCTGTACCTGCGTCCGTTCATGATCGCGAGCGAGGTCGGCCTGGGCGTGAAGCCCGCCAACGAGTACCTCTTCATCGTCATCGCCTCGCCCGCGGGCGCGTACTTCCCCGGTGGGGTCAAGCCCGTCTCGATCTGGCTGTCGGAGGACCGTGTGCGGGCCGTCCCCGGTGGCGTGGGCGACGCCAAGACCGGCGGCAACTACGCGGCGTCCCTGCTGGCGCAGGCCGAGGCCGCGGAGAGGGGCTGCGACCAGGTCGCGTACCTGGACGCGGTCGAGCACAAGTGGGTGGAGGAGCTCGGCGGGATGAACCTGTACTTCGTGTACGGGGACAAGATCGTCACCCCCACGCTGACGGGCTCGCTCCTTGCCGGAATCACCCGGGACTCGCTGCTCACGGTCGCCCGTGACCTCGGCTACTCCTCGGAGGAGTCGCGGGTCTCGATCGACCAGTGGCAGGCGGACACGTCGGAGGGCACCCTGACGGAGGTCTTCGCGTGCGGCACGGCGGCGGTGATCACTCCGGTGGGCACGGTGAAGTGCCGCTCGGGGGAGTGGACCCAGAGCGGCGGTCAGCCCGGCCCGGTGACGATGAAGCTGCGGGAGGCGCTGCTGGATGTGCAGCGGGGGACGGCGAAGGACCGTCATGGGTGGATGCACGACCTCGGCTGAGGGTTTTCCTGTGCGGGTGCGGTGCTGGTACGAATCCCGCACTTGCCCAGCCCAGGCATACGTTCCCCACCCGCTGGCGCGGTACGCCCCCCACCCGCCCCACTCCTGTCGCAGTCCGATCCCACCCACCCACCGGCACCGCCGGGCGATCGGGTGGGTGGGCGGGAAAGGTTTGTTTCGGTGAGGGTGGATGCGGGGTGATCGGGTGAGTGGGCGGGGAAGCCCGTTCGGGCAGGGGAGAGCTGCGGGGCCCGGCCCGGCTACGGGGTGGGGACGGTGACCGCCGGCTCTGGGGACGGCTCCCGCTCCAGGGCCGCGTACATCAGACCCCCCACCACCCCCGACAGCAGGAAACTGCAGTCCACCCCACCCGTGAGGGACAGCAGCGGCCCCTCGTAGGAGGGAAGCGAGACCGCAGCCACGCCCACCACCGCTCCCACCGCCCAGCTCACCGTCGCCGGGACGTTCCAGCCCCCGCGGTACCAGTACACCCCGCCCCTGGAGCGGCGGTTGAAGACCTGGAGAGCCTCCGCGTCGTACACGCCCCCGCAGCGGACGAAGCCGATCAGGGTGATCACCGCCCAGGGGGTGCCGATCGCCGTGAGGAGGAGGACGAAGGACGTCATCGCGTCCTGCGCCTCCCACGCGTAATGGCCCACGAACACGCACCCCGTGGCCACCACCGCCACCGTGTACGTCGCCCGGGCACGGGAAGCCCGCGGCAGGATCGCATCCAGGTCGAGGCCCATCGAGTACAGCATCAGGCCCGCGTTGCCCACCGAGCCCGCGGAGGCGGCCAGCAGGAGCGGGATGAGGTACCAGGTGGGGGACGCCGACACCAGCGGGCCCGCGTAGTCGAGCGCCGCCCCCGCCGCGTACGCCGTGAACGTACCGAAGAGCTGCGGCACTAGGAGCCCGGCGAGCAGGCCGACCCACGACGCCCGCAGGACCGTGCGGGAAGTGTGCCGCGTAGGAGAGACGTAGCGCGTGTAGTCGCCCAGGAGCGTGATGAACGCGATCGGGCCGCTCAGTCCCGCCGCCACCAGGGCAAGCAGCCACGTCGGCCAGAACGAGCCCAGGAGATAGCCGCCCGCGTCGGGCAGGGCCGAGGTGGTGAAGTCGGGGCCGTAGGCCACGAGGCCGAGGATCAGCAGGGCCGTCATGCCCACCGCGAGGACGCGCGACAGACGCAGCAGGACCCGGTAGCCGTAGACCGCGCCGGTCACCGTGGCGGCGGCGAGGAGCGCGTACACGACCCCGTACGAGAGAGCGCTCGCCGGGAGCCCCGTCAGGCGGTGCAGCACGCCCACCATCACGTCGCCGCCGATCCAGACGGTCAGCGAGGTGTAGCCGAGGGAGAGCAGGAGGCCGACGACCGAGCCGACCAGGCGGCCCCGCACGCCGAACTGGGCGCCGGAGGACGTGGAGAGGTTGGTCCCGGTGCGGAGGGAGACCAGGGCCAGGGGCGCCGTCAGGGCCGTGCCCAGGACCGTGCCCGCCACCACCGAGGTGACCGAAGCCCACCAGCCGAGGCCGAACGACACCGGCAGCCAGCCGAAGACGATCACCCCAAGGCAGAGGTTGGAGCCGAGCAGGATCGAGATGAGATCGCGGGGGCCGCTGGTGCGTTCCCCGTCCGGGATGGTGTCGACTCCGCGTTGTTCTATCGGCATGAGGGTGCCCCTGACGCTGGATCGTGGCGGTCTGCGCACACAGGCCGCCGTCCGACTGTTTGAGTGCCGCTCTATGTGACCTGAGCCCTGCTCCTACGTCAATGCTTCCGTTGCGTGGATCTCATGGTTAGAGTGACATTCAAACGACGGAGGTGTGGTGCGTGCGGCTTACCCCCACGGAACGCGACCGGCTGCTGCTCTTCGGGGCGGCCGAGCTGGCAAGGGCCCGCAAGGCGCGCGGCCTCAGGCTCAACGTCCCCGAGGCGACCGCGCTGATCGCGGACACGGTCTGCGAGGCGGCCCGCGACGGCGCCCGGCTCGCCGAGGCGATCGAGCGGGCACGTGCGGCCCTCGGTCCTGACGACGTCCTGCCGGGCGTCGCGGACGTGGTGACCGAGGTGCATGTCGAGGCCGTCTTCGACGACGGGTCCCGGCTCGCCGTCGTGTCCTCGCCGATCGGCGAGGGGCTGGGGAGCCAGGCGCCCGGCGCGCTGCTCCCGGGCCCCGAGCACGAGGAACTCGCGCCGGTGGTGACGCTCAGCGTGCACAACACGGCCACCGTGCCCGTCTCGGTCACCTCGCACTTCCATCTCTTCGAGGCCAATCCCCGGCTCGACTTCGACCGCCGTGCCGCGTACGGCATGCGGCTCGCGGTGCCCGCCGGGTCCTCCGTGCGCTTCGGGCCAGGCGAGAGCGTCGACGTCGGGCTCGTGCCGATCGGCGGCGAGCGGATCGCGATCGGCTTCGCCGGACTTGTGGACGGCGCGCTCGACGCGCCCGGCGCCAAGGAAGAGGCCCTGCGCAGGGCCGTGGCCTGCGGCTATCTGGGAGCTGACCGATGAGCATCGATCCATACGCGTACGCGGCGACCCACGGGCCCCGCGCGGGCGACCGCGTCCGGCTCGGCGACTCGGGCCTGGTGGTCCGGGTGGAGTCCGACGCGCAGAAGTACGGCGACGAATTCCTCGCCGGGTTCGGCAAGACGGCCCGCGACGGGCTGCATCTGAAGGCCGCCGCCGTGCGGGAGACCTGCGACGTCGTGATCAGCAATGTGCTGGTGATCGACGCGGTGCAGGGCATCCGCAAGGTGTCCGTCGGCATCCGCGAAGGCCGTATCCACGCCATCGGACGGGCCGGCAACCCCGACACCCTCGACGGCGTCGACGTCGTCGTCGGCACCGGCACGTCCATCGTCTCGGGCGAGGGGCTGATCGCCACCGCCGGATCCGTGGACACCCACGTGCATCTGCTCTCGCCGCGCATCATGGAGGCCTCGCTCGCCTCCGGCGTCACCACCGTCATCGGCCAGGAATTCGGGCCCGTGTGGGGCGTCGGCGTCAACTCGCCCTGGGCGCTGCGCCACGCGTTCAACGCCTTCGACGCCTGGCCCGTCAACATCGGCTTCCTGGGGCGGGGTTCGTCGTCGGACGGCGCGCCGCTCGTCGAGGCGCTCGCCGAGGGCGGGGCCTCGGGCTTCAAGGTCCATGAGGACATGGGCGCCCACACGCGCGCCCTGGACACCGCGCTGCGCGTCGCAGAGGAACACGACGTGCAAGTCGCCCTGCACAGCGACGGGTTGAACGAGTGTCTGTCCGTCGAGGACACCTTGAAGGTGCTCGAAGGACGGACCATCCACGCCTTCCACATCGAGGGCTGCGGCGGCGGTCATGTGCCCAACGTGCTGAAGATGGCGGGCGTGCCGAACGTCATCGGCTCCTCCACCAACCCCACGCTTCCCTTCGGGCGCGACGCGGTCGCCGAGCACTACGGGATGATCGTCTCCGTCCACGACCTGAAGACCGACCTGCCGGGCGACGCCGCCATGGCCCGCGACCGCATACGCGCCGGGACCATGGGCGCCGAGGACGTGCTGCACGACCTGGGCGCCATCGGGATCACCTCGTCCGACGCGCAGGGCATGGGCCGGGCCGGTGAGACCGTACGCAGGACCTTCGCGATGGCCGGGAAGATGAAGGCCGAGCTCGGGCCCATGGAGGGGGACGGCGCGGACGACGACAACGCGCGCGTCCTGCGCTACATGGCCAAGCTGACCATCAACCCCGCCATCGCGCACGGCCTCGCCCACGAGGTGGGCTCCATCGAGGTCGGCAAGATGGCCGACATCGTGCTGTGGCGGCCCGAGTACTTCGGCGCCAAGCCACAGCTGGTGCTCAAGTCCGGCTTCCCCGCGTACGGCGTCGTGGGCGATCCGAACGCCGCGACCGACACGTGCGAACCCCTCGTCCTTGGACCGCAGTTCGGGGCGTACGGCGCCACGCCCGCCGACATCTCCGTGGCCTTCGTCGCGAAGGCGGCCGTCGACCAGGGCAACGACCAGATGCCCACCCGGCGGCGCAGGGTCGCCGTGCGGGGTACCCGTGGCATCGGGCCCGCCGATCTGCGCCTCAACTCCCGCACCGGCTCCATCGACGTCGACCAGCGCTCCGGCCTGGTCACCCTCGACGGCGACCCGGTGCGCTCCGAGCCCGCCGACTCGGTCTCGCTCAACCGCCTCTACTTCCTTTAGTCCTCCTTCGTAGGCCTCCCCGTAGGGATCACCATGACCTTCCGTATGCCCCCCGAGTGGGCCCCGCACGAGCGCACCTGGATGGCGTGGCCGGGACCCAACCCGACGTTCACGAACGAGCGGGAGCTCGCCGACGCGCGGGCCGCCTGGGCGGGCGTCGCCCGTGCCGTACGCCGCTTCGAACCCGTCACGATGATCGTCGGCACCGGCCAGAGCGAGTCGGCCCGCGCGCTCCTCGGCCCGGACGTCGAGCTGGTCGAACGCGATCTGGACGACGCGTGGATGCGTGACATCGGCCCCACCTTCGTCCGTGACGGCGACCAACTGGCCGCCGTGGACTGGGTGTTCAACGGCTGGGGCGGCCAGGACTGGGCCCGCTGGGAGCACGACGCGAAGATCGCCCGCCATGTCGCCGACCTCGCGGGCGTACCCGTCCACGCCTCGCCCCTGGTCAACGAGGGCGGCGGAATCCACGTCGACGGCGAGGGCACGGTCCTGCTGACCGACACCGTCCAGCTCGACCCGGGACGCAACCCCGGCCTGACGCGCGAGCAGGCCGAGGAGGCGGTGCACGCCCGTATCGGCACGAGCAAGGCGATCTGGCTGCCGCGCGGCCTGGCAGGCGACTACGGCCAGTTCGGCACCCGTGGCCATGTCGACATCGTGGCCGCCTTCGCCGCCCCCGGAGTCGTCCTCGTCCACTCGCAGCAGGACCCCGCCCACCCGGACTTCGAGATCAGCAAGGAGATCATCGGGGTGCTGCGGGGGCAGACGGACGCCCGGGGACGCACCCTGCGGATCGTGGAGGTGCCCGCGCCGACCGTCCTCACGGACGACGAGGGGTGGGTCGACTACTCGTACATCAACCACTATCTCTGCAACGGCGGCGTCGTCCTGTGCGCCTTCGACGACCCGCGCGACGAGATAGCGGCGGGCATCTTCCGCCGTCTCTTCCCGGAGCGGACCGTGACGCTCGTGGACGCCCGTACGATCTTTGCCGGGGGTGGTGGCATCCACTGCATCACCCAGCAGCAGCCGAAGATCTAGCGTCGCCCACGAAGACCGGGCGGCACCTCGTACCTCAGGAGTCCCCCGTGGCCCAGGCCGCACGCCGCAAGAACGCCCCGCCGCGTGAGGACGTGCTGGCCGCCGCCATGGCGATGATCGCCGAGCGCGGCCTGGAGAAGCTCACCATGGCCGCGCTCGGCCGCGAGGTCGGCATGAGCAGCGGCCACCTCCTCTACTACTTCCACTCCAAGGACGAGCTGCTCCTGCGCACCCTGGAGTGGAGCGAGGCCGCGCTCGGCGCCGAGCGCGGCAGGCTGCTCGCGCGGCGGGGCACGGCACGCGAGCGCCTCGACGCGTTCGTCGATCTGTACGTTCCCGACGCACCCGGCGACCCCCACTGGACGCTCTGGCTGGAAGTCTGGAACCGCTCCCTGAACGCCGCCGAGGCCGAGCGTGACCGGCAGGTCGCCATCGAGGGTGCCTGGCACCGCGACCTGGTGGCGCTGCTCGCCGAAGGTGTCTCGCGCGGCGAGTTCGGCGCCCTGGACCCCGACCGGTTCGCTGCGCGCCTGAGGGCGCTGCTCGACGGGTTCTCCATCCACGTGGCGATCGGTCTGCGCGGCACGGGAAGGGACCAGATCCTCGCGCATGTACGGGAGTTCCTGGACGGAGCGCTCGCCTCGGCCCCCACGGACCCCGCCGCCCCCGTCTAGGTTGTACGCAATCCTGCGGATTGCCTGTCGCCTGGAGGTGCGCTTGTATCCCGGTGGGCCTTCGGTGTCCGGCCGGGGGTCACGACAGGTTTTGGGGGAAGCCATGTCCACTGTCAGACGTGTGCGCTCAAGTGCCACCGGCCTGTGCCTGGCCGCCGTGCTCGGCACACTGGGAGCGCTCCCCGCCCACGCGGAGCCCGATCCGCTGCCGCCGCCCACCGAGCGGATCAGCGTCACCCGCGCCGGGGAGCAGCTCGCCGAGGCGTCGTACGACCCGGCGATGGGGGATCGCCGGGTAGCCGCCTTCACCACCGACGGGGGCGCCGACGGCCTCTCGCGGGTGTTCGTCAACGCGCCCGGCGGCATAGCGGAGGTCAGCTACAACGCCAACGGGCCGTCGTACGAAGGCGCGCCCTGCGCCAGCGGGCGCATGGTCGGCTTCGTCTCCGAGTCCACGAGCCTCGGCAGCCCGAGGCCCGACCACCGCCCGAACGTCTACATCCGCAACCGTTCGGTCGGCAAGATCACCGGCCTGCACAGCTACCAGGGCGTCCGCTTCGCCTCGATGGGGGAGCCGCACGTCGACCCCGGCTGCCAGTGGATCGTCTTCACGGCCACTCTCCCGGCCATCGACGAGGACCCGAAGCCCCAACCCCGCGTCTACCGCTTCCAGTTCAACGGCGGTGGCACGGACCTGATCAGCGAGGCGTCCGGAGGGGCCGCGGCGAACCCGTCGATCAGCTTCCAAGGGGAGTACGTCTCCTACGAACAGGACGGCGACATCTACGTCCGGAACACGCTGACCGGCACCCTGGAGAAGGTGTCCGTGGCGCGGGACGGGGGCGGCGCGAACGGCACGTCCTCGGGCGCCTCGCTCAGCTCCGACGGGCGACGCGTGGCCTTCGACTCGAAGGCCTCCAACCTCGCCGCCGGTGACAAGAACCGCGACAAGAACCGCGACGTGAACGTCTTCGTGCGCGACCTCGACGCGGGCACCACGACGCTGGTGAAGGGCCCGGGCAAGAAGGGCTACACCGCGGACGCCTCGCTCGCCCTGAACGGCACGCATGTCGCCTACACCTCGGCGAAGCGTCGCGGCAAGGGCTCCGTGCCCGCCGTCTACGTACGCGAACTGGCCACCGGGACAACGCAGTTGGTCAGCGTCGACCAGAAGGGTGGCCGCAACGACCTCCCGGCCGGGAACCCTTCGGTCAACGACGACGGAACCGTGGTGGCCTTCGACTCGGCGTCGGCCGGCCTCGTGCCGGGGGACACCAACGGCGTGTCCGACGTCTTCCTCCGGACAGTCGAGTGGCAGCCGCAACCATAAGCGCATCTCGTGCATCACAGACATTGCGGACACTGCGCGTGCATGTGAACGCACCGACCGCACCGAACCAGCGGAAACCACGGGGGATTTGACCATGCCAAGCAGCAACACCCTGCACCGGAACAAGCGCCGAGCGGCCCTGGCCGCCGCCGCACTCGTCGCCGCCGTCACCGCCACGACGCTGCCCGCCGCCGTCGCCGCACCCGGCGCCGCCGGACCCCGCACGGAAGGCGTCAGCGTCACGCCCGACGGCAAGGCGGGCAACGGCGGCACGTCGGGGGCGGTGATCAGCCGCGACGGGCGGTTCGCCGCCTTCGACTCCGTGGCATCCGACCTGGTCGCCGGCGACACCAACGGACAGCGCGACATCTTCGTACGCGATCTGCGCACCAAAAAGACCGAGCGCGTCGCCATCGAAGGGCGCGAGCTGCGCGGTCCTTCGCTCAGCGCCGACGGACGCTACGTCGCCCTGATCTCCAGCCCCGATGGCTCCTACTCCGACTCCGACGTCCGGCTCTACGACCGCAGGACCAAGAAGGTCGAGCGGCTCGACGTCGAGCTGCCCGACGGCTTCGCGGGGACGGGCGCGGGCAGCGTCTCGCTGAGCGCCAACGGCCGGTACGCCGTCTTCAGCACCCGGCACACCTCGAAGGGCCCGGCCGTCTTCCTGCGGGACCGCAAGTCCGGAAGCACCGAGCGCATCAGCCAGCCCGACGACACCTGGGAGCCGCGCTCCTCGCACTCGCCGACCGTCAGCGACGACGGCAGCCGCGTGGTCTACGCCCGCAACTACTCCAACGGCCCGCGCGGCGACGACTGGAGTGACGTATGGCTGCGGGACCGCACGACGGGCGAGCTGACGAAGATCGACCGCTCGTACGACGGCTCGCAGACCGAGAAGGAGTCACTCGAACCGGCGATCAGCGGCGACGGCCGCACCGTCGTCTTCGAGTCCCGTGACACGCATCTGATCGCGGACGACGACGACGCCGCGTGGAACGTCTTCGTGCACGACATCGCTTCCGGCAAGAACCAGCGCGTCCACGGCACCCAGGGCGGCCCCGGCGAGGCCTACACCCGTTCGCCCGCGATCAGCGCGAACGGCCGCTATCTGACGTTCATCTCGGAGCTCACCGAATCCGGCTCCGAGTACGGCAAGGAATGGCCCGTCTACCTGCGGGACCTGAAGAAGGGCGGCACCACGCTCGTCACCCCGGACACCACGGGCGGCGCGGCCACGGCACGGGTCGCTCCCGGCGGCATCTCGGCGGACGGCAGCCGGATCGCTTTCACCTCCGGCGACAAGACGCTCCTGAGCGGTGACACCAACGACCGGGACGACGCGTTCGTACGCCACCTGCGCTGATCCATCCGTCGGCTTCGCCCGCGGGCGGCGCGTCCCATGCGCCGCCCGCATCGTGAGACGGGGCAGCGCGGTGTGTGCGGGCTGTGGCAGGCTGCCACCGTGCTCTCGTTCGCCATGATTATTGGCAGCAGGCGCGCCGGTCCGCAGTGACCGTCTCGTACCACCATGTACGGGCGGACACCGTCGTCTCCAGACCCGCGCGCAAACCTCTCGTACCCACGAGGGGTTTTTTCGTTTCCTGGCCCAACATCAGCCGGACGCGGAGCGCGAGGGATCATTGAGGCGGTGGAGCCGGTCATTCCGGTAGACCGAGATCCGACACAGGAGCCAGATCAGCATGACGGAAACCAGCACACCCGACGATACGTTCCACGTCTTTGACACCACGCTGCGCGACGGCGCGCAGCGCGAGGGAATCAACCTGACCGTCGCGGACAAGCTGACCATCGCCCGGCACCTGGACGACTTCGGCGTGGGCTTCATCGAGGGCGGCTGGCCGGGCGCCAACCCCCGCGACACCGAGTTCTTCGCCCGCGCGCAGCAAGAGATCACCTTCCGGCACGCCCAGCTCGTCGCCTTCGGCGCCACGCGCCGCGCGGGCGGCACGGCCGCCACGGACCCGCAGGTCAACGCCCTGCTGGAGTCCGGCGCCCCGGTCATCACGCTCGTCGCCAAGTCCCATGACCGGCACGTCGAGCTCGCCCTGCGCACGACCCTTCAGGAGAACCTGGAGATGGTGCGCGACACCGTCTCCTACCTCGTGGACCAGGGGCGGCGCGTCTTCGTCGACTGCGAGCACTTCTTCGACGGCTACCGCGCCAATCCCGAGTACGCCAAGTCCGTCGTCCGCACGGCATCCGATGCGGGCGCCGACGTCGTCGTCCTGTGCGACACCAACGGCGGCATGCTCCCCGCCCAGATCCAGGCGATCGTCGGGACCGTACTCGCCGACACCGGCGCCCGGCTCGGCATCCACGCGCAGGACGACACCGGCTGCGCCGTCGCCAACACGCTCGCCGCCGTCGACGCCGGCGCCACGCACGTGCAGTGCACGGCCAACGGCTACGGCGAGCGGGTCGGCAACGCCAACCTCTTCCCCGTGGTCGGCGCCCTGGAGATCAAGTACGGCATGCGGGTCCTGCCCGAGGGCTCGCTGCGCGAGATGACCCGCGTCTCGCACGCCATCGCCGAGGTCGTCAACCTCACCCCCTCCACGCACCAGCCGTACGTAGGTGTCTCGGCCTTCGCCCACAAGGCGGGCCTGCACGCCTCCGCGATCAAGGTCGACCCGGACCTCTACCAGCACATCGACCCGGACCTCGTGGGCAACCGCATCCGGATGCTGGTCTCCGACATGGCGGGCCGCGCCTCCATCGAGCTCAAGGGCAAGGAGCTCGGGATCGACCTGGGCGACGACCGGGAGCTGGTGGGCCGGGTCGTCGAGCGGGTCAAGGAGCGCGAGCTCAGCGGATACACGTACGAGGCCGCCGACGCGTCCTTCGAGCTGCTGCTCCGCGAGGAGGTCGAGGGCCGGGCACGCCGCTACTTCCGCGTCGAGTCCTGGCGGGCCATCGTCGAGGACCGCCCCGACGGCACGCACGCGAACGAGGCGACCGTGAAGCTGTGGGCCAAGGGCGAGCGCATCGTCGCCACGGCGGAGGGCAACGGCCCGGTCAACGCGCTCGACCGGACGCTGCGGGTCGGCCTGGAGCGGATCTACCCCCAGCTCGCCAAGATGGAGCTCGTCGACTACAAGGTCCGCATCCTGGAGGGCAAGCACGGCACGTCCTCCACGACCCGCGTGCTGATCTCCACCAGTGACGGTGACGGCGAGTGGTCGACGGTCGGCGTCGGGGAGAACGTCATCGCGGCGTCGTGGCAGGCGCTGGAGGACGCGTACACCTTCGGGCTGCTGCGGGCGGGCGTCGAGCCGGTGGAGTAGAGCCGGTGGAGCAGAAACCGGGCCCGCTCCGGACCGCCGTCGCGTGCCCGACTGAGTTAGCTTCGAAGTATGAGCAATGGGGCGAAGCGAATATTTGTCGCACTGTCCGGGCTGCTCCTGTCCCTGGGTGCCGTGTCGTTCACGGCGGCGCCCGGGGCTACGGCCGCCACCAGCGTCCCCGCGGTCGCGGACGCCTGGGAGAAGAGCCCGGTGTACGTGGATCCGGCGGCCTCGGACCAGCTGTCCTCCGCCGACGCGAACGCGCTCGCGGAGAAGATCAAGGACGCCGACAAGCCCGTGTTCGTGGCGGTGCTGCCCGCCGACTTCCCCAAGCAGCACCTCTTCCAGAAGCTGCGGACCGAGACCGGCGTGACGGGTGTGTACGGCATCCGGCTCGGTGACGCCTTCGACGCGAAGGCCGACCCTCAGGTGCTGAGCCCCGCCGCCGTCGACAACCTCGTCACGACGTACGGGGGCCCGGACAGCACACTGACCCCCAAGGCCCAGCTCAACGCCTTCGTCGACCAGGCGGTGCGTGACGCCAACGGGTCGGCGCCCTCTTCGTGGGGCGGCGAATCCGGTGACGACGGCGTCTCCGTGGGCGCGCTCGTGGGTGTCGGCGCGGTGCTCGTGGCGGGCGGCTTGGCCTCGTACGCGGTGATCCGGCGCAACCGTCGCCGCCGCGCCGATGAGCAGCGGGCGGCCCTGGAGAAACTGCGGGTCGTGGTGGACGAGGACATCACGGCGTACGGCGAGGAGCTGGACCGGCTCGACTTCCACCCCGCCGAAGCGGGCGCCGACGACGCGATGCGCGCCGACTACGAACGGGCGCTCGACTCGTACGAGAAGGCGAAGTCGTTCATGGCGGCGGCGCAGCGCCCCGAGGAGGTCCGCGGCGTCACCCAGGCGCTGGACGACGGCCGCTTCTCGCTCGCCCTGCTCGCCGCACGACGGGAGGGCAGGCCCTTGCCCGAGCGCCGCGCCCCCTGCTTCTTCGACCCCCGGCACGGCCCGTCCGTGAAGGACGCCCAGTGGGCACCGCAGGGCGGCGCCGAACGTACGGTCCCGGTCTGCCTGGCGGACGCGACGCGCCTCGCGGAGGGGGAGGAGCCGATGGCGCGTACGGTCGCGACGGACTCGGGGGAGCGGCGGCCGTACTGGGAGGCGGGCCCGGCGTACGGGCCGTGGGCCGGCGGGTACTTCGGTGGCGGCATGCTGCCGGGGCTCCTCGTGGGCACGATGCTGGGCGGAATGATGGCGAGCCCGGCGTACGCGGCGGACTACGGCGCGGGGTACGGGGACTTCGGGGGCGGGGCCGGTTCGGGCTTCGACGGCGGGGACTACTCCGGCTCCGACTTCGACCCCGGGGACTTCGGCGGCGGCTTCGGTGGCGGGGGCGGCGGGGACTTCGGCGGGGGCGGGGACTTCGGGGGCGGCGGTTTCTAGGGTTACGCGGGCCACGGGTCAACCGACGCCCGGCGGCCGCATCCAGCCCTCAGGCCACGCTCAACCCCGTGAGCTCGGCGGACAGTTGCCACAGGCGCGCCGCGGCCTCCGGGTCCGTCGCCCAGGGCTTGACGCCGCCGATCAGCATGTCCTCGGTCGTGGCGGGCCCGGCGATGTCGCAGTCCTGGCAGTACGCGCCGCCATGGGCGTCGAGCAGCGGGGACGTCGCCGCCCAGACCGCCGTGGCCGCGCCCCGCGCCGGGCTCTTGAAACCCCGCGCCGGTGTGCCGTCGGGCGCCATCCAGCCCTGGGCGATCTGTTCCTCCCGGGGGATGTGGCGCTGGAGGGGCGTGAGGATGCTGCCGGGGTGTACGGAGAAGGCCTGCGGGCCGGTGCCGTGCGCGCTCAGGGAGTTCAGGTGGAGGGCGAAGAGCGCGTTCGCGGTCTTGGACTGGGCGTAGGCCCGCCAGCGGTCGTAGCCGTCGTGGAAGTGCGGGTCCGACCAGCGGATGCCGGAGAGGAAATGACCGGACGAGGCGACGGACACCACACGCGCCGTGCCTGAACTCAACGCCGGGTAAAGGTGGTTGACCAGCGCGTAGTGGCCCAGGTGGTTGATCGCGAAGTGGGACTCCCAGGTGCCGTCAGGGCCGACGCGGGTCTCCGGGCAGGCCATCACTCCCGCGTTGTTGATGAGGAGGTCGAGGGTGGCGTGTGTATCGAGGAAGCCGTCGGCGAAGCGCGTGACGCTTGGCTGGTCCGCCAGATCCAGCTCCCGCACCTCCACCCGCTCGGTGCCCCGCAGCGCATCCCGCGCCGCCCCGGGCCTGCGCGCCGGAACGACGACGTGGGCGCCCGCACGGCTGAGCGCCCGGGTGATCTCCAGACCGAGGCCGGAGTAGCCACCGGTGACGAGAGCGGTCCTGCCCGAGAGGTCGATCCCGCCAAGTACGTCGTCGGCGGTGCTGTGCGCACCGAACTCGCTGCCGATGGGGCCGAGTTGTGGCTGCCGCTGCCCTTGTCGCTTCTGTCGAGGTGAGGTCATGGGCGTGACGCTAGAAGCTGAACCGCGCTCCAAGGCAAGGTGTGCCCTGTTCGATGGCGGACCCGATCCCCCCACGCTCGACGCACCTCACCAGCCGGAGGAATCTTGAACGAGCAAGGCACGAACACCACCACGCCTTCTGCCACCACGTGGGCCGTCCTCGACAGCGCGCACGCGGCGCTCCGTACGGCCGTCCGGGGTGTGCGGGCCGGGGACTGGGACCGCCCGACGCCGTGCGCCGAGTGGAACGTCACCCAGGTGCTGCAGCACGCCGCCGGTGATCAGCTCGGCTACGCCGCGGCCCTCGGCCATGGGCCCGGCCCGGCGGAGAATCCGTTCGCGCCGTCGGGAAAGCTGACGGACAGCCCGGAGGCCCTGCTGGAGCCGGCGCTCGCGGCTGCCGCCGAAGCCTGGGCGGCCGTCGACGAAGCGGCTCAGGAGGTAAAGGTGCCGCTCCCGCCCGGCGCCATGACCGCCGTACTCGGCGTGGGCGCCTGCGCACTCGACGCCGCCGTCCATGCCTGGGACATAGCGGTGGCGACCGGCCAACCATCGCCGCTCACCGACGAGTTGGCGAGGCCGCTGCTCGACGTGGCCCACCACATCGTCGAGCCGATCCGTGCCTTCGCCTTCGCGCCCGCCCTTGAGCCGGAGGAGGGCGACACGGATGACGCGGACCTCGCCGCACTGCTGCGTTACCTCGGCCGCAGCCCCGACTGGACGGCAGAGTAGAGCCCACAAACCGGCCCACCCACCCCGCCCCTGAAACGCGGGGCAATCGGGTGGGTGGGAAAGGCTCCGCCGCGCAGCGGCGGGCACGGACACCGCTCAAGGCTCAGGAGCCGGAACGAATCGCGGAAATGTCGAAGCGAAGCTTGATCTTGTCCGAGACAAGGACCCCGCCCGTCTCCAGCGCCGCGTTCCACGTCAGGCCCCACTCCGAGCGCAGGATCTCCGCCTTGCCCTCGAAGCCGACCCGCTCGTTCCCGAAGGGGTCCGTGGCCGAGCCGTTGAACTCCAGGTCGATGGAGAGCGGCTTCGTGGTGCCGAGGATCGTCAGGTCACCGGTGACGCGGTAGTCGTCGCCGCCCAGCGCCTCCGCCTTGGTGGAGCGGAAGGTCATCTCCGGGAACTCGTCGATCTTGAAGAAGTCCGAGCTCTTCAGGTGACCGTCACGGTCCGCGCTGCCGGTGTCGATGCTCTCCATCTGTACGTCGAGGGAGGCCGTCGACTGGGCGGGGTCCGTGCCGTCCAGGTGCAGCGTGCCGGCGACGTCGGTGAAGGAGCCCTTGACGTTCGTGACCATGGCGTGGCGGGCGACGAAGCCGATCGACGAGTGCGAGGGGTCGATCGAGTAGTCGCCGGTCAGGGCGGCCAGGTCGGGGTTGACCGTGGCGGGCGCCGTGGCGGTGGTGGCGGATGCGGTGTCGTTTTCGTTCTTGCGGCCGAAGAGACCCATGACTGCTCCTTGGGGACGAGCTGCGGGGGTGAGCCGAGCTGCGAGCTACGAGGGATTGATCTGTTGAACGTTCAACGAGATCGACCATAACTCTATTCAGTTCAACTTTCAACCTTTGTTGGGGTGTGAGGATGTGATCCCCGCGGTGTGAGGTGTCTCTCACGTTCACCCTTTGTGGAATCCCTACAGCGCCACACTCCTCTGAGCAGTCACTTCGGGCCCACTGGGGCGCGCTTCTGTTCGGGGGTGCCAGGAAAACGGGCCGGAGACTGTGCAGAGTCGACGGTCCGTTTCTATGGGCGTACTTCGTAAGGTCACTACATGACCGTTTTGGACGACACCGCTTCTCCCGAAGGCGAGCCCACCGACGCACGTGGGCGCGTGGCCGAACTGCACGCGATCCGTGCCGAGGCGCTGCGCGGCCCCAGCGAGAAGGCGACCGAGGCCCAGCACGCCAAGGGCAAGCTGACCGCCCGCGAGCGGATCGAGCTGCTTCTGGACGCGGGTTCGTTCCAGGAGGTCGAGCAGTTGCGCCGGCACCGGGCGACCGGGTTCGGCCTTGAGGCGAAGAAGCCGTACACGGACGGTGTGATCACCGGGTGGGGCACGGTGGAGGGCCGCACGGTCTTCGTCTACGCCCATGACTTCCGCATCTTCGGCGGCGCGCTCGGCGAGGCGCACGCCACGAAGATCCACAAGATCATGGACATGGCCATCGCGGCCGGTGCCCCGCTGGTCTCCCTGAACGACGGCGCCGGCGCCCGTATCCAGGAGGGCGTCTCCGCGCTCGCCGGGTACGGCGGCATCTTCCAGCGCAACACCAAGGCGTCGGGTGTCATCCCGCAGATCAGCGTGATGCTGGGCCCGTGCGCCGGGGGAGCGGCCTACAGCCCGGCCCTGACCGACTTCGTGTTCATGGTCCGCGAGACCTCGCAGATGTTCATCACCGGACCCGACGTGGTCCGCGCGGTGACCGGCGAGGAGATCTCCCAGAACGGTCTGGGCGGCGCCGACGTGCACGCCGAGACGTCGGGCGTCTGCCACTTCGCGTACGACGACGAGGAGACCTGCCTCGCCGAGGTCCGCTACCTCATCGCGATGCTCCCCTCCAACAACCGCGAGAACCCGCCCGCCCACGAGTCGGACGACCCGGCGGACCGCCGCTCGGACGTCCTGCTCGACCTGGTCCCGGCGGACGGCAACCGTCCGTACGACATGACCAAGGTGATCGAGGAGCTCGTCGACGACGGCGATTTCCTTGAGGTCCACGAGCGCTGGGCCCGCAACATCATCTGCGCCCTGGCCCGCCTGGACGGCAAGGTCGTCGGCATCGTCGCCAACCAGCCGCAGTCGCTGGCCGGCGTCCTGGACATCGAGGCGAGCGAGAAGGCCGCGCGCTTCGTCCAGATGTGCGACGCCTTCAACATCCCGATCGTCACGCTGCTCGACGTGCCCGGCTTCCTGCCCGGCGTGGACCAGGAGCACGGCGGCATCATCCGCCACGGCGCCAAGCTCCTCTACGCCTACTGCAACGCCACCGTGCCGCGGATCTCGCTGATCCTGCGCAAGGCCTACGGCGGCGCCTACATCGTCATGGACTCCCAGTCCATCGGCGCCGACCTCACCTACGCCTGGCCCACAAACGAGATCGCGGTGATGGGCGCCGAAGGCGCCGCCAACGTCATCTTCCGCCGCCAGATCGCGGCAGCCGAGGACCCCGAGGCCATGCGGCAGAAGATGGTCAAGGAGTACAAGGCCGAGCTCATGCACCCCTACTACGCCGCCGAGCGAGGCCTGGTCGACGACGTCATCGACCCCGCCGCCACCCGCGAGGTCCTCATCAGCTCCCTCGCGATGCTCCGCAACAAGCACGCAGACCTGCCGTCGCGCAAGCACGGCAACCCCCCGCAGTAATTCCTGCAGTAGCCCACAAGGAGAACGCTGCACATGACTACCCCCGACATCCGCGTCGAGAAGGGCCACGCAGAGCCCGAGGAGGTCGCCGCCATCACGGCGATCCTGCTGGCCCGCGCCGCGGCCACCGCCCAGGCGCCCACGCCCCGCCGAGGCCGCGACAAGGCCGGCTGGCGCCGCCTGGAGCGCACCCCGGGCTTCCGCGCCCCGCACAGCTGGCAGGGCTAGCACCTCGCCCGACCGCACCTGAAAGGGCCCCGCACTCACTGGAGTGCGGGGCCCTTTCCCATGTGCCGCGGGGCAATGACGATGGGCCCCGCACCACCTGAGAGTGCGAGGCCCATCGACGTACAAGCAAGGACCGCTAACGCAGCCGCGCCATCAACGCGTGCTCCACGAGCGTGATAAGCCCGCTCTTCGCGTCCGCGCGATGCCGTGCGTCGGTCGTGATGATGGGGGTGTCAGGGCCGATCTGCAGCGCCTCGCGCACCTCGTCCGGCGTGTACGGCTGATGGCCGTCGAAGCCGTTGAGGGCGATGACGAAGGGCAGGCCGCTGTTCTCGAAGTAGTCGACGGCGGGGAAGCAGTCGGCGAGACGGCGGGTGTCGACGAGTACGACGGCGCCGATCGCGCCGCGTACGAGGTCGTCCCACATGAACCAGAAGCGGTCCTGTCCCGGCGTACCGAAGAGGTACAGGATCAGGTCCTGGTCCAGGGTGATGCGGCCGAAGTCCATGGCCACCGTCGTGGTGGTCTTGTCCCCGGTGTGGGTGAGGTCGTCGATGCCCGCGGACGCGGACGTCATGACGGCCTCGGTGCGCAGCGGGTTGATCTCAGAGACCGCCCCGACGAACGTGGTCTTGCCCACGCCGAAGCCGCCCGCCACCACGATTTTCGCGGAGGTGGTGGAGCGGGCTGTTGCTCCGCCGCTAGAGCTTGCGAAGTCCACTGAGCACCCTTTCGAGCAGTGTCACGTCAGGCTGACCGCCGGCGGACTCGTCGCCGCCCGGCTGATGGATGGCGACAAGTCCGGCCTCCGCCAGGTCGGCTACGAGGATCCGGGCGACGCCGAGAGGAATGGTGAGAAGTGCCGAGATCTCAGCGACAGACTTGATCTCGCGGCACAGATTGCAGATCCGCTGATGCTCGGGCAACTGGCCCTGCAACTGGTGCGGTTGTGCGGTGGTGTGCACCAGCGCCTCGATGGCGAGCTGGTAACGGGGCCTGGTACGTCCGCCCGTCATGGCGTACGGGCGCACCAGGGGGTTGCTCGCGGCACCGGCGGGCGCCGGTTCAGGAGCGCGTCGCTGTGGCTGCACTGGCTGGATCCTGGGGGTATGAGGCTGCTCGTACGGGCTCTGGCGGGGGCCCGGCTGCTGCGGCTGCTGGTAAGGCCTGCGGTGCTGGCTCGGCGCGGAGGGGAAGTTGTAACGGTTGGGCGCCCCGTCGTGCGGTCCCTGACCCTGGCCGTGACCAGGCGACCAGTTGGCCGATGACGAACCGTCCGGGGGTGTTCCTGAACCTGCCACGTACTCCTCCTCCGACTGTGCCGGGCACCATCATTCTGGAGCCGCGTCCCGAAACCTTACGGCCACGGGACGCGAAAACGCACCGTACGTCTACTAGTTGAGAAGGCTCCCCTGCAGCTCCGCACGCAGGTCGGGCGTGAGGACGGTGCCGGCACGGTCGACAAGAAGCGCCATCTCGTACCCAATGAGACCGATGTCCGCGTCCGGGTGGGCGAGTACGGCCAGCGAGGACCCGTCGGAGATGGACATAAGGAAGAGAAATCCTCGCTCCATCTCCACAACGGTCTGGGTCACGGAACCGCCCTCGAAGATCCGGGACGCCCCGGCGGTGAGGGAGGTCAGACCGGATGCGACGGCCGCCAGCTGGTCGGCCCGGTCGCGGGGGAAGCCTTCGGACATCGCCAGAAGGAGTCCGTCGGCGGAGACCACCACCGTGTGGGACACCCCAGGGGTGTTGTCCACGAAGTTGGTGATCAACCAGTTCAGGTTCTGCGCCGCCTGGCTCATCGGGCTCACACTAACGCTCCTGGTTGTAGGTGCTGTCAGGTCCACCGTGGTGATTACCGGTGTCCTGGCCATTCGTGGTGTCGCTGCCTGCGCTGCGTCCCCGCTGGACGCCGCGGCGCAGGTTGCTCAGCCGGCCCCGAACGTCCTCGGGGTCGCGGGAGACCTGAGGGCCGCCCTGTGGGGTCTGTTCCGCCGTGCCCTCGACCAGATTGGCCTTGGGCACCCGCTTCGGGAGACCGGACGGGGTGATCCCACCCGCCTTGGGCTCCTTCAGCGATTCGGCGCGCTGCCAGCGGTCGTCGTTGGACGTACGCCAGCTGCTGTCATTGTTGCCGAACGCGTCCCCGGTGGGGGCCGGAGCGCTGCCGTTGCCGGCCGCTCCCCCGCCGCCGCGGCGCGGAAGACCCGCGGAGGTCGTCTCGTGCACCGTGGACGGGGCCGGTCCGGGACGCTCGAAGCCTACGCGCTCGGCGCCGTTCGCGGGAGCCGCCGGCTCAGATTCCGGTTCCGGAGAGTACTCGGTCCGATACGCGCCCGCGTTCGGCTCGTATCCGTCATTCGACGGCCAGTCGTCCTGGTGAGAGCGGTCGGGGTAGGCCACGAACGGCTCGGAGACGGCACCCGTACGAGCGGCGTGATCATCGTGACCCGCCTCCGCATAGGGGGCGTCCTGGTAGCTGTCCTGGTATCCGTCCTGCGCCGGGTAGTACGACTCGTCGTACGACGGCTGCGCCTGGCCCTGGCCGTAATCGTCGTACGCCGGGACCTGCTGGTCGTACGCCGGATCGAACCCGCCCTGCCGGTCGAAGCCCTGCTGCTGCGGCTCGGCCTCGTCGCGGAAGAGCGGACGGCCGTCGGGGGACTGCGCCTGCGCCTCCAGGGCGGCACGCCGCTCCTCACGCATCAGCGAGCGGTTCACCGGGTCGAGATCCGGGGAGTCGAGCGCGTCGCCGTTGTAGCGGCTGTCGTCGAAGCCCAGCTCGGCCGCCGTACGCATCGGCTGGTGGTTGAAGGCCGGCTGCTCCGGGGCCTGCTGCTCCGGCATGATCGAGGAGACCGTGAACTCGGACTCCGGCAGCTGGTGTTCGCCGCCGCCACCGTGCGTGATCCCGTCGGGGAGCATGACGAGCGAGGTCGTACCGGCCTGCTCGCCCGAGGGGCGCAGCTGGACGCGGATGCCGTGCCGGTCGGAGAGGCGGCCGACCACGAACAGGCCCATGCGCTGCGAGATCGCGGCGTCCACCGTCGGCGGGTTGGCCAGCTTGTGGTTGATGTCCGCGAAGTCCTCGGCGGTGAGGCCGATGCCCTTGTCGTGGATCTCGACCATGACGCGGCCGTCGGGCAGACGCGTCGCGGTGACGCGGACCTTGGTCTGCGGCGAGGAGAACGTGGTGGCGTTCTCCAGGAGCTCGGCGAGCAGGTGCACGAGGTCGGTCACGGCCAGGCCGTGGATCTCGGCCTCCGGCACGCCGGACAGCTCGATGCGCTCGTACTGCTCCACCTCGGAGGAGGCGGCGCGCAGCACGTCCACCAGCGGGACCGGCTGGTCCCAGCGGCGGCCGGGCTCCTCGCCCGCGAGGACCAGGAGGTTCTCGCCGTTGCGGCGCATACGGGTCGCCAGGTGGTCCAGGCGGAAGAGGGACTCCAGCTGGTCCGGGTCGGCCTCGTTGTTCTCCAGGTCGGTGATGAGGGTCAGCTGGCCCTCGATCAGCGACTGGTTGCGCTGCGAGAGGTTGGTGAAGATCGCGTTGATGTTGCCGCGGAGCAGCGCCTGCTCGGCGGCGAGCCGGACGGCCTCGCGGTGCACCTGGTCGAAGGCGCGGGCGACCTCGCCGATCTCGTCCGTGGAGGAGATCGGGATGGGCTGTACGCGGGTGTCGACGCGGCCCGGGTCGGTACGCGAGAGCTGGTCGACCAGCATCGGAAGGCGCTGCTCGGCGATACCGAAGGCGGCCGTACGCAGCTGGCGCATCGCGCGGCTCATCTGGCGGGCCATGAGCCCGGCCAGGATGAAGGCGGCGAGCAGCGCGATCACGACGATGCCGCCGGTGATGTACGCGTTGCGCTGGGCGTTGGCCGCGATGTCCGACGCCTCGGTCACGGCCTTGTCCGCGAGGTCGGACTCGATGGTGCGGTAGGCGTCGAACTTGGCGCTCGTGGTGGCCCACCAGGCCTCGGGAGTGACGCCCTGGCCGGCGAGGGCGACCCGCGCGCTCGGCTGCGTGGTCTCCAGCTGCGCCATGGCGGCGACCATCGCCTCGGACGACGGCGGCGGCACGAAGGTCTCACCCTTGGCCTTGGCGGCGGCAGCGGCCTGTTTGGCCTGCTTCTCGCCGTCGGCCTTCAGCTGCTTCTTCGCGGCCTCCAGCTTGGCGACGTCCGCGGGGGTGCCACCGCCCTTGTACTCCTCGATGGCGATGCCTTCGAGGTAGGCGTACGAGGAGAGCGCCACGCGCTGCTTGGCGAAGCTGGAGGCGGTGGGTCCCGGCTTGACCAGCAGGTGCGTGCCGATGGAGCGCTCGAGGGAGAGCGCGGCCTTGGTCAGCGAGATGGCGTAGACGGTGCGGCCGTAGCTGGTGATGTTTCCGGTGCCGAGACCGAGCTCGTTGGCGAACTCCATCAGGGGGTGCTGGATGGCTACGTAGCCCTCTTCGGTCTGCGCGCCGGAGAGCTTGGAGGTGTACGCGGCCTGGCGCAGGGCCTGCAGCCCCGGCTCCACCTTGTGGAAGCCGTCCAGGCGGCGCTCGAGGCCTTCCTTGTGCGGCATGTTCTCGGCGGCGGCGTCGAACTCGCCCTTGGCGGTGTCGGTGGCCTTGCGGGCCTTCACCACGATGGGGTCGTTCTTCTTGCCGCGCAGCAGCGGGGCGGCGCTGAGGTCGCGCTCTTCGATGAGGCGGTTGCCGTAGTTGAGGGAGGCCCGCACCAGGCGGGCCGTGTTCTCGGCGTCCTGGGCTTCGTTCCAGGTGTCGATCGAGGCCTTGACCTGGAAGCCGCCCATGACGAGGCCGACAAGCACGGGTATGAGGAGGATCGCGTTCAGGCGGGTCGGCACGCGCCAGTTGCGCGGGGACATTCTGCCGCCGCTGGGCGCCGGCGGCTCCATGCCCTGCACATCGGTGGGGGACGCCGCTGTGCGCGGCGGCGGGGTGAAGTTGCCCCGCGTATCCCGCGTATGCGGCGGTGCGGGGCTCGTCTTGCTTCGCCTCACTCGACCAACAACCTCTCGGCGGCGGGACCTACACCGGTCCCGCTGTCGTCTCCAAGGCCCGTGCTACTGGGCAGTTCAGCGCATTCCAGCACGTCAGGGGGTCCTCTTCCAAACAGTGGGAAGCGGAAGTTCCGAGTGGTGTAAGCCTCAGATAAAACGGTCAAATAGAGCGAGCCCCGCCAAAAGGCGGGGCTCTTGTGCGCGCAGCGACACCAGATGACCGCGACGCGTGGCGGCGCCCGGCGAATTCTCTGTCGAAACGTTATGAACAGAGCGGCCACCCGTGTCAAAAGACACAGGCCGCCCTGTGGAATCTACGGTAACTGCCGTACTGCCTCGTCTACTTGAGTCGTGCCATAAGTGCGTGTTCGACCAGTGTGATCAGGCCACTCTTTGCGTCCGCACGGTGTCGCGCGTCGGTCGTGATGATCGGCGTGTTGGGGCCGATCTGGAGAGCTTCCCGCACTTCATCGGGGGTGTAAGGCTGGTGGCCGTCGAAGCCGTTGAGGGCGATGACGAAGGGCAGGCCGCTGTTCTCGAAGTAGTCGACGGCGGGGAAGCAGTCGGCGAGACGGCGGGTGTCGACGAGTACGACGGCGCCGATGGCGCCGCGTACGAGGTCGTCCCACATGAACCAGAAGCGGTCCTGACCGGGCGTACCGAAGAGGTACAGGATCAGGTCCTGGTCCAGGGTGATGCGGCCGAAGTCCATGGCGACGGTCGTCGTCGTCTTGTCCCCGGTGTGGGTGAGGTCGTCGATGCCCGCGGACGCGGATGTCATGACGGCCTCGGTGCGCAGCGGGTTGATCTCGGAGACCGCGCCCACGAACGTGGTCTTGCCCACGCCGAAGCCGCCCGCCACCACGATTTTCGCGGAGGTGGTGGAGCGGGCTGTTGCTCCGCTGCTAGAGCTTGCGAAGTCCACTGAGCACCCTTTCGAGCAGTGTCACGTCAGGCTGACCGCCGGCGGACTCGTCGCCGCCCGGCTGGTGAATGGCGACGAGCCCGGCCTCCGCCAGGTCGGCCACGAGGATCCTGGCCACGCCGAGCGGCATGGAGAGCAGCGCCGACACCTCGGCCACCGACTTGACCTCACGGCACAGGTGGCAGATGCGCTGGTGCTCGGGGAGCAGCCCCATCAGCTGGGCCGGGTCGGCCGTCGTGCTCACCAGCGCCTCTATCGCGAGCTGGTAGCGGGGCCTGGTCCGGCCGCCGGTCATCGCGTAAGGACGCACCAGCGGCTGGTCGCCTTCAATCCCGTACGACGCGTGAGAGCCGTACGAATCGTGAGAGGCGTTGGGCGGGGTCATGGATCCTCCGGGCGGGACAGCAGGTGGTCTGCGTGCCGTCGATAGAGCCGGTGGGGGCACAAGGCGGCCGGACGGTTGGTCAGGACGTTCGGTCGGTGGGGCGGCCGAGGAGAGAAGCTAGTGGAGCAGGCTGCCCTGCAGTTCTGCGCGGAGGTCCGGGGTGAGGACGGCGCCCGCGCGGTCGACGAGAAGTGCCATCTCGTAGCCGACAAGGCCGATGTCGCACTCGGGGTGCGCGAGTACGGCCAGGGAAGAGCCGTCGGAGACCGACATGAGGAAGAGGAACCCCCGCTCCATCTCCACCACGGTCTGGGTGACGGCGCCGCCCTCGAAGATCCGGGAGGCCCCGGCGGTGAGGGAGGTAAGACCCGACGCGACCGCGGACAGCTGGTCGGCGCGGTCACGCGGGAACCCCTCGGACATCGCCAGAAGGAGGCCGTCGGCGGAGACCACGACGGTGTGGGACACCCCGGGGGTGTTGTCCACGAAGTTCGTGATCAACCAGTTCAGATTCTGTGCCGCCTGGCTCGGACTCAACTAACGCTCCTGCTGGTGAGTGGGGAAGCTGCCGGTCTGGCCGGTACCGGCCTGGCGACCCTGCTGGATGCCCCGACGGAGATTCGTCAGCCGGCCGCGTACCTCTTCGGGCGCACGCGAGACCTGCGGACCTGTGCTGTCCTGCTGCTGCTGTGCGGTACCCGCGACGAGGTTGGCTCGCGGGACACGGCGCGGCAGGCCGGATGTGGTGATGCCACCGGCGGACGGCTGCTTGACGCGCTCGGCCTGGCGGCCCAGCTCGTCGTTGGGCGAGGTGCGCCAGGAGGCGGCACTGCCGTTCGTGACGTGGCCGCCGTTCCCGCCGCCGGTTCCGTTGGACGCGGGAGCGGGGGCGGAGGCCGGACGTGCGGGTCCGGCCGGGTTCTGCGGCTGGGGCCGCGACGGCAGGGGGGACGAGGGCTGCGGGCGCTGCTGCTCCGGGGTGGCCGGAGGCGGGGCCTGCTGGTTCTGCTGCTGCTGGAACCAGTTGGTCTCCAGCGTGTCGAACAGCGGGGTGCGGCCGTCGCCGGGGCCGGCGGGGGGCAGCTCGTCGGGCTGCGAGGGCTGCTGCGGCTGAGGTTGCTGCTGCGGCTGCTGCTGCGTCGGAGGCACGGGCGGGATGCCGAGCCGTCCGCCCTGACCCTGGCTGCCGGGGCCTTGGCCCTGAGAACCGGGGCCCTGACCGCGCCGGGGCATGTCGCCCGCGTCACGGCCGCCGCGCTGCTGGGGCGCTCCGGCGCCGGGCGCGCCGGTCTGGTAACCGGGAGCGCTGGTGCCGGGCCGCTGGAACTGGCCCGTGCCGGAGGTCGTGTCCTGGGCAGCGCCCTGACCACCTTGGCTGCCGCCCTGGCCGCCGAAGACGTCGGGCCGTACGAACTGCCCGGTGCCCTGCTGGCCCTGGTGCTGCCCTTGGCCCTGACCCTGGCCCTGGTTCTGCGGTGAAGGCGAACCCGCCCCGGGCGGCGGTCCGTTGAAGTCGGGACGCGCGAACTCGGCGGTCGATCCAGGCCCCTGCATGCTGTTGGCAGACGGAGCCGGGTGCGGGAACTGCCCGGTGGACTCCGGCTCCTCGTGACCACGCGGGGTGTCGAACGGCTCCCGCGAGACCTGCGGCTGCGCGTTCTCGTCGCTCCAACTGGGCACGCGCGGCTGCGGGTTGCCCCCGGGAAGCTCGGCACGCGGGCCACCGCGCGGTGGCAGCTGCGGCCTGCGGCCCTGGTCACCGGCGTCGTTCGCGGCCGGGTTCTGGGGCGTGGCGGGGTTCACCGGGTTCGTACGCTGCTGCGGCACGGGAGGCTGCGGCGCGGAGGAGCCCTGGCCACGGCCATTGCCCTGGCCGTTGCCCTGCCCGTTGCCCTGGCGGCCCGCGAAGAGGCTGCCACCGCCGGAGCCCTGCCCGGGCTGACCCTGCTGCGGACCCTGGGGCCTGTGCTGACCCTGACCGCCGGCCGGACCCACCGGAGCGGACGGCGAACCGGCACGCGGCCCGGCGTCACGCGCGGGCAGCGCGGCACGCGGCCCCGCCCCCGCGACCTGGCCACGCGGCGGACCCGCACCGAGGCGGCCGGCGGAACCCGCGGGCCCCGCGGAACCGGCCGGGCCGGGTGCGCCACCGCCGGGGCCGACGCCACGGCGCGCGGCGGCGGCACCGGCCGAGGCCTGCGCGGCGACGGGGCCGCCGCCCTGGCCGGGACCGGGCGTACCGGGCTTGTTCGGCGCGTTCTTGCCGCCCTGGGCGACATCGATGGGCAGCATGACGAGCGCGGTCGTGCCGCCGGAGTCCGAAGGACGGAGCTGGATGCGGATGCCGTGACGCTGCGACAGACGGCCGACCACGAACAGACCCATGCGGCGCGAGACCGAGACGTCCACGGTGGGCGGCGACGCGAGCCGCTCGTTGATCGCCGCGAGGTCCTCGGGCGAGAGGCCGATGCCGGTGTCGTGGATCTCGATCAGTACACGCCCGTCGGGCAGCGCGTGACCGGTGACCTTGACCTTGGTCTGCGGCGAGGAGAACGACGTCGCGTTCTCCAGGAGCTCGGCGAGTAGGTGCACGAGGTCGTTGACCACGCGTCCGGCGACCTCGGTCGTCGGAACCGCGGAGAGCTCGATGCGCTCGTACTGCTCCACCTCGGACGCGGCGGCACGCAGCACGTCGACGAGGGGAACGGGCCGAGTCCAGCGGCGGCCGGGCTCTTCACCGGCGAGAACGAGGAGGTTCTCGCCGTTACGGCGCATGCGGGTCGCGAGGTGGTCGAGCTTGAAGAGCGAGGAGAGCTGGTCCGGGTCGGCCTCGCGCGACTCCAGCTCGGAGATGAGCGAGAGCTGACGCTGGATGAGGCCCTGCGAGCGGCGCGAGAGGTTGGTGAACATCGCGTTGACGTTGCCTCGAAGGAGCGCCTGCTCGGCGGCGAGACGGACGGCCTCGCGGTGCACGTCGTCGAAGGCCGCGGCCACCTGGCCGATCTCGTCCCTGGAGTGCACACCGACGGACTCGACGGAGGTGTCCACGTCCTGCGGGTCGGCCTCGGAGAGCTGCTTGACCAGCTCGGGCAGGCGGTCCTGGGCGACCTTGGTCGCGGTGTCCTGGAGGCGCCGCAGCGAGCGGATCATGGACCGGGCCACGACGAAGGCGCCGACGAGCGAGACACCGAGGACGAGGAGGATCAGCGCACCGTTGAGGATGGCCGCCTGCTCGGACTCGTTGCGCAGCTCGCGGGCCTTCTGCTCCATCTCGTTGAGCAGCGTGAGCTCGATCTTCGACATCGCGTCGATCTTGGTGGTGTCGTTGTCGAGCCAGTCCTTGTACGACTTCTTGTCCTGGAGCTTGATGCCGCCCTCCTGCTCAAGCACACGCTTGGCGTAGGAGTCGGCGCCCTTGATGGAGGCGTTGCCGCCGTCGATGGGCTTGGTCAGCTCGTCGGCGTTGCCCGCGTAGATGCCCTTGAAGGCCTGGAGCTCGGAGCCCTCCTTGTCGAGGGCGGAGAAGCCGTAGCGCCGGTCGGTCTCGGAGATTTTGCCGAACGTGCCGTTGCCCGCGGGGAGCGAGGCGGCGATGACGGCGCGCTGCACCGAGGCGTACTCCTTGGCGGAGGAGAAGGCCGTCAGGGCGCGGGTGCGCTGGATCATGTCCGGGTTGCTGGTCGCCTGCGCCATGTCCGAGGAGAGCGAGAGCAGCTGCTCGATGAGCTGGCTGTACGCGTCCACCGTCTGAGAGGTGGAGTTCGCGTCCTTGTAGGCGTCCTTGCGGACCCGGTTGATCTGCTGGAGCTGCTGGGTGATCTCGACGGTGTTCGCCCGGACGCCGAGGAGGCCCTTGTTGCCCTCGGTGTCGTCGAGGTCCTGCGTCCCCTGGAGGAAGCGGTTGTAGGCGCGGTCGGTCTTCTGCCGGGCGCCCTTGACGACGTAGTCCGAGGCCTTCGCGCCGTGCGCGAGGGGGCCTGCCGAGCGGTCGCGCTCCTCCTGGAGCGCCGAGGCCAGCTCGGTGGCCTGCTTGGTCATGTCGGTCAGCAGCTTCATGTTGTCGAGCTGCTGGATCTCGTCCATGGACGCGTTGATGCGGAGCGCGCCGAGCGAGGTCGCGGTGATCACGGGGAGCGCGAGCAGCGAGACAAGTCGGGTGGAGATGCGCCAGTTGCGCAGGGCTATTCGCGAGCCGGGGCCGCTGGGCGATTTCGCCGGGCCGCCGGCCGGAGCGCTCGGCTTCGCGCCGCCGGAGGGCAGGCTTGCGCCGCCCGCTCCGCGCGCGGCTCCGAGGCCGTTGTCGCCGGACGGTACCTGTCCGGGGTTCTGGGCGTGCTGGGCCGAGGAGCCGCGGTCGGTGCCGCCGCGCTCCGGCTCCGCCGCAGCGCTGCCATCCCTCTTGAAACGTCCCTGCACTAGCGTCGCAACCTCTGGACCAGGCGTCCCTCCGCGTAGACGGGGGGACGGTGTCGGCGTCGTGGAGCGCGAAGCGCCCCATGGTGGTCGTGAGTGACCGGCGCTGCTCCCCTTCTCCGCCGCCACTCGGCGCTGCGTTGCGCCCCTGCGCGCCGGTTCGATCCCGCGGCGGTCCCGGGAATTCCAGCACAGTGCAGGATCTCCAACAAGGCCCGTGTGTCGCGCCGCGACCTCCGTGACAGGGCGTGAGTGGCGCGTCACGAGACGTAGAAAGTGATCTGGGGCAAAACACCCCAATATCCGCAAGACACCTACGGGTGGGGGGTGTCCCAGTGTTCATGATCGGGAGCGGAATGGTGGCTTCAGTGGCGCAATGTCCGATTCCAACAAAGCCTCCACGGGCCTGAATTGACCCATTTGCCCGCTCCGTCGTGAGCAAACTCACATGAAGATCAAGGCCTCAACCGAGCTTTGGCCGGGAATTGGATGTTTAGCCTGACGCTTTACAGGGATGGCGAATCCGACAACCCGCGCCCCCTCCCGGGCGCCTCAACTGACAGGGCCTGAACAGCAGATGAAGACTGTGAAGTCGGCGATGTTCCGCAACATAGCCAACCCGCGCCGCACCACTCTCGCCCACCTCACGGACGCGCAGGAGGTCCAGCCCCCGGCCGAGCAGCCGGATCACGCGCTGGAACTGCCCACCCAGACGGCCAACCCCAAGCGCACGATCCTGATGGACGCACCGGAGGAGTTCACCCCTGAAACCAGCCCGTCCGGCGTTTGAGGACGAGCCCGCGCAGCGGCGACAGACGGTGAGCAAGGCCGCAGGGCCACGGAAGGCCCGGTCGCAAGCCGCCCGCAGGGCCCCGCGTTAGCCTTGGAGCCGTCAGACTCCACCCATCCCAGCAAGGGGCCAACGCTCACGTGCGCATCGCCAGGTTCTCCATCGACGGCAACGTCGCCTTCGGCGCGGTCGAGGGCGAAAGCCCCCCCGGAACGACCGATGGGCTCGTCCTCGACATCATCAAGGGCATCCCGTTCGCGGACTTCGAGCTCTCCGGTACGAAGGTCCCGCTGAGCAAGGTCAGGCTGCTGCCCCCGGTGCTCCCCAACAAGGTCGTGGGCATCGGCCGCAACTACGCGGACCACGCGGCGGAGCTCGGCAACGAGGTCCCCGACGTCCCGGTCGCCTTCTTCAAGCCGTCCACCTCGGTGATCGGCTCCGGCGACGCCATCGCGTACCCCTCCTTCTCGCAGGAGGTGCACTACGAGGCCGAGCTGGCCGTGGTCATCGGCCGCATGTGCCGCGAGGTCCCGCGCGAGCGCGCCCGTGACGTCATCCTCGGCTACACCTGCGCCAACGACGTCACCGCGCGTGACGTGCAGCAGCGCGAGAAGCAGTGGGCCAGGGCCAAGGGCTTCGACAGCTCCTGCCCGCTCGGCCCCTGGGTGGAGACCGAGCTCGACCCCTCCGACCTCACCATCCAGTGCACGGTCAACGGCGAACAGCGCCAGCTGGGGCGTACGACCGACATGGTCCGCTCCGTCGAGGACCTGATCGTGCACATCTCCGAGGCCATGACGCTGCTCCCGGGCGACGTCATCCTCACGGGCACCCCGGCAGGCGTCGGACCGCTCAACGTCGGCGACGAGGTCGCCGTCACCATCGAAGGCATCGGCACTCTCACCAACAAGGTGATCAAGCGTGGCTAACGCGACGAACGTCCGCGTACGTTTCTGTCCCTCGCCGACCGGCAACCCCCACGTGGGCCTGGTCCGCACCGCTCTCTTCAACTGGGCCTACGCCCGGCACAACGAGGGCGTCCTGGTCTTCCGCATCGAGGACACCGACGCGGCTCGCGACTCCGAGGAGTCCTACGAGCAGCTCCTGGACTCGATGCGCTGGCTGGGCTTCGACTGGGACGAGGGCCCCGAGGTCGGCGGCCCGCACGCGCCGTACCGCCAGTCGCAGCGCATGGACATCTACCAGGACGTCGCCGCCAAGCTCCTGGACGCCGGCCGCGCGTACTACTGCTACTGCTCCACGGAGGAGCTTGACGCCCGCCGCGACGCCGCCCGCGCCGCCGGCAAGCCGTCCGGCTACGACGGCCACTGCCGCGACCTGACCGCCGAGCAGCGTGCCGCGTACGACACCGAGGGCCGCAAGCCCATCGTCCGCTTCCGCATGCCCGACGAGGCGATCACGTTCACGGACCTGGTCCGCGGCGAGATCACCGTCCAGCCGGAGAACGTCCCGGACTACGGCATCGTCCGCGCCAACGGAGCACCGCTCTACACCCTGGTGAACCCGGTCGACGACGCCCTGATGGAGATCACCCACGTCCTGCGCGGCGAGGACCTGCTCTCCTCGACCCCGCGCCAGATCGCCCTCTACAGGGCACTGGCCGACCTGGGCATCGCCAAGGAGACCCCGGTCTTCGGCCACCTCCCGTACGTCATGGGCGAGGGCAACAAGAAGCTCTCCAAGCGTGACCCGCAGGCGTCCCTGAACCTCTACCGCGAGCGCGGCTTCCTCCCCGAGGGCCTGCTGAACTACCTGTCCCTCCTGGGCTGGTCGTTCTCCGCGGACCAGGACGTCTTCTCGATCCAGGACATGGTCGCGAAGTTCGACCTCGCGGACGTGAACGCCAACCCGGCCCGCTTCGACCTGAAGAAGGCCGAGGCGATCAACGCCGACCACATCCGCATGCTGGACGTGAAGGCGTTCGCGGCGGCCTGCGAGCCGTGGCTGAAGGCCCCGCACGCCAACTGGGCCCCCGAGGACTTCGACCAGGCGGCCTGGGAGGCCATCGCCCCCCACGCGCAGACCCGCATCAAGGTGCTCTCCGAGATCACGGAGAACGTCGACTTCCTGTTCCGCTCGGAGCCGGTCGAGGACGAGGCGTCCTGGACCAAGGCCATGGGCAAGGGTGACCCGGCCGCCCTCCTGACGACGGCCCGCGCCAAGCTCGACGCCGCCGACTGGACCTCCCCGGAGTCCCTCAAGGAGGCCGTCCTGGCCGCCGGCGAGGAGCACGGCCTGAAGCTCGGCAAGGCCCAGGCCCCGGTCCGCGTAGCCGTCACCGGCCGCACGGTCGGCCTGCCCCTCTTCGAGTCCCTGGAGATCCTGGGCAAGGAGAAGTCGCTGGCCCGCGTCGACGCGGCCCTGGCGAAGCTCACCGCGTAGGCACACCCGTACGCCCATCCGTACGCGACGAAGGACCCGGAAGCCTCCACGGCTCCCGGGTCCTTCGCATACCGTCGAACCATGCCGATCAAAGCCGTGGTCTGGGACATCGACGACACGATCTTCGATTACGCGCGCGCCGACACCACCGGCATGCACGCTCACCTCACCGCCGAAGGCCTCATCGAGCGCTTCGAGACCGCCGAACGCGCCCTCGTCCTGTGGAAAGAGATCACCGAGCGCCACTGGGCCCGCTTCAGCGCCGGAGGGATCGAGTTCGAGGCCCAGCGCCGCGACCGCGTACGCGAGTTCCTGGAGAACCCCGTCCTGACCGACCAGGAGGCGGACGACTGGTTCGGGCGTTATCTCGGTCACTACGAAACCGCCTGGTCCCTCTTCCCCGACACTCTCCCGGCCCTGGACGCCCTCGCCGACGACTACCGCCACGCGGTCCTGTCCAACTCCGCTCTGGCCGTCCAGGAGCGCAAGTTGAGGGTTCTCGGCGTGCGCGACCGCTTCGAGGCCGTCCTGTGCGCCGCCGACCTGGGCTTCTCCAAACCCGCGGCCGAGGCCTTCCTCGCGGTGTGCACGACGATGGGGCTGCGGCCCGACGAGATCGCCTACGTGGGGGACCAGCCGGAGATCGACGCCAGGGGCGCCCGTGACGCCGGTCTCCTCGGGATCTGGCTCGACCGCAACAGCGCGGCCCAGGAAGGCCCGTCGGGCGTGCACCGCATCACGCACCTCGCCGAGCTGCCGCCGCTGCTCCGGGCCGATACCCGTTTTGGAGCGCCGTCCACCTTCGGGTAATGTTCTTCCTGCGCCGCCCGAGAAAACCGAAAGGTCCGATCAGGAAGCGCAAGTCGAACAAAACTCCCGCAAGGGGTTGCGTATCGATGGCCTATGGTGTAATTGGCAGCACGACGGTTTCTGGTTCCGTTAGTCTAGGTTCGAGTCCTGGTAGGCCAGCTCGCAGAGCTTATCTGCAACGCCCCCGTTGTGTAGCGGCCTAGCACGCCGCCCTCTCAAGGCGGTAGCGCCGGTTCGAATCCGGTCGGGGGTACAGATCCTTCCCATGGAAGCAGTCAGGGTCGCACCCGCTGCTACCGATGCAGGATCGCTAGGGCCCCCGTTGTGTAGCGGCCTAGCACGCCGCCCTCTCAAGGCGGTAGCGCCGGTTCGAATCCGGTCGGGGGTACGCAGGTCTAGCTGGTCTAGACCACAGTGGGCTATGGTGTAATTGGCAACACGACGGTTTCTGGTTCCGTTGTTCTAGGTTCGAGTCCTGGTAGCCCAGCGCAGTACAGCAGGACACGCTAGCCCCCGTTGTGTAGCGGCCTAGCACGCCGCCCTCTCAAGGCGGTAGCGCCGGTTCGAATCCGGTCGGGGGTACAGATAACGGACAAGGGGCCTTCCCGCGAGGGAGGGCCCCTTCGTCATGCCCGCTCCGGTGAACTCCCTTGCCCGAAGCGGCGGTTGGACTCCTCGGCCTGGGCGAGCCTGCGCAGGCTCAGCAGGACCGGCTCGTACAGCACGGTGAGGGCGATCGCCGCCTCCAGCTGTGCGTCGAGTGATCCATAGCGCTCCATCAAGTCCAGGTCGCTGACGCCCAGTTGAGCCGCGGCGCCCGCGTACGGCGCCAAGTCGTCGACGGCGCAGGGGTATCCGAGCCGGGCGAGCGTCCCGACCGCGGTCACGAGCATCGCGTACGCCGGTGACCGCGGGCCGATGTCCTGGCTGTACTGCCAGCCGATCCGCTCCAGCAGGGTGTCGACGGTGTGGTGCGCCGTCTCGGCCGCGGGGTCGTCCTCGGCGGGCTCGGGGCCGTGGGGGAGTGCGTAGAGCGCCGTGCCCAGGCGGGAGTTGTGGTCCAGGGTCTCGTTCTCCAGGGCGGTGAGCACCTCGCGCGCCGAGGCGACCGGTACCCGGCCCACCTGGATGAGCGCCCGGACGAGCCGAAGCCGCTGGAGGTGGTTCTCGTCGTACTCGGCCTGTGTCGCCGTCATGCGACGGCCCGGTGGAAGCAGGCCCTCGCGCAGGTAGTACTTGATCGTGGCCGTCGAGACCCCGCTGCGCGTGCTGAGCTCCGCCAGCCTCATCGGTTCACGTTCCCTCTTGCGTATCGACTTGGTGAGTGACACTATCCAATCATGGATAGCGAAACTATCCAACGCGTTCCGGAGGGGGAACCATCGTGAGCAGCAAGCCGATCGAAGGCCGCATGACCGCTGACGCGCAGGGCGGCGTCACCGTCTTCCACATCGGGATGCGGATCAACAACTTCCGTGCCGTGCGCAGCTGGTGGCCGGTCTTCCGCGCGATGCCGCGGATGCTGAAGGAGCTCTCCGAGGATCCGGAGAGCGGCCTGCTGAGCTATCAGCTGCTGCTCGGCGCTCCGCGGGTGCTGTACGTGGTGCAGTACTGGGAGTCGTCGGAGAAGCTCCTGGCCTACGCGTCCGCCCAGGGCAAGGAGCACCGGCCCGCCTGGGCCGCCTTCAACCGGCGGCTCCGGGAGGGCAAGGGCAAGGTCGGCTTCTGGCACGAGACGTACGTCGTGCCGGCCGGCGCCCACGAGGCGGTGTACATCAACATGCCGGAGTTCGGCCTGGGGGAGGCCACCGGTGTGGTGCCGGTCGGCCGCCGGGGCGAAAGCGCCGCCGACCGCCTCAAGGCGGCTTGAGGCGGCCTGAGGGCGGAAGAAGAGGGCAGAAGAAACGCCCGAGGGGCAGCCGCGGCGTTGAGGCCGCCCCTCGGGCGTTCATGTGTGCTGTCTGCGGGCGGTGCGGGTCAGCCCGTGCGGCGCAAGGCCTCGGAAAGGCGTCCGGCGGCGTCGATGATGGCCTGCGCGTGCATCCGGCCCGGGTGGCGGGTCAGGCGCTCGATCGGCCCGGAGACCGAGACAGCGGCGACCACGCGGTTCGAGGGACCGCGCACGGGGGCGGAGACGGACGCGACGCCCGGCTCCCGCTCGCCGATCGACTGGGCCCAGCCCCTGCGGCGTACGCCCGAGAGGGCCGTGGCCGTGAAGCGGGCGCCCTGGAGGCCGCGGTGCAGGCGCTCCGGCTCCTCCCAGGCCATCAGGATCTGGGCGGACGAGCCCGCCTTCATGGTGAGCGTCGAGCCGACCGGGACCGTGTCCCGCAGGCCCGAGAGACGCTCGGCCGCGGCGACGCAGATGCGCATGTCGCCCTGACGGCGGTAGAGCTGCGCGCTCTCGCCCGTCACGTCACGCAGGTGCGTGAGGACCGGGCCCGCCGTGGCGAGCAGACGGTCCTCACCGGCCGCCGCCGCGAGTTCCGCGAGCCGCGGGCCGAGAATGAAACGGCCCTGCATGTCCCGCGCCACCATCCGGTGGTGTTCCAGTGCCACGGCGAGGCGATGTGCCGTGGGTCGTGCGAGTCCGGTGGCCGCGACCAGCCCCGCGAGGGTGGCCGGACCGGACTCCAGGGCGCTCAAGACGAGAGCCGCCTTGTCGAGAACGCCGACGCCGCTAGAGTTGTCCATGCGTCGATACTCGCGTCTCACTCTGTGAAACGCAAGTTCAATTTTCCATGGAACACGTCACCCTGGTGGTGCGATCCGCGGACCAACGGAAAGCGGTCCACGCACGGCACGAGGGGTACGGGCGTGGACGAACAATTCTCTAGTTGGGCCGGCCCAACACAGCCGGTCGGAGGGAAAGCGATGGGTAGGACACTCGCGGAGAAGGTCTGGGACGACCACGTCGTCCGGCGCGCCGAAGGCGAGCCCGACCTCCTCTACATCGATCTGCACCTGCTGCACGAGGTGACAAGCCCCCAGGCCTTCGACGGTCTGCGGCAGGCGGGCCGCCCGGTGCGGCGCCTCGACCTCACCATCGCCACCGAGGATCACAACACCCCGACCCTCGACATCGACAAGCCCATCGCCGACCCGGTCTCGCGGGCCCAGTTGGAGACGCTGCGCAAGAACTGCGCCGAGTTCGGCGTACGTCTGCACTCGCTGGGCGACGTCGAGCAGGGCGTCGTCCACGTGGTGGGCCCGCAGCTGGGCCTGACCCAGCCCGGCACCACCGTGGTCTGCGGCGACTCCCACACCTCCACGCACGGCGCCTTCGGCGCGCTGGCGTTCGGCATCGGCACCTCCCAGGTCGAGCACGTCCTGGCCACCCAGACGCTGCCGATGGCCCCTCCGAAGACCATGGCCATCACGGTCGACGGCGAACTGCCCGACAGCGTCACGGCCAAGGACCTGATCCTCGCCATCATCGCGAAGATCGGCACCGGCGGCGGCCAGGGCTACGTCCTGGAGTACCGCGGCTCCGCCATCGAGAAACTCTCGATGGAAGCCCGCATGACCATCTGCAACATGTCGATCGAGGCCGGCGCCCGCGCGGGCATGATCGCCCCCGACAAGACCACCTTCGACTACATCGAGGGCCGCGACCACGCCCCGAAGGGCGAGGAGTGGGACGCGGCGCTCGCGTACTGGAAGACCCTGAAGACGGACGAGGACGCGGTCTTCGACGCCGAGGTCTACATCGACGCCACCAAGCTCGCGCCGTTTGTCACCTGGGGCACCAACCCGGGCCAGGGCGCGCCGCTCTCGGAGCAGGTCCCCGATCCTGCTTCGTACGAAGACGCGTCGGAGCGCTACGCCGCCGAAAAGGCCCTGGAATACATGGGGTTGACCGCCGGACAGCCGCTGCGCGACATCAAGGTCGACACCGTCTTCGTAGGTTCGTGCACCAACGGCCGTATCGAGGACCTGCGTGCGGCGGCCTCCATCGTCGAGGGCCGCAAAGTCGCCGATGGCGTACGGATGCTGGTCGTTCCCGGCTCGGTCCGGGTCGCCCTGCAGGCCATCGAGGAGGGCCTGGACAAGGTCTTCACCGCCGCGGGGGCCGAATGGCGGCACGCGGGCTGCTCGATGTGCCTGGGCATGAACCCCGACCAACTGGCCCCCGGCGAGCGCTGCGCGTCGACCTCCAACCGCAACTTCGAGGGCAGGCAGGGCAAGGGCGGACGCACCCATCTGGTCTCGCCCCAGGTCGCCGCCGCCACCGCGGTCACCGGTCACCTGTCGTCGCCCGCGGACCTGACCGACGCCACCCCCGTCACCGCCGGAGTCTGAGAGTCATGGAAGCATTCACCACGCACACCGGCCGGGCCGTTCCGCTGCGCCGCAGCAACGTCGACACCGACCAGATCATCCCCGCGCACTGGCTGAAGAAGGTCACCCGGGACGGATTTGAGGACGGGCTCTTCGAGGCCTGGCGCAAGGACGGCGAGTTCATCCTGAACAAGCCCGAACGGCAGGGTGCCACGGTCCTGGTCGCGGGCCCCGACTTCGGTACGGGCTCCTCGCGCGAACACGCCGTATGGGCGCTGCAGAACTTCGGCTTCAAGGCCGTCATCTCCTCGCGCTTCGCCGACATCTTCCGCGGCAACTCGCTGAAGAACGGCCTGCTCACCGTCGTGATCGACCAGAAGGTCGTGGACGCGCTCTGGGAGCTGACCGAGCGCGACCCGCAGGCCGAAATCACCGTTGACCTGCAGGATCGCCAAGTTCGCGCCGAGGGCGTCACCGCCGACTTCGAGCTCGACGAGAACGCCCGCTGGCGCCTCCTGAACGGCCTGGACGACATCAGCATCACGCTCCAGAACGAGCCGGACATCGCCGCGTACGAGGCGAAGCGCCCCTCGTACAAGCCGCGGACCGTGCGGGTCTGACGCCCCGCGGCACCCCCGCAACACCCTGGTGTACCCCCAATCGTGGACGGTTGGGGGTACATCTGCGTCCGGGCCCGAAAGGGAGGTGCTGACCTGAACGGGTGGTCTCAACTCCCTTGATTCGGACGGAAGAAGAGGCTTGAAATCCCCTTGTACTCGTCTCGACCGGGTACCCTCAGGAGGGCGCCGGATGTGGGTAGTTACCCCCTGCGGAGGCGACAACTCGCCCCAGATGGCACAATCGGTGCATGGGACGTGACAGCCAACTCGAGCTCTACGGGCTTGTTGCGGACCAACTGAAGGAAGCGCACTCAAGGGTGCGTGCACTGCAAGTCCCGGAGGGCGTACGGATGGCGCTGACCCGGAAGCTGCTGGTCATTACGGCCGCGGCCAAACACGATCTCGCCGATGCGGCAAGGCGTCTGGAGCGATTCATCGCGGACCTCGATGAGGGCCGATTCCCCGAAGACACCTGAACGGCAAGGCTCAACAGCCCTTCGAGGAGCCTTCGAGGAACTCATGGACAGCCGAGTTCGTTGCGGCACAAGGGTGATTAGCCCGTTTCGTGTTTGATTTGCGGTATATATCTGCCTAACGTGCGAAAAAGCCTGGCGAATACGCTCGGGCGAGGTCTCCGAAGGGGAAGACGTGAACAAGGCGCAGCTCGTAGAAGCGATTGCCGACAAGGTGGGTGGCCGTCAGCAGGCCGCCGACGCCGTGGACGCGGTTCTGGACGCAGTCGTCCGTGCCGTCGTCAGCGGAGACCGTGTTTCGGTCACCGGTTTCGGCTCGTTCGAGAAGGTCGACCGTCCGGCTCGTTACGCCCGCAACCCGCAGACCGGGGAGCGCGTTCGGGTCAAGAAGACCTCGGTTCCGCGCTTCCGCGCCGGTCAGGGCTTCAAGGACCTGGTGAGCGGCTCGAAGAAGCTCCCGAAGAACGACGTCGCGGTCAAGAAGGCGCCCAAGGGCAGCCTTTCGGGTGGCGGTGCTTCGGCGACCGTCAAGAAGGCCGCGGCCAAGAAGGCCACCACCGCCAAGAAGGCGACGGCGAAGAAGGCCGCCACCGCCAAGAAGGCCACCGCCAAGAAGACGACGGCGACGGCGAAGAAGGCCACGGCGAAGAAGACCACCGCCAAGAAGGCCACGGCGACGGCGAAGAAGGCCGCGGCGAAGAAGACCACCGCCAAGAAGGCCACGCCGACCGCCAAGAAGGCCACGGCCAAGAAGACCGCGCCGGCCACCAAGAAGGCCACCGCCAAGAAGACCGCGCCCGCCAAGAAGTCGACGGCGCGCAAGACCACTGCCAAGAAGGCGACCGCCCGCAAGAAGTAAGGCACGAGGGCACTCACGCGCCGGGCCGGGCTCCCAACCGGGAGCCCGGCCCGCGGCGTGTGTGGGGCTTGTGTGAGGAGAAGCTGCCGGAGAAGGCCTGGAACCGGCCTGGAAGGTCTGGAACCGGCCTAGAACGTCTGCAGCGTCACCAGCGTGATGCGCCGCCCCTCGCCCTCTCCCTCGACCTCGATCCGCACTCGCTGGCCCGGCCTGAGCAGCCGCAGGCCGCCCGCGTCGAACGCCGGGGGATCGAAGGGCACCGGAGTGCCGTCGTCGAGCAGCACGCTGCCGCTGCGGGTCTCGGAGTCGTACGTGTACGCGGTCGCCTGCATGGAGGCAGCGTACTCAGTCGGCGATCAGCAGCCGCGCGGCAGCCGTCGCCGTACGCGGGCCGACGCCGAGCGCGAGAGCCGCCCGCAGATCATCGCCGGTGTCCACGTCCTGGCGTACGGAAGCGACACCGCCGAGCGGAAGTTCCACCGCTCCGGAAGCCGCGTGCCGGGAGCGAGACGCCGTGCCGAATGCGGGGCGCAATTCCATGCCGGGGGCAGCGGACAGCAGCGTCGTGCCGATTCCCGCGGCATCCGGAAGGAAAGCCCGGGGGAATTGGGCCGCACTGTCGAGCACCCTGGCCAATTCAAGGGGCCGCAGCGCGGGGAGATCGGCATTCAGCGCCGCGACAGCCGTTTCGGGCCGCTCGGCGCGCACGGCGGCCGCTCCGTGCGCCAGAGCGGCGTTGAGTCCCCCCGCGGGCTCGTCCCCGACCATCCGGGCCCCCAGCGCCGCGAGCTCGCGCCCGGCGAGGCCGTCGTCCGTGACGACCACCACATCCCGTACGGCGGGACAGGCCAGCGCGGCGGCCACGGTGTCCTGCGCGAAGGCGAGGGCGAGGCCGGGGCGCAGGGTGTCGCCCGTGGTGGCGGTGAGCCTGCTCTTGGCGCGCTCCAGCGGTTTCAGGGGTATGACCAGGGTCCACTGCACGGGGGGCGGCTCCGTCCTTCGCGTCGCGCTCATTGTGACCTGCCGACCGAGGCACTACCGGGGCCGGGTTCCAGGGGCGGGCGTACGGTGTTCTCGACAGACAGGCAGCCTGAGGCGACACTTGTGCGGCCTGCCAGGTTCATGGAGGAAGGTGTCCGAGTGTCCCGCCGCAGAATCGGCTTCTGGTACCGCCTGGCAGCGGTCATCGCTAAACCGCCGCTGGTGGTTCTGTTCAAGCGGGACTGGCGAGGAATGGAACACATTCCGGCCGACGGTGGATTCATCACCGCGGTGAATCACAACTCGTATATCGACCCGCTCTCGTACGCCCACTTTCAGTACAACACCGGACGAGTGCCGCGTTTCCTGGCAAAGGACGGCCTTTTCAAGGACGGTTTCGTCGGCAAGGTCATGAAGGGCACAGGACAGATCCCGGTCTACCGCGAGACCACGAACGCGCTGGACGCCTTCCGCGCCGCTGTCGACGCCATCGAGCGCGGTGAGTGCGTCGCCTTCTACCCCGAGGGCACCCTCACCAGGGACCCCGAGATGTGGCCGATGACAGCCAAGTCCGGCGCCGCGCGGGTCGCCCTGCGGACCCAGTGCCCGGTGATTCCGGTCGCCCAGTGGGGCGCCAACCTCGCGCTGCCGCCCTACAGCAAGAAGCTCAGCCTTTTCCCCCGCAAGAAGCTCCAGGTGCTCGCGGGTGAGCCGGTGGACCTCACGCGCTTCTACGACAAGGAGCCGACCCCCGACGTCCTGCGGGAGGTGACCGAGACCATCATGGGCGCGGTCACCGAACTCCTGGAGGAGATCCGGCAGGAGAAGGCCCCCCAGGCTCCGTACGACCCGCGCACGGCGCGCCTCGCGCAACGACGCAAGGCCACCGTGAAAAGCCCCGCGACGAGCCCCGCGAAAATCCCCGAGAACAGCCCCGAGATCACCACGGAGGACAGCAAGTGACGAACCCGGTGAAGGCCGCCGTCTTCGGAACGGGCTCTTGGGGTACGGCCTTCGGCATGGTGCTCGCCGACGCGGGATGCGACGTCACCCTGTGGGGCCGCCGCGCAGCACTCGTCGACGCCGTCAACTCCTCGCGCACCAACCCGGACTACCTCCCCGGTGTCGAACTCCCGGCGAACATCAAGGCGACCACCGACCCGGCACAGGCCGCGGCCGGCGCCGACTTCACCGTGCTCGCCGTGCCCTCGCAGACCCTGCGCGGAAACCTCGCGGAGTGGGCGCCGCTGCTCGCCCCCGACACCGTGCTCGTCTCGCTCATGAAGGGCGTCGAACTCGGCTCCGCGATGCGGATGAGCGAGGTCATCGAGGACGTCACGAAGGTCGCCGCCGACCGCGTCGCCGTCATCACGGGTCCCAACCTCGCCCGCGAGATCGCCGCACGGCAGCCCGCGGCGGCCGTCGTCGCCTGCCGCGACGAATCGATCGCGCAACGCCTCCAGACCGCCTGCCACACGCCGTACTTCCGCCCGTACACGAACACGGACGTCGTCGGCTGCGAACTCGGCGGCGCCGTGAAGAACGTCATCGGTCTCGCCGTCGGCATCGCGGACGGCATGGGCCTCGGCGACAACGCCAAGGGCTCGCTCATCACCCGCGGCCTGGCCGAGACCACCCGCCTGGGGCTTGCGATGGGCGCGGACCCGCTGACGTTCTCCGGACTCGCGGGCCTCGGCGACCTGGTGGCCACCTGCTCGTCGCCGCTGTCGCGCAACCACACCTTCGGCACCAACCTCGGCAAGGGCATGACGCTGGAGGAGACCATCGCGGTCACCAAGCAGACCGCGGAGGGCGTCAAGTCCTGTGAGTCGGTGCTGGATCTGGCCCGCAGGCACGGCGTCGACATGCCGATCACCGAGACGGTCGTCGGCATCGTGCACGAGGGAACGCCGCCGGTCGTGGCCCTCAAGGAGCTGATGTCGCGCAGCGCCAAGCCCGAGCGCCGCTGACCGGACCCGGTTCGGCGGGGGACGCCCCCATACCCTCGCGCCCAGCGGGTACTCTCAAGCCGATATGAGCAGCGAGAACCTCCCCCAGAGCCCCGAGCCGCGCCCCGAGCAGAGCTCTGAGCTGCCGCTCCGCAAGCCGCGTGTGGCCGTCGTGTTCGGCGGCCGCAGCTCGGAGCACGGCATCTCGGTCGTCACGGCGGGCGCCGTACTGCGTGCCATCGACCGCACCAAGTACGACGTCCTGCCCATCGGCATCACCACGGAAGGCCGCTGGGCGCTGACCGCCGACGAGCCCGACCGGATGGCGATCACCGACCGCAAGGTCCCGAGCGTCGCCGACCTCGCCGAATCGGCAGAGGGCGGCGTCGTCCTGCCCCTGGACCCCGCCAACCGCGAAGTCGTCTACAGCGAGCCGGGCTCCGTGCCCAAGGCCCTCGGCGAGGTCGACGTCGTCTTCCCGATGCTGCACGGCCCCTACGGAGAGGACGGCACCCTCCAAGGCCTCCTGGAGCTCTCCGGAGTGCCCTACGTGGGCGCCGGAGTGCTCGCCTCGGCCGTCGGCCAGGACAAGGAGTACATGAAGCGGGTGTTCACCTCCTTCGGGCTGCCCGTCGGCCCGTACCTGGTGATCCGCCCGCGCGAGTGGGACCGCGACCAGCAGACCGCCCGCAAGAAGATCGCGGAGTTCGCCGGCGATCACGGCTGGCCGCTGTTCATCAAGCCCGCGCGCGGGGGCTCTTCGATGGGCATCACGAAGGTCGACTCCTTCGACGGCCTCGACGAGGCGATCGAGGAAGCCCGGCGCCACGACCCCAAGATCCTCGTCGAGTCGCTCCTGCGCGGCCGCGAGATCGAGTGCGGCGTCCTGGAGTTCGAGGACGGGCCGCGCGCGAGCGTGCCCGCCGAGATCCCGCCCGTGCAGTCGCACGCCTACTACGACTTCGAGGCGAAGTACATCGACTCGACGCCCGGGATCGTGCCCGCCCCGCTGACGCCCGAGCAGACCGCCGACATCCAGCGGCTCGCGGTCGACGCCTTCGAGGCCACCTCCTGCGAGGGCCTGGTGCGCGCGGACTTCTTCCTCACCGAGGACGGGCAGTTCGTGATCAACGAGATCAACACGATGCCGGGCTTCACGCCCATCTCGATGTACCCGCAGATGTGGGAGAAGAGCGGCGTCGGCTACGCGGAACTGGTGGACCGCCTCATCCAGGCGGCCCTCAACCGCTCCACAGGGCTGCGCTAGCCCGGCACAGGCCCTACGCGACCCCCTTGGGGACGGTCTTCTTGATGGGGACGGCGAAGTCCGTCAGCGGGCTCACGCCGTCCCCCGTGCGCTCCTTGGGCAGGGTGATCTCCACGTACGCCTTGCGCAGCGTGGAGGTGAAGCGGAACGACCCGTCGTCCTGCTCGTCGAGCAGCCAGTTGACACCGTCCACCGTCACGCCGTCGGCCTCGGGGTCGTTCATCTCGGGCGGCCTCGCCACACCGCAGCGCAGTATGATCGCCGGGTCTCCCCACCCGGCGGTCAGCTCCGACTTCGGCTCGGGATCAGCGCGCCCCAGACCGTCCACCTTCTTCGGCAGCCGCTCGTCCAGGTTCCGGCACAGTTCGGTGACCTTGCTGTCCGGGGAGGGAACCGCAGCCTTCACCGCTTCGTCTGCTGAGGAGCAGCCCGCGGATGCGATCAGCAGTGCGAGGGCAGGGGCTGAGACGAGGCAGCGGCGCCGGCGACGGGAAATCTTCACCGGCCAAGGGTAGACGGGGGCTACAAGTGCACGACGGGGCAGGTCAGGGTCCGGGTGATGCCGTCCACTTGCTGGACCTTGGCGACCACCATGCGGCCGAGTTCGTCGACCGTGTCCGCCTGGGCGCGCACGATGACATCGTAGGGTCCGGTCACGTCCTCGGCCTGGATCACTCCTGGGATCTTGCCGATCAGCTCGGCGACGGTCGACGCTTTGCCGACCTCTGTTTGGATCAGGATGTACGCCTGTACCACGGAACCTCCAGGGCGGCCACGAGGATCATGTGGGGAGAAGGGACGCCACGGTACCGCGTCGCCGCTTCCCACGGGGAGACCCGGGCGACCTGTGGCGCGCACATCACGGTGGACGGGCAACAGAAGTTGACGGTCATCTCGACCGTACCTATGACAGAGACGGCTCGCGACCGCAAGCCGAGCAGCGTTGAAAGGGCATGGTGAGTCCCGGTGAAGGGAACCGTCGGCGAGTTGGGGGAGTTCGGTCTGATCAGGGAACTCACCTCCCGGCTCACCACCACCCCGGCCGTCCGGCTCGGCCCCGGCGATGACGCCGCCGTCGTGTCGGCCCCCGATCGCAGGGTCGTGGCGAGCACCGACATCCTCCTTGAGGGGCGGCACTTCCGCCGCGACTGGTCCACCGCGTACGACGTGGGCCGCAAGGCCGCCGCACAGAACCTCGCGGACATCGCCGCGATGGGCGCCGTACCGACCGCGCTGCTCCTCGGCCTCGTCGTGCCCGCCGAACTCCCCGCCAGCTGGCCCACCGAGCTCATGGACGGACTGCGGGACGAATGCCAGGTCGCCGGAGCGGCCGTCGTGGGCGGAGACGTCGTACGCGGCGACACGATCACCGTCGCGATCACCGCGCTCGGCGATCTGCGCAACCACGAGCCGGTCACGCGCGCGGGCGCACAGCCCGGCGATGTCGTCGCCGTCACCGGCTGGTTGGGCTGGTCGGCCGCCGGGCACGCGGTGCTCTCCCGCGGCTTCCGCTCGCCACGCGCCTTCGTGGAGGCCCACCGCAGGCCCGAACCGCCCTACCACGCGGGCCCCGCGGCCGCCGGCCTCGGCGCGACCTCGATGACGGACGTGAGCGACGGGCTCATCGCCGACCTCGGTCACATCGCCGACGCGAGCAAGGTGCGCATCGACATCCGCTCAGGAGACGTCGACGTGCCCTCCCAGATGAACGACATCGGCCAGGCCGTCGGCGTCGACCCCATGCAGTGGGTGCTCAACGGAGGCGAGGACCACGCGATCGTGGCGACGTTCCCGCCTGACGTGAAGCTGCCCGCCCGCTGGAAGGTCATCGGCGAGGTCCTCAACCCCTCGGCCCTGCCGCAGGTGACGGTCGACGGGGCGCCCTGGACCAGCAAGGGCTGGGACCACTTCGGCGACAACGGAGACATGGAGTGACCGAGTGAACACCGCACCGCCCCGCGTCCTGACCGTCGCCGGCTCCGACTCCGGCGGCGGCGCGGGCATCCAGGCCGACTTGAAGACGATGCTGGCGCTCGGCACCCACGGCATGAGCGTCATCACCGCCGTCACCGCGCAGAACTCCCTCGGCGTGCAAGGCGCTTGGGAACTGCCGGTGGAGGCGGTGCGGGCGCAGTACCGCAGCGTCGTCGACGACATCGGCGTACAGGCCGTCAAGACGGGCATGCTGGCGTCGGCCGAACTGGTCGAGGCCGTGGCCGAGTTGATCGCGGCCACCGACGCCCCCTCGGTCGTCGACCCGGTGGGCGTCTCCAAGCACGGCGACTCGCTCCTGGCGGCCTCCGCGCTCGACTCCGTCCGTACGAAGCTGCTCCCCGTCGCCACGGTCGCGACCCCGAACCTCGACGAGGTCGCGCAGCTCACCGGCATCCATGTCGAGTCGGAGGACGGCATGCGCAGGGCGGCTGCGGCCCTCCTCGCCTACGGCCCGCGATGGGCGCTCATCAAGGGCGGCCACCTCCAGGGCGACGCGGTGGACCTGCTCACCGACGGCTCCGAGGAACTCTGGCTGCGCGCACCCCGCCACGACAACCGCCACACGCACGGCACGGGCTGCACCCTGGCCAGCGCTGTCGCCGCAAACCTGGCCAAGGGCCTGCCGGTGCCGGAGGCGGTCACCGCCGCGAAGGAGTACGTGACCGGGGCGATCGCGGCCGGGTTCGCACTCGGCGGCGGGATCGGGCCGGTGGACCACGGCTGGCGGTTCAGGGGTCAGTAAGTACTGGCGGACGCATACGGGAACACGAAAGAGCCGGTCTCCCGAAGGGGACCGGCTCTTTCAGCAACCAGCTAGGTGGCCGCGCTTACTAAGCGTCAGCGCGAGACCTTGCCGGCCTTGATGCACGAGGTGCAGGCGTTGAGCCGCTTCGGCGTCCCGCTGACCACGGCACGAACGCGCTGGATGTTCGGGTTCCAGCGACGGGACGTACGGCGGTGTGAGTGCGAGATGTTGTTGCCGAAGCTCGGCCCCTTGCCGCAGACGTCGCAGTTGGCAGCCACGGGTCACTCCAAGACTTCAGATGCACTTACGGGTAATCCCGGCATGCCGGGATCAGTGCAATGATCGTGGGTGGCGTTGCCAGGAGGAATGTCCCGATGGGTATCGGGCAACCGGAGCAGCATACAACGACTGCTTCGATAGAACGAAACTACCATGTCTCGCCCCGGCCCCGCCCCGGGCCCTTCGCCCTTCCCGGTCTACGCTGCGTCCATTCCGGATGCCTTTAGGAGGCGAGCAGGTGCCGCAGAACCTCGACGCCGTCGCGGTGCGCGCCTGGTGCGGCCTCGCCCTGGACGCCCTGGGCGGCGCCCGCGAGGAGATCGACGCGATCAACGTCTATCCGGTCGCGGACGGTGACACCGGAACCAACCTCTATCTGACCGTGGAATCGGCGGCCCAGGCGGTCGACGCGGTGTTCACGGGCCTTGAACCGTCCCGCCCCGCACTGGCCGAATCCGTGCGGGCCATGGCGCACGGCGCGCTGATCGGCGCCCGCGGCAACTCGGGCACGATCCTCTCGCAGCTGCTGCGGGGGATGGCACAGGTCCTCGGCGCCGACCGTGACTCGGATCACGCCGACGGCCAGGCGCTGGCACTCGCGCTGCGGCGGGCCGCGGAGTCGGCGTACCAAGCGGTCGCGCACCCAGTGGAGGGCACGGTCCTCACGGTGGCCGCCGCCGCGGCGGACGCGGCTTCCGGCGCCGACGGCGACTGCGGGGCGGTGGCACGCGCCGCGTACGACGGAGCCTGCCGGGCCCTCGACGCGACTCCCGGGCAGCTCGCGGTGCTCGGCCGGGCCGGAGTGGTGGATGCCGGGGGGCGCGGGCTCGTGGCGGTCCTCGGGGCGCTGGTGGGTGCCCTGTCGGGCGAGACAGTGACCCTGAAGACGACCGCTTCGGGCGGCCACGCGCGCGTGGAGCCCATCGAGTGCCAGGACGACCCGGGCGACGACACGGACGCGGCCCCCGCCTTCGAGGTGATCTACCTCCTTGAAGCCGACGACACGGCCGTCACACGGCTGCGGACCCGGCTCGACGGACTCGGCGACTCCCTCGTCGTCGTCGGCGGCGACGGCCTGTGGAACGTCCACGTCCATGTGGACGACGCCGGCGCCGCCGTCGAGGCGGGCGTCGAGGCGGGGCGGCCCCACCGCATCCGCATCACCCACTTCGGAGTGGGCGACGCACACACCGCGGGCGCCGCGAAGCCGCCGCGGGAACGTGCGCAGCGCGCCATCGTCGCCGTCGTACCGGGGGAGGGGCTCGCCGGTCTCTACGCCGATGCCGGGGCGACCACGGTGCCCACGCGCCCCGGGGAGCCGCCCGCCAGCGGGGAGCTCGTCGAGGCGATCCGGCGGGCCCACGCGCGGGAGGTGGTGCTCCTGCCGAACGACGCCGAGCTGCGCCACACCGCTGCCGCCGCCGCGGAACAGGCCCGCACCGAGGGCGTACGCGTCGCGCTGATCCCCACCCGGTCCGCGGTCCAGGGCATCGCGGCGCTCGCCGTGCACGAGCCGGACCGCCGCTTCGACGAGGACGTCGTCGCGATGACCTCGGCGGCCGGCGCGACCCGGTACGCCGAACTGGCCGTGGCCGAGCGGCAGTCGTGGACCTCGGTCGGCATCTGCCAGGCCGGGGACGTGCTCGGCCTGATCGACGGCGATGTCGCGGTGATCGGCGACGAGACAAGCCGCACCGCGCGGTCCGTCCTGGACCGGATGCTGGCCGCGGGCGGCGAGATGGTCACGCTGGTGCTCGGCGAGGACGTACCGGACAGCGTCGGCGACGATCTTGAGAAGCATGTGCGCGAGGTGCATCTGGCCGTCGACACGGTGGTCTACCGCGGTGGACGACAGTCCGCGCTGCTGCTCATCGGCGTGGAGTAGCCGCCCGCGGCATTCCTGGCCACCACCTGACCAGCGGATTTCGGGGTCGTACGCCGAATTGTCAGTGGTGTGGTGTGCAATGGATCTCGTGCCCGCGCTCGAAGAACCCCTGAAGAAAGTGGTCGGTCCCGCCACCGCGAAGGTGATGGCCGAGCACCTGGACCTGCACACCGTCGGCGACCTGCTGCACCACTACCCCCGGCGGTATGCCGAGCGCGGTGAGCTCACCCGCCTCGCCGATCTCCCGCTGGACGAGCACGTCACCGTGGTCGCCCAGGTCGCGACGGCACGCATCCTGACGTTCAACGGCGGCAGGGGCCAGCGCCTCGAAGTGACCATCACCGACGGCAGCGGCCAGCTCCAGCTGGTCTTCTTCGGCCGCGGCATCCACAAGCCGCACAAGGACCTGCTGCCCGGCACGCGCGCGATGTTCGCGGGCAAGGCATCCGTCTTCAACCGCAAGATGCAGCTGGCGCACCCGGCGTACGAACTCCTGAAGGCCGACCCCGACACCCCCGACACCGACGAGGCGGTCGGCTCCTGGGCCGGCGCCCTCATCCCGATCTACCCGGCCACCGCCAAGCTGGAGTCCTGGAAGATCGCCAAGTCCGTCGACGCGGTCCTGCCCAGCGCCCAGGAAGCCGTCGACCCGCTGCCGCCGGGCCTGCGCGACGGCCGGGACCTGATCCCGCTCCCCGAAGCGCTCCTGAAGATCCACCGCCCCCACACCAAGACGGACATCGAATCCGCCCGCGCCCGCCTGAAGTGGGACGAGGCCTTCGTCCTCCAGGTAGCCCTGGCCAGACGCCGGTACGCGGACGCGCAACTCCCCGCGATCGCCCGCCGCCCCCGCGAGGGCGGCCTGCTCGACGCCTTCGACGCGAAGCTGCCCTTCACGCTCACCGAGGGCCAGGAGAAGGTCTCCAAGGAAATCTTCGACGACCTGGCAACCGAACACCCGATGCACCGCCTCCTCCAGGGAGAGGTGGGCAGCGGTAAGACAATGGTCGCCCTGCGCGCCATGCTCGCCGTCGTCGATGCGGGCGGGCAGGCCGCGATGCTCGCGCCCACCGAAGTCCTCGCGCAGCAGCACCACCGCTCGATCACCGAGATGATGGGCGAACTTGCCGAGGGCGGCATGCTCGGTGGATCCGATCAGGGCACCAAGGTCACGCTGCTCACCGGCTCCATGGGCGTGGCGGGGCGGCGGCAAGCCCTGCTCGATCTGGTGACGGGCGAGGCCGGGATCGTCATCGGCACGCACGCGCTGATCGAGGACAAGGTCCAGTTCCACGACCTGGGCCTGGTCGTCGTCGACGAACAGCACCGCTTCGGGGTCGAGCAGCGCGACGCCCTGCGCGGCAAGGGCAAGCAGCCCCCGCACCTCCTGGTCATGACGGCCACGCCCATTCCGCGCACGGTCGCGATGACGGTCTTCGGCGATCTGGAGACCTCGGTCCTCGACCAGCTCCCGGCGGGCCGCTCGCCGATCGTCACCCATGTCGTGCCGGCCGAGGACAAGCCCCACTTCCTGGCACGCGCGTGGGAGCGCGTGCGTGAGGAGGTGGAGAACGGCCATCAGGCGTACGTGGTGTGCCCCCGGATCGGCGACGAGGACGACGACCCGAAGAAGGCCAAGAAGAAGGCCGAGGAGCAAGCCACCGCCGAGAAGCGGCCGCCGCTGGCCGTCATCGAGGTCGCCGAGCAGCTCACCCGTGGCCCGTTGAGCGGCCTCACGGTCGAGATCCTGCACGGCCGCATGCAGCCCGACGACAAGGACGCGGTGATGCGCCGCTTCGCCACGGGCGAGACCCAGGTCCTGGTCGCGACGACGGTCATCGAGGTCGGCGTGAACGTCCCGAACGCCACCGCCATGGTGATCATGGACGCGGACCGCTTCGGCGTATCGCAGCTGCACCAGCTGCGCGGCCGCGTCGGCCGAGGCTCGGCCCCCGGCCTCTGCCTCCTGGTCACCGACATGCCCGAGGCGAGCCCGGCCCGCGCCCGCCTCGGAGCCGTGGCCGCGACGCTCGACGGCTTCGAGCTCTCCCGCATCGACCTGGAGCAGCGCCGCGAGGGCGACGTACTGGGCCAGGCGCAGTCCGGTGTCCGCTCAAGCCTGCGCATGCTCGCGGTCATCGAGGACGAGGAGATCATCGCCGAGGCCCGCGAGGAGGCCGTCGCCGTGGTCTCCAGGGACCCGGACCTTGAGCAGCTGCCGGAGCTGCGCACCGCCCTGGACGCCCTCCTGGACGACGAGCGCGAGCAGTACCTCGACAAGGGCTGAGACAAGGGCTGACAGGCGGCAGGGACAACGGGGCTGAGAGACTGAGGCCGGATCTTCCCGCACGTTCGTTCACCGACAAGGACTCAGATGACCCGCGTGATCGCCGGTGTGGCCGGCGGACGTCGCCTCGCCGTCCCGCCAGGAACCGGCACACGGCCCACGACCGACCGCGCACGCGAGGGCCTGTTCTCCACCTGGCAGGCCCTGCAGGGCACGCTTGACGGGGCGCGCGTCCTCGACCTGTACGCCGGGTCCGGAGCCATCGGCCTCGAAGCGCTCTCCCGCGGCGCGGGCCACGCCCTGCTCGTCGAGGCGGACGCCCGCGCGGTGCGCACCGTCCGGGAGAACGTCAAGGCCATCGGCCTGCCCGGAGCCGAGGTCCGGGCAGGCAAAGCAGCCCAGATCATCCAGGGCGGCGCCCCCTCCACCCCGTACGACCTGGTATTTCTCGACCCTCCGTACGTCGTCACCGATGACGATCTTCGCGAGATCCTGCTCACACTCCGTGCGGGGGGCTGGCTCGCGGACGACGCGCTCGTCACCGTTGAGCGCAGTACCAGAGGCGGGGAATTCGGCTGGCCCGACGGCTTCGAAGCACTGAGGGCCCGTCGCTACGGCGAAGGCACGTTTTGGTACGGTCGCGCCGCCTCTACGTGCGACGACTCAGTGATCGCGCCATGACCGGACCGGAGAGCGAGGGAATTCAGTTGCGCCGCGCCGTCTGTCCGGGGTCGTACGACCCCGTCACCAATGGACACCTCGACATCATCGCCCGTGCTTCCAAGCTGTACGACGTGGTGCATGTGGTGGTGATGATCAACCAGTCCAAGCAGGGCCTGTTCACGGTCGACGAGCGGCTCGAACTGCTCCGCCGGACCACCGCCGACTACGGCAACGTCGAGGTCGAGTCCTTCCACGGCCTTCTCGTCGACTTCTGCAAGCAGCGCGACATCCCGGCCATCGTCAAGGGTCTGCGGGCGGTCAGCGATTTCGACTACGAACTGCAGATGGCCCAGATGAACAACGGCCTCTCGGGCGTCGAGACCCTCTTCGTGCCCACCAACCCCACCTACAGCTTCCTCTCCTCCTCGCTGGTCAAGGAGGTCGCCGCCTGGGGCGGCGACGTCGCCCACCTGCTGCCGCCGGTGGTCCACGAGGCACTGACCGAGCGCATCGGCAAGAAGTGACGCACTGACAGTCCGTCACCCGGTGTCGGACGGCCGCCGACTGGCCTTACAGTCGTGCCGTCCGTCTCCAACCAGCTGTAGAGAGTGGCGAGCACACGGTGGACGTGCAGAAGAAGATCGATGAGATCGTCGAGGCGGTCGGCAGCGCCCGGTCCATGCCCATGTCGGCCTCGTGCGTGGTCAACCGCGCCGATCTCCTGTCGATGCTCGAAGAGGTGCGCCAGGCGCTGCCCGGCTCCCTCGCCCAGGCTCAGGAGCTCATCGGCGGCCGCGAGCAGCTGGTCGAGCAGGCCCGCCAGGAGGCGGAGCGGATCATCGAGTCCGCGCACGCCGAACGCGGCTCGCTGATCTCCGACACGGAGGTCGCCCGCAATTCCCAGGGCGAGGCCGAACGCATCCTCGCCGAGGCCCGGCAGGCCGCCGACGAGGTCCGCGTCGAGGCCGACGACTACGTGGACAGCAAGCTGGCCAACTTCGAGGTCGTCCTCACCAAGACCCTCGGCTCCGTGGGCCGCGGGCGCGAGAAGCTCCTCGGCACCGGACCCGGCCTCGACGAGCAGGGTTACGAGGACGAGGACGCCCCGCAGCGCAGCCTCGACCCCGAGACGCTGCGCCGGGACGCGGACGCGTACGTAGACGCCAAGCTCGGCGCCTTCGAGGCGGTCCTTGCCAAGACCCTGGAGGCGGTCGGCCGCGGCCGTCAGACCCTGCACGGCCGGGCGCCCGCCGACGACCTCGCGGGCCTCGCCCAGGACCTGGGCTCCCAGGCGCACACCACGGACGCCGAGTACCTCGCGGGCCTCACCGACCCCACGGCGACGGCCCCCGCAGCCCCGGCCCCTGCCGCCCCGCAGCCACCCCAGGCGCCCCCGCAGATCCCCGCGCAGCAGCCGTACGCCCCGCCCCAGCAGGAGCCGGACCCCTACGCGTACCAGCAGCAGGACCAGTACGCCTATCAGCAGCAGTACGCCCAGCAGGACCCGTACGGCTACCAGCAGCAGGATCCGTACGGCTACCCGCAGCAGGGCTACGACCAGGGCCAGCAGCAGGGCTATGCGGAACCGCAGCAGCATCAGCAGCAGCACCAGAACCAGCAGGCCCCCGGGGTGCTCGACGAGACCAGCCTCTTCGACACCGGCATGATCACGGCGGAGCAGCTGCGCCAGTACGAGCAGGGCCGCTGACGCCCGGTCCGCGGTCCTTCCGGGACCGGATTGGGCCGAGAGCGAATGGTCCAGTATCCTGGCTCTTCGGTCGCGCGTACGTCCGCGATCCGGGCTGCCCGGCTCATGAGCACAGCTCATGACGGGGACGGCCCTCATTGAACTTCCAGGATTCGAAAGCAGGAAAAGCCCTGAGTGCTCACCTTGACCACCGCAACCCTCTCGTGTTCGACACACACGAGCTGGGTCGGCGGCCCGGTGCGCTGCAGCGGCTGACCCGTTCCGTCGAGGCCCCCGGTTCGCCGGGCGGTTTCGGTATCGAAGGGGTCATCGGAGTGCCGGCAGGCGCCCCGGTCGAGCTGGAGATCCGCCTTGAGTCGGTCATGGAAGGGGTGCTTGTCACAGGCACCGCCCGTGCGTCGGCCGAGGGGGAGTGCGTAAGGTGTCTGGAGCCGCTGAAGCTTGAGGTGGAAGCGGACTTCCAGGAGATGTTCTCGTACCCTGACGCCGACGACCGGGGCCGCACAGCGGAACCGGCCGACGACGCCGAGGACGACGAGGACAGGCTCTATCTCGAGGACGGCTTGTTCGACCTCGAGTCTGTGCTGCGTGACGCGGTAGTGCTCGCACTGCCGATGCAGCCGGTGTGCCGGGACGACTGTCCGGGCCTGTGTTCCCAGTGCGGAGCACGGCTCGCGGACGACCCGGAGCACCACCATGACGCCCTCGACATCCGTTGGGCGGCACTGCAGGGACTCGCCGGGACCATCCAGGACGGCGAGAAGGACGACGTGAGCGGCGCCGAAGCCGGCGTCGACGAGAAGCAGGAGAAGTAGCCGTGGCTGTTCCGAAGCGGAAGATGTCGCGCAGCAACACGCGCCACCGCCGGTCGCAGTGGAAGGCTGCGGTCCCCAACCTGGTCGCGTGCGAGCGCTGCCACGAGCCGAAGCTGCAGCACATCGCGTGCCCCAGCTGCGGCACGTACAACAAGCGCCAGGTCCTCGAGGTCTGAGCGGCTGGTGAGAGGCACCGTGTCTAGCCACAAAACGGCGGATGACGCCAAGGCGGAAAACGCCAAGAAGCAGGCGGAGAACACGGCCTCGTCCCACACGCTTTTGGAAGGGCGGCTCGGGTACGTACTCGAGTCCGCCCTTCTGGTGCGTGCGCTGACCCACCGTTCGTACGCGTACGAGAACGGCGGTCTGCCGACGAATGAACGGCTCGAGTTCCTCGGGGACTCGGTGCTTGGACTCGTCGTCACGGACACGCTCTATCGCACCCACCCCGACCTGCCCGAAGGCCAGCTGGCCAAGTTGCGGGCCGCGGTGGTCAATTCGCGTGCGCTGGCGGAGGTCAGTCGAGGCCTCGAACTCGGCTCCTTCATCCGGCTCGGCCGGGGTGAAGAGGGTACGGGTGGCCGGGACAAGGCATCCATTCTCGCCGACACCCTTGAAGCGGTGATCGGCGCCGTCTATCTGGACCAGGGTCTGGACGCGGCGGGTGAGCTGGTGCACCGGCTCTTCGACCCGCTGATCGAAAAGTCCTCGAACCTGGGTGCGGGACTGGACTGGAAAACCAGCCTCCAGGAGCTCACCGCGACCGAGAGCCTCGGTGTTCCCGAGTACCTCGTCACGGAGAGCGGCCCGGACCACGAGAAGACCTTTACTGCTGCCGCCCGCGTCGGAGGCGTCTCGTACGGCACCGGCACCGGCCGCAGCAAGAAGGAAGCGGAGCAGCAGGCCGCGGAGTCCGCGTGGCGCGAGATTCGCGCTGCCGCGGATGAGCGGATCAAGGCGGCGGAAGTCGCTACCGCTACCGCTGCTGTGAAGGTTGACGAGGGCGCAGAAGCCCCCTCTGCCTGACAGTCGCTTTACTGTTGGTGCCGGTCGCCCTGTTGGGTGGCCGGCACCAGCCATTTTCGCCGCTTCGCGGTATTTTTCCCGCCCCCCACCCGATTGCCCCGGAGTAGTCCTCATGCCCGAGCTGCCCGAGGTCGAAGTCGTCCGGCGTGGTCTGGAGCGTTGGGTGGCCCATCGGACCGTCGCCGACGTAGAGGTGCTGCATCCGCGTGCCGTGCGGCGGCATCTCGCGGGCGGTGACGACTTCGCGTACCGCCTCAAGGGGCAGCACATCGGTATGGCGATGCGGCGCGGGAAGTATCTCTGGCTGCCCGTCGAGGAGAGCAACACCTCGATCCTCGCCCATCTGGGCATGAGCGGGCAGCTGCTCGTGCAGCCCCAAGAGGCGCCCGACGAGAAGCACTTGAGGATCAGGGTGCGGTTCGCCGACGAGCTCGGCACCGAGCTGCGCTTCGTCGACCAGCGCACCTTCGGCGGGCTCTCGCTGCACGAGAACACCCCGGACGGCCTGCCCGACGTCATCGCGCACATCGCACGCGACCCGATCGACGCGGAGTTCGACGACGCGGCCTTCCACACCGCGCTGCGCCGCCGTCGTACGACGATCAAACGCGCCCTGCTCGACCAGTCGTTGATCAGCGGTGTCGGCAACATCTACGCGGACGAGGCCCTTTGGCGGGCGAAGCTGCACTACGAGCGGCCCACCGGAACGTTCACGCGCCCGCGCACCGCCCAACTCCTGGGCCACGTACGGGATGTGATGAACGCGGCCCTCGCCGTCGGCGGGACGAGCTTCGACAGCCTGTACGTGAACGTGAACGGCGAGTCCGGGTACTTCGAGCGGTCGCTCGACGCCTACGGACGTGAGGACGAGCCGTGCCGCCGCTGCGGTACGGCCATGCGACGGCGCCCCTGGATGAACCGCTCCAGCTACTTCTGCCCGCGCTGTCAGCGGCCGCCGGCCGCGCCGCTGTCGTAGCGTTCGCGCGCCGCGAGTACGCCGTCCATCCTGCCCTCCACGAAGTGGATGAGGCCCATCAGGCGATCGGTGATCTCCCGGCCGAGCGGCGTGAGTTGATACTCCACACGCGGCGGGTTGGTGGGCTGTGCGTCGCGGTGGACCAGGCCGTCGCGCTCCAGCGCGTGCAGGGTCTGGGAGAGCATCTTCTCGCTCACGCCGTCGACCCGGCGGCGCAGTTCGTTGAAGCGGAACGTGCCGTCGTGCAGTGCGCCCAGGGTGAGCGCGCCCCAGCGTCCGGTGACGTGCTCCAGGGTGCCGCGTGAGGGGCACTGCTTGGAGAACACGTCGTACGCCAGGTCCTGAACGCCTTCGGTACACGCCCCGTCCGGGGTGCCCTCGGCCTGAGCGGTGGGATCCATGCAGTCAGCATACTCCCGCGCAGCGCAACCTCATGGGTTGCGCTAACGAAAAGTTAGCCCTCGGGGGTTCCGTCTCCTAGAAGCCGAAGTCCTGCGTCCACCAGGGGCCGCCCTGCGCGAAGTGCGCGCCGACGCCCAGGGTCTTGTAGTCGCAGTTGAGGATGTTGGCCCGGTGACCGGGGCTGTTCATCCAGGCGTCCATCACGGACCGGGCATTGGCCTGCCCGCGGGCGATGTTCTCGCCGCCCAGGTCCGATATCCCGGCCTTCTCGGCGCGGTCCCACGGGGTCGCGCCGTCCGGGTCGGTGTGGTCGAAGAAGCCGCGCTCGGCCATGTCCGAGCTGAACCGCCCGGCGAGGGCGGCCAGCGAATCGTCCGCGCGCACGGGGGTGCAGCCGACCTTGGCCCGCTCTTCGTTGACGAGGGTGAGCACCGCGGCCTCGGCCGCCTGCTCGGCGGAGGGCGACTGCGAGCCGTTCGCCGCCGGAGCCTTCGGTTTCTGGGACGGGGTGCGCGAGGGGCTCGGGGGCGTCGTCTTCTTCTGCTTCTCGGCCTCCGGCGCGGGCGCCTTGGTCGACGGCTTCTTCGACGGCTCGGCCGAGGGCTTCTCTGTGGACCGCGAGGGGGAGGGGCTGGGGGCGTCGGGGCGGCCCGAGCCGCGGCTCGGCGGGGCCGACTCGCGGTCGGCGGTGCCTTCGTCGCCGCCCTGGGGCGCCACCTTGCTGGGGGTGCTCGCCGACTGCACCTTGTTCGATTCGCCGCCACCACCGAGCGAGTAGTTGTCGGCGCCCGGGACGAGGCCGGAGGCCACTGCCACGGCGCCCATCGCGACGGCGGCCGAGACGCCGAGCAGGCCGGTGCGCACCGGTGTGGCACGGCCCCTGCGGCGGTGCGACACGGTGGCGGGGTGGGGCTCCGGGGCGCCGGCGTGCTCGCCCGCGTACACGTCGGAGACCCCAGTGGCGCGGCCGGTGGCGGCTCCCCCTGCGCCGGAGCGTCGGTGGCGTCCCATCTCCTGGCCTTCCTCGTCCTAGCGGTCAACGTGACTCACCCATACGGGTGAGGCTCATCGAGTCGGGACTGTACGCGATGGCGCATGGGGACGAAGTGCTACGAGAGCAATTGGCCGGTTAGCGTGCACCCATGAACGAAGAAGTCAGGCTCACGGCCTGGGTGCGTGGCCAGGTGCAAGGCGTGGGATTCCGCTGGTTCACGCGGGCCAAGGCTCTTGAGATCGGGGGTCTGAGTGGTTTTGCTCTCAATTTGGAAGACGGCCGCGTGCAAGTCGTCGCGGAGGGGGCGCGAGCCGGCGCCCAGGGGCTCCTCGACTGGCTGCGCGAGGGCGACACACCCGGCAGGGTCGACGGTGTCACTGAGATCTGGGACACCCCACGAGGCATCTACGAGACGTTCGCGATTCGCTGACGGAGAGCGGTCGGGCGGCCTCGCTCAGGCGGGGTCGGGGCAACTGCCCGGGGCAGGAAATACCTGGTGGTTGCCAAGAACGGTCCATCGTGGCAGGCTCCGGGAGTAAGGATGATCGACACGCCCCCAGGGCCCCGCAGCAGAGGCAGCGCCGCCGTTTCTCCGGCCGCACGCCCTCGGGTCGCCCGCCAATACGGGGCGTGATCGTGTTGACCGTCAAACTTTTTGGTGAGACTCTGGAAGCCCCGCGCACCTTAGCTGTTTGGCATGTGAGAACGGCCAGCAAAACCCAGCACGAAACAACGAGTGCCAAGCACCGCGGGTGCGATTCCCTCACGACCCACACCGCTTCGGTCGGTCACTCATTGTGGAGGACCATCCATCATGGCAAAGGCGCTTCTCGGTTACGTCGGCGGTTCCGACCCGCGACTTCTCGCCGAGATGCGACGGCTCCAGCAGCGTGTCCAGGACCTGGAATCTGAGCTCACCAAGATCCAGGCCGAGAACGACGCGCTCGCGGCTGCCGCTTCTCACGAATCGCTCCTGGAGAGCATCGACGTACCCCAGGCGGAGCCTGCGCTCACCTGACCACCCACTAGTAAGGCACTCGCCTCGCGGGGTCCTGCGTCACGCCAGTTCGCGTAACGCTCCGACGACCCTTCGGGCTGCCTGTTAACGCACGTGGTCGGGCTGCTTATGGCAGCCGCTTGTCCAGTACTGCAAGGGACGCTTCGGCGTCCCTTCTTTCTTGCCACAGGTATGCCGCCGCTAGCCTGTTTGCTTTACACCTGATGTGCCCTGCATCTTCCGGGGTGAAACGGTCAGTGAAAGGTAGAGTCCGGCGGCGTGCACCTCAAGGCCCTGACACTGCGCGGTTTCAAATCCTTCGCGTCGGCCACGACGCTGAAGTTCGAACCGGGCATCACCTGCGTCGTCGGACCGAACGGCTCCGGCAAGTCCAATGTCGTGGACGCGCTGTCCTGGGTCATGGGCGAGCAGGGCGCCAAGTCGCTGCGCGGCGGCAAGATGGAGGACGTCATCTTCGCCGGCACCACCGGGCGCCCGCCGCTCGGCCGGGCCGAGGTGTCCCTCACCATCGACAACTCCGACGGCGCCCTGCCCATCGAGTACGCCGAAGTCACCATCACGCGGATCATGTTCCGCAACGGCGGCAGCGAGTACCAGATCAACGGCGACACCTGCCGCCTCCTGGACATCCAGGAACTGCTCTCCGACTCCGGCATCGGCCGCGAGATGCACGTCATCGTCGGGCAGGGCCAGCTCGACGGCGTACTGCACGCCGACCCCATGGGGCGCCGCGCCTTCATCGAGGAGGCCGCCGGCGTCCTCAAGCACCGCAAGCGCAAAGAGAAGGCCCTGCGCAAGCTCGACGCGATGCAGGCCAACCTCGCCCGCGTCCAGGACCTGACCGACGAGCTGCGGCGCCAGCTCAAGCCGCTTGGCCGGCAGGCCGCCGTGGCGCGCAGGGCCGCCGTCATCCAGGCCGATCTGCGCGATGCCCGTCTCCGTCTGCTCGCCGACGATCTCGTACGCCTCCAGAACGCGCTGCGGACGGAGGTCGCCGACGAGGCCGCGCTCAAGCAGCGCAAGGACTCCGCCGAGGCCGAGCTGAAGAAGGCGCTCCACCGGGAGGCCGAGCTGGAGGGTGAGGTGCGGCGCCTCGCCCCGCGGCTCCAGCGGGCCCAGCAGACGTGGTACGAGCTGTCGCAGCTGGCCGAGCGGGTGCGCGGCACGGTCTCGCTCGCCGACGCCCGGGTCAAGAGCGCGACCGCGGCTCCCCCCGAGGAGCGGCGTGGCCGTGACCCCGAGGACATGGAGCGCGAGGCCGCGCGGATCCGGGAGCAGGAGGCGGAGCTGGAAGCCGCCCTGGAAGCCGCGGAGCACGCCCTTGAGGACACCATCGGCCACCGTGCCGATCTGGAACGGGAGCTGGCGGTCGAGGAACGCCGCCTGAAGGACATGGCGCGGGCCATCGCCGACCGGCGTGAGGGTCTCGCACGGCTGCACGGCCAGGTCAACGCGGCGCGTTCGCGGGCAGGGTCCGCGCAGGCCGAGATCGACCGGCTCGCCGTGGCGCGGGACGAGGCGGGGGAGCGCGCGGTCGCCGCCCAGGAGGAGTACGAGCAGCTGAAGGCGGAGGTCGACGGGCTCGACGCCGGTGACGCGGAGCTCGGCGAGCGGCACGAGGAGGCGAAGCGTTCCCTCGCGCAGGCCGAGGGCGCGCTCACCGCGGCGCGGGAGGCCGCCACCGCCGCCGAACGCAAGCGGGCCGCGGTGGCCGCCCGCCGCGAGGCGCTCGCGCTCGGCCTGCGCCGCAAGGACGGGACGGGAGCGCTGCTCGCCGCGAAGGACGGCCTGGCGGGGCTGCTCGGCCCGGCCGCCGAACTCCTTTCGGTCGCTCCGGGGTACGAGGTCGCCATCGCCGCGGCGTTCGGCGCGGCGGCGGACGCGATCGCCGTGGCCACGCCCGCGTCGGCGGCGGATTCCATCCGGCTGCTGCGCAAGCAGGACGCGGGACGGGCGGCGCTGCTGCTCGCGGGGGCGCCTGACGCGGAGGGCGACGTACGTACCGGCGGTGCTGAAGGGCCGCCCTCCGCCGCCGAGTTGGTGCGCGGTCCGCAGGAGCTGATGCCCGCCGTGCGGCGGCTGCTGCGGGGCATCGTCGTCGTCGGCACCCTCGAGGACGCCGAGGATCTCGTCTACGCCCGGCCGGAGCTCACCGCCGTCACCGCCGAAGGCGACCTGCTCGGGGCGCACTTCGCGCAGGGTGGGTCTGCCGGGGCGCCGAGCCTGCTCGAAGTCCAGGCGTCCGTCGACGAGGCCGCCGCCGATCTTGAGCAACTCGCCGAAGAGTGCGATGAGTTGGCCCGCGTACAGCAGGAGTCCGGCGAGCGGCGCAAGGAAGCCGCCGCGCTCGTCGAGGAGTTGGGGGAGCGCAGGCGCACCGCCGACCGCGAGAAGTCGTCCGTGGCCCAGCGGCTCGGCGCGCTCGCCGGGCAGGCGCGGGGCGCCGCGGGCGAGGCCGAGCGCAGTGCGGCAGCCGCGGCCAAGGCGCAGGAGGCGCTGGACAAGGCGGTCGAGGACGCCGAGGAGCTGGCCGAGCGGCTCGCGGTGGCGCAGGAGGCTCCGGTCGAGGAGGAGCCCGACACCTCGGTACGCGACCGGCTGGCCGCGGATGGGGCCAATGCCCGGCAGACCGAGATGGAGGCCAGGCTTCAGGTACGTACGCATGAGGAGCGGGTCAAGGGGCTGGCGGGGCGTGCCGACTCGCTCGACCGGGCCGCGCGCGCCGAACGTGAGGCACGCGCGCGTGCCGAGCAGCGCAAGGCCCGGATGCGGCACGAAGCCGCGGTCGCCGAGGCCGTTGCCCGGGGCGCGCGGCAGTTGCTCGCGCACGTCGAGGTCTCCCTCGTACGGGCCCAGGAGGAGCGCGGCGCCGCCGAGCGCGCCAAGGAGGCGCGGGAGCGGGATCTGGCCGCCGAGCGCAACCAGGGGCGCGATCTCAAGGCGGAGCTCGACAAACTGACGGATTCAGTTCACCGCGGCGAGGTACTCGGTGCCGAGAAGCGGCTGCGGATCGAGCAGCTGGAGTCCAAGGCACTGGAGGAACTCGGTGTGGAACCGGCGGGACTCGTGGCCGACTACGGCCCGGACCAGTTCGTGCCGCCCTCGCCCGCCGCCGAGGGCGAGGAGCTGCCGGAGGATCCAGCGCACCCGCGCAACCGGCCCGTGCCGTTCGTCCGGGGCGAGCAGGAGAAGCGGCTGAGGTCCGCCGAACGGGCGTATCAGCAGCTCGGGAAGGTGAACCCGCTGGCCCTGGAGGAGTTCGCCGCTCTGGAGGAGCGCCATAAGTTCCTGAGCGAGCAGCTGGAGGACCTGAAGAAGACACGCACCGACCTCCTGCTGGTGGTGAAGGAGGTCGACGAGCGCGTCGAGCAGGTCTTCACCGAGGCCTACCGGGACACGGCAAGGGAGTTCGAGGGCGTCTTCTCGCGGCTCTTCCCGGGCGGCGACGGGCGGCTCATCCTGACGGATCCCGACAACATGCTCACCACGGGCGTCGACGTCGAGGCGCGTCCGCCGGGCAAGAAGGTCAAGCGGCTCTCGCTGCTCTCGGGCGGTGAGCGGTCGCTGACGGCCGTGGCGCTGCTCGTCTCCATCTTCAAGGCGCGGCCCAGTCCCTTCTACGTGATGGACGAGGTCGAGGCCGCGCTCGACGACACCAACCTGCAGCGGCTCATCCGCATCATGGAGGAGCTGCAGGAGGCATCGCAGCTCATCGTGATCACGCACCAGAAGCGGACGATGGAGGTCGCGGACGCGCTGTACGGCGTCTCCATGCAGGGGGACGGCGTCTCGAAGGTGATCTCCCAGCGGCTCCGGTAGGCCTTCACCGGCCCGTCGCAGTCCTGCGCCGACCCTTCACCGGTCGGGCTCAATAAGTTCAAGACTTGAACGAAGTCAGCCTCATGCGTGCCTGAAAATCACAGGAACCCAGGTATTGACTTCGAAACTTGAAGGCATAGTCTCTGCAACGTTGCTTTTACCTTCAGGTGGTGGGCGGCGCGAAGTTGTGCGCCACTTGAAGAGCTCGCCCCCACCCCCGGCAATGCAGCCGGTGGCCCGAGGAGTCCATGTGACCAGCACAACGAAGGTGCCGCAGCCCGAAGGCAGAGAGGCCCACCCCGACCATCTCGGCCATGTCATCTTCATTACGGCAGCCGCCGCGATGGGTGGCTTCCTCTTCGGCTATGACAGCTCGGTGATCAATGGCGCCACCGTCGCCATCCAGCACCGCTTCGACGTCGACGCGAACATGCTCGGCTGGATCATCGCCACCGCGCTGCTCGGCTGTGCCGTCGGTGCCGCGATCGCCGGCCGCATCGCCGACCGCATCGGCCGTATCCGCTGTATGCAGATCGCCGCGCTCCTCTTCGCGGCGAGCGCCGTCGGTTCGGCCCTGCCGTTCGCGGCCTGGGACCTGACGATGTGGCGCTTCATCGGCGGCATCGGCATCGGCATGGCCTCCGTCATCGGCCCGGCCTACATCGCCGAGGTCGCGCCGCCCGCCTACCGAGGCCGCCTCGCCTCCTTCCAGCAGGCCGCGATCGTCATCGGCATCGCCGTCTCCCAGCTGGTCAACTGGGGCATCCTGAACATGGCGGACGGCAACCAGCGCGGCAAGCTGATGGGCCTCGAGGCCTGGCAGCTGATGCTCGGCGTCATGGTCATCCCCGCCCTCCTCTACGGCCTGCTCTCCTTCGCCATCCCCGAGTCGCCGCGCTTTTTGATCTCGGTCGGCCGCAACACCGAGGCGAAGAAGGTCCTCGGCGAGGTCGAGGGCACCAAGATCGACCTGGACGCGCGCGTCAGCGAGATCGAGGAGGGCATGCGCCGCGAGCACAAGTCCTCCTTCAAGGACCTGCTCGGCAAGGTCGGCTTCCTGCCGATCGTCTGGATCGGCATCGGCCTCTCGGTGTTCCAGCAGCTCGTCGGCATCAACGTGATCTTCTACTACTCGAACCAGCTGTGGCAGTCGATCGGCAAGGACCCGAGCAGCTCGTTCCTGTACTCGTTCGAGACGTCGATCGTGAACATCATCGGCACGGTCATCGCGATGGTCTTCGTCGACCGCATCGGCCGCAAGCCGCTGGCCATCATCGGCTCGGCCGGTATGGCGCTCGCGCTGTTCACCTGCGCCTGGGCCTTCTCGTACCGCACCGGCACCGGCGACAACGTCTCGCTGCCCGACGCGCAGGGCCTGACGGCGATCATCGCCGCCAACTTCTTCGTGCTCTTCTTCGCCCTCTCCTGGGGCGTGGTCGTCTGGGTCCTGCTCGGCGAGATCTTCCCGAACCGGATCCGCGCCGCCGCCCTTGGTGTCGCCGCGGCCGCGCAGTGGCTCGCCAACTTCGCGATCACCAAGACGTTCCCGAGCATGTCCGAGTGGAGCCTGACCGGCTCGTACATCATCTACGGCGCCTTCGCCCTGATCTCGATCCCCTTCGTCATGAAGTTCGTCAAGGAGACGAAGGGCAAGACCCTGGAGGAGATGGGCTAATCCCCGCTGCCCCTCCTCTGCGGAAGCTGCCCCGGTTCAAGGACCTATTCCTTGAGCCGGGGCAGTATGTTTTCGCAGAAGTGGTGCAGGCTGCGCCATCCCTCGTCGACCGGCATCCCGCCGGCGAGCGGATGCAGTACGAGATTGGCGGCGCCGCCCTGGACGTACGCCACGCACTCGTCGGGCGTCAGGACGCGGTAGACGCCCTCGGCGCGCAGCTCATCGACCGTGGTGGCGGCGGACTTCACCGCCGAGCGGATGTCCTTGGACTGCCAGGAGGCGTACGTGCGGGCCTCGTGCAGGAAGTGCTCGCCGTGCTCGGCCCAGGTGCGGTCCGGGTCGTCCGCGATGTGCAGGAGCGGGGTCTCGGCGGCGGGCATCATCGTCCAGCCCTCGGTGCCGTACTCCGCGAGGCGTTCGTTGTAGTAGGCCTCCAGCTCCGGCAGATGGGCGCTGGGGAAGAACGGCAGGCCGAGCCGGGCCGCGCGCCGGGCCGCGGCCTGTGAGGAGCCGCCGACCAGGAGCAGCGGGTGGGGCCGGGTGTGCGGGCGCGGGGTGACGCGTACGCTGCGGCCGCGGAACTCGAAGGGCTCGCCCGTCCAGGCCTTCAGAAGCGTGTCGAGCAGCTCGTCCTGGAGCTTGCCGCGCCGCTTCCAGTCGACGCCGAAGGCCTCGTACTCCTCGGGCCGGTAGCCGATCCCCGCCACGGTCACCAGACGGCCGCCGCTGAGCAGATCGAGTACGGCGATGTCCTCGGCGAGCCGCAGCGGATCGTGCAGCGGCCCGATGATCGCGGAGACCGTGACAGCGATGCGCCGGGTCGCGCCGAATACCGCGCCCGCGAACGTGAAGGGCGAGGGCAGCCAGTTGTTGGCGACGCCGTGGTGCTCCTCGGTCTGGATCGTGGAGATGCCCCGGTCGTCGGCGTACGTGGCCATCTCCAGGGCGGCCTTGTAGCGCTCGCTCAGCGAGGTGGGCGTGGCATCCGGATCGACGAGGTTGAAACGTACGACTGTGACGGGCATGGGAAACGTCCCCCTTCACCGTGGGCGGCGAAGGGGGACGTTAGTTGACGTAGTGTCAGATGAACAGTGTCCGGCGGGAGTTGGTCCGCGTCAGGCGGAGACCAGCTCCGTCTCGCCCTCGCCCTTGCCCTTGCCCGAGGGGGCCGCGGGGGCCGGGGTCTTGGGGAGCACCGCGTACAGCGCGGCCGCGATGACGATCGTGGCCAGCCAGCCCAGGCCGTTGCGGCCGACCCAGGACGTGGCGAGCGGGCCGCTGAACCAGTCGACCTTCGTGAAGAGCAGCCCCACCACCAGGGCGATCGCCCACGCGGCCATGGCCTGCCAGGCGAAGCCCGCCTTGTACCAGTAGGCGCTGGTGCGCTTGGTGTCCATCAGGGCCTCGGCGTCGTACGTCTTCCTGTGCAGCATGTCGACGCCGAAGACGCCGATCCAGGCGGAGAACGCGACGGCGAGCAGGGTGAGGAAGGAGATGAACGAGCCGATGAAGCTGGTGGCCACGTTCATCAGGAGGTAGCCGAAGATCAGGCTGATGACGGCGTTGATGGAAACGGCCCACGCGCGCGGGACCTTGATGCCGAGCGTCATCGCGGTGAAGCCCGCGGAGTACATCGACATCGAGTTGATCAGCAGCATGCCGATCAGGGCCATCAGCAGGTACGGCACCGCGATCCACGTCGGCAGGAGCTGGCCGAGGAAGGAGACCGGGTCCGAGGCCTTGGACAGGCTCGGCGTGGAGACCGCCATGACGGCGCCCATCAGGACCATCGGGACGACGACGATGCCGGCGCCGCCGACCGCGTTGCCCACCAGGGCCTTGCTGGAGGCGTTGCGCGGGAGGTAGCGCGTGAAGTCCGGGCCCGTGGGGACCCAGCTGATGCCGCCGGCGGCGATCACGCCGACGCCCGCGATCATCGAGGCGGTGGAGCCCGCGGACTGCGAGAAGACGTCCGACCAGGCGGTGTTGGCCAGGAGGTAGACCAGGACGAGGATGCTGAAGGCGCCGAAGAGGTACGTCGCCCAGGTGTTGCAGACGTGCAGCACCTTGCGGCCGAGGCCGCTGATGACGAACGTACAGGCGACGAAGGCGATCAGCGTCACGACCGTCAGCCACTTGCTGGACTTCACGCCGAAGCAGATGTCCAGGACGGTGATGATCGCGTACGCGCCCGTGACCGCGTTGATCGTCTCCCAGCCCCAGCGCGCTACCCAGATCAGCGAGCCGGGGAAGAGGTTGCCGCGCTGGCCGAAGACCGCGCGCGAGAGGGTCATGCCGGGGGAGCCGCCGCGCTTGCCCGCGATGGAGATCAGGCCGACCATGCCGTAACTCAGGACGGGCGAGACGAGGGCGACGACCAGGGCCTGCCAGAAGTTGAGGCCGTTGGTCACGATGAGGCCCGCGCCCATGGTGAGCAGCAGGACGCTGATGTTGGCCGCCACCCAGGTGGGGAACAGCTCGCGGGTCCTGCCGGTGCGCTCGGAGTCGGGGACGGGCTCGAGGCCGCGTGTCTCCAGGGCGCCTTCGTTTTCGGCGGTGGTGCTCATGGGGTGGGTCCGTGCCTCTCGCTCGGATCGCAACGCCGCGACCCGTCCGTGGGGGTGATCGCGTTGGACTCTACGCGCGTTGATGCGGGGAGCTCCATCGTACTTTAGTCCGAGTAGTGCCCTCTGTGAGCTTATGTTCTTTGGAGGAAGCCACAAGCTGGGCCCCTGTTGCCCCGACTGACGACGTCGCATATTGAGGCGTCGTGAGTTCTTGCCTGGCGGCAGCTTCAGATCCTGCGCGGTATCTCGCCGCTACGTTCCCCTGTTGATGGTGGAGTTGTCATGGTCAACTAGCGCGGTGGGCCAGGTACTTACGACCTTTATCGCAGTGGCGGGAACACTCATCGGTTCACTTCTGGGGCATCAGTTCCAGAAGCGTGTGGCGGACCGGAGCGAACGCCGCAGCGCCGTCCTCGCCTTCACCGCTGCGACCAACGAATTCATACGGAGCCAACACGACTGGTGGCACCGGCAGCACGAGGAACAGGACGGTCCAGCGCATGTAGCAGCCAGAACGGAAGCCTTCCGGATCCGCGGCCAGGCCTTCCAGGCCGTTCACCAGCTCCGCCTGCTCGTACCCGATGGCAACCTGCATGCGCGGGCCGAGCAGACCATTGGGATGATCGGTGCTCTTCACCGCGCAACAGACCGCGAAGATCTGCGAACGAGGTCGGTCGAGGCACGGGCGTCCCTCAACTCTTTCGTTGTGCAGGCCTCAGCCCAGATCAGGTAGACAGTCGGCAGCCCTCGTACAGGCACTCAGAAGATCGGGAGCTGTTTGCCCTGGTAGCGCCGGACGGATGCATATCCCGCCCACGGGCGTCCCGCTTCCGCGGCGTGAAGCTCGGTGGCGAGAGGGCTGTAGCCGAGTGCCTTGGCAACGAGTGCGGGCGGTATCTCCAGGATGAGCTCGCGGAGGGCCGAGTTCCGCCCGCGGAGGATGGGGACGTCACTGTTCCATAGGGCTTTGTGGAGGGTGGCCGGAGCCATCGGTTGTCCTGGGGTGGCGCCGGGGAAGAGCCAGCGGGTGCGGTCGTTTCGGGCGGTCGTGGTGTGTCGTCGTTGAGGCAGGTAGTCGCGAAAGAGCTGGTCAAAGGGGTGAGGGACGGGGAGGGGCTCTCCGCCGGTGAGGTGCACGGTGACTTCGGCGTCGGTGATCCGGATGTCGTCGACGCTCATGCGGGAGATGCGCGTGACTGGCTGGGCGTAGAGCAGGACGAGTAGCCCGAGGACTCGACTTTCGAGGCGGATCGAGCTGTCTTCGGCGAGTCGTCGGAGGAGACCGAGGCGTTCGTCCTGGCCGATGGAGTCGAGCTTTGCGTGGCGGATCCAGGGGAAGTCGACCTTGGCCATGACACGGGTGCGTACCGCCCAGTGCACAAAGGTGGCCGCGTGGCGTCGAGTGCCCGTGCCGGTGGCGAGCCATTCGTCCACGTGGCTTTGTGAGCAGGTCAGCGGGGTGCGGTCGCGGTCTCGTAGCCAGGTCAGGAAGTCGGCTCCGGCGCGGACGTCGGCTCGTGCTCGGGCCACGGTGGTCGGCGCGACCATCCCTTGGGCGTCAAGCTCACGCAGCCGTCGCAGATGGTGCCAGGTGGCGAAGCAGCGCACGAGTTGCCGATCGTCGGGGTCGGCGATCCGAGGCATCTTCCACTCCAGCCACCGCAGGAATTCCGCCTCGGCCCGGTTGCGTTCGGGCAAGACGCCGGTGGTGATGAGGAGTTCGCGGGCGTGTTCTGCGGCCTGGTGCGGGGTGAAGTTGTCGAAGGTCTCGTGGTCGAGGGGCAGGCTGCCGTCTGCCAGGCCGCGCAGGAGCGTCTTGACGTGTGGGTACCGGGTCCATAGTCGAGCGCTGACCGGTCGTTCCTGGGCGACTAGGGCGTCGACGAGAGGCTGCAGCGGGCGCGCGATTCGCCCTGTGCCGTCATCGAGCAGGACCGCCAGGTCGTCCTGGAGACAACAGCGGTGACACAGGCCCCGACGGCCGCGGTCGGCTTCTTCCCCGCAGCGTGTGCAGTGGAAATCGCGGGGGATGCCCGCGCAATCGCGGCAGATGGGAATGCGATCTTCGTTCAGGCCGGGTAGGAGTCGCTCGACGCCGCAGCTGGGACAGGCGCCGCGGCACTGCATGGCGCGGTAGTAGCAACGGCCACAGACGAACCCTTCGGGCCATTTGGCGACGCCGTAGCGGCCGTTGGTGACGCCGCAGCGTGCGCAGGGCTTCTTGCAGCGGGGCATCTCAGTCAGTCCGTCGTACTTGTGCGCGTCGCGGGCGGATGGTGCTGTTGAGGTCGACGACCGTGGGCCCGCCGGAGGCTGCCCGGCGCGGCTGCTGAGCGGTCTGTACCTCGAATTGGCACAGGTCCTCGACGCTGCACTCCAGTGCGTCACAGAGGGCGCCGAGCAGGGACAGCGACAGGCGTTCCGGACGCTGGCCGACCAGGCGGTAGATCTGTGAGGCCGACAGGTCGATGCCCCGGTCCTTGAGGAGCGGAATCAAGTCGGAGATGTTGTTGAGGCCGCGTGCGGCCATGATCTCCCGCAGGCGCCAGGAGTACGTCACTGAGCGGTTCACGGCGCCTCTCCCGCAGCTCGGCGCCCGATACGGTCCAGGGCGGCCCGCACTGTGCGGGCCCGGTAATCGGGGGAGACGTGTGTGTAGATCGTGGTGGTCGACGCATGTTCGTGGCCGACCTGCTGTTGCACAAACAGAGAGTCGTAACCGGCCTCAATGAGATGGGACACGTACGACCTCCGCAGCGAGTGGAAGTCCAGCCCGTCCGCCAGTCCCAGTTCATGCCGGCAGCGCGTGAACAGGGACGTCACAGAGGAGAGACTGAGAAACCTCCCCCGTTCCGAGGGCCAGAGCGCGGGGGAGCCAGCCTCTGCGAACAACGGACGGACCTCCTCGACCCACTGCCCGAGGGCGTCCGCCGCCCAGTCGAACAACGGGACCGTCAGCACGGCCCGCCGCTTGGGCGGTGAACCGCGCATGGCCTTCCCGAAACGCACGTGGACGATGCCGTAGGTGCCGAACTCCGGCGCCTTGGGATTGCTGCCCAGATCGCACAGTTCGAGGTGCCGAACCTCGTTACGGCGCAAGCCCCAGCCGTATGCGACCTTCAGCAAGGTTGCATCGCGGAAGGCGGTAAGCCACCCTTTACGCCCGGAGGATTGCGCGGCCACGGCTCGCTCGTCGGCGTGGTCGAACAGCGCCTGCAATTCGTTGTGAGTGAGGGCTCGCTTGCTGGGCCCGGCCTGGGCTTCCTGGGTGTGTCGGGCGGTGTTCCACTCGTGGCAGATCTGCACAGGATGCGTGCCGAACCGCGTCTCACACTCGGTCGACCAGCCGTAGGCAGGATCGGTGAGATAGCCCATGAAGAGTCTGATCCCGGTCTGATAGCCGAGCACCGTCGAGCGGCTGTTCCGCCGGACCCCGCGCGCCTCGGTGGTGAACTCGTCCACGTGCGCGGCTGTCCACAGCCACGGGTCGGCGCCCGTGAAGGCCCGGAAGCGCCGGATGAGCGCTTCCCGTTGCTCGACCGTGCCGAAGCTGAGATTGCGGGCCAGCTGCTGGTTGCGCCAGCCGTCCAGCATCGCCTGGAAAACCTGATCTTCCGGGTGCAGCAGAGGTACGCCGGCCGCCAGATGCAGGTGAGCCGATCCATCAATGGGCCCCATGGGCCGCCTCGCATAGATCGCGAAGAATTCGCATGTTCTGCGAACGATGCTGGTCAGGGCAAGGTCACGCACGGCCATCACATTGTGTGGAGCGCGGCCGAAGGATCGACTTCAGCCCCGTGCTGACGTGTAAAAACACTGTTGGTTGAAGAAGACGCACAGCTCAGAGGCGGATATGCCAGCCGGGCTCAGGTGGGTCGTGATGACTCATACGCGTACCGTCACGGGTTCGCACCTTCTGCGATTCCCCACCTTTCATGGCTGATACTGGGTGGGTTATGGAAATCGTCATCCTTGCTGTAGTCATCGCCGTGGTCGTGATCGGCGCGCTCGGCGGGCTCGTGGTCGGCAGCCGCAAGAAGAAGCAGCTGCCGCCGCAGGCCCCGTCCTCCGCGCCCACCATCACCGCCCCTCCGGCCGAGCCGCACGTCGGCGACGAGGCCGAGACGCCGCGCGACGAACCGCGCCGCACGATCGAGGAGGTGGAACTCCCGCTCGCCGAGCCCTCGGCATCGGCCCCGGTCGTCGTCGAAGAGCCGGTCGCCCCGGAGATCGAGACCCCGGAGCCCACGGCAGGCCGCCTGGTCCGGCTGCGCTCTCGGCTCTCGCGCTCGCAGAACGCGCTCGGCAAGGGGCTGCTCACGCTCCTCTCGCGCGAGCACCTGGACGAGGACACGTGGGAGGAGATCGAGGACACGCTCCTGACCGCCGATGTCGGCGTCGCCCCCACCCAGGAACTGGTCGAGCGGCTCCGTGAGCGCGTCCGCGTGCTCGGCACCCGCACCCCGGTCGAGCTGCGCGCCCTGCTGCGCGAGGAGCTCGTCGCGCTGCTCGGTACGCGCGAGGGCGCCGACTTCGACCGCGCGGTCAAGACCGAGTCGGGCCTGGAGACGCCCGGCATCGTGATGGTCGTCGGCGTGAACGGCACCGGCAAGACCACCACCACCGGCAAGCTCGCGCGCGTCCTCGTCGCCGACGGCCGCTCCGTGGTCCTCGGCGCCGCGGACACCTTCCGCGCCGCCGCCGCCGACCAGCTGCAGACCTGGGGCGAGCGCGTCGGCGCGCGTACGGTCCGCGGCCCCGAGGGCGGCGACCCCGCGTCGATCGCCTTCGACGCGGTCAAGGAGGGCATCGCGGAGGGCGCCGACGTCGTCCTCATCGACACCGCGGGGCGGCTGCACACCAAGACCGGCCTGATGGACGAGCTCGGCAAGGTCAAGCGCGTCGTCGAGAAGCACGCGCCGCTGGACGAGATCCTGCTCGTTCTCGACGCCACGACCGGGCAGAACGGCCTGGTGCAGGCGCGGGTCTTCGCCGAGGTCGTCGACATCACCGGCATCGTCCTGACGAAGCTGGACGGCACGGCCAAGGGCGGCATCGTCGTCGCTGTGCAGCGGGAGCTGGGGGTGCCGGTGAAGCTGATCGGCCTGGGCGAGGGGGCGGACGACCTGGCTCCGTTCGAGCCGGAGGCTTTTGTGGACGCGCTCATCGGGGACTAGGCCGGATTCACCTGCGGGTGCGTTGTGGCTGGTCGCGCCCGCGCGGCGGAGCCGCAGATGTCACAGCCCCGCGCCCCTTACGGGGCGCTGCTGAACCGCACGTACGAAAGAAATGCCCCGCCCCGGGGTGCAGCCGGGGTGGGGCATTTCCGTGCGCGGGCGTGTCTACGCCGGGGAGCGATGGGCCACGTAAGCCAAGGTGCCGAGCACCAGCCGCGCCTGCGGCGGATGCGTCGCCGAGTCCAGGTCGGGCGCGCGCAGCCAGCGGACCGGGCCGAGGCCCGCGCGGTCGGAGGGCGGAGCCGTGATGTGCGTGCCCGGGCCGAGGCCGTGCAGGTCGATGCCCGCGTCGTCCCACCCCATGCGGTAGAGCAGCTGGGGCAGTTCGGCGGCGGCCCCGGGGGCGACGAAGAAGTGCGCGCGGCCGTCCGGGGTTGCCGCCACCGGGCCGAGCGGAAGACCCATGCGCTCCAGGCGGACCAGCGCCCTGCGGCCGGCCGCCTCGGCCACCTCGATCACGTCGAAGGCACGCCCGACCGGCAGCAGTACGGCGGCGCCGGGGAACTGCGCCCAGGCTTCGGTTACTTCGTCGAGCGTGGCGCCCGCGGGGACCTCGGGAGCGAACTCCAGGGGGTGGGCGCCGGGGGCCTCGCAGCCGGCCGCGCCGCAGGAACAGCGGCCGTCCAGAGCGCGTGCGCCGGGGACCGCGGCCCATCCCCACAGTCCGGTGTACTCGGCCACCGATGTGCGGTCCGACGCGCGACCGCGCCGCCGTGAACCGGTGCGGGGCTTGTCGGTCCCCCGGATGCCGCCGATCGTGAAGCCCATGCCCCCTCCAACGGGTCGAGCGCGGTGTGGTTACGTGACGGACTCGGATCGTGACCCTGTGCTTTTGTGGCGGCGCCCGGTGGCCCCAGGGGAGTGCGCTCGGTCATGCGCGCCCCTAAGTGCTCCCTTTCGCCCACTGTCGGTCGTCCGCTGTCAAGTCAATCGCTTGTAGCGGCCCGGGAGTTCATTCGAAGGGGTGGCGAATGGTGGCGTTTCCGCGATCGCCCTCGCCGGAGGGGTGATCGTAGGATTACTTTCAGTACACGGGCCCCGAGTGTTGTGCACTCGTGGGTATGCCGGAGGCAAGTCGGGTTCCTGTTCGATGGGTGACGTTCTCCGGACGGAGGGTCGCGATGCGCGGCATTCTGGTAGGGCTTGACGTGGTACCGCGAGAAGTGTCATGAGGGATGGGGGCGTTCCAGTGGGCGGCAATGGCGGAAGTGGTGCGAACGCTGAGAAGCGCCCCAACGAACTGCTCAATTCCTGGTTCGTGCGCAGCGGCTGGTCGAAAGGCGAGTTGGCGCGCCAAGTGAACCGCAGGGCACGGCAGTTGGGCGCGCACCACATCTCCACCGACACCTCCCGGGTGCGGCGCTGGCTGGACGGCGAGAATCCGCGCGAGCCCATTCCGCGCATCCTCTCCGAGCTGTTCTCCGAGCGCTTCGGCTGCGTCGTCGCGGTCGAGGACCTCGGGCTGCGCGCCGCGCACCAGTCGCCTTCCGTGTCCGGCGTCGACCTGCCATGGACCGGACCCCAGACCGTCGCGCTCATCAGTGAGTTCTCGCGCAGTGACCTGATGCTGGCGCGCCGCGGCTTCCTCGGCGCCTCCCTCGCGCTCTCCGCGGGCCCCGCCCTCATCGAGCCCATGCAGCGCTGGCTGGTCCCAGGGCCGACGACCCCGGCCGCCGACCCCGAGCCGTCCGCGCCGTCCCGCAGGCCCGGCCGGCTCTCCAAGCCGGAGCTCGACCTGCTCGAGTCCACGACCGTGATGTTCCGGCAGTGGGACGCGCAGTGCGGCGGCGGGCTGCGGCGCAAGGCCGTCGTCGGCCAACTGCACGAGGTGACGGACCTGTTGCAGGAGCCCCAGCCGGAGGCCACCGCCAAGCGGCTCTTCAAGGTCGCGGGCGAACTGGCCGAACTCGCCGGCTGGATGAGCTACGACGTCGGACTCCAGCCCACCGCCCAGAAGTACTTCGTACTGGCCCTGCACGCCGCGAAGGAAGCGGGCGAGAAGCCGCTCGGTTCGTACATCCTCTCCAGCATGAGCCGCCAGATGATCCACCTCGGGCGGCCCGACGACGCGCTCGAACTCGTCCACCTCGCGCAGTACGGAAGCCGTGACTGCGCCAGCCCGCGCACCCAGGCCATGCTGTATGCGATGGAGGCCCGCGCCTACGCCAGCATGGGCCAGCCCGGCAAGTGCAAACGGGCCGTGCGCATGGCCGAGGACACCTTCGCCGACGCCGCCGACTTCGACGAGCCCGAGCCCGACTGGATCCGCTTCTTCTCCGAGGCCGAGCTGAACGGCGAGAACGCCCACTCGTTCCGCGACCTGGCCTATGTAGCGGGCCGCAGCCCCACGTACGCCTCGCTCGCCGAGCCCGTCATGGAGCGCGCCGTCGACCTCTTCGGCAAGGATTCCGAGCACCAGCGTTCGTACGCACTGAACCTCATCGGAATGGCCACGGTCCACCTGCTCCAGCGCGAGCCCGAGCAGAGCACCGTCCTCGCGGGACAAGCCCTGACCATCGCCAAGAAGGTCCGCTCGGAGCGGGTCAACACCCGGCTCCGCAAGACCGTGGACACTGCCGTGCGGGACTTCGGGGAGGTCGCCGAGGTCGTGCACCTGACCGAACAGCTCGCCATCGACATGCCCGAAACCGCCGAGGCGGTCTGACGGCGCCCCACCAGAACTCCGGCCGCGGCCGGCCCATCCCGAACCGCCCGACTCGGCTCCCCCGCGTTAGGTCAATCGGATGGCCGCCGCGGCCGGTTTGTGCGGTGTGCGCAGGGTATGAAACCGCGCCCCGCCCGACCCGGCAGTTCATGGACGCGTAACACGTACGACCTCTTCGTCACTGCGGCGAAACATCGAGGGGCGCCCCTTGAAACGGCGCTGGGCCAATCTCATGGCGCATAACGGCCCACCCCGTTTGCCCCGCCCGCACGGGCCGCATACGACGACGAGGAGACGCCGATGCCCCCAGGCATCACGCTAGCCGCAGACGCCCCGCAGCTGTCTGCCGCCAACACAGGGTTCATGCTCATCTGTTCCGCCCTGGTCATGCTCATGACGCCAGCACTCGCCTTCTTCTACGGAGGCATGGTCCGCGTCAAGAGCACGCTCAACATGCTGATGATGAGCTTCATCAGCCTGGGGATCGTCACCATCCTCTGGGTGCTGTACGGCTTCTCCATCGCGTTCGGCACCGACCACGGCAGCCTCTTCGGCTGGTCCTCCGACTACGTCGGTCTGAGCGGCATAGGCCTCACCGAACTGTGGGACGGCTACACCGTCCCGGTGTATGTCTTCGCCGTCTTCCAGCTGATGTTCGCGATCATCACGCCCGCCCTGATCAGCGGCGCCCTCGCGGACCGCGTGAAGTTCACCGCCTGGGCGCTGTTCGTGACCCTGTGGGCCACGGTCGTCTACTTCCCGGTGGCGCACTGGGTGTGGGGCACCGGAGGCTGGGCCTTCGAGCTCGGGGTCATCGACTTCGCAGGCGGCACGGCCGTGCACATCAACGCCGGTGCCGCGGCGCTCGGCGTGATCCTCGTGATCGGCAAGCGCGTCGGCTTCAAGAAGGACCCGATGCGGCCGCACAGCCTGCCGCTCGTCATGCTCGGCGCCGGTCTGCTGTGGTTCGGCTGGTTCGGCTTCAACGCCGGATCGTGGCTGGGCAACGACGACGGCGTCGGCGCGATGATGTTCCTGAACACGCAGGTCGCCACCGCCGCGGCCATGCTGGCCTGGCTCGCCTACGAGAAGATCCGGCACGGCGCGTTCACCACGCTCGGCGCCGCATCCGGTGCCGTAGCCGGTCTCGTCGCGATCACCCCGTCCGGCGGCTCCTGCTCGCCGCTCGGCGCGATCGCCATCGGTGCCATCGCCGGTCTGCTCTGCGCCATGGCCGTCGGCCTGAAGTTCAAGTTCGGCTACGACGACTCCCTCGACGTCGTCGGTGTCCACCTCGTCGGCGGTGTCGCGGGCTCGCTGCTCGTCGGCTTCTTCGCCACGGGCGGCGTCCAGTCCGACGCCAAGGGCCTCTTCTACGGCGGCGGCCTCGAACAGCTGGGCAAGCAGGCCGCCGGTGTCGGCGCCGTACTCGCCTACTCCCTGATCGCCTCCGCGATCCTCGCCTTCCTGGTCGACAAGACCATCGGGATGCGGGTCAGCGAGGACGAGGAAGTGGGCGGCATCGACCAGGTGCAGCACGCCGAGACCGCGTACGACTTCAGTGGAGCGGGTGGCGGCACGGCCCCCCGCACCACGGTGCCCGCCCCGGTCCAGGACACCGGGAAGGCTGCGAACGAGAAGGACAAGAAGGTGGACGCATGAAGCTCATCACCGCGGTCGTCAAGCCGCACCGGCTCGACGAGATCAAGGAAGCCCTCCAGGCCTTCGGCGTCCAGGGCCTGACCGTCACCGAGGCCAGCGGCTACGGCCGCCAGCGCGGTCACACCGAGGTCTACCGTGGCGCGGAGTACACCGTCGACCTCGTACCGAAGATCCGGATCGAGGTCCTGGTCGAGGACGACGACGCCGAACAACTCGTGGATGTCGTGGTGAAGGCCGCTCGAACGGGCAAGATCGGGGACGGAAAGGTCTGGAGCGTCCCGGTCGAGACGGCGGTCCGGGTGCGGACCGGCGAGCGTGGGCCTGATGCGTTGTGAGCTCTGTCGGCAGGGCTGAGCCGACAGAACTAAGCGGAACTGAGCGGGACTGACAGGAGCTGCTGGGTGACGAGTGTGGACGTACGTAGTGAATCGGACTCGGAAGACTCCGGACCCAGCGGCTATGCGGCGGCCCGGCTGCGCCTCCTTCAAGGGGAGGCGCGGTCCGGGCCGCCGCGCCGTTCGGCCCTGGCCGACCTCACGGACGACTGGCTGACCGGCCTCTTCACGGCCGCGGGCGCGCCGCGGGGGGCCGCACTGGTGGCCGTGGGCGGGTACGGCAGGGGCGAGCTCTCGCCCCGCAGCGACCTTGATCTGCTGCTCCTGCACGACGGCAGCGCGGACGCCGGCGAGGTCGCCGCCCTCGCGGACCGCATCTGGTACCCCATCTGGGACCTCGGGCTCGCCCTCGACCACTCCGTGCGTACGCCGGTGGAAGCGCGCAAGACCGCGGGCGAGGACCTCAAGGTGCAGCTGGGGCTGCTCGACGCGCGGCACGTCGTGGGCGATCTCGGGCTGACCGCCGGGCTGCGCACGGCCGTACTCGCCGACTGGCGCAACCTCGCGCCGAAGCGGCTGCCCGAGCTGCGCGAGCTGTGCGAGGAACGGGCCGAGCGGCAGGGGGAGTTGAGCTATCTCCTGGAGCCGGACCTGAAGGAGGCGCGGGGCGGCTTGCGGGATGCGACCGCCTTGCGGGCCGTCGCTGCTTCGTGGCTGGCCGATGCGCCTCGGGAGGGGCTCTCCGATGCCCGGCGGCGACTCCTTGACGTGCGGGACGCGCTGCATCTGACGACGGGGAGGGCCACGGACCGGCTCGCCCTCCAGGAACAGGATCAAGTCGCCGCCGAACTGGGGTTGTTGGATGCCGACACCTTGCTGCGTCAGGTGTACGAGGCGGCGCGCACCGTCTCGTACGCGAGTGACGTGACGTGGCGCGAGGTCGGCCGGGTGCTGCGGTCCCGGTCCGTGCGGCCTCGGCTGCGGGCGATGCTGGGCGGCGGCAAGGGGGCGGCGGCCGAGCGCTCGCCGCTGGCCGAGGGGGTCGTCGAGCAGGACGGGGAGGTGGTCCTCGCCCGGGCGGCGCGGCCCGAGCGTGATCCCGTGCTGCCGCTTCGGGCGGCTGCCGCGGCTGCTCAGGCCGGGTTGCCGCTTTCGCTGCACGCGGTGCGGAGGATGGCGGCGGCCGTGCGCCCCCTGCCCACGCCGTGGCCTGCGGAGGCCAGGGAGCAGCTGGTGACGTTGCTCGGGGCCGGGCGTCCCACGGTCGAGGTGTGGGAGGCGCTTGAGGCCGAGGGGCTGATCACTCGCCTGCTGCCCGACTGGGAGCGGGTGCGGTGCAGGCCGCAGCGCAACGCCGTGCACACCTGGACCGTCGACCGGCACCTCGTGGAGACGGCGGTGCAGGCCTCGGAGCTGACGCGGCGGGTGGGCAGGCCCGACCTGCTGCTCGTGGCCGGGCTGCTGCACGACATCGGCAAGGGCTGGCCGGGGGACCACTCCGTGGCCGGGGAGATCATCGCCAGGGACGTCGCGGCCCGGATCGGTTTCGACCGTGCGGATGTGGCGGTCCTGGCGACGCTGGTACGCCACCACCTGCTCCTGATCGAGACGGCGACCCGGCGGGACCTCGACGACCCCGCCACGGTGCGGTCGGTGGCGGACGCGGTGGGATCACTGGGGACGCTCGAACTCCTTCACGCGCTGACGGAGGCGGACGCGCTGGCCACCGGTCCCGCCGCCTGGTCCACCTGGCGGGGCTCGCTCGTCACCGACCTGGTGAAGCGGGTGGGCGCGGTCCTGTCGGGGGACGAGCCGGAGGGAGCGGAGGACATCGCTCCCACCGCCGAGCAGGAACGGCTCGCTGTGGAGGCGTTCCGGACGGGCGGCCCTGTGCTGGCGCTGCGCGCGCAGACGGAGGGGAGCGGGGACGAGACTCCGGGGGACCCCGAGCCCCTGGGTGTGGAGCTGGTCATCGCGGTGCCGGACCAGCCTGGCGTGCTGTCCGCGGTCGCGGGGGTGCTCGCCACGCACCGGCTCGCCGTGCGGACCGCGGAGTTCCGGGGGATGGGGGTGCCGACCGGGGGCGATGACTCCGTGCTGCTCCTGAACTGGCGGGTCGCGGCGGAGTACGGGTCGCTGCCGCAGGCCGCGCGGTTGCGGGCGGACCTGGTGCGGGCGCTCGACGGCTCCCTCGACATCACGGGCCGCCTCGCCGAGCGGGACGCGGCCTACCCGAGGCGCCGGGGCACGGTGGCTCCGCCCCCGCGAGTGACAGTGGCTTCGGCAGGCTCCCGCCTCGCAACGGTCATCGAGGTACGGGCCCAGGACGCACCTGGCCTCCTGCACCGCATCGGCCGGGCGCTGGAGTCGGCGGGGGTGGTGGTGCGCAGTGCGCATGTATCGACGCTGGGGTCGAACGCGGTGGACGCGTTCTACGTGACGGGCACCGAGGGTGCGCCGCTGTCGGGGGAGGGGGCCGCGGGGGTGGCGAGGGTTGTGGAGGAGGCGTTGAGGGGGTAGCTCCCACTGTGGGCAGGCGTTCCGCAGGGCGATGGGGGTCCCCCCGCTCGAACGGAGTTGAGAGTGGGGGAGGGTGGGCACAGCCCGGAGCTGCGGGGTGGCGAGATACTCAGGGCCCGCTCTGGTGCGGGCGGGAGGCCCGAAGCTGCCGGGCAGCAAGGCATTGGACGTACGCCGAGGCGGGAGCGGAAGGCCTGAAGCTGCCGCGTGGCCGCGAAGCCGAGGCCCGCAGACCCCGCTCCCCCCGCCAGGGCACAACGCAGCGACGGTGCAGATACCCTGGAGGGCGACCTATCCGCCCTCCCCCACGCTCAGCTCCGCGCGAGCGGGGGGCGCCCCCTTCGACCCGAGGATTCGCGACCGCCGTGTTCGACACTCTCTCCGACCGCCTCGCAGCGACATTCAAGAACCTCCGGGGCAAGGGCCGCCTGTCCGAGGCGGACATCGACGCCACGGCCCGCGAGATCCGCATCGCGCTGCTCGAAGCGGACGTCGCCCTCCCCGTCGTCAGGGCCTTCATCAAGCAGGTCAAGGAGCGCGCCGCCGGCGTCGAGGTCTCCCAGGCCCTGAACCCCGCCCAGCAGGTCATCAAGATCGTCAACGAGGAGCTCGTCGGCATCCTCGGCGGCGAGACGCGACGCCTCCGCTTCGCGAAGAACCCGCCGACCGTCATCATGCTCGCGGGCCTTCAGGGTGCCGGTAAGACCACCCTCGCCGGAAAGCTCGGCCTCTGGCTGAAGGGCCAGGGCCACTCCCCGATCCTCGTGGCGTGCGACCTTCAGCGCCCCAACGCCGTCAACCAGCTCTCCGTCGTGGCCGAGCGCGCAGGCGTAGGCGTCTTCGCCCCCGAGCCGGGCAACGGCGTGGGCGACCCCGTCCAGGTCGCCAAGGACTCGATCGAGTTCGCCAAGACCAAGCAGTACGACGTCGTCATCGTCGACACCGCGGGCCGCCTCGGCATCGACCAGGAGCTGATGCAGCAGGCCGCGGACATCCGCGACGCCGTAAGCCCGGACGAAGTCCTCTTCGTGGTCGACGCCATGATCGGTCAGGACGCGGTCAACACGGCCGAGTCCTTCCGTGACGGTGTCGGCTTCGACGGCGTGGTCCTGTCGAAGCTCGACGGTGACGCCCGCGGTGGTGCCGCGCTCTCCATCGCGCAGGTCACCGGCCGTCAGATCATGTTCGCCTCCAACGGCGAGAAGCTGGACGACTTCGACGCGTTCCACCCGGACCGCATGGCGTCCCGCATCCTCGGCATGGGCGACATGCTCACGCTGATCGAGAAGGCCGAGCAGACCTTCTCCCAGCAAGAGGCCGAGAAGATGGCCGCCAAGCTGCAGGGCAGCAAGGGCGGCAAGGACTTCACGCTCGACGACTTCCTGGCCCAGATGGAGCAGGTCAGGAAGATGGGCAGCATCAGCAAGCTGCTCGGGATGATGCCCGGCATGGGGCAGATCAAGGACCAGATCAACAACCTGGACGAGCGGGACGTCGACCGCACCGCCGCGATCATCAAGTCGATGACGCCCGCCGAGCGGCAGGACGCGGCGATCATCAACGGCTCGCGCCGTGCTCGTATCGCCAAGGGCTCCGGCGTCGAGGTCAGCGCCGTCAAGAACCTGGTCGAGCGGTTCTTCGAGGCCCGCAAGATGATGTCGCGGATGGCCCAGGGTGGCGGAATGCCGGGTATGCCCGGGATGCCGGGCATGGGTGGTGGCGCCGGCAAGCAGAAGAAGAAGCAGAAGCAGGCCAAGGGTAAGCAGCGCTCCGGCAACCCGATGAAGCGCAAGCAGCAGGAGCAGGAGGACGCCGTCCGCCGCGAGCAGGCGGGTCAGGAGGGTGGCGCCTTCGGCCTCCCCGAAGGGCAGCAGGCGCAGAACTTCGAGCTGCCGGACGAGTTCAAGAAGTTCATGGGCTGACGGCTCATATCTCGTACGCAGCTTCGTACGCCGCCTGGGGCGCCCCTCTGTCGAGAGGGGCGCCCCAGGCGTTTTCGGAGCGGGTGCCCGGCTTCGGTTTCTGTCGTAACGTCCGGATATGAGCAACCCTGTGCCGCCGCGCCAGGCGCCCGACCAGCCATGGCGCTCCGAGGGCGCGCCTCCGCCCGCGCCCGCGCCGCCGCCGAAGAAGAAGATGCCGGGCGGGTGGCGCGGGCTCATCCTCACCGCGCTCATCGTCTATCTCATCGCCAACCTCGTCCTCTCCTTCTTCAACGAGGGCGACGAGCCGACGATCTCGTACACGGAGTTCAGCAAGCAGGTCGACTCCGGCAACGTCACGAAGATCTACTCCAAGGGCGACGCGATCCAGGGCCAGCTCAAGAAGGAGCAGCCGAAGCCGGGCGACGACAAGGGGAACTACACCAAGTTCACCACCCAGCGGCCCGCCTTCGCCGACGACAGACTCTGGGCCGACCTCACCAAGCACGACGTCACCGTCACCGCCGAGCCGGTCGTCCATGAGCGCAGCTTCCTCTCCAACCTGCTCATCTCGCTCGCCCCGATGCTCTTGCTGGTCTTCCTGTGGATCTTCATCGCCCGGCGGATGAGCTCGGGTATGGGTGGCGCGGGCGGCATGCTCGGGCGCAAGGCGCCGCCGAAGCCGGTGGAGCTCGAACCCGGCGAGCAGCGCACCACCTTCGAGGACGTGGCGGGCATCGACGAGGTCGAGGGCGAGCTCAGTGACGTCGTCGACTTCCTGAAGAATCCCGCCGCCTACCGCGAGATGGGCGCCAGGATGCCGCGGGGCGTGCTGCTCGCGGGCCTGCCCGGCACCGGCAAGACGCTGCTCGCGCGGGCCGTCGCGGGCGAGGCCGGGGTGCCCTTCTTCTCCGCGTCCGCCTCGGAGTTCATCGAGATGATCGTGGGCGTCGGTGCGTCGCGCGTACGGGAACTCTTCGCCGAGGCGCGGAAAGTCGCGCCGTCCATCATCTTCATCGACGAGATCGACACCATCGGGCGCGCGCGGGGCGGCGGCAGCGGGATGGGCGGGCACGACGAGCGGGAACAGACGCTGAACCAGATCCTCACCGAGATGGATGGTTTCAACGGGTCCGAAGGCGTCATCGTGCTCGCCGCCACCAACCGGGCGGACATCCTCGACCCCGCCCTGACCCGCCCGGGACGCTTCGACCGGGTCGTCACCGTCAGCCCGCCCGACCGCGGCGGACGCGAGGCCATCCTCAAGATCCATACCCGTGAGATGCCGATGGCGGGCGACACCGACCTCGCCCAGGTCGCTCGTACGACACCGGGGATGACCGGCGCCGAACTCGCCAACCTCGCCAACGAGGCCGCTCTGCTCGCCGTCAAGCGCAAGCAGAAGGAAGTGACGCAGTCCGACCTCTCCGAAGCGCTGGAGAAGGTCCAGCTCGGTGCCGAGCGGCCTCTCGTCATGCCGGACGAGGAGCGGCGGCGCACGGCGTACCACGAGAGCGGGCACGCGCTCCTGGGGATGCTGCAGCCGGGCGCCGACCCTGTCCGCAAGATCACCATCGTGCCCCGGGGGCGCGCGCTCGGCGTCACCCTGTCGACGCCGGACGCCGACAAGTACGCGTACACGGAGGAGTATCTGCGTGGCCGCATCGTCGGCGCCCTGGGCGGCATGGCGGCCGAGCACGTCGTCTTCGGCGTCGTCACGACGGGCGCCGAGAACGACCTGGAGCAGGTCACCAACATCGCCCGCGGCATGGTCGCCCGCTGGGGCATGAGCGAGCGTGTGGGCCGTCTCTCCGCCCTGCCGAGCGACGCCCAGCAGGCCTACGGACTCTCGGCAGCCCCGGTCACCCTCGACACGATCGACCACGAGATGCGGCGCATCGTGGACGAATGTTACGAGAGCGCCTGCGGGCAACTGAGGGACCACCGGGGCCAGCTGGACGCCCTGGCCGCCGCACTCCTGGAGAACGAGACGCTGGAGGAGGAGGCCGCATACCGGGTCGCCGGCATCACACGCCTCACCAAGGCGCCCGACTAGCCCCCTCCGATAACGAAACGACTCTGCGGCTCCCCCCGGAGACGGCCCGGGGGGAGCTTCCTGCCGTACAGGACAAGGAGAAGATCCTGCGCCGCGCCGGTCAGAAGCGTGCCTTTCCCATAGCTCCAGTCGAGGTCGTCGGCCCGCAGCTGGATGCCGTCGACGTCCGCCCCGAAGAACCTGGTGCTCTTGGGCGTGACTTTCTTAAGAAGGGTGTGCACACGGTCCAGGGGAACCCTGCGTCCGAGGCCGAGGGCGACCGAGATGTCGAGCCCGTGCACCACGTCGTGCCCCAGCGCTCCCTCGGGCCCGGTCATAGGCGGCTGCCAGGGATGGTCCGCGTTGTCCCTGAGGAACGCGGCGAGCTGACCGTCCGGGAAGGCCGCGGCGTCCCTGCGGGCACAGCGGTCGGTCATCCGGTGGAGGCTGCCGCGTGCTTTGACGAGTTCGGCAAGGGTCTTCGGGAGGGAGTACCGGAAGCCCAGCGACATATGGGCCGCGACCTCCCGAACGCTCCACCCGGCGCACAGAGTTGGCGCCTCCCACTTCACGGGCGGCAGGGCGTCGAGGAGATCGGCGAGGTCATGACGTTCGGCGGCGATCGCGGTTCTGATGTCCACCACTCCAGGGTGTCCACCGTCTCGCCATAAGTCCAAGAGCTGGATCTTCTGCCAACTAGCATGCCCAGTTATGGAACTCCGGCAGCTCCAGTACTTCGTCGCCGTCGTCGAAGAAGCCAACTTCACTCGCGCCGCCGCCCGTCTGCACCTGGCCCAGCCAGGAGTGAGCGCTCAGGTCCGGCAGTTGGAACGGGAGCTCGGGCAGCCGCTCCTCGACCGTTCGGGGCGCTCGGTCACGCTGACGGAGGTGGGCGAGGCCGTCCTGCCCTTCGCCCGGGCCGCGCTAGCCGCCGCCGAGGGCGTGCGACACACCGCGGACGAGTTCACCGGGCTGCTGCGGGGGCACGTGAGGGTCGGTCTCGTGTCGGGGGCGGCCACCCACGAGTTCGACGTGGTCTCTGTCCTGGCCGACTTCCATGACGCCCACCCCGACGTCGAGATCGCCCTCACCGAGGACACATCGGACCGGATGCTCGCCGCGCTGCGCCGCGGTGAACTGGACATCGCGCTGCTCGGCCTCGCGGACGAGGAGCCGCCACCGGGCGTCTCCACGCAGCTCGTGATCGACGAATCCCTGGTCGCCGTCGTGCTGCCGGGCGACGAACTCCTCACGCCCGAGAACCGTACGGGCGTCCCGCTCGCCGAGCTCCGCGACCGCCCGCTGATCAGTCTGCCGCGCGGCACCGGCGTACGCGGGGTGCTCGACCGTGCCTGCGCGCAGGCGGGCGTCCGGCCACGCATCGCGTTCGAGGCGGCCGCCCCGCAGGTCCTTGTGCAACTCGTCGTCCGTGGCCTGGGGGTGGCCGTCCTTCCGGCACTCGAACCCCGTACGGCAGCCGCGTACGGACTGCGGACGCTAGAGATCACAGAGCCCCGCCTCCGTGGCCGGATCGCGCTGACCTGGCGCACGGACGGGCCCGCAGGACCCGCGGCCGGAGTCCTGCTCGACCGGCTGCGGGCCGCCTTGGGCGGAGGCTAGGCCCTGTTGAGAGCAGCCCGCTACGGCGTGCGTGCGATCAAGTACCGGAACACATTGGGCATCCACACCGTGCCGTCACGCCGCTGATGCGGATGCAGGGCTTCCGTCAGCTCCTTGTCGACCTGCACCTGATCCGTCGCGCCCACCGCCGCGTCGAAAAGACCCGTCGAGAGCAGCCCGCGGACCGCGCTCTCCGTGTCCGCGTACCCGAAGGGGCACGCGACGCGGCCCGAGCCGTCCGGCTTGAGGCCCGCCCGCTGGGCGACCTCCTCCAGGTCGTCCCGGAGCGCGGGGCGCCAACTGCCGGTGTTGCGCAGCGGATCGGCGAGCTTGGCCGCCACCCTCAGTACAGAAGAGGTCGTGCAGCGCTCCGGCGGACCCCAGCCGGCCAGCACCACCGGCGTGCCGCGTTCGGTCAGTGAAGCGGTGGCCTCCAGGAGGCCGGCGAGGCCTTCGGAGTCACCCGCCATGCAGCCGATCGGCTGGAACGCGGTCACCATGTTGAAGGCGGGCACGCCCGGCCCCGACACATCAGCGGGGCCCCCTTCCACGAGCCGGGTATCACCCCGCGGCCGTGTGCCCCAGCCCGCGTCGGGCAGCAGCCGTTCGCGCGCCAGGGCGAGCCGTTCGGGCGCCGATGGGTCGACGCCGGTGACCGACGCGCCCCGCGAGGCCGCCATCAGGAGAGCGAGTCCGGAGCCGCAGCCCAGGCCGAGAAGCCGGGTCTTGCCGCTCACGTCGAGTCGTTCGTACACCGCTTCATAGAGCGGAACCAGCATCCGTTCCTGGATCTCCGCCCAGTCACGCGCGCGTGCGCACCGGTCCACACGCGGGGTCGCGCCCGCGCGGGGGAGGTGCGGTTGCACGAGTGTAGGTGTCATCGAAAGCGCCCCAATCCGCCGAGAGTTACTGGAGTGTCGTATTCCAACGGTTTACCCGCCTCCGTGCAGTGCGCTCGCACTCCCCCCGTATGCCAGAGAACTCCGCATCCGTCGCGGCGTCCAGAGGTTGTGGGGCAATGCTTGTGTGCCACCGTTGTGCGCCCCCCGGATGAATTCAATTCACACCCTCCGGAGGCCGCCCGTACCATGCGCGCCATGGCTAAGGCACCCGTTCTCACGCCCCGGGCGGAAGACTTCCCGCGCTGGTACCAGGACCTGATCAACAAGGCCGAACTGGCCGACAACGGCCCGGTGCGCGGCACCATGGTGATCCGGCCATACGGCTACAGCCTGTGGGAACGCATGCAGCAGGACATGGACGCCCGCATCAAGGAGACGGGTACCCAGAACGCCTACTTCCCGCTCCTCATCCCCCAGTCGTACCTGACCAGGGAGGCCGAGCACGTCGAAGGCTTCGCCCCCGAACTGGCCGTCGTCACACACGGCGGCGGCAAGGAGCTCGAAGAGCCGGTCGTCGTGCGCCCCACCTCCGAGACGATCGTCAACGAGTACTTCTCCAAGTGGGTGCAGAGCTACCGCGACCTGCCGCTCCTGATCAACCAGTGGGCGAACGTGGTCCGTTGGGAGCTGCGGCCCCGGCTCTTCCTGCGCACGTCGGAGTTCCTCTGGCAGGAGGGCCACACGGCGCACGCGACGTACGAAGAAGCACGCGATTTCGCCGCCCGCATCCACCGGCACGTCTACGGGGACTTCATGCGGGAGGTCCTCGCCATGGACTTCGTCCTGGGCCGCAAGACCGCCAAGGAGCGCTTCGCGGGCGCCATCAACACCCTCACCCTCGAAGGCATGATGGGCGACGGCAAGGCCCTCCAGCTCGGCACGAGCCACGAGCTCGGCCAGAACTTCGCCAAGGCCTTCCACACCCGGTACCTGTCCAAGGAGGGCAAGCAGGAGCTCGTCTGGCAGACCTCCTGGGGCAGCACGACGCGGATGGTCGGCGCCCTGGTGATGATGCACGGCGACGACAGCGGCCTGCGGGTGCCGCCGCGCCTGGCGCCCGTCCAGGCCGTCGTCCTGGCCATCAAGGGCGACGACGCCGTGCTCGCCAAGGTCCGCGAGATCGGCGACCGCCTGAAGGCCGCGGGCGTACGCGTCCAGGTCGACGACCGCACGGACATCCCCTTCGGGCGCCGCGCCGTCGACTGGGAGCTCAAGGGAGTGCCGGTCCGCGTCGAGATCGGCCCGCGCGACCTGGAGAACGGCACCGCGATGCTCGCCCGCCGGATCTCGGACAAGCACAGCAAGCACAGCAGAGGCGGCAAGGAGCCCGTCGCGATCGACGCCCTCGCGGCGCTGATCCCCACAGTCCTCGAAGAGGGCCAGCAGCTGCTCCTGGACCAGGCCCGCGAGCGGCGCGAGTCCCGCACATCGGACGTCACCACCATCGACCAGGCCGTCGAGGCGACGGCCGCGGGCGGCTGGGCGCGCATCCCCTGGTCCACACTCGGCCCCCAGGGCGAGGCGAAGCTCGCCGAGCACTCCGTGTCCGTACGGTGTCTGGTCACGGAGGAAGGGGCGGTGCCGGACGCCGATGAGACCCCCGGTAACGTCGCTGTAGTGGCCCGCGCCTACTGAGGGGCGCGCCTCCGGTACCAGCGCGCTCCTGCCCGGCTCGTACGCCTGCCCAGGCATCACAAGCCCCGGTGTGCGGAGTCGCTCTACGCGCCGGGGCGTACGCGCCGCTACGTACCGGCTTGCGATGAGGTGCGAGGCTTCTATGCAGATCAGCGCACCCGCCCTCGTCCGGACGCATCAATGGCAACTGACGGGTACGTGCAAATTATTTGAGATGCCCCGGAATGGAACCCCCGGGCTTCCCTGCTCGTTGTTCACGACGTGAGCACGACACCACCTGTTCTCGCCGCAGAGCTGGCACAGGCGTGGGCCGATATTCAGCGGCACCACCCCGAGCTGCCCGATCTTGCCGCGCCCGAATCCCTGATCGGAGAGTCGTCGTCCGCCTGCGGCGCCGAACTCTCCTTCGAGCGACTGCTCCATGAGGCAGTCCATGGCATCGCCGCGTCACGCGGCGTACGCGACACCTCACGCGCGGGCCGCTATCACAACCGCAGATTCCTGGCCATCGCCGAGGAACTGGGCCTCGACCACCCCGAGGAGCCGCATCCCAGCAGCGGCTTCTCGCTGGTCACGCTCAACCCCGAAGCGAGGAAGCGCTACCGCCCGACGATCGAGCGCCTCCAGCGCGCCCTCAAGGCGCACACCGTGGCGACCGCCGCCGACACGGCACGCAGCTTCCGGGGCCCGGCCGCCCGGCATGGCTCCTCCGGGGGCGGCGTCCGCGTCAAGGCGGTCTGCGACTGCGGGCGCAACGTCCGCGTGGTCCCGTCCGTGCTCGCCCAGGCACCCATCGTCTGCGGTGGCTGCGGCAAGCCCTTCCGCATTCCGGAAGTGGTCGGTGCCGCCGCGGGCTGACCGGCCTGAGCTGGATGGGGGTGGCCGGACCGCGTTCGGCTGCCCCGGCGACGTATGGCACAATGGCTAGCTGTACTCGACAGCCGCATAGGAACCCTCTCGCCTCCGGCTGACGCGTCCATCGGGCACCCCGAGTACCGCAACCCCACGTGGCATCTCGTTGTGCCCAACCACGTCAAGACCAGGAGACACCACTCCAGTGGCAGTCAAGATCAAGTTGAAGCGTCTGGGCAAGATCCGCGCGCCTCACTACCGCATCGTCGTCGCCGACTCCCGTACCCGCCGTGATGGCCGGGCCATCGAGGAGATCGGTCTGTACCACCCGGTGCAGAACCCCTCGCGTATCGAGGTCAACTCGGAGCGCGCCCAGTACTGGCTCTCCGTCGGCGCTCAGCCGACCGAGCCCGTCATGGCGATCCTGAAGCTCACCGGTGACTGGCAGGCGCACAAGGGCCTTCCGGCCCCCGCGCCGCTGCTCGTCGCCGAGCCCAAGGACAAGCGCGCCGCGTTCGAGGCCTTCACCAAGAGCCTCGAGGGCGACGAGTCCAAGGGTGAGGCCATCACCCAGAAGGCCAAGAAGGCTGACAAGAAGGCGGATGCGGCCGAGGCCGCGCCCACCGAGTCGACCGAGGCCTGAGCATGCTCGAGGAGGCTCTCGAGCACCTCGTGAAGGGCATCGTCGACAACCCCGACGACGTGCAGGTCGCCTCGCGCAACCTGCGCCGAGGGCGTGTGCTCGAGGTCCGGGTCCACCCGGAAGACCTCGGCAAGGTGATCGGCCGTAACGGTCGTACCGCACGCGCTCTGCGGACCGTCGTGGGCGCCATCGGCGGCCGCGGTGTCCGCGTCGACCTCGTCGACGTGGACCAGGTTCACTGAACCACAGGTAGCACCGGCTCGGGCCGGGGAGGGCTTACGAGCCGTCCCCGGCCCGTAGTCGTAACTGAGGAGAAAACGCAGTGCAGCTGGTAGTCGCGCGGATCGGCCGCGCCCACGGCATCAAGGGTGACGTCACCGTCGAGGTGCGCACGGACGAGCCGGAGCTGCGGCTCGGGCCCGGCGCCGTCCTCGCCACCGACCCCGCCTCCACGGGCCCGCTGACCATCGAGGCAGGCCGGGTGCACAGCGGGCGCCTGCTGCTGCGCTTCGAGGGCGTACGCGACCGCACGGGCGCCGAAGCGCTGCGCAACACGCTGCTGATCGCGGAGATCGACCCGGAAGAGCTCCCGGAGGACGAGGACGAGTACTACGACCATCAGCTGATGGACCTCGACGTCGTCACCAAGGAAGGCGTCGAGGTCGGCCGGATCACCGAGATCTCGCACCTGCCCTCGCAGGACCTGTTCATCGTGGAGCGGCCAGACGGCAGCGAAGTGATGATCCCCTTCGTGGAGAAGATCGTCACCGAGATCGACCTGGAGGAGCAGCGGGCGATCATCGATCCGCCCCCCGGCCTGATCGACGACCGCGCGGAGGTCGTCTCCGCCAGGGACGACGCCCCCTCGGGAGACGACGCCTGATGAGGCTCGACGTCGTCACGATCTTCCCCGAGTACCTGGAACCCCTGAACGTCTCCCTCGTGGGCAAGGCACGCGCGCGTGGGCAGCTCGACGTGAATGTGCACGACCTCAGGGAGTGGACGTACGACCGGCACAACACGGTCGACGACACCCCTTACGGCGGCGGCCCCGGCATGGTCATGAAGACCGACCCCTGGGGCGCGGCACTCGACGACGCGCTCGCCGACGGATACGAGGCGGGTGCCCACGGGCCCGTCCTGGTCGTCCCGACGCCCAGCGGACGGTCCTTCACCCAGGAACTCGCCGTCGAGCTCTCCGAGCGGCCCTGGCTTGTCTTCACGCCGGCGCGCTACGAAGGCATCGACCGCCGCGTCATCGACGAGTACGCGACCCGCATGCCGGTCTACGAAGTGTCGATCGGCGACTACGTCCTCGCGGGCGGCGAGGCGGCCGTCCTGGTCGTCACCGAGGCCGTGGCCCGCCTCCTGCCGGGAGTCCTCGGCAATGCCGAGTCCCACCGCGACGACTCCTTCGCGCCCGGCGCGATGGCCAACCTCCTTGAAGGACCCGTCTACACCAAGCCGCCCCAATGGCGCGGTCACGGCATCCCGGACGTCCTGGTGAGCGGTCACCACGGCAAGATCGCGCGCTGGCGCAGGGACGAGGCGCTGCGGCGCACGGTCCGCAACAGGCCCGATCTGATCGAGCGCTGCGACCCCGCCGCCTTCGACAAGAAGGACCGCGAGATGCTCTCGATCCTTGGGTGGAGGCCGGGCCCCGACGGCCGATTTGGGCGAGACCCCGAGGCCGTGGAAGAATAGGCCGCTGCTGTACGTCCAGCGTGCGCCCCTGCCACAGGGGGAAAGTCGCCCGTCCGACGCGAACAGCTATCGAATCCTCATCACAAACTTCCCGCTGATGACCTGTGGCATCAGTGAAGAAAGCAGACGATCATGGCTAACCTGCTCGACTCCGTCGACAGCGCTTCGCTGCGCACCGACATCCCGGCCTTCCGCCCGGGTGACACCGTCAACGTCCACGTGCGCGTCATCGAGGGCAACCGCTCCCGTGTCCAGCAGTTCAAGGGCGTAGTCATCCGTCGCCAGGGTGCCGGCGTGCGCGAGACCTTCTCGGTCCGCAAGGTCTCCTTCTCCGTCGGCGTCGAGCGCACCTTCCCGGTGCACACGCCGATCGTCGAGAAGATCGAGCTCGTCTCCCGCGGCGCCGTGCGCCGCGCGAAGCTGTACTACCTCCGTGAGCTGCGCGGCAAGGCCGCGAAGATCAAGGAGAAGCGCGACAACTGAGCTCGCGCACGGGTCCACAGCGGAGCCGGATAGCATCTGGCCCCGATGGACACCGAAGCACAGCACACGGAGCGCGACCGCTCCTCCCCACCCACCGATTCCCAGGACGCCGAGCGCGTCGGGGGATCCGAGGGGCCGGAGGACCGGTCGCGCTCCGCTTTTATGTCGCTCGTGTCCTGGCTGCCCGGCGGCAGAGCCACCCTGACGCTGCTCACCTGCATGGCTTTCCTGCTGCTCGTCAGCACCTTCGTGATGCAGCCCTTCCAGATCCCCAGCGGCTCCATGGAGCCCACGTTCCGGGTCGGGGACCGCGTACTCGTCAACAAGTTGGCGTACCGTTTCGGTTCCGAGCCGCAGCGGGGTGACGCGGTCGTCTTCGACGGCAGTAGTTACTTCGGGGATGCCGACTACATCAAGCGGGTCGCAGGTGTGGGGGGAGACCGGGTGGTCTGCTGCGACAAGCGGGGGAGGATCAAGGTGAACGGCGAGCCGGTCGACGAGCCGTATCTCTTCCCGGGGGATGCCCCTTCCACGGTGCGCTTCGTCGCCGTCGTACCCGAAGACAGTCTCTTCCTTCTCGGTGACCACCGAAGCGACTCCCGTGACTCCCGCGACCATCTCGGTCAGCCCGGCGGCGGGATGATCCCCGTCGACTCCGTGATCGGCAGGGCGGACTGGATCGCCTGGCCCATCGGCCACTGGACCTCCCTGGAGCGTCCCGACGGCTACGCGCGCGTGCCGGCACCAGGCGGCGCGCATGGGTAACCGCGGGCGGACCCGGGCCGCCAGCCATCGGGCCGACACCCGGCTGCCCACCGGATCCCGTCCCACCAGCGGTCCCGTACTGCCCGGAAGGGCCGAGCGGCGCAAGCTCGCGCGGAAGGTCAAGCGGCGCAGGCGGCGTTCGGCGATCAAGGAGATACCTCTCCTCATAGGTGTCGCGCTGCTGATAGCCCTGGTCCTGAAGACCTTCCTGGTGCAGGCCTTCGTGATCCCGTCGGGCTCGATGGAGCAGACGATCAAGATCGGTGACCGCGTCCTCGTCGACAAGCTGACCCCGTGGTTCGGAGCCAAGCCCGAGCGTGGCGACGTCGTCGTCTTCAAGGACCCCGGCGGCTGGCTCGAGGACGAGAACGCCAAGAAGAAGGACGACCCTGTAGGGGTCAAGCAGATCAAGGAAGGGCTCGCCTTCATCGGACTGCTGCCATCCGACGACGAGCGCGACCTGATCAAGCGCGTGGTCGGCGTCGGCGGTGACACCGTGAAGTGCTGTGACAAGAACAAGAAGCTCACGGTCAACGGAGTGCCGCTCACCGAGCCGTACATCAACCCGGGTGATGACCCCTCGTCCTTCGAGTTCGAGGTGAAGGTCCCCAAGGGGCGCTTCTTCGTCATGGGCGACCACCGTTCCGACTCGGCCGACTCCCGTTTCCACCGCACCGAGAAGTTCAGCGGCACGGTCTCCGAGGACAGTGTCGTGGGACGCGCGCTCGTCATCGCCTGGCCCTTCGACCACTGGCGCAAGCTGGAGGAGCCCGATACGTACGCGTCTGTGCCCGACGCGCCTGCGGATGCGGACGTCGGCCCCGGCCTGTCGCATAGGGTGGCCCCTGGCGATCGATACGGATTGACCGGACTCCCGACCCCTGCGGAACTCCCGCTCGTTATGGGAGTGGTGGGCCTGCATCGCATCAGGAGCGGGCAGCAGCACGGACTGAGGAGTGGATGTGGGGGATGTGGCGGTCGGCGCACGGTCCGGACACGGTGGGCCCGAGGAGCAGCCAGGGCGATCAGACGAGCCGGAGGTCGCGGCGGACGGCGTGAACCCCGGGAGTGAGGGTGACCGCGCGGGAGGCTCGCCCGCACCCGATGAGCTGGACGGGAAGCCGGCCAAGGGGGCGAAGAAGCCTCGCTCCTTCTGGAAGGAGCTTCCCCTCCTCATCGGTATCGCGCTGATCCTGGCGCTGGTGATCAAGACCTTCCTGGTGCAGGCGTTCTCGATTCCCTCGGACTCGATGCAGAACACGCTCCAGAAGGGCGACCGCGTCCTGGTCGACAAGCTGACGCCGTGGTTCGGCTCGGAGCCCGAGCGCGGCGAGGTCGTCGTCTTCAACGACCCGGGTCACTGGCTCGACGGTGAGCCGACGCCCGACCCGAACGCGATTCAGCGGGTTCTCGGCTGGGTCGGCCTGATGCCGTCCGCGGACGAGAAGGACCTGATCAAGCGCGTCATCGCGGTCGGCGGCGACACCGTGGAGTGCAAGGGCACCGGCCCGGTGAAGGTCAACGGCAAGGCACTGAACGAGCCGTACGTCTTCGAGGGCAACACCCCTTGCAGCGTCGACGACCAGGGTGGCCAGTTCAAGGTCACCGTGCCCGCGGGCAAAATCTGGGTCATGGGTGACCACCGGCAGAACTCGCTGGACTCCCGCTACCACCAGAACCAGCCCGGCGGCGGCGCCGTCCCCGTGGACAACGTCGTGGGCCGCGCGATCGTGATCGCCTGGCCGCCCACCCGCTGGGCGACGCTGCCCAAGCCGGACACCTTCGACCAGCAGGGCATCAACGCCGCGATGAGCGCGGCGCCCGCCGCCCTCGGGCTCGCGGGTGCGGTGCCGGTCGTCCTCTGGCGCAGGCGTCGGCTCACGGTGGCCGCCGCGCAGAGCGCGAGGGTTTCTGGCGGGGGTACCGCCGGGTAGGGTGCCGTCCCAGATCGCTGATCTTCCGTGTCCCTGTTCGAAGGGTGCGCGGGGTCGTCTCCGATATGGGGGAGCACTGGGATGAGCAGGACACAACGTACGGACGAGGGCCGCGGGCGGCTCGGCAGCGTGCTGTCGGGACTGGCCGTGGCCCTTGGCTGTGTGCTCTTCCTCGGCGGCTTCGTGTGGGGCGCCGTCCTGTACCAGCCCTACACCGTCCCCACCGGCTCGATGACGCCGACGATCGGCGCGGGCGACCGGGTCCTGGCGAAGCGGATGGACGGCAGTGACGTGCGCCGTGGTGACGTCGTCGTCTTCCGGCAGGCGAGCTGGGGCGATCTGCCGATGGTCAAGCGCGTCGTGGGCATCGGCGGTGACCGGATCTCCTGCTGCACGGACGGCAAGCTGATGGTCAACGGCAAGGAAGTCGCAGAACCGTATCTTCCCGAGGGCAAGGGCGCCGCGGCCACCGGAATCCCGGCCACCACGGTGCCCGAGGGCAACCTGTTCCTGCTCGGCGACGAGCGCAGCGGCTCCCTGGACTCCAGCGTCCACCTGGGCGACTCCAACCACGGCTCCGTGCCGCGCAGCGCGGTGGAGGGGCGGGTCGACGCGGTGGCCTGGCCGATGGACAAGTTCGGGACGCTGGAGCGCCCGGACGGATTCGCGGACATGCCGGGCGGCATCTCGGAGCCGGGGCCCGTGGGCCTGATGGTGTGGGCGGTGGTGGTCGGCGCGGTGCTCGTGCTGGGCGGCGCCGCGTACGGCCCGGTGGCCAAGCGACTGGGGCGCGGGCGTGAGCGGCCCCGGAGCCCCGGTCGTACGGGGGCGGACGCCCATGCCGGCTGAGGCGCGGCCGCTGCGAAGGGTCGCGCGGGTCGTGCTCCTCGATCCGCGGGACCGCATCCTGCTGCTGCACGGCCATGACCCGGAGGACGTGGCCGACGACTGGTGGTTCACGCCGGGCGGCGGTCTGGAGGGCGACGAGACGCATGAACAGGCCGCTCTGCGAGAACTCATGGAAGAGACGGGCATCACCGAGGTCGAGCTCGGCCCCGCACTGTGGCAGCGGATCTGCTCCTTCCCCTTCGCCGGACGGCGCTGGGACCAGGACGAGCGGTACTACCTGGCGCGTACGTCGCAGACGTCCACGCAGGCCACAGGGCTGACGGAGCTGGAACGGCGGAGTGTCGCGGGAGCGCGTTGGTGGACGTGCCAGGAACTGACCGAGGCACATGAGACGGTGTATCCGACCAGGCTCGCCGAGCTGCTTCGCAGGCTGCTCGACGAGGGTCCCCCGAGTCACCCAGAGACCCTCGACACGGAAATCGCGTAGAGGCTCCAGAGGCTGACGCACAATAGGGGGACGCACGGCTGAAGGGGAACATGCCATGAGCGCCGAGGACCTCGAGAAGTACGAGACCGAGATGGAGCTGAAGCTCTACCGGGAGTACCGCGATGTCGTCGGTCTGTTCAAATATGTGATCGAGACCGAACGGCGCTTCTATCTCACCAATGACTACGAGATGCAGGTGCACTCGGTCCAGGGTGAGGTTTTCTTCGAGGTGTCCATGGCGGACGCCTGGGTGTGGGACATGTACAGGCCCGCACGGTTCGTGAAGCAGGTGCGGGTCCTCACGTTCAAGGACGTGAACATCGAGGAGCTCAACAAGAGCGATCTTGAGCTGCCGGGGGGCTGAGTCCACGGCTTTCGCGGCTGTGGGCGTGGCCGAGTTCACCGGGACGGGTGAGCGAGTTATCCACAAAAGGTGACTCGTCCACCAAGATCCACAACGTTCGGGGCCTGGCCTCAGTGTGGGTGTCGGAGGTGGTGCCGACATGAACGCACGGGGGGCACTCGGGCGGTACGGCGAAGATCTGGCCGCGCGGCGGCTGGGCGAGGCCGGAATGACGGTTCTGGAGCGCAACTGGCGCGGTGGCAGAACCGGCGAGATCGACATCGTGGCCATGGATGGCGAAGCGCTCGTCATCTGTGAGGTCAAGACCCGCAGGGCGGGCCTGGTGGGCTCGGAGATCTATCAGCACCCGATGGCGGCCGTGGGCCGCGCCAAGGCGGAGCGGCTGCGGCGTCTCGCCGAGCGCTGGATCGAGCAGCGCGGCGGCCCGCCGCCGGGTGGAGTCCGGATCGACCTCGTCGGCGTACTGATCCCACGGCGCGGCGCCCCCGTCGTGGAGCACGCGCGGGGGGTGGCCTGATGGGATTCGCGCGTACGTGTTCCGTGGCGCTGGTGGGCGTAGAAGGTGTGGTCGTCGAGGTGCAGGCCGACCTGGAGCCGGGCGTCGCGGCGTTCACGCTGGTCGGGCTCCCGGACAAGAGCCTGACGGAGAGCAAGGACCGGGTCAGGGCCGCGGTGGTCAACTCGGGCGGGGAATGGCCCCAGAAGAAGCTCACGGTGGGCCTGAGCCCGGCGTCGGTGCCCAAGGGAGGCAGCGGCTTCGATCTCGCGGTGGCCTGTGCGGTGCTCGGGGCGGCGGAGCGGATCGACCCACGGGTCCTGACCGACATCGTGATGATCGGCGAACTGGGGCTCGACGGACGGGTGCGGCCGGTGCGCGGGGTGCTGCCCTCGGTCCTGGCGGCGGCGGACGCGGGCTATGAACAGGTCGTCGTCCCGGAGTGCACCGCGGCCGAGGCGGCGCTGGTGCCGGGGATCTCGGTGCTCGGGGTGCGCAGTCTGCGCCAGCTGATCGCCGTGCTGACCGATGAGCCGGTGCCCGAGGAGGAGCCGGACGAGCCGGGCCGGCCCGACCCGATGCTCGCGGGGCTCTGTGTGCCGGGAGCCGGGGTGGGGACGGGGCTCAGCGGCGGTCTGGACGACGCGCATGCGCTTGACCTGGCCGATGTCGTCGGACAGACGGCGGCTCGGACCGCCGTGGAGGTGGCGGCAGCGGGCGCGCACCACATCTTTCTGCAGGGCCCACCGGGCGCTGGAAAGACGATGCTCGCGGAACGGCTGCCGGCGATCCTGCCCCGGCTGACCCGCGAGGAGTCCCTGGAGGTGACGGCCGTGCACTCGGTGGCGGGCATGCTGCCACCGGGGAAGCCACTGGTGGACACGGCGCCGTACTGCGCGCCGCACCATTCGGCGACGATGCAGTCGCTCGTGGGCGGCGGCAAGGGAGTCGCGCGGCCGGGGGCGGTCTCGCTGGCTCACCGGGGCGTCCTGTTTCTCGACGAGGCGCCGGAGTTCAGCAGCCAGACGTTGGACTCCTTGCGCCAGCCCCTCGAATCGGGGCATGTGGTGATCGCGCGCAGCGCGGGAGTGGTGCGGCTGCCCGCGAGATTCCTGATGGTCCTCGCGGCCAACCCCTGTCCTTGTGGCCGTCACACGCGCAGGGACGACAGCTGTGAATGTCCCTCGTCGGTCGTCCGCCGCTATCAGGCACGGCTCTCGGGCCCACTGCTCGACCGGATCGACCTGAAGGTCGAGGTGGAGCCCGTCACGCGCTCCCAACTGGCCGGGCACGGGACACGGGGGGACTCCACACAGACGGTCGCGGACCGGGTGCGCACCGCCCGGGAGAGAGCGGCGGCCAGGCTGGCGGGGACCCGTTGGCGAATGAACAGCGAGGTCCCCGGGCATGAGCTGCGCACACGGTGGCCCGCAGAGCCCGGCGCCCTCGAAGTAGCCGAACTCGACCTGGAGCACGGGTTCCTGACGGCTCGCGGGCTCGACCGCGTCCTGCGGGTCGCCTGGACCGTCGCCGACCTCGCGGGACGGGACCGCCCCTCCGCACAGGACGTCGCCCTCGCGCTGCAGTTGCGTACGGGGGTGTCGCGGGGCGTGCCGATGGCGATCGGGGCGGTGACATGACGTCCGGCTCCCTCCCGGACGAGGAGCGGCTGGCGAGGGCCGCCCTGACGCGGATCGTCGAACCGGGGGACGAGGTGGCCGGGCGGTGGCTGCGGGAGACCGGTGCCGTCGAAGTGGTGCGGCGCCTCGCCGCGGGGGATGAGCGGCTCGCCGGGGTGACGCCCGCGCGGTGGGAAGGACTGCGGGCCCGGGCCGCGAAGGCGCGGCCCGAGCGTGACCTGGCGGTGGCGCGGGACGCGGGGGTGCGGTTCGTCTGCCCGGGGGAGGCGGAGTGGCCCGTGCAGCTGGACGACCTGGGCAACGCGCGGCCGGTCGGGCTGTGGGTGCGGGGGCGGCCGAGCCTGCGGATATGGGCGCTGCGGTCGGTGGCCGTGGTCGGCGCCCGGGCCTGCACGGAGTATGGGGCGCACATGGCGGCGGGCCTGGGGGCGGGGCTTGCCGAGCGGGGGTGGGTGGTGGTGTCCGGGGGTGCCTACGGGGTGGACGGGGCCGCGCACCGGGGGGCTCTGGGGGCGGGCGGGGCCACGGTGGCCGTGCTCGCTTGCGGGGTCGACCGGCCCTACCCACGAGGACACGCCGAGTTGATCAGGAGGATCGCGGAACAGGGTCTTGTGGTGGGGGAGTTGCCGCCCGGTGATCATCCGACTCCGAGCAGGTTCATCCTCCGTAACCGTGTGATCGCCGCCCTCACCCGCGGCAGCGTCGTGGTCGAAGCGGCTTACCGAAGCGGTGCGCTCGTCACGGCGCGCAGTGCGCAGGAGCTCGGCCGCTTCACGATGGGGGTGCCGGGCCCCGCGACCAGCGGACTCTCGGCGGGGGTGCATGAACTCCTGCGGGGTGACGGCGTGCTGGTGACCGATGCGGCGGAAGTCGTCGAGCTGGTGGGTGACATGGGCGAGCTGGCCCCGGAGCGGCACGGTCCCGTCGTGCCGCGCGACCTGCTCGACCCGGGCGCCGCCCGTGTGCTGGCCGCGCTGCCCTCGCGGGGGAGCGCGTCGGCGCGGGAGATCGCGCTCGGTGCGGGCACCGTGGTGGACGAAGTTGTCGGTCGGTTGTACGAGTTGCGCTCACTGGGGTTCGTCGAACGACACGGCGATGGCTGGCAGTTGACACGCCAGGCGATCGTGTCGGTCTTCCCACAGACGGACGGGTTGTGACCGAGCGTATTCGGCCGTCTGGATGAACCCCTGATGGCCTTGGAACGACGCGTAGTTGGCGCTCCGCGCTTGTCACACAGGGCGACGAGAGGAACCCCGTGGGGCGCCCAGCGGAACGTATCTGCGGCCTCCCGATCCCCTACTCTTCGCACACTGCGACGCTCCAGTCACGCTACGCTCACAAGGATTCCGACGCGGACAGGCAACCACAGGCAATCAGACGGACAACCTCATTCACTTCACGCAAGCTCACCACTTCGCGAGCGCGGGCGAATCCGCCGGCTCGCGTGACCCCACCAGTTCACGGCAGAACGGCTCAAGGCGACGCATGCCCCAGCACACCTCAGGGTCCGATCGGGCGGCAGCTCCCCCCGCCGCCCGTAGTGGCGAGCGGGAGCGGCCCCCCGCACCCTCGTCGCTGGACGAGCTGTGGCGGTCGTACAAGGAGACGGGGGACGGGCGGCTGCGCGAGCAGCTGATCCTGCACTACTCGCCGCTCGTGAAGTACGTCGCGGGCCGGGTGAGCGTGGGTCTTCCGCCCAATGTCGAGCAGGCGGACTTCGTCTCGTCAGGGGTGTTCGGTCTCATCGACGCGATCGAGAAGTTCGACATCGAGCGGTCCATCAAGTTCGAGACGTACGCGATCACGCGTATCCGGGGCGCGATGATCGACGAACTCCGGGCGCTCGACTGGATCCCCCGGTCCGTTCGGCAGAAGGCGCGCAACGTCGAGCGCGCCTACGCCACGCTTGAGGCGCAACTGCGGCGTACGCCGTCGGAGAGCGAGGTCGCCCACGAGATGGGGATCGCGCTGGAGGAACTGCACGCCGTTTTCAGCCAGTTGTCGCTGGCGAACGTGGTGGCCCTGGAGGAGCTGCTGCACGTCGGCGGTGAGGGCGGCAACCGGCTGAGTCTGATGGACACGCTCGAGGACACCGCGGCCGACAACCCCGTGGAGGTCGCCGAGGACCGCGAGCTGCGAAAGCTGCTCGCACGGGCGATCAACACGCTTCCGGAGCGGGAGAAGACCGTCGTCACCCTCTACTACTACGAGGGCCTCACGCTCGCGGAGATCGGCAATGTGCTCGGGGTGACGGAGAGCCGGGTGAGCCAGATCCACACGAAATCGGTGCTCCAGCTGCGGGCGAAGCTGGCGAGTTTTGGCCGCTGAGGGCGCTGAATCGTCCCTGCCCCCGGCGGCTGCCGAGGGGTGCGGATGGCGAGTCTTCCGGGATGTATCGACTCCCGCCCCGGCGATCGCGTCCGTAGAGTGGAGGCGTGCCAAGGATTCGAGCGGCCTCTGTGGCCGAGCACCGGTCGATGCAGCGCGGCGCCCTGCTGGACGCCGCGCGGTCCCTGCTGTCCGAGGGCGGTACGGAGGCGCTGACCTTCCCCGCCCTGGCTGAGCGCACGGGGCTCGCGCGGTCATCCGTGTACGAGTACTTCCGCTCGCGTGCCGCGGTGGTGGAGGAGCTGTGCGAGGTCGACTTCCCCGTCTGGGCGGCGGAGGTCTCGGCGGCGATGGAGCGGGCCGAGTCCGCCGAGGACAAGGTCGAGGCGTATGTGCGCCAGCAGCTGGCCCTGGTCGGCGACCGCAGGCACCGGGCCGTGGTCGCCATCTCGGCCGGCGAGTTGGACGCTGGTGCGAGGGAGAAGATCCGTGCCGCGCACGGGGGTCTGATCGCCATCATCGTCGAGGCGCTCAAGACGCTGGGGCATGAGCAGCCCCGCATGGCGGCGATGCTGCTGCAGGGGATCGTGGACGCCGCGGTGCGACGGATCGAGCTCGGCGTCGCCGAGGAGCCGGCCGCCATCACGGAGGCAGCGGTCGCCATGGCGCTGAGGGGCGTGCGGGGCTGAGGCCCCGGTCGCCTGCCCCCGACGGAAGCGGTCGCAGGGTCGCGCCTCCCCGGAGCGGAAGCGGTCGCAGGGCCGCGCCCGCCCACACCGGGACCAGCCGCAGGACCGGCACGTCGATCACCGGCAGCAAGCGGGACGCCCCGCGCCGCAGCAGCCACGGCGGCAGCAGCGACAGCGGGTCGAGGTATGCCTCGGCCCTCAGCAGACCCCAGTGAAGACAGCTGCCCGGGCAGTGGGCCGTAGGGAGTTCAAGCACCCCCAGTGCCTCGCCCGCCGCCACCTCGGCGCCCTTCTTGACCGTGGCCCGCACCGGTTCGTACGTCGTGCGCAGAGGTGGATCACCCGTTCCTGACAGCTCCACCGCGACCACCCCGCGGCCCGCCACCCGGCCCGCGAACGAGACCCGGCCCGCGGCCACCGCCCGCACCACGGCGCCCGGCGGCGCGGCGAGGTCCACGCCCCGGTGGCCCCGGCCGTACTCCGTCGCCGGGGGCTCCCATCCCCGTACGACAGGAGGGCGCACCCCCACCGGCCACGCGCCGCCCACCTGGGGCACCGGCTCCCCGCCGTTCACCCCCGCCACGGGTTCCCCGGCGGCACCGGCGGGCAGCACCACCGCAGTGATCAGCGCCACGGTCAGCAGCACCACGGACAGCAGCGCCAAGCTCAGCTCTCGTCGCATGTGAGACATGCGAGAACCGTCCCGCGTCGGCCCCGTCCGCGGGGATCATGAACCGGATCTGTGGACTACCAGCCGGTTGTGGACAACGGCGTCACCCACTGGTGGACAGCGGCGTCACCCGGTGCCTCGCGGGTCCCGTACACTTCTTGTGGCGATCCGGGTCACCGGGTCGACTTCGCACGCCCCGACACCAGGTCTTCAAAAGCCAGGTGCCAGCGCCTCTCGGTCCTTTGCGGCACGGCGTATCGCGGGCGTCAGGCGCGACTGCCATCCGGCGGACGCGGCACAACCGAGAACACCAAGGAGTACGGCCATGGCCGTCGTCACGATGCGGGAGCTGCTGGAAAGCGGCGTCCACTTCGGTCACCAGACCCGTCGTTGGAACCCGAAGATGAAGCGCTTCATCTTCACGGAGCGCAACGGCATCTACATCATCGACCTGCTCCAGTCGCTGTCGTACATCGACCGCGCCTACGAGTTCGTCAAGGAGACCGTCGCCCACGGCGGCACGGTCATGTTCGTCGGCACGAAGAAGCAGGCGCAGGAGGCGATCGCCGAGCAGGCGACCCGCGTCGGCATGCCCTACGTGAACCAGCGCTGGCTGGGCGGCATGCTCACCAACTTCTCGACCGTCTACAAGCGCCTGCAGCGCCTGAAGGAGCTCGAGCAGATCGACTTCGAGGATGTGGCCGCGTCCGGCCTCACCAAGAAGGAGCTGCTCGTCCTCTCCCGCGAGAAGGCCAAGCTGGAGAAGACCCTCGGCGGTATCCGCGAGATGTCCAAGGTGCCCAGCGCCGTCTGGATCGTGGACACCAAGAAGGAGCACATCGCTGTCGGCGAGGCCCGGAAGCTCAACATCCCGGTCGTCGCGATCCTCGACACGAACTGTGACCCCGACGAGGTCGACTACAAGATCCCGGGCAACGACGACGCGATCCGCTCCGTCACCCTGCTCACCCGCGTGATCGCCGACGCGGTCGCCGAGGGCCTCATCTCCCGCTCCGGTGTCGCCACGGGCGACCAGAAGCCGGGCGAGAAGGCCGCCGGCGAGCCGCTCGCCGAGTGGGAGCGCGACCTGCTCGAGGGTGAGAAGAAGGCTGACGAGCCGAAGGCCGACGAGGCCAAGGCCGACGAGCCGAAGGCTGAAGAGGCCGAGGTTCAGAAGTCCGCCGAGACCGAGCAGGCCGCCGACGCCGAGCAGGCCGAGGCCCCCGCCGAGGTTGCTGCCGCCGAGGCCCCCGCCGCGGAGACCGAGCAGGCCTGACCTTCACAGGTTCGGTAGTTGACGGCGGGGGCCTGCTGGCCCCCGCCGTTCACCCGTAGATCTTTCAGACCTCCGAAAGAGAATTTCAGGATCATGGCGAACTACACCGCCGCTGACGTCAAGAAGCTCCGTGAGCTCACGGGCGCCGGCATGATGGACTGCAAGAAGGCGCTCGACGAGGCCGAAGGCAGCGTCGACAAGGCCGTCGAGGCCCTGCGCATCAAGGGCCAGAAGGGCGTCGCCAAGCGCGAGGGCCGCTCCGCCGAGAACGGCGCCGTGGTCTCCCTCATCGCTGACGACAACACCTCCGGCGTCATCGTCGAGCTGAAGTGCGAGACGGACTTCGTCGCCAAGGGCGAGAAGTTCCAGGCCGTCGCGAACTCGCTGGCCGCGCACATCGCCAAGACGTCCCCGGCCGACCTCCAGGCGCTGCTCGCCTCCGAGATCGAGGCCGGCAAGACCGTCCAGGCGTACGTCGACGAGGCCAACGCCAACCTCGGCGAGAAGATCGTCCTGGACCGCTTCGCGCAGTTCTCGGGCGCCTTCGTCACCGCGTACATGCACCGCACCATGCCCGACCTGCCCCCGCAGATCGGTGTCCTGGTCGAGCTGGACAAGGCCGACGCCAACCTCGCCAAGGGCATCGCGCAGCACATCGCCGCCTTCGCGCCGAAGTACCTCTCCCGTGAGGACGTTCCGGCCGAGGTCGTCGAGTCCGAGCGTCGCGTCGCCGAGGAGACCACCCGCGCCGAGGGCAAGCCCGAGGCCGCGCTGCCCAAGATCGTCGAGGGTCGCGTCAACGGCTTCTTCAAGGAGGCCACCCTCCTCGGCCAGCCGTACGCGCTCGACAACAAGAAGTCCGTCCAGAAGGTCCTGGACGAGGCCGGTGTCACCCTGAAGCGCTTCTCGCGCATCAAGGTCGGCATCTGAGTCCGTACCGCGATCGACGGTAGACCCCGCTAGGGTCGACAGTGGTCGCCCGCGTACCCACGCAGTACGCGACGTACGACCGCAGATCTGACGAGGAGGCCATTGCCGAGCATGGGATGCGAACGACACCCCACCGGCAGTGGCCTTCTTCGTATGTGCGCCGAGCAAAAAGAAGTGAGAACACCATGACCACCAAGGCCGACACAAACAGTGGTGACGACAAAGTCGCCGGTCGTTTCCTGCTGAAGCTCTCCGGCGAGGCATTCGCTGGCGGGGGCGGCCTTGGCGTCGACCCCGATGTGGTGCACGCGGTCGCCAAGGAGATCGCCGCCGTCGTCCGTGACGGCGCCCAGATCGCGGCCGTCATCGGTGGCGGCAACTTCTTCCGCGGCGCGGAACTGCAGCAGCGCGGCATGGACCGGGCCCGCTCGGACTACATGGGCATGCTCGGCACGGTCATGAACTGCCTTGCCCTCCAGGACTTCCTGGAGAAGGAAGGCATCGAATGCCGCGTCCAGACCGCCATCACGATGGGCCAGGTCGCGGAGCCGTACATCCCGCTGCGCGCCGTGCGGCACCTGGAGAAGGGCCGCGTGGTCATCTTCGGCGCCGGTATGGGCATGCCGTACTTCTCCACTGACACCACCGCGGCCCAGCGCGCCCTGGAGATCGACGCCGAGGCCCTCCTCATGGGCAAGAACGGCGTCGACGGGGTCTACGACTCCGACCCCAAGACCAACCCGGACGCGGTGAAGTACGACGCGCTCGGCTACGGCGAGGTCATCACCCGCGACCTGAAGGTCGCCGACATGACGGCGATCACGCTGTGCCGCGACAACAAGCTGCCCATCCTGGTCTTCGAGTTGCTCGCCGCAGGCAATATCGCCCGTGCCGTCAAGGGTGAGAAGATCGGCACACTCGTGGGCGACGAGGGCACCCGCGCCTGAACTCGGGGACGCCTCCCGAGGGATGGACAAAGCCCTGCCGGTCGGACACGGTGCAGGGAAAGAGACGCGACGCAGCCGACGCCCCATGGACTCCCCCTACTTCACCGTGTGGGGGCGCCCCCAGCCCACTCACAACACGCAGGAGCAAGTGGTGATCGAAGAGACCCTCCTCGAGGCCGAGGAGAAGATGGAGAAGGCCGTCGTGGTCGCCAAGGAGGACTTCGCCGCGATTCGCACAGGCCGTGCGCACCCGGCGATGTTCAACAAGATCGTGGCCGACTACTACGGCGCCCTTACGCCGATCAACCAGCTGGCCTCGTTCTCGGTGCCCGAGCCGCGGATGGCCGTGGTGACCCCGTTCGACAAGAGCGCGCTGCGCAACATCGAACAGGCGATCCGCGACTCCGACCTCGGCGTCAACCCCGGCAATGATGGAAACATCATCCGGGTGACGTTCCCCGAGCTGACGCAGGACCGCCGCAAGGAGTACATCAAGGTCGCCAAGACCAAGGCCGAGGACTCCAAGATCTCGATCCGCTCCATCCGCCGCAAGGCCAAGGAAGCGATCGACAAGGCGATCAAGGACGGCGACATCGGCGAGGACGAGGGCCGTCGCGCGGAGAAGGAGCTCGACGACACCACCGCGAAGTACGTCGCTCAGGTGGACGAGCTGCTCAAGCACAAGGAAGCCGAGCTGCTCGAGGTCTGAGGGCTCGAAGTCTGAGGACTGAGGAATCCGATCCGTGAACGACTCTTCCTGGGGGGCGCCTCCCAGAGCCGGGTACTGGGGGCCGCCCGACCAGGGCCCTGCTCAAGGGGCTGCCCCGGCAGGTCCCGCGTACGATGCGCATGACGCCCTGTATCCAGCAGAGACGCAGCCCATGCCCATCGTGCCCGACATGCCTGACGTGCCTGATGTACCCCAGGAGCCCATGGCCAGCGCATCACAGCCCGCCCCCGAGGCGCCGCGAGCGCCTCAAGCGCCCAAAGCGCCGCAGAAGAAGAGCGCGGGCCGTGATCTCGGGGCGGCCATAGGAGTCGGCGTGGGGCTCGGCGCGGTGATCGTCGCGTCGCTCTTCATCGTGAAGGCCGTCTTCATCGGCGTCATAGCGGTCGCCGTCGTGGTCGGTCTCTGGGAGCTCACCTCGCGGCTCCAGGAGCGCAAGCAGATCAAGGCGCCGCTGGTCCCGCTCGCGGTGGGCGGCGCCGCGATGGTCGTCGCCGGGTACGTCCGCGGGACCGAGGGCGCCTGGGTCGCCATGGCGCTCACCGCGCTCGCGGTGCTCGTCTGGCGGATGACCGAGCCGCCCGAGGGCTATCTGAAGGACGTCACGGCGGGCGTCTTCGCGGCGTTCTACGTCCCGTTCCTCGCGACGTTCGTGGCGCTGATGCTCACCGCGGACGACGGCGCCCAGCGGGTGCTCACGTTCCTGCTCCTGACCGTCGTCAGCGACACCGGGGCGTACGCGATCGGCTGGCGCTTCGGCAAGCACAAGCTCGCCCCGCGCATCAGCCCCGGCAAGACCCGCGAGGGCCTGGTCGGCGCGGTGACGTTCGCGATGGCGGCGGGCGCGCTGTGCATGGAGTTCCTGATCGACGGCGGCGCGTGGTGGCAGGGCCTGCTCATCGGCCTGGCGGTCGCCGCGAGCGCGACGCTCGGTGACCTCGGCGAGTCCATGATCAAGCGTGACCTCGGCATCAAGGACATGGGCACGCTGCTGCCGGGCCATGGCGGCATCATGGACCGACTGGACTCGCTGCTGCCGACGGCGCCGGTGGTGTGGCTGCTGCTGGTCATTTTCGTGGGGTCCGGCTGAGGGCTGGCCTGCGTCCATGCGCGTGAGGGGTTCGTTGTCCACAGGGCGGCGGGCCCCTTGTCGTATGTCTGCGACACTGGATGGACCATGCCTGTACCCGGAGAACTCACCTTCGTCGCGCCCCGCGGAGCCAAGAAGCCGCCGCGGCATCTCGCCGACCTCACGCCCGCCGAGCGCAAGGAAGCCGTCGCCGCCGCCGGCGAGAAACCGTTTCGCGCCAAGCAGCTCTCGCAGCACTACTTCGCGCGGTACGCGCACGACCCGGAGCAGTGGACCGACATTCCCGCCGGTTCGCGCGCGAAGCTGCAGGAGGCGCTGCTTCCCGAGCTGATGTCCGTGGTGCGGCACATCAGCTGTGACGACGACACCACCCGCAAGACGCTGTGGCGCCTCTTCGACGGGACGCTCGTCGAGTCCGTGCTCATGCGCTATCCCGACCGCGTCACGATGTGCATCTCGTCGCAGGCCGGGTGCGGGATGAACTGTCCGTTCTGTGCGACGGGGCAGGCCGGGCTCGACCGGAATCTGTCGACCGCCGAGATCGTGCATCAGATTGTGGACGGGATGCGCGCTCTGCGGGACGGGGAGATCCCGGGTGGGCCCGCGCGGCTCTCGAACATCGTCTTCATGGGGATGGGCGAGCCGCTCGCCAACTACAACCGCGTGACGGGCGCCATTCGCAGGCTGACGGATCCCGAGCCGGACGGTGTGGGGCTCTCGCAGCGTGGCATCACCGTGTCCACGGTCGGTCTGGTGCCCGCCATCCACCGGTTCGCCGACGAGGGCTTCAAGTGCCGCCTCGCCATCTCGCTGCACGCACCCGACGACGAGCTCCGCGACACCCTCGTGCCCGTCAACACACGGTGGAACGTGCGCGAGGTCATGGATGCCGGATGGGAGTACGCCGCCAAGTCGGGGCGCCGCCTCTCCATCGAGTACGCGCTGATCCGCGACATCAACGACCAGGCCTGGCGCGGTGACCGTCTCGGGCGGCTGCTCAAGAACAAGCCCGTTCACGTGAACCTGATCCCGCTGAACCCGACGCCGGGTTCGAAGTGGACCGCCTCGCGGCCCGAGGACGAGAAGGCCTTCGTGGACGCCATCGCCGCCCATGGGGTACCTGTCACGGTTCGTGACACTCGTGGCCAGGAGATCGACGGGGCGTGCGGTCAGCTCGCCGCGTCCGAGCGTTAGTCTGGCCGGAACACAACTTCATAGCCGGGACACATCTTCATATTCCGACAGGGGAGCGCCACAGCGCTGAGAGTGCGGCACCAAGGACAGGTTGGCCGCAGACCCTCTGAACCTTGCCCGGGTCATTCCGGGTAGGAAGTTCGGACGCCACTCAAGCTGTTGCGCCCTGCCCGGGGACCGGTTCGATCCGGTCCGCGGGCAGGGCCGCGTCTCTTCCTGGTCACTCCAGGAGGAATGAACTCAGTGAGCACCACCACCAAGAAGGTCACGGTCACCGCGGTCGCGGTGGCCCTCGGGCTTGTCGCGCTCTCCGCGTGCGGCGGCTCGTCCGACAGCAGCGGCGACAAGACTGCGTCCAAGAGCGTCACGCTTGTCAGTCATGACTCCTTCAACGTCTCCAAGGACGTACTGAAGGCGTTCGAGAAGAGCTCCGGCTACAAGGTCAACGTCCTCAAGGACGGTGACGCCGGAGCCGCCGTGAACAAGGCGATTCTGTCGAAGGACAATCCGCAGGGCGACGTCTTCTTCGGCGTCGACAACACACTGCTCTCGCGTGCGCTCGACAACGGCCTCTTCCAGTCGTACGAGGCCAAGGGCTCGGACCAGGTCATGTCGCAGTTCCGCGTCGATCAGGACAAGCATCGCGTGACACCCGTCGACAGCGGCGACATCTGCGTCAACTACGACAAGAAGTACTTCGCCGACAAGAAGCTGGCGCCGCCGAAGTCCTTCGAGGACCTCGCCAAGCCCGCGTACAAGAACCTCCTCGTGACCGAGAACGCCGCGACCTCCTCGCCCGGCCTCGGGTTCGTCCTCGGCACCGCCGCGAAGTACGGCGACGACGGATGGCAGGGCTACTGGAAGAAGCTCAAGGCCAACGGCGTCAAGGTCGTCGACGGCTGGGAGCAGGCCTACAACGAGGAGTTCTCCGGGTCCGCCGGCGGCAAGAAGGCCAAGGGCGAGCGGCCGCTCGTCGTCTCGTACGCCTCGTCGCCGCCCGTCGAGGTGCTCTACGCCAAGCCGCAGCCCAAGGAGGCGCCGACCGGCGTCGCGACCGGCACCTGCTTCCGGCAGGTCGAGTACGCGGGGCTGCTCAGCAACGCCAAGAACGAGAAGGGCGGCAAGGCGCTGCTCGACTTCCTGATCAGCACCGAGTTCCAGGACGACATGCCGCTGAACATGTTCGTCAACCCGGTGCGGAAGACCGCCGAGCTGCCCGAGCTGTTCGTCAAGCACGGGGTGAAGATCGACCACCCGGAGACCATGGAGCCGGGGAAGATCGCCGACAACCGTGATCAGTGGGTCAAGTCGTGGACCTCGCTCGTACTGAAGTAAAGGGGTCCCGTAAGGGGCTCCCGCGCGGGAGCGCGGCTCGGCTCGGCCTGATGGCCGTGCCCGTCGCGTTCTTCGCGGTCTTCTTCGCCTATCCGGTCGCCGCGATCGTCGCGCGCGGCCTGAAGGTGGGCGGCCAGTGGCAGTTCGGGCGGATCGCGGACGTCATCGGGCAGTCCGACGTGCGGCACGTGCTGTGGTTCACCACCTGGCAGGCGCTCGCGTCGACGGCGCTCACTCTCCTCGTCGCGCTCCCCGGCGCGTATGTCTTCGCGCGCTTCGATTTCAGGGGCAAGCAGATTCTGCGGGCGGTCGTCACGGTTCCGTTCGTGCTGCCGACGGTCGTCGTCGGGACCGCGTTCCTCGCGCTGCTCGGGCGCGGCGGGCTGCTCGACGAGATGTGGGGGGTGCGGCTCGACACGACCGTGTGGGCGATCCTGCTCGCTCATGTCTTCTTCAATTACGCCGTCGTCGTACGCACGGTGGGCGGGCTCTGGTCGCAGCTCGACCCGCGCCAGGAAGAGGCCGCGCGGATGCTCGGCGCCTCGCGGTGGCGGGCCTGGCGGACGGTGACACTGCCCGCGCTCGGACCCGCCGTCGCCGCCGCGGCGCTCATGGTCTTTCTGTTCACCTTCACCTCCTTCGGCGTCGTACAGATCCTCGGCGGACCCGCGTACTCGACGCTCGAAGTCGAGATCTACCGGCAGACCGCCCAGCTCCTCGACCTGCCGACAGCCGCCGTCCTGACGATCGTGCAGTTCGCCGCGGTCGGCGTCATCCTCGCCGTGCACGCGTGGACCGTGCGCCGCCGGGAGACCGCCCTGAAGCTGGTCGACGCCTCCACGGCCGCGCGGCGGCCACGCGGGGCGGGCCAGTGGGCGCTGCTCGGCGGTGTCATGCTCACCATCGCCGTACTCATCCTGCTGCCGCTCGGCGTCCTGATCGAGCGCTCGCTGAGCACCCCCGACGGCTACGGCTTCACGTACTACAAGGAGCTGACCTCGGCGGACGGCGGCGCGTTCCTCGTCCCGCCGATCGACGCGATCTGGAATTCGCTTCAGTACGCGCTCGCCGCCACCGCCATCGCCCTGCTGATCGGCGGGCTCGCCGCCGCGGCGCTGACGCGCAGGGCGGGGCGGCTGGTGCGCGGCTTCGACGCCCTGCTGATGCTGCCGCTCGGCGTCTCCGCGGTGACGGTCGGCTTCGGGTTCCTGATCACGCTCGACAAGCCGCCGCTGGATCTTCGCTCCACGTGGATCCTGGTGCCGCTCGCGCAGGCCCTGGTGGGTGTGCCGTTCGTCGTACGCACCATGCTCCCCGTCCTGCGTGCGGTGGACGGACGGCTGCGCGAGGCGGCGGCCGTGCTCGGCGCGTCGCCGCTGCGGGCGTGGCGGGAGGTCGATCTGCCGATGGTGCGACGGGCCCTGCTGATCGCCGCCGGGTTCGCCTTCGCCGTGTCCCTGGGGGAGTTCGGCGCGACCGTGTTCATCGCGCGGCCGGACAACCCGACCCTGCCGGTCGCCGTCGCGCGTCTCCTCGGGCGGGCCGGTGAGCTCAACTACGGGCAGGCGATGGCACTTTCGACGATCTTGATGGTGGTGTGCGCGGTGTCGCTGCTGCTGCTCGAACGCCTCCGTACCGACCGCACGACTGGGGAGTTCTGATGAGTGTGGGCCGGGGTGCGGGTCTGCTGACGCTGGTGGACGCGACGGTGCGGTTCGGGGCCCGGGCCGTCCTTGACGGCGTCGGCCTTGAGGTCGGCGAGCACGAGATCGTGTGCGTGCTCGGACCGAGCGGCAGCGGAAAATCGACGCTGCTGCGGGCCGTCGCCGGGCTCCAGGAACTCGACGGCGGACAGGTCCTGCTGGACGGCCGCGATCAGCGGGGCCTGCCCGCGCACAAGCGTGGCGTCGGCCTGATGTTCCAGGACCACCAGCTCTTCCCGCAGCGCGATGTGGCGGGCAATGTCGGCTTCGGGCTGCGGATGCATGGCGCGTCGCGCGGTGAACGGGCCGGCCGGGTGGCCGAGTTGCTCGAACTGGTGGGACTGCCGGGAGCGCAGCGGCGGGCCGTCGCCTCGCTCTCGGGCGGTGAGCAGCAGCGGGTCGCACTCGCGCGAGCGCTCGCTCCCAGGCCGCGGCTACTCATGCTCGATGAGCCGCTCGGTCAGCTCGACCGTTCGCTGCGGGAGCGGCTCGTCGTCGAACTGCGCGAACTCTTCGACGAGTTGGGTACGACGGTGCTCGCGGTCACGCACGACCAGGGCGAGGCCTTCGCGCTCGCGGACCGGGTCGTGGTGATGCGGGACGGTCGAATCGCCCAGTCCGGTACGCCACTTGAGGTCTGGCGGCATCCGGCGGATGAGTTCGTGGCGCGGTTCCTGGGCTTCGGGAACATCGTCGACGCGACGGTGGCGGGCGATGTGGCGGACACCGTCTGGGGGAAGGTGCCGGTCCCTGAGGACGCGGTGGACGGGCGGTGCCGGGTGCTGGTGCGGCCTGCCGGGGTGCGGCTGATGGCGGCGGAGGAGGGGCTGCCGTGCGTGGTGACGGCGCGGACGTTCCGGGGCACTCATGTCGCCGTCCACCTGGAGCCGCCGGCGGGCCCGCGGCTCGAGGCGGCCTGTGCGTTGCGGGATGCGCCGGGGGTGGGGGAGACGGTGGGGGTCGGGTTTGATGGGGAGGACGTTGTGGTGCTGGGCTGAGGGGTGCCGGGAGGCGCGGGGGCCTTGTGCACAGGTCGCGGGCCCGGAGGCCTTGCGCACAAGCCGCGGGCCCGGGGGCCTTGCGCGCCGCTCATCACCGGCTTCGCCGGGTTCGTCCTCAAACGCCGGACGGGCTGGATTGTCCGCCGGACGAGAGCGATGCCAGTACCGCCGGAGCCTCCTCCACGTTGCCCACCAAGGCGATCCTCGACTCCATCGAGCGCCCCCGCGCCAACGCCTGCAGCAGGGGCCAGGCCGGTAGCCGCTCCGTCCAGTGCTCGCGGTTCACCAGGATCATCGGGACCGGTTCGCCTCGCGACTCGTAGTAGTTGGGCGTTGCCGCGTCGAAGATCTCCTGGACCGTGCCGGCCGCGCCGGGGAGGAAGACCACGCCCGCGTTCGAGCGCGCGAGCAGGCCGTCCTCGCGGGTGGCGTTGGCGAAGTACTTGGCGAGGTGGGTGGCGAAGGCGTTCGGCGGCTCGTGGCCGTAGAACCAGGTGGGGATGCCGACCGACGCGCCGCCCGAGGGCCAGCGCTCGCGGACGTCGAAGGCCGCCCGCGCCCAGTCACCGATCGACGGGGTGAAGGAGGGCGCCTTGGCGAGGAGTTCGAGGGCCTCGTCCAGCATCTCGTCGCGGAAGACGGACGCGTACGCGCCCAGGTTCGCCGCCTCCATCGCGCCGGGGCCGCCGCCCGTGGCGACCGTGAACCCGGCACGGGCGAGCGAGCGGCCGAGCCGGGCCGCGCCCTCGTAGGCCTCCGTGCCACGGGCCATCGCGTGGCCGCCCATGACGCCCACCACCCGTGCGCTGACGAGCAGTTCGTCCAGGGCGTCCGAGATCGAGTCGTCGTGGATCGCGCGGAGCATCGAGGCGAAGACGTCGCCGTCTGCCTTGGTCTCCTGGAACCAGGCGTACGCACGGGCGTCAGGAGTCGCCTCGTACCCACCGTCCGCGAGGCCCTCGAACAGTTCGTCCGGCGTGTAGAGAAGTCCTCGGTAGGGGGCGAACGGCAGCCCGGGTACGGGCGGGAACACCAGCGCCCCCGCGGTCCGCAGCGCCGCCGCCGCGCTCTCCTCCATCGGGCAGCCGAGGAAGACCGCACCGGTGGCGTCGCAGGTCGCGAGGGCGGCCGTACGTTCCATCAGGTCTATGGCCTGGACGCGGCACCCGGCGAGCGAGCCGCGCGCGGCGAACTCGTCGAACTCCGCGAGGGTCTCGATCTCGCGGTCGCCGACCGGAGGTTGGGGCGAGTGCCTGCGGGCGGACGCTGGTTCGGGAGTCGGCTGCATCCGCCCATGCTAAGCAGGCCGCGCCGGGCGGCGGGGCTCAGCCCTGGACCTGGGAGGGGTCCATCCACATGATTTCCCAGGTGTGGCCGTCCAGGTCGTCGTAGGCGCGGCCGTACATCGTGCCGTAGTCCTGGGTCTTGCCCGCCGTGCCACCGGCTGCCAGGGCCTTGTCGACCAGCTCGTCGACCTTCTCGCGGCTCTCGGCGCTCAGACAGAGCAGCGTCTCGCTGGTCGTACGCGAGTCCGCGATCTGCTTCTCCGTGAACTGCTGGTAGTGCTTCTTGCCCAGCATCATCGCGATGATCGTGTCGCTGATCACGACACAGGCGCAGTCGTCCGTCGAGAACTGGGGGTTGATCGCGTAGCCGAGGTCCGTGAAGAACTTCTTGGAGGCGGCGACGTCGTCCACTGCCAGGTTCACGAAGATCATCTGCTGGTACATGTGAGGTCTCCCGTTGCGTCGAGTTCCGCGTGGCGCGTCCGTCTGCGTCCGTGCCGCGTGCCTGCGTGCCTTACGGAGGGGTAGACGCACGTTCGATGCGGAACTCATCGGTGGTCGGGAACTTTCTTGCGGTGAATTCCTGCGGTGAATTCCTGGACCACCCTCAGCCCGCCAGCGGCAGCGCCGCCAGCTGCGCGACCACCCAGGTCAGCGGGACGAACACCGCCGCCAGCGCGCCCGCCCGCAGCGCCGCGACGCCGCGCAGCTTCGACGCGGGCGCCCCGAGCTGGAGCAGCGCGGACGTCGTGTCCGCCCGCGCGTGTTTGACCTCGACCGCGGCCGTGGCCAGCGTGAGGACCGCGCAGCCCGCGACGAGCAGCGAGCCGAGCTGGGTCAGCGGGCCGATGTCGGGCCGGTCGCCGGAGTACAGCGTGAGCGCCGCGTACGCCGCCGACCCCACCGCGCAGAGCACCCCGAGCGGCCGCCCGATCCGCCGTGCCTCCTCCTGGAGGCCACGCCCCGCCAGGAGCCGCATCGCCCCGGGCCTGACCGCCTGGAGGAGCCGCCCGCACAGATGCGTGAGGCCGGGCCCCGCGAGCACCAGGCCGACCGCGGTGAGCGCCCACCCGGCGAGTACCCCCACGGGGCTGCCGGCCAGTCCACCCGGCAGCGTCAGGTCCGAGTCGCCCGGGGAACGGCTCGCGTAGGTCTCGACGGCGAGGCCCGCCGCGAGCAGCGCGACCCCCCAGGGCAGCCCGCTCGGCGCGGCGGCCGGGGCGTCGGGCGGCGCCGTGTCGTCCTGCTTCCCCGCCCTGGGGCTCGCGGCGCGAGGCCGCAGGGCGGCAGCGCTGGCCGCGGAGGCGGTCAGCGGGACCAGGGCGAGCAGGGTGAGGGCGGCGGGGAGCGGCAACGGACGGCCCGCGGCGAGGAGTTCGGACGAGGCGTTGTCGAAGGGCAGCCCGGTCAGATCGCCGCGCAGGTGCAGGAAGAGCAGCAGCGCCACCAGAGAACCGAGCGTGCACGCCACGGCAGTGGAGATCGCGGCGAGCACCGTGAGCCTGGCCGGACCGAGTCCCACCGCGGAGAGCCCGGAGCGCGGCCGGGTCGCCGGGTCGGTGCGCGCGACGGTGACGGCGAAGTACACGGTGGCGGCGATCGGCGCGACGCACCAGGCGAGCCGCAGCGCGGCCCCGCCGGACGCTTCCGGATGTCCCATCGCGTAGCCCAGCGTGCACAGCAGCAGGAAGCCGGTGCCGGCCGACGCCGCGGCGACGAGCAGCCGGCGCAGCTGGACCAGGGGATGGGCGCCGCGGGCTAGACGGAGAGCGAGCACGCGGCCCGGCCTTCCGCCTCGTCGGAGTCGTCGCCGGACCCAGCCGTACCCGGGGCACCCGCGCCGTCGACCGCCGCCGCGAGCTCCTCGGCCCCCGGCAGATGGACGGTGTTCACGCGCCTCCCGTCGAGTAGGGCGACCGACTGGTCGGCGAGCGCGGCGATCTCCGTGTCGTGCGTGGCGAGGACGACCGTGATGCCGTGCGAGCGGGCCGCGGTCGTCAGCGTACGAAGGACGTGGGCGCGGTCGGCGCGGTGCAGTGGCGCGGTCGGCTCGTCGGCGAAGATCACGGACGGCATGGTGACCAGGGCGCGGGCGATGGCGATGCGCTGGCGCTGGGCCTGGAGGAGCGCGTGCGGACGCTTGCGGGCGCAGTCGCCGATGTCGAGGCGGTCGAGCCAGTCATGGGCGGTGGTCTTGGAGAGGCGCCGTGCCTCGCCGCGCAGCATCAGTGGCAGCGCGACGTTCTCCCAGGCGGAGAGCTCGGGCACGAGGTGCGGCTCCGGGTCGATCCAGCCGAAGCGGTCACGGCGCAGGCGCTCGCGGACCAGTGGGCCCATCGTGTGCACCGGCGTGCTGTTGAACCAGACCTCGCCCCGCTCGGGCAGGAGCTGGCCGGAGAGACAGCGCAGGAGAGTCGTTTTGCCGCTGCCGCGAGGGCCGGTGACGGCGAGGATCTCGCCTTCGCGGACACCGAGCGATACGCCGGTGAGCGCGGGCGAGCCGTTGTGTGTGACGTGCAGGGCGCGTGCCCACAGCACGTCGTTGTCCGGCGGGGCCACCATCACGTACACCTCGGTTCAGATCAGTTTGCCTCCCCCTTACGGGGGAACGAAGGCGGGGCCGATCGGTCACTGGGCACGCTAGGGATCCAGGCGCCGCTGCCTGGAAAAGACGCGGCCCGGGGGCGCCCGTTCTCACTCGAACGGGCGCCCCCGGGGCCGGTGTTGATCACTCCATCACACGATGGATCAGAGGGATCAGAGGGATCAGAGCTTCGTCCAGGCCTCCGTGAGGACCTGACGGAGGATGCCCTCGATCTCGTCGAAGGTCTCCTGGGTGGAGATCAGCGGCGGGGCGAGCTGGACGACCGGGTCGCCGCGGTCGTCGGCACGGCAGTACAGGCCGTTCTCGAAGAGCGCCTTGGAGAGGAAGCCGTACAGGACGCGCTCGGTCTCCTCGTCGTTGAACGTCTCCTTGGTGGCCTTGTCCTTCACGAGCTCGATGCCGTAGAAGAAGCCGTTGCCGCGGACGTCGCCGACGATCGGCAGGTCGTGCAGCTTGCGCAGGGTCTGGAAGAACGCGTCCTCGTTGTCGAGCACGTGCTGGTTGAGACCCTCCTTCTCGAAGACGTCGAGGTTGGCGTTGCCGACCGCGGCCGAGACCGGGTGGCCGCCGAAGGTGTAGCCGTGCAGGAAGGTGTTGTCACCCTTGTAGAACGGCTCGGCGAGCCTGTCCGAGATGATGCAGGCGCCTATCGGGGAGTAGCCCGATGTCATGCCCTTGGCGCAGGTGATCATGTCCGGGACGTAGTCGAACTTGTCGCAGGCGAACATCGTGCCGAGACGGCCGAAGGCGCAGATGACCTCGTCCGAGACGAGCAGCACGTCGTACTTGTCGCAGATCTCGCGCACACGCTGGAAGTACCCGGGCGGGGGCGGGAAGCAGCCGCCCGCGTTCTGCACCGGCTCCAGGAAGACGGCCGCGACCGTCTCGGGGCCCTCGAAGAGGATCTCCTGCTCGATCTGGTCGGCGGCCCAGCGGCCGAAGGCCACCGGGTCGTCGGCGTGGATCGAGGCGCGGTAGATGTTCGTGTTCGGCACCTTGTGCGCGCCCGGTACGAGCGGCTCGAAGGGGGCCTTGAGCGCGGGCAGACCGGTGATGGACAGGGCGCCCTGCGGGGTGCCGTGGTAGGCGACCGCGCGGGAGATGACCTTGTACTTCTGGTGGTTGCCGGTGAGCTTGTGGTACTGCTTCGCCAGCTTCCACGCGGTCTCGACGGCCTCGCCGCCACCGGTGGTGAAGAAGACCTTGTTCAGGTCGCCCGGCGCGTAGTTCGCGAGGCGCTCGGCGAGCTTCACGGCCTGCGGGTGGGCGTAGCTCCAGATGGGGAAGAAGGCCAGTTCCTGCGCCTGCTTGTACGCGGTCTCCGCGAGCTCGTGACGACCGTGACCGGCGTTGACCACGAACAGGCCGGAGAGGCCGTCGAGGTACTTCTTGCCCTTGTCGTCGAAGATGTAGGTGCCCTCGCCACGCACGATGGTGGGCACGGGTGCGTTCTCGTAGTCCGACATGCGGGTGAAGTGCATCCACAGGTGGTCGTACGCGGTTTGGCTGAGGTCCTTGCTCACGGCTATCGGGTTCCCCACATATAGGTCTGCTTCTTGAGCTTCAGGTAGACGAAGCTTTCGGTGGAGCGCACGCCGGGGAGGGCGCGGATGCGCTTGTTGATCACTTCGAGAAGGTGGTCGTCGTCCTCGCAGACGACCTCCACCATCAGGTCGAAGGAGCCCGCGGTCATCACCACGTACTCACACTCGGCCATGGCCGTCAGCGCTTCCGCGACCGGATCCAGATCGCCTTCGACGTTGATGCCGACCATCGCCTGGCGCCTGAACCCCACGGTGAGCGGGTCCGTGACGGCGACGATCTGCATGACGCCCTGGTCGAGCAGCTTCTGGACGCGCTGACGCACGGCCGCCTCGGAGAGGCCCACGGCCTTGCCGATGGCGGCGTACGGGCGGCGTCCGTCCTCCTGAAGCTGTTCGATGATCGCCAGGGAGACGGCGTCGATGGAAGAAGAGCTGTTCCCGTGTCGGGAACTACTGGGATCTGCGCTGCGACTGGCCACGACCCCATGGTGCACAGGACTCGTCAGTTCCGCAAGGTCAGATCGATGTAATTCGTTGTTTGGAGCTTCGATACTCACGGATTTCGCAGTTCTGGGGCTCCGGGTATGTTGAAAGCGTCGGTAGAACGACTAGGGTGGGTGTCTCATCCACTGGACATCTGACTGGAGGGCCGGAAGTGACCACCGAGCTGCGCCGTCTGCGTAACTACATCAACGGCGAATTCCGGGACGCCGCCGACGGCCGGACCACCGAGGTCGTCAACCCGGCCAACGGCGAGTCCTACGCCACCGCGCCGCTGTCGGGCCAGGCCGACGTCGACGCCGCCATGGACGCGGCCGCCGCCGCGTTCCCCGCCTGGCGCGACCTGACGCCCGCCGAGCGGCAGAAGGCCCTGCTGAAGATCGCCGACGCCTTCGAGGAGCGCGCCGAGGAGCTCATCGCGGCCGAGGTCGAGAACACCGGGAAGCCGACCGGGCTCACGCGGTCCGAGGAAATCCCGCCCATGGTCGACCAGATCCGCTTCTTCGCGGGCGCGGCCCGAATGCTCGAAGGCCGCGCGGCCGGCGAGTACATGGAGGGTCTGACCTCCATCATCCGCCGCGAGCCGATCGGCGTCTGCGCGCAGGTCGCGCCGTGGAACTACCCGATGATGATGGGTGTTTGGAAGTTCGCCCCGGCGCTCGCCGCGGGCAACACCGTCGTCCTCAAGCCCTCGGACACGACCCCCGCGTCGACGGTCCTGATGGCCGAGATCATCGGCTCCATCGTCCCCAAGGGCGTCTTCAACGTCGTCTGCGGCGACCGTGACACGGGCCGCGCGATGGTCGAGCACCACACCCCGGCGATGGCCTCCATCACCGGCTCGGTGCGCGCCGGCATGCAGGTCGCGGAGTCCGCCTCCAAGGACCTCAAGCGGGTCCACCTGGAGCTGGGCGGCAAGGCGCCGGTCGTCGTCTTCGAGGACGCCGACATCGCCAAGGCCGTCGAGGACATCTCCGTGGCGGGCTTCTTCAACGCGGGTCAGGACTGTACGGCCGCCACGCGCGTGCTCGTCCACGAGTCCATCCACGACGACTTCGTGACGGCGCTCGCCAAGGCCGCGTCCGACACGAAGACCGGGCAGCCGGACGACGAGGACGTGCTCTTCGGCCCGCTCAACAACGCCAACCAGCTGAAGCAGGTCTCCGGCTTCATCGACCGGCTTCCGGCGCACGCCAAGGTCGAGGCGGGCGGTCAGCGGGTCGGCGAGAAGGGCTTCTTCTACGCCCCGACCGTCGTCTCCGGCCTGAAGCAGGACGACGAGATCATCCAGAACGAGGTCTTCGGGCCCGTCATCACCGTCCAGTCCTTCACGGACGAGGCGCAGGCCGTCTCGTACGCGAACGGCGTGGACTACGCGCTCGCCTCCTCGGTCTGGACGCAGAACCACGCGCGTGCGATGCGCATGGCCAAGGTCCTCGACTTCGGCTGCGTCTGGATCAACACGCACATCCCGCTGGTCGCGGAGATGCCGCACGGCGGCTTCAAGAAGTCCGGGTACGGCAAGGACCTTTCCGCGTACGGGTTCGACGACTACACGCGGATCAAGCACGTCATGACGTCGATCGAGGGCTAGTTCGTCTGCCTGGTTGCTCGCCGTCGGCCTCCGCGGCTCGCGGTTGGCTGATCGCGCAGTTCCCCGCGGCCCTGACGGGGCACTGCGCGCACCCGGCGATTAATCGTGTGACGCCCCTTCCGCCCCCGCGTACCGTTGTGTACGCGGGGGCGGCTCCGTTGTGTGCTTCCTTCTTCCTCTTATGCAAAAAGATCCGTAGCGCACACACTCCCCGCCCCCGCCTTTCTGCGACCACGGGGGTGGGACCTGATGACGACGACCGACGATCTCGCCGGACTTCTGCTGCGCCGCCGGCAGAGTGTGTACGTTCCTTCCGGCGCCGGACGGTCCTCGGTGACCGACGCCGCCGTGGTCGTCCTCGAAGCCGAACTCGCCGACCGCGGGCACCTGTTGACAGTCCCGCTGCGCCGCGCGCTGACCGCGCTTTCCGTCCCCGACCTCGCCGCGACCGGGCAGAAGCTGCTCGCCGACATCGACGCGCTCATGGGCTCCGACCGGCGCCACGCCCCGCTGTTCCAGAACTTCCCCGACAACACCCCGTACCGGCACGCGCGTGACCGGTACGCCACCCTCGTCGTCGAGTACCTCGCCGTCCAGCCCCACCAGCCCTGCATGAACTGCGGAAGCACCAAGGCCCGCGTGCGCGCGCTCGTCCCCTGCGCGCACCTGCTGTGCGAGGACTGCCACGGCAAGCAGGAGGACTGGGGCTGCTGCGACTTGTGCTGCCTCTGGTACGCCTGCCCGGTCTGCGAGAACCGCTACGAGACGGACGGCCCCGTCAACCCCTGGATCGACACCGGCGCGGGCCTCGGCGGCGACGGCGGCGCGGTCCTGCGCGCGCTCAGCTTGGCGGCGCCGGGTGATGCTTCCGCCGAACTCGCCGCGCTGCTCGCCCGTCGTACGCCGCTGAGCCCGCAGGACCACGACGACCTGGTGCTGCTTCTGGGGCACCTGGACCCAGCGGGAGCAGCCGACTGGCTCCCGGCGGCGATACCCCTGCGCGAGAGCAAGGCACTCGCCCTCGCGCCGCTCCTCGACCTGCCCTCGACGCGCCCGCTGGTCATGCGGCACGCCGATACCGCCACCGATGTGCTGCGGATCCTCGTCGTACGGTCCGGGGGCGATCCCGATCTCCTCGAACTGCCGCGTCTGCGCGGGCTGTCGCGGCCCGTACGTCGTGAACTCCTCGCCCTGCTCGACGGGTTCGACCTCCGCCGGCTCGCCGAGGACATGGCCCGCCACCCGCGCGCCTGGAAGCGGGCCGGCGAACTCCTGCACCCCTACGAGCAGGCCCACCGGCACGCGCGCGTGGCGCTCGCCTTCGCCGTCCTGCGCGGGACCCGCATCGGCGACGGCGCGCTGTCCGATGTGCTGCTCGCCGAGGCCGCACGCCACGAGGACGTCCGCTTCGAAGGCGACCGGCTGCGGATCGTCACCTGGCAGGGGCGGGTGGAGGAGGCCCTCGCCCGCTGGGACACCACGGCCGCGGCGGGCCTGCTGCGCGAGCGACCCGGTGAACTCCTGCGCCGCCTGGACCTGTTGCTGGCCCGGTCGGGTGCGGTGACGCTCCCGGACGCGGTGGGCGAGGCGCTCGCGAAGGCCCTGCCGCTCACCGCTCCCGGCCCGCTGCTCGGCGCGTACGGCCGCATGAAGGTTCGTTCCGAGCCGGGGCACCGCCGCGTCTTCTTCCCGCGCGGCCGGATCACCCAGGCGTACGCGGTGGACGACCACCGGCCGCCGCTGCCCTCCCGGGTCGCGGGGCGGGCCGGGGAGCTGATCGAGGCGGAGGCCGTGCGGCGGCTCGCTCGGCGGGAGGGGGAGCGGTACGACCTGGCCGTCCTTGACGCCTCGCTCGCCGACCTGCCGGTGCCGTTCGCCGAGCGCGCTTCGGCGGCCTCGCTGGTCGCGGTGCCGCGCGGCAGCTCGCTGCCCATGCCCGCGGACAGCGAGACCGTGCGGCTCTTCCTGCACTGGCAGCAGCCCAAGGGCGTCCGCGTCGACCTCGACCTGTCGGTCGCGCTCTACGACGACCTGTGGCGCTTCATAGGCCTGTGCGACTACACGCAGCTGGCGTACGCGGGCGGCGCCGCCCGGCACTCCGGTGACCTCACCTCGGCGCCCGCCCCGCACGGGGCCACCGAGTACCTGGACCTGGACCTGCCGCGGCTCGCCCACACGGGGGTGCGCTTCGTGGTGCCCGCGGTCCTCTCGTACAACAACGTCCCCTTCGATGAACTGCCGGACGCCTTCGCGGGGTTCATGGCCATCGAGAGCAGCGCGCGGGCCACGTACGACCCGCGCACGGTCCGCCAGCGCTTCGACCTCGCGGGCCAGGCGGCGCTGCGCGTGCCGATGATCGTGGACCTGCGGACGCGCCGCGCCTGGTGGGCCGACGTCACCCTCGGCACGGGCGACGGCAACCACGACGTGTGGCGCTACCGCAAGCAGCTCGGCCGCATGGGCAACGACCTGCTCGACACCTTCCAGCCGTGCGGCCGGGCCACCCTGTGGGACCTGGCCTGCTGGACCGCCGCGGCCCGCACCGACGGCGAGGTGTACGTGCGGGGACGTGACCAGGTCCTGCGGGGCTACCGCCGTGCGGAGGACGAGCCGCGCGCGGACTTCGCGGTGCGGATCCGCGACGGCTGGGATGCCGACGTGCCGCGCGTGGAGCCGGAGTTCGCGGGCCGCCGGGCGCTTCTGGCGCTGCTGCACGGTGAGTTGGATGGCGCGGAGGATGCGGGGGCGGGCACGGTGTACCGGCTCTACCCGGGGCAGGTCGACGCCTCGCCGTTGGAGGGGATTACGGCAGGGGAGCTGGCGGGGTGGCTGGAGCCTGGGTGACGGCGCGATCATGGTGACCGGGACCGATCGACAGGGTGTCGGTTCCGGACCGCTCGGCTCGACGCAGCGTCCATTGCTTGTACGTGACACGCAGGCGCATGCTGCCGGGGTGCGAGCGAACCCCAGAGCCTCTTCAGTCTCCCGCCGTTCCCTGCTCCGAGTCCTGGGCGGAGGTGCGGCGATCGGTACGCTCGCGGGCTGCGGGGTGCCCGCCGCGTACATAGGGCCCGGCGAGCGCGCCGCCGGGGACCGCTCCCGGCAGGACAAGAGCCTGGCCTTCGCCAACTGGCCGCTCTACATCGACACGGACGACGACGACTCGACGAAGCGCCCTTCGCTCGACACCTTCGAGAAGCGGACCGGCATCGACGTCCGCTACACGGAGGAGATCAACGACAACGACGAGTTCTTCGGCAAGATCAGCCCGTCCCTGATGAACCACCAGGAGACCGGCCGCGACCTCATCGTCATCAGCGACTGGATGTGCGCCCGCTTCGTGACGCTCGGCTGGGTGCAGGAGATGGACCGCGCCCGGCAGCCGAACGTCACCAAGTACCTTGACCCGCTGCTGCGTTCGCCGAGCTTCGACCCCGGCCGCAAGTACACGGTGCCCTGGCAGTCGGGCATCACCGGCATCGCGTACAACAAGCGCAAGCTGGGCCGCGAGATCAAGCAGGTCTCCGATCTGTGGGCCGACGACCTCAAGGGCCGCGTCACGCTGCTGTCCGGGCTCGACGAGTCGTTCGCGCTGCTCATGCAGGGCGACGGGGTCGACATCACCAAGTGGAAGGCCGACGACTTCCACCGGGTGTGCGACCGGGTGGAGAAGCTGGTGGCCTCGAAGCACATCCGCCGCTTCACGGGCAACGACTACATCAAGGACCTCTCCAGCGGCGACGTCCTGGCCTGCCAGGCGTACAGCGGCGACGTGATCCAGCTCCAGGCCGACGACCCGGACATCGAGTTCGTGGTGCCCCAGGAGGGCGCGGAGCTGTGGGCCGAGTCCCTGATGGTCCCGAACCTGGCCCGCCACAAGCGGAACGCGGAGCGGCTCATCGACTACTACTACGAGCCCGAGGTGGCCGCGGAGCTCGCCGCCTGGGTCAACTACGTCTGCCCCGTCCCGGCCGCCCGCGACATCCTCGCCTCCTCCAAGGACAAGGAGCTCGCGGAGCTGGCCGATGACCCGCTGATCTTCCCGGACGACGCGATGCGGGGGCGGCTCGCGATCGCGCGGGACATCACGTCGGAGGAGCGGACGGAGTTCGCGAAGCGGTGGAACGCGATCGCGGGGTTGTAGCGGGGCTGTTGTTCAGGAGCGGGGTCGGCTCACCATTGACCCGCGCCGCGGTGCCTGCCGCCGTGAAGGCGAACCCCCATGGTGAATCCAGCTGTCCTCGGCCCCGCTGGGCGCGTATTTCCCGCGCTCACTTTGAACACCCGGGAGTCTCGTTGCGTTTCATGGGTAACTGCACGGCTCGCCACCCGGAGGCCGACCGCCTCTATGGCCTGGCGGGGGCAACTGCCGTGCGGTCAGGGGGAGTTGATGCCCTGCGCCGCTAGGTGGGGCGTGCGGGCATCGCCAGGAATTCCGTACGACAAGCGGCCTTCCCGATCGGTGCCGCGGAAAAGGAACGAACCTGATGCCCAAGCGAACCGGCCTTCTCACGGCGCTCGCCGCTCTGCCCGCAGCCCTCCTCACCGTGGCCGTCGCGCCCCCGGTGTTCGCGGCTGATCCCCCGGCCTATCAGATCGACCTGACGCAGCTGAACGACTCCGGCTCCACGGGTACGGCCCTCCTGAGCCTGCGCGGCAACGCGCTGACCGTATGGATCAAGTCCGAGGGCATGGTGCCGGGACAGCCATCGGCGCAGCACCTGCACGGATCCACCGACGGGCACGACTTCCAGTGCCCGGACGACGGTGACGACACCAACGGCGACGGCATCCTCGACAACACCGAGGCCACCGTCCACTACGGCGACATCAACATCTCGCTCACCGAATCCGGGGGCACCGACGCGGGCAGCGGCCTCGCCGTGGACCGGATGCCGGTGGCCGACGCGCAGGGCAAGGTCTCCTACAAGCGGACCATCACCGTGGGGCAGGACGTGGTCGAGCACATCAAGGACCTGCACATCGTGCAGCACGGCGTCGACCGCAACGACAACGGCAAGTACGACTTCGAGGGCGCGGGCAAGAGCGAACTCGACCCGAAGCTTCCCCAGGAGGCCACCGCTCCGACCAACTGCGGTGTGGTCAAGGGCGCCGCTGTGGGGTCCGTCCCCGTCGGCGGGGTCGAGACCGGCGGCGGCACCGCGGACGAATCGTCTTCCGGCCTCGTGACCGGTATCGCCGGGGCGGCGACGGCCGCCGGGATGCTGGTCATCGCGCGTCGGCGCAAGGTGCCCGCCGCCGCCGACGCGGGCGCGGTCGCGAAGACCAGGGACGCCGCGTGAGCCGCTCGGTCCGGCGGATGTGGACCGGGATCCGGCGTTCCTCCGCCGCTGCGTTCGCCGCCGTCGCGGCGGCTCTGGTGCTCACCGCGTGCGCGGGTCAGGACAGCGCGGCGGCCCCACCTTCGGCACCCCGCCAGAACGCGGCCCAGGACGGCACGGCGGCCGCCCCCACGCCGTCGACCGGATCGGGCAAGGCTGCCGCGCCCCTGGGCCGGTCGGTTCCGCAACGGGTCGTCATCCCCTCCCTGGGCGTCTCCAGCGCGCTGGAGACGCTGGGGCAGGGCGGGGGTGGGGCGATGACGACGCCGAAAGACCCCGATCTGGCGGGCTGGTACGAACCCGGCCCCACCCCCGGCTCCCGGGGCCCGGCGGTGATCGCCGGACATGTGACCTGGAACGGTGCGGACGCGGTCTTCAAGAAGCTGAAGACGATGAAGGCCGGGGACAGCATCGAGGTGACCCGCGCGGACGGGAAGACGGCCACCTTCACGGTGGACCGGGTCGAGGAGTACCCGAAGAAGGAATTCCCCACCCTGGACGTCTACAAGAACATCGACCACGCGGGGCTGCGCCTGATCACCTGCGGCGGCGATTTCGACGCGGACCGGCACTACTACGACAGCAACGTGACGGTGTTCGCGAGCATGACGGGTGTCGCGTAGTTGCCGTGCTCGGCCCATTCGGCCCATTCGGCCCGCTTAGTCCCGGCTGCCCCGGCTCAGGGCGGCTCGGGCGATCCGCTCGGCGACCGGGTTCATGTCCGTGCCCTTCGCGTCGGTCGCGTTGACCGAGTAGACCAGCGTGCGGGTGCCGTCCTCCGTCGAGGCGAGCATGTTCGAGTAGCCGTAGCGGGAGCCGGTCTTGAGCCAGAACACCTCGCCGTCGATTTCCATCCGCTGGAGCCCCGCGCCGAAGATGGCCTCGGGGGCGCCCGGCGCCAGCTTCGGCAGGGTGAACATTTCCTTCAGCTGTGGTTCCGGTACGACCTCTCCGCCGAACAGCGCCTGCGTGAAGACCTCAAGGTCGGCGGTGGACGAGATCATGTCGCCCGCCGCGAAGCGGTCCAGCTGGTTCCACGCGGTGACGTCGACGAGCCGGGTGGAACCGTCCGGCTGCTTCATGCTCTGGTAGCCGCGGTTGTGCGGGCCGCGGATACGGATCTCGGTGCCGGGGAAGTAGGTGTCGCGCAGCCGGAGCGGCTTGAAGATCCGCTGCGAGGCCTGATGGGCGTACGAATCCCCGGTGACCCGCTCGATCAGCAGGCCGAGCACGGTGTAGCCGATGTTGCGGTAGTGCTGTTCCGCCCCGGGGGCATGCGCGGGACCCTTGGAGATGGCCGAGGCGACGACCGTCCGCGGATCCAACGTGTCGTAGCGATGGGCGTATTCGTCGTCGAAGCCGTCGCCCGACTCTAGTCCGCTGGTGTAGTTGAGCAGGCTGCGGACGGGGATGGGGTCGAAGGTCTTCTTCGGGAACAGGCCCGGCATGTAGTGCTGCACCGGCTTGTCGAGGTCCAGCTCGCCCTCCGCGGCGAGCTGCAGCGCCACGGCCGCGGTCACGATCTTGGTTATCGACCCGGCGCGGAAGCAGCCGTTCGGATCGGCCTTCCGTCCCGTGACCAGGTCGTGTACGCCGGAACTGCCGCGCCAGGTCCCGTCCGTCGCGCCCACGCGGACCAGGGCGGCGGTCGCGTCGGCGTTCGGGAGCCCCTTGATCGCGGCGCGCAGCGCCTTGGCATCCGGCGCGGAGCCCTCGGAGGCGTACTGCGCGGCGGCCGGGGCGTGTGCGGCGTCGGCGAGGGCCGGGGCGGTCGCGGCGCCGGTGAGGCCGAGGACCAGGGCGGCGGCGAGAGCGGTACGGGCGGGGAGCTGCACGGCGTGACTCCAGGGTGGGATGTGGTGGGGCGCTGCGCTTGTGGGTCCCATCCTGGTGATCGGCGGGGCGGGCTGGATCCTCACTGGGGAGGGGGCGAGCCCGGTGATCCCTGAGGGTCAACCCCCGTGTGGATCAGGGGTGTTACCAGGGGCGCCCCCTAAGGGTGCGTCGGCAGGGGCGCCGGCCAAGGGGCATCGCTCGCTGCGGTGCCGCCATGAGTTCGTACTCGGCCTGAAGAGGCCCGAAGAGCCCCGCTTCACCTCCGAAGCGCCCCCGCGCCGCCTCCGAAGGGCCCCCGAGCCGCCTCCGAAGCGCCCTCACGTCGCGCCCCGAAGGCCCCCGCGCCGCCTCGAAGAGCCCTCACGTCGCCATGAGGAGCAGGACCAGCACGATGCCGACCACGAGCGCGACCGTCAGCATGAATCCCGCGGGATGCCGTGGATTGAGCCGGTGGCCCCGATAGCCCCGTTCGTCACGCTCGTACACGAAGAGCGGCTCGTCGCGCCTGTCGTCGTCTCTGTTCCCCATGCCCACAAGCTAGTTGAGTGACCGCCCGGCTACGAGAGGGTGCCTTCGGACACACCGCGCAGGGCGTGCAGCACGTCGACGCGGTTGGTCGTGATCGCGTCGACGCCGATGTCGATGAGGCGGCGCATCGCACGCTTCGTGTCGGGGGTCCAGGCCGAGACGAGGAGGCCCTTGCGCTGCACCTCGACGACCAGTTCGCGACTCAGGAGAGAGAACCGGTAGTTGAGCCAGCGAGGCCTGATCGCGTCGAGCACGGCGGCGCGGGGCGGGGCGAGGGTCGTGCGGGTCAGGGCGATCTCGGCGGCGGGATCGGCGGCGCGCACCGCCAGCATCGTCTGCGCACCCGCGCAGTAGTACGTCCGTTCCGCCGCCCCGCAGTCGGCGATGGCGCCGACGACGGCACGGACGGAGTCGGGCGTCGCCCCCGGCAGATCCACCATGAGCCGGTGGCCCTCGGTCGCCTCGACGGCCTCTTCGAGGGTCGGTACGCCGTCCTCGGTGAGGCCGCGCAACTCGTCCACGGAGAGTGCGGAGAGGGGCCGGTCGAGGTCCCACAGACGTTTGAGGGACGCGTCGTGCAGCAGGACGGGGACACCGTCACGGCTGAGGCGGACGTCGATCTCCACCGCGTCCGCACCCCGGTCGAGCGCGGAGCGCAGCGAGGGGAGGGTGTTCTCGCGGAAGCGGTAGGGATCGCCTCGATGGGCCACGGCAGTCACGGTGTGCATGGGCCCATTGTGATGCCGCTCTACGGAGCGAGCCAGGTCTCCGTGTACGTGTCGATCTCCGCGGCGAGCTTCGACTTGCCCGCCGGGTCGAGGAACGACGCCTCGACCGCGTTCTTCGCCAGCGCCGCGATGCCGCGCTCGTCGAGGTCGAGGAGGCGGGCGGCGACCGCGTACTCGTTGTTCAGGTCGGTGCCGAACATGGGCGGGTCGTCGGAGTTGACGGTCACCGGGACCCCGGCGGCGACGAACTGCTTGATGGGGTGCTCGTCGAGGGTGGCGACGGCGCGGGTCGCGATGTTCGACGTCGGGCAGACCTCCAGCGGGATGCGGTGCTCGGCGAGGTGGGCGAGCAGCTTCGGGTCCTGGGCCGCGGTCGTGCCGTGGCCGATGCGCTCGGCGCGCAGATCGGTCAGGGCGTCCCAGATCGTCTGCGGCCCCGTGGTCTCACCGGCGTGCGGGACGGAGTGCAGGCCCGCCGCGATCGCGCGGTCGAAGTACGGCTTGAACTGCGGTCGCGCCACGCCGATCTCGGGCCCGCCGAGCCCGAAGGAGACGAGGCCCTCGGGGCGCAGCGTGTCGGTGGTCGCGAGCCGCACGGTCTCCTCGGCGGATTCGAGCCCCGCCTCGCCGGGGATGTCGAAGCACCAGCGCAGCACGACACCGAGCTCGGCCTCGGCCGCCTTGCGGGCGTCCTCTATGGCATCCATGAAGGCGCGGTCGTCGATGCCGCGTCGCACGGAGCTGTAGGGGGTGACGGTCAGCTCGGCGTAGCGGATGTTCTGCCGGGCCATGTCGCGGGCGATCTCGTACGTGAGCAGCTGTACGTCGTCCGGGGTGCGGACCAGGTCCACGACCGAGAGGTAGACCTGGATGAAGTGGGCGAAGTCCGTGAACGTGAAGAAGTCGGCGAGGGCTTCTACGTCGGTGGGCACTGCGGAGTCGGGGTGCCGGGCGGAGAGCGCGGAGACGATGCGGGGGGATGCCGAGCCGACGTGGTGCACATGCAGTTCCGCCTTGGGCAGTCCGGCGATGAAGGCATGTGGGTCGCGTTGCTGGTCTGCGGTGCGCGGATCGGTCACGGTTTCCTCCCCAGGAACGGGCTTGATCGGCTGATCGATGGGTCGGGGATCATCGTAGGCGGCGTGCTTCCGATGCCGGGCGGTGGCCGTAGCATGACGGAACGTACGAAAGAGGTGACGCGGCATGTCGGAGGGCTCGGGGGGTTCGGATACGTCCGGGGGGCGGGATCCTTGGGCTCCGCCGGAGGAAATGCCGCCGGGGGCGGGAGCGGGAGCGGGGGCGGGAGCGGGGGCCGGGCAGCCCGGGGGTTTCGCGCCGCCGCAGCCTCCGCCGGGCACGGGGCCCGCGGGGGAGCCGGTGCCGCCGCCTCCGATCGGGCCTGAGGGGCCTGGGCAGGTGCCTTACGGCTATCCCGGGTTTCCGGCCCACCAGGGGCACCCCGGTTATCCGGGCTATCCCGGGTACGCCGGTTATCCGGGTCAGCAGGGGCAGGGCCCTCCCGGGTACGGCTGGCCCGCGATGCCGATGGCCCCCGCCAACGGCATGGGCGTGACCGCCCTCGTCCTCGGGATCATCGCGGCAGCGGGCTTCTGCGTGTGGCCCCTGGCGATCGTGCTCGGGATCCTCGCGATCATCTTCGGGGCGATCGGCCGCGGCAGGGCACGGCGGGGCGAGGCGGCGAATCCCGGGCAGGCGCTGGCGGGGATGATCTGCGGGATCGCGGGCATCGTGCTGGCGGTGGCGCTGCTTGTGGTGCTGATCGTGACGCCGGCCGATGTGTTCGAGGAGGACGGGGCTTCGGGCGATGCGGCGTTTCTGGCGGGGGCGCCTTTCGCACTGCCCTGAACCGCCGCTTCGCGGCGGATGTCTCCCACCCACCCGCCCGATTACCCTGCGGTGCAGGGTGAGCGTAGGAGCCTCGACGGGGGTGATCGGGTGCCCCCGACCACGGTGCAGGGTGAGGGTATGGGCCTTGACGCGGGGTGATCGGGTGAGTGGGCGGGAAAGATCCGCCGCGAAGCGGCGGCTGAAAGCGAAAGCCGCCCCGCACAGAAGACCCGCCCCGCGCAGCAGCAGCTCGGCGCGGCACCGCCCCCGGCCAAGAAAGAGCCGCCAAGCCCCGCCCCGGGGGCCCGTACAGCCCAGGCCCCGCGCCCTAGCGCAACCGCTCCCGCGCCCCCATCAAAGCGAAGCCCAGCAGATTCGGCCCCCGCCACCTCTCCGGGTCATGCGCCCGCTCATCGTCCGCCGCCAGGCCGATTCCCCAGACGCGGTCCATCGGGCTCGCTTCGACCAGTACCCGCGAACCCGTGCCGACAAGGAAGGACGAAAGATCGGCAGAGGACGCGAACTTGTGGACGCTCCCCTCGACCACGATCCCGAACCGCTCCCGCGCCCATATCGCCTCGTCGAAGCCCCGCACCAGACGTCCCGCGTTCTTCGCCTCCGCGGGCGTACGCGCCGCAAGGACCGCCCTCTCCGCCTCCGCGTCGGCGAACAGGCGGGCCTTGGCGGCCATCATCCAGTGCTCCGCCGTCCCGTACTCCACCCCGTCCACCGTGAACGGCGAGGGCCACCACTGGCTCAGGCAGCTCGCCCCGAGCGTCCCGTCCCGCCTGGGCGTGTGGCCCCAGAAGTGCAGATACTTCACAGGTTCTCCGGCCCGCAACGCCCCGACCAGCGCGTCCACCGAGTCGATCTTCGTCATACACGCGAGTCTGGCACGCACCACTGACACTCCGTCCTGGGTTTTCCAGGACGACTCGACAACTGGTCGACAGATTCCGTCGCGTAACCAAAAGGAAACAACGGAATCACTTGTTGGAGCACCACCCCTCTGTCAGGATCGGCACTCAAATCGATCTGGAGCTACGCCGGCCCCCTGGGACGGGGGGCCACGGCGGAGGAGAGCGTCATGCACAACTTCCAGGCGCAGGACCACTTCGCGGAAGGCGCGCAGTACATCGCGGGACGGCTGACCAAGGGCACCTCGGGGCGCTCCCACGCCGTCATCGACCCGGCCACGGGCGACGAGGTCCACCGCTACGAACTCGCGGGCGAGAAGGACGTCGACGCCGCGGTGGCCGCCGCCGCGCACGCCTTCCCCCAGTGGGCGGGCGCGACCCCGGGCGAGCGCTCCGACGCCATGCACCGCTTCGCCGCCGTACTGGCCGACCGCGCCGAGGAGTTCGCGCAGGCCGAGTCGCTCCAGTGCGGCAAGCCCATCAAGCTGAGCCGGGAGTTCGACGTGCCCGGCACGGTCGACAACGCCGCCTTCTTCGCGGGCGCCGCCCGGCACCTCCAAGGGCAGTCGGCCGGTGAGTACTCCGGCGACCACACCTCGTACGTACGGCGTGAGCCCATCGGTGTCGTCGGGTCCATCGCCCCCTGGAACTACCCCCTCCAGATGGCCGCCTGGAAGGTCCTGCCGGCCATCGCCGCGGGCAACACGATCGTCCTGAAGCCCGCCGAGCTCACCCCCTTCACCTCGCTCCTCTTCGCACAGGCGGCCACCGAGGCGGGCATCCCCGACGGCGTCGTCAACATCATCAGCGGCGCCGGGCGCGACGCGGGCGAGCGGCTCGTGGGGCACCCGGACGTCGCGATGACCTCCTTCACCGGGTCCACCGGCGTCGGCAAGCGCGTCGCCGAGATCGCCACCTCCACCGTGAAGCGGCTGCATCTGGAGCTCGGCGGCAAGGCACCCTTCGTCGTCTTCGACGACGCCGACCTCGAAGCCGCCGTGCACGGCGCGGTCGCCGGTTCGCTCATCAACACCGGCCAGGACTGCACGGCCGCCACGCGCGCGTACGTGCAACGTCCGCTCTACGACGCCTTCGTGGAGGGTGTCGCCGAGCTCATGGAGAGTGTGCGGCTCGGTGACCCGTTCGCCCCGGACACCGATCTCGGGCCGCTCATCTCGCACGTCCACCGCGACCGCGTCGCCGGTTTCGTCGACCGGGCACGCTCCTACGCGCGCGTGGTCACCGGTGGCGAGGCGCTCGACCACCCCGGTGCGTTCTACAAGCCGACCCTCATCGCCGACGCCGCGCAGGACAGCGAGATCGTGCAGTCCGAGATCTTCGGGCCTGTTCTCGTAGTGCTGCCGTTCGACTCCGACGAAGAAGGCATCCGGCTCGCCAACGACACCCCCTACGGCCTCGCCGCCTCCGCCTGGAGCCGCGACGTGTTCCGCGCCAACCGCGCCACCCGCGAGATCAAGGCGGGCTGTGTATGGGTCAACGACCACATCCCGATCCTCAGCGAGATGCCGCACGGCGGATACAAGGCATCCGGCTACGGAAAGGACATGTCCGCCTACTCCTTCGAGGAGTACACGCAGATCAAGCACGTCATGTTCGACAACACCGCGGTCGTCCGCAAGGACTGGCACCGCACGATCTTCGGGGACCGATAGCCGATAGGCCGCCCGACCAGCGGCCCCATCCTCCCGAAAGGGCAATCAAGCGCATGGAGCAGTACGAGCCCGACAGCCTCTCCCCGGCCCAACTGGCCGCCATGCACCGCAGCCTGAGGAACGGCAGGGGTGCCCTCACCCGCCGTTCGCTGCTGCGCGCCGGCACTGGCGGCGCGTTCGCCATCGGTGGGCTCGGGGCACTCAGTGCCTGCGGGATCCCGGCGGCGAGCAAGAGCCAGGGCGAGGTCTCGTCCGAGGACCACTCGGCCAAGGAGAAGCAGATCAGCTTCTCCAACTGGACCGAGTACATGGACGTCGACGACGACGAACGCCGCCCCACGCTGGACGCGTTCACCAAACGCACCGGCATCAAGGTCAAGTACACCGAGGACATCAACGACAACGTCGAGTTCTTCGGCAAGATCAAGCCGCAGCTCGCGGCGGGCCAGGACACCGGACGCGACCTCATCTGCGTCACGGACTGGCTGGCCGCCCGGCTCATCCGCTTCGGGTGGGTCCAGAAACTGGACCCGGCCAACCTGCCGCACGCGTACACCAATCTGGCCTCCCAGTTCCGCAACCCGGACTGGGACCCCGGACGGTCCTACTCGTATCCCTGGACCGGCATCTCCACCGTCATCGCCTACAACAAGAAGGCGACCGACGGCGAAAAGATCACCTCCGTGTCGCAGCTCCTGGACAACCCCAAGCTCAAGGGCCGCGTCGGCTTCCTCTCCGAGATGCGCGACAGCGTCGGCATGACGCTCATCGACATGGGCAAGGACCCCTCGAAGTTCACCGACGACGACTTCGACGCGGCCATCGCCCGCCTCCAGAAAGCCGTCGACAAGAAGCAGATCCGCCGCTTCACGGGCAACGACTACACCTCGGACCTCGACAAGGGCGACCTCGCCGCGTGTCTGGCCTGGGCCGGTGACATCGTCCAGCTGAAGGCCGACAACCCGGACATCGACTTCCACATCCCCGACCAGGGCTACATCACGTCGACGGACAACCTGCTCGTCCCGAACAAGGCGCGTCACAAGTCCAACGCCGAGCGGCTCATCGACTACTACTACGAGCCCGAGCCCGCCGCGCGTCTCGCCGCGTACATCAACTACGTCTGCCCCGTGGACGGCGTGCGGCCCGAGCTCGCGAAGCTCGACGCGGACGCCGCGAAGAACCCGCTGATCCTCCCGGACAAGGAGATGGCCGCGAAGTCGCACGGGTTCCGCTCGCTGACGCCGAAGGAAGAGACGGCGTACGAGGAGAAGTTCGCCAAGCTGACCGGTGCCTGACGCTCCTCGCGCCTGTGTAGTCCCTGTAGTCCCTCGACTCTCCCCTCGACCCCCTGGACGCACCATGACGACTGCTACAGAACACGGCGGCGACGTCCGCCTGACCGGGATCAGCAAGACGTACGGCTCCTTCAAGGCCGTACGACCGCTTGACCTCACCGTGCCGCACGGGTCCTTCTTCGCGCTGCTCGGCGCGTCCGGCTGTGGCAAGACCACCACGCTCCGCATGATCGCGGGGCTTGAGGAGCCCAGCTCGGGCACCGTGCACCTCGGCGAGCAGGACGTCACGGCGCTGCCGCCCTACAAGCGGCCCGTCAACACCGTCTTCCAGTCGTACGCGCTCTTCCCGCACCTCGACATCTTCGAGAACGTCGCCTTCGGCCTGCGCCGCCGCGGCATCAAGTCCGTGAAGGGGCAGGTCGGCGACATGCTCGACCTCGTCCAGCTCGGCGAGCAGGCCCGCAAGAAGCCGCACCAGCTCTCCGGCGGCCAGCAGCAGCGCGTCGCCGTCGCCCGCGCCCTGATCAACCACCCCAAGGTGCTGCTCCTGGACGAGCCGCTCGGCGCCCTCGACCTGAAGCTGCGCCGCCAGATGCAGCTCGAACTCAAGCGCATCCAGACCGAGGTGGGCATCACGTTCATCCACGTCACGCACGACCAGGAGGAGGCCATGACGATGGCCGACCAGGTCGCGGTGATGAACTCGGGCCAGGTCGAACAGCTCGGCGCCCCCGCCGACCTCTACGAGAACCCGAGCACCACCTTCGTCGCCAACTTCCTCGGCACGTCCAACTTCATAGAGGCCGAGATCGCGGGACGCAGCGGCGACGACCTCACCCTGAAGGCGGGCGACGGCAAGCTCGTCCTGCCCGCCGCGCGATGTAAGGCGCCCACCGCCACGGGCGGCAAGGTCATCCTCGGCGTACGCCCCGAGAAGATCTCCCTCACGCACGCCGACGACGCGGGGCAGATCCCGGAGGGGCGCAACCGCATCACGGGCCGCATCGCCGACAGCAGCTTCATCGGCGTATCGACGCAATACGTCATCGACAGCCCGCTCTGCGACGCGTTCGAGGTCTACGCCCAGAACATCGAGCGCGACACCCGCCTGGTCCCCGGCGTCGAGGTCGTCCTGCACTGGAACCCCGCACACACCTTCGGCCTCGACGCCGCCCAGGACATCGACGCGGGCGTCGAGAAGGTCGAGGAGGACGCCTCCGCATGACGACCACCCTCACCAAAGAGCCCCCGGCGAAAGAGCCCGAGGCGCCGCCACGCAAGACCCGCAAGCGCGGCCGGCTCGTCCCCTACTGGCTGCTGCTTCCCGGCATCCTGTGGCTCATCGTCTTCTTCGCGCTCCCGCTGGTCTACCAGGCCTCGACATCCGTACAGACCGGGTCGCTCGAAGACGGCTTCAAGGTCACCTGGCACTTCGCCACCTACTGGGACGCCCTCAACGACTACTGGCCGCAGTTCCTGCGCTCGGTGATGTACGCGGGCGCCGCCACCATCCTGTGTCTGCTGCTCGGCTATCCGCTCGCGTACCTCATCGCGTTCCGCGCGGGCCGCTGGCGCAACCTCATCCTCGTACTCGTCATCGCGCCGTTCTTCACCAGCTTCCTCATCCGTACGCTGGCGTGGAAGACGATCCTCGCGGACGGCGGCCCCGTCGTGGGCGCCCTCAACACGCTGCACGTCCTGGACGTCACCAGCTGGATCGGCGTCACGGACGGCGACCGGGTCCTCGCCACTCCACTGGCGGTGATCTGCGGACTCACGTACAACTTCCTGCCCTTCATGATCCTGCCGCTCTACACCTCCCTCGAGCGCATCGACGGCAGACTGCACGAAGCCGCCGGCGACCTCTACGCCAAGCCGTCCACGACGTTCCGCAAGGTGACCTTCCCGCTCTCCATGCCGGGCGTCGTCTCCGGAACGCTGCTCACCTTCATCCCGGCGGCGGGCGACTACGTGAACGCGGACCTGCTCGGCTCCACCGACACCCGCATGGTCGGAAACGTCATCCAGACGCAGTTCCTGCGCATCCTGGACTATCCGACGGCCGCGGCGCTCTCCTTCATCCTCATGGCCGCGATCCTGGCCATGGTCACCGTCTACATCCGTAAGTCCGGGACGGAGGATCTCGTCTGATGGCTGCCTTCTTCCGCTGGCTCCGCGGCAAATTCGTCGTCATCGCGGGTCTGCTGACGCTCGCGTATCTGCTGCTCCCGAACGTCGTCGTGACGGTGTTCTCCTTCAACAAGCCCAAGGGCCGCTTCAATTACGCCTGGCAGGAATTCTCGCTCGACGCCTGGAAGGACCCCTGCGGCGTCGCCGACATGTGCGGCTCGCTCTCGCTGAGCCTGCAGATCGCGCTCTGGGCGACGATCGGCGCGACCGTGCTCGGCACGATGATCGCCTTCGCGCTCGTGCGGTACCGCTTCCGGGCGCGTGGCGCGGTCAGCTCACTGATCTTCCTGCCGATGGCGATGCCCGAGGTGGTCATGGCCGCCTCGCTGCTCACGCTCTTCCTCAACATGGGCGCGCAGCTCGGCTTCTGGACGATCCTCATCGCCCACATCATGTTCTGCCTCAGCTTCGTGGTGACCGCCGTCAAGGCACGCGTGATGTCCATGGACCCGCGCCTGGAGCAGGCCGCGCAGGACCTCTACGCGGGCCCCGTGCAGACCTTCGTCCGGGTCACGCTGCCGATCGCCGCACCGGGCATCGCGGCGGGCGCGCTGCTCGCCTTCGCGCTCTCCTTCGACGATTTCATCATCACGAACTTCAACGCGGGCTCCACCGTGACGTTCCCCATGTTCGTCTGGGGATCGGCACAGCGTGGTACGCCCGTTCAGATCAATGTGATCGGTACGGCGATGTTCCTCGTCGCCGTTCTCCTGGTGCTCAGCGGAATGATCGTCTCCAAGCGCCGCAACAAGCAGTCCGCCTAAAGCTGCTCAAGTATTTCGAAGGAGTGGAAATCATGGCCCCAAGCGCCATGACCCGTACGGCCCGTTGGACCAAGTCCCTTTCCGACGCCCAGCCGGTCTCGTACTGGCTGGACGACCCCGGAAAGCCCCGCGCCGAGCCCGCCCTCACCGGTGACGAGCAGTGCGATCTGCTGGTCGTCGGCGGTGGCTACAGCGGCCTGTGGACCGCGCTCATCGCCAAGGAGCGCGACCCGGGCCGCGAGGTGGTCCTGGTCGAAGGCCGCGAGGCGGGCTGGGCCGCCTCCGGCCGCAACGGCGGATTCTGCGCCGCATCCCTCACGCACGGCATCTCCAACGGCCTGTCCCGCTGGCCCGGCGAGATCGCGAAGCTTGAGGAGCTCGGCGCCCGCAACCTCGACGAGATCGAGGCGGCCGTCAAGCGCTACTCCATCGACTGCGACTTCGAGCGCACCGGCGAGATCGACGTGGCCACCCAGCCGCACCAGCTCGCCGAACTGCACGAGATGTACGCGGAGATGGCGGAGCACGGCCTCGCGGGCGGCTCCGAACTGCTCGACGCGGACGCCCTGCGCGAGCACGTCGACTCGCCGACCTTCCTCGGCGGCCTCTGGGACCGCGAGGGAGTCGCCATGCTCCACCCGGCGAAGCTCGCCTGGGGCCTGAAGCGCGCCTGCCTGGAGAAGGGCGTACGCGTCTACGAGCACACGCCCGCGCTCCAACTCGCCTCGTCCGGCGCCGGAATGGCCGTACGCACTCCGTACGGCCGGATCCGCGCCCGGCAGGTCGCGCTCGCCACGAACATCTTCCCGTCACTGGTCAAGCGCGTGCGGTCGTACACGGTCCCCGTCTACGACTACGCGCTGATGACGGAACCGCTGACCGAGGACCAACTGGCGGCCATCGGCTGGAAGAACCGCCAGGGCCTCGGCGACAGCGCCAACCAGTTCCACTACTTCCGGCTCTCCGCCGACAACCGCATCCTGTGGGGCGGTTACGACGCGATCTATCCGTTCGGCGGCAAGTTGCGCGCCGAGCACGACCACCGTCCCGAGACGTACGCGAAGCTGGCGGGCCACTTCTTCACCTGCTTCCCGCAGCTGGAGGGCGTCCGGTTCACGCACGCGTGGGGCGGCGCGATCGACACCTGCTCGCGCTTCTCGGCGTTCTTCGGCACGGCCCACGCGGGCCGTGTCGCGTACGCGGCCGGCTACACGGGCCTCGGTGTCGGGGCCACCCGCTTCGGTGCCGACGTCATGCTGGACCTGCTCTCGGGCGAGCGCACGGAACGTACGTCCCTGGAGATGGTCCGCACGAAGCCGCTGCCGTTCCCGCCCGAGCCGTTCGCGTGGACGGGCGTCGCACTGACCAAGTGGTCGCTCGCGCGTGCGGACGAGAACGGCGGCAGGCGCAATCTGTGGCTGAAGACGATGGACAAGCTGGGCCTCGGCTTCGACAGCTGACAGACGGCCACCACGGCTCACTGTCGACGCTTCGTCAACAAGTTCCCCGAACCCGCGTAATGCTGCGGCCCGGGCCCCCTCTCTCCTGTGACAGGAACAGCTGCCACACAGGAAAAGGGAGGTCCCGCCATGGCTGGCGCGGGTTCTGGAGCGAAGTCGGCGGTCGAATGGCTGGTGTCGGTGGCGCCGGATCCGGAGGCCTGCCGCTGGGAATGGGAGCGCAACCCCCTCGGGGTCGCGCTCCTTCCCGCGGGCAGGCTCTGGGACGTACTCATCCTTCCCGGTGAACTCGGCTATCCCACGCTCGACGTACTGACCCGCTGCGTCGACCGCCCGGGCCCGGTGCTCGCCGACTTCGGCGACTCCCGCATGGGGTTCTTCGTCCCGGCGGGCACGGTGGCCCGCTGGATCGGCACGGGCGTACGCGGCGCGGGGCGCGGCACCTGGATCGTGGTCCCCTACCCGGGCCGCGCCACGGGCGGCGTCCGCTGGCTCGTCCCGCCCGACGGCTCGGGCACGCTGACGGATCCGGCGCTGCTGGAACTCGCGATGCACGAGGCGGCGGCGCAGCTGGCGCCGCGGGACGGGGAGGGGGCGGGGGAGTAGCCGCTGCCATCAGCTTCGTCAACGGGGTCAGGCCAACGCCTGCCCCCATACCCGGGCGAGCGCATCCCGTAGCCCCGGGCCCCCAGCAGCCAACGCGTCGAGAAGTGACGGCAGTTCGAGCGGCAGCGATCGTACGCGCGCCGACGTCCCGCCGGTCCAGTGGCGCACGGCGACGCTCGCGCGCGGTGCCGCGCGGTCGCCGGGGTGCAGCAGCACGCAGGTCGGGGCCTCGCCGTCCGGCTGCTGTGCGAGCGAGTGGGCGTACAGGAAAGCCTGATAGAGATCGGCGGTGGCGAGCTTCTTGCCGCTGCCGTACAGCTTGTACTTCACGTCGACAGGGCGCCGGAACGCCGTCCCGTCCCGGTGGCCGGAGATCATGATGTCGGGCCTGACCTCGCTGTAGGGCCGTCCGGTCAGCTCGTCGTGCAGCACCCCGCGCTCGCGCGACTGGTCCCTGACCCTGCAACCGGTGCCCGCCGACGCGTCGGTGAGCAGCCGGGTCGCGAAGGACTCGAAGAGCGTGTTCATGTCGATGAGGAACGCCCGCGACACGAGCGGCCCGAACGCGAACAGATCCCCCACGCCGCCACCCGTCAGGAGCAGCGCCGCCCAGCGGTGGGCCGGACGGTAGTGCTCGTTGTGCCGGTGGTAGTCGAGCCGCGCCAGAGCTGTACGCGGATCACCGAGCGGCGTCGGGGCGAACTGTGCGAACTGTGCCGCCGCGCGCCGCGCCCTCGCCCGCACGGCGGGGGAGCGGGCGGTGCGGGCGGCGAGATCGACGGCCGCGGCGCACAGCCGATTGTCCAGGACGTCTGCGTCGTGCTCGTCGAAACGGCAGGCGAGACGGTCCAACCGGCCGTGGTGCCGCATGACTTGACGGTCGGCGAGGAGCCGGCCGCGCACTGCCGGAAGGTCCTCCTCGACCGTCACATAGTCGCGGTGCACCCCGTGCGCGAGCAGCCGTTCACAGTGCTCGGCGACGAGGAGAGCCACCAGGTCCCGCAGATTGGGCGCTCCTTGGGCGATGGCGCGCAGCGCGTCCAGCGGCGGACAGCTGCCGTCGGCCGCGTAGGCGACCATGCGCAGCACATCGAGCTCCTCGCCCAGATACTTCGGCCGGATGCGGATCTCGCAGGCGTCGAGCTGGACGACGCCCACATATTGACCGGCGGTCAGCTCCAGACGGTCGTCGGCGAGTTCGCGTATCCGGATGCGTTCCGCGAACTGCCCGGAGGCACACAGGCGGCGGTCGGTGCCGCTGAGCCGGACGCCGTCGACGACGGTGCTGCCGTACTCCCGGAGCCCCACCACCACCGGCTTCGGCGGCACGCTACTCGCCCCCGCCCTTGACCTGCAGCTCGGTGTAGAGGGCGGTCACCAGGCCTTCGTCGGTGAGGTCCTTGAGGGTGTGCGTCTCGGAGTCCACGAGGTCCTCGCCGAGGAAGGCCGCGAGGAGGGTGTAGTCGTCGTAGGCGTAATCCTGCAGCAGAGGAAGGATCTCGCCGCGGACGATTCCCGCGAGCTCGGCCGCCGAGTCGACGGGCGCCCCGTCCGGCAGGAAGAAGGCGTGCCCGATCTGCTTCTCGCGGTCGAGCAGGGTCCGGATGCGCTGATTGAGCGCGTCGAGGAGGTCCGCCAAGTGCAGCTCCTCGACATGGCAGCCCTGGAGCGGACCCGAGTCGGGCAGCAGCTCCAGGAACACGAAGCGGCGGCGGATGGCCGCGTCGAGGGTGCGGATGGAGCGGTCCGCGGTGTTCATCGTGCCGATCAGATACACGTTGGGCGGAATGCGGAACAGCTCCTGGCTGAGCGGCAGCGTGATAGCGCGCCCCCGCTTGTCCTTCTCGAGCAGGGTCACCAACTCGCCCAGGATCTTGGGGAGATGGCCGCGATTCAACTCGTCGATGACCACGAGATAGGGGTGTGTGGGATCGGCGGCAGCGGCCTCGCAGACGCGCTTGAAGACGCCGGCGGTGAGGTCGAGGCTGAGGCCCCCGCCTGTCGTGCCTGTCTTGCCCGCCGCCGCGCTCCGCACGGGCCGGAATCCCTCGACGAAGTCCTCGTATCCGTAGCTGGGGTGGAAGGCGACCATCGTCAGGCGCCCTGCCTCGGTCAGCGAGTCCAGCGTCGCGTCGAACGCCTCCGTGCCCGGCTCGGCGTACGGGTCCACGCCGGGAAGACCGCCGGACAGTTCACCCAGCCAGCGCACCGCGAAGCGCAGCGCCATATACGTCTTGCCGGTGCCGGGCGGGCCGAACAGGACAGCCTGGCACCGGCGTTCGAGGGCGTCGGCGAGTGGGCGGAGATCGGCGTCGAGGGGCTGCGTGGCCACGACCTCCGCCTCCTCCGCCGGGGTGGTGTCCGTGTCGGCGGACGGGCCAAGAGGCGTGGATCTGGCGCCCCGGATCTTGTTCCACAGGGCGATGGGGACATCCTTGACGGTGACGGTCGCCCAGGACCGCTCGGGTTCGTCGAGCCGGGTGGCGTAGCTCTCGTCCCAGTCGACACAGACGGTGTGACGGTGGTCGGGCAGGTCGTCGCGCCATTGGTAGCCGTCGCCCATCACGCGCCCGACGCCGTGGATCTGACTCGCTCCCGTGTTGGCGACCACGAGGTCACCGGGCCGCAGACTCTGCAGTTTCCAGACCTCGTTGGCCTTCGCGGAGATCTTCGACTTGAAGCCGTTGTACTCGTCGCTGTACGCCGCCGTGAACGCCGCAAGGAACTCGTCCTTGTCGGCGAAGGAGCGCAGATCCGGCACGTGGTCCCAGCCGACGGCGATGTATCCGCCCGCGCGGCAGTCCCTCCACAGGTTGCCGTCGTGTCCGGCCGCGATCTTCACGATCTGCCGGGTGCGCCAGGGGCTGGCCCACCATTCCAGGAACCGCACCACCAAGTCGTACGACCAGCCGGCGAACCGCTCGTCGGCGTCGATGACGTCCTTGAGCCTGGCCCGCAGCGCGAACGGCTCCATCTTCGGGACGGGTTCGCCCGTCAGGCGCTCCAGATAGTGCTGCACGAAGCCCGTCGAGTAGACCGCGAACGCGGCATCGGGGGCGTACACCCGCAGGGTCTTGGAGATCAGGGACGGCCCGGAGCGGACCGCGTCGACTGCGTCGATGTCAGCCATCCGGCCCTCACGGGCGGCGGTGACCGCCTCGATGATCCCGGCGCGTACGTTCTCCCAGGCCTCATCGGGTCCGCTGTAGCGGGAGTCGTGCCACCAGGAGTTGGAGCGCTCGCGCCAGTAGATGAGGTGCTTGCGGGAAGAGCCGCCCGCGATGCTGCCGAGTGCGTTGCTGCCGAACTCGGCGAGGTAGCAGTACGGCTTGGTCGCGCTGCTGTGGCCCTGACCGAGCGCGTATCGCTCAAGGGGCAGTGTCGGCCACTCCTCCCAGGGGAAGGCCTCACGGATCCGCCGCGCCTGTGCCTCCATCTCGCGGAGCGCGGCCTCGTGACGTGCGGGGTCGAAGGCGGCTATCGCCTCGGCGAGCGGCCAGGGGCGCATCGTCTCGGCCTGGGTGGGCGAGACGGGCCTGAGGACGCAGCCGCACAGGCCGATCATCGGCTGCCCGGCGGCGCCGAGCAGTCCGATGCTGCGGGCGAACAAGGTCCGGCCCTCGGTGTCGCCCGACGGCGCCGAATCGAGGATCTGGCGCCACAACAGCTTGTCCGGATCGGGGAAGCGGGGCAGATCCCCGGAGTCCGTCAGATGTCCGCACGCGGAGTCGTGATGGATCTTGCGGCCGTTGAGCGGCAGGATCACTTCACCGGGCGACGGCGTGAGCGCGAAGTCGTGTCCTTCATAGGTGACGGCCAGCCGCCCCTGCTCGTCGGCCATGACGCTCCCTCGCACTGCTGGGTCATTCCTCGGTCGGCCCTCGACCGTATCGCGCGATGGCCAGCGCCATGAGCTGGAGGAGCATCCCGAACAGCAGCCACGACGCCACCACGTCCAGCGGCCAGTGATACCCGCGCCGCACAAGCCCGAGCCCGACCCCGAAGTTCAACAGAGCGCAGGCGATGACCAGTTCACGCCGGACGTATGTGCCGCGCAGGTACGGCAGGAGGAGCAGCGCCGCCCCGCCGTAGGCGACCAGGGCGGTGGCGGTGTGGCCCGAGGGGTAGTAGCCGCTGCCGTCCATGCCGGGCGGGCCAGTGCGGCCGGTGAGTTCCTTGAGCGGGATCACGAGTGCCGGGACCGCCAGCATGGCCACGGCGGCGGCCACCGGGCCGAGCCACCAGCGGAACGCGCCGGCGCTGCGGCCTCGCCATCCCGCGTAGGCGATGGCGGCGGCGAGGACGGGCACGGCGAAGGCGACGCCACCGAGATCGGCGAGGAGTTCCGCTGCGCCGTCCGGGAGGCGGCTGCCGGTGATCCAGGGGCCGAGCCGCTCGTCCGCGTCGCGGAGGGGGCCGTCGGCGACCACTTGCCAGGTGATGAGCGCGAAGAGCGGCGCGCAGAGGCAGAAGAGGAAAATGGTCGGCCGCCCCGGAACAGGGGGGGTAGTTCCGAGGCGGCCGTCCTGACCGGTGTGCCGCACGCCCCGGGGGGTTTGGGGCGGGCGGCCATCCGATCGGTGAGGAGTTCCGGAGCCAGTGACTCCGGGTGTGTGCGCGGTGGCACGACCAAGACGGGGCTGGGGAGGCTCCGTCCCGGTGTCGCCCACAGTCCCCTGTGGGCGGGGTGTTTCTCTCATCTGCAGAAACCGTACGTCAGGTGGTGAGCGGCCGACAGGCGGAACGGCAACCCGGCATGGGTCCCGCACACCTTCTTCACATGCCCTGCCCGTCACCCCAGGTCACGGTTGTCTCACCGCGCGAGGTACACACACGTCAGGGCATGTGCGGATACATACGGAGCCGGGATCTTCCCCCTTTGGGGTGATCCCGGCTCCGCTGAGCGCTTTCGAAAGGCGGCGATCAGATACGCGCGAACGCGGCCTCGATGATGTCCAGGCCCTCGTTGAGGAGGTCCTCGCCGATGACCAGCGGCGGCAGGAAGCGCAGGACGTTGCCGTACGTGCCGCAGGTGAGGACGAGCAGGCCCTCGGCGTGGCAGGCCTTGGCGAGGGCGGCGGTCGCCTCGGCGTTCGGCTCCTTCGTGGCGCGGTCCTTGACGAGCTCGATGGCGATCATCGCGCCACGGCCGCGGACGTCGCCGACGATGTCGTACTTCTCCGCGATGGCGTTCAGGCGGGCCTTCATGACCGCCTCGATCGCCTTCGCCTTGCCGTTGAGGTCGAGCTCCTTCATCGTCTCGATGGCGCCGAGCGCACCGGCGCAGGCCACCGGGTTGCCGCCGTAGGTGCCGCCGAGGCCGCCGGAGTGCGGGGCGTCCATCATCTCGGCGCGGCCCGTGACGGCGGCGAGCGGCAGGCCGCCCGCGATGCCCTTGGCGGTGGTGATCAGGTCCGGGACGATGCCCTCGTCCTCGCACGCGAACCACTGGCCCGTGCGGCAGAAGCCGGACTGGATCTCGTCGGCGACGAAGACGATGCCGTTGTCGTTGGCGAACTGCACGATCGCGGGCAGGAAGCCCTTCGCGGGCTCGATGAAGCCGCCCTCGCCGAGCACCGGCTCGATGATGATCGCGGCGACGTTCTCGGCGCCGACCTGCTTGCTGATCTGGTCGATGGCCTGCTTGGCGGCCTCGGGCCCGGCGTTCTCCTCGCCGGTCGGCCAGCGGTAGCCGTAGGCGACCGGGACGCGGTAGACCTCGGGGGCGAACGGGCCGAAGCCGTTCTTGTACGGCATGTTCTTGCTGGTCAGCGCCATCGTCAGGTTCGTACGGCCGTGGTAGCCGTGGTCGAAGACGACGACCGCCTGGCGCTTGGTGTGCGCGCGGGCGATCTTGACGGCGTTCTCGACGGCCTCGGCGCCGGAGTTGAAGAGCGCGGACTTCTTCGGGTGGTCACCGGGCGTCAGCTCCGCGAGCTGCTCGGCGACGGCGACGTATCCCTCGTACGGCGTCACCATGAAACAGGTGTGGGTGAAGTCGGCGAGCTGCGCGGTCGCACGGCGTACGACGGCCTCGGCACTGGCGCCGACCGACGTCACCGCGATGCCGGAGCCGAAGTCGATGAACCGGTTGCCGTCGACGTCCTCGATGATCCCGCCACCCGCACGCGCCGCGAACACCGGCAGCACGGAACCCACGCCACCGGCGACCGTGGCGGTACGGCGGGCCTGAAGCTCCTGTGACTTGGGCCCGGGGATGGCGGTGACGACGCGGCGCTCCTGCGGAAGTGCGGTCATGGGGTGCTCCTGGGGGTGGGGCGAGGCGGACGCTCGATGCTTGCTTTCTTTGCTGCTTTCTTTCGCAGGTTAGGGGCGGAGAGCGGGGGCGGGCATGCTCCACGGGGGAGTTGTTGGGCGTGGCGGTTGTCCGTGGTGGACATAGCGGGGGGTGGGCGGGGTGCGGCTTTCGTCCCTTTTGGTGGACCGTACGGTTATGGGGTGCGCGGCGGTGTTCCCGCAGGCCCTGGGCGCGTATCCGGTGAACTGCCCCTGTGGGGGCACTAGATTGACGGCTGAACCGACAGACCGGCAGGTCAGGGGGTAAGGGCCATGGACTCCGAAGGCACGCACGACGCTCGCGGCACACACGCCACACCGGTGCCGCGTCCGGCGGGGCCCCACGGCTCCTCCGGGCAGCGGGGCGTGCCCCCGGGCTCGGCCGGTCAGCAGGGCGCGCACGTCACTCCGCCGCGGCCCGTGCGGGCGCCGGAGGCCGGGGCGGACGGGTTGCCGCCGCTGCCGGACGGCTCCGCCTTTCTGACCTGGCTGCGGACGCCGCGGCCTGGCGCGCAGCCGGGGGTGTGGCGGCTCGGGCACACGCCGCGGCCGGAGCAGGAGCCGGAGATCACTCCGGCGCGGCAGCTCTTCAGCGGGGCGCTCATCGCGTTCCTGGTGGGCTGGCTGCTCTGGTCGCTGCTCTGGAACGGCTACCTCGGCGGCTGGTGGGTCGTGCCCCTGGAGCTCTTCATGCCGGACGCCTGGCTCTACAGCGGCAACCGGATCGGCAACGCGGTCGTCTGGTACGGCTACTACACCCTCATCGTGCTCGTCATCATGATCGGCCTGGGGCGAATCGGCCGCTGGGACGAGATCTGGCGCCGCTACGGCGCCCCCCGCTTCCGCCGCGCCGCCCCTCCGCTGGCGCCCCCCGCCCCCGGCGAGGACCCCGCCCACTGGCCCCAGCTGCGGGAAGCCGGTGCGGACGCCGCCGCCGAGCGGCTTGCCGCCGACGCGCGGGCCGGGCTGATGCGGGACGTCGACCACGCCCGGATCACGCGGGCCTGGCGCTCCGTGCGGGCCGGGCGCAACACCCTCTCCGCGTTCAGCGAATCCGTCGTACGGGACGGCGCCGCCGCCTGCGCCCATCCCTCGGGAGACCGGGACCTGCCCTCGCGCGCCGCCCGCCACGACCTCGCCACCGCCCAGGTGCGCCTTGGGACGACGGCCGACGACCCGCGTAATCCCTACGCCTACCGGGGGACCGGTCTCGGGATCGGGCCCGAGCTGCTCGGGACCTCACTGCTCGCCGTGGGCCCCGCCGGGTCAGGCAAGACCAGCGGTGTCGTGTGGCCCCTCGCCGAGTCCCTGTGCCTGGGGGCGCTCGCCGGACGGGCCGCCGTGGTCGTGGTCGGGGCGGCGGGCGCCGGGCTCGGTCCCGCGGAGGACTACGACGTCGTGGTGCGGATCGGGCACCCCGACTCCGTGTACGACCTCGACCTGTACGGCGGCACGAACGACCCGGACGAGGCCGCCGCCGTGCTCGCCGAAGCGCTCGTCGGCGACCTCGCCGACCCGCACCCCGGCGGGGACAGCCGCCGCTCGACGACCGTGCTCGCCCAGCTGCTCGGCCCCTACTACGCGGTGCACCGGCGCTTCCCCTCCGTGCCCGAGCTGCGCGCCCTGCTCGACGGCGCCCCCGGCCCGCTCGGCGCCCTGCGCAAGGCCCTCCAGGAGTCGGGGCAGGAGGCGATGCTGCGCGAGCTCGACGCCCGCGAGCGGCAGTTGGGGCACCCCGGCGATCCGGGCGCCGTCATCGCCGACCGCATCGCGCTGCTCGACCGCCCGGCCTTCGCCTCCTTCTTCGACACGTCAGGCCAGAGCACGCCCTTCTCGCTGCGGGCCCTCGACCATCCCGTACGCGTCCGAGTCGACCTGCCCGAGCGCGGTCACGCCGACGCCTCGCGGATCCTCGCCCGCCTGATGCTCGCCCAGTTCATGGCGAGCGCCATCGCCCGCGAGGACCGTTCGCTCTTCGCCTGTCTCGTCCTGGACGACGCGACGGGCACGGTCACCCCGGAGTCCGTACGCCGTCTGCAGCGGCTGCGCTCCGCCAACGCCGGGGTCGTGCTGACCCTGCGTACGCTCGACGACGCGCCCCGCCCGCTGCGTACCCCGCTGCTCGGCTCGATCGGCTGCCGTATGGCGCTGTCCGGGCTGACCCCGTGGGACGGGCAGGACTTCGCCGAGGTCTGGGGCAAGGAGTGGATCGAGGCGCGGGACGTCACCGACCGGCAGATCATCGCCGAGACCCCCCTCGGCAAGACGGTGCACATGCTGCGCCGGGTGATCACCGGCAACGCCCCGACCGCGCGCGCCGTCACCGTCCGCCAAGTGGAACGCGAACGCTGGTCAGCCTCCGAACTGGCGCACGGAGTGCCCCCGGGGCACGCGGTGCTCTCGCTGACGGATGTGCGGGGGGAGCACGCGCCGCCGCTGCTCGTGGATCTGCGGGGGTAGCCCGGGGGCGAAAAAGCGGCGGTGGTGCGGGGTGCACTTACGGGGTATTCGGTCTCCTACGTACCATACGGTGAGGCAGAATCGGCACAGGTAGTTCATACGTACCGGCCAAAAGATCCACATCTCGTCCGGGATTCAATGGCCGGCCGGACAGATGGGTCGCCCGCCGCCCCTGACCGTCCCCGCAGCACCCCCTGACCTGCTGAGCCGACCTGAAGGTCCCATGCCGCCCACGCTCGCCTCCCTCGTCCATCACTCCGCGCTGAAGCTCACCGTGCGCGCCGGTGAGGAACATCTGGACGCGCCTGTGCGCTGGGCGCACGCCAGTGAGCTCACCGACCCCGTGCCCTACATGGAGGGCGGCGAGCTGCTCCTGATCACCGCGCTCAAGCTGGACGCGGAGGACCCGGAGGCCATGCGCCGCTATGTGAAGCGGCTCGCGGCGGCGGGCGTCGTCGGGCTCGGGTTCGCGGTCGGCGTGCATTACAAGGACATCCCCGAAGCCCTGGTCGTGGCCGCGGCGGACGAGGGGCTTCCGCTCCTTGAGGTACCGCGGCGCACCCCCTTCCTCGCCATCAGCAAGGCCGTGTCCGCCGCCATCGCCGCCGACCAGTACCGCGCGGTGACGGCAGGCTTCGCCGCCCAGCGCGAGCTGACCAAGCAGGCGCTGAGCGACGGCCCCGAAGGGCTGCTCGGCGCGCTTGCCGCACAGGTGGACGGCTGGGCCGCGCTGTACGACGCGTCCGGCGCCGTCGTCGCCACGGCACCCGAGTGGGCCTCCCGCAGGGCCGCCCGCCTCACCTCCGACGTCGAACGGCTGCGGGAGCGGGCCGCACCCGCGAGCGCGGTCGTCGCGGGCGCCGAGGACCGCGTGGAACTGCACTCGATCGGCACGGGACGGCGGCCCCGCGCCGCGCTCGCCGTCGGCACCGCCTCCACCCTCGGCACCGCCGAGCGCTACGCCCTGCACTCCGCCATAGCGCTGCTCACCCTCACCACCGAACGCAGCCGCTCGCTCCAGGCTGCCGAGGCGCGGGTCGGCTCCGCGGTCCTTCGGATGCTGCTCGCGGGCGAGCCGGACCACGCCAGGACGGTGGCGGGGGAGGTCTACGGAGGCCTGCTCGACGCCCCGTTCCGCCTGGTGGTCGCGGAGGTACCGGCCTCCGCCCCGGCCTCCGCCCCCGAAGACGGCGACCCGTTCACCGAGCTCACCGAAGCCGTCGAAGCGGCAGCGGCGCGCGCCGGCGAGGCACTCCTCGTCGTCCCCTACGGCGAGCGGCTCGTGCTCCTCGTCGTGGACGGCGGCGCGGGCGCCGCGGCGTGCATCGCCTACGCCCAGGCGCTGGAGTCCGGCCGCTCCGAGGGGCGGGAACAGGGCGCCGCCGACGAGACACCCCTCCTCCTCGGGCTCTCCGCCCCGGCGGGGCCGATCGCCGCCGCCACCGCGTACAAGCAGGCCGACCAGGCGCTGTCCATCGCGCGCCGCCGGGGCCGCGCCATGGTCGAGCACGAGGACCTCGCGGCGGGCTCGGTCCTGCCGCTGCTCGCCGACGACGCCGTACGGGCGTTCGCCGACGGCCTCCTTCGCGCCCTGTACGAACACGACGCCACCGGCCGCGGCGACCTCATCGCCTCACTGCGCGCCTGGCTCTCCCGACACGGCCAGTGGGACGCCGCCGCCGCGGACCTGGGCGTACACCGCCACACGCTGCGCTACCGCATGCGCAGGGTCGAGGAGATCCTGGGCCGCTCCCTGGACGACCCGGACGTCCGGATGGAGCTGTGGCTCTCACTGAAGGCGACATCGAGCGGTACGGAGTGACTCCGGGGGAATTCCTCCCCTGCCAAAGCGGCGCGAGACCCCCGGCCAGTACTCCGCGTCGGACAAACGACCGGCACCCATACCGCCCCTACGGTGGGGAACGTACCCCCCAAGACACACCTTCGCGGAAGGGCCGGGAATCGACATGACTTCCATCCACGCCTTCTGGCTCGCCGGTCGCCAGACCACCGGTGAGACCACGCTCGACGTCAACTCGCCCTGGGACGGGCGGCTCGTCGGCAAGGCGGCCGTCCCGACCGACGCCCAGGTCGAGGAGGCCGTGGCCGCCGCGTACGCCGTGCGCGACGAGTTCGCCGCGACCCCGGCGCACGTGCGGGCCGCGGCCCTCGACCACGTGAGCCGCAGGCTCGTCGAGCGCACGGAGGAGATCGCCCAGCTCATCTCCGCCGAGAACGGCAAGCCGATCAAGTGGGCCCGTGGCGAGGTCGGCCGTGCCGTCTCCGTCTTCCGGTTCGCCGCGGAGGAAGCCCGCAGGTTCAACGGCGGCGAGGCCCAGCGCCTGGACACCGACGCAGGCGGCCAGGGCCGCCTCGCCTTCACCCGCCGCTTCTCCAAGGGCGTCGTCCTTGGCATCGCGCCGTTCAACTTCCCGCTGAACCTCTGCGCGCACAAGATCGCCCCGGCCATCGCCGTCGGTACGCCGATCATCCTGAAGCCCGCGCCCGCGACCCCCCTGTCCGGACTCGTCATCGGCGAGCTGCTCGCCGAGACCGACCTGCCGGCCGGTTCCTGGTCCGTGTTCCCCGTCGCGAACGACAAGATGCCCGCCCTGGTCCAGGACGAGCGCCTTCCCGTCATCTCCTTCACCGGCTCCGACAAGGTCGGCTACGCGATCCTGGACTCGGTGCCGCGCAAGCACTGCACCCTGGAGCTCGGCGGAAACGGCGCCGCGGTCGTCCTCGGCGACTTCTCATCCGACGAGGACCTCGACTGGGCCGCCTCGCGCATTGCGACCTTCTCCAACTACCAGGGCGGCCAGTCCTGCATCTCGGTGCAGCGCGTCATCGCCGACGCGTCCGTGTACGACCGGCTCGTGCCGCGCGTGCTCAAGGCCATCGAGGGCCAGGTCACCGGCGACCCGTCCGACCCGAAGACCGACGTCGGCCCGCTCGTCAACGAGGACGCCGCAAAGCGCGTGGAGTCCTGGGTCGACGAGGCCGTCCAGGCGGGCGCGCAGCTCCTCGCCGGTGGCAAGCGGGACGGCGCCGCGTACGCGCCGACCGTGCTCGCCGACGTACCGGCCGATGTGACCATCGCCTGCGAGGAGGTCTTCGGACCGGTCCTCACCCTCAAGAAGGTCAACGGCGAGGCGGAGGCGTTCGCCGCCGTCAACGACTCCAAGTACGGCCTCCAGGCGGGCGTCTTCACGCACGACGTGCAGACCGCCTTCCGCGCCCACCGCGCCCTTGAGGTCGGCGGTGTCGTCATCGGCGACGCGCCCTCCTACCGCGCCGACCAGATGCCGTACGGCGGCGTCAAGCAGTCCGGCGTGGGCCGCGAGGGCGTGCGGTTCGCGATGGAGGACTACACCTACGAGCGCGTCATGGTCCTGACGGGCCTCGCCCTCTAGGCGGTTCACGAACCGAACGGCCGGAGCCCACTGTGCGGGGGCTCCGGCCGTTCTCGTGCGCGCGGACGCGATGCGCCGAACGCTGCGCGAGGACTGGTGGGCCCGGGACGAATCGGGTACACACGATCCATACGATCGAGTAGCACCAGTCAGTAACCGACCGGGTCAAGATCGGGTCAATCGGAGCCGATCGGCCCCCCTTCGCGGCGAGGTGAGCTCCTCAATGCCCGCACCAACCACACCCCCTTCCGGGCCGTCCGTGACCGAACGCGAGGCCCGGCAGGTCGCCGAGGCCGCACGCGAGCAGGACTGGCGCAAGCCGAGCTTCGCCAAGGAACTCTTCCTCGGCCGCTTCCGGCTCGACCTGATCCACCCGCATCCCATGCCCCCCGACGAGGACGCCCGGCGCGGCGAGGAGTTCCTCGCCAAACTCCGGGACTTCTGCGAGACGAAGATCGACTCGGCCCGCATCGAGCGCGAGGCGCAGATCCCCGACGAGGTGATCAACGGCCTCAAGGAGCTCGGCGCGCTCGGCATGAAGATCGACACGAAGTACGGCGGGCTCGGCCTCACCCAGGTCTACTACAACAAGGCCCTGGCCCTCGTCGGCTCCGCGAACCCGTCGATCGGCGCGCTGCTCTCCGCCCACCAGTCGATCGGCGTACCGCAGCCCCTCAAGCAGTTCGGCACCCAGGAGCAGAAGGACGAGTTCCTGCCGCGCTGCGCCCGCACGGACATCAGCGCCTTCCTCCTGACCGAGCCGGACGTCGGCTCGGACCCGGCGCGTATGGCGATGGCCGCCGTCCCGGACGGCGACTCGTACGTCCTGGACGGCGTGAAGCTGTGGACGACGAACGGCGTCGTCGCCGACCTCCTGGTCGTCATGGCGCGCGTACCGAAGTCCGAAGGACACAAGGGCGGCATCACGGCCTTCGTGGTGGAGGCCGCCGCGGAGGGCATCACGGTCGAGAACCGCAACGCCTTCATGGGCCTGCGCGGCCTGGAGAACGGCGTGACGCGCTTCCACCAGGTGCGCGTCCCCGCGGCGCACCGCATCGGCCCCGAGGGCGCGGGCCTGAAGATCGCCCTGACGACCCTCAACACCGGCCGTCTCTCGCTGCCCGCGATGTGTGTCGGCGCGGGCAAGTGGTGCCTGAAGATCGCGCGTGAGTGGTCGGGGGCGCGGGAGCAGTGGGGCAAGCCCGTCGCGTTCCACGAGGCGGTCGGCGCGAAGATCTCCTTCATCGCGGCCACGACCTTCGCCCTGGAGGCCGTACTCGACCTCTCATCCCAGATGGCTGACGAGGACCGCAACGACATCCGCATCGAGGCGGCGCTCGCCAAGCTGTACGGCTCGGAGATGGGCTGTCTGATGGCGGACGAGCTGGTGCAGATCCGCGGCGGCCGCGGCTTCGAGACGGCCGAGTCCCTCGCGGCCCGCGGCGAACGCGCCGTCCCGGCCGAACAGGTCCTGCGCGATCTGCGCATCAACCGCATCTTCGAGGGCTCGACGGAGATCATGCATCTGCTGATCGCCCGCGAGGCGGTGGACGCGCACCTGAAGGTGGCGGGCGACCTGATCGACCCGGACAAGTCCCTGTCCGACAAGGCGAAGGCGGGCGCGAGGGCAGGCGGCTTCTACGCGCGCTGGCTGCCGAAACTGGTCACGGGTCCTGGCCAACTCCCGCGCTCGTACGGCGAGTTCCACCCCGCGGGCCACGCGGACCTCTCCCCGCACCTGCGCTACGTGGAACGCAGTGCCCGCAGGCTGGCGCGCTCCACCTTCTACGCCATGTCGCGCTGGCAGGGGAAGATGGAGACCAAGCAGGGCTTCCTGGGCCGTGTCGTCGACATCGGCGCGGAGCTCTTCGCGATGAGCGCGGCGTGCGTGCGCGCCGAACTCCTGCGGACCACGGAAGACCACGGCCGCGAGGCCTACCAGCTGGCCGACACGTTCTGCCGCCAGTCCCGCATCCGCGTCGACGAGCTCTTCGACCGGTTGTGGAAGAACACGGACGACATCGACCGCAAGGTGGTCAAGGGCGTCCTGTCCGGTACGTACACCTGGCTGGAGTCCGGTGTCGTCGACCCCAGCGGCGAGGGGCCGTGGATCGCGGACGCGTCACCGGGCCCGACGCAACGGGAGAACGTCCACCGCCCGATCCGCTGACGGGCCTTCCGGGGCGTTCCCTCCCACGGGAACGCCCCGGAACACGATTCCGACCGGCCGGATCGGGGCGCAGTGTCCCTTCGCACAGCCGCCCAGGCAAGAATGGGGGGATGAGCGACAGCCCAGCCCCCCTCGCCGACCCGCACCTCGTCTTCGACCCCGTCGTCGCCGAAGGACCGCGGGACATCGTCATCCTCGGCTCCACCGGGTCGATCGGCACCCAGGCCATCGACCTCGTCCTGCGCAACCCCGGCCGCTTCCGCGTCACCGCGCTCTCCGCCGCCGGCGGCCGTGTCGGCCTGCTCGCCGAGCAGGCGAGGCAGCTGCGGGTGCGGACCGTCGCCGTGGCCCGCGAGGACGTCGTACCGGCGCTGCGCGAGGCGCTGAAGGGGCAGTACGGCGGTGAGCCGCTGCCCGAGATCCTCGCCGGGCCCGACGCGGCCACGCAGCTCGCGGCTTCCGCGTGCCACACGGTCCTGAACGGCATCACCGGGTCCATCGGCCTCGCGCCCACCCTCGCCGCCCTCGAAGCGGGCCGCACCCTCGCGCTCGCCAACAAGGAGTCGTTGATCGTCGGCGGCCCGCTGGTGAAGGCGCTGGCCAAGCCGGGGCAGATCATCCCCGTGGACTCGGAGCACGCCGCGCTCTTCCAGGCGCTCGCCTCGGGCACCCGCGCCGATGTGCGCAAGCTGGTCGTCACGGCCTCCGGGGGCCCGTTCCGTGGACGTACGAAGGCGGATCTCGCCGACGTCACACCGAAGGACGCGCTCGCCCACCCGACCTGGGCCATGGGCCCGGTCATCACCGTCAACTCCGCGACGCTCGTCAACAAGGGCCTGGAAGTCATCGAGGCGCACCTCCTCTACGACATCCCCTTCGAGCGCATCGAGGTCGTCGTCCACCCCCAGTCCTACGTCCACTCCATGGTCGAGTTCACGGACGGATCGACGCTGGCCCAGGCCACGCCGCCCGACATGCGCGGCCCGATCGCCATCGGCATCGGCTGGCCCGAGCGCGTGCCGGACGCCGCCCCCGCCTTCGACTGGACGAAGGCCTCCAACTGGGAGTTCTTCCCCCTCGACGACGACGCTTTCCCGTCGGTCGGGCTCGCCCGGCATGTGGGGAAGCTCGCGGGCACGGCCCCGGCAGTGTTCAATGCGGCCAACGAGGAGTGCGTGGACGCGTTCTTGAACGGCGCCCTGCCCTTCAACGGGATCATGGAGACCGTCACCGAGGTCGTCGCCGAACACGGCACACCGTCCGCGGGAACTTCCCTGACCGTCGCGGACGTCCTCGAAGCGGAGACCTGGGCGCGTGCCCGGGCCCGTGAACTGACGGCGAAGGCGACCGCGGAGGCCCGCGCATGACGACCTTGATGATGATCCTCGGCATAGTCGTCTTCGCGGTCGGGCTGCTGTTCTCGATCGCCTGGCACGAGCTGGGGCACCTGTCGACAGCCAAGCTGTTCGGCATCCGCGTACCGCAGTACATGGTCGGCTTCGGCCCGACGATCTTCTCGCGCAAAAAGGGCGACACCGAGTACGGCGTCAAGGCCATCCCCCTCGGCGGCTACATCCGCATGATCGGCATGTTCCCGCCAGGACCGGACGGCCGCATAGAGGCACGGTCCACGTCCCCGTGGCGCGGCATGATCGAGGACGCGCGGTCCGCCGCGTTCGAGGAGCTCAAGCCCGGCGACGAGACGCGGCTCTTCTACACGCGCAAGCCGTGGAAGCGCGTGATCGTGATGTTCGCGGGCCCGTTCATGAACCTGATCCTCGCCGTCGCGATCTTCCTCGGCGTGATGATGACCTTCGGCATCAGTACGCAGACGACGTCGGTCGGCAAGGTGTCCGACTGCGTCATCCAGCAGAGCGAGAACCGCACGAAGTGCGAGAAGGGCGACACGGTCGCGCCCGCCAAGGCGGCGGGCCTGAAGCTCGGCGACAAGATCGTGGCCTTCCAGGGCAAGCCCGTCGACGACTGGTCCGCGCTCCAGACGAAGATCCGCGACACCATCGGCCCGGCCACCATCACGGTCGAGCGCGATGGCAAGCAGGTCGACCTGCACGCCACCCTGATCAAGAACCAGGTCAGCAAGACCAACGGCGACGGCGGCTATGTGGAGGGCGAGTACGTCGACGCGGGCTTCCTCGGCTTCACTCCCGCCACCGGCATCGTCCAGCAGGGCTTCGGCGACTCCGTGAACCGCATGGGCGACATGATGGAGAACGGTGTCCAGTCGCTCATCGCGCTGCCGTCCAAGATCCCCGACCTGTGGGACGCGGCCTTCGGGGACGGCGACCGCAAGCAGGACTCCCCGATGGGCGTCGTCGGCGCGGCCCGCGTGGGCGGCGAGGTCTTCACGCTCGACATCCCGCCGGAGAACCAGATCGCGATGATGCTGTTCCTGGTGGCGGGCTTCAACCTCTCGCTGTTCCTGTTCAACATGCTGCCGCTGCTGCCGCTCGACGGCGGTCATATCGCGGGCGCCCTGTGGGAGTCCGTGCGGCGCAAGGCGGCGAAGCTCCTGAAGCGGCCCGATCCGGGCCCCTTCGACGTCGCGAAGCTGATGCCCGTCGCCTATGTGGTGGCCGGGATCTTCATCTGCTTCACGATCCTCGTCCTGATCGCCGATGTGGTTAATCCGGTAAGAATCTCCTAGTAACGCGAAGTTTGCGGCGGCCGGGCACTCTATGTGTCCGGTCGCCCACCATTGGGTGGAGTTGGGGGCGGGATGTGCCCGGCCCCGGTGGGGTGCCGTAATCTCGAAGCCTGGAGCCCGCCGATCTCGGGACCTTGATCCACACCTTGGGGATGCACGCCAGATGACTGCCGTTTCTCTCGGAATCCCGTCCGTACCGACCAAGCTCGCCGACCGCCGGGTCAGCCGCAAGATCCAGGTCGGTACGGTCGCCGTCGGCGGGGACGCACCTGTGTCGGTGCAGTCGATGACGACGACGCGTACGTCCGACATCGGGGCGACGCTGCAGCAGATCGCCGAACTGACGGCGTCCGGCTGCCAGATCGTGCGGGTCGCCTGTCCTACGCAGGATGACGCGGACGCGCTTGCGACGATCGCGCGGAAGTCGCAGATCCCGGTGATCGCCGACATCCACTTCCAGCCGAAGTACGTGTTCGCGGCGATCGACGCCGGTTGCGCGGCGGTGCGTGTGAACCCCGGCAACATCAAGCAGTTCGACGACAAGGTGAAGGAGATCGCGCGCGCCGCGAACGACTCCGGCACCCCGATCCGGATCGGCGTCAACGCGGGTTCGCTGGACGCGCGTCTTCTCAAGAAGTACGGGAAGGCCACTCCGGAGGCGTTGGTCGAATCTGCGCTCTGGGAGGCGTCGCTCTTCGAGGAGCACGGCTTCCGGGACATCAAGATCTCGGTGAAGCACAACGACCCGGTGGTCATGGTCAACGCCTACCGCCAGCTCGCGGCGGCGTGCGACTATCCGCTGCACCTCGGTGTGACCGAGGCAGGACCGGCTTTCCAGGGCACGATCAAGTCGGCGGTCGCCTTCGGTGCGCTGCTGAGCGAGGGCATCGGCGACACCATCCGCGTCTCCCTCTCGGCCCCGCCGGTCGAGGAGATCAAGGTCGGCATGCAGATCCTGGAGTCGCTGAACCTCAAGCAGCGCCGCCTGGAGATCGTCTCCTGCCCGTCCTGCGGCCGTGCCCAGGTCGACGTCTACAAGCTGGCCGAAGAGGTCACGGCGGGGCTCGACGGCATGGAGGTGCCGCTGCGTGTCGCCGTCATGGGCTGCGTCGTGAACGGCCCCGGCGAGGCCCGTGAGGCCGACCTCGGTGTCGCTTCCGGCAACGGCAAGGGGCAGATCTTCGTCAAGGGCGAGGTCATCAAGACCGTGCCCGAGTCGAAGATTGTGGAGACGCTCATCGAAGAGGCGATGAAGATCGCTGAGCAGATGGAGAAGGACGGAATCCCCTCCGGGGAGCCGACGGTCGCCATCGCCGGCTGACCCTCCCACGAAGGCCCCGCCACCGCCCCGGTGACGGGGCCTTCGTACGCCTGTTTCCGCCTACGCCTGGTCCTACCTCCCTTTGCCTGCGGCCCGCCTCGCCTTCGCCTCCGCTTTCGCGGCCCGCCGTCGCCTGCGGCTCGCCTCGCCTTTGCCTGCGCCCGCCAGCGCCTGTGGCCGCCTCGCCCTTGCCTCCGCCTGCGGCTTGCCTCTGCCCTGAACCGCCGCTGCGCGGCGGATGTCTCCCGCCCACCCACCCGATTACCCCGGGGCAGCCGGGCGGGGGAGCCCGCCGAGAGCCCACAGAGACAGCCCCGCCCCACGGCGCGGGGTGATGCGGGGCAATCGGGCGGGTGGGCGGGAAACCCCGCCGCGAAGCGGCGAAATGGCCTCAGCCCAAGCGAGGCCGCACTCGCCCGCGGCGAGGAGCCCCAGCGCCGAAAAGGCCAGGCCCCCGCCAGGCCGCGCCCGCCCGCGGCGAGGAGCCCCCGCGGCGAAATGGCCTCGGCCCAAGCGAGGCCGCACTCGCCCGCGGCGAGGAGCCCCAGCGCCGAAAATGCCAGGGCCCCGCCAGGCCGCACCCGCCCGCGGCGAGGAGCCCCCGCGGCGGAATGGCCGCAGCCCAAGCGAGGCCGCACCCGCCCGCGGCGAGGAGCCCCCGCGGCGAAAAGGCCTCAGCCCAAGCCAGGCGCGCCCGCCCGCGGCGAGGAACCCCGGGGGACAGAAGGCACCCCGCACAAGGCGCCCCCGCCAGGTACAGTTCGGGGATCTAGCAGACCGTATGGTGAGGCCCCCGCACGTGTTGACTCAGACCACCACCAGGGTCCTCGAACCGAGTGACCTGGACGCCGCGCTCGCCGTGCTCGACCGTGAGCCGGTGGCCAACGCCTTCGTGACCTCCCGGGTCCGGGTCGCGGGCCTCGACCCGTGGCGGCTCGGCGGCGAGATGTGGGGCTGGTACCAGGACGGAATGCTGGAGTCCCTCTGCTACGCGGGCGCCAACCTCGTCCCGATCTGCGCGACCCCGCGAGCGATCCGCGCCTTCGCGGACCGCGCCCGCAGGGCAGGCCGCCGCTGCTCCTCCATCGTCGGCCCCGCCGAACCCACCGCCCAGCTGTGGCGGCTGCTCGAACCGTCCTGGGGCCCCGCCCGCGAGGTCCGCACCCAGCAGCCCCTGATGGTCACCGACCGACTCCCACGTGACATCGCCCCCGATCCCCGCGTCCGTCGCGTCCGCAAGGACGAGATGGAGACGATCATGCCCGCGTGTGTGGCGATGTTCACCGAAGAAGTCGGCATCTCGCCGCTCGCCGGTGACGGCGGCCTGCTCTACCAGGCGCGGGTCGCCGAACTCGTCGCCGCCGGACGCTCGTTCGCCCGCCTCGACGGAGACGGCAAGGTCATCTTCAAGGCCGAGATCGGCGCAGCCACAACGCACGCCTGCCAGGTGCAGGGCGTCTGGGTGGCCCCCGAGTACCGGGGACAGGGCTACGCGGCACCAGGCATGGCCGCCGTCCTGCGCTACGCCCTGGAGGACATCGCCCCCGTCGTCAGCCTCTACGTCAACGACTTCAACACCGCGGCGAGGTCGGCGTACCGACGGGTGGGGTTCCAGGAGGTCGGGGCGTTCATGAGCGTCCTGTTCTAGCTCCCCCACGCCTCGCACCGCGCTCCTCACGTACGCGCCTTCGCGAGTTCGTACGCGCCTTCGCGAGTTAAAGTTCGGCGCATGACTGACGACGTCGTGATCGGGCCGCTGGACCTCGCCACGCACGTGGACGAAGCGCTGCGGGTGCAGGCCCACGCCTTCGGGCTCAGCGACGACGAGGTGGCCGTGCGGCGGCAGATCGTGCTGCGGCACATCACCTACCCAGGCGCCCGCGCGCTGGGCGCCACCACCCCCGAGGGACGGCTCGTCGGCTTCGTCTACGGGATGCCCAACGACCGCGCCCACTGGTGGTCCACGGTCGTCGAGCCGTATCTGCGGGACGAGGGCATGGACGGCTGGCTCGACGACTCCTTCGTGATCACCGAGCTCCATGTGCAGCCGGGCCACCAGAACCGAGGCGTCGGCCGCACCCTCATCACCACCATCACGGACGCCGTCGTACAGCCCCGCTCGATCCTCTCCGCGATCGACGTCGAGAGCCCGGCACGCGGTCTCTACCGCTCCCTCGGATACGCCGACCTGGCCCGCAGAGTCCTCTTCCCCAGCGCCCCGAAGCCGTACGCGGTGATGGGCGCACCCCTGCCGCTGCGGCGGCCCGGCGCCTGACCGATTTCCGCCCGCGCCCGCGCCCCGGTTAACCTCCTGCCATCACCTCCCCCAAGCTTTCGGCTCCGCCGGAGCAGGGGGGACCCCCTTCCGCAGGAGTTCACCATGGCCCAGGTCCAGCGCATGTCCCGATTGATGATCAAGACACTGCGCGACGACCCGGCGGACGCCGAGACGCTCAACCACAAGCTCCTCGTCCGGGCCGGTTACGTACGCCGCACCGCCGCCGGCATCTGGTCCTGGCTGCCGCTCGGCAAGAAGGTCCTGGAGAACATCACCCACGTCGTCCGCGAGGAGATGGACGCCATCGGCGCCCAGGAAGTCCTCCTGCCCGCGCTCCTGCCCAAGGAGTCGTACGACGTGACGGGCCGCTACGACGAGTACGGCGACCTGCTCTTCCGCCTCAAGGACCGCAAGGGCGCCGACTACCTCCTCGGCCCCACGCACGAGGAGATCTTCACCCAGATCGTCAAGGACCAGTGCTCGTCCTACAAGGACCTGCCGGTGATCCTCTACCAGATCCAGACGAAGTACCGCGACGAGGCCCGCCCCCGCGCCGGTGTGCTGCGCGGCCGTGAGTTCCAGATGAAGGACTCGTACTCCTTCGACACCACGGACGAGGGCCTCGCCGAGTCCTACGCCCTGCACCGCGCCGCCTACATCCGGATCTTCGAGCGCCTCGGCCTCGACCACCGCATCGTCTCCGCCGTCTCCGGCGCGATGGGCGGCTCGGCATCCGAGGAGTTCCTGGCGCCCGCGCCGGCCGGTGAGGACACCTTCGTGGACTGCCCCGCGTGCGACTACGCGGCCAACACCGAGGCTGTCTCCTTCGTCGCCAAGGAAGCCGTCGACGCATCGGCGCACGGGCCCGTCGAGGAGCTCGACACCCCCGACACCCCGACCATCGAGACGCTCGCCGCGCACCTCGGCGTCCCGGCCTCGGCGACCCTGAAGAACCTCCTGGTCAAGGTCGACGGCGAGATCGTCGCCGTCGGTGTCCCCGGCGACCGCGAGGTCGACCTCGACAAGCTCGGCGAGCACCTGGCGCCCGCCGTCGTGGAGCTGGTGACGGCCGAGGACTTCGAAGGTCGCGACGATCTCGTACGCGGATACGTCGGCCCGCAGGGTCTTGGGAAGGTCCGCTACATCGCCGACCCGCGGGTGTCCGCCGGCACGGCCTGGATCACCGGCGCCAACAAGGTCGGCACGCACGCGAAGAACGTCGTCGCGGGCCGTGACTTCGAGGTCGACGACTACCTCGACGTCGTCGTCGTCCAGGAGGGCGACCCCTGCCCCAAGTGCGGCACCGGCCTGAAGCTGGACCGCGCCATCGAGATCGGCCACATCTTCCAGCTGGGCCGCAAGTTCGCCGACGCCTTCCAGCTGGACGTCCTCGGCCAGCAGGGCAAGCCGGTCCGCGTGACCATGGGTTCGTACGGCATCGGCGTCTCCCGCGCGGTGGCGGCGCTCGCCGAGCAGACGGCGGACGACAAGGGCCTGTGCTGGCCCCGCGAGATCGCCCCGGCCGACGTCCACGTGGTGGCCGCGGGCAAGGCGCTCCAGACGGAGCTGGCCCTCGACGTCGCCGAGCAGCTGAACGCGGCGGGCGTACGGGTCCTGGTCGACGACAGGGCAGGCGTCTCGCCCGGCGTGAAGTTCACGGACTCGGAGCTGATCGGTGTGCCGCAGATCCTGGTCGCGGGCCGCCGGTCCGCCGAGGGCGTCCTGGAGCTGAAGGACCGCCGCACCGGGGAGCGCGAGGAGCTGACGGTGGCTGAGGCTGTTGCGCGTCTGACAGCCTGAGTTCGGCTCGGGACAAAGATGGCCTCAAACGCCGGCCGGGCTGGATATAGCCCGTCCGGCGTTTGAGGACGAACTCGGCGGAGCCGGTGACGACGGCAAGCAAGGCGCCCCCGCCAGCTAAAGCCACCCCGCGAACTCCAGCAGCAGCTCCGCATCCTGCTCCCGCCCCACGCGCCGTGCCCGTACCCCGGACTCCACCGCACGGAACAACGTCCAGCCCCGCAGCCGCTCCTGGTCCACGTCCAGCGACTCGGCCAGCTTCTTCACCCGGCGGCGGGTGATCGCGGCCCCCGAGGGCGAGGCGATCAGATCCTCGACGCGGTCACGCACGAGCCGCGCCAGGTCGAAGGCACACTCGCCCACCACCGGATCGGGCCCCACGGCCAGCCACGGCACCCGGTCACCCTGAAGGACCTTGCTCTGCCGGAACGTGCCGTGCAGCAGCCGGACCTCCGCGTCCCCGGTGAGCAGCTCGTCCCTGGCGGCGAGCGCCGCGTCGACCAGCGGCGTGACCTCCGCGTCGGCGGACGCCCGCATCGCGTCGGCCTGCCGTCCCGTCCGCTCGGCGACCGTCTCGAAGCGGTGCCCCGGCGGCGGCTGGACCCACAGGCGGCGCAGCGTGCCCGCCGCTTCGAGCAGGGCCTTGGCCTCGGGCAGCGAACGTACCGACACATCGCGGTGCAGCCGCTCCAGCAGAAGGGCGCCGTCCGCGGCGGACGGGTCCAGGAGCCGCACCGCGCCGAAACCGTCCCAGTGCGCGAGCGCGGCCCGCTCGCTCTCGGGGCGCGACCTCGGCGGCACCAGCTTCAGCACCGCGGGCGTGCCGTCCGGCAGGCGCACCATGACGACGAGGCCGCTGCGTCCGCCGGGCATGTGGACCCGCTCGACGGTCAACTCGCGCAGAGCGACGGCCTGTTCGGCTGCCGCGGGCAGCTTCTGAAGCCAGTCGTCGCCGTCCTGCGTCGTCTCACCGAGTGCGGTGACGAGACGCTGGGGCGGTTCGAATGCCATGCGCGCGTTGTTCCTTCCTGAACTTCCTGGATCCCGGACCGGCTCCCGGACTGGCTACGCCTTGGGCGGCTCGGAGGCCGCCCCGGCGGACCGCTCGGCGAGCCCAGGGAAGGTTACGCTCCCGCCGCGCCACCGCGCCGCACGTACCGCCGCCTCACGGAGCGCCTCGGCGGCGCTCTTGCGCCGGGCGCCCGTGGAGGCCCGTACGAGATCCGCGTAGACCCCGGCGACCCGCTCCTCCAGCTCGGTCGCGAGCCGCACGGCCGCCGCGGAGTCCGGCACCGCGAACGGCAGCGCGTACGCCGCCGCCGAGGCCTCCGGCTCGCCGCCGAGGTCCCGAACGGCGCGCTGGAGCTCGTCGCGCCGTGCGCGATGCGCGTCGTACGCCGTGCGCGCCTCCGCCCTGCGGCCCTCGCCGGTCCGGCCGCCGACGACCCCGTAGCCGTACACAGCCGCGTGCTCGGCACCGAGCGCGGCCTGCACCGCCTTCAACTCGTCCTCGGAATCGCTCACTTGTCGCCCTCCGTCAGCAGAAACGCGTGCGCGGCGCCCGCGGCCGCCACCGATGCGAGGAGCCTCGCCAGCTCACCGGGCGCGTCGAGCAGCGCGCTCCCGCGCCGCCCGGCCAGCTCCCGCTCGGCCTTGGCAAGCTCGCGCACGGCGTCCTTCTCGTCCTTGGGCACCGAGGGCACCGAGGGGGCAGTCGACGGAGAGGCGGAGGGGGCGGGGAGCCCGGCCGCGAACGCCGTCTTGTGCCGCTTCACCTCCGCCCGCAGCGGATCGAGCCGTCCGGCCAGCGAAGGGTGCGCGGCGAGGACGGCGTCGTACCGGCCGAGCAGCTCACCGCTGTCCCGGGCTGCACCCGCGCGCAGCCGATCGGCGGCGGACGAACGCTCGTCATCGGAAGAGGCGGGATCCGAGCAGCCCGAGAGCAGCACGGCCCCGGCCGTCGCGGCGGCCCCGGTCAGCAGAGTCCTCCGGCGCGGCCCCGAGCGGGCGTACGAGGGGGCGTACGGGGAGGTGGGATACGACGGCACGGCAGACGTCCTCGGCAGGAAGGCCAGAAAGGCAGGCAGTCAGAAGGTGGGCGAGCCGGGCGCGAGCCCGGTGATCACCGTACCTGCGGCCTGCCCTCGTACGCGTGAGCGGCTCGGTGGAGGGTGGGCGGAGGACGGTTGACGGCCGGACGGCGGCCCTCCGGCGGCGGCAACACCCCTCGGGACCGGATACCCTTTGACCTGACACGCGAACGATCCCACAACAGCACACGCGGCCGAGGAGTCACCCGGATGAGCACCACCCAGAGCGAGAGGCTGCGAGAACTGCTGGAACCGCTCGTCAGCTCGAAGGAACTGGATCTCGAAGAGATCGAAGTGGCCTCGGTCGGACGTAAGCGTGTGCTGCGAGTCGTGATCGACTCCGACGACGGCGTGGACCTGGATCAGATCGCTGAGATCAGCCGCGAGATCTCCGAGAAGCTCGACGAGAGCGACGCGATGGGCGAGGGGGAGTACACCCTCGAAGTCGGCTCCCCGGGCGCCGAGCGCTCGCTGACGGAGCACCGCCACTATCTGCGCGCCGTCGGCCGCCTTGTGAGGTTCCAGCTGACGGAGGGCGGCGACGAGCTGATCGCCCGCATCCTCACGGTGGACGACGAAGGCATGGATCTTGAAGTACCGGGCGTGAAGGGGCGCAAGCCCACCGCCCGCAGGCTCACCTTCGACGCGATCGCCAAGGCGCGCGTCGAGGTCGAGTTCAACCGCAAGGACAAGAAGGAAGAGGAGGCGTAGCCGTGGACATCGACATGAGTGCCCTGCGGGGTCTGGTCCGGGAGAAGGAGATCTCCTTCGACCTGCTGGTCGAAGCGATCGAGTCGGCCCTCCTCATCGCCTACCACCGCACCGAGGGCAGCTTCCGTCGCGCCCGCGTGAAGCTGGACCGCGAGAGCGGCCACGTGACGGTGTGGGCGACGGAGGACCCGGCCGACCTCGAAGAGGGCCAGGAGGCCAAGGAGTTCGACGACACCCCCTCCGACTTCGGCCGCATCGCCGCGACGACCGCCAAGCAGGTCATCCTGCAGCGCCTGCGCGACGCCCAGGACGACGCGACCCTCGGCGAGTACGCGGGCCGCGAGGGCGACATCGTCACGGGCGTGGTCCAGCAGGGCCGCGACCCGAAGAACGTGCTCGTCGACATCGGCAAGCTCGAAGCCATCCTGCCGGTGCAGGAGCAGGTGCCGGGCGAGGACTACACCCACGGCCTGCGCCTTCGTTCGTACGTCGTCCGGGTGGCGAAGGGCGTCCGTGGCCCCTCGGTCACGCTGTCCCGTACGCACCCGAACCTCGTCAAGAAGCTCTTCGCGCTCGAGGTGCCCGAGATCGCCGACGGATCGGTCGAGATCACGGCCATCGCCCGCGAGGCCGGTCACCGGTCCAAGATCGCGGTCCGTTCCACCCGCTCCGGGCTCAACGCCAAGGGCGCCTGCATCGGTCCCATGGGCCAGCGTGTGCGCAACGTCATGGCCGAGCTCAACGGCGAGAAGATCGACATCGTCGACTGGTCGGAGGACCCGGCCGAGATGGTCGCCCACGCGCTCTCCCCGGCACGGGTCAGCAAGGTGGAGGTCGTCGATTTCGCGGCCCGTTCCGCCCGGGTGACGGTGCCCGACTACCAGCTCTCCCTCGCCATCGGCAAGGAGGGCCAGAACGCCCGCCTCGCCGCTCGGCTCACGGGCTGGCGCATCGACATCCGTCCGGACACCGAGCAGCCGCAGGGCTCCGAAGAGGCCTGATCGGGCTCCTGATCAAGACAACAACCGTTCGATTTTTGCCCCGAAGGGGTGAGGTCGGTGCGGGGAGGTAGACTTAATCGTGTCTGGCCGGACGCAAGCCCGAGCATGCCCTGAACGCACCTGTGTGGGGTGCCGGGAGCGAGCGGCCAAGAGCGATCTGCTGCGCATCGTGGCGAAAGAGGGCGCTTGCGCCCCCGATCCAAGCGGTACGCTGCCCGGCCGGGGTGCGTACATCCACCCCGTTCCGGTCTGTCTCGACCTGGCGGTCCGACGCAGAGCGTTCCCGAGGGCCCTCAAGGCCCCGGGCCCGCTCGACACGGCGGACTTGCGCCGAGTCGTCGAGACAGTTGCCCAGCAGGCAACACCGTAAGGAAGGTCGCGCGGAACCCCGCGCGGCCCTGGTATTCCGCGAGTTGGAAGTAGGTCGAGATTGCGATGAGCACTCGATGAGCACGCGATGAGTACGCCCATGAAGTAGCGACGGTCCGGCGTAACCCGGACCTAAAAGGAGCGAAGTGGCTAAGGTCCGGGTATACGAACTCGCCAAGGAGTTCGGCGTAGAGAGCAAGGTCGTCATGGCCAAGCTCCAAGAACTCGGTGAATTCGTACGTTCGGCGTCCTCGACGATCGAGGCGCCCGTAGTACGCAAATTGACTGACGCATTGAACCAGGGTGGTGGCAACGGCAAGCCCGCCGCCGCCAAGCCCGGGGCGCCGCGCAAGCAGGCCGCCCCCAAGCCGCCGGCCCCCTCGGGCTCGGCATCCCCCTCTTCCGCGCAGGCCGCCCGTCCGGGTCCGGCCGCGCCCAAGCCGCCGGCGCCCAAGCCCGCCGCGGCTGAGCAGCCCGCGGCCGAGAAGCCCGCGGCCTCTCCGGCTGCCCCGGGCCCGCGCCCGGGTCCCAAGCCGCCGACGCCCAAGCCGGCACCGGCAGCTCCGGCTGCCCCCGCCGCGCCGGTCACCCCGGCTCCGGCCTCCCCGGCACCGGCCGCCCCGGAGTTCACCGCTCCGCCGGCCGCTCCGGCTGCCTCCTCGGCTCCGGCAGGCCCCCGTCCGGGCGCTCGCCCGGGTGCCCCGAAGCCCGCGAGCCGTCCGGCCCCCGGCCAGGGTGGCCAGGGTCAGGGTCAGGGCGGTCGCAGTGACCGTGGCGACCGTCAGGGTGGCGCTCCGCGTCCGCAGGGCCAGGGTGGCGCTCCGCGCCCCGGTGGCCGTCCGGCAGGACCGCGTCCCGGCAACAACCCCTTCACCTCTGGTGGCTCCACCGGCATGGCGCGCCCGCAGTCGCCCCGTCCGGGCGGCGCACGCCCCGGTCCCGGTGGACCTGGCGGCCAGGGTGGCCCCGGCGGTCCCGGCGGCGCCCCGCGCCCGCAGGGCCAGGGCGGCGGCCAGGGTGCTCCTCGTCCGCAGGGTCAGGGCGGCGCTCGCCCCAGCCCCGGCGGCATGCCTCGCCCGCAGGGCGGCGCTCCGCGTCCCGGTGGCGGTGCCCCCGGCGCAGGCGGTAACCGTCCGAACCCCGGCATGATGCCGCAGCGTCCCGCTGCGGGACCGCGTCCCGGTGGTGGCCCCGGCGGTGGCCGTGGTCCCGGTGGTGGCGGTCGTCCCGGCGGTGCCGGTGGCGGCGGCGGTCGTCCCGGTGGCGGCGGCTTCGCGGGTCGTCCCAGCGGTCCCGGTGGCGGTGGCGGCGGCTTCGCCGGTCGTCCCGGCGGTCCCGGTGGTGGCGGCGGCGGTTTCGCCGGTCGTCCCGGTGGCGGCGGTGGCCGTCCCGGCTTCGCAGGTCGTCCGGGTGGTCCCAACGCCCGTGGTGGCACGCAGGGCGCCTTCGGCCGTCCGGGCGGTCCCGCGCGTCGTGGTCGCAAGTCGAAGCGGCAGAGGCGCCAGGAGTACGAGTCGATGCAGGCTCCGTCGGTCGGCGGCGTCATGCTGCCGCGCGGCAACGGCCAGGCGGTCCGCCTGTCCCGTGGTGCCTCGCTGACCGACTTCGCCGAGAAGATCAACGCCAACCCGGCGTCGCTCGTCGGCGTGATGATGAACCTCGGCGAGATGGTCACTGCCACGCAGTCCGTCCCGGACGAGACGCTGAAGCTGCTCGCGGACGAGATGAACTTCGTCCTTGAGATCGTCAGCCCCGAGGAGGAGGACCGCGAGCTGCTCGAGTCCTTCGACATCGAGTTCGGCGAGGACGAGGGCGGCGAGGAAGCACTCGTCGCGCGTCCGCCGGTCGTGACCGTCATGGGTCACGTCGACCACGGTAAGACCCGACTTCTGGACGCGATCCGCAAGACGAACGTCATTGCGGGCGAGGCCGGCGGTATTACGCAGCACATCGGTGCGTACCAGGTCGGTGCCGAGGTCAACGGCGAGGACCGCCGCATCACCTTCATCGACACCCCCGGTCACGAGGCGTTCACCGCCATGCGTGCCCGTGGTGCGAAGTCCACCGACATCGCGATCCTCGTGGTCGCGGCCAACGACGGTGTGATGCCGCAGACGATCGAGGCGCTGAACCACGCCAAGGCGGCCGACGTGCCGATCGTGGTCGCGGTCAACAAGATTGACGTCGAAGGTGCCGACCCGACCAAGGTGCGCGGCCAGCTCACCGAGTTCGGTCTGGTGGCCGAGGAGTACGGCGGCGACACGATGTTCGTCGACATCTCCGCCAAGCAGGGCGAGAACATCGAAGCCCTCCTCGAGGCCGTGGTCCTGACCGCGGACGCCTCGCTCGACCTGCGGGCCAACCCGGACCAGGACGCGCAGGGTATTGCGATCGAGTCCCACCTGGACAAGGGCCGCGGCGCCGTCGCGACCGTCCTCGTCCAGCGCGGTACCCTCCGCGTCGGCGACACGATGGTGGTCGGCGACGCGTACGGCCGAGTCCGCGCGATGCTCGACGACAAGGGCGAGAACGTGGAAGAGGCGGGTCCCTCGACTCCGGTCCTCGTCCTCGGTCTCACCAACGTGCCGGGTGCCGGCGACAACTTCCTGGTTGTCGACGAGGACCGTACGGCCCGTCAGATCGCCGAGAAGCGTGCCGCCCGTGAGCGCAACGTCCGCTTCGCCCGCAAGGGTGTTCGGTTCTCCCTGGAGAACCTGGACGAGGCCCTCAAGGCCGGTCTTGTGCAGGAACTCAACCTCATCATCAAGGGCGACGCGTCCGGTTCGGTGGAGGCTCTCGAGTCCTCGCTGCTCCAGCTCGACGTCGGCGAAGAGGTCGACATCCGCGTCCTGCACCGCGGCGTGGGTGCCGTCACCGAGTCGGACATCGACCTGGCGACCGGCTCCGACGCGATCGTGATCGGCTTCAACGTCCGTGCGGCCGGTCGTGCCGCCCAGATGGCCGAGCGCGAAGGCGTGGACGTCCGGTACTACTCGGTCATCTACCAGGCGATCGAAGAGATCGAAGCGGCCCTCAAGGGCATGCTCAAGCCGGAGTACGAAGAGGTCGAGCTCGGCACGGCGGAGATCCGCGAGGTCTTCCGCTCGTCCAAGCTGGGCAACATCGCCGGTGTCCTGGTCCGGTCGGGCGAGGTCAAGCGCAACACCAAGGCGCGCCTCATCCGCGACGGCAAGGTCATCGCGGAGAGCCTCAACATCTCCGGTCTGCGCCGCTTCAAGGACGACGTCACGGAGCTCCGCGAAGGGTTCGAGGGCGGTATCAACCTCGGCAACTTCAACGACATCAAGATCGACGACGTCATCGCGACGTACGAGATGCGCGAGAAGCCGCGAGGCTGATCACCGCAGCTCTTGTCGGGGCCGGTCGAAGGGACGTAAATCCCTTCGATCGGCCCCGGCCGTTCCGTGTACGGTTCTTGTGTCCCTGCCAAGCGGTTGGCGGGGCACGAACCCGAACCGGCGGGACATCCGGACTTACATGTATGTGGGGACACTGTCCTTCGATCTGCTCCTCGGCGACGTTCACTCGCTGAAGGAGAAACGCTCCGTCGTCCGTCCGATCGTCGCCGAACTCCAGCGCAAGTACGCGGTGAGTGTGGCGGAGACCGGCAACCAGGACCTCCACCGCAGGGCCGAGATCGGCCTGGCGCTGGTCGCAGGGGAGACGGGGCACCTCACCGACGTACTGGACCGGTGCGAGCGCCTGGTCGCCGCCCGTCCCGAGGTGGAGCTGCTCTCCGTTCGACGCAGGCTCCACAGCGACGAAGACTGATTGCACAGCAAGGCGAAGAAGGAGACGGGCAGTGGCCGACAACGCGCGGGCGAAAAGGCTGGCGGACCTCATTCGAGAGGTGGTTGCCAAGAAGCTGCAGCGCGGGATCAAGGACCCGCGGCTCGGTACGCATGTGACCATCACGGACACCCGGGTCACGGGTGACCTGCGGGAGGCGACCGTCTTCTACACGGTCTACGGGGACGACGAGGACCGCGCGGCTGCCGCCGCCGGTCTGGAGAGCGCCAAGGGCGTCCTGCGTTCCGCGGTCGGCGCGGCGGCGGGCGTGAAGTTCACCCCGAGCCTCGCCTTCGTGGCGGACGCGCTGCCGGACAACGCCAAGGCCATCGAGGACCTCCTCGACAGGGCCCGGCAGTCGGACGAGAAGGTGCGCGAGGTGTCCGCGGGCGCCGAGTTCGCCGGCGGGGCCGACCCGTACCGCAAGCCCGAGGACGAGTCCGACGTAGAAGACGAAGACGAAACGGACGGCGACGCCCGCGCATGAGCAGCACCGGCAACAAGACGCCGGACGGCCTTGTCATCGTCGACAAGCCGTCCGGCTTCACTTCGCATGACGTGGTCGCCAAGATGCGCGGGATCGCCAAGACCCGCCGCGTCGGCCACGCGGGCACCCTCGACCCGATGGCGACGGGCGTCCTCGTCCTCGGCGTCGAGCGGGCGACCAAACTCCTCGGCCATCTCGCGCTGACGGAGAAGGAGTATCTCGGCACGATCCGGCTCGGCCAGAACACGGTCACGGACGACGCCGAGGGCGAGCTCACCTCGTCGGCGGACGCATCGGCGATCAAGCGGGACGCCATCGACGCGGGCATCGCCAAGCTCTCCGGCGACATCATGCAGGTGCCGTCGAAGGTCAGCGCCATCAAGATCGACGGCAAGCGGTCCTACGCGCGTGCCCGCGAGGGCGAGGACTTCGAGATCCCGGCCCGCCCGGTGAAGATCTCCGCCTTCACGGTGTACGACGTCAGGGACGCCGTCGCCGATGACGGCACCCCCGTTCTCGACCTGGTCGTGTCGGTGGTCTGCTCGTCGGGGACATACATCCGCGCCCTCGCCCGTGACCTCGGCGCGGACCTCGGGGTCGGCGGCCATCTGACGGCGCTGCGGCGCACCCGCGTCGGGCCGTACAAGCTGGACACGGCCAGGACCATCGACCAGCTCCAGGAGGAGCTGACGGTGATGCCCGTGGCCGACGCCGCTTGTGCCGCGTTCCCGCGCTGGGACGTGGACGAGAGGCGGGCACGGCTGCTGCTCAACGGCGTGCGGATAGAGATGCCGGGTGAGTACGCGGGCGCCGGACCCGTCGCGGTCTTCGACGCCGAGGGCAAGTTCCTGGTCCTGGCCGAGGAGCTGAAGGGCAAGGCCAAGAGCCTGGCCGTCTTCGCCTGATCTCTCGTTCGCCTGATCCCTCAGATGTATCCCCCGCACCCCGCCGGTTCACCCCATCGGACGGGCGCTCGGAGTGAACCGAGGGGGCGGAAGGGGGCGCGTTCGCGACGCGTTCTGTCCCGCTGATCACCGTCGACCTACCGTCAGAAAGACGGGGCGTGGCGGGGAGGTTCGGGCATGGCGGGACAGGGCGACCCGGCGGCGCTCGACGACGCCCTGGTGCGGATCTGCGATCTGGCCGGGCGCCCGCGGGGGATGGGATTCGCCGCCGACGACCACGGCACGGTGATCACCAGCCATGAAGCGGTCGACGGCCTCGCGCGCCTGGTGCTGCACGCCGCGGGGGAGCGCGTCTGCGTGGTGACCGCCGCCGACGTGGTGGCACTCCCCGAAACCGACCTCGCCCTCGTCCGCACGGAGGGGCTCGGGCTGCGGCCTGCGCCCATCACCGTGCGCGAGACCGTTCCCGTCGGTGCGTACGTCCGTATCGCCGCGCGCGGCTGGCGCCAGGCGCGGGTCCTTGGACTCGCCCCGGTGACGTACACCGCGACCGACCGCTTCCATCTGATCGACGCCGCGATGGAGCTGGCCATCGGCACCGACGGCACGGACGCGCTGCGGCTCGGCGGAGGGGCCGCGGGAGGACCGGTCGTCGACGCCTCCTCCGGTGCCGTGCTCGCCGTCCTCGGGACCGCGCTGCACGGCGAGCACCGGGCGGCCGGGTTCGCCGTGCCGCTGCGGGAGGCCGCTGCCGCCGACCCCGGCGGGCCGCTCGCCGAGCTCCTTGCCCGCAACGCGGCGACCGTCCCGGCGTACGACCTCGATCTCAACCTCGCGGGCGCGCTGCATCTGACGGCGACATCGGTGGGCTCCGACGGGCCGCGCCCCGCCCTCCTCGAACCGGTCGAACGCCCCGATACGACACGGGAGTTGGCGGAGTTCGCGGCGGGGCCCGCGCAGGTGCTCGGCCTGGTCGGCGCCCCCGGCACCGGCCGGACGACGGAACTGGCAGCCCTCGCCGCACGGCGGGCCCGCGGGGCCGAACCGGCGCCCACGCTGTGGCTGCGCGGCGCCGACCTCCAGGGCGCGGACACCGGTGTGGGGGACGCGGTGGAGCGGGCCCTGGAGCGGGCGGGGCGGATCCTGGCCGCTTCGCAGGAGGTGCTCACCGCGGCGGACGGCGGGCTCGGGGACATCTCGGCGGGGCGCGTCGCGCGGCTTGTGCGGGACGAGGGGCGGCCGTTGCTCCTGCTGCTCGACGGACCCGAGGAGATGCCGCCGGTGCTCGCGCACCGCCTCGCGGAGTGGAGCGGGGGTACGGCCCGGTGGCTGCGGGAGACGGGGGCGCGGCTGGTGGTGGCCTGCCGTCCGGAATACTGGGAGCAGGCCGGGGCGCACTTTCCCGCTGAGCTGCAGCCGGGGTGTGTGCGTCTTGGGGAGCTGCCCGAGCGGCAGGCACGGATCGCCCGCGCCCGGTACGGCATCCCGGACGGCGCCCTTGCCGCGGCCGACGCAGGGCATCCGCTCGCGCTGCGGCTGCTCGCCGAGGTGCGGGCGGCCCTGCCGGAGGAACCGCTGCCGGGGCGCCCCGACCGGGAGGAGATCTTCGAGGCCTACTTGGACGTGCTGTGCCTACGGGTGGCGGTACGCCTCGCTGCGGCGAAGGGTCTCCGGGGCGCGGCGGTGCGGCGGCTCGCGGCGAAGGTGTCGGGGCAGGTGCATGAGGCTGCCCGGCGGTGCCTGGGTCCGGGGCAGGGGGAGCTGGACCGGGCGTCGTTCGAGGAGGTGTTCCCGTGGGGGACCGAGTGGGCCTCGGCGGTGCTCACCGAGGGGCTGCTGGTTCCCGCGGGGGAGGGCTACCGATTCGCGCACGAGGAGCTGGCGGACTGGATCCAGGGGATGCATCTGGATGTGGACGGGGCGTTGGGGGCACTGGTCCATCGGCACCGGCGCCGCGATCCGGCGCAGGAGACCGCGCTGCCGGTGCCCCGGCACCGGATCGGCCCCGTGATCCAGGCGTTGCTGCTCCTGGGGCGGCAGCGGGGGGCGGGGGAACTTGAGGCTCGGCTACGGGGGTTGGCGAGGTTCGGGGAGTGTGGCGTACCGCTGGCGGGGCCGGGGCCGGGGCCGGGGCTCGGCGATGAGGGCTGTGCCTACCTGTCCTGTCCTGCGCGGGGTGGATCTGGGGTGTCTGTTGGTGGGGTGCGCGGTAATCGGGTGGGCGGTTGCGAGGTCGGTGGGTCTGGGGCGTCTGCTGGTGGGGCGCGGGGTGATCGGGTGGGTGGGCGGGAAACCTGCCGCGAAGCGGCGAATGCCCAACCGTTGCGCGGCAAGGCGGGCAGCGGGCCCGGGGCGTCTGCCGGTGGGACGCGGGGTGATCGGGTGGGTGGGTGGGAAACCTGCCGCGAAGCGGCGAAGAGCCGGCCCCCGGGAGGAAGCGAAGCCGGGCCGGAGGCCAGGGGCCAGGAGGACGCACTGTGGTGGGCCGGTCGCCTCCTGGAGGAGACCCTCTCCCGGGTGGGCGACGCGGGACCCTACCTCGGGCTACTGAAAGAGCTGGCCCGGCAGGGCGGATACCCCGCCGGGTTCTGGCTCGGCCTGCCCCTCGCCGAAAGCGACCGATTCGACCTGCTGCGGGACGCGGTGATCCACGACGCCCCGCCCGGCCCCGGCCCCGGCCCGGCCCGCTGCCTGGACGCGGTGGCCGAGCTCCTGGCGGCCGACCCCGCCACAGTGCAGTCACACCTGACCCGCTGGTTCACGGACGAGCGCCCCCTCGAAGCCACCCCCCACGCCACAGTCGCCTCCGCGGCCCAGGCCCTCCTCCACACCCACCGGCACCGCGCCATCGACGACCTCACCGAAGCCCTGGTCGACTGCGTCCACCCCCGCGCCGACGAACTGCTTGCCGCGCTCGCCGAGGAGGAGCCCTCCGCCATCTGCCGAGCCGTCGACCGCTGGGTCCACGACGAGCGGCCCGCACGCCATGTCGCCGCCGTCGCCTACGGACTGCGCGCCGCCCCGCACGCCGCCACCGACGCCGACCGCACCCTCCTGCGGTACGCGGCCTTCACCCTCCTTGCGCGCACCGGCGAGGGCGGCGCCCTGCACGGCGCCGCCCTCGCCCTCCTCGTACGCGACCCGCAGACCCGCGCCCGCCATCTGCCGTCCGCCCTCAAGCACTTCACCGCCGGCGACCCGCACCTGCCCGCGAGCGCCCTCGTCGCCGCCCTGGACACCCACCCCGAGCCGGTCATCGCCGCCTTCCGGACCCGGCTGCACGGCCCGGGCCCCGCGCCCGGAGACGTACTGCGCGCCCTGGCCGACGTGACGGCGCCGGGGCTCGCCCGGCGGGTGGCCGATCTCGTACGCGACGTGCTCGAGCTGCGCCCCGACCTCGCGGGGCACGTGGCCGCCTACCTCGACCTGCGCCTGGAGCAGGGGCCCGAGGTCCGAGCCGTCCTCCACCCCCTGGCCGTGGGCCTCCTGCGGGACCGCCCGCCCCCGGTACGCGCCGCGCTCGCCGCGGCCGTCGCAGCGCCCGGCACCGACGCCTCGCGCGCCCTGCGTACCGAGCTGCTGGAAGTGCTGCTCACCCAGGAGCGGGAGCCCGACGTCCTGGACGCCGTGCTCTGCGCGGTGGCGGGCGGCGACACCAACGACGACAAGGAACGGGTGCGCGAGCTGGTGCACCGCACCGGCGCGCTGCTGGTCCGCACCCCGGAGGGAGCGGCCTGCTTCGACCGGCGCCTGGTCGCGCTGGCCCGCTCCGTACCGGGCTTCTCCACCCTGGTCGGCCAGTGGATGTGCGAGGCCCCTCAGGACTGGGCCGCGCTCGTCGGTCCCAGCGCCCGCCGCATGATCGAGAACCTCGCCGGATCACGCGTCCCCGCGTGACCCCCGCCACCCCCTCCGATGCGATCCGGATCGCCCGGGCATGGCAGTCTTAGACCTGCGCAATGGGCAATGGGACGTACACACACGTACACAGGTTCGGCGAGGAGCAAAGACAGTGCAGCGCTGGCGTGGCTTGGAGGACATCCCCCAGGACTGGGGGCGCAGCGTCGTCACCATCGGTTCCTACGACGGCGTACACCGCGGGCACCAGCTGATCATCGGCCGTGCGGTGGAGCACGCCCGCGAGCTCGGCGTTCCCGCCGTCGTCGTCACCTTCGACCCGCACCCCAGCGAGGTCGTGCGCCCCGGCAGCCACCCGCCGCTGCTCGCCCCGCACCACCGGCGCGCCGAACTCATGGCGGAGCTCGGCGTCGACGCGCTCCTCATCCTGCCGTTCACCACGGAGTTCTCGAAGCTGTCGCCCGCCGACTTCGTCGTGAAGGTCCTGGTCGACAAGTTGCACGCGCGCCTGGTCGTCGAGGGCCCCAACTTCCGCTTCGGCCACAAGGCCGCGGGCAACGTCGCCTTGCTGACCGAGCTCGGCGCCACATACGACTACGAAGTCGACGTCATCGACCTGTACGTGAGCGGCGAGGCAGGCGGCGGCGAGCCCTTCTCCTCCACTCTCACCCGGCGCCTGGTCGGGGAGGGCGACGTGCGGGGCGCGGCGGAGATCCTCGGCCGTCCGCACCGCGTCGAGGGCGTCGTCGTACGCGGCGCGCAGCGCGGACGTGAACTCGGCTTCCCCACCGCCAATGTGGAGACGCTGCCGCACACCGCCATCCCCGCCGACGGCGTCTACGCCGGGTGGCTGCACGCCCAGGGCGAGGCGATGCCCGCCGCGATCTCCGTCGGGACGAATCCGCAGTTCGACGGGACGGAGCGGACGGTCGAGGCGTACGCGATCGACCGCGTCGGGCTCGACCTGTACGGCCTGCACGTCGCCGTCGACTTCCTCGCCTTCGTACGGGGGCAGGCGAAGTTCGACTCGATCGACGCGTTGCTTGTCGCCATCGGGGATGACGTGAAGCGGTCCCGGGAGCTTATTGAGGCCGCCGAGTCCGAGTAGCGGCTGGATCAGACGCCGGACGGGCTCAGACGCCGGACGGGCTCAGACGTGCCGCCGCCCAGTGGCACGCCACCTGTGTCTCGCCGCCGCCCGAGAGCACCGGCAGGTCCTTCGTCCGGCAGCTGTTCGCCACGCCCGCCCGCTCCGCCTCGCCCGAGGCCAGGATCTGGCAGCGTGCGTGGAAGCGGCAGCCGGCCGGGATGCGGGAGGGGTCCGGGGGTTCGCCGGTGAGGACCACGGGATCGCCCGGAGCCTCCGGAAGGACCGACAACAGGGCCTGGGTGTAAGGGTGCTGAGGGGACGTCAGGACCTCCTCCACCGTCCCCGTCTCCACGATCCGGCCCAGGTACATCACCGCCACCCGGTCCGCGATGTTCCACGCGAGCCCCAGGTCGTGCGTCACCACCAGTGCGGACAGGCCCAGTTCGTCGCGCAGGCGCAGCAGCAGGGCGAGGATCTCGCCGCGTACGGACGCGTCGAGCGAGGCCACCGGCTCGTCCGCGACGATCAGTTCGGGTTCGAGGACCAGCGCGCCCGCGATGACGACACGCTGACGCTGGCCGCCCGACAGCTCGTGCGGATAGCGCAGGAAGAACCGCTCGGGCGGCCGCAGACCGGCCCGGGAGAGCGCGTCGGCGACCGCCGCCTGCTCGTCACCCCCGTACTTGTGGATGCGCAGACCCTCGGCGACGGCCTCGTACACGGTGTGACGGGGATTCAGGGACCCGCTGGGATCCTGGAGCACGAGCTGGACGCGTTTGCGGTACGCCTTCAGGGCGCGACCCGAGTAGTTGAGCGGCTTGCCGCCGAAGGTCACCTTGCCTGAGGTGGGCGCCACCAGGCCGAGCAGGGAACGGGCCAGGGTCGTCTTGCCGCAGCCGGACTCGCCGACAAGGGCCACGATCTCGCCCGGCTTGATGTCCAGGTCGACGCCGTCCACGGCCCGCGCGGGGGGCGCGCCGCGGCGGCCGGGGAACGTGATGTGCAGGTCGCCCGCCGAGAGCAGGGGATCATCGGTGGTCATGCGTCGCCGCTCCTCGGTGCGTGATCTGTCGGTGCTCACGGGATCGGTGCTCACGGGATCGGCGCTCATGGGGTCCGGGCCCACCCGGTCGGCGCTCACGGAGTCCGCTCCGCCGTCGCCGGTGCCGATGTCGGCTGCGCCGGAAGCTGCGCGCCCGCGTGTACGCACGCCGCGCGGTGCCGGGGGCCCGCGTCCCGCAGGGCCTGGTCCTCCGTCGTGCAGGAGTCGATGGCGACCGCGCAGCGCGGATGGAACGTACAGCCCGTGGGGAGCGCGGACGGGTCCGGTGGGTCGCCGGGCAGACCGCGCGGTGCGAAGCGGGACGCTGTGTCGCCGATGCGAGGGAAGGCCGCCGACAGGGCCTTTCCGTACGGGTGCCGGGCGTTCTCGTAGACGTCGGAGGCCGGGCCCTCCTCGACGATGCGGCCCGCGTACATCACCGCGAGCCGGTCGCAGGTGTCGGAGAGCACCGCGAGGTCATGGCTGATCATGATCAGGCCCAGGTCCTGCTCGGCCACCAACTGCTCGATGAGGCGCAGGATCTGAGCCTGGATCATCACGTCAAGGGCCGTCGTCGGCTCATCGGCGATGATCAGACGCGGATCGCAGGCAAGGGCCATCGCGATCATCACGCGCTGGCGCTGACCGCCGGACAGCTCGTGCGGATACGCCTCGGCGCGGGCGGCGGGCAGCCCCACCTGCTCAAGGAGCTCACCGACCTTCTTCTTCGCGCCCGCCGGTGTCGCCTTCTTGTGCAGCAGGATCGGCTCGGCGATCTGGTCGCCGATGCGATGCACGGCGTTGAGCGAGTGCATCGCGCCCTGGAAGACGATCGAGGCGCCCGCCCAGCGGACCGCGCGGACCTGCCCCCACTTCATGGTGAGGATGTCCTCGCCGTCGAGCAGGACCTCGCCTGTCACCTTCGTCCCGGCGGGCAGCAGCCGCAGCAGCGCAAGGGCGAGCGTGGACTTGCCGCAGCCCGACTCGCCCGCGACGCCGAGCTTCTGGCCCGCGTCGACCGTGAGGTTCACGCCGCGCACGGCGGCGGCCCCGGACGCGTACGTCACTTCGAGATTGCGTACGTCGAGAAGGCGCGCTTCCGTCACTTCGGTCTCCGTCACTTCGATCGCACCACTCAACGGGAGACCCCCAGCCTGGGGTTGAGCACGGACTCCACGGCGCGCCCGCACAGCGTGAACGCGAGCGCGACGACGGCGATGGCAAGGCCGGGCGGGGCGAGATACCACCAGTCGCCCGCGCTGACCGCGCCCGCCTCGCGCGCGTCCTGGAGCAGTCCGCCCCAGGAGACGACCGTCGGGTCACCGAGGCCGAGGAAGGCCAGGGTGGCCTCGGTGAGGATGGCAGCGGAGATGACGAGCGTGGTCTGGGCGAGCACCAACGGCATGACGTTGGGCAGCACATGACGGCCCATCACATGACCGTGCCCGCCGCCGAGCGCCTGTGCGCGCTCGATGTACGGGCGCGACTCCACCGCCAGGGTCTGGGCGCGGACAAGCCGCGCGGTCGTCGGCCAGGTCGTCACGCCGATCGCCAGGATGATCGTCCAGATGGACTTGGACATCACCGAGGCGAGCGCGATGGCGAGCACCAGCGTCGGCATCACGAGGAACCAGTCCGTGACGCGCATGATGACGGTGGAGTACCAGCCTTTGAAGTGCCCGGCCGTGATCCCCACGATCGTGCCGATCGCCACCGAAAGGACGGCGGCAAGCAGCCCGACCGTCAGCGAGATCCGCGCGCCCCAGACGAGAAGCCCGAGCAGATCACGCCCGAACTGGTCGGTACCCAGCGGGAATTCACCGCTCGGCGACTCCATCGGCTTGCCCGGCGCGTCCGTCACGTTCTGCGCGTCCGAGCCCGCGATGAGCGGCGCGAACACGGCGATGAGCGCGATGACGACGAGCGCGGCCAGGCCGAAGAGCCCCGCCCGGTGGGTGCGGTACTCGCGCCAGAAGCGGGCGGCGGAGTGACGTCTGCGGGTCCAGGCCAGCGCCCGCGGGCTCTTCGCGACCGTGACCTCGGCCTTGGTCGGTTCGGTCGTCGTCATCGGCCCACCCTCGGGTCGAGCAGCGGATAGATCACGTCGGCCAGGGTGTTCATCAGGATCACCGCTGCGGCGAAGACGAAGAACAGACCCTGCACGAGCGGCAGGTCGGGCACGCTGAGCGCGGCGTAGAAGAGCCCGCCCAGCCCCGGCCAGGAGAAGACGGTCTCGACGAGGATCGCGCCCGCCACCACCGTGCCGAGGTTCACGAACATCAGGGTGACGGTGGGCAGCATCGCGTTGGGGACGGCATGGCGACGGCGTACGAGATCGTCCCGCAGCCCCTTGGCGCGCGCGGTCGTCAGATAGTCGCTGCCCATCTCGTCCAGGAGCGAGGAGCGCATGACCAGGAGCGTCTGCGCGTAGCCGACCGCCACCAGAGTGATGACGGGCAGCACCATGTGGTGCGCGACATCGAGGACGTACGCGATGCCCGTCTCGCCGCCCGATTCGAGACCGCCGGTCGGGAAGAGCCCCGGGATCGGGCCGATCCCCACCGAGAAGGTGATGATCAGCAGCAGCCCGAGCCAGAAGGACGGCACGGAGTAGAGGGTGAGCGCCAGGCCTGTGTGGACGCGGTCCCCGAGCCCGCCGCTGCGCCAGGCCGTGCGGGTGCCGAGCCAGATGCCGATGAGGGTGTAGAGGACGAACGCGGTGCCCGTGAGCAGGAGCGTCGCGGGCAGCGCGTCGGTGATCTTGTCCATCACGGGGGAGTGGAACTGGTAGGAGGTGCCGAAGTCGCCGGTCAGCGCGTTGCCGCAGTAGTCGAAGAACTGCGTCATGACCGGCTGGTCGAGGCCGAACTCCTTGCGCATCGCGTCCAGCTGTTCGGCCGATACGCGCTTCCCGCCGGTCATCTGCTTCACCGGGTCGCCCGGGATGAGCCGGAACAGGAAAAAGCTGGTGACGAGGACGGCGAACAGCGAGACGGCGGCGCCGCCCAGCTTTCCCGCCACGTACTGGAGATAGGCGCGGGTGCCCGGGGCCCGGGGGCCGCGGGCCGACGGCCCGGCGAACGCCGGGTCGTCGGTCGCCGCGGCGCCCTTGGTGTCGAGCAGTGCGGGATTGCTGTCAGCGGTCATGCGTTACTCGCGGTCCTCTGCGGTCGAACGGCGGCGCAGGGCGAACAGGACTCCACCGCCGACGAGCACCACCGCGGCGGCGGCGATACCGATGATGACACCGGTCGAGCTTCCATCCTTGGAGGAACTCTTCCCATCCGCGGGCACCGCTGACCACCAGGACCAGTAACCGTCCTGGCCGTAGATGTTGCCCGCGGCTGACGGCATGGTGGTGATGGACTTGATCTGGTCGGTGCGGTAGGCCTCGACGGCGTTCGGGTACGCCAGGATGTTCATGTACCCGGAGTCGTAGAGCCAGGACTGCATCTCCTTGACGATCTCGGCGCGCTTGGCCGGGTCGTACTCGGCCAGCTGCTTGTTGTAGAGCTCGTCGTACTTCTTGTCGCAGATGAAGTTGTCCGTCGCGGCGCTCTCCTTGGCCTTCACCGGGAGCGCGTTGCAGGCGTGGATGCCGAGGACGAAGTCAGGGTCCGGGTTGACCGACCAACCGTCGAACGCGAGATCGTACTCACCCGCGTACCAGGGCACGGACACGTCATCGAGGCAGTTGACCTTGAGTCCGATCCCAAGATCCCCCCACCACTCCTTCAGATACTTGCCGACGGCCTTGTCGTTCGGGTCGGTGGCGTGGCAGAGGATGCGGAAGTCGAGCGGCTTCCCGTCCTTGCCCACGCGCTTGCCATCGCCGTTCTTCTTGTAGCCCGCCTCGTCCAGGAGTTGGGCCGCCCTCTTGGGGTCGTACGAGAGTTTCTGCTCGGCGGACGGCTTCCAGGCGTAGTCCGAGAAGCGGGGCGGGATGTAGCCCTCGCCCTCGACGGCCTGACCCTGGAAGACCTTGTCGACGAGTGCCTCGCGGTCGACGGAGAGGAAGAGCGCCTGGCGCACCTTCTTGTCCAGGAGGGCTTTGTTCCCGTCACCGAACTTCTTGCGGTCGCGGGTCTGGGCGCCGGGGTTGGTGGCGAGCGCGAAGAAGCGACGCCCGGGCCCCTCGTTCACCTTGACGTTCTCCGTGCCCTTGAGCTCGGCGGCCTGCGCCGGGGTGAGGGCGGGCTGACCTGCGACGAAGGAGACCTCGCCCTTCTTCAGGGCCGCGACAGCCGCGTCCTGGTCCTTGTACGTCTTGAAGACCACCTCGTCGAACTTGGGCGCGCCGCGCCAGAAGTCCTTGTTGGCCTTCAGCTTCACGTACTGGTCGGTCTTGTAGTCGGTGAGGACGAAGGGGCCGTTGCCGACGATGGGGAAGGTCTTGTCGTTGTTGAACTTGGAGATGTCCCCGACCTTCTCCCAGACGTGCTTGGGAACGATCGGCACGTCCAGGGCGGCCATGGTGGCCTGCGGCTTCTTCAGCTCGACGACCAGCTCGGTGGGGCTGGGAGCGGTCACCTTCTTGAAGTTGGCGATGAAGCCGGAGTTGGCGGTGGCGGTGCCCTGCTTGGACATCAGCTTGTTGAACGTCCAGGCCGCGTCCTCGGCGGTCGCCTTCTTGCCGTCCGACCACTTGGAGTCGGACCGGATGGTGTACGTCCAGGTCAGCTTGTCGGCAGAGGGCTTCCACTTGGTGGCGAAGCCGGGGATCGCGTGGTTGTCCTTGGCGTCGTAGTTCGTCAGGTACTCGTTGGTGAGGCGCAGGATGCTGGTGCTGAGCAGCCGCTGGGCGAGGAAGGGACTGAGCGAGTCGACGCTCTGGGCCACCGCGACGGTGAGGGTCTTCTTGCCGTCCGCCTTGGCCTCGGCCTGCTGGGGCGCGGCGTTGAGGGGAGTGGCGAGGCCTGCCGTCAGGGCCAGGGCGCCGGCTCCGGCCGCCAGGACGAGACGGAGGCGGGCCGGCGCCTTCGGGGGCGCCTTGGTGGTGGGGTGAGACCGTGTTCTGCCGTGCTGATCTTGTGTGTCCATGGGTCGGTGACCTCGCGTCATCGCTCGCGCAGAGATGGCTAGTTGATCAAGTAACGCCGGCTGGTTGATGTGTGTGTCTACCAGCGCCAGTCTGCGTCAGTCAACGGCAGGTGAACCCCATGTGGCCTGCGGAAATAACGAGTTGACCCGGATTTCATCCGCATTGGTCAAGACCTGTGAAGCGTGGCTGGTCGGGGGGTGGCGGTGGGGGGAGGGGCAGGTGGGGGAGGTTGGGAGGCGGGGGCTGCGCTTTCCCCCTTTCTGCCGTTGCTTGGTCGCTGCGGGGTGATCGGGTGGGTGGGCGGGAAAGCTTGTTCGTCAGCGGATACGGCGGCGCGCCGCGGAAACGAACCGGGCCCGCACCAGGGTTCGGTGCGGGCCCAGTCGGGATCGGCAGAGGCTACTGCTGCTGGGGCGGTTCCGGCGCGGAGTACGGAGCCCCAGGCTGGTACGGCTGCCCGGGCTGAACAGGAGGCGCCGCCTGGAACGGCTGCCCTGGGGCCGGGGCCTGGGCCTGCGGCTGCTGCGGGGGCGCGGCATTCTGCCACCCCTGCGGAGGCTGCGGGGCCTGCGGCTGCTGCGGATAAGGCTGCCCGCCCGGCTGAGGCTGAGGCTGCTGGGGGTGAGGCGGCTGCGGCTGCGGCTGGGGAGCGTACGGCTGCTGCCCAGGCTGCGGCGCCTGCCCGGGGTAGGGCTGCTGCCCGGGAACCCCGGGGTACCCGCCCTGCCCCGGCAACGGCGGAGCCACAGTCGGCGGCGGATTCCCATCGGAAGTCCACAGCCCCTGCTGCTGCTGAGCCCGCACAAAGTCCTCGGCCACCATCGCCGACAGATTGAAGTACGCCTCCCGCACCTTCGGCCGCATCATGTCGAGATCGACCTCCGCGCCGGCAGCGAGATGCTCATCGAACGGAATGACGACAACGCCCCGGCACCGCGTCTCGAAGTGCGACACGATGTCGTCGACCTTGATCATCTTCCCGGTCTCACGCACTCCCGAGATGACGGTGATGGACCGCGAGACGAGATCGGCGTACCCATGGGCCGACAGCCAGTCAAGCGTCGTCGAAGCACTGCTGGCCCCATCCACGGACGGCGTCGAGATGATGATCAACTGATCGGCGAGATCGAGAACACCGCGCATGGCGCTGTAGAGCAGCCCCGTACCGGAGTCGGTCAGAATGATCGGGTACTGCTTCCCGAGCACATCAATCGCGCGCCGGTAGTCCTCGTCATTGAACGTGGTCGACACGGCAGGATCGACGTCATTGGCGATGATCTCGAGCCCGGACGCGGCCTGCGAGGTGAAGCGCCGGATGTCCATGTACGAGTTGAGGTACGGGATCGCCTGGACGAGGTCACGGATGGTGGCCCCGGTCTCACGGCGCACGCGGCGCCCGAGCGTACCGGCGTCGGGGTTGGCGTCGATGGCAAGGATCTTGTCCTGCCGCTCGGTGGCGAGGGTCGACCCGAGCGCGGTGGTGGTCGTGGTCTTACCGACACCACCCTTCAAGCTGATGACGGCGATGCGATAGCAGGACAGAACCGGAGTCCGGATGAGCTCCAACTTCCGCTGCCGCTCGGCCTCTTCCTTCTTGCCGCCGAGCTTGAACCGGGACCCGCCGGCAGCGGGCCGGCTGCTCTTGGCCTTGGGCTTGGTGTTGCGCAGCAGCCGGTCGGATGAGAGCTCGACGGCGGCGGTGTAACCAAGGGGCGCACCGGGGTTGGTCCGCTCCCGCTGATCATGCTGCACGGCCTGCGGCCAGGCGGCACCGGTGCGGGGATCGACGGGGGGCTGCCCCGGCTGCGGCTGGGCCTGGGGGTACGGCTGCTGAGGCGGCTGAGGCTGAGCCGGGGGCTGCTGCTGGTGCGGGAGAGGCGGGTTCGGGTGCTGGGGGGCCTGCGGCTGGCCTGCGGCGGGCGGCAGCGGCTGGGGTGCCTGGGGCTGCGGGGCCTGCGGCTGCTGGGACTGGGGCGCGGGCTGCTGGGGGAAGCCGTAGCCACCGGCGTGGGCAGGCGGGTTGCCCTGCTGGGAAGACTGCGGAGGCTGCGGAGGCTGCTGGTTCGGCTGCCCCTGCTGCGGGAAGCCGTAACCGGCCGGCGGCGTCGCGGGGACGGAACCGGACTGCGGGAAGCCATAACCACCGGCGTGGGCAGGCGGATTGGGGGCGACGGGCGCGGCCGGGGCGGGCGCACTGGGCTGGCTCTGCTGAGGCAACTGCTGCGGCTGACCCTGCTGACCCGGCTGCGGGAACCCGTAGCCGGTCGGCGGTGCCTGAGCCTCGGGGGCCGGGGCGACAGGGCCGGTGGGGGAGGGCCAGGCGCCGGGCCCAGGCTGAGGAGCCTGCGGCTGAACCGGCGCGGGCTGCGGGGCTTGCTCCGGCTGCGCGGCCGGAGGGACAGGTCCCTGCGTCGGCGCGGGCTGCGGGGCTTGCGCCTGCACGGGCTCAGGCTGCGCAGCCGGCGGAACCGCCCCCTGCGTCGGCACGGGCCACTGCGGCGCGGAGGTCGGGGCAGCCGGCTGGAAGGCGGGCGGCAACGGCGGAAGCCCGGCCTGCGGCGCGGGCGGCGGAGTCCAGGAGGGCGGAACGGAGTCCTGCACCTCATCGACAGGAGCGGAGTCCTGGGGGGCCACATCCTCGGCCGCGGCAACCTCAGGCACGTCATCTACGGGAGCGGCATCTTCAGGAACGTACGCCGTGTCCTGCGCGTCGTCATCGACCAGGCTCGGCTCGACACCCCCGGAGACATCAGCAGACGAACCGGAATCCGAATCCGCACCGGAGTCACCGGCATCGACGTCAACATCGGCATCGGCATTCGAACCCGCACTACCCGCACCACCAGCCGCGGCAGCAGCGGCCCGCTCCTCAAGCTCCCGCAGCTCGCGCTTCAAGGCGTGAGAGGAGAAACGCATGGTGGCGCCACTCTCCAGATCACCACTGCCGAAGCTCTCGGAAGCCCCATCGGACCCACCGGAGTCAGCAACGCCGACGGCGTCAGCTTCTCCCTCTACGTCATCGACGTCATCTACTTCATCGGCTGCTTCGGCGAGGGCGGCATCGACCTCGCTCTTGGGCACCACGCCGGTCACATGAACCGAGGCAGCAGGCCCGGCAAGAGCCCCACTCCAGTCGGAGGCCGAAGCGGAGACGGGAGCCGCACCGGACGCCTCGGGCTCAACGGAGTCCTCGCTGTCACCATCTCGAACGGCAGGCTGGAACCCGCCCCCCACGGGAAGCTTCGGCAGCGCACTGGGAGCAACGGGCGGAACCGGCCCAGTGGGCGGGCTCAAGGGCGGAGAGACGGGAGGCGGAGGCGGCGTCGGAGCCGAAGCGAACGGCGAGGCCGGCACGGAGGACGGACCGGCATCAGACACGGGAGCCGACGCAGCCGAAGAATCAGAGTCAGGTGATTCAGGCGAGGCAGGCGACGGAGTGGGCGCGGACGACGGGGTGGATCCAGGCGCCGGAGTAGCCGCGGGCGGCGCCGAAGGCGTCTCACCCGCGCTGCCCGACGCGTTCTGTGTGTACCAGGCGGGCGGCGCGTAGTCGATGGTGAACTCGCCCGTCGTCTCAGCAGCGGACTCCGCGTCGGACTGATCATCGACGGGTGAATCCCAGCCCCCGCGGATCTCGTCCCGATCGCTGTTCACAATGCCTCCTGGTGTGGTCGAGCACCCTCGTGCCGTGGTGGGGGGCGACCGTTCCTGTCGTCCGATCCGCCGTGGCTTTCCCCGTTGGGGACGCGAACCACCCGCTCGCGGGTTCTGGAGTCGCGCCCTGTCCCAGCCTAATCACCAAAACCACGAGCACGGCAGGGCAGTCCACCCCACCAATGCTGTCCATTGCGTCACGCTTCACCCAGAAGCGATCGCCGCACCGAATCCAGTGACGGACAAATCCTCCAACAAGCGACAAACGGCTGCCAATTCAAAAAGCTGCCCGACGCCGCCCCTCGCTGACTCCATGCCCGCCGCCTGCCCAACAATCCGGTCTCGGTATCCGCGACCGGAACCACCGCGCCCCGCGCTGCGCATGAGCTTTGGCGCAGGTACGGAGGAACTCCCGCTCCGCAGCATGGCGTTGGTCGCCTTTACGCCCTCTCGGTGGATCAACGGACTGCGCGCACACGTACGATCATTCGCTCCGCCCCGGTGTAGGTGCCCCACGCCCATGCCCCCACAGCCCATCCCCCACAGCCCATCCCCCCACAGACGCAGACAAGGACCTCAACGACGTGAGCTTCGGCCCGGCTCCCTCTTCCTTCACCCAGTCCACGCTGGCAGCGGACGGAGCCCGCAGGAATCGTCGGAGGCGGCTGGTCGGCGTCATGGCCGCCGTCCTCGTCGCGGTGCTGTGCGCCGGTGGCGGGTTCCTCTGGTTCGGGTCCGGCGGCCCGGCACCCGACGATGACAAGCCCGACGCCATCCCTCAGGGCAGGCTCGATGTCAGGGAGACGGTCGAGAAGCGGCCGGAGACCAACAGGGGCCAGATGGGCTTCCGGTTCTCCGTCGACGACATGAGTCCCGGCGAGGATTACCAGATGCCGGGCACGTGGGCGACGGACAAGATCCTCGCCAAGGGCATCAACAGAACGCTCGTGGGCTTCAAGATCGGCAAGGATGCCTCCACGGGTGATGAGACCTGGCGTACACCACTCGCCGGCCCCATCTGTGGAGTCACTCGGCATGTGACCGTGGAAGCCCGCACGGCAGTGCTCCACAGGTCCAAGAACGATCCCGAGGCGCCGTGCGATCACGTGGCTTTCATCGACATCGACACGGGTGAAAAGGTCTGGGACAAGATGTTCCCGACGTCCAAGACCGTGTTCGGGCAGGACCCGACGAGTGTGTCGATGACGCGTGGCACCGTCGCCGTGACGTGGGGCAACGGCTCGTCGGCGTACGACATGGACACGGGGGACCGCCTGTGGAAGAAGGCCCGCGTCTCAGGCTGCGAGCACCGAGGCCTGGCGGGTGGGCGTGGTCTGCTCATGCTGTTGGCCTGTGTCCACCCCAAGGACGCCACGTACCAGGTGCAGAAGCTGAATCCTCGTACCGGCTACGCGAAGTGGACGTACCAGGTCGCCGAGGGAGTCAAGGGCGTCAGCCTGCTGTCCTCCGAGCCCGCGGTCATTGCTCCCGCAGCAGGTGACATCGACGTGACGCATCTGATCTCGATCGACGACCGCGGAAAGCGACGCGCGACGATAGGGCTCGAAGGAGGTCACTATGTCGTCGATTGCGAGACCGCGTCGGGCTTCGACGAGGTCGACAACTGTCCCTCGACGGTGGTCAGCGGCGACCAGGTCTTCGTCATGAGCCGCGAGGACCCGCACGGCGACATGGTCAACAACTCGAATCGCATCGTGTCGTTCGACCTCGCGACAGGCAAGACCGTCAAGAAGTTCGAATCGGGGCATGGCCAGCTGCTCTACCCGATGCGCATGAGTGGTGACCAGCTCCTTGCTTACCGGGAGAGCAGCGACCACATCACGCCCATGGGAGTGGTGAGCCTGAACCCACGGACCGGCAAGGAGACCCCGTACTTCTACTTCGACCTGCCCGTTGAAGGCTGGACGCTCGCCGATCTTGAACTGAGTGACGTAGTGATCCAGGACGGGCGGATCTTCTTCGGCAGCAGGCACGCGACCGGGCCCAGTGCCGAGAAGAAGAAGGAATGGTCGTGGCTGGTCATCGGCATCGAAGGCGCGAAGCGGTAGATCCACTCGGTCTCCGGTGCGGGCGCGGGCCCCAGGAGGTCCCGGCTCGCCCGCGTCCCGGTCGGCCCGCGTCCCGGTCAGCCCGCGTCCTGGCCGCCATCGTGTGGGGCCGCCGGCTCCAGATCGAACTCCCCGTCCCGAGCCCCGAGCACAAAGGCCCGCCACTCCGCCTCGGTGTACCGCAGCACGGTCTCCGGTTCGAGGGACGATCGCATGGCCACCGCGCCATCCGGCAGGTACGCGATCTCCACGCGCTCCTCATCCGCCTCCGTGCCCGGTGCGCTGTGCCACTCGACGCCGGAGATGTCGAGAGCGTAGAGCTCGTTCTTCTCCCGCTCCTTGCGCGCCTTGACGTCCTCGTCCTGCGCCTGAGCGCCCTTGCTCTCCGCCTCGGCCATGATGAGCTGGCCCCTCCTCGACATACGAGTGAACTGTGGGGTCAGACTACTGGCGGGCCCCGAGCGGCGACCGAGTATCGGATCATGCGCACACCGCGAGGGTGAATGAGGTAATGGGCCCTCGGTGATCCATGCCCGAACCGACTGGTACCCTGTGTAACGGCCGTATGTATACGCGCCCCCGGCTCCCCTCGATCAATCCCTGACCGAGGACCTGGAGGCCGCGCCCAGCGGACCTCGCCTCCCGAGTTATGGAAGCTCCCCTGAGACTTAGACCAGGGGCACTCGGTGGCCACGTACAGACTACGAGGAGTAAGCGTGTCGCTCGACGCCGCTACGAAGAAGCAGATCATGACCGAGTTCGGCCAGAAGGAGGGCGACACCGGCTCCCCCGAGGTCCAGGTCGCCATGCTCTCGCGCCGTATCTCGGACCTGACCGAGCACCTCAAGACCCACAAGCACGACCACCACTCCCGTCGTGGTCTGCTGATCCTGGTCGGTCAGCGCCGCCGTCTGCTGCAGTACCTGGCCAAGAAGGACATCAAGCGCTTCCGTGCGCTGGTGGACCGTCTGGGCATCCGTCGCGGTGCGGCGGGCGCCAAGTAAGACATCGTGAAGGGAGCGGTTCCCCACGCAAGAGGGGACCGCTCCCTTTGCTGTATGCGCGATCCGTTGCTGTATGCCGATCTGTGTGACTGTGACTGTGACTGTGACATCGAGATCGGCATCGACAACATCGACAACACCGCAGTACAGAAGCGTGCCGCACCAAGCGTCTCGCAGCGTGCCCCACGCGCTGCACCCACGCTCTACGTGCGGAGTGCCGCCGGCGCTTTGTAGGCTGGTCGCACAACGACATAGACAACGTCATACGCGGACCCATACCGGACTGGGCAGAATCGGACTGCACGGTTCGGAGACGTAACGGCGTCGCACATGGCGACGAGACGACGTCACACCGAACGAGGAGAAGCGCGCCTCAAGGAACGCCGCCGCCGGTCCTCGGTAGTGGCCCCCGGGGAACACCCGGGTGCTTCGATCGAAGACCGGCCCGCGCCAGTAGGAGCGCTTCTCCGTCCCCGTGCCACACGGGCCAGGGGACGAAGACGAGGAGAAAACGCTAGTGGAGAACGAGACCCACTACGCCGAGGCTGTTATCGACAACGGCACTTTCGGCACCCGCACCATCCGCTTCGAGACGGGCCGCCTGGCCAAGCAGGCCGCAGGCTCCGCCGTCGCATACCTGGACGACGACACCATGGTGCTGTCGGCCACCACCGCTTCCAAGCGGCCCAAGGACCAGCTCGACTTCTTCCCCCTCACGGTGGACGTCGAGGAGCGGCAGTACGCCGCCGGCAAGATCCCCGGTTCGTTCTTCCGTCGTGAGGGCCGTCCCTCCGAGGACGCGATCCTGACCTGCCGCCTGATCGACCGCCCGCTGCGTCCTTCCTTCAAGAAGGGCCTGCGCAACGAGATCCAGATCGTCGAGACGATCATGGCGCTCAACCCCGACCACCTGTACGACGTGGTCGCGATCAACGCCGCCTCCTGCTCCACGCAGCTGGCAGGACTGCCCTTCTCGGGCCCGATCGGCGGCACGCGTGTGGCGCTCATCAAGGGTCAGTGGGTCGCCTTCCCGACGCACACCGAGCTCGAGGACGCCGTCTTCGACATGGTCGTCGCCGGTCGCGTCCTCGAGGACGGCGACGTCGCGATCATGATGGTCGAGGCCGAGGCCACCGAGAAGACCATCCAGCTCGTCGCGGACGGTGCCGAGGCGCCGACCGAGGAGATCGTCGCCGCCGGTCTGGAAGCCGCGAAGCCCTTCATCAAGGCGCTCTGCAAGGCCCAGTCGGACCTCGCCGCGAAGGCCGCCAAGCCCACCGGTGAGTTCCCGGTCTTCCTGGACTACCAGGACGACGTCCTTGAGGCCCTGACCGCCGCCGTGAAGTCCGAGCTCTCCCAGGCCCTGACCATCGCCGGCAAGCAGGAGCGCGAGGCCGAGCTCGACCGCATCAAGGAGATCGCCGGCGAGAAGCTGCTCCCGCAGTTCGAGGGCCGCGAGAAGGAGATCTCCGGTGCCTACCGCGCGCTGACCAAGAAGCTGGTCCGCGAGCGCGTCATCAAGGACAAGGTCCGCATCGACGGCCGTGGCGTCACGGACATCCGTACGCTCGCCGCCGAGGTCGAGGCCATCCCGCGCGTGCACGGCTCGGCGCTGTTCGAGCGTGGCGAGACCCAGATCCTGGGCGTCACGACGCTGAACATGCTCCGCATGGAGCAGCAGCTCGACACGCTGTCGCCCGTGACGCGCAAGCGTTACATGCACAACTACAACTTCCCGCCGTACTCGGTCGGCGAGACCGGCCGCGTCGGTTCGCCCAAGCGCCGCGAGATCGGCCACGGAGCGCTCGCCGAGCGCGCCATCGTGCCGGTGCTCCCCTCGCGCGAGGACTTCCCGTACGCGATCCGTCAGGTTTCCGAGGCCCTCGGTTCGAACGGCTCGACGTCCATGGGCTCGGTCTGTGCCTCCACGATGTCGCTGCTCAACGCCGGTGTGCCGCTGAAGGCCGCCGTCGCCGGTATCGCCATGGGTCTGATCTCGCAGGAGATCGACGGCCAGACGCACTACGTCGCCCTCACCGACATCCTCGGTGCGGAGGACGCGTTCGGTGACATGGACTTCAAGGTCGCCGGTACGAAGCAGTTCGTGACCGCGCTCCAGCTCGACACCAAGCTCGACGGCATCCCCGCCTCGGTCCTGGCCGCCGCGCTGAAGCAGGCCCGTGACGCGCGTCTGCACATCCTCGACGTGATGAACGAAGCGATCGACGTTCCGGACGAGATGTCCCCGAACGCGCCGCGCATCATCACGGTCAAGATCCCGGTGGACAAGATCGGTGAGGTCATCGGCCCGAAGGGCAAGATGATCAACCAGATCCAGGAGGACACCGGCGCCGACATCACGATCGAGGACGACGGCACCATCTACATCGGTGCCCAGCAGGGTTCGCAGGCCGAGGCCGCCCGCGCCACGATCAACGGCATCGCCAACCCGACCATGCCGGAGGTCGGCGAGCGCTACCTGGGTACGGTCGTCAAGACCACCACCTTCGGTGCGTTCGTGTCGCTCATGCCGGGCAAGGACGGTCTGCTGCACATCTCGCAGATCCGCAAGCTCGCCGGCGGCAAGCGCGTGGAGAACGTCGAGGACGTCGTCGGCGTGGGCCAGAAGGTCCAGGTCGAGATCGCCGAGATCGACTCCCGCGGCAAGCTCTCCCTCATCCCCGTCGTCGAGGGCGAAGAGGGCGACGAGAACGCAGCCGACACGAAGGACGACACCGACAAGTGACGTCGCGTAGCACCACGACGACGGCCCGCCCCTCTTCGGAGGGGCGGGCCGTCGCCCGTACCCAAACCCTGCTCAAGGGCAAGGACGGCATCGGCACGGTCCGCCGTACGACGCTTCCGGGCGGCCTGCGGGTCGTCACGGAGACCTTGCCCTCCGTACGCTCGGCGACCTTCGGGATCTGGGCGAACGTCGGCTCCCGTGACGAGACCCCTGCTCTGAACGGCGCGACGCACTACTTGGAACACCTGCTCTTCAAGGGCACCAAGAAGCGCAGCGCGCTGGACATCTCGGCCGCGCTCGACGCGGTCGGCGGCGAGATGAACGCCTTCACGGCGAAGGAGTACACGTGCTACTACGCACGCGTGCTCGACACCGACCTGCCGCTGGCCATCGACGTCGTCTGCGACATGCTGACGGGCTCCCTGATCCTCCAGGAGGACGTCGACGCCGAACGCGGCGTCATCCTCGAAGAGATCGCGATGACCGAGGACGACCCGGGCGACTGCGTGCACGACCTGTTCGCGCACACGATGCTCGGCGACACCCCCCTCGGCCGCCCCGTCCTGGGCACGGTCGACACGGTCAACGCCCTTGACGCGGACCGGATCCGGCGCTTCTACAAGAAGCACTACGACCCGACCCGTCTGGTGGTCGCGGCCGCGGGCAACGTCGACCACAACAAGGTCGTACGCCAGGTCCGCTCGGCCTTCGAGAAGGCGGGCGCCCTCAAGCGCACCGACGCCACCCCGGTCATCCCGCGCCAGGGCTCCCGCAGCCTGCGCACCGCCGGCCGCGTCGAGGTCGTCAACCGCAAGACCGAGCAGGCCCACGTCATCCTCGGCATGCCAGGCCTGGCCCGCACGGACGAGCGCCGCTGGGCCCTCGGCGTCCTGAACACCGCGCTCGGCGGCGGCATGTCGTCCCGCCTCTTCCAGGAGGTCCGGGAGAAGCGCGGCCTGGCCTACAGCGTGTACTCGTACACGTCGGGCTTCGCCGACACCGGTCTCTTCGGCGTGTACGCGGGCTGCCGTCCGAGCCAGGTGCACGACGTACTGAAGATCTGCCGCGACGAACTCGACCAGGTCGCGCAGAACGGCCTGAGCGACGACGAGATCGGCCGCGCGATCGGCCAGCTCGCGGGCTCCACCGTCCTTGGCCTTGAGGACACCGGGGCGCTGATGAACCGCATCGGCAAGAGCGAGCTGTGCTGGGGCGAGCAGATGTCGGTCGACGACATGCTCGCCAAGATCTCGGCGGTCACCCCGGACGAGGTCCGCGAGGTCGCCCGCGACGTCCTTGGCCACCGCCCTTCGCTGTCGGCCATCGGCCCGCTCAAGGACAAGCAGGCCGCCCGTCTGCACGACGCGGTCTCCTAACCCTGACGCGGTCTCCTAACCCCCTTAAGGAATCAGGCACATGAGCAAGCTGCGCGTGGCGGTCATCGGAGCCAAGGGCCGGATCGGCTCCGAGGCCGTCCGAGCCGTCGAAGCCGCCGACGACCTGGAACTGGTCGCGGCGCTCGGCCGGGGCGACTCGCTGGAGACGCTGGTGGAGACCGGCGCCCAGGTCGCGGTCGAACTGACCAACCCCGACTCGGTGCAGGAGAACCTGGACTTCTGCGTACGGCACGGGATCCACGCCGTGGTCGGTACGACGGGCTGGACCGACGAGCGCCTCGCGCAGCTGCGGACCTCGCTGGACGCCTCGCCGCGCACCGGCGTCCTGATCGCCCCGAACTTCTCCATCGGCGCGGTCCTCACCATGAAGTTCGCGCAGATCGCGGCGCCCTACTTCGAGTCCGTCGAGGTCGTCGAACTGCACCACCCGAACAAGGCCGACGCCCCCAGCGGCACCGCCACGCGCACCGCCCAGCTCATCGCCGAGGCGCGTCGTGCGGCGGGCAGCGCCCCGCAGCCGGACGCCACGGTGACCGCGCTCGACGGCGCCCGCGGCGCGGACGTCGACGGCGTGCCGGTGCACTCCGTGCGCTTGCGCGGGCTTCTTGCCCACCAGGAGGTGCTGCTCGGCGGTGAGGGGGAGACCCTGACGGTCCGGCACGACTCGCTGCACCACAGCAGCTTCATGCCGGGCATCCTGCTCGGCGTACGCCGGGTGGTGAACACTCCCGGCCTGACGTTCGGCCTGGAGCACTTCCTGGATCTGAACTGACCCGGGCTGAGCTGACCGTCATGCGAGCAAAGATCACTTACGCCGTCACGGCCGCCGTCCTGGTCGTCTACTTCGTCCTGGTCGGCAGCCGAGGCGTGCTCCTGATACAGCACGGCACCGCGCTCACCGTCACCTTCGGTGTCGCGGTGCTCATCCTGCCGTTCATCGGCGTCTGGTTCCTCTGGAAGAACACCCAGTTCGTCCAGCGCGCCAACCGCCTCGCCGCCGAGCTCGAGGCCGAAGGCGGCCTGCCGGTCGACGAGTTGAAGCGCACGCCCGGTGGCCGCATCGACCGTGACTCGGCCGACGAGGTCTTCGCCAGGCGCAAGGCCGAGACCGAGGACGCGCCGGACGACTGGCGCTGCTGGTTCCGCCTCGCCGTCGCCTATCACGATGCCCGGGACACCCCGCGCGCGCGAAAGGCCATGCAGCGCGCGATCGCGCTGCACGCGGGCAGGCCGGTCAACGTCTAGCGTTCAGGATCAGGTCCAGCGTGGTGGATCAGGCGGTGCGGCGGTACTCGTCGGCCCACACCTCGATGGAGTCGGCCGCCCGGTTGAAGGCCTCGTGCCGCGCCAGGAAGTCGGCGTTGCGGTCGGTGAGCAACGGCGGCTGACCACCGCCCTGATCCCGTCGTACGAGGACGAGCGCCTGCCCCTGCACGGTGCGGGGCAGCCCGAGCCACCGCACGGGCTGCTGTGTCGTCCGCACCGTCACGACCTGCGCCCACGGCACGGTCTGCGTCGTCAGGAAGGCCACCCGACGCAGCCCGTGCGCGCTGACCCAGGTGCCCATCCGCAGCAGCCGCAGCGCGCTCACGATGACGGCCACCGCGAGCCCCGCGCACAGGGCCGCGGCCGCCAGTGAGTCCGCGAACGAAATGATCACGGCGGCCACGAGCACGAACGAGGCGAGCAGCAGAAGCAGCGCGGCCGCTCCCACTCGAAACGGGCCGGGCCGGTAGGGCCGCCGCCAGATGTCACGATCGTCGAACGGCAGCGCGGCGTCGTCCGCTGCCTCGTCAAAGGCGCGGTCAGCCGTCAGGAAGGGCAGGGGCACGACTGATCCTCACTCGATCCACGCATGGGCTGTGCCCGGTGAGGTTATCGAGCCCTGCTACCGCCTACCACCCTTGGGGGTCCGGACGGGGGCAGAGGCCTGGACGGGCGTCATCGGCCGTCCGAGGCTTCGGACTGCTGGTTCTGCGCGGGTGACTGATCGGGCGACAGGGCGGGCATGCCGAACAGCAGGGAACCCGCGAGGCCGGCGACCACGACCAGGCCGACCAGGGTCCGGCCCACCACCTGAGCGGCCGAGGGGCGCTCTCGGGGCGGGGGAGTGACATTGCTGCGGAACTTGTCGGCTTCGGCGATGAAGGCGAACGGAACGGGCTCGCGCCGACGGAACATGGGGTGCGTTTCTCCTCACGCGAATCGAACTTAACTCTGTTGTCTAGACAGACGCTCGAAAGACCCAAATGGTGCCCGGTTTCGCCAAATTCGCCGAAGAATGTCGTGGCGGGGCACCGAACGGCCGATTGTCAGTGCCGGGCCATAGAGTGGTCGCCGCCCGAGTGACGCACATGGAAGGACCCCCGCCAGTGAGCGAGACCCCCACCGAAGACCTCAAGCCCAGCTTCCGCAGCGAGGTCACCGTCGAGTTGGTGAAGCATGCCGCGACCGACTCCGACGTCCTGTGGGCCGCCCGCGTCTCGACTGCCGGCGAGCAGTCCCTGGAGGAGCTCCAGAAGGACCCCGAGCGCTCCAAGGGCCTGATCAACTACCTGATGCGGGACCGCCACGGCAGCCCCTTCGAGCACAACTCGATGACGTTCTTCATCAGCGCCCCCATCTTCGTCTTCCGCGAGTTCATGCGGCACCGCGTGGGCTGGTCGTACAACGAGGAATCGGGCCGCTACAGGGAGCTCCAGCCGACGTTCTACGTCCCGGACGAGTCCCGCAAGCTGGTCCAGGAGGGCCGCCCCGGGAAGTACGTCTTCGTCGAGGGCACCCAGGCCCAGCAGGAGCTCACGGGCCGCGTCATGGAGGACTCCTACCGCCAGGCGTACGAGGCGTATCAGGAGATGCTCGCCGCCGGTGTCGCCCGCGAGGTCGCCCGCGCGGTCCTGCCCGTCGGCCTCTTCTCCTCGATGTACGCGACGTGCAACGCCCGTTCGCTGATGCACTTCCTCGGCCTGCGCACGCAGCACGAACTCGCCAAGGTCCCGTCCTTCCCGCAGCGGGAGATCGAGATGGTCGGCGAGAAGATGGAAGAGGAGTGGGCCCGGCTGATGCCGCTCACGCACGCCGCCTTCAACAAGAACGGCCGTGTGGCTCCGTAAGGCGGCCTTCTGGCCCCATAAGGCACTGGTGTGCGGGTGGGCCGAGCGAGGTGTCCGTATTGCGGCATTTCGAGAAGTTCATCTAGCCTGATCAAACGGACCCGGCACTGCTTGAACCCCCGAGCAGGCAGTGCCGGGCTCCTCACTTGTCAGGTCCGCACACATCCCCCGAGGGGGGACCACGCGCTGAGCAGCGAGTAGCGTGTTACCCATGGCTCCGACCTCCACTCCGCAGACCCCCTTCGGGAGGGTCCTCACCGCCATGGTCACGCCCTTTACGGCGGACGGCGCACTTGACCTCGACGGCGCGCAGCAGCTGGCTGCCCATCTGGTGGACGCAGGCAACGACGGCCTCGTCATCAATGGCACCACCGGCGAGTCCCCGACCACCAGCAACGCGGAGAAAGCCGAGCTCGTACGAGCCGTAGTGGAGGCAGTCGGAGACCGCGCCCACGTCGTGGCGGGCGTCGGCACGAACGACACCCGCCACAGCATCGAGCTCGCCCGCGATGCCGAGCGCGTCGGCGCGAACGGACTCCTGACCGTCACGCCGTACTACAACAAGCCCCCGCAAGAGGGTTTGCTCCGGCACTTCACCGCGATCGCGGACAGCACCGAGCTGCCGGTCATGCTCTACGACATCCCCGGCCGCAGTGGCGTACCGATCAACACCGAGACGATCGTCCGGCTCGCCGAGCACCCCCGGATCGTCGCCAACAAGGACGCCAAGGGCGACCTCGGCCGCGCCAGCTGGGCCATCGCCCGCTCCGGTCTGGCGTGGTACTCCGGCGACGACATGCTGAACCTCCCGTTGCTCTCCGTCGGCGCCTGCGGCTTCGTCTCCGTGGTCAGCCACGTGGTCACCCCGGAACTGCGCTCGATGATCGACGCGTACTCCACGGGTGACGTGCAGAAGGCCACCGAGATCCACCAGAAGCTGCTCCCGGTCTTCACGGGCATGTTCCGTACGCAGGGCGTGATCACCACGAAGGCGGCACTCACCCTGCAGGGCCGCCCCGCGGGACCGCTGCGCCTGCCCCTCGTCGAGCTGTCGCCCGACGAGACGGCTCAGCTCAAGATCGACCTCGCCGCCGGCGGGGTACAGCTCTAGTCCCAGACTTCACAACTGAATACGCGAGACCCCGCAGGACAGCGTCCTGCACCCACACAAACAACTGCTACTGCACGAACGTCATGCGCGCCACGTGCCTTGGAGGTACGTGGCGTGTGTGGTGAGGAGAGTCTTTTGAGTCATCCGCATCCTGAACTTGGCGCCCCGCCGAAGCTCCCGAAGGGCGGCCTGCGGGTCACCCCGCTCGGCGGCCTCGGCGAGATCGGCCGCAACATGACCGTCTTCGAGTTCAACGGTCGCCTGCTGATCGTCGACTGCGGAGTGCTCTTCCCCGAGGAGGAGCAGCCCGGAATCGACCTGATCCTGCCGGACTTCACGTCCATCAGGGACCGCCTCGACGACATCGACGGCATCGTGCTCACGCACGGCCACGAGGACCACATCGGCGGTGTCCCCTATCTCCTGCGCGAGAAGCCGGACATCCCGCTGATCGGCTCGAAGCTCACGCTCGCGCTCATCGAGGCGAAGCTCCAGGAGCACCGGATCCGTCCGTACACGCTGGAGGTCGTCGAGGGCGACCGCGAGCGTCTGGGCCCGTTCGACTGTGAGTTCATCGCGGTCAACCACTCCATCCCGGACGCCCTGGCCGTCGCTGTCCGCACCCCCGCGGGCATGGTGGTCGCCACCGGCGACTTCAAGATGGACCAGCTGCCGATGGACGGCCGCCTCACGGACCTGCACGCGTTCGCGCGGCTGAGCGAGGAAGGCATCGACCTCCTCCTCTCCGACTCGACGAACGCCGAGGTCCCGGGCTTCGTCCCGCCGGAGCGCGACATCTCGAACGTGATCCGGGGCGTCTTCGCCGGCGCCCAGAAGCGGATCATCGTCGCGAGCTTCGCCAGCCACGTCCACCGCATCCAGCAGATCCTGGACGCGGCCCACGAGTACGGCCGCAGGGTCGCCTTCGTCGGCCGCTCGATGGTCCGCAACATGGGCATCGCCCGGGACCTGGGCTACCTGAAGGTCCCGCCGGGCCTGGTGGTGGACGTCAAGACGCTCGACGACCTGCCCGACAGCCAGGTGGTGCTCGTCTGTACGGGTTCCCAGGGCGAGCCGATGGCAGCCCTGTCCCGGATGGCGAACCGCGACCACCAGATCCGCATCGTCCAGGGCGACACGGTGATCCTGGCGTCGTCGCTCATCCCCGGCAACGAGAACGCGGTCTACCGCGTGATCAACGGCCTGACCCGCTGGGGCGCCAACGTCGTCCACAAGGGCAACGCGAAGGTGCACGTCTCCGGCCACGCGTCGGCCGGCGAGCTCCTGTACTTCTACAACATCTGCAAGCCCAAGAACCTGATGCCGGTCCACGGCGAATGGCGCCACCTGCGCGCCAACGCCGAGCTGGGAGCCCTCACCGGCGTCCCGCACGACCGCATCGTGATCGCCGAGGACGGCGTCGTCGTCGACCTCGTCGAGGGCAAGGCGAAGATCGTCGGCAAGGTCCAGGCCGGTTATGTGTACGTCGACGGCCTCTCCGTCGGCGATGTCGGCGAGCCCGCGCTGAAGGACCGCAGGATCCTCGGGGACGAGGGCATCATCTCGGTCTTCGTGGTGGTGGACTCCAGCACCGGCAAGATCACCGGGGGCCCGCACATCCAGGCCCGCGGCTCGGGCATCGAGGACTCGGCGTTCTCGGCGGTCATGCCGAGGGTCCAGGAGGTCCTGGAGAAGTCGGCCCAGGACGGCGTCGTGGAACCCCACCAGCTGCAGCAACTCATCCGCCGCACGTTGGGCAAGTGGGTCTCGGACAACTACCGCCGACGCCCGATGATCCTCCCCGTGGTCGTCGAGGTCTGACCCCGACGCAGGGTGAACTAGGAGCGGGGCGCCTCGATTTGCATCGGGGCGCCCCGCTCCAGTACGTTTACGTCTCCGCCGCAGAGGGAAGCACCCGGCACTCACGTGCTCGGAGCAACCCGAAGAGGGCGGGGAATTCCGACTCAGAATCTCTGATAAAGTCGGAACCGCCGGAAAGGGAAACGCGAAAGCCGAAAGGCAGGAGCGGGAACCGGAAAGGCACCGAGGAAATCGGACACGAAAGAGTCTGATAGAGTCGGAAACGCAAGAACAGCAAGACAAAAGAAACACCGAAGGGAAGCGCCCGGAGGAAAGCCCGAGAGGGTGAGTACAAAGGAAGCGTCCGTTCCTTGAGAACTCAACAGCGTGCCAAAAGTCAACGCC
>NZ_JBICXP010000005.1:0-425218 GCF_043200355.1 Streptomyces sp. NPDC048436
CGTGAGGGAAACGCCCGGTTACATTCCGAACCCGGAAGCTAAGCCTCACAGCGCCGATGGTACTGCAGGGGGGACCCTGTGGGAGAGTAGGACGCCGCCGAACTATTATTAACGGGAAACCCCCGCACCTTTGGTGCGGGGGTTTTCTGCGTTTGGCGTCGGGCTAATGTCGAGTTATGCGATACGACCTGGTCATCTTCGACAACGACGGCGTCCTGGTGGACAGCGAGCCTCTCTCCAATGCCATTCTCGCCGCCTATCTGACCGAACTCGGCCACTCCACCACGTATGAGGACTCCCTGCGTGACTACATGGGGGCCGCCGTCCATCGCGTACACGATCTTGTTCTTGAGCGCAGTGGGCAGCGGCTGCCCGAGGATTTCGATGTGACCTTCCACGCTCGTGTCTTCGAGGCCTTCGAGCGGGAGCTTGAGCCTGTGGCCGGCGCCGTCGACGTACTCGAGAAGTTGGTGGCCGACGGCGTGCCGTACTGCCTCGCCTCCTCCGGGAGCCATGAGCGGATCCGGGTCGGGCATCGGCGGACCGGGCTCGATCAGTGGTTCGGTGACGAGCGGATCTTCAGCTCCGAGGACGTGGGGCGGGGGAAGCCGGCGCCGGATCTCTTTCTGTACGCCGCCGAGCGCATGGGGGTGGCGCCCGAGAAGTGCGTGGTGATCGAGGACAGCCCGTTGGGTGTCCGGGCCGCCGTGGCTGCGGGGATGGATGTGTACGGGTTCACGGCCATGACGCCCGCGGAGCGGCTGGCGGGGGCCACCGAACTCTTCGGGGACCTGCGAGAGTTGGCTGACCTGCTCGTATGACGGCGGTGTGGGTGCGGATCTGACAATTGTCATCGCCAGCTCCGGACGATCGTTTCTGTTGGCCGATGGGCCGTCGCGGCGAAGCTGTGTACATCGAGAACGAGCGGGACGTACGCAGTGACAGCCACGACGGAGGACCGATCACCATGAGCCAGCTCGCCACCCCGGCCCACACCACGACCACCGCCACCAGCGCGGCGACCCCCACCGCCCGGCAGTCGCGCTGGGAGTCGCTGAAGCCGCTCGTGCTGGACGCGGTGGTGCCCACAGCCTCGTACTACCTGCTCAGCAAGGGCTTCGGGATGGGAACGATGGGGGCGCTCGCCTGGAGCAGTGTGGTGCCGGCCGGGCGGACGCTGTGGGGCGTGGTCAGGGAGCGGCGCGTCAATGGGCTCGCGGCGCTCATCCTGGCCGCCAACGTGGTCGGGCTGCTGCTCAGCCTGGTGGCCGGTGACCCGCGGCTGATGCTGGCCAAGGACAGCGGGATCACGGCGACGATCGGCATCGCCATTCTGTGGTCCGTGGCCGCGGGGCGGCCGTTGATGACCGCCGGGCTCAAGCCCTGGGTCACCAAGGGCAACGCGGCGCGGACCGCGGTGTGGGACCGGCTGATCGGCGAGCAGGGGCGGTTCGCGCGGCTGGAGCGGACGTTCTCCGTGCTGTGGGGTGTGGCGCTGTTCGGTGAGGCCGTGTTGCGGGTCGTGGGGGCCTACACGCTGTCGATCGACACCATGGTGTGGCTCGGCGGGGCGATCGCGGCGGTCACCATCACGGCGACGGTCTTCGTCAGCGGCGGTCGGGTCGTCGGCCCGATGGAGATGATCGTGAGCGAGGAGCTCGCCGCGATCGAGCGGTGAGGCCGGGAGGGAGCCCCATCCGAGGGGCGGCGGTGGGAAATAGGTGAGTGATCTATCTACCCACCGGTAGTCAGGGGTCCTACGCTCAGCAGCCATGACAGATGAGCTGCGGCGCGGCAGGGCCTCTTTGGCGTTCAGCTTCCTGGTGCAGGGTGTCACCTTCGCGTTGCTGGTGACGCGGATCCCCGCCCTTCAGGATCAGTACGGGATATCCGACGGCCTGCTCCCCGTCTTTCTCGCCGCCGTGCCGATCCTGGCGGGTGCCGGAAGCGTGGGCACGGAGTGGCTGGTCAAGCGGGTGCGGCCGAGCCGTGTGCTGCGGTGGTCGCAGCCCGTGGTGCTCCTGGCGCTGCTCGGGGCCGGCGCGGGCGACGCCCTGTGGCAAGTGGGCCTGGCGCTGGGGGCGTTCGGGCTCGCGGTGGGGGCGCTCGACGCGTCCATGAACATGCTCGGGGTGAGTCTGCAGCGGGCCTACGGGCGCAGCATCATGCTGGGGTTCCACGCGGCGTACAGCCTGGGCGGGATCGCGGGGGCGTCGATCGCGTGGGCGGGGGCGCACTGGGATCTGTCGCTCTTCGTGTCGTATCTGCCGGTGGTCGTGGTGCTGTTGCCGGCGGCGCTGGTGGGGAGTCGGTGGTACGTCGACGCGGGGACCGGTGGCGAAGCCGGGGTTGTGGCGGGTGATGCCGGTGAGGGCAAGGGCGGGCCGCTGGTCTTCAAGCTGCTCCTGCCGCTCTGCCTGGTGATGACTTTCGCGTACATCGGGGACTCGACCGTCTCCAACTGGAGTGCGAAGTATCTGCAGGATGTGCTGGGGAGCTCCGAGGAGGTCTCGACCGTCCCCTACAACGTCTACATGGTCATGACCCTGCTGGGGCGGGGACTTGGGGACCTGGGCGTCCGGCGGTTCGGGGCCGTGGCGGTGGTGCGGGCCGGTTCGGTGGTGGCCGCCGTCGGGTTCGCGGTCGTGGCGGTGGCGCCCGGGGCGTGGACCGGCATCCTGGGGTTCACGGTGCTCGGGATCGGGCTCTGCGTGATCGTTCCGCAGACGTTCGCCGCGGCGGGGCGGCTCTTCCCCGGGGCATCGGACGCCGCCGTCGCGCGGCTCAACGTCTTCAACTATGTGGGGTTCCTGATCGGTTCGCCGCTGGTGGGTGCGCTCGGGGATGCCTGGAACTACCGCGGGGCGATGCTCGTTCCCATGGTGTTGGTGCTCGTGACCTTGTTGTATGCCCGTTCCTTCGCCCCCGGAGCGGACCGATACGGTGACGGGCATGAGCGGGCACGCACAGCTGATGTGGGACGAGGCAGTAACGGGCTATGACTTCGGTCCTGAGCACCCCATGGACCCGGTCCGGCTCGCGCTGACCAGAAGTCTGGTCGGCGCCTTCGGGCTCGACCGTGATCTTGAGGTGGTCGCGGCCAAGCGTGCCGGTGACTCGACGCTGCGGCTCGTGCACCGCTCGGACTATGTGGACGCGGTCAAGGCCGCGTCCGCCGATCCGGCGTCGGCGGACGGTGGCTATGGCCTCGGGACCGTGGACGATCCCGCCTTCGCGGGGATGCACGAGGTGTCGGCGCTGATCGCCGGGCAGTCGGTGGGGGCCGCCGAGGCGGTGTGGCGCGGGGAAGCGCTGCACGCGGTGAACTTCGCGGGCGGGCTGCACCACGCGATGCCGGGCGCCGCTTCGGGGTTCTGCATCTACAACGACGCCTCGCTTGCCATCGCCCGGCTGCTCGAGCTCGGCGCCGAGCGCATCGCGTACGTGGACGTCGACGTGCACCACGGGGACGGTGTGCAGGCCTCGTTCTGGGAGGATCCGCGGGTTCTGACGGTTTCGCTGCACGAGCATCCCCGGACGCTGTTTCCGCAGACCGGGTGGCCGGAGGAGACGGGCGCGGCGGGTGACGCCGAGGGGTCGGCCGTGAATGTCGCGCTGCCGGCCGGGACCGGGGACGCGGGGTGGCTGCGGGCGTTCCACGCCGTGGTGCCGGAGCTGCTCGCCGAGTTCCGGCCGCAGGTCCTTGTCACCCAGCATGGCGCCGACACGCACTTCGATGATCCGCTGGCTCATCTCGCCGTGTCCCTCGACGCACAGCGGGCCGTGCAGGTGGCCTGCCATGAGTTGGCGCATTCGTACGCCGATGGGCGCTGGGTCGCTCTGGGCGGTGGGGGATACGCCGTGGTGGATGTGGTGCCGCGGTCCTGGACCCATCTGACCGCCATCGCCGCGGGGCGGGAGGTGCTGCCTTCGGCGGAGATTCCTGAGGCCTGGCGGCAGGAAGTCTTCGCGCGGACCCGGCAGTTGGCTCCCGCCCGGATGACGGATGGGCGGTGGCCCGTCTCCTGGGAGGGGTGGGAGGCGGGTTACGACCCCGCGGACCGGCTCGACCAGGCGGTGCTCGCCGCTCGCCGGGCGGCGTTTCCGCTGCGGGGGCTGTTGCCGTAGGAGGCGGGCACGCGGGCAGCGAACGGCGGTTGGGCTGGAGTGGGGTGGCTCCGAACGCCGGCCGGGCTGCGATTGTGCCCCCGTTAGCCCAACTGTGGGGGATTTCCGGGGTTTTGGGGGTGGTCGCCGGGTCGATGCGTCAGCATCGGCACCGTGTTGAGCACCGGAGCATTGCGCGCGCATCTCCTGGCTGCCCGCCTTGCCGGGCCCGTGGCCACCTCCCGGGAGCAGAGCCTGCGGAACTATCGGCTCTTCGCGGCCCGGGATCCCCGGATACTGCTCGGCCTCGACCCCGAGTGGAACTGGGGTCCCGGCGACCTTCTCGGGCTCATGGCCGACAAGTGCGGGGTCTCCGCCGACCCGCGGGACACTTCCGGGACCGACGTCATTGATCCGGAACGGACGCTCGCCGCGCTCGACGCCTTCGCCGAGAGGCTCGCGGAGGTGGCGCGAGGGCGGCTTCCCGTGCTCCTCGGGACAGGGCATCCGCACCGGCTCCTCGGGTTCTACGCCGCGTTGGCGGACGCTTTGTCGGCGGCGGGGTGCACCGTCCTCACCCCCGCGCAGGGCAGCAGTGTCGACATAACGACCCGGTTCGGCCTACGCACGTACAACCTTGACTACGTACAAGGAGTCGCGTTGGTGCGGGAACCCGGCGCGTGTCCCACCGGGAGTGAGACCGGCGCACACACCCATTCCCCGCTCCCGGTTCGGGTCGTTCTCGAGGCTGCCGCGGAGGCTGGGGGACCGCTTCCCGAGCTTGTCATCGGGGACCACGGATGGGTCTGCGGGGCAGGTCAGCTGGGGTTCGAGGCGATCGGTCTCGCGGATACGGATGATCCCGCGCTGTTCGTCGGAGAGGCCGAGGGGCAGGTGTCCGTCGTCGTTCCGCTTGATGACGCTGTGCGATCTGATTACTACCGACCGCTTACTCGCTATGTACTCAATCGAGCGTGTCTGTCACAGTAGGCGGCCGATCGCTACTCCTCTTCCCCACTCGCATCATCCGCCCCTAGTCTGGTGAGTGAGCGCGCAGAGACGAAGAGTCACCGGAAGGGGAAGCCGGTGCCCGTCATATGTGCGGAAGGTTCAGGTGGGGTGTCATGGCAGCTGACCAGAGGCCGCTGAACGAGGTTCAGTTTCTGACCGTGGCGGAGGTCGCCTCGGTGATGCGAGTGTCCAAGATGACCGTGTACCGCTTGGTGCACAGCGGTCATCTGCCCGCCATCCGGGTCGGAAGGTCTTTCCGGGTCCCGGAGCAGGCGGTTCACGAGTACCTCCGCGAGTCCTATGTGGGGGTCGAGGCGGGCTGATCGGAGCGATCGATGCCCCTCGATTACGTCCCTCACGCGGGGGCGGGTAGGCTAGGCCGACGTAGGTCGTGTGGGCCCAGTCTGCTGCCCCGCACCGAGTGAAGAGAAGTGAGCGAGGGTAGTCGTGGGCTCTGTTATCAAGAAGCGGCGTAAGCGGATGGCCAAGAAGAAGCACCGCAAGCTGCTGAAGCGCACCCGCGTTCAGCGTCGCAACAAGAAGTAAGCGACAGCTGTTCAGCGCGTCCCGAAGCCCTCCCGTCATCCTGGCGGGAGGGCTTCGGCGTGTTCCGGCCGGTTTTCGGCCGGTTTTTCGGGCCGCGCACGGGCCCCGGGGGCTTGTTCCGAACGTATGTCCTGGGCAGGATGTGCGGTCCCGATGGTCCCGATCCGGGCGTACGTCCTGGTCTGGGCGTACGGCCTGCTCTGTGTGCATGTGTGGGGTTGCCGTCACTTCCTGCATCGGGCGGTCATCACAGCGCAACAACGACCCGCTAGCGTGTGCCGGAGGGAAATGATGGGGCGCGGCAGGACTTCGAGGGCTGGGGAAGGCAGGCGCTGATCTTGGGCAAGGTCGTGCTCGTGACCGGGGTGTCCCGACAACTGGGCGGGCGGTTCGTCCGTCGAGTCCTGAGGGACCCCGAGGTCGACCGGGTGGTCGCGGTGGACGCGGTACCTCCCGAGCACCATCTGGGCGGCGCCGACTTCGTCCAGGCCGACATACGGCAGTCCGCGATCGCCAAGGTGCTCGCCGAGTTCTCCGTCGACACGGTCGTGCACCTGGACGTCACGGGCACCGCGCTCGCCGGCGGCAACCGCGGCTCGCTCAAGGAAACCAACGTCATCGGCACCATGCAGCTGCTCGGCGCCTGCCAGAAGTCGCCGACGGTCAAGCGGCTCGTGGTGAAGTCGAGCACCAATGTGTACGGCTCCGCGCCGCGCGACCCCGCGGTCTTCACCGAGACGACGCCGCCGAAGTCGCTGCCGTCCGGTGGCTTCGCCAAGGACACCGTCGAGGTCGAGGGGTACGTACGCGGATTCGCGCGCCGCCGCCCCGACGTGGCGGTCTGCGTGCTGCGCTTCGCGAACATCCTGGGGCCCGCCGCGGACTCCCCGCTCGCCGAGTACTTCTCGCTGCCGGTTCTGCCGACCGTCTTCGGCTACGACCCGCGGCTGCAGTTCGTGCACGAGGACGACGCGATCGAGGTCCTGCGCATCGGCGCGCGCGAACCGGAGCGCGGAACGCTCAACAGCGGCACGTTCAACATCGCGGGCGACGGGCTGCTCCTGCTCTCGCAGTGCTCGCGGCGCCTTGGGCGTCCGACGCTGCCGGTGTTCATGCCCGCGGTCACCTGGGTCGGCCAGGCGCTGCGGACACTGGGCGTGACGGACTTCTCGCCCGAGCAGATCAGGCTGCTCACCCACGGCCGGGTCGTGGCCACCCGGCAGATGCGCGAGACACTGGGCTTCACGCCCAAGTACACGACCGCGGAGACCTTCGCGGATTTCGTACGCAGTCGGGGTTCGGGACTTCTGCCGCCGCAGGCCGTCGCGGGGGCCATCGACCGGATCGCCACGCTGCCCTTCGCGGGCAACCAGAGCGCCAACTGAGGAGAGCGTCAACGATGGCGGACGCCAAGGTCATTCCGTTCGACGACGACAGGTCGCGCGGGGGTGCGCAGCGCCCGCCGCGCCGCAGGAGCGCGCCCCGGCGCAAGAACGATCCGGCAGCGGTGCGTGAGGTCCCGGCCATGCCGGACCAGGCGGAACCGGACGGGTCACCGCCGAGCGCGGAGCAAGCCGGACACCCCGAGCACCCAGAGCACCCAGAGGTCCCTGCGGGGGACCGGGTGCCCAAGCCCAGGGCTGGGGCGGCTCCGGGCTCGCGGGGCGGTGGTGGCGGCCTGGAGAGGCGTATCGCGGGCGGGCTCGCGTTCCTGCGGCGGCGGCTCACGGGTGACTACGAGGTCGACGACTTCGGTTACGACGAGGAGCTCACCGACCAGGTCCTGATGTCGATGGTGCGGCCGCTGTACGAGAAGTACTTCCGCGTCGAGGTGAAGGGCATCGAGAACATCCCGTCGGACGGCGGGGCGCTGATCGTCGCCAACCACTCGGGGACGCTGCCGCTGGACGGCGTGATGATGCAGGTCGCGGTGCACGACAACCACCCGGCAGGGCGTCATCTGCGGCTGCTCGCGGCGGACCTCGTCTTCATGCTGCCCGTGGTCAACGAACTCGCCCGCAAGGCGGGGCACACGCTGGCCTGCGCGGAGGACGCCGAGCGGCTGCTTGAGCGGGGTGAGCTGGTCGGGGTGATGCCGGAGGGGTTCAAGGGCATCGGGAAGCCGTTCAGCGAGCGCTACAAGTTGCAGCGGTTCGGGCGGGGCGGGTTCGTCTCCACCGCGCTGCGGGCGGGGACGCCGATCATTCCGTGCTCGATCGTGGGCGCCGAGGAGATCTACCCCATGATCGGCAACGCCAAGACGCTGGCGCGGGTGCTCGGCATCCCGTACTTCCCGATCACTCCTACGTTCCCGTGGCTCGGCCCGTTGGGGGCGCTGCCCCTGCCCACGAAGTGGACGATCCAGTTCGGGGAGCCGATTCTCACGGACGGTTATCCGCCGGAGGCGGCCGAGGACCCGATGCTGATGTTCAACCTGACCGATCAGGTCCGGGAGCAGATCCAGCACACCCTCTACAAGCTGCTGGTGCAGCGGCGGTCCGTGTTCTTCTGAGGGCCGTGTCCTTCTGAAAAGCCCAGGCCGGTGAGGCGAACGCAGGACGGGCCGGACCCCACGGAGGGTTCCGGCCCGTCCTGCGTTCGGTCCGCTACTTCGCGTCCTCTTCGTCGATGCCCAGGCCCGGAAGCAGGCCCGGCAGCAACGGCGGTACCGTCACGTCGGGCTTGGCCGGAGCGGATTCCTTGCCGGCGTCGCCGCCCTCCGAAGGGGCGGTCGGCTTGTCGGACTTCGGAGGGTCGAGGAGACCGCCCGTGTTGCCGCCGAGCAGGCCTTCGTCCTCGCTGTGCCTGTCCGAGGTGGACGGGTGGGGCCTGCTGTCCGTGCTCGCGCCGTCCCGGGGGGATGTCGTCGGGGACGAGGGGCGGTCCGGGGAGCTGGAGCCCGACGAGCCCTGGTCCGGGCTGCCCGGCGCCTGGTCCTTCTCCGGGGTGCGGGGGAAGAGCGAGCGGAGTGGCTCCACTTCCTGGTCCATGGCGTCGAAGACCGAGCTGACCTGCTGGCCCACGTCGCCGAGCTGGACGGGCAGCCGGCTCTGCAGGTCGCTCCAGGCCTTGCGGTGCGACTGCGAGAAGGCGGACAGGGTCTGGATGGGGCCGAGCGACCCGTCCCGTTCGTACGCCTCGTGCAGCAGGCGGTGGCCTTCCGTGGCGTCGTGCCGCATGCCGGAGAGGGCACGCCTCACCTCGCCGAGGGATTCGTGGTCGAGGTCGCCGGAGCGGCCCCGCTCCATCAGGCGGCGGGCTTCGTTGAGCCGCGTCGAGGCGTGGTCGAGATAGATCCCGCCCTTGTCGCTCTCGCCGTCGGCCAACCCCAGCTTCAGGTCCTCCATGCCGCGCTTCAGCCCGTACAGCGAATCGCCCGGCAGCGCGTCGGAGCTGGCCGCGGCCACTCCGCTGAACGCCCCCGCGGCGACGCCGACGGTGAGCCCGCCCGCGGCGATGCCCTTCGACAGGCGGGAGCGGGGCTTCAGTTTGCGCAGTCCCGTGGCCCGGTGGGCTCCCTTGCGGGACCGCTGTTCGGGCACCGAGGTGCCGATGGTCCCACCGCCCGCGGCCGTGCCCTCAAGGAGCATGGCCTCCATGGCAGCTACGAGCTGGGCCCGCTGGACCACTTTGACCTCGGGATCCAGCTCCGGCTTCGGCAGTTCGCCGAGGCCGTTCGCCAAGGTCAGCATCCGGTCCGGGGCAGCCTGTTCGGACGGCGCCGGATCGGGTGGGACGGAACCTTCGATCTGCTCGGCCGCCGGGTCCTGGTCGGAATGCTCCTCCAGGTCCTGGGCGAAGGCGTTCGCCCGCCGGTGTGCCGATACGTTCGCGATCACTGGCGGCACCTCCTCTCGTCATGACGGTCGACTCCCCAGGGGGTCCTGAGGGTTGCCCGACTTGAACACTTCCACACGATCGAGTGAGTGGAGGCGGTCAGGGGGCGACCACAGGGAGCCTGCATCCCGCACAACGAGCGTCGCGGCACTTGGGTTACGGACGGAGGATGATCGGACCGCCAAGTTTCCGTGACGGCCATCTGGCCGCCACGGACGGTGAGTTGGCCGCCACGCACGGCTACCCGGAGCTGTCCGCAAAGGTCGGCGCTAGCGCACGTCGTCCGGCAGGAGCCGGGCCAGCGTGCGGACCGCGCGGTACTGGAGGGTCTTGATCGCGCCCTCGTTCTTGCCCATCACCCGGGCGGTCTCGGCGACCGAGAGGCCTTGCAGGAAACGCAGGGTCACGCACTCCTGCTGCTGGGGGTTGAGGCGGCGCACGGCGTCGAGCAGTGCGGCGTTGGAGAGGGACTCCAGGACGGAGTCCTCGGGGCTGCGCTCGACCTCGTTGGCGTCGAGCATTTCGCCGGTGGTCACTTCGAGGCGGAATCGGCTCGACTTGAAGTGGTCGGCGACCAGATTGCGGGCGATCGTGACCAGCCAGGCACCGAAGTCACGGCCCTGCCAGGTGAACGTACTGATGCGGCGCAGGGCGCGCAGAAAGGTCTCACTGGTGAGGTCCTCGGCGGTCGCCTTGCCGCCGACGCGGTAGTAGATGTAGCGATAGACCGTGTCGCTGTACTGGTCGTAGAGACGGCCGAAGGCGTCGGACTCGCCGGCTTGGGCGCGTTCGACGAGGTCCATCATGCGGGCGCTGTCGCTGTCCGCGGCGGGACGGCGGTGGGTGGGGGTTGAGGTGGCGGCAGAGGCGGAACGAGCCCGTCTGCTGACCGCCGCGCCGCTGTCCGCCAGGGCATAGACGGGCCCGGCGGGTGTGGGGACGGCAAATGCGGGGACGGCGGGGCCGGCGTACGCGGTGGGGACGAAGCCGCGCAAGCGGTCGGCGACCGTTGCGCGCAGCGTAGCCAGGCCCGAGGCGTCAACCCCGACGTGTGGGTACACGGGACTCCCAGAGGCAGAGCTTCCATCACGTGCAGTACGGGACCGTTCACCCGTCGTAGCGACGTGTGGGGTCCCTTATGCGTCTGAGGAGAATAACGCTTCGTACAGGCGGCGCTACACCCAGTTGCTCAAATCACCGATTACGTCGCTTCTGTTACCGGTCTATGCCCGTTCAAGTAGCGCACAGTGAGCGCTTGTTGATCGAAATGGTTCACATTCCGGCTAAGCGCGGTGCGTGTTGTGGCCGAGTGCTACCAACGTGACTGGCGGGAGCCCGGGCGGGGTAGGGGCGAGAGAATGTTCAGTGGCGGCGGCGGTGCAGGGCGATGGCCGCGGCCGTGCCGCCCGCGATCGCGCCCACGCCCGCGGCGGCCGGGATGCCGACCTTGGCGGCCTTGCGGCCGGTGCGGTAGTCCCGCAGACGCCAGTCCCGCTCGCGCGCGTGCTTGCGCAGTTTGGCGTCGGGATTGATCGCGTACGGATGCCCGACCAGCGAGAGCATCGGGATGTCGTTGTGCGAATCGCTGTACGCGGCACAGCGGGCCAGGTCGAGGCTCTCGGCCGACGCGAGCGCGCGCACCGCCTCGGCCTTCGCCGGGCCGTGCAGGGGTTCGCCGACGAGCTTTCCCGTATAGACGCCGTCCACGGACTCGGCGACCGTGCCGAGCGCGCCGGTCAGGCCGAGGCGCCGGGCGATGATCGTCGCCGTCTCCACCGGGGCGGCCGTGACCAGCCAGACCTTCTGGCCCGCGTCGAGATGGGCCTGGGCCAGGGCGCGCGTACCGGGCCAGATGCGCTCGGCCATGTACTCGTCGTAGATCTCCTCGCCGATGGACATCAGCTCGGCGACGCGGTGGCCCTTGACGATGGAAAGCGCGCTGTCGCGGGCGTCCTGCATGTGCTCGGGGTCCTCGACGCCCGCGAGCCTGAACCACGCCTGCTGCCAGGCGAATCGGGCCAGCTCCTGGCGCTCGAAGAACTTCCGCTTGTAGAGGCCGCGGCCGAAGTGGAAGATCGCGGCGCCCTGCATCACGGTGTTGTCGAGGTCGAAGAACGCGGCGGCCTTGTCGTCGCCGAAGACCGGGAACTCCGGCTCCGCGGGCTCTGCCGGCTCTTCGGGTGCGGCGGCCTCCGCCGCCAGTTCCTCCAGCTCCTGGGAGGACTTGCGCGCTGCCTCAGCCGAGGCCTCGCCTGCCAACACGCTCCGCGCCGTGGCGGAGCGCCTACGGGGGGTGAGCCATCCGAGAGCGGCCATGTCGTGAGCATAGCTAGTTCGTTCGGTGGTTCCGGAGTCGGCAGGATGCGTCCCTGTGAACTCTGCGCGACCGCCCCGTTAAAGAGACGGGCCGTGCGGCGCGTCGGCGGGGCGAGAATGGTGTCATGAGCCCGATTTTTCGCCGTACGGAGAAGAAGAAGCCCCAGGACCGGACGGTCACCTTGATCGGTAAGCCCGGCTGTCATCTGTGCGATGAAGCACAGCTGGTGATCGAGAAGGTCTGCGGCGAGCTGGGAGTCGCATGGGAGAAGAAGGACATCACCGAGGACGAAGAGCTCAACAGGGCCTACTGGGAACAGATTCCGGTGGTTCTGGTGGACGGTGAACAGCACACCTTCTGGCGGGTGAACGAAGATCGACTTCGTCGGGAGCTCGCCCCGTAAACCGAACGGTTACTGACTGAGTAGTACAAGTGCCCCGAAAGGTCCCTTAGGATCGTGGGCGGTTTGGTCTCGGGGGCGATGATCGTGAGGAGAGTGTGCGGTTTTGCCCCCATCAAATGAGCAACGCCGCTCCCTATGCGCCGGTTCCAGGAAAGAGCGCCGGGGGCGCGTGACCCCGGTCACGTTGGCCGGGCAAATCGGACACCATCTTTGTGCACGCGTTCACAAAGACATAGCCTGCATTCGACGGGGCGGTCTGGGGACGTGTGACCGCCTGCAGCCCCGCTCTACCCGCAGGAGCACCGTGGCAACTGGCCGAACTCACCGACCGGCGACCCGCAGCCGAGGGATTCCCGAGGCCACCGTCGCCAGGCTTCCGCTGTACCTCCGAGCCCTCACCGCACTGTCGGAGCGCTCGGTGCCCACGGTCTCCTCCGAGGAGCTCGCGGCCGCCGCGGGGGTCAACTCCGCGAAGCTGCGCAAGGACTTCTCCTACCTCGGTTCCTACGGGACGCGCGGCGTCGGCTACGACGTCGAGTACCTCGTCTACCAGATCTCCCGCGAGCTCGGCCTGACCCAGGACTGGCCCGTCGTGATCGTCGGCATCGGTAACCTCGGCGCGGCGCTCGCCAATTACGGCGGGTTCGCCTCGCGCGGCTTCCGTGTCGCCGCGCTGATCGACGCCGACCCGGCCATGGCGGGCACGCCCGTCGCGGGCATGCCGGTGCAGCACACGGACGACCTCGAGAAGATCATCAGCGACAACGGCGTCTCCATCGGCGTCATCTCGACCCCGGCGGGCGCCGCCCAGCAGGTCTGCGAGCGGCTCGTCGCCGCCGGTGTGACGTCCATCCTGAACTTCGCGCCCACCGTTCTCTCCGTGCCGGACGGCGTCGACGTACGCAAGGTGGACCTCTCCATCGAGCTGCAGATCCTCGCCTTCCACGAGCAGCGCAAGGCCGGTGAGGAAGCGGCCGCCGACAGCGCCGCGCCGCCCGCCGCCGCCAAGCAGCAGCGGAAGGGACCCGACGGGGACGTCCCCGCCGTGATGCCGGCATGAGTCTCCTCGTCGTAGGGCTGAGCCACCGCAGCGCCCCCGTCAGCGTCCTCGAACGGGCCGCCCTTGGTGCCGACACGCAGGCCAAGCTCCTCCAGGACGTGCTCGCCGCCGAGCCCGCCGCCGAAGCGGCCGTGCTCGCCACCTGCAACCGCATCGAGCTGTACGCCGACGTGGACAAGTTCCACGCGGGCGTCGCCGAGCTGTCCACGCTGCTCGCCCAGCACAGCGGCGTCGGCCTGGAGGAGCTCACTCCTTATCTGTACGTCCACTACGAGGACCGAGCCGTCCACCACCTGTTCTCGGTGGCCTGCGGCCTGGACTCGATGGTCGTCGGCGAAGGGCAGATCCTCGGACAGATCAAGGACGCCCTCGCGCGCTCCCAGGAGCTGCACACCGCGGGGCGCCTCCTCAACGACCTCTTCCAGCAGGCCCTGCGGGTCGGCAAGCGCGCGCACTCGGAGACCGGCATCGACCGGGCCGGGCAGTCGCTCGTGACCTTCGGCCTCGAACAGCTCGCCGGGCGCCAGCCCGTAGACACGTGGGCCAAGGGCAAGCGCGCCCTGGTCATCGGCGCCGGATCCATGTCCTCCCTCGCCGCGGCGACGCTCGCACGCGCCGGGGTCCACGAGGTCGTCGTCGCCAACCGCACCCTCGACCGGGCCCACCGCCTGGCCGAGATCCTCTCGGAAGGCGGCACGGGCACCATCGCGCGCGCCGTGCCGATGGACCAGGTGGCGGCCGAACTGACACGTGCAGATGTCGCGGTGTCCTGCACCGGCGCGACGGGTCTCGTCCTGACGGCCGATGCCGTCGCGGCGGGAGTCGCCGACCGTACGGGCGCGCCCGTCACGGTGGGTGCGCCGCGCGTGCCCGCGGCAAGCTCTCCGTCCGCCGCCGCCCCGCACGGCGCCGACACCGACGACGCGTGCCCGCTCGGCCTCTCCGGGGACGGGGCGGCCGTGCCCCGCGGCGTCGGGTTCTCCGTCATGGGCGAGGACGCCGTCGCCGGGATGGACGCCGCGACCCTTGAGCAGCACGCCGCCTGGGTGGACAACGCACCCGCCGCGCGCCGTGACGACCCGCAGAACGAGGCCGACACCATCACCGCGCTCGCCGCGGCCGTGACCGCCACCGGGCGCGTGCCCGAGCGCCGCGGACCCTCGATGGTCGAGACCGGACACGTCCTGCTCGCCCTGCTCGACCTGGCCATGCCCCGCGACATCGACGGAGCCGTGCATCGCATCGACGGCGTACGCCTCGTCGACATCGAGTCGCTCGCCGACGCTTCCGCGGACGCCCCGATGGCCGACGATGTGGAGAAGGTCCGCGCGATCGTCTCCGACGAGGTCGCCGCCTTCGGCGCCGCGCAGCGGGCCGCGCACATCACGCCGACCGTGGTCGCCCTGCGCACCATGGCCGCCGACGTCGTCGCGAACGAGATCGCGCGGCTCGACGGACGGCTCCCCGGGCTTCCCGAGAAGGAGCGCGCGGAGATCACCCAGACCGTCCGCCGCGTCGTCGACAAGCTGCTCCACGCACCCACCGTGCGCGTCAAGCAGCTCGCGGGCGAGCCCGGCGGCGCCGGGTACGCGGACGCGCTGCGCACCCTTTTCGACCTGGACCCGCAGACGGTCGCCGCCGTCAGCAGGGCCGACCGGCGCAATGACCCCACCGAACAGAACGCATCGCAAACAGATCCGAATCGAGGCCGGGCATGACCGAGAGGGCACTAAGGCTCGGGACACGGCGCAGCAAGCTGGCCATGGCCCAGTCCGGGCAAGTGGCCGACACAGTGAGCCGGTTGACCGGCCGCTCCGTAGAGCTCGTGGAGATCACGACGTACGGCGATACGTCCCGTGAGCACTTGGCACAGATCGGCGGCACCGGCGTCTTCGTGACCGCCCTGCGCGACGCGCTGCTCGGCGGCGAGGTCGACTTCGCCGTCCACTCGCTGAAGGACCTGCCGACCGCGCAGCCCGACAACCTCGCGCTGGCCGCGGTGCCGCTGCGCGAGGACCCCCGTGACGTACTCATCGCACGCGACGGGCTGACCTTCGCGGAGCTGCCCGCCGGCGCGCGCGTCGGCACCGGCTCGCCCCGCCGCATGGCGCAGCTCAACGCCTACGCCCGCAACCACGGGACGACCATAGAGACCGTGCCGATCCGCGGGAACATCGACACCCGCATCGGATTCGTGCACAAAGGGGAGCTCGACGCCGTCGTGCTCGCCGCCGCCGGACTCCACCGCGTCGGCAGGATCGACGAGGTGACCGACTTCCTGTCGGCCGACACAGTTCTGCCCGCCCCCGGCCAGGGGGCACTGGCGATCGAATGTGCCGCGTCCAACGCGTCACTGATCGCCGCGCTCGCCGAGCTCGACGACCCGTACACCCGGGTCGCCGTGACCGCCGAGCGATCCCTGCTCGCCGCCCTGGAAGCCGGTTGCAGCGCACCTGTGGGTGCGCTGGCCGACTTGCTGGCCGACGGGCAGATTGTCAAGGAGATGCGCCTGCGCGGCGTCGTCGGGGCAACCGACGGCTCGACGCTGGTGCAGCTGTCCACCACCGGTCCCGTGCCCGAGACGCATGACCAAGCCTTGGCGCTCGGCCGTGAACTCGCTGCCGAGATGCTTGCCAAGGGCGCGGCCGGTCTGATGGGGGAGCGAGCACTTTGAGCCCCACCTCGAACCTTGCCGGCCTTCCCGCACACGGGCACGTCACCTTCCTGGGTGCCGGACCCGGAGATCCGGGACTACTCACGCTGCGCGCCGTCGAGGCGCTGGCCCGAGCGGACGTACTGATCGCCGAGCCTGATGTGCTCGACGTCGTTCGCGCGCATGCCCGGGGAGGTGTGGACACACCTCAGCCAAGGGCAGTTGACGGCGCATCAGCGATCGCCGAAGCTCCGTCGGTACGAGCCGCCACCAATCTTGTCATGGAGGCAGCGAGGGGCGGCAAGCGGGTCGTGCGTGCCGTCAGCGGCGACCCCGGCCTAGACGCCTACGCCGCCGAGGAGATGCTCGCCTGCGCCGCCGAGGGCGTCTCCTTCGAAGTCGTGCCCGGCATCGCGGCGGCGGTCGGTGTGCCCGCCTACGCGGGTGTTCCGCTGCGCGACGCACAGGGCACGGACGTACGTTTCGTCGACGCGCGCACGGCCTCCGACCGTTGCTGGAGCGAGGTGGGGTCATCCGACGGAACCGTCGTCGTGTCGACCTCCCTGGACTCCGTGGCATCGGCCGCCGGTGAACTGGTCTCGTCCGGCCGCAAGCCGGACACCCCGATGACCGTCACCGTCGCCGGTACGACGACACGTCAGCGCACGTGGACGGCGACCCTCGGCACGATCGCGCAGGTACTCAAGCAGGCGAAGGTGCTGCCCTCGCCCGACGGAGGCCAGCCCGTCATAGCCGTGGTCGGCGAGCGGTCCGCCGCCGCGCAGCGCGACCAGCTGTCGTGGTTCGAGTCGAAGCCGCTCTTCGGGTGGCGGGTGCTCGTCCCGCGTACGAAGGAGCAGGCGGCCTCGCTCTCCGACCAGCTGAGCTCCTACGGCGCGGTGCCTCACGAGGTGCCGACGATCGCCGTGGAGCCGCCCCGGACGCCGCAGCAGATGGAGCGTGCCGTCAAGGGCCTGGTCACGGGCCGCTACGAGTGGATCGCCTTCACCTCGGTCAACGCCGTCAAGGCGGTGCGCGAGAAGTTCGAGGAGTACGGGCTCGACGCGCGCGCCTTCGCCGGGATCAAGGTCGCGGCGGTCGGCGAGCAGACCGCCGCGGCGCTGGTCGCCTTCGGCGTGAAGCCCGATCTGGTGCCGAGCGGTGAGCAGTCGGCCGCGGGTCTCCTTGAGGACTGGCCGCCGTACGACCCGGTCTTCGACCCGATCGACCGGGTGTTCCTGCCGCGGGCCGACATCGCCACGGAGACGCTGGTCGCCGGGCTCATCGACCTCGGCTGGGAGGTCGACGACGTCACGGCCTACCGGACCGTACGGGCGTCGCCGCCTCCCGCGGACACGCGTGAGGCGATCAAGGGCGGCGGCTTCGACGCCGTGCTCTTCACGTCCTCGTCGACCGTGCGGAACCTCGTCGGCATCGCGGGCAAGCCGCACAACGTGACCGTCATCGCGTGTATCGGCCCCGCCACGGCCAAGACCGCGGAGGAGCACGGGCTGCGGGTGGACGTGATGGCTCCCGAGCCGTCCGTCCACAAGCTGGCCGAGGCGTTGGCCGAGTTCGGAACCCGTCGCAGGCTCTCCGCCCTGGAGGCGGGGGACCCTGTCACCCGGCCGAGCGAGCGGCGACCGGGGTCTCGCCGGAGGCGTGCGGCACCGTAAGGTCTTCGGCGCCGTTGATCACCGGCTACGCCGAGTTCGTCCTCAAGCGCCGGACGGGCTGGATATTTCCCCTGGCCCCGGCTGAGATCCTTCAGTCGGGGCCAGAATCGTTTCGTGAGGTGAGTGAGAACAGTGACCACGTACGGATCCTTCCCCGGGGCTCGGCCCCGCCGGCTGCGGACGACCTCCGCGATGCGGCGCATGGTCGCCGAGACGCGCCTCCACCCGGCCGATCTGATCCTGCCCGCGTTCGTACGCGAGGGCATCAGCACGCCCGCGGAGATCGGCGCCATGCCCGGCGTCGTCCAGCACACCCGCGACAGCCTGAAGAAGGCCGCCGTCGAGGCGCTGGAGGCCGGAGTCTCCGGGATCATGCTCTACGGGGTTCCGGAGGAGCAGAAGAAGGACGCCGCGGGCACCGTCGGCACCGACCCGGACGGGATCCTCCAGGTCGCGCTGCGCGATGTGCGCGCCGAGGTCGGCGACGACCTCATCGTCATGTCCGACGTGTGCATCGACGAGTTCACCGACCACGGGCACTGCGGTGTCCTGGACGCCGAAGGGCGCGTCGACAACGACGCCACCCTTGAGCGGTACGCCGAGATGGCGCAGGTCCAGGCCGACGCGGGCGCCCACGTGGTGGCCCCGAGCGGCATGATGGACGGTCAGGTCGGCGTCATCCGCGACGCGTTGGACCAGATCGGGCACGAGGACGTCTCGATCCTCGCCTACACCGCCAAGTACTCCTCCGCCTTCTACGGCCCCTTCCGCGAGGCGGTCGGATCGTCGCTCAAGGGCGACCGCAAGACCTACCAGCAGGACCCGGCCAACGCCCGCGAGTCGCTGCGGGAACTGGCCCTTGACCTGGAGGAGGGCGCCGACATGGTGATGGTGAAGCCCGCCGGCCCCTACCTCGACATCCTGGCGAAGGTCGCCGCCGCCGTGGACGTGCCGGTCGCCGCGTACCAGATCTCCGGTGAGTACGCGATGATCGAGGCCGCCGCCGAGCGAGGCTGGATCGACCGGGACCGCGCGATCATGGAATCGCTCACCGGCATCAAGCGGGCGGGCGCGAACATGATCCTCACGTACTGGGCGACCGAGGTGGCGCGGCAGCTCTGAGGGACGGCGGCTCCGCTTGACCTCAAGTTTGCTTGAGGTTGCAGGGTGATGCGCATAGACGTTCTGTCGCGTTCTGAGGAGGACGTATGCGCGCCGTTGTTCTGCATGAGTTCGGACCCGCCGAGAACCTGACGTACGAGACCTTGCCCGACCCCGTCGTGGGGCCGGGCCAGGTGCGTATCGCCGTACGGGCGGCGGGAGTTCACTTCGTCGAGACCGTCATGCGCCAGGGTCAGGCGAGCGACATGGCGCCCCCGCTGCCCGAGCTGCCTTCCGTGTTCGGCGGGGAGGTCGCCGGTGTTGTCGACGCGGTGGGGCCTGGCGTGGACTCCGCGTGGCTTGGGCGGGCCGTCGTGACGCCGCGCAGCACACCCGGCGGATACGCCGAGCTGACGGTGGCCGAGCTCGCGCAGCTGCACGAGGTGCCGGACGGACTCGGGTACGAGACCGCCGTGGCCATGGTGATGACCGGCGCGACGACCATGGGGCTGCTGGACGTGGCTCAACTCTCCGCTGATGACGTGGTCTTGGTGACGTCTGCCGCCGGTGGTGTCGGGCGGCTGGTGGTGCAGTACGCGGTGTCCGTCGGGGCGGTGGTGATCGGGGCTGCGGGCGGGGACAAGGTCGAGGCCGTCTGGGAGCTCGGCGCCGATCTCGCCGTGGACTACAACAAGCCCGGCTGGACCGACGTCGTGCGTGAGCGGCTCGACGGGCGGCAGGTGAGTGTGGTGCTAGACGGGGTGGGCGGCGAGAAGTCCGCTGCCGCGTTCGATCTCATCGCAGAGGGCGGCCGTTACGTGGTCATCGGCTGGTCCTCGCAGGAGGGCTTCCAGCCGGACGCGGCGGCCGTCGAGGAGCGGGGCATCACCGTCACCAACGCCTTGCTGGAGCTGATAGAGCACCCGGAGAGAGGCCCAGACCGTGAACGCTGGGCTCTGGAGGCGGCTGCCAAGGGGGAGTTGACGCCTGCCGTGCAGGCGTTCCCGCTGGCGCAGGCGGCGAGGGCGCATGCGGCCATGGAGCGCCGGGAGACCACGGGAAAGGTCGTACTGACCCCCTAACCCTGACCCTGCTCCTTCTTGAGCAGGGTCGTCAGGCGCGAGAGCCCGTCCGCCGCGTGACCGGCGGCGACCGAGCGGTCCAGGAGGCCCTGGAGCGGCCGGAAGAGCTCGTCGCTGATCCCCGCCTGGGCGTACGCCGTAAGGAAGTTGGGCAGAGCGGCCTGGTTGATGCCCAGGGACGAGACGTCCGTGAGGTGCTGCCCGGAATCCAGCGCCTCGGCCATGCCCGGCACCAGGCCGTCCGTCATGGCGCCGACCCACTCCCGGAGCAGCGGCGCGAACTCACGGGCCGGTACACCCGCGCTGCCGATCAGCGCGTACGCCTGGACCACGCCCATCACCATGCCGTACATGCCCGTGAGCAGCGACAGGTCATACAGGGCGGCAGCGCCAGGGTCCTTGCCGACCCACTTACTGGCGGCGAGCGCTTCCAGCGTGGGCCGGTGGGTCTCGAACGCGGTCTCGTTCGCGCCGCTGTAGAGGATGTACGCGGCAGGGGTCGCGATCATCTGGGGGATGGCCATGATGCCGCCGTCGATGTACGTGATGCCGCGAGCCGCCGCCCAGTCGGCCAACTCCCGCGCCTGGGCCGGGGTCCCGTTCGTGAGGTTCACGAGGGTGCGGCCGGCGAGGGCTTCGGCCTCCGGCGCGAGCAGGGAACGTACGCCGTCGTTGGTGGTGAGGCACACGATCACCAGGGGACTGGCGGTAATGGCATCCCGCACGGTGCCGGCCGGGGCCGCGCCCCGCGCCACGAGGGGCCCGGTCTTGGCGGCGGTGCGGTTCCACACGGTGGCGGGGTGCCCCGCCTTGAGAAGCGCGGAGGCGAGGGCGGTGCCCATGAGGCCTAGGCCTAGGACGGTTACGGGGGTGGGCATTGGGGCTCCTTCGGGGGCGGCTTTTGGGTACGCCTTGATCCTTGGGGGGCCCTGCGGTTGGGGCAAGTACCGACTATTTGGTGCGTACTTACCTGCTGGTCAGTGAGTGGTATTGAATAGCGTGGTTGCTGTGGGTGGGTGTCTGATGGAGCCTCCATCCCGTGTGGGCACGCGCGAGTCCGGTGGGGGCTGGCTTTCGTCTGCTGATGTCCGAACGGGGCCACGGATTTGCACACCTGGATCAGACACAAAGGACAACGGGCCAGGGCACCCCAAGGGCAGCAACAACGACTCACCCAAGAATGGCCGCCAAAAGACGCAGCAACAGCAAGAGCGGCGGGCCGGGACGGGGGCTGCCGGGGCACGCCGTGGTCTCCGTAGACGCCCAAAAGACACCCATTCGCAGAAAAGTTCCAGCCGTCCCCTAGCCGACCAGGGATAGCGTGGAACTTTTCTGCATTCCGCCCCATAACGCGCAACACACGCCACCTGCCCCGTCTTGTTGCTGCGCTTTTTGCCGCACGTGGGGGTGCGTTGTTGGGGGCGGGGTCGGAACGGATTGTCGGTTGCGTTTGAGAGGGATTGCTAAATCTGGGGCCCAGTCCGGACATCAGCCCACGAAAGCCAGCCCCCACCGGAGCCGCGCATACCCACACGGGATGGAGGCTCCATCAGCCACCCACCCACAGCAACCACGCTAATAACTAGGCGACTACAGCCCGGCGTCGGCCTCTGTGCTGCCGTCCAGGAACGAGGTCCAGGCCTTCGGCGTGACGGTGAGGGTCGGGCCTGCGGGGTTCTTGGAGTCACGGATGTGGATGGCGGCGGGGTGCGGAGCGATTTCCACGCACTGGCCGCCTTGGTCGCTGCTGTAGCTGGACTTCCGCCAGTCGTAGGCGACTTCGAGGCACTGTCCGCCTTCGCTGCCGCTGTAGCTGGACTTGAACCACTGCAATGCGGTGCTCATTGCTCTCCTAGCGAACGGTCCAACAGGCCCTTGGTCTCATAAGGGTTGAGGGCCTGTGTCCGCAGCATCGCATATTTGCGATCCAGCAGAGATACCTCGTCAGGATCGGCGATCAGCTGGCTTCCGCGCTGGGCCTCGATGTAGGCGATGCGCTGGTGATCGGGGGTTTCCAGCAGAGTGAAGGGGCCGTCGAGCCCCGCGTGGGTGTCGCGTCCAACTGGCATGACTTGAAGGGCGACTCCCGGCAGAGTCGCCCACTCGCGCAAGCGGCGTAGCTGCGCGTAGTGCACCTCGTCACCGCCGAGGCGGTCCATCAAGGTCACTTCGGAGATGACGAAGCTGGCTGTCGGCGGGACTTTGCGGTGCAGGATCTCTTGCCGCTCCATGCGGGCGGCGACGCGTAGTGCGATTTCGTCCTCGGCGAGGGCCGGAACCTTGCTGTGGAACACCGCGTAGGCGTACGGCTCCGTCTGCAGCACACCCGGCAGCACCTGGTTGTCGTACCAAGACAACGCAATCGCCTCCCGCTCCAGATCCATGTACTCCTCAGCCCACCTCGGAAACAGATCCACCTCCGGCATGTTCTCCACCGCGATCGCCAACACCCCCTTGGCGTCCAGGAGTACGTCCAGCTCCGCAGCGAAGTCCTCCTTCAGTAGCCGTCTCCCCTGCTCGATCGACGCGATGGTCTCCTCGTCCACGACCAGCCGCTCCGCGAGCTCGCGCTGGGTCAGGCCCGCCGCCCGGCGCAGCGCGGCGACCTGCGCGCCCAGCATTCTCATCGCGGAGGCGTTCTTCCTGCGGCGGTTCCTGGGTGGCATGGCGCTCAACTCCCCTGGTGCGGAGATCAACTCACCCGTGCGGACCCGTACAGATTCCCTGCACGTGTGCACGTACTGTTCCATCATCACCACGCACCGTCACCATCGCCCCGTGAATCAAGAAACCCGCGAGCACTTCTACCGCCGCCGGCGCCAATCCGTCACCGGCGCCCGCGAGTTCACCCGCGCTGCCCTCGCGGACTGGGGGATCAAGGGTGACCGCGCAGATGACATCGCACTCTGCGTCACCGAACTCGCCACCAATGCCCTCCTCCACGGAGTCCCGCCCGGACGCGGGTTCCAGCTCTTCCTCCGGTACGGCGCCGAAGGCGAAGCCGTACTCCGCGTCGAGGTGCACGACAGCGGTGACGGGTGTCCCAGAGTCGTGTGTCCCGACGGGGAGTCGGGGCGGGGGCTTCTGCTCGTGGCTGCGCTCTCCGACGCTTGGGGCGTCGGAGAGCGCGATCCGGGCAAGGTCGTGTGGTGTCAGTGGGAGCTGGGCGCGGAGCCGCCGGTCACCACGTCAGGGCGTCCGATGCCGACGTCTGCCAGTACGTGACGAACGCCGAGCTGTCCACGTACACCCCCTCCTGCGGCAGCTTCGCCGACGCCGGGGCGCCGACGCTGCCGTTCATCGCGCGGTTGGAGAAGTGGACGTCCATCTTGTGGGCCTGGGAGCCCTCCGTGCCCTCGGGGGAGGACGTGCCGATGGCCGCGTACGCCGTCTGGCCGGGCTTGAGGGTGACGACCGCCTGGGGCTTGCTGGCCTCCAGCCAACCCGTGGCCGCCTGGCCCTCGTCGAAGCGGAGGAGCGGGGCGCCGTACGCGTAACACGTCTTCGTGCCCGTGTTCTTGGCCTTCAGGAGGAGGTGGTTGATGGGGCGGGAGACCTGCTCCACGGTGACCTTGGTGGTGGCGGAAGTGCAGGTGACCGGCGCCGACTTGGCGGCCGGCGTCGCGGCGGACGCGGCGCCGCCGAGCACGGTGAGCGAGAGGGCGGCGGTGAAGGCTGCTGCGGCGGCGGTGGCTTTGGTGGTGAATCGCATGGCTGGTCTCTTTCGGTGTGACGGGAGCGACGTGAGCCGCGCCGAGGGGATCCCCGATGCGGCGTGCTTGTATGGCCCAGAGCTTGTGCGGGGTTCTGTCCCGGCGGCCAGTGCGGGACGGCAGTTGGGGACGCTGGGACATTCCTGCGGCTGCGATCTGCGACAACGCCGTTCCATGGAACGGATGGATGGAATGGGAGAGAGCGTGGGGGCGGGCGATCTCGCGGAGTTGCTGCGGGGGCTGAAGGAGAGGTCGGGGCTCAGTTACGGGGCGCTGGCCAAGCGGTTGCATGTATCGACGTCGACGCTGCACCGGTACGTGAACGGGTCCGCCGTACCTACGGAGTTCGCTCCGTTGGAGCGGTTCGCCCGGGTGTGCGGGGCCTCGCGGGAGGAGATGGTCGGGCTCCACCGGCAGTGGATCCTGGCCGACGCGTCGAGAGGTGGTGAGCGCAAGGAACCGCCTCAGCCGTCTCAGCCGTCGCAGTCGTCTCAGTCGTCTCTTCGGGGGGTGGCCTCGCCTGATGTGGCGCCGGGTGCCGATGTGGGTGACGCGGGCGATGTGTCCGGCGCCGCCGACGACGCGCCCGGCATCGTTATCGGCCCCGCCCCCACGGCGGCGGGAAAGCGCCAGGGGAGGCGGCTGCCCAGGTCGCGCGTGCTTGTCGCCGCCGGTGTCGTGCTCGCGCTCGGCGCCACCGCCGTCGCCGTACAGGCCGCGTCCGGCGGCGGTGATCGCGACCGTCACGCCTCCGTCAACTCCCCGAGCCCCGAAGGCGGGGAGCGGGAGCCGAGCTCGGACGGTGCCGGGTCCGCCTCGCCCTCCGGGAAGGAGAAGGGCAAGGAGTCCGCGAAGGGCAAGCCGGGCAAGGAGACGGCCGAGGCCGAGAAGTCGGAGGGGGCGGGCAAGGGCCGGGGAGTCGGGGGCGCTGACAAGGCGTCCGGCGGCGGGGGCGGTGGTGAGGGGGGTGTTCCGGTGACCGTCTCCACCCAGGCCCAGTACTGGCAGGACCCTTGCGGGCACCCCTACCTCGTCGACAAGGGCCCCGGCGATCTCTCCCCGCCCCCCAACGAGCAGGACGCCCCCGGCTGGGTGTCCGCGAACGGCGCGGTCGCCGCCCGGGACCAGACCGTGAAGCTGACCGTGCAGGGCACGGGCAAGGACACCGTCGTCCTGGAGTCCCTGAACGTCCGCGTCGCCCAGGCCGCCGCGCCGCTCGCGTGGACCAACTACAAGATGGGCTACCTCGGCGTCGGCTGCGGAGGCAACGTGCCCCAGCACTCCTTCGCCGTCAACCTGGACGCATCGGTGCCCCGCCCTGCCCCGATGGACGGGGGCAGCGGCTTCCCCTACACGGTGAGCGCGAGCGACCCCGAGGCGTTCTTCGTCAACGCCACCGCCAACACCCGTTACGTACGCTGGTACTTGGAGCTGGAGTGGTCGAGCGGCGCCCGGCACGGCACCGTACGCATCGACGACACGGGCAAGCCGTTCGCCACCAGCGGCGACAAGAGCCGCCCCGTCTACGGGTTCTCGCTCGACAGCAAGAAGTGGACGAAGACGAATCGCGACAACGACGATGTGCCGGACTCGGCGGGGTAGCGGCGGGGGGGGCAGGGCGGCCGGGCGGCCAAGGCCTGCGTCCGCATCCCGGAATGACACATGTAGAGGGCACCTTCGTGCCTAGGGTGCGGTCAACGCTGTCCGAGCCGAAGGAGCCGTCGCCGTGACCGTCACCGAGCCCGCACCCGCCGCAGTCCCCACGCCGCCGCTCGCCGCGCGTGCCGCATCGGTGGGTGGCTCGCCGGTACGGGACATCCTCGCCGTCACCGCTCGGCCCGAGGTCATCAACTTCGCGGGCGGGCTCCCCGCGCCCAGCCTCTTCGACAAGGCGGGCATCGCCGCCGCCTTCCAGGCCGTGCTCACCGAACAGCCCGAGCGCGCGCTCCAGTACGCCACGACCGAGGGCGAGCCCGCCCTGCGGGCCGCTGTCGCCGCACGCTTCTCCGTGCGGGGGCTCGCGACCGACGCCGACGACCTCGTCATCACCACCGGGTCCCAGCAGGCCCTCTCGCTGATCGCCACCGCCCTCATAGAGCCCGGCGAGGCCATCCTCGTCGAAAGCCCCTGCTATCTGGCGGCACTTCAGGCCTTCGGCTTCGCGGGCGCGCACGTCATCCCCGTGCCCTGCGACGAGGCCGGGATCATCCCGGACGCCCTGGACGACCTCGTCGCCCGCCACCGGCCCAAGCTGCTCTACACCGTCCCCACCTTCCAGAACCCCACCGGCCGCACCATGCCGGGCGAGCGGCGCGCCGCGATCGCGGAGGTCGCCGCGCGGCGCGGACTGTGGATCGTCGAGGACGACCCGTACGGGGAGCTGCGCTTCGAGGGCGAGCGCGTGCCCTGGATCGCCTCGTACCCGGGAGCCGAGGACCGCACCGTGCTGCTCGGCAGCTTCTCCAAGGTCATGGCGCCCGGCCTGCGCCTCGGCTGGCTGCGGGGGCCCGCGGCGCTGCTGCGGGCGTGCGTCGTCGCCAAGCAGGCCGCGGACCTGCATACGCCTACCGTCAACCAGCTTGCCGCGGCGCGGTACTTGGCGGACAACGATCTCGACGCGCATGTGGCCCACGTCGCCGGGGAGTACCGGGTGCACCGGGACGCGATGCTCGCGGGGCTCGGGTCCGCGCTTCCCGAGGGGTCCACCTGGCTACGGCCCGAGGGCGGCATGTTCGTCTGGGCGAAGCTGCCCGCTGGGTACGACACCGCCGCGTTGCTCCCGGGGGTCGTGAAGCATGACGTGGCTTACGTTCCCGGGGCGCCGTTCTACGCGGGGCAGCCGGACCCCACGACTCTGCGGATGTGCTTTGTTACCCAGACGCCTGCCGAGATCGCGGAGGGGCTGCGGAGGCTGGGGGCTGCGCTGCGCGGGTAACTGCGGGCCGTATGTGGCTGGTCGCGCAGTTCCCCGCGCCCCTGACGGGGCCCGCATGTGGCTGGTCGTGCCCGCGCGGCGGAGCCGCATGTGTCACAGCCCCGCGCTCCTGACGGGGCCCGCATGTGGCTGGTCGTGCCCGCGCGGCGGAGCCGCATGTGTCACAGCCCCGCGCTCCTGACGGGGCCCGTATGTGGCTGGTCGTGCCCGCGCGGCGGGGCCGCATGTGTCACAGCCCCGCCCCCGGCGGGGCTCAAAGCCGCTCAGGCGTCCTGATCCCCAGCAGTGCCATTCCCTGGTGCAGGGTCCGTGCCGTGATGTCGCACAGGAACAGGCGGTTCTCCGCTACGTCCTGCGGCGGCTTCGGCTTGATGACCGGGCACTTGTCGTAGAACGTCGTGTACAGCGACGCCAGTTGGTAGAGGTACGCCGCCAGCTTGTGCGGCGCGTACTCCGCCGCGACCTCCGCCACCGTCTCCGCGAACTGGTCCAGGTGCAGGCCCAACGCCCGCTCCGCGTCCGCCAGTTCGAGCTCCGGGTGCGCCTTGGGCGACACGCCTTCGGCCTTGCGCAGGATCGACTGGATACGGGCGTACGCGTACTGGAGGTACACGCTGGTGTCGCCGTTCAGGGACACCATTTGGTCCAGGTCGAACTTGTAGTCGCGCGTCGCCGACGTCGACAGGTCGGCGTACTTCACCGCGCCGATACCCACCTGCGTGCCCCGCTCGGCGATCTCCTCATCCGAGAGGTCCTGCGCCTTCTCGCGCACGATGGCCGACGCCCGGTCGATCGCCTCGTCCAGGAGGTCGATCAGCCGGACCGTCTCGCCCTCGCGCGTCTTGAACGGCTTGCCGTCCTTGCCCAGGACCGTGCCGAAGCCCAGCTGCACCGCCTTGACGTTCTCCGTCAGCCAGCCCGCCCTGCGTGCCGTCTCGAAGACCATCTTGAAGTGCAGGGACTGCCGCGCGTCCACCACGTACAAAAGGGTGTCCGCCTTCAGGTTGAAGACGCGGTCGCGGATCGCGGAGAGGTCGGTGGCCGCGTACCCGAAGCCGCCGTCGGACTTCTGGACGATCAGGGGGGACGGGTTGCCGTCCGGGCCCTTCACGTCGTCGAAGAACACGCACAGCGCGCCGTTCGACCGGACCGCGACGCCCGACTCCTCCAGCATGCGGCAGGTGTCGGCCAGCATGTCGTTGTAGCCGGACTCGCCGACGATGTCCTCGTCGTGGATCTCGACGTCCAGCTTGTCGAAGACCGAGTAGAAGTACACCTTCGACTCGTCCACGAACCGCTGCCAGATCGCGAGGGTCTCCGGATCGCCCGCCTGGAGGTCGACCACCCGGCGCCGGGCCCGCGTCTTGAACTCCTCGTCGGAGTCGAAGAGCGTGCGCGAGGCCTTGTAGACGCGGTTGAGGCTGGACATCGCCTCTTCGCCCGCCTCGTCACCCTCGGCGGCCTTGTGGCCCAGCTCGTCCGGGTGCTCGATCAGATACTGGACGAGCATGCCGAACTGGGTGCCCCAGTCGCCGATGTGGTGACGGCGGACGACCTTCTCGCCGGTGAACTCCAGGATCTGGACGACCGAGTCGCCGATCACCGAGTTCCGCAGGTGGCCGACGTGCATTTCCTTGGCCACGTTCGGCTGGGCGTAGTCGATCACCGTCGTGCCCGCGTCCGCCGCGTACGGAACGCCGAGCCGCTCGCCGTCGGCGGACCGCGCGGCGAGGTTCTCGGTGATCGCCTTGTCGGTGACCGTGATGTTCAGGAAGCCGGGCCCGGAGACCTCGATGTCCTTGATCAGGTCCGGCGCGGTGATCCCGGACACCACCTGCGTGGCCAGCTCACGCGGATTGCCCTTGAGCTTCTTGGCGAGCGCCAGGATCCCGTTGGCCTGGTAGTCGGCCCGGTCGCTTCGTCGCAGCAGCGGGTCGGCGGAGCCGGCCTCCGGCAGGGCAGCCGAGAGGGCGTCCGCGAGGCGCTGGTGGACGGAAGCGGTGAGGGACGTGACCGAGGCCATGAATGGGTGCCGTTCTGCTCGGGTGCCTGGTTGCTGGGGGTCTAGAAATTCGAGTATCCCACGGGGTGAAAAGCGGTTTTCGCGGTTGCGGGGGGACCTGGGAGAATGACCCCGTCAAGCGGTACTCACGTAGAAGAAGAGTTGAAGAGGAAAGGCGTGCCGATCGTGGCTCAGAGCACCGATACCACCGACTGGGTCTCCCGCTACGCGGACGAGGTCATCGCCGAGTCGGAGCGTCGTGCCCCGGGCAAACCCGTCGTCGTCGCCTCCGGGCTCTCGCCCTCGGGACCGATCCACCTGGGCAACCTCCGCGAGGTCATGACCCCGCATCTGGTCGCGGACGAGATCCGGCGGCGCGGGCACGAGGTCCGCCACCTCATCTCCTGGGACGACTACGACCGGTACCGCAAGGTCCCGGCCGGTGTCCCCGGCATCGACGAGTCCTGGGCCCAGCACATCGGCAAGCCGCTCACCTCCGTGCCCGCCCCGGCCGGTTCCGCGTACGCGAACTGGGCCGAGCACTTCAAGGCGGCCATGACCGAGGCGCTCGACGAGCTGGGTGTCGAGTACGACGGGATCAGCCAGACCGAGCAGTACACCTCGGGCGTCTACCGCGAGCAGGTCCTGCACGCGATGAAGCACCGTCGTGACATCGACGGGATCCTCGACCAGTACCGCACCAAGAAGGCCCCCGGGAAGAAGCAGTCGCAGAAGCCGGTCGACGAGGCCGAGCTTGAGGCCGCCGAGGGGTCAGGCGCCGCGAGCGAGGACGACGGCAGCGGTGGTGGGAGCGGGTACTTCCCGTACAAGCCGTACTGCGGCGCGTGCGAGAAGGACCTCACCACGGTCACGTCGTACGACGACGAGAGCACCGAGCTTTCGTACGTCTGCGCGGACTGCGGGCACACCGAGACGGTCCTGCTCAGCGAGTTCAACCGCGGCAAGCTGGTCTGGAAGGTCGACTGGCCCATGCGCTGGGCCTACGAGGGCGTCATCTTCGAGCCGAGCGGCGTGGACCACTCGTCTCCCGGGTCGTCCTTCGTGGTCGGCGGTCAGATCGTCCGCGAGATCTTCGACGGCGTGCAGCCGATCGGCCCCATGTACGCGTTCGTGGGGATCTCCGGGATGGCCAAGATGTCGTCCTCCAAGGGTGGCGTGCCGACTCCGGCCGACGCGCTGAAGATCATGGAGGCGCCGCTCCTTCGCTGGCTGTACGCGCGTCGCAGGCCCAACCAGTCCTTCAAGATCGCCTTCGACCAGGAGATCCAGCGGCTCTACGACGAGTGGGACAAGCTGGACGCGAAGGTCGCGGACGGATCCGTGCTGCCCGCCGACGCCGCCGCGCACTCGCGTGCGGTGCGGACGGCCGCGGGTGAGCTGCCTTCGACCCCGCGGCCCCTTCCCTACCGGACGCTCGCGTCCGTCGCGGACATCACGGCGGGCGCCGAGGACCAGACCCTCCGCATCCTGCGGGACCTGGACCCCTCCGACCCGATCGCCTCCCTGGACGAGGCGAGGCCGCGGCTCGACCGCGCCGAGAACTGGATCACCACCCAGGTCCCGGCCGAGGCCCGCACGGTCGTGCGCGCGGAGCCGGACGCGGAGCTGCTCGGCTCCCTCGACGAGCAGGGGCGGGAGTCGCTGCGGCTGCTGCTGGAGGGCCTGGACTCGCACTGGTCCCTGGACGGGCTCACCACGCTCGTCTACGGCGTCCCGAAGGTCATGGCGGGCCTGGAGCCCGACGCCAAGCCGACCCCGGAACTGAAGGTGTCCCAGCGGACGTTCTTCGCCCTGCTGTACCGCCTCCTGGTCAGCCGGGAGACGGGGCCGCGGCTGCCCACGCTGTTGCTCGCCGTAGGCGCTGAGCGGGTCCGCAAGCTTCTGGGCGCGTAGCGCGTAGCGGTACGTAGATGGGGGCGCCGTCCAGTTGCCTGGGCGGCGCCCCCATCGCGTGCGGCGGGCCCGGGGTTACGCGCTGTACTCCGAGTCCAGGTCCTCCTGGTAGCGGCCCCGGAAGTCACGCAGGTAGGGGCGCAGCGTGCTCTCCGCCGGAGGGCCGCCCGCCTGGCCCGTGACGCCGTACAGGTCCATCAGGTACAGGCCGAACTGCCGGGCGTTGGGGTAGTCCCCGAGCTCGCTCACGTACTTCCGGAACGCCGCGAAGTACGCGTCGTCGCGCGAGACGTCGTCCGGCAGACCGGACGGATCCGGCAGCGCCTCCGCCGCCTCCTCGTGCGCCTCGTACTCGGGAGCCTGCTCCTCGCGCGGGCCCGGAATCAGATGCTGACCGCCGAGCGGGCGGGTGCGGCCGGGGCCCGCGGGGACCGGGAACCCGGGCTCGGGGGCAGCCGCGGCGTTGCCCTGCTCGTCGAAGTACGCCTGCTGCTGCTCCAGGTACTCCTGCTGCTCGACGTAGGCCTGCTGCTCCGCGTACGCCTGCTGGTCCGCGTACCACTGGTCGTGCGGCTCTTCAGGAACGTACGAAGGCTGCTGAGCGGCGAACCACGGGCTCACATGCGCGCCCTCGGGCTCCGGCTGAGGCTGCTGCTCAGGCTCAGGCTCCGGCTGCGGCTGAGGCTCGGGCACCGCCACCGCCACCGGCGGCTTGATCAGCTCGGGGCGCCGCGGCTCCTCCGGGGCCGGCGGCAGCAGCGCGGGCTCGATGCCCGCCGCCGCGAGGCCCGCGGGGCCGGTCTCCGCGAGGGGGACACCGAAGCGCGCGAGGCGCAGCGGCATCAGGGACTCCACGGGGGCCTTGCGGCGCCAGGAGCGGCCGAAGCGGGCCTGGAGGCGGGCCTGGTAGATCAGGCGGTCCTGCTCCAGCTTGATGACCTGCTCGTAGGAGCGCAGCTCCCACAGTTTCATCCGGCGCCACAGCTTGAAGGTGGGCACGGGGGAGAGGAGCCAGCGGGTGAGGCGTACGCCTTCCATGTGCTTGTCGGCCGTGATGTCCGCGATCCGGCCCACCGCGTGCCGCGCCGCCTCGACGGCGACCACGAACAGGACCGGGATGACGGCGTGCATGCCCACGCCCAGCGGGTCGGGCCAGGCCGCGGCGCCGTTGAAGGCGATCGTCGCCGCCGTCAGGAGCCACGCCGTCTGGCGAAGCAGCGGGAAGGGGATACGGATCCAGGTCAGCAGGAGGTCGAGCGCCAGCAGGACGCAGATGCCCGCGTCGATGCCGATCGGGAAGACCGCCGAGAAGCTGCCGAAGCCCTTCTTCTCGGCGAGTTCGCGTACGGCCGCGTACGACCCCGCGAAACCGATGCCGGCGATGACGACCGCACCGGCGACGACCACGCCGATGAGTATTCGGTGCGTGCGTGTCAGCTGCATCGCGGCCACCCGCGAACCCCTCCCTGTTCGGTTTGTTGCGAGCGACAGCCTGGCACACGCATGCGGAAGACGGTGTGCCGGTACGGCAGGAGCCCGGCCCACCGGGGGCCGGGCTCTTCAACTGCCGTTACCGCGCCGCGAGTTACTGCGCGCCACTACGGGCCAGGCGTCAGCTCTTGGGCTTGGAGCTGGACTTGGAGCCGCTCTTGGAGCTGGACTTGGGGCTGTCCTTGGAGCTGTCCTTGGGGCTTGCGGACTTCTTCGAGTCGCCGCCCGCCCCGTCGTCCACGCCGCCGAACCCGCCGCCCGACTTGTTCGCCGCGACGACCTTGCCCGCGGCCTCCTTCGCCGCCTTCTCGGCGGCCTTGGACAGGTCCTTCGAGCTCGGAGCCTTGTCGCCCGCCAGGCCCGCGCCGTTGTAGTCGATCGTGACGACCGCGTTCTCCACGCGCGTCACGACCGTCTGCTGCTTGAAGTTTTCCTTGTCCTTCTTCAGGTCGTAGTGCACGACCGTCGTCTGGTCGCCCATCCCCGGCACCGGCTCCGTCTTGACGCTCTTCGCGCCCTCCGTCGCCTGCGCGTCCGCGACCTGCTTCGCGAAGTTGTCCTGGGCGCGCTTGGCGCCGCTGCCGAGCGACGCGTCCGAGTCGAAGCGCATCAGCGAGACGCGGAGCCAGCGGAACTGCGAGCCGTCGACGCCGTTGTTGTCGAGGCTGTCCCAGGAGCAGGTGCCGCGCGCCGACGTGTCATCGGACGTGCCCGCCTTGCCCGACTTGTCCTTCGCCTTCGGGACGAGGTCGGCAAGGGTCTTCTTCGACAGGACCTCGCAGGGCTCGGGCAGCTTGCTGAACGCCGCCTTCTCCACGCTCGCGGACTTGTCCTTGCCCGAGGCCGAGGCGGAGGTCTTCGCGCCCGCGTCCTTCTTGGCCCCGTCCGAGCCCGAGTCCGAGCCGGAGGAGCAGCCGGAGGCAATGAGGATCACCGGTACGGCGGCTGCGCAGGTGAGTATGCGGGTGAGTCGCTGTGCTGGTCGGTGCATGGTTCCTTCACTCAAGTCACTCAAGACGGCTGTCTTCGGCAGTCGGCTGTCGGCTGTCGTCGGTTCGATGGGCCACGGTACGCCGTACCCGACGCGGGCGACTCCGCTTCCACGGAGCCCGGTGCCCGTCCGGACCGCCCCTATTCGGAGAACTTGTCGGCCAGCGTTCCGGCCAGTTCCTGCGCCTTGTCCTGCATTTCCTTGCTGTCGGGGACATCGGTGCGGCGCCCCGGCTGCTCGTCGTACTCGATGGTCACGATGACGTTCGACGTGCGGAACACCACAGTCACCGTGCGGTGCCGGGTCGCGGACGCGGACGTGGTGAGAGCGTCGTCGAGGAAGGCCTCGTCGCCCAGGTCGTCGAGGACGCGGGGTTCGAGGCCGAGGGGCGTGACGGTGCTCTCGGGATCACCGGAGGCGCCGCTGTCGTCGCCCTTGCCCTTGCCCTTGCCCTTTCCGTCACCCGTGTCATCACCCTTGTCGTCGCCCTTGCCGCTTCCGCCGCCGGGACCGTCCGATGACGCGGACCCGGCATCATCGGACGGCTCTGCCTCCTCCGGGGCGGACGTGCTCCCGGAGGGCTCGGGCAGGTCGGCCTTCTGCACCTTCGACGAGTAGACCTCGGTGGCGCGGGTGTCGTCGCTGACGGAGTTGTCGTACGAGACGACGCGCTCGAAGTCGACGAGCAGATGGTGGGTGGCGTCCGAGGACTCCACCTTCCAGCGGCAGCCCACATGCCGGTCCGTGTCGTACGTGACGGTGGGCGCACCCTCGTACGCCTTCTCCTGCTGCTCCTCGTCCGTCATCTCCTCGATGCCGGGCAGCATCGAGTCGAGCGTGCCGCGGTCGACCTGGCCGCAGGCCTCGGGGAGCGTGCGGTACTTGCCGGGCTCGGGCGCCGAGGTCGAGCTGCCGGTGTCGCCGGGCTTCGAGTCGTCGGCCTCACCGCCGAGAGCACCCCCGCCCGTGCAGCCGGCGAGCAACGCCGCGAGGAGGGCTGCGATGCCCGGTACGTAGGCCTTCCGCTGCACCGTGTGGGCTCCTTCTCGCCGGGATAATCGGTTGCCGCTGGCGGGCGACCGGTGGACACAATGTGTATCGCACGCAATGCCATGGACGCCGGTCCGTCATCCCTTTCGTTGACCTTGGCGCCGATATTTGCGTTTCGATGCGTGAGGGATGCCTGTAATCATCTGTCGATATCTGCGGGCATCTGTTCAACTACGGGGGATTGAGGACGTTATGTCGTATGTAGAGGTACCGGGCGCGAAAGTGCAGATCCGGATGTGGACGGACCCGGCGTCGGTCGAGGATGTCGCACTCCAGCAGCTCCAGAACGTCGCGACGCTGCCCTGGATCAAGGGCCTCGCCGTCATGCCGGACGTCCACTACGGCAAGGGCGCGACGGTCGGCTCGGTGATCGCGATGCAGGGGGCGGTATGCCCTGCGGCGGTGGGCGTCGACATCGGCTGCGGTATGTCGGCCGTCAAGACCTCGCTGACGGCGAATGACCTGCCGGGGGATCTGTCGCGGCTGCGGTCGAAGATCGAGGCTGCCATTCCGGTGGGGCGGGGGATGCATGACGATCCGGTGGATCCGGGGCGGCTGCATGGGTTCGGGACTGCGGGGTGGGCTGATTTCTGGGGACGCTTCGACGGGATCGCTGATGCGGTCAAATTCCGTCAGGAGCGGGCCACAAAGCAGATGGGAACGCTCGGATCCGGAAACCACTTTGTCGAAGTCTGTACTGATTCTGACGGTTCGGTGTGGCTCATGCTGCACTCCGGATCCCGGAACATCGGCAAGGAACTGGCCGACCACCACATCGGCGTCGCGCAGAAGCTCCCGCACAACCAGGGACTCGTCGACCGTGACCTGGCGGTCTTCGTCTCGGACACCCCGCAGATGGCGGCGTACCGGAACGACCTCTACTGGGCGCAGGAGTACGCGAAGTACAACCGCTCGATCATGATGGGTCTCCTGAAGGACGTCGTCCGCAAGGAGTTCAAGAAGGCGAAGCCGACGTTCGAGCAGGAGATCAGCGCCCACCACAACTACGTGGCGGAGGAGCGGTACGACGGCATGGACCTGCTCGTCACCCGCAAGGGCGCGATCCGTGCGGGCTCGGGCGACTACGGGATCATCCCGGGTTCGATGGGCACGGGCTCGTACATCGTGAAGGGCCTCGGCAACGCGGCGTCCTTCAACTCGGCCTCGCACGGCGCCGGCCGGAGGATGAGCCGGAACGCGGCGAAGAAGCGCTTCTCCACGCAGGACCTGGAGGAGCAGACGCGGGGCGTCGAGTGCCGTAAGGACTCGGGTGTCGTGGACGAGATCCCGGGCGCGTACAAGCCGATCGAGCAGGTGATGGAGCATCAGCGTGACCTCGTGGAGGTCGTGGCGAAGCTGAAGCAGGTTGTCTGCGTGAAGGGCTGAGGGTTCGTGAAGGGCTGAGTTGCGGAAAAGTCCCGACGCCGGGCCGTGGTTCGCGGCCGGCGGCGGGACTTTTCCGACTCCGGCATCACAGTTCCCTGTGGACCTTCGTGTTGGAGGCCTGGGCTCGGGGGCGGACCACCAGGAGGTCGATGTTGACGTGGGGCGGGCGGGTCACCGCCCAGGTGATCGTGTCCGCCACGTCGTCCGCCGTGAGGGGGGCGGCCACGCCCGCGTAGACCTTCGCGGCCTTCTCCGTGTCGCCGCCGAAGCGGGTCGTCGCGAACTCCTCCGTCTTGACCATGCCGGGGGCGACCTCGATGACGCGGACCGGGGTGCCGACGATCTCCAGGCGGAGGGTTTCGGCGAGGACGTGTTCGGCGTGCTTGGCGGCGACGTAGCCGCCGCCTCCCTCGTACGTGCTGTGGCCGGCCGTGGAGGAGAGGACCACGATCGTGCCGTCGCCGCTCTCGGTGAGCGCGGGGAGCAGGGCCTGGGTGACGTTCAGGGTGCCGATGACGTTCGTCTCGTACATCTGGCGCCAGTCCGCGGGGTCTCCGGTGGCGATGGTGTCGGCGCCGAGTGCGCCGCCCGCGTTGTTGACCAGGACCGCGACCTTGCGGAAGGCGCCGGCGAACTCGTCCACGGCCGTGCGGTCGGTGATGTCGAGCGTGTACGCCATCGCGTCGTGGCCCGCGGCCGTGATCTCCGCGGCCAGCTCCTCGATGCGGTCCTTGCGGCGGGCGGTGAGGACGACGCGGTAGCCGGCGGCCGCGAGCTGCCGTGCGGTGGCGGCGCCGATACCGCTGCTCGCGCCGGTGACGATCGCGATGCGGGTGGCGGCGGGCGCGGCGTTCGCGGCGGCGTTCGCGGCGGCGGTCATGGCTGCTCCTTGTGCGTACGTGTGTTCGTGGCCTGGCCTGTCTGTCCTGCTCCGGCCTTCGCCGACAAGGATAGGCGGGGGCCGTCGAAGCCTGATCGGCCTCAGCGGCCTCAGCGGCCTCGTGGGGCGTACATGATCACCGCCATGCCGGCGAGGCAGATCAGCGCCCCGGTCACGTCCCAGCGGTCGGGCCGGTAGCCGTCGGCGACCATGCCCCAGGCGATGGATCCCGCGACGAAGACACCGCCGTACGCGGCGAGGATGCGGCCGAACTCGGCGTCGGGCTGGAGCGTGGCGACGAAGCCGTAGATCCCGAGGGCGATCACGCCCGCGCCGATCCAGGCCCACCCTTTGTGCTCGCGTACTCCTTGCCAGACCAGCCAGGCGCCGCCGATCTCGAAGAGGGCGGCGAGGGCGAAGAGGGCTGCGGATCGGGCGACGACGAGCATGGGGGAATCGTGACACGGTGCCAGGTCTCTGCGTCGTACGCTTTCTGTCTGACGCAGATATCTGCTCATGGGTCCTGGAGGAAGGTGGTCCGTCGTGGCCGACGAGACGAACGGCGCCGCGGCGCGGCGCGGAAACCTGCTCGATGAGCTGTCCGTCGAGTCGCGGCGCTATATGGCCTCGTACGCCCTCTTCAATCAGGCCGTCGCCGACCACCTGAACCTGCACCCCACCGATCTCCAGTGCGTGAACCTGCTCAGCCTGGAGGACAAGCCCGTCACCACGGGCCACATCGCCGAGCTGACCGGCCTCACGACCGGCTCGGCGACGCGGCTCGTGGACCGTCTTGAGAAGGCGGGCTATGTCGTACGGGAGCGGGATGCCGCCGACCGGCGGCGGGTTCTCGTGTCGACGGTGCCGGAGAAGGTGGCGGAGTTCGGACGGATGTGGGACAAGCTCGGGGGCAGCTGGTTCGCGCTCTTCGAGGGGTACGACGACGATGAACTGGCCCTGCTGATCGGCCATATGCGCCGCACCGTGGAGCTCAGTGCGGCGCAGGTGGCGCGGTTGCGGGGCGGGGAGTTGGGCGAGGCATAGCGGCTTGGCGGCTTGGAGGCTCAGTGGTGCTGCTCCTCCTGCGCCTTGCGCGGGAGGAGTCGTACGAGGCCGCAGCAGAGCAGGGTGACGCTCGCGACGACGGTGAGGGTGACGGTCATGGCGTGGGCCGGGCCGCCGTCGGCGGTCTTGAAGAAGACGGTGACGACGGTGGCCGCGCCGATCGCGTTGGCGAGCTGCTGCACCGCGCTGAGCGAGCCGCTCGCGCTGCCCGCCTCCTCGGGTGCGATGTCGCCGATGGTGATGTCGTAGACGGTGCCGAAGCAGGTGCCCATGCCCAGGCCGATGATGAGCATCGGGGGCAGGAGGGCCCAACTGGCGGGGTGTGTGGGGGAGTTCGCGACGAGGGTGAGCAGGTATCCGGTGCCGGTCAGCATGATCAGGAGGCCGGCCAGGACGAGCCTTCGGCCGAGTTTCCCGATGAGGCCGTGGCAGGCGATGGACGCGATGACGATGCCCGCGGAGAGCGGGATGAGGGCGAGCGCGGTGCTGGAGGGTGAGCGGCCTAGGCCTTCCTGGAGGTAGAGCGAGATGACGTAGAGCAGGCCGGATACGGCGGCGGAGAAGGCGACGCAGAGGATCAGCCCCGAGGTGAAGCCGCGGTTGCGCAGCAGCGAGGGCTGGATCAGCGGGTTTTGCGCGGTGCGCTGACGGCGGCAGAAGAGGGCGAAGGCGGCAAGGCCCGCGGTGATCAGCAGGATGGGGGCGGGGGTCCAGCCGTTCGCGGAGCCCTCGATCAGGCCGGAGAGCAGGCCGAGCATGGTGGCGCCGAGGAGGGCGGAGCCGGCGCCGTCGATCGAGATGGCGCGGTCACCGGGGTCCTTGGGCACGAGGCGGACGGCCGCGAGGAGGGCGGCGCCGCCCAGGACGAGGTTGATCAGGAACATGGGCCGCCAGCCGAGGCCGGCGATGTCCGCGTCGATCAGGAACCCGGCGAGGATGGGGCCGCCGACGGCGGAGAGACCCATGGCGGGGGCGAAGAGGCTGAACGCCTTGCCGATCTCCTCGCGGGGCCAGGCCGCGCCGAGGATGCCGAAGCCCTGCGGGATGACGAGTGCGCCGAAGGCTCCCTGCGCGAGGCGGGCGACGGTGATCGACTCGGGGCTGAAGGCGAGACCGCAGGCGACGGAGGCGAGCGTGAAGCCGCCGAGACCGAGCAGGAAGAGCCGCCGCCTGCCGTACTTGTCGCCCAGGCGTCCGCCGAGGACGAGGAGTACGCCGAGGGCGAGCGCGTAGGAGGCGCCGAGCCACTGGATGAGGCTCGGACCGCCGCCGAGGTCCTTGGCGATGGTGGGGGCGGCGATGTTGGTGACGGTGGCGTCCACGAGGTCGAGCACGTCGGCGGCGATGATCACCGCGAGGATGGCCCAGCGTTTTCGGGGGGTCAGGGGGAGGCCGGGGGCGGGGTCGGGGTAGGGGCCTGGTGGGGGTGCGGTGGTGGTTGCTTCGGGGGACGTGGTGGCGTCGGTTGGCATGGGGGTCCTTCGTCTGGGGCGAGGGGGAGGGGGTGCGCGGGTACGGGGGTACGCAGGCGCGGTGAGGCACTGGTGGAATGTGCGGCGCTATGCAGAAGCTGCGTCACGCAGATAAATGTCCGGCAAGGGGCGTGGCCTGTCAAGGCGATTGGCGGGGGCGGTACAGGCCGTGGGCCCGCCGGGTGACTTCGGTGCCGTTGCTCTTCCCGTGCGGGGTCAGGCCGTGGGCCCGCCGTGTGACTTCGGTGCTGTCGCTCTTCGTGTGCGGGGTCAGGCCGTGGGCCTGCCGGGTACTTTCGGCGTCGTTGCTCTTCGCGTGCCGCGGACTGGGCCGCCGCTTCGCGGCGGGTGTCTCCCGCCCACCCACCCGATTGCCCCGGGGTAATCGGGTGGGTGGGCGGGAAAACTCCGCCGCGAAGCGGCGCCTAATAAGGAACCCACCGCCCCGCGTAAAGGTGGGAAGCGGCAGGGGCTGCTCACCGTGAGGGTGGGGCGTAAGCCGTCGGCGGTACTCCCACCGTGGCCGTGAAGTCCCTGACCAGGTGCGCCTGGTCGGCGTAACCCAGCGAAAAGGCCAACTCCGCCCAGTCGACGGCCGTGTCCGCCTCGGCCCGCTCCAGCGCCTCATGGATCCGGTAGCGAAGGATCATCCACTTCGGGCCGACCCCGATGTACGCCGCGAACAGCCGCTGCAGCGCCCGCACCGAGACGCCTTCCGCCTGGGCGAACGCGCCGACCCGGCGGATCGTGCGGTCGGTGCGGATGCGTTCGGCGAGGGCTGTCGCGAGGTCGGCCTGTGGGTCCGGGGCGGGGCCGATGCCCAGCAGGAAGGCGTCAAGCGCCGCCACGCGCGCGTGCTCCTCGTCGGGGGACAGGACCGCCTCCAGCGCACCGCCCGGGACCTCGGCGAACACCTCATCCAGGGGGAGAAGCCGCCGGCCCGTCCAGGTGGACACCGGCTCCGAGGGGGCGAACGGGCGGAAACCGCCGGGCCGGAACTTCACCCCGCACACCCGGCCCCGGCCCTCCAGCTTCTGCGTGAAGAGGCCGAGCCCGATGCCCGCCACCTCGGCGAAGGGCTCCTGTCCGGGGAGCGCCTGGAAAACGACGTTCACGGAGGGGTGCGGGACGATGTGGGAGGCGTACGGCTCGGAGAGGTCCCAGTCGATCAGCCAGTACTGCTCCACGTAGGGGCGCAGTACCGCCGCGCCCGGTGCGAGGCGGCGGAAGTTCACGCGGGCGAAGAGACCGGCGGCATCGACGATGCCCCGTGTGTCGCTCCGGGGGGCGGAGGCTTCGGCAGCCATGGCTCGATCGTATGCCGGGAGCCGTCACCAGGGGGGCGTCACCGGAGGGGGGGCACCGCCGGAGGCCGTCACCAGTGTCGCGTTTCTTCAAGCCGCCGCGGCACCCCCCGGCCTACCGTCATGGCATGACTGAGCACACCATCGGTGATCTCCTGAGGGTGGCCGCGGGCCAGGCCGTCCCCGTCGTCCGCGCCATCCCCGAAGATCGCCTCGCCGATCCCACGCCCTGTGCCGACTACGACGTAAAGGCCCTGGTCAACCACCTCATTCAGGTCGTCGTCCAGTTCCAGGCGCTGGCCGCCAAGCAGAACTCCGACTTCAGTGAGAGCCCCGATTTCGTGACCGGGACCGGGGCCGGGGCCGAGGGCCCGCCGTGGCGTGACCGTTTCGCCGACGAAGCCGGGAAGCTGGTCGCCGCCTGGTCCGCTCCCGGTGCCGACGAGGGGACCACGGGTGCGATGGACATGCCCGCGCGGACCGTCGGCTGCATGGCGCTGCTCGACCTGACGGTCCACGCCTGGGACCTGGCCCGCGCCACCGGCCAGGAGTACGAGCCCGCCCCGGAGAGCGGCGACGTCATCGCCACGCTGCGGGAAGCGGTGGCGGGTCTCGCGCCGACGGCCCGGAAGATGGGCGTCTTCGGGGAGCCCATCGCGGCCCCCGATGACGCCACCGAGCTGGAGCGGCTCCTCGCCGAGACGGGACGCGACCCCCGCTGGAGCGCCAAGGGCTGACCACCGGGCGATCGCCAAGGACTGACCGGAGGGGGAGGGGAAGGGGGAAGGGGGGAATACCCCAAGCCCCACCCCCGTTCCGTAGGTATAGTTGAAGCATCAACAACCTGCGGAGAGTGAGTCAAGCCATGTCAGCCATGCAGTCCGGATCCGGCATGCAGTTCGGGATCTTCAGCGTCGGCGACGTGACGCCGGACCCGACCACGGGCCGCACCCCCACCGAGCACGAGCGCATCAAGGCCATGGTCGCCATCGCGCTCAAGGCCGAGGAGGTCGGGCTCGACGTCTTCGCGACCGGTGAGCACCACAACCCGCCGTTCGTGCCCTCCTCGCCCACCACGATGCTCGGCTACATCGCCGCCCGCACCGAGAACCTGATCCTCTCCACCTCCACCACCCTCATCACCACGAACGACCCGGTGAAGATCGCCGAGGACTTCGCGATGCTCCAGCACCTGGCCGGCGGCCGGGCCGACGTGATGATGGGGCGCGGCAACACCGGCCCGGTCTACCCGTGGTTCGGCAAGGACATCCGCGAGGGCATCAACCTCGCCGTCGAGAACTACGCGCTCCTGCACCGCCTGTGGCGCGAGGATGTGGTGACCTGGGAGGGCAAGTTCCGTACGCCGCTCCAGTCGTTCACGTCCACGCCCCGCCCGCTGGACGGCGTCGCGCCCTTCGTCTGGCACGGCTCCATCCGCTCCCCGGAGATCGCCGAGCAGGCCGCGTACTACGGAGACGGCTTCTTCCACAACAACATCTTCTGGCCGCAGGAACACACCAAGAAGATGGTCGATCTCTACCGCCGCCGGTACGCGCACTACGGGCACGGCACCGAGGAGCAGGCGATCGTCGGCCTCGGCGGGCAGGTGTTCATGCGGAAGAACTCCCAGGACGCCGTACGGGAGTTCCGGCCGTACTTCGACAACGCGCCCGTATACGGACACGGGCCCTCGCTCGAAGACTTCACCTCCCAGACGCCGCTGACCGTCGGCTCCCCGCAGCAGGTGATCGAGCGGACGCTGTCCTTCCGCGACAGCGTCGGTGACTACCAGCGCCAGCTGTTCCTGATGGACCACGCAGGTCTGCCCCTCAAGACCGTCCTAGAGCAGCTCGACATCCTCGGCGCGGAAGTCGTACCGGTCCTGCGCGAGGAGTTCGCCAAGAACCGCCCGGCGAACGTCCCGGACGCCCCGACACACGCCGCCCGCGTGGCGGCCACTCAGAGCGAGGAGACCGCCGCATGAAGAGCCTGAAGCTCGTCGTCGTCTCCGCGGGGCTCAGCGTCCCCTCCTCCACCCGCCTCCTCGCCGACCGCCTCGCCGCGGCCACCGGCCGCCACGCCGAGGTGGAGATCCAGGTCGTCGAACTCCGCGACCTGGCCGTGGAGATCGCGCACAACTACGTCACGGGCTTTCCCGGACCGAAGCTGAGCGCGGCGGCCGAAGCGGTGAAGGGCGCTGACGGCCTGATCGCCGTCACGCCGGTCTTCTCCGCCTCCTACAGCGGCCTGTTCAAGTCGTTCTTCGACGTGCTGACCGTCCTGGACAAGGACGCGATCGCCGGTACGCCGGTCCTGATCGCGGCGACCGGCGGCACCCCCAGGCATTCGCTGGTCCTGGAGCACGCGATGCGACCGCTGTTCGCGTATCTGCGGGCGCTGGTCGTGCCGACAGGCGTGTACGCGGCGTCTGAGGACTGGGGCGCGGACGGGCTTGACGAGCGCATCGACAGGGCCGCGGCCGAATTGGCCGGAATCATGCGGCCCGCGTCGGTCGAGGAGGACGAGTTGATCCCCTTCGAGCGGCAACTCGCGGCGCTGCGGCCGGAGTAAGCACTCATACGAGGGCAGGCGCGGGGCTCAGGGCCACACCAAGCAGTAGGCCTGATGCCCCGCGTCATGCAGCCGGTGGCTGAAGTCCTGCCATTCGTGCAGGAGTTGGTAGACGTTGAACGCGTCGCGCGGGCCGCCCCTGTCGGGGACCGTGGACCAGATGAACGCCGCCGCGCCCACCGACTCCTCGCCGACGCCGCGCAGCGGGTCGACGACCGTCATGGGGAGCTTCACCACGGCGTAGTCAGGGTGCAGGACGACCAGTTCGAGCGGGGGCACCTTGGACAGGGGTATGCCCTCGATGCCGGTCAGGACCATCGCGGCCACCGTCTCCGGCTTGATCTTCGTGAACATGCCGCCCATGCCGAGCTCGTCACCGCCGAGCTCCTCGGGGCGCATCGAGATGGGCACACGGGCGGCGGTCGCGCCGTCCGGGGCTCCGAAGTACTTGTAGGTCACCCCGCCCACCCGGCCACTCCTGGTTCCCGCCCGGTCCTGCTCGGTCTCGCCCCGTGCTGCGGCCTCCGCCTCGGCCGCTTCCGCCTCGCGCCGGTGCTTTCCGATCCGCCGGGCACGCCGCGGACCCAGGCCGTCGGTCCCCTCGCCCAGTCCGCCACCGCGATGCATATCTCCACCCGACTGCTTTTCCAGGGCGCCCGCCCCTGCTTTTCTAGGCCTCGCGGCCCCCGCCGCGCAACCCGATCATCGTGTCAGTGACCTCCCCCACGGTCACCGGCTAAAACGTGGAGTGAAACACCTGTCCGCAGGATGTCCGAACCCTCTGACACCATGGTTCATGTGAGCTTCCCGTATAGCGCCCCAGTTTCGCAGACTCTCTTCGACCGTGCGGCGGCCGTGACGCCCGGCGGTGTGAACTCTCCCGTGCGCGCTTTCCGCGCTGTGGGTGGTACGCCCCGTTTCATGGTGTCCGGTACCGGTCCGTACCTGACGGACGCCGACGGCCGTGAGTATGTCGACCTCGTCTGCTCGTGGGGGCCGATGATCCTCGGCCACTCCCACCCCGATGTGATCGCCGCCGTCCAGGAGGCCGTCGCCCGCGGCACCTCCTTCGGCACGCCGGGCGAGGGCGAGGTCGCGCTCGCCGAGGAGATCGTCGCCCGTATCGAGCCCGTCGAGCAGGTGCGGCTCGTCTCCAGCGGCACCGAGGCGACGATGTCCGCGATCCGCCTCGCGCGCGGGTTCACCGGCCGCGCCAAGATCATCAAGTTCGCCGGGTGTTACCACGGCCACGTGGACGCGCTGCTCGCCGCCGCCGGCTCCGGTCTCGCCACCTTCGGGCTTCCGGACACCCCGGGCGTCACCGGCGCCCAGGCCGGCGACACCATCGTCGTCCCGTACAACGACCTGGACGCGGTGCGCGCCGCGTTCGCCGCGAACGCCGGTGAGATCGCCTGCGTCATCACCGAGGCCTCGCCGGGCAACATGGGCGTCGTGCCGCCGGGTGAGGGCTTCAACCAGGGGCTCGCGGACCTGTGCCGGGAGAACGGCGCGCTGTACATCTCGGACGAGGTGATGACCGGCTTCCGTACGTCGAAGGCGGGCTGGTTCGGCGTCGACGGCGTGCGTCCCGATCTGATGACCTTCGGCAAGGTCATGGGCGGCGGCTTCCCGGCCGCCGCTTTCGGTGGCCGCGCCGATGTCATGGCGCACCTCGCCCCGGTCGGTCCCGTCTACCAGGCGGGCACCCTGTCGGGTAACCCGGTCGCGACGGCCGCGGGCCTGGCGCAGCTGCGTCTCCTGGACGACGCGGCGTACGACAAGGTCGACGCCGTCTCCGAGCAGCTGCGCGGACTTGTCACCGAGGCGCTCTCCAAGGAGGGCGTCGCCCACCGGCTGCAGAACGCGTCGAACATGTTCTCCGTCTTCTTCACCGACCGCGAGGTGCGGAGCTACGAGGACGCGAAGACCCAGGAGTCCTTCCGCTTCACCGCCTTCTTCCACTCGATGCTGTCGCAGGGCGTGTATCTGCCGCCGTCGGCCTTCGAGTCCTGGTTCGTTTCCACCGCCCATGACGAGCGGGCCGTCGAGCGGATCGCCGCGGCCCTGCCGTCGGCGGCGCGCGCCGCCGCCGAAGCCACTGAATCCACCACGGAGGCCACCGCATGAGCGCGGGCAACGAGCTCACCGTCGTCCATGTGATGCGCCACGGGGAGGTGGAGAACCCGGACGGGATCCTTTACGGGCGTCTTCCGGACTACCACCTCTCCGAGCTGGGGCGGCAGATGGCCGACCGGGTCGCCGAGCATCTCGCCCCGCGTGACGTCACGCATGTCGTGGCCTCGCCGCTGGACCGCGCGCAGGAGACGGCGACGCCGATCGCCAAGGCGCACGGCCTGGATCTGGCGACGGACGGGCGGCTCATCGAGGCGGGCAACGTCTTCGAGGGCAAGACCTTCGGCGTCGGCGACGGCGCGCTGAAGAACCCGGAGAACTGGAAGCACCTGGTCAACCCCTTCAAGCCGTCCTGGGGCGAGCCGTACGTCGAGCAGGTCGTGCGGATGATGGGCGCCCTGGACACGGCACGGGACGCGGCCCGCGGCCATGAAGCGGTGTGCGTCAGCCATCAGTTGCCGATCTGGATCCTGCGGAGCTTCGTGGAGAAGCGGCGCCTGTGGCACGACCCGCGCAAGCGGCAGTGCACGCTCGCCTCCCTTACGTCGTTCACGTACCGCGGCGACAAGATCGTGTCGGTGGGGTACAGCGAGCCCGCCCGGGATCTCGTGCCCGCGCATCTTCTGGCGGGCGCCAAGCCCGTGAAGGGGAAGAGCAAGGCGTTCGGCGCATAGCTCGGTGAAGCCGCATAGCCCTCGGTGAATGCCGCATAACCCTCCGCCCCGATTCGTCGCCCGGCAATTGACGTCGCGTAATTGACTGGCGACTGTATGTCCGTTCTCGGCAAAAGGCGCTAAATATGTGCTTGTTGCCGGAACCCGCTTCTTCGTCGCGCCCTCTAACGGGGCGTCCATCGTGCATGGACGCAAGCAGGGCCGCAGGGCGCGACGAATGGGGATGGAATGCGCGACATCAGTCGCAGGGGAATGCTCGGCCTCGGAGTCGGGACAGCGGCCGCCATGGGACTCGCCGGCTGCGGCACGGGCTCCGGCAGTCATTCGGCCGGTTCCGCGGAGAAGGGCAAGGACGGCCGGGGTGGCGACAAGCACCCGGCGAAGCCGATCGGTGACGGTTCGACGGCGTATACGGGGAAGCAGCCGAATCAGCTCCCCAAGCCCGTCCCGCTGGAGCCGGGCGAGACGCCCCCGCAGTTCGTGGTCTTCTCCTGGGACGGCGCGGGCGAGGTCGGCAACGGTCTCTTCCCCCGCTTTCTGAAGCTGGCCGAGGAACATGACGCGCGGATGACGTTCTTCCTCTCGGGGCTTTATCTGCTTCCCGAGTCGAAGAAGCGGCTCTACCGGCCGCCGAACAACGCGGTCGGCGCCTCCGACATCGGTTATCTCACCGACGGCCACATCAAGGAGACCCTGAAGTACGTCCGTCAGGCCTGGCTCGAAGGCCACGAGATCGGCACGCACTTCAACGGGCACTTCTGCGCGGGCAGCGGCACGGTCGCCAACTGGACGCCCGCGCAATGGCAGAGCGAGATCGACCAGGCCATGTCCTTCGTCAAGGAATGGCGTACGAACACGGGCTGGACCGAGCTGCCTTCGCTGCCCTTCGACTACGACAAGGAACTCGTCGGCGGGCGCACTCCCTGCCTTCTCGGTCAGGACAATCTGCTGCCGACGGCGAAGAAACTCGGCTGGCGTTACGACGCCTCGTCGCCCGGCGGCCGTCAGCGCTGGCCGCAGAAGAAGATGGGCGTCTGGGATCTGCCGCTGCAGGCCATGCCGTTCCCGGGGCACTCCTTCGAGGTCCTTTCGATGGACTACAACATCCTCGCCAACCAGTCGCAGAACTCCACGAAGGCCCCGCCGGCCAACTACCCGGGCTGGCGCAAGCAGGCCACCGAGTCGTACATAGCCGGATTCAAGCGGGCCCATGAGTCCAACCGCGCGCCCTTCTTCATCGGCAACCACTTCGAGGAGTGGAACGGCGGCATCTACATGGACGCCGTCGAGGCCGCCCTGAAGCACATCGCGGGGAAGAAGGACGTGCGTCTCGTCTCCTTCAGGCAGTTCGTCGACTGGCTCGACGTGCAGGATCCGAAGGTCCTTGCCGAGCTGCAGGGCCTCGATGTCGGGCAGGCGCCCGCGGGTGGCTGGAAGGGACTGGGGAAGGCCGTCTGAAATGGGACTTTCCGCTACCGCGGGGGGTGCGGAAGATCCCCGAAACAGACATGCGAAACTTTTCACATGAGTGCCGCCTGCCGCGCCCCCCACAGCACGAACCGCAGCCGTAGTCGCAGCCGCGCCGTCCTACTGGGCGCTGGGGCCGCGGTCGCCGCGCTGACCCTGTCGGCGTGCAGCTCAGGGGGCACGTCGGGCGGGTCGGGGAACACCAACTTCGTCACCGGCTCCGACGGGATCTCCACCGTCGGCAAGGGCGACCGCAAGGACGGGCCCGACATCGAGGGCGAGACCCTCGAAGGCAAGAAGCTGAGCCTCGACGACTACAAGGGCAAGGTCGTCGTCCTCAACGTCTGGGGCTCCTGGTGCCCGCCCTGCCGGGCCGAGGCCCCGAACTTCGTGAAGGTCGCAGGCGACACCGAGGGCAAGGGCGTCCAGTTCGTCGGGATCAACACCCGCGACAACGACAAGGGCCCGGCGCTCGCCTTCGAGAAGGACTACAAGGTCCCCTACCCGAGCCTGCACGACCCGATGGGCAAGCTCATGCTGCGCTTCCCCAAGGGCACGCTGAACCCGAACTACATCCCCTCCACGATCGTCATCGACCGGGACGGGAAGATCGCGGCGCGCTCGCAGCAGCCGCTCAACGAGAAGAAGCTGCGCAAGATGATCGACCCGCTGATCGCGGAGAAGTGATCTCCTCGTGATGTCCACTCTCGCCGCCGTCGGCGAACCGAACCAGACGGTCATGAACGGCGCGCTCCTCCTCGCACTGCCCGTCGCCGTGCTCGGCGGTCTCGTCTCCTTCTTCTCCCCGTGCGTGCTGCCGCTCGTGCCGGGCTATCTGTCGTACGTCACCGGCGTCGGCGGCACCGATCTGGCCGAGGCCAAGCGGGGCCGGATGGCGGCCGGGGCCGGGCTCTTCGTGCTCGGATTCACCGCCGTCTTCGTCTCCACCGGGGCGCTCTTCGGCTACGCGGGCCAGAACCTCCAGGACTACCAGGACGTCATCACCAAGGTGCTCGGCGCCGTGATGATCGTCCTCGGCGTCTTCTTCATGGGGCTCATGCCCTGGCTCTCGCAGCGCGAGTTCCGCTTCCACAAGAAGCCCGCCGCCGGCCTCGCGGGCGCGCCGGTACTCGGCGCGCTGTTCGCCGTCGGGTGGGCGCCCTGCGTCGGGCCGACGCTGACGTCCGTCAACACCCTGGCCCTCGACCAGGCGAGCGCCGGCCGCGGGGCCATACTGAGCGTCGCGTACTGCCTGGGGCTCGGCGTCCCGTTCATCCTCGCGGCCATCGCCTTCCGCAAGGCGCTCGGCGCGTTCAGCTGGGTGAAGAAGCACTACGTCTGGGTGATGCGCGTCGGCGGCATCATGATGATCGCGACCGGACTGCTCCTCGTCACCGGAGTGTGGGACAGCATCGTGCAGCAGATGCAGGTCTGGTCAAATGGCTACACGGTGGGGATCTGAACCATGAGCAAGACCGAAGCCCCTGAAGAACAGAGCGATCTGGGTGCCGCGGGCTCCCAGCTCTCCACCGCCCCGATCGACCGGGCGATGCCCGGCTCCTTCGGCGGCAAGCGCGCCCCCGGCGTCACCGGATGGCTCGTCTGGGCCGGCCGCGAGGCCACCGGCTGGGTCCGGTGGATGTGGCGGCAGCTGACCTCGATGCGGGTCGCGCTGCTCCTGCTGCTCCTGCTCTCCCTCGGTGCGATCCCGGGCTCGCTGATCCCGCAGACCAGCATCGACGAGCTGAAGGTCGCGGACTTCAAGAAGGCGCACACCACTCTCGCGCCGCTCTATGACAACCTCGGGCTCTTCCACGTCTACAGCTCGGTGTGGTTCTCCGCGATCTACATCCTGCTCTTCGTCTCCCTCATCGGCTGCATCGTGCCCCGCACCTGGCAGTTCGTCGGCCAGCTGCGCGGCCGGCCGCCGGGCGCCCCCAAACGCCTCGACCGGCTGCCCGCGTACACCACCTGGCGCACCGACGCCGAGCCCGAGCAGGTGCACGAGGCAGCGCTCAGCCTGCTCAAGGGGCGCCGCTTCCGCGCGGACCTCACGAGCCGCCAGGGCAGCGCGGGGGCGTCCGTCGCCGCGGAGAAGGGCTATCTGCGCGAGGCGGGCAACCTCTTCTTCCACATCTCGCTGATCGTGCTCCTGGTGGCCTTCGCCGTCGGTGCCCTGTTCAAGTCCGAGGGCGGCAAGCTCGTCGTACAGGGCGACGGGTTCTCCAACACCCTCACCCAGTACGACAACTTCAAGTCCGGCAGCCTCTTCGACACCGAGGAACTTGCGCCCTTCAGCTTCAGGCTGGACAGCTTCGACTCGTCGTTCGAGCGGAAGGGCCCCGAAAAGGGCACGGCCCGCACCTACCGCGCCAACGTCACCTACAGCGAGGGCGCGGACGGCAAGGAGAAGAAGCAGGCGATCGAGGTCAACAAGCCGCTGGAGGTCGACGGCTCGAAGGTCTACCTCATCGGCCACGGGTACGCCCCGACCGTCACCGTCCGCGACGGCAAGGGCAAGGTCGTCTACACGGCGTCCGTGCCGCTGCTGCCGATCGACTCCAACGGCACGGCCACCGGTGCCATCAAGGTCCTCGACGGCTACCGCGACAAGAACGGCAAGAAGGACCAGCTGGGCTTCAACGCCTTCTTCGTGCCGACGTTCGCGGGCGCGGGCAAGGGCCAGATGTTCTCCCAGTTCCCGGCCCTGGACTACCCCGTGCTCGCGCTGTCCGCGTACCACGGGAGCCTCGGTGTGGACTCCGGTCTGCCGCAGAACGTGTACCAGCTGGACACCAGCAAGATGGACAAGTTCAAGGACTCCAAGGGCGATCTGCTCAAGCAGCGGATGCGGCCCGGCGACACGATGAAGCTGCCGAACGGCGCCGGCTCGATCACCTTCGAGAAGGACATCAAGCGCTGGGCCACCTTCCAGATCTCCCAGCAGCCCGGCAGTATGTGGGCGCTCGTCGGCGCGATCTCCGCCATCGTCGGCCTCGCCGGATCGCTGTTCATCCAGCGCCGCCGCGTGTGGGTGCGTGCCGTACGGGGCGCCGACGGCGTCACCGTCGTCGAGATGGGCGGGCTCGGCCGCAGCGAGTCCGCGAAGCTGCCCGAAGAGCTGGGCGACCTCGCCGCACATCTCCACGAGAAGGCGCCGAGCGCGCCCGATCCAGACCATGCCGATCATGCTGATGCCGAGCATGGCGACTCCACCCCCCAAGTTGTTCCTGCCGAAGGGGCTGAGAAGTGAATCTCGCCACCACCCTCGCCGCCGCCGAACCGAACGAGAACCTCGCGCACATCAGCAATGTGCTCATCTACTCCGCGATGGCCGTCTACCTCCTTGCCTTCTTCGCGCACATGGCAGAGTGGATCTTCGGCAGCCGCAGCAAGGTCGGCCGCACGGCCGCCGCGCTGACCGCCGGGACCCAGGCCACCGCCAAGGCTCCCGCCGTGACCGTCAAGGCCACGGGCGGTACCGCGGTCCTCGACCGGCCGAAGGCCACGCCCAAGGTCGTCACCCGCTCCGTCACCGGCACCCGTGACGTGCCGGACGGTCCCGGTGCGTCCGGCGGCGACGAACAGGGCGACCTCTACGGCCGTATCGCCGTGTCCCTCACCGTGCTCGGCTTCCTCGTGGAGTTCGGTGGCGTGCTCACCCGCGCGCTGTCGGTGCAGCGGGCGCCGTGGGGCAACATGTACGAGTTCAACATCACCTTCTCCACCATGGCCGTGGGTGTGTACCTCGTACTCCTGCTGCTGAAGAAGAACGTCGGCTGGCTCGGCCTCCCGCTGATCACCACGGTCCTCCTCGACCTCGGTCTCGCCGTCACGGTCCTGTACACCGCCAGCGACCAGCTGGTCCCCGCCCTGCACTCGTACTGGCTGTGGATCCACGTCTCCACCGCGATCTTCTGCGGTGCCGTCTTCTACGTGGGCGCCGTCGCGACGATCCTGTACCTCTTCCGCGACTCCTACGAGAGCAAGCTGGCCGAGGGCGGAAAGCCCGGCCGCTTCGCGACCTCCGTCATGGAGCGCCTCCCGGCGGCGGCCACCCTCGACAAGTTCTCGTACCGCGTGAACGCCGCCGTCTTCCCGCTGTGGACGTTCACGATCATCGCGGGCGCGATCTGGGCGGGCGACGCGTGGGGCCGCTACTGGGGCTGGGACCCCAAGGAGGTCTGGTCCTTCATCACCTGGGTCGCCTACGCCTGCTACCTGCACGCCCGCGCGACGGCAGGCTGGAAGGGCCGCAAGGCCGCCTACCTGGCGCTGATCGCCTTCGGCTGCTGGCTGTTCAACTACTACGGCGTCAACATCTTCGTCACGGGCAAGCACTCGTACGCCGGGGTCTGAACCGCCGTCAGTCACCGGGAGTGCGGAACCGGACGTACCGGGCGAGGCTTGTGCCATGACCGCGACGATCGGGCACGGCGCGAGCCGGACGGACGGCTCCACGCAGCACCTCCACTACGAGCTCCACCTTCCCCACCCTGTGGAAAAGGTCTGGGCCGCGGTGGCCACCCCGGAGGGTCTTCCGGGGTGGCTGGCCGCGGCCGACGTGTTCGAGCCGCGGCTCGGCGGTGCGGTTGTGCTGCGCTGGCTGAACGGGGGCGAGTCGGCCACCCACTCCGGGCACATCACCGCGTGGGACCCCGAGCGGGTCGCTGAGTACACGATCGACCTGCATGGACGGTGCCGTTTCCACCTGGAGGCGGCCGAGGGCGGGGCCGGTACGACCCTGCGCTTCACCAATGAGTTCGACGGCGACGACGAGCTCCGGCTGGACTGCCTCGCCGGCTGGCACAACCACTTCCAGTTCCTCGTGGACGCGCTCGACGGGCGCCCGAAGGACTGGTCGACGTGGAGTCTCGAGCCCTGGCGGGAGCTGCGCGAGGCGTACCGGAAGCCGTGACGTATCGGAAGCCGTGACCCCGAGAGGCTGCTCAGACCTTCAGGAGCAGCTTCCCCGTGCTCGTGCGCGCGCCCATCAGGCGGTGCGCCTCGGAGGCTTCCGCCAGCGGGAACTCCGCCGTCACCGGCAGCGTCACCGTGCCGTCGGCCACCTTCGCGAAGGCCCGCGCGGCGACCTCGCGCAAGGCGTCCGGCGCCGTCCTGGCGAGGGAGAGGATCGAGAAGCCGGATACGCCGACGGCCGCGCCGTACAGCTCGGGCTGGCCCACCTGCCACGGCTCCGCCGAACTCGCGTTGCCGAACGAGACGAGCCGCCCGAAGACCGCGAGCGCCGCGAGACCGGCGCGCAGGGTGTCGCCGCCGACCGGGTCGAGGGCGAGGTCGACCCCTCGGCCACCGGTGGCGGCGCGGACCTCGGCGGCGAAGCCGTCCCCGACGAACACCTCGTCGTAACCGTGCTCCAGGGCGTACTTCGCCTTCGCCTCGCCCGACACGACGCCGTACACCGCGCCCGCGCCCGCCGCCTTCGCCAACTGGCCCACCACCGTGCCGATTCCGCCCGCCGCGCCCTGCACGAGGACGCTCTCGCCCGCGCGCAGCCTGCCCACCTCGTGCAGCAGGGCGTGGGCGGTGGGCAGGACCGTGGGCAGGGTGGCCGCCGTACGCAGGTCCACGCCGTCCGGCAGGGCGAACACCGTCGCCGCTTCGGCGAGTGCGACCTCCGCGTACGCGCCGCCCTCGGTGAGCGCGACGACCTCCTGGCCGACCGCGAACCCCTCGACGCCCGCGCCGACCTCCCGGACCCGTCCGGAGACTTCGAGACCGGGCACGTAGGGGAGTGAGGGCACGCGGTAGCCCTCGGCGCGGGCCTTCAGGTCGGCGAAGTTCACGCCGGTGTACGCGACGTCGACGGTGATCTGGCCGGGGCCCGGCTCCGGCACGCTCGTGTCCACCGCCTTCAGGACCTCGGGGCCGCCGTACTCCTGGAACTGGATCGCGCGCATGGTCGGCATGGCTGTGGCCCTTCGAGTGGTCGGTCTACGAGTGTTCAACGGGAAGCGAACAGTCAGGAGTGTATGGTTTTCATCGAACACTCGGCAAGGGGTCGAGGGGAAAAGGGGTCCGGTCGTGGCCAACACACACCACCGCGCGGCGCCGGTGCACGTCCATCCGGACGAGGTGCCCGTCCTTGCCGCGTTCACCGCCCTCGCCGACCCCGTACGCCTCGAACTGGTCCGGGAGTTGGCGACCTCCCCCGACTGGACGCGCAGCTGCGGCAGCTTCGACGTACCCGTCGGCAAGGCCGCGCTGAGCCACCACTTCGGGGTGCTGCGGGGAGCGGGAATCGTCGAGCAGCGCGACGAGGGGCCGCGGCGGGTCAACCGGCTCCGCCGGGAGGAGTTCGAGGCGCGCTTTCCCGGCCTTCTCGCGCTGGTCCTGCGCTGACCTCGGATCAGCCCGCGTCGACGCCGATGTCCTCGTGCCACAGCTCCGGCCGTGCCGCGATGAAGTCCTTCATCATCGCCGTGCACTGCGGATCGTCGAGGACCACGATCTCCACGCCGTGCTCCGCCAGCCAGTCGTGCCCGCCGTGGAACGTCTCCGCCTCGCCCACGACCACCCGCGAGATCCCGAACTGCCGCACAAGGCCGCTGCAGTACCAGCAGGGCGAGAGCGTCGTGACCATCGTCGTCCCGCGGTACGTGCGCTGCCGTCCCGCGTCCCGGAACGCCGACGTCTCCGCGTGCAGCGACGGATCGCCGTCCTGGACGCGGCGGTTGTGCCCCCGCCCGAGGATGACCCCGTCCGAGCCGTAGAGCGCCGCGCCGATCGGGATGCCGCCCTCCGCGAGCCCCCGCCGGGCCTCCTCGACAGCGGTCGCGAGCCACGCGCGTGCCTGTGCCTGATCCATGTGCGCACCTTTCGTCGGAGGCCTTGTCCGGTGCCATCGTCCCCGCCGATACCCCCATCGGCAGGACGCCCCACTGGCCCGTGGACCAGCACATACGCCCGCTCGTAGCTTCAGGGCATGACCTCAACGACCTCCATGACCAGGACCGCACAGAACAAGGGCACGGCCCAGCTCACCGCGGCGATGGCGCTCTCCGGCACCCTCGGGATCTTCGTCGTCGAATCCGGTGCGTCGGCCTTCAACGTCGTCTTCTTCCGCGTGCTCTTCGGCGCCCTCGCCCTCGGCGCCTACGCCTTCGCCCGCGGCTACTTCCGCGACCACGGCATCACCCCCAGGAAGCTCGGACTCGCCGCGCTCGGCGGGGCGTTCATCGTCTTCAACTGGGTGTTCCTCTTCAAGGCGTACGAAGCCACCTCGATCTCGCTCGCCACCGTCGTCTACCACACGCAGCCGTTCCTGCTCGTGCTGCTCAGCGCGGTCATCTTCCGTGAACGGCTGACCAGGCAGCAACTGATGTGGCTGGCCACCGCGTTCGGCGGTCTCGTACTCGTCTCCGGGGTGCGCCCCGGTGACCTCGGCTCGCTCACCGGCATCGGCTTCGCGCTCCTTGCCGCGCTGCTCTACGGCCTCTCCACCCTCGTCACCAAGCGCATCACCGGCGTACGGCCCCACCTCATCGCCCTCATCCAAGTCCTCGTCGGCATCCCGCTGTTGCTGCCCTTCGCGAACTTCGGCGCGATGAGCGGCACGGGCGCCGGATGGGGCTGGCTCGTGGGGCTCGGCGTCATCCACACCGGACTGATGTACGTCCTGATGTACGCGGCGTACGCCAAGCTGCCCACCGCCAAGATCGCCGTACTGGCCTTCACCTATCCGGCGGTCGCGATGGTCGCCGACTGGGCCGTCTACGGGCACCACATCGGCCTCGTCCAGGCACTCGGCGTACCGCTGATCGTCCTCGCGAGCCTGAAGGTCAACCGGGCCAAGTCGCCGATGACGGTGGTCAGTTCGCGGACTCCGCTGCCTGCTCCCGCACCAGCCGTACCGACTGGTCGATGAAGAGCCGCACATGCGCGGCGAGCCGCTTCCCCGACCGCCACGCCAGCTGCGTGTGCAGCACGAACGGCGGCTCCCACGGAAGCGCGACGAGCACCCCCGAAGCCAGCTCATCCCGCACCGCCATCCGCGGAAGCAGCGCCACCCCGAGGCCACCGGCGACACCCCGCTTGGTGGCCTCGATGGTGCCGAACTCCATGAAGGGCGGCGGCGCCCCGTTCCGCTCCCGCAGCGCGTCCTCGAACAGATCCCGGTAGGGGCAGCCCGGCTCCGTGCCGACCAGCTGGACCGCCGCCAGATCACCCGTGGCCAGCGGACCCGACCCGTGCCGGGCCAGCGCGTGCGACGGCGCGCAGACCAGGACCAGCGGCTCCTCGGCCAGGACCTCGGTCTCCAGGCCCGCGTGCTCGGTCTCCCGCTCCATCAGGAACCCGACGTCGTACGTCCCCTGCCGCAGCGCCTGGCGCGTCTCGTCGCCCAGGGTGGGCCGCAGGGAGAGCTGCACCTTCGGGTAGCGGTGGTGGAAGAGTTCGAGCAGCGGGGGCAGGCGGTAGGAGGTCAGCGACTCCATCGTGCCGACGGCGATCGCCCCGGTCGGCTCCTCTGCGCCGACGACCGCGGCCCGCGCCTCGTCCGTCAGCTCGATGATCTGCCGGGCGTAGGGGAGCAGCCGCATCCCCGCCTCGGTCAGGCGGATACGGCTGCCGAGCCGGTCGAAGAGCTCCGTGCCGAGCGAGGACTCAAGGGCGCGGATCTGGCTGGTGACGCTTGACTGGGCGTACTTCAGCTCGGCGGCGGCCTGCGTGAAGCTGAGCACGGTCGCGACCTTCTCGAAGGTGACGAGCAGCCGAAGTTCCATCGTCAGCTCTCCGTGCCGTCGTCCCGCTTCTTGTCGTCCGGGTCCTTGCCCGGGTCCTCGTCCCTGAGGGACTTCAGGAACTCCGGGTTGTCGTCCGGCGCCACCCACGGCCCGCCGCGTCCGGTGCGCGGGCCGCGCGGCCCGCCCCCGGCGGGAGCCTGGCGCACCTTGCCCGTCACGAACCAGGCGATCGGACCGAGAAGCACTTCGCCGAAGAGCAGCACGATGATGACCCACACCACCTTCGGCAGATGCCTGATCTCCTTCTCCGGAGTGTTCAGGACATCGATGAAAGCGTAGATCCACACGGCCAGGACCAGCAGGAACGGCAGATACCTGAGCATGGTGGCGAGATTCCCCCAGCGACGGAAGGCGGGCGGCGTCAGGCGACATGGCCTGCCCCCGGTGACCGGGCCAGGGTAGCCGGTGACCGATACTGGAACGCATGGCTTATGACGATCTTCGCTCCCTGCTCCGTGCACTGGAGCGCGAGGGCGATCTCAAGCGCATCAAGGCCGAGGTCGATCCGTATCTGGAGGTCGGCGAGATCACCGACCGGGTGCAGAAGTCCGGCGGCCCCGCGCTCCTTTTCGAGAACGTCAAGGGCTCGGCGATGCCCCTGGCCATGAACGTGTACGGGACGGACCGCCGCCTGCTCAAGGCGCTCGGCCTGAAGTCGTACGCCGAGATCAGCGACAAGATCGGCGGGCTCCTCAAGCCGGAGCTGCCGCAGGGCTTCGTCGGCGTACGCGAGGCCTTCGGGAAGCTCGGCGCGATGACGCACGTGCCGCCGAAGAAGGTGAAGTCCGACAACGCGCCCGTGCAGGAGGTCGTCCTCACCGGAGACGACGTCGACCTGGAGAAGCTGCCCGCGCTCTTCACCTGGCCCGAGGACGGCGGCTCCTTCTTCAACCTGGGCCTGACCCACACCAAGGACCCGGACTCCGGCGTCCGCAACCTCGGCCTGTACCGCCTCCAGCGCCACGACAAGCGCACCATCGGCATGCACTGGCAGATCCACAAGGACAGCCGCAACCACTACCAGGTGGCCGCCCGCAGGGGCGAGAAGCTGCCGGTCGCGATCGCCTTCGGCTGTCCGCCCGCCGTGACGTACGCGTCGACCGCGCCGCTGCCCGGTGACATGGACGAGTACATGCTGGCCGGGTTCATCCAGGGCAAGCGCGTGGAGATGGTCGACTGCAAGACGGTCCCGCTCCAGGTGCCCGCGCACGCCGAGGTCGTCATCGAGGGCTGGCTGGAGCCCGGCGAGATGCTGCCGGAGGGTCCCTTCGGCGACCACACGGGTTTCTACACGCCGCAGGAGGACTTCCCGGCGCTGAAGATCGACTGCGTGACGATGCGGAAGCGTCCGCTGCTCCAGTCGATCGTGGTGGGCCGGCCGCCCACGGAGGACGGGCCACTGGGCCGCGCCACCGAGCGTTTCTTCCTGCCCCTCCTCAAGGTGATCGTCCCGGACATCGTGGACTACCACCTGCCGGAGTCGGGCGGCTTCCACAACTGCGCGATCGTCTCGATCGACAAGAAGTACCCGAAGCACGCGCAGAAGGTCATGCACGCCATCTGGGGCGCCCACATGATGTCGCTGACCAAACTGATCGTGGTCGTGGACAAGGACTGTGACGTCCATGACCTGCACGAAGTGTCCTGGCGCGCGCTCGGCAACACCGACTACGCGCGCGACCTGACGGTGGCCGAAGGTCCCGTCGACCATCTCGACCACGCCTCCTACCAGCAGTTCTGGGGCGGCAAGGCGGGCATCGACGCGACGAAGAAGCTGCCCGAAGAGGGATACGTACGGGACGGGGGCTGGCCGAACATGGTCGAGTCCGACCCGGAGACGGCGTCGAAGGTCGACCGCCGCTGGAAGGAGTACGGGCTCTAGACATGAGTGCTGAATCAGCGACCCCGGAACTCTTCGGACCCGAACCCGCGCCCCCCGGCAAGGTCAAGGCCTTCCTGCGCCTCGTCATGATCGAGCACTCGGTCTTCGCGCTGCCCTTCGCCTATATCGCCGCGCTGACCGCGATGTTCCAGCTCGACGAGAACATCCACTGGGGGCGGCTGCTCCTGGTCACCATCTGCATGGTGGGCCTGCGCACGTTCGCCATGGCCGCCAACCGGATCATCGACCGCGAGATCGACGCCCGTAATCCGCGGACCGCCCACCGTGAACTCGTCACGGGCGTGGTCTCGGTGAAGTCCGCCTGGACGGGCGCGCTCATCGCGCTCGTCGTGTTCCTCGGCTCGGCGGCGCTGCTCAACCCGCTGTGCCTGGCGCTCGCGCCCATCGCGGTGATCCCGATGGTCGTCTATCCCTACGGCAAGCGGTTCACCAACTTCCCGCAGGCGATCCTCGGCCTCGCCCAGGCGATGGGCCCGGTCGGCGCGTGGATCGCGGTCACGGGGGAGTGGTCGGGGCAGGCGGTGATCCTGGGGCTCGCGGTGGGTGTCTGGATCGGCGGCTTCGACCTGATCTACGCCTGCCAGGACGTGGAGACGGACCGTGAGGTCGGCGTGATGTCGGTGCCCGCGCGGTTCGGCATCCCGGGCGCCATCTGGGGCGCGCGCGCCTGCCACCTGGTGACCACGGCGCTGCTGGTCTGGTACGCGGCCTCCACCGACGCGGGCGGCTTCTTCTGGCTCGGCCTCGCGGTCGTCGCCGGTGCCTTCGTCTACGAGCACTCGATCGTGAAGCCGCATGATCTGTCCCGCCTCAACCGTGCCTTTTTCCAGGTCAACGGCTTCATCGGCATCGCACTGTTCGTCTGCGCGCTGCTCGATCTGCTGGTGCGTGGCCTGACCGTCTAGGCTCACAGCGTGAAGCCAGGAGATACGCAGCGTAAGCCTTGGATCGTGGGGGTGTCCGGCGCCTCGGGGACCCCGTATGCCGCGGCCGTGCTGCGTGCGCTGCTCGCGGCCGGGGAGAGCGTGGACCTGGTGGTCTCGCGGGCATCGCGCCTTACGATCCTCGACGAGACGGGCATCGCCTTCCGGGACGCGCACTGGCAGGAGGACCTGCGGGAGTGGCTCGGCCGTGGCGCCGACGGGAAGCCGGGGACCTTCGAGGTGCCGGTGGACGACGTGCGGTACTGGGCCGCCGGGGATCTGGCGGCGGGGCCCTCGTCGGGGTCGTACGCGACCAAGGGGATGCTGATCGTGCCCGCGTCCACGGCGTGCGTGGCCGGGGTGGCGCTCGGTCTCTCCAAGGATCTGCTGCAGCGTTCGGCGAGCGTGACGCTCAAGGAAGGGCGTCAACTGGTCGTCTGCGTACGCGAGACGCCGCTGAACGGACAGACACTGAAGCACTTGGTGACGCTGGACGAGGCGGGCGCGGTCGTGCTGCCCGCCTCTCCGGCGTTCTACGCGGGGGCGACGCACATCCAGGATCTGGTGGACTTCGTCGCCGGGCGGACACTCGACGCGGCGGGGGTGCCGCACCGGCTGTACCGGCGCTGGAAGGGGGAGCTCGGTTCGGGCTCCGCCCCTTCGGGGGACTAGCGCCGAACGCGCACTCCCGAGTGTTATTTTCCGAAGATTCATAGGGCCTAGACCCTGTTGCACCTTAGATTCTGAACATAGACTCGCGGTATCGCTGAATAATGAAAGGCATCGCACCTATGGACGCCGTGGACAGGCAGCTCATCCAGGCTCTGCGCGAGAACGGCAGGGCCTCGTACGCCGAACTGGGCCGGCTCGTCGGCCTCTCCGGCCCCAGCGTCACGGACCGGATCAACCGCCTCGAAGCGGCGGGCGTCATCACCGGCTACCGCGCGACCGTCGACTCCGCCTCCCTCGGCCTGGGCGTCATCGCCCTCATCGGCATCTCCCTCTCGGACGCCGCCGACCACGAGGACGTGGCGCGGCGCCTGAAGGACCTGCACGAGATCGAGGACTGCTGGTTCATCGCGGGCGACGACTCGTACATGCTCAAGGTCCGGGCCAGTGACGTGGACGGCCTGGAGAAGACGATCCGCCGGCTCAGCGGCACGAAGGGCGTCTCCAGGACGCGTACGACGATCGTGCTCTCCACGAAGTGGGAGAACCGGGTCGGGGAGCTGCCTGAAGAGGAGTGAGCCCCGGGGCGTACGGTTGGCGGGGGTTTGTGACAGGTCGTAGGGAGAGGTAAGGGCGAGGGCATGGACGCAGGTCTCAAGCGCGAGCTGGAGCAGAAGGTCCGGGACGGTGAGCGGCTGTCCCGCGAGGACGGCATCGCCCTCTACGACTCGGACGACCTCGCCTGGCTCGGCGGTCTCGCCCACGAGGTGCGCACGCGCAAGAACGGCGACGTCGTGCACTTCAACGTCAACCGCCACCTCAACATGACGAACGTGTGCACCGCGTCGTGCGCGTACTGCTCGTTCCAGCGCAAGCCGGGCGAGAAGGACGCGTACACGATGCGCATCGAGGAGGCCGTCCGCCTCGCCAAGGCGATGGAGGGCGAGAACCTCACCGAGCTGCACATCGTCAACGGCCTGCACCCCAACCTGCCGTGGCGCTACTACCCGCGGTCGCTGAGCGAGCTCAAGAAGGCGCTCCCGAGCGTCTCCCTGAAGGCGTTCACGGCCACGGAGATCCACCACTTCGAGACGATCTCGGGGATGTCGGCCTCCGACATCCTGGACGAGCTGATCGAGGCGGGCCTCGAATCGCTGACCGGCGGCGGCGCGGAGATCTTCGACTGGGAGGTCCGCCAGCACATCGTGGACCACCGCACCCACTGGGAAGACTGGTCGCGCATCCACCGGCTCGCGCACGAGAAGGGGCTCAAGACCCCGTCCACGATGCTGTACGGCCACATCGAGGAGCCCCGGCACCGCGTCGACCACGTGCTTCGGCTGCGTGAACTGCAGGACGAGACCGGCGGTTTCCAGGTCTTCATCCCGCTGCGCTACCAGCACGACTTCGTGGACATGAAGGACGGCAAGGTCAGGAACCGCCTCCAGGCGCGGACGACCATGGCGTCGGGCGCCGAGGCCCTGAAGACCTTCGCGGTCTCGCGCCTCCTCTTCGACAACGTGCCGCACGTCAAGGTCTTCTGGGTCATGCACGGCCTGCAGACGACGCAGCTCGCGCTGCAGCACGGCGCGGACGACATGGACGGCTCGGTCGTCGAGTACAAGATCACGCACGACGCGGACAACTTCGGTACGCCGAACAAGCTGACGCGCGAGGACCTGCTCGACCTCATCCGCGAGGCGGGCTTCCGTCCCGTCGAGCGGAACACGCGCTACGAGTCGATCCGTGAGTACGACGGCCCTGACCTGGCGCTCCGCGAGACTCCGCAGGCGATGCGGGTCTGACGGACCCCCCGCGCCGACGACGAGCCCCGGCCCTTCGGCCGGGGCTCGTCGCGTTGTCCGGGATGCGGAACGCGCTTGAGGCACGGCGGATGTAATGGTTAGCCTTCCCTTATGACGCTTACCTTCCGCCTGGACCCCGAGATCGATCCCGCTCTGCGCGACGGCGTGCTCGCGCTCTGGGCGGATGTGTCCAACGCCGGCGGCGCCGTCGGCTTCGTACCGCCCGTGACGGTTGACGACATACGGCCGGAGTGGCTCAAGCGCCTGGCCGAGCTGAGCGACGGGCGCACCCGGCTGCTCGTCGGGTACGACGAGGACGGAGCCGTCGCCGCGACCGCCTTCCTCGCCTACAACTCGCACCGGCTGATGAAGCACTGGCTCTGGCTGTACGTGGTGATGGTGCACCCCAGGCACCAGGGCAAGGGATACGGGCGCGACCTGATGGGCGCGGCGGCCGACGCCGCCCGCGGGATCGACGGCATCGAAGCTATCCGGCTGACCTGCCGGGGTGGCACGGGAGTCGACCGGTTCTACGGGTCCTGCGGATACAAGGAGGTCGGGAGGGTGCCCGGCGCGATCCGCGTGGCCCCCGGTGACGACCGCGACGACATCACGATGCTGCTCCCGCTCGGCTGACGGGTCGCGGGAGGTTCGCGCGAGGGCTCACCCCCTTGTCGGACGCGCCCCCTCCCATGCTTCACTGGTGTGGCTCGTCCTACTCGGGCCCATTTCGGAACGGAAGAGTGGATTGACATGCTCCGCTACACGCTGATGCGCCTCGGACTCTTCGTGGGCTGCTTTTTCGCGGTCTGGGGACTTGTCTACGCCGGTGTCCTGCCCAAGGGACTCGGAGACTCCAACCTCCTGTGGGTGCTGCTGCTCGCACTCGTCATCTCCGCGCCCCTCAGCTTTGTGCTGCTGCGCAAGGAGCGCGACCGGGCATCGATCCAGGTCGTCGCCCGCGTGGACCGCACGAAGGCCAACCTGGAGGCGAACCGCAGCCAGGAGGACCTCGCCGACGAAGCGGCTCGCGCGCAGTCGTAAGTTTCGTCACAAAGCCCACAACCCCGGTACCGGAGCGGTCGCTCCAGACCGGGGTTTCGTGCGTCCCGGGGTGTCTCCGCCTCTGATTGGCCTCGTCTACCTCAAACAAGACCTTTGATGTTCCCAAAGTTCAAGTGTTAACGTGTTCGACATGAAGACAGCAGCCGTCGCGCCCCGCATCCCCATGAGCGTTCCGCTCGTGGCGCGCCTGCATGTCGATCTCTGCCGCTGCATGTCCGCGGCCTGTCGTCGCCGTCTCTGAGTCTCTCCGCAGTCTCTGCGAACAGCGCGAACGACAAGCACCAAGTGACATCTGCATTGCAGCGGCGCCCTCAAGGCCGTTCCGTCCGACCCCCTCGCGGTCGCCGCTCCCTCACGTCCCCCCGCCATTACCCGGAGTGTGTCCGTGTCCGCGAACTCCCCCGTATCCCCGGCCGTCGAGGCCGAGCAGCCGAAGTCCGGCTCCCGGATACCCAGATTCCTCAAGCTCCCCTTCTGGGCCCAGATCCTCGGCGGTCTGGTCCTCGGTGTCCTGCTCGGCTGGCTGGCCCGCAGCCAGGACGTGTCCTGGCTCGTCACCACCCTGGACAAGGTGGGAAGCACCTTCATCGGGCTGCTGAAGCTCGCTGTCGCGCCGCTCGTCTTCTTCGCCATCCTGGTGTCGATCACCAACCTGCGTAAGGTCAACAACGCCGCGCGGCTCGCCACGCAGACGCTGGTCTGGTTCATGATCACGTCGCTCATCGCGGTCGTCATCGGCCTCGCGATCGGGCTCATCACGAACCCCGGCGCAGGCACCGGCCTCACCCCGAAGGACGGCTCCAAGCCGGACGAGGCGGGGTCGTGGATCGACTTCCTCACCGGGATCATCCCGACGGACGTCATCACGCCGTTCACCGAGCTCAACGTCCTGCAGATCGTCTTCATGGCCGCCGTCGCCGGTATCGCCGTACTGAAGATCGGTGACAAGGCGCAGCCGATCCTTGAGCTGAGCGAGTCCGTCCTCGCGCTGCTCCAGAAGGCCCTGTGGTGGGTCATCAAGCTCTCGCCGATCGGCACCATCGGCCTCATCGGCTTCGCCATCGCCGACTACGGCTGGGACCTGATCAGCAAGTACGCGACCTTCACCGCCGACATCTACGTCGGCTGCGCCCTGGTGATGTTCGGCGTCTACCCGCTGCTGCTCTCCACGGTCGCCAAGGTCAACCCGCTGCAGTTCTTCAAGGGCGCCTGGCCCGCGATCCAGCTCGCCTTCGTCTCGCGCTCCTCGGTCGGCACGATGCCGGTCACCCAGCAGGTCACTGAGCGCCTCGGCGTGCCGAAGGAGTACACGTCCTTCGCGGTGCCGTTCGGCGCCACCACCAAGATGGACGGCTGCGCCGCGATCTACCCGGCGATCGCCGCGATCTTCGTCGCGCAGATCTTCGACGTGCAGATGGGCATCAAGGAGTACCTGCTCATCGCCTTCGTCTCGGTGGTCGGCTCCGCCGCCACGGCCGGTCTGACCGGCGCCACGGTCATGCTGACGCTGACCCTGTCGACGCTGGGCCTGCCGATGGAGGGCGTGGGCCTGCTGCTCGCCATCGACCCGGTCCTGGACATGATGCGTACGGCCACGAACGTCGCAGGCCAGGCGGCCGTGCCGGTGATCGTCGCCGCCCGCGAGAAGATCCTCGACCGCGACAAGTACGCGAAGGCCACGTCGTCCCCGCTCGACGGGTACGACGAGCCCGCCGACGAGCGGCAGCCGGTGCCTGTCGCCGCCTGACGTCCCCCCGCTCGATCGCCCTGCCGCGCCCCGCCCCCGTTCTGGGGGCGGGGCGCGGTCGGTTGTCAGGGGGTGATCGTAGGCTGGAGGTTCTGTGCGTCGGTTGGGTGGAAGGCGGGGGCGGCCGGGGTGGGCGAAGTTGTGGCCGGGGCGGCGGGTAGGCGGCAGAAGCGGATGCCGCGGGCCGTGCGTGAGCAGCAGATGCTGGATGCCGCCGTGCGGATCTTCGGGCAGCGGGGGTACCGGGCCGCTTCGATGGACGAGATCGCCGAGGTCGCCGGGGTCTCCAAGCCGCTCGTCTATCTCTACCTGAACTCCAAGGAGGAGCTGTTCACCGCGTGCATCCGCCGGGAGGCGGCGGCGCTGGTGGCGGCGGTGCGGGGTGGGGTGAGCGGCGAGGGCCCCGCCGACCGGCAGCTGTGGGACGGGCTGCGGGCCTTCTTCACGCACACCGCGGAGCGGCCCGACGCGTGGGTGGTCCTGCACAGCCAGGCGCGGACGCACGGGGAGCCGTTCGCGGCCGAGGTCGCCGTGATGCGCGAGGAGATCGTGGCGTTCGTGACGTCACTGATCGCGGAGGCGGCCCGGGAGGCCCACCGCAAACCGGAGCTGGCCGAGCGTGAAGTGGCGGGCCTCGCACAGGCGTTGGTGGGGGCGGCGGAGTCGCTCGCGGGGTGGGCGAACGGGGACGCTTCGGTGTCGGCGAAGGAGGCAGCGGCGACGCTGATGAACTTCGCGTGGGCGGGGCTCGGGGGGTTGATGGAGGGGCGGGGCTGGGTCCCTTAGCGGACTGTTCCGCTGAGGTAGGTCCTGTCGGCGCTGAGGAGCTGGAAGGCGGGGCCTTCGGAGGCGTAGGTGACTGTGCTGGGGAGTAGTACGGGGGCCTTGAAGTCGATGCGTACGTGGACGGATTCGGGCGTGCGGTTGTGGTTCTGGCTCTCGTTCTGGTCCTCGTGCTGGTGCTCGGCGAGGCAGCGGGCGGCGGTCCACATGCCGTGGGCGATGGCGCGGGGGAAGCCGAAGAGGCGTGCGGTGAGCGGGTGCAGGTGGATGGGGTTGCGGTCACCGGAGAGGGAGGCGTAGCGGCGCCCGAGGCCGGCGGGCAGCTGCCACTCGGCTTGGGCGGGGAGGGGCTGGGCGTCGTCCCTTTGTGGTGGCTCGATGGTGGTGCGGTGGCGGGCCAGGTAGGTGCTGCTTGAGGTCCATACGAGAGTGCCGTCGACGCGTGCCTCGGTGACGAGGGTGGCTTCGGTGCCCCGGTGGTGGGGTGCCAAGTGGGATGCGTGGACGGAGAGTTCGAGGCTGTCCGTGGTGGTCAGGGTGCGGTGCTGGGTGATCTCGATGGACGTGTGGACGAGACCGAGGAGGGGGAGCGGGAAGTCGCGGGCGGTCATGAGGCGCATGGCCAGGGGGAAGCTGAGGACGTGGGGGTAGGTGAGGGGGAGGGGTTGGTGGGCCTGCTGGGGGGTGCGGTAGCCGCAGAGGCGGGAGTAGGCGGCTAGGTGATCGGGGCGGGGGCGTACGCCGGTGAGGGTTGGGCGGGAGCGGGGGAGGGGGGCGTCGGGGTCGGGGCGCTTGAAGGGGGAGAGGGCTGCGGCGCGGAGGAGGTGGGGGGTGAGCATGGGGTCCCTTCGGGGTGGCGGCTGGTGGGCGGTGTCTGTTGGTCTTGGGGCTGCGGCGCCGGAGTTCCGCGAACCGTGCTCCGGGCGGAAATACCGACACGTCCCCTCGCGAGCGTCGCCGACTGCGGGTGCGCCCACCGGGGCCCCGCTCTCTCCGAACGAAGGTCACTACGGGGCAATCGGGCGGGTGGGTGGGAGAGGCTTGTTCGTGGAGGGGTCGCTGCGGGGCAATCGGGCGGGTGGGTGGGAAGGGCCCGTCCGGTGCGAAGCGGCTGCGGGCCAACCGGCCGGAGGGTCGGCGCGGGGCACGGTCAGGGCGAGGGCTACGACCCGAGCAGGCTCTGACCGCAGACCCGGATCACAGAGCCGTTCACCCCGCCGGAGGCGTCCCCCGCGAGCCACGCCGTGGTCTCCGCCACGTCCACCGGCAGTCCCCCCTGCCCGAGGGAATTCATCCTGCGGCCCGCCTCGCGGATGAAGAGAGGGACCGCCGCCGTCATCTTCGTCTCGATGAAACCGGGGGCCACCGCGTTCACCGTCACCCCGTACTCCGCCAACGCCCCCGGCGCGAGGGCCCGCACCAGGCCGATGATCCCCGCCTTGCTGGCCCCATAGTTGGTCTGGCCCACGTTGCCCGCGATCCCGGCGATCGACGCGGTGGCCACGACCCGCCCGCCCCGCTTCAGCGTCCCTGACTTCAGCAACGCGTCCGTCGTACGAAGCACGCTCGTCAGGTTCACGTCCAGGACCGCATTCCAGCGGTCCGCCGCCATGTTGGCCAGCTTGCGGTCCCTCGTGATCCCCGCGTTGTGGATCAGGATGTCAAGGCCGCCCCGGTCGGCGAGCGCCGCCGCCATACGCTCCCCCGCGTCGTCCGCGGTGATGTCCAGCGGCAGCGCGGTCCCCTTGAGCCGGTCCGCCACCCGTACCAAGTCCTGCTGGGCGGAGGGGACATCGAGGACGACCACGTGCGCCCCGTCCCGCGCGAGCACCTCCGCCACCGCCTCCCCGATCCCACGCGCCGCCCCCGTCACGAGTGCCGTACGGCCGGAGAGTGGGCGGTCCCAGTCGATGGAGGTCGTCGGGTCAGCTTCCCCCACCTCGATCACCTGGCCGCTCACATACGCCGACCTCGGTGAGAGGAGGAACCGCAGCGTCGACTCCGCCGCCCCGGCCGAGCCCATGCGGACCAGCGACGCCGTGCGGCCCCTGCCCAGCTCCTTGCCCAGAGAACGTACGAAGCCCTCCAACGCCTGTTGCGCCGCCGCCTGGTGGTGGTCGGAGGGTGAGACCGGGGCGCCGAGGACCACCACGCGGCCGTTCTCCGCCACCGAGCGCACCACGGGATGCAGCGCCGCGTGCACCTCGGCGAGGCCCGGAGTGTCGCTTATGCCCGTCGCGTCGAGCACCACCGCCGTGGGGTGCGTGGGATTGGGGGTCGACGTGAGGCCCGTGCGGGCGAAAATCTCGGTCAGTTCAGCCCCGTGCGGCGACGCACCCGCCGTCAGGTGCAGCAACTCACCCTCCAGATAAGGGTGTTCCGCTGACCATCGCCTCAGCGCCGACGGCTGCGGCAGGCCGAGCTTTCGGGTGAGGAAGCGGCCGGGTGCGGTGCCCGTGAAGTTCAGATAGCGGTCGGCCATTGTCCAACTCCCAGCTCGGTCGTAAATTTACTTCAGAGTAAGGTTACTCAAGAGTCAGGAGCTGGTCGAGAGATGAATCTGCCCACCACCCGCCGCGTGGCGGTCATCGGCGGCAGCCGTATCCCGTTCGCGCGCTCCGACGGCCCGTACGCGACCGCGTCCAACCAGGAGATGCTGACCGCCGCCCTTGACGGGCTCGTCGAGCGGTTCGGCCTTGAGGAGCCCGGCGCGGTCGGGGAGTTCGTGGCCGGCGCCGTGCTCAAGCACAGCCGGGACTTCAACCTCGCCCGCGAGACCGTCCTCGGCTCGCGCCTCGCGCCGACCACACCCGCGTACGACATCCAGCAGGCCTGCGGTACCGGGCTGCAAGCCGTCATCGCCGCCGCCAACAAGATCACGCTGGGGCAGACGGAGTCAGCGGTGGCCGGCGGCGCCGACACCGCGAGCGACGCCCCGCTCGGCGTCAACGACTCCCTGCGGAAGATCCTCCTGGCGGCCCGCCGCGCCAAGTCGGCCGGAGGCCGCGTCAAGGCCCTCGCGCGCGTGCGGCCCTCGCACCTCGTGCCCGACATCCCGCGCAACGCGGAGCCCCGCACCGGCCTCTCGATGGGCGAGCACGCCGCCGTGACCGCGCGGGCCTGGGGCGTCACGCGCCAGGCGCAGGACGAGCTCGCCGCGGCGAGCCATCAGCGGCTGGCGGCGGCGTACGAGAGAGGGTTCCTGGACGGGCTCGTGGTGCCGTTCCGGGGTCTTGAGCGGGATCAGAACCTGCGGCCGGGGTCGAGCGTCGAGAAGCTGGGTCAGCTGAAGCCCGTCTTCGGGGCGAAGAAGCCCGGCGCGACGATGACCGCCGGGAATTCGACCCCGCTGACGGACGGTGCCGCCGTCGCGCTGCTCGCCAGTGAGGAGTGGGCGGGGGCGCGCGGGCTTGAGCCGCAGGCCTACCTGACCGCGTACGAGACGGCTGCCGTCGACTTCGTCGGAGGCGATGTCGCAGGGGGCGAGGACGGTCTGCTCATGGCGCCCGCCTACGCGGTGCCGCGGATGCTGGAGCGGGCCGGGCTCGGGCTCGCGGACTTCGACTTCGTCGAGATCCACGAGGCGTTCGCCTCGCAGGTGCTTGCCACGCTGGCCGCGTGGGAGAAGCGGGGGCTCGGCACCGTGCCCCGCGACCGGCTGAACGTCACCGGGTCCTCACTCGCCACCGGCCACCCCTTCGCCGCCACCGGCGCGCGGATCATCGCCACGCTTGCCAAGCTGCTGGCCGAACGGGGCACTCCTGGACGCGGGTTGATCTCGGTCTGCGCGGCGGGCGGGCAGGGGGTGACGGCGATTCTTGAGCGGTAGCCGGTGGCGGGGCACGCAAGGGCTTGGTCCGGCTCGGGGTTGTTGCTCAAGCGGGAGCCCGGCATCGGCTCGTTTCTGAGGTGCCGCAGCCGCCGCAGGCAAGCACCGGCCCCGTCGAGTTCGAGGTCCCGCCCGCCCCCGCGCCATACGTGCCGAATTCCTCCCCCTGACCATCACCGCACGCGTCGCATTCCCCCCGATCATCACCCGGACGGGCTGCCCCCCATCAGCGCCCGAACCCGACAAGGAGCCGCCACCCATGTCACGCGCCCCCGCCTCCCCCTCCCCCCAACCCGCCCTCGTCGAACCCCACTTGCGCCACCTCGACGGCGTCGTACGCGAGGCATCCATGCCGCCCTTCGCCGCCGCCGTCAGCAGTGGGTCCCTCGCCGACATCCCCTTCGACAACGCCCGTGAGGCAGCCGCCGAAGTCGTGCTCTCCCGTAAGGGTGCCGACGGGAAGTGGCGGGACGTGAGTGCCGGGGAGTTCGCCGAGGAAGTCCTCGCCGTCGCCAAGGGGCTGATCGCCGAGGGGCTGGCCCCGGGGGACCGGCTCGCCATCATGGCGCGTACGACGTACGAGTGGACGCTGCTCGACTTCGCGGGCTGGGCGGCCGGGCTCGTCACCGTGCCCGTCTATCCGACCTCCTCCGCCTACCAGACCCGGTGGATCCTCCAGGACTCGGGCGCCGTCGCGCTCGCCGTCGAGACCGCCGAGCTCGCCTCCTCGCTCGGGCCCGAGCGGGACCGGATGCCCGACCTGGAGCATCTGTGGTCCTTCGAGAAGGGCGATGTGCGCCGGCTCGCGGAGCTGGGGCGGCAGGGGGGTATCGAGGATGCCGAAGTCGCCGGGCGCCGGGCCGAGTTGGGGCCCGATTCCGTCGCCACGCTCATCTACACCTCCGGCACCACCGGGCGCCCCAAGGGCTGCGTGCTGACCCACGGCAACTTCTTCGCCGAGGTCGACAACGCCATCGAGCTGCTCCACCCCGTATTCAAGTCCGTCAGCAAGGAGCCCGCGTCCACGCTGCTGTTCCTGCCGCTGTCCCACGTCTTCGGGCGCATGGTCGCCGTCGGCTGCATGCGCGCGCGGGTGCGGCTCGGGCACGCGCCCAGCATCCAGACCCAGGACCTGCTCGCGGACCTGGGGGGCTTCAGGCCCACCTTCCTGCTCGCCATCCCGTACGTCCTGGAGAAGGTCTTCAACACGGGGCGCGCCACCGCCGAGAAGATGGGCCGCGCCTCCTCCTTCGACCGCGCGGCCCGCCTCGCCGTCCGCTACGGCGAGGCGGTCGAGGCACGGGAGCACGGCACGGGCCCCGGTCCGGCGTTCGGGCTGCGCCTTGCCCGCGCGCTGTACGACCCGCTCGTCTACCGGCGGATCCGCGCGGCACTCGGCGGCAAGGTGCGGTACGCGATCTGCGGCGGCTCACCGCTCGGGCGCCGTCTCGCCGCGTTCTACGCGGGGGCGGGCGTCGAGATATTCGAGGGGTACGGGCTGACCGAGACCACCGCGGCGGCGACCGTGACCCCGCCGCTGAAGCCGCGCCTGGGGACGGTGGGCTGGCCGCTGCCCGGCACCCGCGTGCGGATCGCGGACGACGGGGAGGTGCTGCTCGCCGGCGGGCAGGTCTTCGGCGGGTACTGGGACGGGCAGGCGGGCCGGGCGGTGCCCGCGGAGGGGGAGTGGTTCGCGACGGGCGACATCGGCGCGCTCGACGCCGACGGATACCTCTCCATCACCGGGCGCAAGAAGGACATCCTCATCACCACCGGCGGCAAGAACGTGGCGCCCGCCCCCCTTGAGGACTGGCTGCGCGCCCACCCGCTGGTCGGTCAGTGCATGGTGGTCGGCGACGACCGGCCGTACATCACCGCGCTGCTCACGCTGGAGGCGGACGGCATCGCGCACTGGTGCCGCATGAAGAAGAAGGACGGCATGGAGATGGCCGAACTCGTGGACGACGCCGATCTGCGCGAAACCCTGCAGCGGGCCGTCGACGAGGCCAACAAGCTCGTGTCGCGGGCCGAGTCCATCCGGCGGTTCACCGTCCTGCCGGTGGACTTCACCGAGGCGAGCGGGCATCTGACCCCGTCCCTGAAGCTGAAGCGGGACGCCATCGAGCGGGACTACGCGGCGGAGATCGAAGAACTGTACGGACACGCACGGTAGCGATACTCCCGGTTCGTCACCCACTGTCACCTGGACGGGCGGGGTCGCCGCGCCGCGCTTAGGGTGATCGAGGGGCAGACCCTGGGAGGTTGCCGTGCGCAGAGCTGTTGCGCTCGCCGGCGTTGCCGCGCTGGCAGTCATGGGGACAGGAGCGGGACTGCCGGGCATGAGCGCGGCAGCCGCTCCTACAAAGCCGTCACCGGAACCGTCACCGTCTCCAACCTCATCCTCACCCTCATCCTCACCTTCGCCTTCGCCTTCGCCCAATCTCTCCCGGTACTACACGCAGAAGATCAAGTGGGGCGCCTGCGAGGGAGACGGCGCGGACCTCATGGCCGACTCCGACGCCACCGCCGTACCCAAGGACAAGAACATCCGCTGCGGCAAGATCAAGGTGCCGCTCGACTACGCGAAGCCGGGGCGCGGCACGGTCGACGTAGCCATGATCCGCGTCAAGTCCAGCGGCGACTCGCGTGGTTCGCTCCTGCTGAACTTCGGGGGGCCGGGAGGCGCCGGTGTTTCCGGGCTCCTCAACGCGCAGAAGGAGTTCGAGTATCTCGGCAAGGGGTACGACGTGGTCTCCTTCGACCCGCGTGGCGTGGGCGAGAGTTCGCCGGTCAGCTGCGGGGACGCCGGGGCGGAGGAACCGGGTGCGGGGGAGAACCCCGACCATCCGGCGGCCGTACTCAAGGAGATGCGCAAGATATCCGAGCAGTGCAAGAAGGAGTCGGGGCGCATCCTTCCCTACGTCGGGACCGTCAACGTCTCGCGCGACATGGACGTCATGCGTGAGGTGCTCGGCGACAAGAAGCTCAACTACCTGGGCTTCTCGTACGGGACACGGCTCGGCGCCGTGTACACCTCCCAGTTCCCCGGGAAGGTCGGGCGGATGGTCCTCGACGGCGTGGACACGCTGACCGAGAACGTCACCGAGCAGGCCCTGGTCAGCGCGGAGGGACGGCAGACGGCGCTCGACAACTTCCTCAAGTGGTGTACGGGCAACGCGGGTTGTGTCTTCGGGACCGACTCGCGTGCGGCGCGTGGCCAGATGGCCGACCTGATCAAGGGGCTCGACCAGTTTCCTCTTGAGTCATCGGACGGCGCCGAGTTCACCGGCCAGGACGTGGTGGACGTACTCGGGCAGGCGCTCTACAGCAGGCAGTCGTGGCCCGCCCTTTCGCAGGCGCTGGGCGCGCTGATGGCGGACGGCGACCCCAGGGCTCTGCTGCGGATGAGCGGCTCCCTTGCCCAGCAGAAGCCGGGCGGCGGCCTTGCGGGGGTGGTGCGGGGACGCGCGCCCGAGGATGTGCCCGCCGACAACATGGCGGCGGCGCTCATGGCCGTGAACTGCGCGGACGACCCGGACCGCCCCGACGCGGGCAGCCTGGAGAAGAAGGTCGCGAAGCTGCAGAAGGAGTTCGAGGCGACGTCCGCCACGTTCGGGCGGTCGATGCTGATGCCGGTCCTGTTCTGCTTCGGCAGGCCGCCGGGCACGGACTACATCCGCGACGACGTACGAGACGTGAAGAGCCCCGATTTCCTCCTGGTCGGCACCCGCGGCGACCCGGCCACGCCGTACCGCTGGACGGAGGAGACCGCCGAGCGACTCGGCTCGTCGGCCGTCGTACTGGACAACAAGGGCGACGGGCACACGGGTTATTCCGGTTCCAAGTGCGTGCGGGACAAGGTGGACGGGTTCCTGCTGTACGGGGAGATGCCGAGGCACGGGAGTTCGTGCGGGGTGGAGGAGGAAGACTGAGGCGGCTAGCGGGCGGCGCGGGCCGCCGGGTCCAGGCGCAGCATCGCTTCCTCGTCCGGGGTGCCCGGCTCGGCCTGGTAGACCACGAGACGCTGGCCGTCCGTCCTTGACAGCTTCATCACCTCGTACGTGAGTGTCATCGCGCCGACCTTCGGATGGTCGAAGGACTTGGAGCCGCCGCCGCGCTCCTTGACTTCGTAACGCTCCCAGAGACGGGCGAAGTCCGGTGACTTCAGGAGGAGTTCGCCGACCAGGGCGGCCAGCTGCGGGGAGTGCACGTCGACGCCGCCGACCGCGCGCAGGTGTGCGATGGACTTGGCGACGGTCTCCTCCCAGGGCCGGTAGAGCACGCGGCCCACGGGGTGGAGGAACTGGTACCGCGTGACGTTGCGCTGTTCCGGCGGCAAGTCCCACAGGCCCGGCAGGAGGCGGCGCCCTGCCGGGTTCGCGGCCAGCATGTAGCTGTGGCGGCTCACCACGTACGCGGGAAGGGGGCTCAGGCCCTCCAGCATCCGCTGGATGCTCGGGCGGACCGTGTCGCCGGGGGTGGGGTACGGCTCGGTGAGGCGGCCCGACGCCAGCTCGGCCAGGTCGTGCAGCCGCTCGTGGGCGTCACCGCAGAGGCGCAGGGCGCGGGCCAGGGAGTCGATGACGGAGGCGGAGGGGTTCGTCTCGCGGCCCCGCTCAAGGCGGGTGTAGTAGTCGACGCTGACCCCGGCGAGGGTGGCGAGTTCCTCACGGCGCAGCCCCGGGGTACGGCGCAGTCCGGTGCCGACCGGTAGCCCGGCGTCGGCGGGGCTGATCTGCGCCCGCCTCGCCCGCAGGTACCGGCCGAGTTCTGTTCCCTCTGGTGCTGCTGCCATCCGTCCATTGTCCCCGGTGCCGGGGGTGTGTGGGGGGCCGTGTCAGGGCCAGGAACGGTGCGGTCTGCCGGGGGCGGCGGTTTGGGCGGAGCCTGGGGATGACTCCGGGCGGGGCGCCGTCCGTAGCCACCGTCCGTAGCCCGCAGCCGCCGTCCACCGCCCGTAGCCCGCCGTCCGCCGTCTATCCGTCCGTCCGCCTATCCGTCTGTCTGCGGGTGCGTTGTGGCTTGTCGCGCAGTTCCCCGCGCCCCTTGCGGGGCTGGGTGCCGTCTGCGGGTGTGTTGTGGCTGGTCGCGCCGTTCCTCGCGCCCCTTGCGGGGCTGAGTGTCGTCTGCGGGTGCGTTGTGGTTGATCGCGCCGTTCCCCGCGCCCCTTGCGGGGCGCCTATCCGTTCGTCCGTCCGCTGTCTCGATAGGAGCCACAGCCCATGTCCCCCTCCACCGTCACCCAGAGCGCCGCCCCCTCCACCCCCTCGACCCTCCCCACCCGCCCCGGAACCCTCGCCCCCCTCCTCGCCTCTCTCCTCGGGTTCACCGTCATCACCATCGACGTGTCCGCCGTGAACATCGCGCTGCCCGCCATCCGTACCTCCCTGCACGGCGGCATGGCCGGCCTGCAGTGGGTCGTCGACGCGTACACGTTGATGTTCGCCGCCCTCATGCTCTCCGCGGGGGCCCTCGCCGACCGGGCGGGGGCGCGGCGCGCCTACGTATGGGGGGTCGGGCTGTTCACGCTCGCCTCGCTGGCCTGCGCCCTCGCGCCCGGCATCGGAACCCTCATCGCCGCCCGCGTGGCGCAAGGCGGGGCCGCGGCCGTCGTCATGCCCGCGTCCCTCGCGCTGATCCGGCAGGCGTACGACGACCCGCGCCGCCGGGCCCGCGCCATCGCGCTGTGGACGGTGGGCGGGTCGGTGGCCATGGCCGCCGGGCCCGTACTCGGCGGCGTACTCACCGAGGTGGCCGGCTGGCGTGCCGTCTTCCTGCTCAATCTGCCCGTCGGTGCCGTGATTCTGGCCCTCCTCGCCCGCACCGCCCCCTCCCCGCGGCGCCCCGCGCCCCTCGACCTCGCCGGTCAGGCCACCGCCGTACTCGCCCTCGCGGGCCTCGCGTTCACCGTCATCGAGGGCGGGCACCTGGGGTGGACCAGCGCGCCGGTGCTGGGTGCGGCGGCCCTCGCCGTCGCGGCGGGCCTGGCCTTCCGCGCCACCGAGAAGCGGCACCGCGCGCCGATGGTCCCGCTCGGCATGGTGCGCGAGCGCCGGGTCGTCGTCTCGCTGGCGGTCGGCTTCGCCGTCAACGCGGGCTTCTACGGGGTCGTCTTCCTGCTGGGCCTCTACTTCCAGCAGCTGCGCGGGATGTCGGCGGTGGCGGCGGGCCTGATGTTCGTGCCGCTGGCCGTCATCATCACGTCGACGAACCTCGTCTCGCCGCGCATGGCGGAACGGATCGGCCGCCGCCGGGTCATCGTGGCGGGCCAGGCGGTGCTGGCCCTCGCGATGTTCGTCCTCGTGCCGCTGGCCGCGGACACCCCGCTCTGGCTGGTACTCGTCCTCCTCATCCCCACCGGCATGGGCGGCGCGTTCGCGGTCCCCGCGCTGACCGCCCTGCTGATGGACGCCGTACCCGCCGAGCGCGCCGGCACGGCCTCAGGCCTGTTCAACTCCCTTCGCCAGACCGGCGGCGCGATGTCGGTGGCCCTCTTCGGCGCACTCCTCGCCTCCGACGACGCGACGGGCTTCTCCGTCACCGGAATGCGGGAAGCGCTCCTCGCCGTGGGCCTGCTGCTGTGCGCGACGGCGGCGCTCGCGGCGTGGCTGCTGCCGAGGGACGGACGCCGGTGAGCATGCGGGCCGGCGAGTTGCGGAAAAGTTCCGGTAACAGGCGAGGCGTGCCACGTGATGCCGGAACTTTCCTGCAACTCGGCGACCTGGGCGACCCGGCTAACCCGGGCAGCCTGGGACCGGACAGCACGCACGGCTACCGTTCCCGCATGCGCCGACAAGCCGAACAAGATGCCGCAACCCCCGGCCCCGTAACCGCCGACGACCTCGACCAGGCGGTCCAGCTCGCCCTCGCCACCCTGCGCGAAGCGCCCCCCACCGCCTGGGACGGCAAGGCGGGGACCCTGGAGTGGGACTGCTGGGAGACGGTGGAGCACCTCAGCGACGATCTCTTCGCCTACGCCGCCCAACTCGGCCCGCGGCAACCGCCCTTGGACGGTGAGGTGCCCTTCCTGTGGGAGCCCCGCAGGCCCGGCGGCCCCGCCAACGCCATCCACGCCGACCACGCCGCGGGGCCCGTGGGCCTGCTCCAGGTCCTGGAGGCGAGCGGCGCGATGCTGATCGCCATGGTGCGTACGGCACCGCCGTCCACCCGCTCCTACCACGGCTTCGGCATCTCCGACCCCGAGGGCTTCGCGGCGATGGGCGTCGTCGAAACCCTCGTACACACCCACGACTTGGCCGAGGGACTCGCACTGCCCTGGGCCCCGCCGACCGCCCTCTGCGCCCGCGTACTCCACCGGCTCTTCCCGGACGCCCCGTACGACACCGACCCCTGGCCGACCCTGCTCTGGGCGACCGGCCGCGCCGAGCTGCCGGGCCACCCGCGCCGCACGACCTGGCGCTGGAACGGCGTACCCAGGTCGTGAGAGACGCCGCCCCAAGGCCCCGTTCGGCTAGCCGCAGTTGCCCCTCGCCGGCTTCCCCGCGAACCGGTCCGCCAGCCAGTTGGCGGCCAGCGGCGACTGCGTGATCACCCCGGAGATGTGCTCGCCCAGCGGCACGGTGTGCCACTGCACGTTCGCCCCCTTGGCGCACCAGTCCTCGCGGACCTGCTTGCCCACGCCGTACGGGATCAGCTCGTCGGTGATCACGTGGTACTGGTACACCGGCGCGTCCGGAGCCCGCGTGCCGACCGTCGACTCGCGCAGGCGCTGCTGCCAGTCGGGCTGGTCGAGGGGGTTCTTGGACGTCATGTCGGAGATCTTCTTGAAGGAGCCGAGCACTGAGCCGTCCACCACGCAGCTGGTGCGCAGCGCGTCGGTCAGCTTCTTGCCTTCCGGGTTCAGGTAGGACTCCAGGTTCAGTTCGGGGAAGGCCGCGTCCTGGCCGATCGCGGCCATGAAGACCAGGCCCGAACCGTACGAACCGTTGTTGAAGTCCGCCACTTTCCGCAGGTCGCCGGGGATTCCGCCGGCCGCCGTTCCCTTGACGTCGAGGTCGGGGGCGTACGACTCGTGCAGTTCGGCGGCCCACCCGGCGGCCTGACCGCCCTGCGAGTAGCCCATGACGCCGACCGGGGTGCCCTTGCCGAGCCCCGCCTCCGGGAGGCGGATCGCGGCGCGGGCGGCGTCGAGCATGGCCTGACCCTCGGCCCTGCCGACCGTGTAGGTGTGGTCGCCCGGGGTGCCGAGGCCCTCGTAGTCCGTCACCGCGACCGCCCAGCCGCGCAGGGTCAGCTGCTGGATGAGGTTGGCTTCGAGGGCCGTGCCCTTGGGGAAGCCGGCGCTGGGGGCGCAGTGGTCACCCATGCCGATCGTCCCGACGGCGTACGTGATGAGGGGGCGGGGGCCGGTCCTGCCGTCCTGCGGCACGATGACGGTCCCGGAGACGGTGTTGGGCTCACCCTTCGCCGTCGTCGAGCGGTAGTGGATCTTCCAGGCCTTGGTGTGGGTCGGCTGGCCCGGCAGGGGGTGGAAGCTGCTCGGTTCGGAGCTGACGATGTCGCCGGGGGCGGTGGCGTCCGCCGGTGCGGCCTGTGCCGTCACCGGGGTGATGACCGACAGGCCGAGCGCGGCCACCACGGCCAGGGCTCTCGCGCTGGTACGAACGTGCATGCGGCTCTCCCAACTGTCCTCAGTGGCTGGGCATGATCATTCTGTGTGCGCCGTGCAGGCGTTGACGGTAGTGACGCGCGAGCGGATTCCGTGCTGGCGGGAGCGCTCAGCTTCGTTGACTCCGCGTCACTTGAGGACTGCGCCCGGCACTTCCGCTAGCCGAGCTCCGAGCCAGGCTGCTCCCAGGAGTCGTCGTAGGGATGCGCCACCCGATAGGCCCCCGGCGTCGTACCCGTCCACCGCCGGAAAGCCCGATGAAAGGCCGTGTCCTCGGAGAAGCCGAGCCGGGCGGCGAGATCGGCGATCGGTTCCGTGCCCTCCGCGAGCCCCGCTATCGCCGCGTCGCGCCGTACGGCGTCCTTCAACTTCTGATACGAGGTGGACTCCAGGGCCAGCCTGCGCCGCAGCGTGGCCGGGCTCACCGCGAGTCGGGCGGCGAGCTCGCCGAGTGCGGGGAGGCGGGGCGAGGTGCGCAGCGCGTGGGCGAGGGCGCGGCGGACCTGTTCGGCGACGGTGGTGCCGTACTCGCGCCGCGACAGGAGGTCGAACGGCGCCCGGTTCAGCATCGCCTCCAGCGCCGCCTCGTCCCGGATCAGCGGCGCGGCCAGCCAGCGCTCGTCGAACCCTGCGCCGGTACGCGCCGCGCCGAAGCGGACCGGGCAGCCGAAGAGCAGCCCGTACTCGTCCTTGTGCACGGGCGGCGGATGCCCGAACTCGGCCCAGTGGAGGGGGATGCGGCGCCCGATCAGCCAGCTGCACAGCCGGTGCCAGATGATGACGAGGCACTCGGCGAGGAAGTAGTCGTGTTCGAGATCGTTGCGTACGGCGAAGACGGCGCTGCCGGTTTCGCGGTGCTCCAGGGTGAGGTCGGGGCCGCCGGGGAACAGGCCGTAGAAGGTGACGCCCCGCTCTATGGCCGCGCCGAGATCGCGGCAGCCGAGGGCCGCGTGGCACATCATCGCGAACGTGCCGGGCCTGCTGCCGCCCGAACCGAGCCCGAGGAACTCGTCACCGGTCGCGCGGTAGAGCTCCCGGAAGAGCCGGGCGAACTGGACCTCGGTGATACGGGCCCGGTCATCGCCGAGAAGCAGCGGGGGGATCTGGGCGGCGCGAAGCAGCGGGACGGTGTCGATCCCGTGACGTCCGGCGCCGTGGAGCATGGCGCGGACGTGGTGGACGGTGATGGTCCGGCTGGGCATGGGGGTTCTTTCCCCCGCTGGGGGGCGGGGCATGCGGGTAGGGGGGCGGGGGCCTGGCCTTTCCCGGGAGGGGCTGCCTGCCCTGCCCTGCCGCGCTCCGTGTCGCCACTCCACTCCCCGGTCCACCCCGCCCCGCCCGGGCCAGGGGTGACACGCGCCGGGACGGAGCGAGCCGTGCGGTACCGGGGGCGGGGGCAGGGGAGCACCCCGCGGCCTTCCCTGCTGTCAGACGCCGGACAGGCCGGTGAGCGCCCCGAAGCCAGCGGCCAGCGGACGGCGGCCAGCGGACGGCGGCCGGCGGTCGGAGGCCCGGCGGCACCGGCGTTCAGCCGCCCAGCGCGGCACAGGCGTTCGCTGAGGCCGGCGCCTCGGCGATCACGCCGCCCCGGTATCGAAGGCCAAGCCCGACGCGCAACGCCTGAGCTCCGCGGCCAACCCCGCTGACGCTTCCCGTCATCCCACCCGCGCCCGCCCTGTCCCTAGCGTCATAGGCATGCAGCCGACCGAGCGCCCCGAGACCTTGGCCGTCCTCACCGAGTGGGCGGCCGACCGCCACGGCAAGCTGCCCGCCCTCCGCTTCAAGGGCGAAGGCGGGGCGTGGGAGGAAGTCTCGTACGAACAACTGCGCACCGAAGTAAGGGACTTCGGCCGGCGCCTGCTCGCTCTCGGCGTCCAGCCGGACGACCGCGTGGCGATCCTCGCCGAGACCCGCCCCGAGTGGACCTACGCCCACTTCGCCACCTTCGCGGCGGGCGCGGTCGTCGTCCCCGTCTACCCGACGGCGGGCGACGAGGAGGTGGAGTGGGTCATCGGCGACTCCGGGGCATCGGTGGTGATCTGTGAGAACGCGGCGCAGGCAACAAAGATCGAGCGCCTGCGGCCACAGCTGACCGGCGTACGGCACGTGCTGCTCATGACGTCGAGCGAGGAACACCGCCCCGCCCCGGGCTCAGCCAAGACCCCCTCGGAGCCACCCGCCCCTCTCCTCGCCCGTGCCCGAGCCCGTACCCCCGCCGACCTCGCCACCATCATCTACACCTCCGGCACCACCGGCCTCCCCAAGGGCTGCCTCCTCACCCATGGCAACCTCGGTGCCGTCCAGTCCGCCACCCTCCCCCTCATCGAGGGCGGCCCCGGCGATTCCACCTACCTTTATCTCCCACTGGCCCATCTCCTCGCCCAGCTCATCGAGTTCACGACCCTCATCGAAGGCGGCGAGCTCTGCTTCTTCGGCGGGGAGATCGAGAACGTCGTGGCCGAGCTGGCGGAGGCGAAACCCACCCATCTCCCTTCCGTGCCGCGCCTGTTCGAGAAGGTGTACTCGGTGGTCCTCTCCCTCGCCGAGTCCCAGGACGGAGGGCGTGAACGCTTCGAGGAGGCGGTACGCATCGGCGTACTCGCGGCGGACGGAGCCCTGCCGCCCGATCTTCAGGATGCGTACGAGGCTGCCGACAAGGCCCTCTACAGCCTGGTCCGGCAGGCGCTCGGAGGCCGTGTGCGGTGGGCGCTGACCGGCGGCGCGCCCATCGCCCCGCACGTCGTCGACTTCCTGCGGGCCTGCGGCATCGAGGTCTACGAGGGGTACGGGATGACCGAGTCGGCCGGGGTCATCAGCCTCAACCACCCGGGCGCGGTGCGCTACGGCACCGTCGGCCGCCCCATCACCGGCTGCGAGGTCCGCATCGCCGACGACGGAGAGGTGCTGGCCCGTGGCCCGATGGTCTTCCCCGGCTACCACGCGGACCCCGCCGCCACCCGCGAAACCCTGGACGGCGAGGGCTGGCTGCACACCGGCGACCTGGGCACCCTCGACGCCGACGGCTACCTCAGCATCACCGGCCGCAAGAAGGACCTGATCATCACCTCCGGCGGCAAGAACCTGACCCCCTCCCTCAGCGAACTGGCCATCCAGCGCTCACGTTTCGTGTCGCGGGCGGTGATGGTGGGCGACCGGCGCCCCTACCCCGTGGCCCTGATCACGCTGGACGCGGAGGAGGTCAGCGGCTGGGCGGCCCGCGAGGACTGCCGTCTCGCCGAGCCGCTCTCCCGTGACCCCCGCGTGCGCGCCCTCGTCCAGGACGCGGTGGACGCGGCGAACGCGACGGTCTCGCACCCGGCCCACATCCGCGAATTCGCCCTCCTGGACGAGGACTTCACGGTGGATGACGGCCTGCTCACGCCGAGCCTGAAGGTGCGCAGGCGCGCGGTGACGGAGCGGTACGCGGAGGTGGTGCGGAAGCTGTACGAGGGACCGCGCGAGCCGCGCGGTCCCGGCCCCGTTGCTGCTACGCCACCCCCGCGAGACGCAGCAGCGCCGTAGCCGCCGCCGCACCGACCACGACCACGGCGAACGGCGCCTTCCGCCACGCGAGCGCCCCGCCCACCAGGACGCCGAGGGGCCGGGCCCACCCGGCGAAGTCGTGCCCTTCGGTGAGCGCGCCGGTGGCGAGCAGCGCGACCAGCAGGACGGTCGCGCCGATGGCCAGCAACTCCTGCACCCGGGCGGGAAGTTCCACCCTCCCGTGCAGCAGGGGCCCCGCGAGACGGAAGGCGTACGTTCCCGCGGCGAGGACGAGGACACAGGCGAGGTAGGCGTTCACGAGGCGCTCCTCTCGGAGGGATGGGCGTCGGTGAGGTGAGCGTCGGTGGTGTGAGCGGCGCGGGCGGGGCGGCGCGGCCCGCGCCGCGCGGCGAGCAGCCCAAGGAGCGCGAGCAGTACCGGCACCCCGGCGGGCAGCACCGGAGCGGCGGCCACCGCGATGACGGCTCCGGCAGCCGCGGCCCGCCGCGTCATGCTGTCGCCGCGGAGCGCGGGCAGCACGAGCGCGAGGAGCACCGCCGGGAACGCGGCGTCGAGCCCGAACCGGTCGGTGTCGCCAAGCGCGGATCCGGCGAGCGCGCCCCCGAGGGCGCTGACGTTCCATACGGCGAACAGCCCGAGCCCCGATATCCAGAACGCGGCCTTGCGCCGCTTCCGGTCGGGCTGGGCCAGCACGAAGGCCGCGGTCTCGTCGGTGATCAGATGCGCGCCGAGGAACCGCGCGGCCCAGGACCGGCCGAGACTGTCCGCGACGGCCAGACTGAACGCCGCCGTACGGGAGTTGAGCAGCAGCCCGGTAGCCGCCGCGGCGGCGGGACCACCGCCCGCCGCGAGGATCCCGACCGCGCTGAACTGGGCGGAGCCCGCGTACACGAGCAACGACATCAGGACGGGAACCCAGACGGGCAACCCGCCCGCGACGGCGATGGCACCGAAGGAGACACCGACGACGGCATCGGCGACCCAGACGAGGCCGATGTCGCGAAGGACCCCGCGGGGAAGGTGGGAGAGCCGGACGAACCCGTCGTTGGTTGGGGTCGTTCGGCTGGGCGGGCTGTCTGTTCGGTGTGACGAACGCATACATCGTAGGATGGACAGAGCGAGCGCCGTTCGTCAAGGCGAACGAATGGTCCGCTATAGCGAACAACCGACGATGGACGGCAAGGAGCACGCCACATGGCGCGAGACGTGACGGACGGGGGAACCCCCTCCCGCCTCCCCCGGGAATGGATCGCCGCGGCTCTGCGCCGCGAGCGCGCCAAGGCGGGGATCTCGCTCTCCGAGCTGGCCAAGCGGGCCGGGATCGCGAAGTCGACGCTGTCCCAGCTGGAGGCGGCGACCGGCAACCCCGGCATCGAGACGGTATGGGCTCTAGCCGTGGCGCTCGGCGTGCCGTTCAGCGTCCTCGTGGAGTCACCGGCGCCCGCCGTGACGGTGATCCGGGCGGGCCAGGGCCCCACCATCCACGCCGAACAGGCCTCGTACGCCGGTACGTTGCTCTCCGCGGGCCCCTCCGGCGTCCGGCGCGACATCTACCACGGCGCCCTTGAGCCGGGTTCGGTACGGGAGTCGGAGCCGCACATCCCGGGGTCGGTGGAGCACCTGGTCATCTCCACGGGCCGACTGCTCGCGGGCCCGCATGACGAGACGGTGGAGCTGTCGGCCGGCGACTACATGTCGTACCGGGGCGATGTCCCGCACCTGTACGAGGCGTTGGAGACGGGCACGACGTTCGTACTGGTAATGCAACACGTGTAGCCGAGCCCCCGCCAGAGGCGCCCCGATCAGGGGCGCGGGGAACGGCGCGAGGCCCCGTCAGGGGCGCGGGGAACGGCGCGAGCAACCACAACAAGCCCGCACCCAAGAACCCGGCAGCAACAAAGCACTCCCCCGTCCAGGGCGCCCACGCCAGAAAAAGGCAGGAGCCCCGCCTCAACCGCTCACGCGGGGAGGCAGGGCTCCTTGGGTACTGCTATCCATGTCCGGATCAAGTCACCGGAACTGTCACACGCCCCATTCACATGGGGCGCCCCCACTACTGGGGGGTGACGTTCTCCGCCTGCGGACCCTTCGGGCCCTGCGTGACGTCGAAGCTCACGGCCTGGTTCTCCTCAAGGGAGCGGAAGCCGTTTGCGTTGATCGCGGAGTAGTGGACGAAGACGTCGGGGCCTCCGCCTTCCTGGGCGATGAATCCAAAGCCCTTTTCGGCGTTGAACCACTTCACGGTTCCGGTAGCCATAAGCCCTCCTTGGGCCAAAGGGTTGCCCTGCTCCAGAACCTGCGATTGTTGAAACAACTGCATAAGTCTGAAAACGACGAGAGCCTGCGGGTTACATGCTCCGCAGGCTCTGTACTGCAAGGGAAACCAAACTGCAACTTGCGGCGAGCTTAGCACGCAGGCAGCCGAATGCAATAGGGGGCTAGATCACGTCACCCGGATGTTTGACGGACCCCCCAGAGGGGTTGACGGACCAGGTCCGAAGCTCTTGACAAGGACGGGATCAGGGCCCCGCTTTCTGCACCGTACCGCAAGGGGGCTAGCCTCCCCGATGTGGACAATTCTCCCGTTGGCACCATCGCCGAGGCGGGCTCCGACCAGCCCCTCGGCCTTCGCCGTACCCCGCGCCCGCGTGTCGGTCACATTCAGTTCCTGAACTGCATGCCCCTGTACTGGGGGCTCGCGCGGACCGGAACCCTGCTCGACTTCGAGCTCACGAAGGACACCCCGGAGAAGCTCAGTGAGCAGCTGGTGCGGGGCGATCTCGATATCGCTCCCGTCACCCTCGTCGAGTTCCTCAAGAACGCCGACGATCTCGTCGCATTCCCCGATCTCGCGGTCGGCTGCGACGGCCCGGTGATGTCCTGCGTGATCGTCTCGCAGGTACCCCTCGACCAGCTCGACGGCGCCAGGGTCGCGCTCGGCTCGACCTCGCGTACGTCGGTGCGCCTTGCGCAGCTGCTGCTCGCCGAGCGCCACGGCGTACAGCCCGACTACTACACGTGCCCGCCCGACCTCGGCCTGATGATGCGGGAGGCGGACGCCGCCGTACTCATCGGGGACGCGGCCCTGCGCGCGAATCTGATCGACGGGCCGCGGCTCGGTCTCGACGTGTACGACCTGGGCCAGATGTGGAAGGACTGGACGGGTCTGCCGTTCGTCTTCGCGGTCTGGGCCGCCCGCAAGGACTACGCGGAGCGCGAGCCCGCCGTCGTGCGGGCGGTGCACAAGGCGTTCCTCGCCTCGCGTGACCTCTCCCTCGAAGAGGTCGGCAAGGTCGCCGAACAGGCCGCGCGCTGGGAGGCCTTCGACGCGCAGGTCCTTGAGCAGTACTTCACGACGCTCGACTTCCGGTTCGGAAGCGCGCAGTTGGAGGGCGTCACGGAGTTCGCGCGCCGGGTCGGGGAGACCACGGGCTTCCCCGCGGATGTGCGAGTGGAGCTGCTGCGCCCGTAGTCGGGCACTGCACTGTGGGGTTTGGCGGACGCCCTCTCGGACTACGCTGATCCGCGAGGATCGCGTGCGGCCTTGCTGGTCCGCGCGCACCGACAGTGTGCGGCGCGTCCGGGGGAGGCCTTCGTCATGCACCCGCTCGATCCCGGCGAACCCACTGCCATCGGGCCCTACCGCCTGCTCGGCCGGCTCGGCTCGGGCGGCATGGGCCGGGTCTATCTGGGGCGCAGTTCCGGCGGCCGTACGGTCGCCGTGAAGGTCGTCCATCCGCACTTCGCGCAGGACGAGGAGTTCCGCGCCCGCTTCCGGCGCGAGGTCGAGGCGGCGCGGCGGGTGGGCGGCGACTGGACGGCGCCGGTGCTCGACGCGGACCCGGAGGCTTCGGTTCCGTGGGTGGCCACGGGGTACGCGGCCGGTCCTTCCCTGACGGAGGCGGTACGGGAGTCGGCGGGGCCGCTGCCCGGCCACTCGGTACGGGTGCTGGGGGCGGGGCTCGCCGAGGCCTTGTCGCACGTACACGGTCTCGGGCTCGTCCACCGTGACGTCAAGCCGTCGAACGTCCTGCTCACGATGGACGGCCCGCGCCTCATCGACTTCGGCATCGCCCGCGCGACGGACGGCACCGCCTCGCTCACGTCGACGGGCGTCTCCATCGGCTCGCCCGGCTATATGTCGCCGGAGCAGATCCTGGGCAGGGGGATCACCGGGGCGGCGGACGTCTTCTCGCTCGGCGCGGTCCTCGTCTACGCGGCGACGGGCGATTCGCCTTTCCCCGGCGACTCGTCGGCGGCGCTGCTCTACAAGGTCGTTCACGAGCCGCCCGAGCTGGGCGCGATGGAGGGCGAGCTGCGGGCCGTCGCGGAGGCCTGCCTGGCGAAGGACGCGGCGGAGCGGCCGTCCCCGGATGAGCTCGCGCGACGCCTCGCCCCGGAGGGCGCGGGCCGCCTGGTGGCGGCGGGGTGGCTGCCCGGACCGCTGGTGGAGCGGGTGAGCCGGAGTGCGGTGCGGCTGCTCGACCTGGAGACGGGGCCGGTCCTGGAGACGGGGCCCGTCGGCTTCAGCAACCCTTCGCTCGGCGGGGTGTTCGGGCCGCCGGACGAGTCGTACGGGGCGCCGGTGGACGAGTCGTACGGGGCGCCGGTGATCCCTGCGGTGCCGAAGCCGCCGGACTCCCCGCCGGGGAAGCTGTCTCTCTCCGTGGCCGCGACCTCCGTGCCGGAGGGGCCGAACGGGCGTGGGCGCAGGCTGAGTTGCACGGTGGCGCTCGCGGTGGCCGGGGCGCTGGCAGCCGTGACGGTGGGTTCGGTGTTCGTCTTCAGCCTGATGTCGGGCGGCGGGTCCGACGACAGCGACAGCAACGCGGACAAGCAGCAGCCACCAGCGGCGACCGGCGGGCAACGGCCCGGCGAGGTCCCCGCCGCGTACGCCGGAAAGTGGACAGGCGAGGCTTCGGCCGCGAACGGGACCGTGCCGCTGGGCACCTTCGACGTGACGGTGCGGCAGGTGAAGCCGGGGGAACGCCTCGGGACCGTGACGCAGAACGACCCGATCGGCAACACGTGCGTGGACGACCTGACGTTGAAGTCCGCCTCGCGGAAGGAGGTCGTGGCCACCGGGCGCGGCGCGGAGTCCAACGGCGGCCAGTGCTCGCAGGCGACGCACACGGTCCGCCTCCGCCTCGACGGCAAGGTGCTCCGATACACCTCACAGGACCCGAAGGCGGGGAACCCGGCGGCGGAGCTGACGCGCCAGAAGTAACGACCGCCGGGCACGCCCCAAAGGGCCTGCCCGGCGATCGGCAACGACGAGCATGCTCGCCGATCGGCAACGACGTGACCGCGGCTGAACCGAGGCCACGGCACCTCACATCGGCGTCGTGACCGTGACGGGCTCCCCGCTGCCCGTGTACAGCAGGCCCTTGCCCGGCGCGATCGGCCCGCCGACCATGCTCCGGGTCGTACGGATACCGATCAGCTCACCGCTGGAGGAGTCCTGCGGGGAGAGCAGGATCCCGCGGCGGCCCTTCTTCGCCTCGACCTGCCAGCCGGAGAAGCCACCGCACACCTCCTCCTCGTCGCCGCCGATGATGAGGCCGAGCCCGCGCTCGGAGCCCCGCTGCACGAGGCGCTTGAACTCACGCTCCGCGTCACAGTCCTCCAGGACCTCACCGTCGTCGATGATCCATACGATCGGGTCCTCGGGCGACGCCGACTCGACGACCTCCTTGAAGTCGTCGCTCTCGATGTCGTCGTCCATGAAGACCTTGAGCACGCCTTCCTGACCGTCCAGTTCACGCAGCGGCGAGGGACGCGGTGCGGCGATGACCAGGCGTACGCCCTGAGTGAGATAGGACCGCGCCAGGTTCATCAGCGTCGTACTGCGGCCGGATTTCGCAGGCCCCGCGACGACGAACGTAGGCACGCCCTGCGCGAGGTCGGGGCCAAAGCCCATGATGTCGTCGCCGCCGATGCCGGCAAGCGCCCACAGCTTGGAGCGCGAGGCCTCGGGGTCACGCATCTCCCACGCGTCGGCGAAGTTGATCCGGCTGGGCAGGCTGTCCACACGGAACGGCTTGCGCGAGCGCGGCACGTCCGCGTCACGGGCAGCCGCCGCCTCGCCGATCTCGGAGATCGCCGCGGCCTGGCCCTGACCCGTTGAGTCCTCGGCGAGCAGGGCGAACTGCGTCTCCGTGCCGTGCTCGTTCTTGAAGCCGCGGCCCGGCGGGATCTCCTCCGGCACCTTGCGCGCGTTCATGCCCAGCATCGAGAAGTCGGAGCGGTCGGCGAGCCGCAGCCCGTACTTGTCCTCGGTGAGCGAGGCCATGCGGCCGATGAGGACCTGGCGGTCACCGGTGATGACCAGGTGGATGCCGACGCTCGCGCCCTCACGCATCATCGCCTGCAGCTCGTCGGTCAGCTCGCCGTGGTCGTACTCGCCGAGGGTCGGCAGCCAGCCCTCCCAGCGGTCGAGGAGCACCACGATGTGCGCGAGCCGCTCCTCCTCGGCCACCGCGGCCCGCTGCTCGCCGATGTCGGCGAAGCCCTTGTCGGCAAGGAGGTCCTGGCGGCGGGTCAGTTCACCCTTGAGGCGCGTGACGAGGCGCACCGCGCGCTCGGTCTGGTTACGGCTGACGACGGCGCCGCAGTGCGGAAGCCGGGTCAGCGCGTTGAGGGCGCCGTTGCCGCAGTCGATGCCGTAGAGGTGCACGTCGGCCGACGAGTGCGTACGGGCGAGGGAGCCCGCGATCGTACGGAGGATCTGCGAGCGGCCGCTTCGCGGGGCGCCGCCGATGAGCAGATGCCCGAAGGTCTCGAAGTTGACCACGACCGGGCGGCGCGCCTGGTCGGCGGGGATGTCCTCAAGGCCGTACGGAGCCGGGGCGAGGGAGCCCGGCTTGTCGCTTCCGGCGGGCAGCGGGATCTCGTCGAGCTGGAGCGTCTCGGAGAGCGCGGGCAGCCACGGACTGTGCTGGGCGGGGATGCCCATCGTCGCGTTCGCGTCGCGCACGGCGTCCACGAGCACCTTGAGGTCGGTGATCTCCTCCTCCTCGCGCGCCGCGGCCTTGGGCTTCACCAGGGCGGCACGGCCCAGGTCCTCCCACCCGAGCGGACCCGCCCAGGGCGCGAGGAGCGCCGGGTCGGTGGCGCCGGGCCTGCGGCCACCGACACGCCCTGACTGGAAGGGGACGAGCGAGGCGTGACCGAGGCGGACGTAGGCGCGGCCCGGGGTGCTCTTGGAGATGTGGCCGGCTTCGGGGGAGTCGATGACGTCGCTGGACTCCGCGCCGTCCGTCACGCGCAGGGCGATGCGGAGGTTGGTGTTGGCGCGGATCTCGGGAGACACGACGCCGCTCGGGCGCTGGGTGGCGAGGAGCAGGTGAATGCCGAGCGAACGGCCACGCTGGGCGATGTTCACGAGCCCCGTCACGAAGTCGGGCAGGTCACGCACCATGGAGGCGAACTCGTCGATGACGATGAGAAGCCGGGGCACGGGCGGGTTCGAGGGGTCGCGGCGCACCAGGTCCTGGTAGTCCTCGATGTCTTTGGCGTCGGCGGCGGCGAGGATGTGCTCGCGTCGCTTGAGCTCGGCGCCGAGGGATTCGAGGGCCCTCTCCACGAGGTGCGCGTCGAGGTCGGTGACCATGCCGACGGTGTGCGGCAGCTTCACACAGTCCTTGAAGGCGGACCCACCCTTGTAGTCCACGAGGACGAAGGTCATGTTCTCGGGCGTATTGGCGACGGCGAGCGCGGCCACGATGGTCTGCAGCAGCTCCGACTTACCGGAACCGGTCGTACCGGCGATCAGGCCGTGCGGCCCGTCGCGCCGCATGTCGATGCCGAAGGGACCGTCGTACGACTCACCGATGACGGCCATCGTCGACTGGCCGCCCATCCGCCAGCGCGCGGTGATCTGGTCGGGCGTCGGCGGCTCCAGCTGAAGCACGTCGAGCAGCCGGCTGGAGCCGGGCAGCGCCGAGTCCTCGGTCTCGCCGCTGATGTCCCGCAGCGGGGACAGCGCGCGGGCGAGGCGTCCGCACCACGCGGCGGAGACGAAGTCGGGGCGTACGGAACGGATGCGGGCGGCGCCGGTCTGCTCGACGCGGAGCCGCAGTTCGAGAGGCTTCTCGTGGGCCTGGTCGCTGTCGTCGGCCGTGGGATGCCAGGCCTGGAAGGAGGGGAAGCCACCGGGAACGTCCGGGGCGGGTTCGGGGCTCGACCCGGGGGAGCGGGTCGGCAGACTGATCTCCTCGGGCCGCGGCTCGGCGATCACGACGGCCTGGCACTCACCGGGCAGGAACCGCTCCTCGTCGTCGAGGCAGAGCGCGAACATGGACACGGCGGGCCCCTCGCGCAGCAGCTTCACCACACCGGGCATGGACCGCAGCCGCCGTGACCCGTCCCAGACCACCACGATGTCGGGGTCGCCGAAGGAGGCGCCGCCCTGCCGGTTGTTGTTCTCCTTGGCGGCCTTCTGCCGGGCGGCGAGAATCTGCGTCAGCTCACCGATGCGGGAGCCGACGGTCTCGGCGTCCGTGCCGATCAGTACGTTCGCGTCCTGCGCCCCGGAGGGCCGCGAGTGCGGCAGCCAGCGCGTCCAGTCCCAGGTGGCGCGGGCGGAGTTCTCCGTCAGGACGTAGAACTGGACGTCCAGCGGGCTGTGAAGCACCGCGGACTGCGCGACCGCCCAGCGGCCGAGGGCCTGCGCGGAGTCGCCGGGGCCCGCTATGCCGATGACGCCGAGCTTGCGCAGCGAGAGCGCGACGGGCGCGTCCTCGATCTTCCAGGTGACCTCGCGCTTGTGGTCGTCCTGCTCGGGGTCGTCGAGGACGACCTCGGAGTCGAGCCGCCCGGTGCCGACGCGCAGCAACAGGTGATCCTCATCCGTCCTGCGCCGCTCCCACAGCCGCGTACGAGGCCCCGTACTGAGGGAGAGGATCCCCGCGGGACTGAGGATGGCCTGCCGCTTGTCGAGCCGCTCGGCGACGAGGGCTTCCTGGGCGTCGTTCTCGATCCGCTCCTTGTGTTCGTTGTACTCCTTGACCTGTTTGGCATGGGACTTGCGCCCATGCTTCTTGTCCATGAAGTAATTGCCGAAGAGGATGAGCGGACTGAGCGCCGCCATGATCAGGTAGTACCAGCGCTGGAAGATCATCACCGATACGAGGGCGCCGACGAGCGGCGTGAGCGCCATCAGCCAGGGCAGCGGCCGGGCCTCGAAATCACGTACGGGATTGGGCAGCTTGAATTTCGTCTGCCGCTCGGGCGGGCGGAGCCGGGGAGGCCGGTTGTAATCGAGACCGGTGCCGTCCTCTGACCATTTGAGGGCGGCATTGGGCGGGGTATAGCGGTCGAGTTCGAGGAGGGTATTGCCGACGGCGATTTGCGCACCGAGAGGCCATTCACCCTTGTCGCGCTTTTTGCTTCCGCGATCCTTGCCGCCGTCATTCTTCCCCTTACCCCCCTTCTTTCCCGTCTCGCCGTCCTTTTCACTCTCGTCGACGTCGGCGAACTTCTTGCCCTCAAGGGTTACGCCGTCTATGTCACCATGTACGGCGACTTGGCAGGTGCCATCGGTTGCAACTGACAACGTCAGGGCGCGCGTCGGCAGTTCGGGATCTTCGATGCGGATGTACGAGGCGGGCCCGCTGCCGATGTCGTAGCGCCCGATGCCGAGCCGGTGCACGGCGCCGGCGGCGGGCCCGCCCGCGACGCGCAGTTCGACCAGGCCGGTGGGTTCGCCGGGCAGGCATCCCGCGGGGTCGTGCAGGCTGACGACGGCGCCCTCACGCAGCGGGGAGGTCCCGATGGTGGCGGAGGCGTCGATGGGATAGCCGTCCACGAAGACGACGGGCGCACCGCCCTGGCCGCCGCCGGGCTGGAGTTGATGCCCGCCGATCGGAATGATCTGAGCGTCGCCGCCGCCGTACCCCACATGTGAGGCCAGCTCCTTGGCGATGTCCCCCATGGAGGACTCAGGATCGGCGTCGAGCACGACGTCGGCGTTGGCGCCGCCGAGCGGATCGACGACGGTCAGAGTCAGGCGCACGATCGTCCTCCCCTTAAGCCCCTTTTGACCGCTTCCGGAACGCGGTCTCGGTGGCTGATCCACAGTGCCTGTGAGGCTGTCCACAGTGCTTGTGACGATAGCCGCTCCACCCTTCCCGCAGGCAACGGGCTGTGCACGAGCTCATAGCAGAGCTGTGACTCAACCGGGGTGTGCTCACTTCTGCCCCACCCGTAAGCTGCTGACCCAAGAGCGGAAGATCGCACGAACGGCCACACGGCCTCCGAGCGGCCCGCACTGAGGAGCCAAGGGGGATGGCCCTGCGGCGAGTTGGATTGGATGTGAAGCCACATGGCCAAAGACGCTGATATCACTTATGAGGAGATGCGGACCGCGGCGGGCAAGCTGAACGACGCCAAGGACAAGATCGATGAGAAGCTCGACGCTCTTGAGCGCTTCATCGAGAACCTGGTGAAGAACGGCTACACGACTCGCAAGGGCTCGCAGGCCTTCGAGGACTCCTTCAAGGAGTTCAAGAAGGGCGCCAAGGACACCATCGAGGGCCTCACGGGCATGGGCAAGTTCCTGACCAGCGCCGCGAAGGCGTACGAGGACCTGGACGACGACCTCGCGAGGGGCGTCAAGGGCAAGTAGTCACGCCCTTGGTCCGAGGCAGTGGTAACCCGGTGCGATGAGCCGCCTGCGCGGCGGCTCTCGCACCGGTCGTATGTCGGCGTCTTGTGTTGAGGCCGTGAGTCGGTTGTGAATGCACGTGAGGGTATTGGGGCGCTTGTGGGCGGCGGAGGCGGACGCACCCAGCTCGACCTTGATGTGATCAAGGGAATGGGTACGGGGCTCAACAACGTGAAGAAGGCCTTCGAGGGTCTTGAGGATCTCGGCGGCAAGTACGAGGAAGACTTCGGCAACGGTGACCTCGCAGACAAGTTCGGGGACTTCGCGGACAACTGGAAGCTGAGCCGTAAGCGCCTCACGGACGAGGTCGACGCGCTCGCCCAGATCGCCAAGGCCGCCGCGGAAGCGTACGAGAGCATCGACCACCAGCTGGCCGAGGCGATCCGTGACGCGCAGGACCCCAAGCCGAAGAAGAAGGGGTAGCCATGGCCGGACGCCCGCGCGATTGGCACCCGGTCGCGGACAGCGACCCCATTCCTGGAGATCCCCGCCGGGTCGCGGAACTGGGAAAGAAACTCCGCAAGACCGCCGACGAGCTCGAGAAGCAGATCAAGAGCCTCAAGGCGGTCGCCGACGTCGAGGCCTGGGACAGCAAGGCGGGCAAGGAGTTCCGCGAGAAGGCCAAGGGGAACGTCAAAAAGCTGGAAGCGGCCTTCAAGCGGTACGACACGGCGGCGGACGCCTTCGGCAGCGAAGTGACGGAGGTCGGCGGCGGATACGAGGACAAGGCCCACGCCAAGTCGACGGACTACGCGTCAGACCTGAACCGTGCGCAGGAGATCGCCGACATCGCGCGCAAGGAAGCCCAGGACGCGGAGGAGCGCAAGAGCGCCCACCAGAAGAGCCTGGACGGCCTCTCGGACAAGGGCAAGAACAAGGAACAGAACAAGGACGACAAGAAGAAGCTCGAAGAGGCTCGGGACAACGCGGGCAACGAGATCGAGGCCGCGAAGGCCAAGGTCGAGCGGGCCCGGGAGATCCGCGACGACGCGGCGAAGCATGCGCGCGACGCGATCGAGGATGTCATCTCGGACGACTCCCTGAAGGACGGCTTCTGGGAGACGCTCGTTGACGACATCAAGTCCGTGATGGAGGTGATCTCCACCGTCTGCGGGGTGCTCTCCCTCATCGTCGGGTGGATTCCCATCATCGGCCAGGCGTTGGCGGGTGTGCTGGGCGCCATCGCGATGATCGCCACGTTGATCGGCACCATCGCCACGATCATCCAGGTGTTCCAGGGGAACGCCGACATGATGGACCTGGGGATGGCGGCGCTCGGTTTCCTCATGATGGGTGTGGGCAAGGCCTTCTCGAAGGTGGCGGGCAAGTATGCGAAGACTGCCCTGTCTCGCATGGGGAGTGCGCGCACTGCAAAGACTGCGGCGCAGGTCAGGCGTGCAAAGAAAGGGGTCAACCGGGCTTCCGGCGATGGCTTCCAATTTGACAAGTCCAGGCCCGCTTCCTCGCTCCGGGAATCCGTGGCCGGGAAGCTGCAACAGTTCAAACTCCAGAAGGGCGAGGGTTGGAATTCGCTCAAGGAGCCGTTCAAGGAGCCCTTCTCGCCATCCGCCTGGGGCGATAACCTGCGCACCCTCAAGCCGGGAAGCGGGAACTACCGGGAAATGTGGGGAGGCGTGGCATCGCGCGGGGACGGCAATGTGGCAGTGGGCGCGGGACGCTCCTTTTCCATGGCGGACCCCGGCGTTGCGTCGCAGCTCAAGGAGATCAAGTTCGCCGCGTCAGCATTGGGCGGATCGCCGGCGGTCAACCGGATCTCCAACACGGCCACCGGGCTCTCTCTCGCCGGTGCGGGGGTTACGCTTGGAGGGCTCGGCTTGGACGGTAACCTCAATCCTCTTCTGGAATGAAAGGCAAAAAATTGGACTCACTGGAGAGTGGCGGTCCCGTAGCCGACGACTGTAACTTTCGTTTTCAACTTGACGGCGGATGGATTGATCTGACGCTCGATGATGGACTGCCGGCAGAAGCACTTGGCCTTGCCGGGCAGGCTGTCGATCGATTCAACCCGCTGGAGTTGACGGTGAGTGCCCGGAAGTTGGTTGACGAACTGACTTCGCGCGCCGTGAGACTGAACAAGAGTGAACCGCTTCTGGCTGCCTCCTACTACACGCCAGGAGGAGTTCGACTCGTAGATGTGCTGGTGGATTCATACGGCGACGATGATGTCCCAATTCCGACGCCCGCCGAGGTCGTTCCGATTCTTCTGGATTGGTCGAACGTCGAAATCGCCGGTGAAGCGGACGTCAGGTACCTGGAATTGGCCTCCGTACCTGCGGTGCGTGTGCAAGCAATGGTAGAGGGGAAACGCAAGTTCGGGTTTGGCAGGCAGCTGGGCGAGTTCATCAAGTACGCCTTTTTCCCGCCTGGCCTCAACACCTTCGTTGTAGTGTCCGCAAGTTGGGACAGCATCCAGGATTCCGAGGAAATTACACAACTGGTGGATTCTTTGGCCGCGACGTTGGTCATCGTTCCCGTAGATTCGGATGGGAATGAAATTACCGGCGACCTTCCGAACTGACGGACCGCAATGAAAACATTCAGCGACTTCACTTCGCCCCCTTCCGACTACAACGTCATCGTCCCCGACGGCTGGTTTCAGCTGCCGCTCGACCCGGATGACCGCGACCGCGCCATCATCGCTCTCGCGGACCAGCAGTTCCGCGGCGTGGACAACGCCCCGCACCTCAAGCAGCAGTTCATGCGGGAAATGCAGCGCAGGGCCAAGCGGGCCTACGGCGTGGGGGCACGGAGCTGTACATCTCGACCCTGTCGGTCGGGCCGCTGCCGCTGGCCTCGTCGCTCCTGATCAGCATCCCCGGACCCGACGAGTGGCCCAAGGTGTCGGACGCGGAAGAGCTGGCGGAGCACCTGGCGGACAAGGCGGCGTCGGACGCGGCCGACGAGTCCGCGGAGAGCCGAGGCGAGGTCGGCTTGGTGAACCTGCCGGCGGCGGGCCAGGCCGTGCGCCAACGCCGCAGGGAGGCCCCGGACCCCTCGGCCCAACTGGGGAACACGCTGCCGAACACGCTCCTCACGTACTACGTCCCGATCCCCGCGACCAAGAGCTGGCTGCTCCTGAACTTCTCCACCCCCATGGATCCCCTCGCGGACCAGATGGTGGAGCTGTTCGACGTGGTGGCCGGCACCCTGCATTGGGACTGAGATGACGAGTACTGACACCGCTTCGCGAAAACTGCGGGTGCGCGACGGGTTCGGCATTGCCGCCTTCGTCCTGGTGCTCGCCGCCCTGGTCGTCGGCTTCCTCTGGGTCAAGGGAGCCTGGCGCGCGGTGATTCGGGAGGCCCCGGATCTGATCGCGGAGTGGCCCGGCGGCCCCTGGGGCTTCGGCGTCGTGGCCGGGGCGCTGGCGGTGGCCGGAGCGTACGGAGGCCTGTGGGCGTCCGATGCCCCGCCGGGTACGGAGACCTCGCGCCGCGTCGTCCGCCGCACGGCCACCGCGGTGTGCTGGGCCGTGCCGTTGCTTCTGACGCTGTACATTCTTTCGGCGCTGCCCGGGCGCAACTGCCGGTCGACGTCAGCCAGTTGCCGGGAAATCGACGGCGCTTTCCCCGCCCTCCTGACGTACGCCGTCACGGCGGCGGCCGCGGGCTGGGCCACGTACCGCGTGCGGGCCAACCGTGAGGAGCAGCGCCGCGCCGCCCAGCAGGCGAGGCTGCGCAAGCTGCGGAAGAAGGGCAAGGGGAAGAGCCGAGGGGCTCGGTAGGCGGCGGCTCTTCCCCCGCTTAGCGATCAGCGGTTGATCGACTGGATCTCCTCGACGGTGATGTCCTGGACGGCCTCGATGGTGCCGTTGGGCATGCCGACCGGGTTCGCCTGGCCCGTGCCCTGCCAGGTGATCTCCCACGTGAGGGAGGCCTTGAGCGGGTACGTGTCACCGCCGGAGGAGCGGCGGTAGATGATGCCGCAGGGAGGGGTCTTGTCGGCCTTCCCCTTGGCGTAGGGCTCACCGATCTTGCCGTCGACGATGGGGCATTCGCCGTCGGCGGGGATGGTGGTGGCGTCCTTGGTCCCCGGGTTGAGGGTCAGGGACTTGGGAGTGGCCGTCGTCGTCGCCTCGAGGTTGAAGCCGGGGACGTTGATGGCCGCCGTCGCCTTGACGTCGTCGAAGACGGCCTTGTCGAGCCAGGCCCAAGTAGGCAGATTCACCTTGGTGGTGCCCTCAGGAGCGAGGGTGACCTTGGTGCCCGGGAGCTCCATGTGCTGGTAGGCGAGGGCGGCGAGCATCTCCGGGGTGATGGCCTCTTCGTACTGGGGCGGCGGGGGCTCGCCGTTGTCGACCCAGAAGGGGATGTCGGAACACGACATCCGCTTGAGAGCGTCCGGCTCGTTGGGGTTCTCGACGCCTGCCCAGAACATCCCCTCGCCGTCCTTCTCGACGTTGTAGTCCTTGTAGCCGGGGGTGTCCGTCCAGCCGTAGTCGTCCTCGTAATGACGCTGCAGCTCGTTGATCGCGGCGCCCGCGTGGCCGGCCATGCCCGGGGTGTTCTTGGCGTCCTTGATCTCGCCGGACATCTTCTTCTTGAATTCCTTGGCGCCGTAGGCCGGGGCGTACCAGCAGGGCGGCGGGTCCCAGTTGACGTCGGCAGAGGAGACGTTTCCGCTGCCGCCGCTCTTGGTGACGGCGCCGGTGTACTTGACCTGCGCGGCGGCGTAGATACCGGTCTTGTCGCCGCCGCCTTCTTCTTTGACGTCGCCCTTGCCGTTACCGAAGTCTTCGTCGGCGTGGGCGACCCCGCTCGTCAGAAGACCGCTGATGACGAGGGACAGCGAGAGGCAGGCGGTCGCGGCTCGGTTCACGCGCACTGGGCTGCCTTTTCCGTCACGTACACGAGCGAAGCGCGCCACAAGTCGTCCTTCCCCGGGAACTTGACCATAACGATCTTGAAGAAGTCGTACGACGCCGCTCCGGGTGCCCCCTTGCGGACCTTCTTCGACTTCACTTCCTTTGAGTAAAACTTGCTGGAATCCACGCAGAACGAGACCTCGACCGCGTTGCCGTTCGGGGCCTTCCGCACCTTCTCCTGGAAATGGCGTCGAGTGCCGGTGGAGGTCAGCCCCGCATCGACGCGGCCCTGGATCTGGGTGCGGGCGTAAGCGAGGCCCTTGTCGGTCGCGTAGGTGGAGACGGCCGGGTCCTTGACCGTCTGCTCGGCGACTCCCCGGTAGATCGACTGCACGAAGTGCCGGGCGTCGTCCATCGCCGCGGCCTCATCCTTGTCCTGCGGCTTGTCCCAGTCGAAGACAAGGTCAATGTCCTTGGGCAGCGTCAGGTCAACGCCGTCCGGCTTGTCCTCCGCCGGTGCGCCCGACGAGTCGGGCGACTTCTTCGGCTTCGCCGAGTTCTGATCGGCGCCGGCGATCTTGTCGTCCTTGGACTTGCCGTCGCCTCCGCTGCCGCAGGCCGTCAGAAGCAGGGCTGCGGTCGCGGCGAGCGCGGTGGCGGCAGGCATGGTGCGGCGGTTCACAGTCGGCTCCCGGTGGGGCGAGGGGTGTCTCCAGCAGGCTGACGCTATCCGTGGGGTTGTTGGTTCCGCCAGGGTCGATAGCCGGACAAGTCGCCGTATCCCGGCGGACTGTCATCGTGTCGTGACGCGTAAGTCGCTGCCGGTGATCGTCCCGAACGGCGAGGGGCTCTCAACTGGTCGCTCCCCTCCCTTGGTTGCTCCCCTCCCTCAGCCACGCCCCCGCGAAAAGTCCCCTCGCCCCACCCGCCCCGCGAGCCCCTCCTCGTCCGTGTCCCCGAGCAGCGATCCATACCCCGTGGCCGCCCACACGCTCCGTTCGGCCAGTACCTCGAAGTACGGGACCGCGCGGCCGTCGACGTCGTCCGTGAGCACCTCGGGTGCGCGCCGGGTCCGTACCGCCACGGCGCATTCCTCGCACGCGGCCACGTGCAGCTGGTCGCGCCGGCCCAGTGGGCGCCACCGGATACGGCGATCCGCGCGCCCGTGCAGGGGGTTGAAGAAGCAGAGAGGGAGAGGGGACGCCGCGTTCTCCGGGGCGTTGTCCCGAGTGTTCTCCAGTGCGTCGCGGCCCTCCGTGACGAGCGCCAGCACTCCCGCCAGGTCGGGCAGGCCGCGCGCGGAGTCGAGGACGGTGCCCGCGGCGGCGTATGCGTCAAGTGCACGCCGCAGCCCGGGGGTTGTCATACCCGCAGATTGGACCGCCTCGCCCAGAGCCAGCACCTCCGCCTCCGTCCGCCGCCGCAGCCCCGCCTCATCGGCGTCACGCGCCGCCGCGAACACGGCCTGGGGGTAGGCGAAGGGCGAGCCCGTCGCGCTCGGGTAGCGCCGCGGGCCGCGTCCCCGGCGGCGTACGCGTACGAAGTACAGGCCTCCGGCGGCCAGGGCCAGAGCGGCGGTGGCGGCGATCGCTGCCGGCAGCAGCCAGGAGGAGCCGGGGGAGCCCTCCGCCTCGTCGTCGGCACCTTCGCGCGGCAGGCTCCCGCCGCTTCCGCTTCCGGCTCCGTCCCCGCCGTCGGCCCCGAGGTGCTCCGTGGCGTCCTCGTACACCTTCGTGCCGTCCCCCTCCGCGATCAGCTTGACCGCCTTGGCCGTCTGCTCGGCGAGCCCCGCTTCCTTCATGTCGTCCAGGAAGCCGACCGCGCTCACCGCGTCGTGGGCCTGCTGCTTCTCGTCGGGCCACTCGTAGCCGTTGAGGTCGCCGCTCCACTTGTCGCCGCCGGTGACGAGGATGAGCTCGCGCCGGTCGACGCGGTCGTGGACGACCTCCGCGAAGGCGTCGGCCTCGCCGTCGTACGCGTCGCCCTGGACCAGCGGCACCAGGGCGACCTTGATGGGGAGACCGGTCTTCTCGATCTGCCGTACGAGTTGACGTTGGCGGGCGGGGGGTACGGAGTCGGCGTACGCGGCATCGACGTACACCGGAGACCGGCGCAGCGCCGCGGCGACCTTCTCGCCGGGGCTGGGGGCTCCGGGCGCCTGCGCGGCGGCCGGGAGCGTCGCCGCCATGAGGGCCGAGAGGGCGACGCAGGCCGTCGCGAGGGCACGCTTCAGATCACTGGACACCGGCGTACTCCCTTACCTGACGGATGAGTTGAGGGATTCCGTCGCGAGCCGCTGACAGCGGGCCGGCCGCCTCCTCGTACGGCACCCGCTCCCCGCGCCGCGCGCCCGGCAGCGTGAGCCGGAGCGTGTAGGCGAGGCGGGGCTGTACCGCGACGAGGACGCGGCACTCGGCGCACACCGGGATGGTGCGCAACCGCTGGTCCTCGGGCGCGTACAGGGCGTCGCGCCATCCGGTGGCCGGACCGTGCAGCGGGTTGAGCGCGCAGCAGGCCTTGTCCGCGCCGACCAGCGCGCCGCGGCCCGCCCGCGCGAGGACGATGGCGGCGGCGAGGTCGGCGGGCGTGGCGTCGTCGTCGACGTGCCCGTCCGGGTCGCGGTCGGCGAGCAGCGTCGCGGTGTCGAGGCAGTCCCATACGCGGGTGCGTACGGCAGAGGGGAGCTCGATGTCGGGGCTGAACTCCCGTGCCAGCGCGTCGAGTTCTGCGCTCGCGGTGCGGCGCAGATAGCCGGTGGACGGGTCCGGTGGCGCCTCGAAGGAGGTGGTGGCCGAAGGGGTCGCCGTCGCCGTACGCGGGCGTCGCAGCCCCGGCACCGCGAGACGCAGGATGCCGAGCAGCGCGGCGACGAGCACGAAGAGCAGCCCGGCGGCGAGCGCGCCGACCATGAGGCCCGGCCAGAAGTCACCGGAGAACAGCGGCGAGAGCCGGTTCTCCTCGACGGGGTCCGGGGCGTCGTCCATGCCGAGCGAGGACGTCTCGGGCCGGTCGGTGCGCGGCGCCTTGTCGAGGAGCGTCATGAGCGCGTCGAGGCGCTTGCCGAGCTGGTGGTCGGTGGAGCGGTCGTCGTCATCGCCGTAGCGGATGGAGTCGGGGAGGTCGAAGGCGATGAGGTTGGCGTCGATGCGGACGTCGTACGTGACAACGTCGATGTCGCCTCCGAGCGGATCGGCGACGACGTAGACGCCGTGCTCGCCCTTGTCCCCGATCTTCTGCCGGACGGCCTCCACGAAGAGCTCGGGCTCACCCTCGGACTCGTCCTCGGTCAACTGCGGGACGAGGGCGACGAATACGGGCCCGCGGTCGAACTCGGCGATTCGGTCCGTGAGTTCACGCCTCTGCGCCGAGTCGAGCGGCTGCGGACTCTCGGGATCGCTGTAGATCGGACCGCTCTTCCGCAGCCCGTCGGCGACCCGCTCGACGCGGCCGGTCAGGTCGGACGCGGCGGGCGGCGGGGCGGCGCTGGACGTCTCTTCGTCGAAGGCGAGGGTGGCGCCCAGGGCGATCGCGGCGGCGACGAGGACGGCCACGCCGGCCTCGACGCGGCGGGCGGTGAGGTGGGCGAGGCGGCGCGGGGCTGCCGCCTTGCGGTCCGGGACCCCCGCCTCTCTCGACCGCGGCCTCCGCCGCCACCAACGGCGGACGTACGGGCTGACGCAGATGATCAGCAGCGGTACGCCGGTGAGCGCGATCCCGGTGACGAAGGACTGGTTGTCGCGGTCGACGGGATCGATGTGCAGCTTCGGGACGTCGGCACCACCGGCCTCGTCGCTTTTCTCGCGGGCCGCGTCAGCGCGTTCGGCGGCCTTCTTGCCGCCCTGGGCGATGACGTCGGTGAACCGCTCGAAGCTGAGCAACGGGCCCGCATCGTACGGAAGTTCATAGAGCGCCACGGTCGACGCGTCATCGGCGGGAGCCCGCACCCCGAAGGCCGTGGCCTCGGCGACGCCCATGTCGTCGACGAGCACATACAGCCCGTCCCGCCCCAGCCGGTCATGCACGGCCGCGAGCAGCCGGTCGGGGTCGCTGCCCTGGTCCGGCAGTACGAGGACGTAGGTCGGTACGCCGGTCCGCTCGGCGAGCTTCGCGAAGTCGGGGGCGGCGGAGCGGGGGATGTCGCGGGGGAGTTGGTCGGTGACGTAGACGGGGTCGGAGCGGAGGAAGGCGGCGAGGGCGGCGGCTTGGGACCCTGTGGTCGCGGCGGCGGACGACGCACCGGCGGCGCCGCCGAGCAGGAGAAGAGAGCAGAGGGCGGCGAGCAGTGCGAGGGCGCGCAGTGCGAGGGCACGCTGTGCGAGGGCGCGCCGCGCGCCGTCGCGCACGCGGGGGCCGGGGTCCGCCTTCGTGGCGGCTCCTCCCTCGGCAGCCGCCTTCTCACGCGCCGTCGCCATCCCCGTCCCCGTCGCCATCCCCGCCCCCGTCGCCATCCCCGCCCCCGTCACCCGTCCCACCCCGCTGTTCATTGGCCGCACTTTACTGTCGCGACGGGTGCGTTTCCACGGGGATGCTGTTCCGGGGAGGGATGAGGGAGCCGGCGAACCGAGGGTCCTTGATCTCCTCGCCGTCCGCCCCCATGACCATGTCGCGCAAGCCCTCGCAGAGCCCGGAGGAAGGACTGACCGTGTCCGAGGCCCGGATCCCGATGCGGAAATCGCCGTCGGGGAGCCGGGTCACCAGGGGCGTACCGGCAGCCGAATGTGCGGCGGCGAAGGCCATGACCGTCATCCGCTGGGCGGTGGTCAAGGACTCCAGGCGTACGAGATCGGGCAGCTCGCCGAGGTGATGGACGAAGTCGTCGCGCCAACGGGATCTCAGCCTGCACCAAGAACCGTCCGTGAAGACGACCTTGACATCGTTCCCGCCCGCGCAGAAGTCCCGCGGTTCCACGCGGTGGACGGCGGAGCGCGGCGCTTCCCACAGGACGTCGTCCCAGATGGTCTCGCTGTCGTCGAGCAGCCCGACGAGGACGAGGCGCCGGTCGGTGATGATCGCGTGGGTGCGGTCGGTCTTCGGGCAACGGGCGGGGTCGAGCTGCCAGGGCAGGCGCCGCGCGAGGGTGCCGGGCGCGGCCCAGAGCACGGGGAAGTCCTCGACCTCGTCCGCCGGGTCGTCGGAACGGCCGAGCGTGCTGATGTCCCCGACTCCGGTCCCGCCGAGTGCGGCGACGACTCCGATGAGGGCGACCGCGAGCCCCGCCTTCAGGCCACCCCGCGCGAGGCGTGAGGCCCGCGAACGGGCAACGTACGAGGGCCCTTCGGGCCAGCCTTCCAACTCCCGCTGAATGTCCCGCCGTTCGCCGTCACGGAACCAGCGCATGCCGGATACGGGGGTGGCCGCCCCCGTGGCGAAGGTGACGGGGATGCGGGCCAGGAGGGTTTCGCCCGGTTCGGGGCGCCAGGCCCCCGCGGGGCCGGGCCCGCCCGCAGCCCCCATCAACTCACCGCCCCGGCGGAGGGCGCGACCACCGGGCGTTCCGGTTCCAGTGCTGCCTTCGGCCCCGCCTTCAGCCCCGTCTTCAGGTCGGTATCCGGCTCCGCGAAGCTGACCGTCTGGAGGATCGCCATGATCATGTCGCAGAACTCGCCCCAATACTCCATGGACGCCGTGTCGAGCGTGAAGACAGCCATATAGGGGCCGGTGGGAAAGGGGATGTGGATCTGTATCCGGCCCGTGATGAGCTTGGGCTGCTCGCCGGTGGGAGGCGTCTGCTCCAGATCGAGGGAGAGTTCGCGCAGCGTGACGCAGGAGACCGCGGGGCCGCACGGCAGGTCGAGCCAGCGTGCGTCGTTCAGCGGATCGCTCGCGAGCGTCGCCAGAGCACCTTGGGCGGCCACATCCGGATCCGTGTGGCCGGAGTCGAGGAAGGCCGCCGTCAGCGAGCAGTGGGCGACGCCGGGGCCGTCGAGACCGAAGATGCCGAGCGCGGAGAAGGCCAGGCCGACCGTGGCCATGGCTGCCGTGACCTGTTCGTAGTAGGGCGCTGCCGAGTCCCACAGCGTGCTGTCGCCACCGGGATAGAGGTCGCGGACGAACTCGGCCGCCGCCGCGGCGCGTTCCTCCGCCGATGCGTCCACCGGCAGTGCGTGGATCCCCTCCGGTACGACGAAGTTCATCGGCGGAACGGTGCGGGCCACGCGTTCGCCGATCAGCCGGACGAGATCGTTCATCGGTTCGCGCCCTCCGCGTTCAGCCGGTCCACGAGCTTGCCGGCGTCACCGGTCTTCCAACGTGTCCAGGAGCCATCGATGAACCGGACCCTGACGTCGGCGCCCCCCTCGGAGAAGGTCATCCGCTGGGCGCCCGCCACGCTCGCCATCGGCAGATCCCACAGTTCGTCGGCCGGCGCGAGGCCGGCCGACGCCTGGACGCCGAGAATGAGGAGGCGGAGATCGGTCAGCACGATTTCGGTCCGGTACCCCTTGGGTCGCCGCGAGGGGTCCAGCTGCCAGGGCAGGGTCCGCGCGACAGTGTCCGGGGCGGCCCAGACGACCGGGAAGTCCTCGACCTCGTTCTCCGGTTCCTGCGGTTTCCCCGCGCTCTGCGGATCACCGAAGGGGGCACCGCTCGGCCCGCCGGCGTTCGCGACCATGTTGAGCAGACGGGGGATGCCGAGCAGGGCCACGTCCAAGGCGCGGACGCCTGCCCTGCCGGCTTTGTCCCGTACGGCGAAGCGGGGGCCCGGAGGCCAGCCGGCTGCGGTCAGTTCGCCTTCGATGTCCCGCCTTCCGGTGTCCCGGAAGGAACGCAGTCCCGCTACCTTGGGGGCGCTCCCCGTGGCGAAGGAGGCGTTGACGCGCATGATCAGCGTCTCCCCCTGGGGCGGATACCAGTCCACGGCCCTCAAGTCCTCTCTGCGTGCCGCAGCTCAGTGGGCTGCCGCGGATTCCTGGAGACGATCACCGGGGCTGGTCATCTCTCCGATGTGGTTCGGGATGGACCAGGCCTTGGGTGCGATCTTGATCGCGCCATCGATTCCACGCCCCAAATTGCTCATTGAATCGATGTTCTTCAGGCCGGGGATACCGCGGGTGCCGATCCACTGTCCATTGCGGACGGTCTGCTCGGCGACCAGGCTCATACGGTTCATGAGCCCGCCCTCGGTCGAGATGAAGCCGCCCGCCTTGAGGCCGCCCAGGCCGATCGTCTTGCCCTTGAGGGTGAAGCTCGCGGCACCCGCGACGTTGTCGCCCACGCCGACAATGTTGCGGCTGATGGTGGAGACACCCTTGAAGCCCTTGCCGAGCTGCGCCGCACGCGCGGCAGCCACCCCGCCGTCAGCCACCTTGACGCCCTTGGAGAAGGCCCCGATGCCCGGCAGCGACCCCAGCGCGTCGAAGCCGATGGACACCCAGCTCACGTCGGCGCCCGCGGCCTTGGCCACGAGGTGCGTCACCAGGGCGAGCCCGCTCGTCACCACCGCGGCTGTGGCGAAGATCGCGCCGATCGGTTCGAAGGGGGCGGTGACGATCGCGAGCATCCCGAGGATGCCGCTCAGATCGCTCAGCAAATCGCCGATCAGCTTGATCATGTCGGCGTGGTCCTTGATCCACTGACCGGTGGCGTCCCAGGCGTCCGCGACGCCCTTGGTGAGCTTGTCCCAGAAGCCGGGCTCGTCCGGGGCGATGTCACCCGCCTTGTCTAGCTCCTTGCTGATGTGGCCGGCGGCCCGCTTGAAGCGTTCCTCCAGCTCGTAGACCTGCTGGGCGACCCCGTCGACATCCCCCGACGCCTTGGCGGCTTCCTCGCTGTCGGGCTTCGCCTCTTCCCGGGCCTCCAGCTTCCGCCCGGCCGACTTCTCAAGGCGGTCCGCCTCGTCCTGGAAGTCCTGCAGTTCATTGGCCCACTTGTGCAGCGCTCGCGAGGCCTTGTCGAACGATTCGTGGCTTTTGCGGACGAGCGGCGTGACGTCATGTCCGATGTACTCGGTGAAGGCGAGCGCGGTCTTGCCCTTCCAGGCCCCGCACTCGATCCGCTCCAAGTCCCTTACCGCCGCGCCGAGTTCGCTCGCAAGCCCGCCCAGCTTCTTCGCGAGCTCCCGGGTGTCCGTCACGTCCCCGGGGGTGGGGTCCCACCCGATGTGCGGAAAGGCAGGCCGACGCCCCACGTCAGTTGCCGCCCTTCTTCTTCGAGTCCGACTTCTTCGAGTCCGCCTTCGCCGACTTGAGCGACTCGGCCAGCTCCTGGTCCAGCTCGCTGAACTTCTCGTCGATCTTGTCGATCATCTTGACGGCGCCGTGTGTGTGCTTGCCGAGCTGCTTGACGCCGTAGCCCCACTCGTCGGCGAACTCGTGTACGTCCTCAACCAGCTTGCCCGCGCCGACGGCGGAGCCGTCCGTGTTGCGCAGCGCGCGGCGCGCTGCGTCCATCCGGTCGCTGACAGTCGAGAACGTCTTCCGCAGGTCTTCGAAGATCGTGCCGTCGAGGTGTAGATCGCTCATGTCCGCTGTGTGCTTCCCCTCGGCGGTCATCGTCTGCTGGCCGGCGCATGGAAATGGCGCCGGGGGTCGACGATAGCTGTGGGGCACATGAGTTCGCCAGGGCGAACTCATGTGAGGCGAGGCTGGCGGCCTGGTATGTGCAGACCCGGTGAATGCTGGCCTACCGACCGCTGCTCACCTTACCCACCCTTTGCCTTCCGCTTTGCTTCTATTTACTTTTCTCTCGTACCGGCCCTTGCCGGGAGGGGAGCTGTGGCGTGCGGGACTCAGGCTGTAGTTTCTCCGGGGAGTGCCGAGGGGTGCCGAGGAAGCGAGGGCCGGGGGTGGCAGAGTCGATGGACCTGCGCGCAGTCGTGGGCGGCTTCAAGAACGTCACCCCGCTCCCCGGCCTCGCCGACGCCTGGTACTGGTCCCCGGCACGCACCCTGCATTTCGCCGGCGCGCTGTCCGCCGACGGCCGCCGTCTGCTGCAGCTGAGCGGGCGTGAGGACTTCGACGAGCAACTGGCGGTAGCCACCCTGCGGTTCGCGAGGGAGCGCGAGGAGGAGATCTTCGCCCGTAACCCCTACCTCGGCACGGCGGATGGCTTCGCCGCACCGCGGACGGCTACGGGGAACCGCCGCGTATTCGACGTGGTGGTGGGCATAGCTCCCGAGGTCCACGACTTCTACCGGGTCGAGAACCCGGCCCTGACGCCGCACGTCCGCCTCGTATTCCCCGCGTACGCCCACGAGTTCTCCGGACGCGAGACCCTCGACGAGGCGATCACGCGCTACCGCATGCTGCGGCTGCACGAGTTCGACCGCAGGGACCCGCAGCCTTTCCTCAAGATGCGGTACGCCAACACCCGTACGCGGGGGTGGAGCGACAACCCCGGCCGGGGCTTCACCAAGGAGCGGATCCTCGAACAGGAACTACGCCTCCTGGAGAACGCCCCCGGCAGCTTCGTCGAGTTCGAGAACCGTCACGGGGTGGTATGGCGGGTCGAGTGGCACGACGGGCCGTGGCTCCTCGCGGAGTGGGGCACGGCGGCGGGGCCTCTGACTCCGGAGGCTCGTGACGCGGTCGAGCCGCGGGAGATCGAGCTTGAGGAACTGCTCGACTTCGCCGCGGCACGGCTGCGGGACCGGAACAGGTCGCCCGGCATCACCGGTTGACGGACTGGATCTCCTCGACGGCGACCGGCTGGGCGTTCCCGTACTCACCGTTGGGGAGTGTGCCGCCCGGGCTGTTCGTACCCGTCCAGGTGATCTCCCAGGTAGCGGTGGCCTGGAGGTTGAAGGTGCCGTTGCCCGAGGAGCGCTGGTAGGTGACGCCGCAGGGCGGCGTCTGCTTCGACTTGCCCTTGGCGTACGGCTCGCCGATGGAATCGTCGGCGTTCATCTCGCACTTGCCGGACGCGGGGATCCGCACGGCGTCCTCGGTGCCCGGCTTGATGCTGAGCGCGACCGGCTTGGCGGTCGTCTTCGCCTCGATATGCAGGCCGGGAGCATCGAGCGAGGCGGTCACGGACACGGGCGCGAAGTCTCCCTTGTCGAGCCAGGCCCAGGTGGGGAGGTTGACCTTGGAGGGGCCGTCGGGGGCGAGGCTGACCTTGGTGCCGGGGACCTTGATCTGCTCGTACGCGAGACCTGCGAGGGTTTCGGCGTCGATGGCCTCGGGGACGCCGGGGTCTTCGCCGTTCTCGACCCAGAACGGCTCCTTGTCGCACGCGAACTGGTCGGCCATGGAGGCGTTGGGGTTCTGCTGCGCCCCCCACCACATGCCGTCCTTCTCCTTGTCGATGTTGTAGCCGTCCTTGGCGTACGCCTGGTTCTGGTCGGACATGTCACCGAGAACGTCGCGCGGCGCGTCCGGGTCATGCCGCGCCCCGAAGTAGAGCCGCTGCCGGTACTCCTGGAACTCGGTGGCCTTCCACTCCGGCGCGTACCAGCAGGCGGGCGGAGTCCAGTTGGTGTCGACGGAGGCTATGGGGCCGCCGCCTTTGTTGTTGCCGGAGGAGGTGTAGGAGATTTTGGCTACGGCGGCGACGGTGTCGCCGTCCTTCTTGCCCGACACGTTCCCGTCGCCGAACTCCGTTCCTGCCACTGCCGGTCCTCCGGCAGCAAGTACCAGCGATATGCCCGCAGTCAGTAGAACGATCGGCTTCCGCACTGTCATCGCCTGCACTCCTCAGCCCCGTCCCGCACCTGAGCCTGCTTGGCCCTCCACAGCCCCTTGTTGCTGTCGGAGGCCGTCATGAGGATCTCCCAGGAGGCGAAATCCGTGACGCTCGGCTTGGTGCGGTGCACTTTCTCCGTCTTGACTTCCTTGCTGAAGAACTTGGTGGCGTCGCTGCAGAAGGAGACGACAGCCGACTTCTTGTTCTTCACCACTTCAACCTTGGTGCCGCTGAAGCGTTGCTCGCCCGTGACCGTGTATCCGGCGTCAACGTTCTTCTTGATCTGGTCCTTCGCGTACTTGAAGGCCGGTCCCTGGTATTCCGAGTAGAACTTGTATGCCGCGTCTTCAGCGTCCTGCTTCACGATTCCGTGCCTGATGGACAGGACGAAGTTCTCGGCGTCGGTCGCGGCAGCCGCCTGGTCGGAATCCGAGAGGTTGGCCTTGTCGAAGACGACGTCGACGTCGGACGGGAGCTTCATCTCGGGCCGGTCGATGCTGGGCGCAGCACTCTTCTCGCCGCTGGGCGACGCACTCTTCTTCGCGCCCCCGTCATCGGCCCCCGCGATCTTGTCCTTATCCGAGTCCTTGTCGCCCCCACCCCCGCATCCGCTCAGCAGCAGGGCAGCGGCAGCCGCCATCGAAACGGCGGCGACGGGCAGAGTGCGACTGCGGTTCACGTGGGACTCCCGGTGGGGCGACAGTTCTTCAAGCCTTCTGAAGGTACTGAAGTGGTCGACGCCTTCGCCAGGGTTCACTTTGCCGAGTAGTGAATGTCTCGTGAGGCCAATTGTCGTACAAAGCCGCCCAGTTCGGTCGCATAACGGACGAATGGCCCGCCGCCCGTCACGAATACCGGATGGGGAAGCTCCATAGGCCGCCGAGCTCGGTGGTTGATTGCAGAAAGATTCCAGTGGCGTATCGCAAAGGGGGCTGCCGGTGGAACTTTTCTGCAGTCGCGTGCCGTGCCGCCCAGTGCCCGCCCCAGGAATCGAACGATAGGGTCGCTCATGGCCAAGGCTCCTTACGCCGCGTTGGCCATGCCCCGGGGCGGTGGCAGCCGTCGCCGGGGTCTGTGTTGCGTACGCCATAACGGCCTCATCGTCACGGTCCACGGCAAGGGAACCTTCGTCGCCGACCCACTCCCGGAAGCCCCCGGCGGCGAGGCCTGATGCTCGTACGCTGACAAGCCAGAGCCAACAAAGGGGACGGGGAGAACAGCATGGCCCGCTACACCGAAGCGCAGACCATCGCCCGCGGCGGTTTCAGCATCAAGGTGCCGGAGACCTGGTGGGAGTTCGACGTCCGCCCGGAGTCGCGTGATGCCAGCATCCGGCAGATGATCAACGACCGCATACGCGAACGCCCCGAGCTGGAGCCGCACCGCGGCACCTTCGAGGGCTTCCTGCGGAAGGCGTCCAAGGAGGCCTGGCAGTCCGGCGCCCTGTACTGCGGCTGCATGGCGGAGAGCTTCGGCGGCGACGTGCCGATCACCGGCTCGGTCACGGTCTCCCTGGTGGGCGCCCGCACGTCGAACGGCGACGTGATGCCGACGGACCCCGCAGCGATCGTGGCGCAGCTCGGCGTACGGGAGGCCAAGCGCGAGGGCGACACGTACCGCAAGGTGACGACGGTCGACATCCCGGGAGTGGGGATGGCGGCGCGCACGTACGGCATCGAGGACATCTCGGTCCCCGGCGACGACCGCACGATGCGCGTCGTACTGATGCAGACGTTCATCCCGGTGCCGGGCCAGGAGGGGAAGGTGGCACTGGTGGCGGGCAGCAGCCAGGTCCTGGACCTGGCGGACTCGTTCTTCGACATCTTCGACGCGGTGACGTCTACGTTCCGCTTCGCGGAGTAGGTGGCCCAGCGCTGACTTCGTGCTGCCCTGCCGCCTTCCTTCACCTCGGAGTTCGAGTCCGCGCCGGGCAAGTTGAAGAAGCTCAAGAAGAGCTACGAGATGGCAGGCGACGCCCTGTCTTCGTACTGGCCCGAACTCGAACGCTCCCAAGCCCTCGCGGACAAGGCCCTCGCGCAGGGCCGTGAGGCGCAGACCAGCCTCAGCGCCGCCCAGTCCCGCCTGACCTCCGCCGACTCCTGGATGGACAAGGCGGGCAAGGAAGCCGACAAGTACAAGGACGACGACGGCGGCAGCAAGTCGGGCAAGGACGTCCCCAAGCCCGACCCCGACAAGGTCAAGGCCGCCACCCGCAACGCCAACTCCGCCGAGAAAGCCCAGACGGCAGCCAAGTCGGACGTCACCGCCGCGCAGAGCAACCTCGACGCAGCGAAGAAGATGGCCGAGGACGCCCGCAAAATGCGCGAGAACGCCGCGGGCACCGCCAAGAAGAAACTCGAAGAAGCCTCCGACGCGGGTATTCAGAACCGTAAGTGGTGGGAGGAGGTCGGGGACTGGGTCACCGACAACTGGGACACCATCGTCGCCGTCTGCAAGGTCGTCGTCGCCGTCCTCGGCATCATCGCCATGATCATCGGCGGGCCCATCCTCGGCGCGATCGTCCTCATCGCCGCCCTCATCGTCCTGGCCGACACCCTCAACAAATACGCCAAGGGAGAAGCAGGCCTACTCGACGTCGCCTTCGCCGCCCTGGACTGCATCCCCGGCATGAAGGGACTCACCAGCCTCCGCGGCCTCGCCAAGGGGCTCAAGGGTCTCAAGGGCGGCCTCAAGGGGCTGGCCCTCGGCGCCAAGGGGCTGGGGAAAGGCGCACGTCAGGGCGCCCGGAATATCAAGAAGCTCTTTACCTGCGGAGATCCGGTGGACGTATCCACCGGCGAGATGGTCATGTCCGCCATTGACGTCTCTCTGCCCGGCGTCCTGCCTCTTGTTCTGGAGAGGAACCATCGAAGCCAACAATCTGGCCCGTCGAGAGGCCCAACACATAGCCAAGAACTATGGGATTGCTCAACTCGTTCAGGTGCCTGGGGCTGCTGGCCTGAAGAAGTGGCAGGCCAGGGCGATCGAGCAAGGCCTCATTCACGACGTCCGTGCATCAGGGTTCAGCAGGATCAAGAATGGTGTACCCATCGGACAGATCAACTCCATATCACCGAAGAAGTCGCACTTTAACGCAGCTCTGAGGTGGGGCAGAATATTCATGTCGTGACGTCCCTGGCGTCATGAATGAACGAAAAGGATGTAGCCAGTGGCATTGAAGAAGATGAAGGGTCAGCGCAGGCAGCACGCGGCCGGCGACGTATTCGTGCTTCAACTGGAGGACGAGAGCTACCGTTTCGGACGAATCGTCAAGGTGGGGGAGAGCACCCCTTAAGCGCGTTTCCCCGGTGGTGTCCTCGCGTATATCTACGATGTTCCGTCGGCCGATCAAAATCCTGACCTGACTCAGCTCACGCCCGACCGGCTGCTCATGCCGCCCTTCTTCACCATGGGCTGGGTCTGGTCCAAGGGATATTTCCGAACGGTGACGCATGTGGAACTGACCGCGGAGGATCTCCTGAAGCAACACTGCTTCTATGACGCGTACTACAAGGACTACGTCGACGAGAACGATCGCCGTATCGCTGATCGTGCCGACCCTTGCGGGGTTTTCGCTCTCTCCAACTTCGAGTACTTCCAGCACGAAGTCGACGAGGCGCTTGCCGGTAACCCGGTTGTGGGGCGCCGCCGGGCGGAAAAGTAGAGGCCCCCTTTACTTGACCGGCGCGAAGCTGATGGGCACGGGAGCGGCATTGCCGATGTGGCGCTCGGGTTCCTGGGTGCCTGACGGCGGTGGTGCGTGCGCCACGGCTGCCGCGGAGTCCCGAGCGCCCTGAGGCATCAGCCCCGGTTCATCCCCCGCTGCACCCTCTTCCCCGCCGCGGACTCACCCAGCGTCTTCCACAGCTTCGACGAGCTCACCGACGTATACACACCCGGCGCACCCTGCGCCCCGCAGCCCTCCCCGTACGAGACGACGCCGATCTGGATCGGGGCCCTGCGGCCGGGGACCGTGCGGAAGATGGGGCCTCCGCTGTCGCCCTGGCAGGAGTCCTTCGTTTCCACGCCCGCGCAGAAGTTGACCTTTGCGTTGTACTCCCCATAACTCGTCCCGCATTCCGCGTGCGAGAGGATCGGGACCTTCACCTGGCGCAGGCGGTCCGGGGTGCTCGGGAGTTCCGCGTCCGTGTTTCCCCAGCCCGCGACCGTCGCCTTCTGGCCGGGGCGGATCAGGGCGTCCGTGCCCTGGGTGGGGAGGGCGATGGGGGAGATGCCCCTTACCGGCTTGCTGAGTTGGATGAACGCGACGTCGTACGCCTCCTGGCCCTTGAGGTAGCGCGGGTGCACGACCACGCCGCCCCTCGCCACGTTGCGTATCTGGCCCTGGCCGGACGCGGAGAGCACCGTGCGGCCCACCGCCACCTGGAGCTTCTTCGGCTTCACGGGCTTGCCCGCGTCGTCCACCAGGCAGTGTGCCGCCGTCATGATCGTGTCTGCCGTGACCAGGCTGCCGCCGCAGAACTGGCGGTCCAGCGGGCTGCCTGAGCCCTTGTCCATGACCGCGGCCATGAACGGGTAGGCGTCGTTGGAGACTTCGGTGCCGCCGATGATCGCGTGCGCGGCGGGTGTGCTGGTGGCCAGCATGGCGAGTGCAGCAGTGGAGACGCCGGCTGCCGCCATGGTCTTGCGTGCACGTGTCGCGGTGCGCGAGGAGGAAGGGGAGGGGGAGGAGGAAAGTCTCATGGGGGTTGAATTTCTCTTCCGTGTTGAGGGCGTGGCGGAGTGTGAGACGGGGGTGCGGGGATGGGGGTTCATCGGGGTGTAGGTGGAACCGCCCCCGCCCCGTGGAACCGCCCCCGCCCCTCCCCGCGTCATCCGTGCGGCTGATGGGGCAACTGGTGTTCCTCATCACCGCGCCCCGCGCCCACCCATTGCGCAAAGGGCAGTTATTCGCGTATGCACATCTCGAACCTCTCCCGCGATCCCGGAATGCGTGGGAACCATGGAGCGCGGATTGCGCGTGGATAACGATGAGGGGTGCGGGCCGCAGCAGCCTCAGCGCGCCTTGAGGGGCTTATGTGCTGCTGATACGGTGCGATGACTTGACACTGTGCCTGGGGCTGAATAGCCCGCCCGAGGCGGGCGAGAGAGTCGCGAGTGTCCTGAAAATGACCGAATCTTCTTGGGCGTGCGGGGAGCAGTTGCGTGAAGATCCAAGAGCGTACGGGGGCGGGCAACAACCGTGCCGCCACGCCGGTTCAGCCAGCGGTCGGTGAGCGCCTTCCCGCGCCGCCTCGCGAGCGCAAACCGGCACTCGCCGCCCTGGCCGTTCTGCTCATCCTCATCGGCGCGCTCGGCGCGACCGTCCTCGTGCTGCGCGCGGGGGACCGGATCGAGGTCGTGAAGGTGACGAGTGAGATCACGGCGGGCGAGTCGGTGAACGACAGCAACGTCACCTCCGTCATGGTCGCCGAGGACCCGAGCATCCACTACGTGAAGTGGGACCAGGTCGCGGGGCTGAAGAAGCTGAAGGCCACCAACACCATCCCCAAGGGTGCCGTCGCGGTCGGCGAGATGTTCTCCAGCAAGAGCGGCCTGCCCGCGGGCAAGTCCGCGGTCGGTGTCTCCCTCAAGGAGGGGCAGTACCCCGCGGGCGGCCTGAAGGCCGGCGACACCGTGGACGTCTTCCAGGTCGGTGACGGCGCCTCCGGCGCGAGCGACAAGGGGACCGGCGGTTCCGCAGGGTCGAGCGCGAGCGACAGCCCCATCGTCGCCGCCGCCCGCGTCAACTCCGTCGCGGACAAGAGCGACGCCACCGTGAGCACCGGCGCCCTCGGCGTCACGCTCCTGGTGGACAGCGCCGATGCCGCCGCCGTCACCCGGGCCGCGTCCGCCGGTGCCGTCTCGCTCGTCCAAGTGTCTCCCAACGGCAACTAGAGGCGAGTAGAAGAGACATGGCGCTCATTGCTCTCGCCGCCGACAAGGGTTCTCCCGGAGTCACCACCGCGGCCGTCGCGCTGGCAGCCGTCTGGCCGCGGCGCGTCCTCGTCGCGGAGACCGACCCCGCGGGCGGCGACCTCGTCTACCGCAGTGCCGCGGCGCACGGCGGACCGCTCAACCCCAACACCGGGATGCTCAGCATCGCGGCCACGGCCCGCCGTGGCCTCGTACCCGACCAACTCTGGGACCACACCCAGCCGTTGGCCGGTGGACTCGAGGTGCTCGTCGGGCTCGGCATCGCCGAGCAGGCCGCCGGGCTCGCCGGGCTCTGGCCGACCCTCGGGCGCGCCTTCTCGCAGCTCGCCGACTCCCCGCACGCGCCCGCCGACGTCATCGCCGACTGCGGCCGCGTCAGCGGGGACACTCCTGCCGTCGAGCTCTTCCCGCAGGCGGCCCTCGTGCTGCTCGTCTCGCGGACCGAGCCCGAGGCCATCGCCCGCGTGCGCGACCGTGCCGCCGCCCTCGCCGCCAAGCTGCACGGCGGATCCCGCGGGGCGGCCTCGCTCGCGACCCCGCTCATCGGCGTACTCCTGATCGCGGACCCCTCGACGTCCGCCAAGCTCGTCCACCAGGTCAACGACATGCTGGTCGCCGGGCAGACCGGCGCCCGCGTCGTCGGCACGCTCGCCGATGACCCGGCGGGCGCCGAGCAGTTGGCCGGGCGCAAGCGCGGCCGGCTCGACAAGTCGATGCTGATCCGCTCGGCCCGCAAGGTGACCGTCGACCTGTACCAGCAGTACGGCGCCGCCTGGGCCAACCCGAACGCGGGCCCGCACGGGACCGCCGGCCCGCACGGAACCGTCGGCACGCACGGAACCGCGGGCACGCACGGGGCGGGCCGATGAGCGCACCCGTCGATCACCAGCTCGTCAAGCGGTTCCGGCAGGACGCCGGTGACCGCATCGCCGAGCAGCGCCGTCTGGACCAGGTCTCCGGCGTCACCCCCATGTCGGGCGAGGACGAGCGGCAGTACGCCCGCGCCGTCATCGCCCAGATCCTGGAGGAGTACGCCCGGACAGAGATCAACGCCGGGCGCACCCCGCTGGACGCCGAGACCGAGGAGCAGTACGCGGCCGCCGTGCACGCGGCGCTCTTCGGCGTCGGACGGCTTCAGCCGCTGCTCGACGACCCCGAGGTCGAGAACATCGACATCAACGGGTGCGACCAGGTCTTCGTCGGATACGCCGACGGGCGCGAGGCCAAGGCCGATCCGGTCGCCGAGACCGACGAGGAGCTCGTCGAGCTCATCCAGATCCTCGGCGCCTACTCCGGCCTCTCGTCCCGCCCCTTCGACTCCGCCAACCCGCAGCTCGACCTCCGGCTCCCCGACGGCTCACGTCTGTCGGCCGTCATGGACGTCACGCGGCGCCCCGCGCTCTCCATCCGACGTGCCCGCATGGGCAAGGTCTTCATGTCGGACCTGGTGGGCAACGGCACGGTGACCCCCGAGGTCGCGCACTTCATGGCCTGCGCGGTGCGGGCCCGCAAGAACATCATGATCGCGGGCGCGACGAACGCCGGTAAGACGACGTTGCTTCGCGCCCTCGCCAACGAGATCCCGCCGCACGAGCGCCTGGTGACCGTCGAGCGGGCCCTGGAGCTCGGCCTCGACCAGTTCGCCGACCTGCACCCGAACGTCGTGGCGTTCGAGGAGCGGCTGCCCAACTCCGAGGGCCAGGGCACGATCTCGATGGCGGAACTCGTACGCCGATCGCTCCGCATGAACCCCTCCCGCGTCATCGTCGGTGAGGTACTCGGCGATGAGATCGTGACGATGCTGAACGCGATGTCGCAGGGCAACGACGGCTCGCTGTCCACGATCCACGCCAACAGTTCGAGTGAGGTCTTCAACCGCATCTCGACGTACGCCCTCCAGGCCACCGAGCGGCTGCCCATCGAGGCGAGCCAGATGCTCGTGGCCGGAGCCGTCAACTTCGTCGTCTTCATCCAGCGGCGCAACAACTACCAGACCGGCGGCAAGCTCCAGCGCATGGTGACCTCGGTCCGTGAGGTCAACGGCGTCGACGGCCGCGTCCTGTCCAGCGAGGTCTTCGCGGAGGCCGCGAACGGGCAGGTCGTCGCGCACGCGCCGATAGCCTGCATGGACGACCTGGCCCAGTTCGGCTACCGCCCCGCCGGGCAATGGGGGTGAGCACGACATGAACTCACTCGGCTCGATGGGCGGCCTTTTCTCGCTGCCCGTCCTGTACGCACTGGGCTGCGGCGTCGCGGTCGGCGGTGGCCTCGCGGTCCTCGCGATCGCGCTGCGCGGCCTGCCGGTGAAACCCGAGCACGAGAAGCAGCGGGCCAGCGAGCGGATGAGCGAACTCATCCGGTTCGCGGGCCGGCGGGGCTCGCTCGCGATCGGCGTAGGTCTTGTCGTCCTGCTGCTGACCCGCTGGGCGGTGGCGGGCATCGCGTCCGGCATCCTCGTCTTCTTCTGGGACAAGCTGTTCGGCGGCGCGGCCGAGGAGCGCGGCCAGATGCGCCGCGTCGAGGCGCTCGCCGCCTGGACGGAGTCCCTGCGCGACACCATCGCGGGCGCGGTCGGCCTCGAGCAGGCCATCCCCGCTTCGGCACGCGCGGCGGCTCCCGTGCTCCGCCCCCACCTGGACGCCCTGGTGGACCGGTTGCGTGCGCGTACGCCGCTTCCCGAGGCCCTTCAGGTCCTCGCCGACGAGATCGACGACGCGTCGGCCGACATCATCGTGGCGGCGCTGATCCTGAACGCGAAGCTGCGCGGCCCCGGCCTGCGCCAGGTCCTCGGCGCCCTCGCCAAGTCGGCCCGCGAAGAGGTCGACATGCGCCAGCGCGTGATGGCCCAGCGGGCGTCGACGCGGCGCTCGGTGCAGATCGTGGTCGCGGTGTCGATCGCGTTCGTCCTCGGCCTCTCCATCTTCAACCGCGACTTCGTCGAGCCCTACGGCACGGCGGTGGGCCAGCTCGTACTCGCCTGTGTCTGCGGCCTGTTCGCGCTCGGCTTCTGGTGGCTGCGCAAGCTCTCCACGGTGGAAACCCCCGACCGCTTCCTGGTCAGGGACGAGCCCGGGGTGCAGTTCGTGCGCCCCCGGGGGCCTGGCGCGGGTCTTGCGGGCGGGGGCGACCAGGCACCGCTGACGGGCCAGGGCGGCCCGTACGGGCAGCCGGGCTTTTCGAATCCTTCAAACCCATCGAACCCTTCGCATCCTTCGAATCCTTCGAATCCTGAGGGGGTACGTCGATGAGCCTGACGATGCCGATAGTGATCGGCGCGATCATGGGCCTGGGCATCTACGCCCTCGTACGTGCCCTGATGCCGTCCAAGCGGAGCGCGGTCGCCACGGTCGCGCGGATCGACGCGATGCGGGCGCGGGGGGCGGCGTACGAGTCGCACCGTTCGCCGTCCGGTGACGTCAAGAAGGTCTCCGGCCGCCTGGACTCGACGTCCGCCCGGGTGGGCGCGCGGGTCGCCGACTTCTATCTTCAGCAGGGCTGGGAACAGCGTTCCCTGCGGGCCGACTTGGCGGTGCTCGATCGCAGCTGGGAGAAGTTCCTGGCGACGAAGACGCTGCTCGCGGCCGCGGGAGTCTTCTTCGGGCCGTTCATGTTCGCCATCATCTGGACGCTGGGGGTCGGTCGCAGCCCGATCATTCCCGTATGGCTCGCGTTGATGTTCGGCGTCATCTTCTTCTTCCTTCCCGACCTCGAAGTGCGCCGGGACGCCGCCGACAAGCGGCGCGACCTGCGCCGCGTCATCGGCGCGTACCTGGACCTCGTTTCGATGAGCCTGGCGGGCGGACGAGGCCTCCCCGAAGCCTTGATGGCGGCGGCGGAGATCTCGGACGGGTGGGCGACGAAACGTATCCGAAACGCCCTGGCCGATGCCCGGATCACCGGTATCAGCCAGTGGCAGGCGCTCGGCACCCTCGGCGAGGAACTGGGCATCGAAGAGCTCAAGGACCTGTCGGCCTCGCTCGCCCTTGTGGCGGACGACGGCGCGAAGGTGCGCGAGTCGCTCGCCTCCCGCGCGGAGACGATGCGCCACCGCGAAATGGCCGAGATCGAGGGCAGCGCGGGCGAGAAGTCCCAGTCGATGCTCGTCGCCCAGCTTCTGCTGTGTGCGGGCTTCCTGGTCTTCCTCATCTTCCCCGCGGCGATGCGTGTGTTCCAGGTCTAGCGATCTTTGAGGCGACAAACGGGCCGGCCGAACGGGGGCGGCCCGACAACCTCCCCCCACTTCTGAGAGGACAACGCACCATGAACGGACGGAACTTCAACACCGGTAACCCGGCTGTGGACTTCCTGGTCACCTTCCTGAAGGGCCGCGTGCAGCGTGCCCGCTCCGGCGAGCTCGACCGCGGTGCGTCCGCGGTCGAGTGGGTCATCATCTCGGCGGTCGTCGTGGCGATCGTCGGCGTGGTCGCCGCCGTCATCAACGGTGCTCTGAAGGGCGGCGCGGAGGACGTCAAGAAGTGCATCGAGGGCGCCGACCAGGACGGCACCTGCTGATCAGCCGTTGACCGGGGAGCGAAGGCGGATACGAGTGCGCGGGTGTGTGAAGCGATGGGTACGCCGCAGGGTGGAGGCAGCCTCCGCCCGCGGTGAATCCGGCATGACCGCGATCGAGTTCGTGCTGCTCACTCCGGTCCTCTTCTTCATGATCTTCGCGACAGTGCAGTTCGCGCTGTACTTCTTCGCGGATCATGTCGCCCAGGCCGCGGCCCAGGCGGGAGCGCGCAAGGCCCGCGCGACGGCCGACGAGAACGCGGGATGGCGGGGCGACGCGCGTGACGTCGTCGACGACTACATCCAGCAACTCGGCCCCCAGTTGGTGCTGAACCCGGATGTGAAGACGCTCGAACCGAAGGCGAACACGGTCGGCGTGGAGATCACCGCGAAGGTGCCGTCCGTCTTTCCCGGCCTTGACATGACGGTGCGCGCACAGTCGTCCGGACCGGTGGAGCGGTTCGTCGAGGAGGGCGAGGGCGGCTGATGAGGAACGTATGGGTCCGTGCCCTTCTCCCGGGGGCGCCCGAGTCGGGCCGCTGTTCGGACCGTGGGCTCTCGACCATCGAGGTGGTCATCCTCGCGCCCGTGATGATCCTCTTCATCCTGGTTCTGGTGGCCTTCGGCCAGCTTGTCGACGGCCGGGGTGCCGTTGACGGCGCGGCGCGGGACGCCGCGCGTGCCGGTTCGATCCAGAAGGACCAGGGCACGGCGATGGCCGAGGCGAGGGCGGCGGCGGAGGCCGACCTCGAGGACGTATGCGTGGGCCCGGTCAGTGTCAGCCAGACGAGTGCCGGCTTCGTCTCCGGCACGTTCTTCACGGTCGAAGTGAGCTGTGAGGTAAGGGGTTTGGCCATGCTCGGCCTCGACTTGGAGACGACGCTGAAGGCTAGCTTCAGCTCTTCGCTGGACCCCTACCGGAGGTCGGCGTGAGCATCGCTCCTCGTGTACGCGCATGGGCCGCCGCTCGCCGCGAACGCCTTGACGACCGTGGCTCGGGCGCGGGCGCCGTCATCATCTTCGCCCTCGTCTTCCTCACGCTCTCGGCCTTCGTCATCGACGGCGGCCTGTCCATCTCCAAGCGGGAGCGGGCCGCGGACATCGCGGAGCAGGCCGCGCGCTACGCCGCGCAGGACCTCGACACCGAGGGCATCTACGAAGGCGCCAAGGGTGCGCCCATCAACTACGAGAACTGCGGCGCGCGAGCACAGCAGTACGCCCGCTCGGCAGGCATGCGCGGCGCGGACATCGCGGCGACGCACTGCGTGACGGCGAACGCGAACCAGGTCGAGGTCGAGGTCCAGATGACCTACAGCCCGGTGTTCACCGGGATGTTCTACGGCGGCGATGTGACGGTGCGGGGACGCGCGGTCGCGGAGAACGCGGTCGGCTGAGCCCGCTGAGTCGGCTGACCGCGCTCCCCATGCGGCTTCACTCGGGCTTCCACTGGGTGGCCGTCATCACGTACGTCCGGAGATTGTCGTTCTCCGGCTCCTCGTTGACCTTGGTGATCCACAGATGCGTCACGGCGCCTTCGCCCGACTCGATGCAGATGCCGGTGTCCTTCTTGACCAGCGCGTCGTTTCTGATCTTGCTCAGAGGGATGGGGTTGGGCAGGTCAGCCCCGCGCGCCGCCGTCCGGCACGCGCTGGGAGTGGGACGCTCTTCGGTGATCGTGCCGAAGCCGCCGCTCTTGTCGGCGAGGCGGATGCCGTTGCGGCTCAGGGGTTCCGCGCAGTCCGTGTACGTGAGGTACGGCCCGGCGCTCGACAGGGACTCCTTGTTCGTCTCGACCTCCAGGTCGTTGACCTCGAGCGTGGTGACGTCGGAGGGCCGACACATCGAATCGAGCCCTACGTCCTTGGAGTTCGGGTAGAACTTGGGCGCCCGCAGGGTCAGCGGCTTGTTCTGCGCGCTGACCTGCCACCCCGGCTCGGTCTTGGGCCCGGCAGGAGCCTTGTCGGCCCCGGAGTCCGTCTCACTGCCGCCGGGCTTCCCGTCCACCTTCGAGCCCTGCGACCCCCCGCCCGCCGAACTGCCGCTCGCGCTACTGCCCTTGTCGCCCTCACCCATCAACTTGTACGCGGCCACGGACCCGCCCCCGACGGCGAGGACGCCCACAGTGGCGACCACCGGAAGCACCCAAGGCCGGCGCCGTTTGGCGGGCTGGGGCTGGGGCTGATGGTGCGGAGTCTGTGCGGGCCGCGTCGGTGCGGCGGAGGCGAAGGCCTGGCCGGGGGTCTGCGCGGGCTGGGTGGGAACGGCCGCGGCGTACGCGGCGCCGGGGGAGTGCGCGGGCTGCGTAGGGACAGGTGGGGCGGCGGGGGTTCCGTACGCGGCAGGTGCTCCGAACACCCCGGGCACGCCGGACGAGGCGGCTGGGGCGGGCGCCCCCGGGGCCTGCAACCGCATCGTCTGTTCCTGCTCCTGCCGCGCGATCTGCTGTGCGACGGCAGGCGGCAGCCACCAGCCCTCCTGGCGGGCGAGCCCCGACGTCCCCGCGAGCGAAGCGCACGCCTCGACGAGCTGGGCCGGGGTCGGCCTGGCTGACGGCTCCTTGGCGAGGCAGGCGGCGATGAGGCCGCGCAACTGTTCGGGGCAGGTGGAGAGGTCGGGCTCGTTGGAGACGATGCGATAGAGCAGCGCGTGCGAGGAGCCGTCCCCGAAAGGGTGCCGACGGGTCGCGGCGAAGTACGCCACGAGGCCGAGCGCGAAGATGTCGAGAGCCGGAGTGACTTCACCGCCCATGGCCTGCTCGGGGGCCATGTAGGCGGGGGTGCCGAGACGTACGTCCGTGCCGGTCAGCGCGGTGGTGTCGGCGGCGCGGGCGATGCCGAAGTCGATGACGCGGGGGCCGTCGGCCGCCAGCAGGACGTTGGAGGGCTTGAGGTCGCGGTGGATGACGCCGGCGGTGTGAATCGTCTGCAGGGCCTCGGCGATGCCGGCGATGAGCTGCAGGACGGTCGGCACGGGGAGCACGCCGTGCTCGTACACGGCGGAGGAGAGGGCGGGCCCGGGGACGTAACTCACGGCGAGCCAGGGCTCGGGGCCCTCGGTGAAGCTGTCCAGGACGGGGGCGGTGTAGGGCCCCTGGACGCGGCGGGCGGCGGTCACTTCCTGGGTGAAGCGCTGCCGGAACTCGGGGTCCTGCGCGTACTCCCGGCGTACGACCTTCAGGGCCACCGGCTGACCGCCGCGCGTGTGCGACAGATAGACCACGCCCATACCCCCCTCGCCCAGGCGGGCGCGCAGTCGGTATCCGGCTATCTCGCGGGCGTCATCCGGCGCCAGCTCGTCCATGGTGGGTCCTCCCCGAATAGATGGGAGCCATGGTACGGAAGGGGGTTGTGGGGGAGGGGAGGCGCGGGGCGGGCACGCGAGAGCCCGCCCGGATCAGTCCTTGCCGCCGCCGTCCTTGCCCTTGCTGCCCTTCCCGCCCTTGTCCTTCACGCCCTCGGAGACATCCTTGGCGAGCTTGTCGTCCAGCTTCTTGAACTCGCGGACGACGGCGTCGGACATGTCGGCCAGCGCGGTCAGCTGCTGGGTGATGTCCTCGCGGCCGTCCTCCCAGTTGGACTCGAAGTCCTCCAGCGCGTCGTACACGCCGCCGTCGCCGATGTCGTCCTTGTAGGACTCGAAGGTCTTCTTGGTGCGGTTCATCCGGTCCTTGACGGACCGCAACCGGCTTCCGTAGTCCTCGAGATCGCTCAGTGGAAGCGCGAGGTCGCTCTTTCCCTTACCGCCCACGGCTGTGCCCCCCTCGGGTCATTCGGTCCTGCGGAATCAGTGCCATTCGTCGGGATCAAGCTGGGCCGCCACGAATCCCTCCCCTTCCGTGACGACCAGGTCGGGCTGCCGTACTTTGCCTGCGATTCTCTCCTGGTCGAACGCGTCGAACTCGAAGATGAAATGCTCGGCGACCGCGGGGCGGTCCAAGGGGAATCCGTCGAGGTCCACCGCCGAATTCGTCCGGTCCGCACCCTGACAGAGGACCGAAACGAAAAGGGGGAAGTGTTCCGCTTCGAGCAGCGGGTCCGCTCCGTGAATGACACCCGCGATGCCGACGCGACCGGTGACGGCGCCGCACAGGTCGTCCAGGCAGTCCACCAAGGCGTCCCAGTTCCTGCCGTAATAGCCGGGGAACTGAAGGGCCTGCGCGAACGCGTGGTGGATGCCCTGCTCGGTCATCAGGTCGGACGCGTGGAAGCGGTGGACCTGGCCGCCCTTCGCCTGCAGGGCGGACAGTTGCCGTTGGACCTCGGCCGTCCCCCGGGGGGCGAAGACGACCCAGGGAGCCGAGGTTCCGGTGACATCGAAACCAGTCATTGTCTCTGCATCATCCCGTGAATTCGCCGACATAGTAGAACGTTCCGTAGTGGTCGGGGGTGTAATACGCAGGGCCGGGTCCGTCCTTCGGGGTCAGGAGTCGCTCAGGCCCCCTGATCCCGTCTCCACAGCCCGGCGCACTGCAACGCGGCAGGTCTACTTTCGCGTTGACGTCCCACTCCTTGTACTTACCCCCGGGCAGTTGGGATTTGTTGTTACCCCAGTTCTGGTTTCCATGGTAGCCCTCGACCTTTCCGATGCCGCCGGTCCTGCCGTTGACCTGGTTCAGCATGTCCGAGGCACGCTGCGGCGCGGGGCCGGGCAGGAGTCCGGCACCGTCAGGGCTGCCGGTGTCTCCGCCGTGCTTGTGGCACAAAGGCGCGAGGCCCAGGGGGTCGGACCATGTGTGGGGGTTGTGGACGTAGGCGACGGGGTTCGGCGCGGGGAGCAGGCCGAGGGGGGCGGCGCTCGTGTAGCGGGCCGTCTCGGGGTCGGAGCTTCTTCAGCTTGCCGGGCGCGGACTCGAATTCCGAGGTGAAGGACTCCGCCGTCTTACCCGCCCAGGTGAGGATCGCGTCCTCGCCTGCCATGCCCTTGATATCGCGGAGGACCTTGGAGACGTCGTCGGTGAAGTCGTGCAGATTCTTGGCGAGGTTCCGAACCCGGCCCGGATCACCGGGGGTTGGGTCCTTGTCGAAGTCCAGGACATGCCAATCCGCTGGACGATTGCCCCCCCATGCCGCTCCCCCGTTTTGCTCGTGTCGTCGTCTAGCGGTTGATCGACTGGATCTCCTGGACGTCCATGTCCTGGGTGGTTTCGAAGGTGCCGTTCGGGAGTTGGTGTACGCCGTCGTTGTCCGAGCCCTCCCAGGAGATCTCCCACGTGACGGACGCCTTCAATTTGTACGGCTCTCCGTTCGTTGCCCGGAGGTAGTTGATGCCGCACGGCGGGTCCTGCTTCGACTTGCCCTTGGTGTAGGGCGTGCCGATGCTGCCGTCGTCGTTGATCTTGCATTCGCCGGATGCGGGGAAGGTCTCCGCGTCGGCGGTGCCGGGCTCCAGGTGGAGGCTCTTCGGCGTCGCCGTGGTCTCCGCCCAGAGCGGGGTGTTCGGCAGCTCTGCGCGGACCTTGACGTCCTTGAACGTGCCCTTGTCCAGCCAGGCCCACGTGGGCAGGTTCACCGTCGACTTGGCGGCCGGCTTCAGCTCGACCTCGGTGTCCGGGACCTTGACCTTGTCGTAGGCGTACTCGGCGAGCATCTTCGGGGTCGGGGCGTGCGGGTCGTCCGGGATCTGTCCGGCGTCCACCCAGAACATGAGGCGGCCGCAGTCCCACGACTTGGGGTCGCTTTCATCGGGCGCGACACCGCGCCAGAAGCGGCCCATCTCGCCTTCGTTGTAGTCCTTGTAGCCCTCGGCGGAGCTGTTCGAAGCCTCGTGGAGGTCGAAGTTGTCGGCCGGCTTGCCGTCCCGGTAGTGGTCGGTCCAGAGCTCCTTGCCGAACCACTGCTCGTGGATGCCGACGTCGCCGCCGCCGTCCTTGTCCACGAAGTCCTTCAGCTCCTTGGACGTGAACGCGGGCTCGTACCAGCAGGCCGGTGGCTTCCAGTTCGGGTCGATCGGGGCGAGGTTGCCCTTCTTGCCCCCACCCTTCCCGCCCTTGGGGTACGAGAGCTGGATCGAGGAGGTGCCCGCCGACAGCTCATTGCCGCTGACGTTGCCGCTGGGCTTCTCGGAGGATGGTGGCTGGGTCGTGTTGTCCCCGGGCCCGGCCGCGTACGCGAAGGTCCCGGACCACAGCACGGCCGTCACCGAGAGAGCGGCGGCCCAGCCAAAAGTGTGTCGTGGGGATGTCATCGTCGGCACTCCTTCACCCGGCCTTCGACCTCGATCTGCAGCACCTTCCAGATCTTCTGCTCACCCTTGGGCTGCTTCATGAGGAGGCGGAACTCCTGGTAGTCATCAAGGCTCGGCTTCGTGTACCTGATCTTCTCGGTGTCCACGTTCTTGCCGTAGAACTTGCTCTGGTCCCGGCACATGGTGACGAGCACGCCTGCCGTGCCGACCTTGTCGGTCTTGGCCCGGTAGTAGCTGTCCGTCCCGGTCGCGGTCCATTTGTCGTCCACCCAGGACTTGATCTGCTCCCGCGCATAACGGGCGGCGTTGCCGAGCCCATAGAACTGGTACGCCGGGTCCTCGGGGTCCTGGGCGGTGATGCCGTGGTTGAGGGCGCGGATGTAGTTCTCGGCGTTCTCCTGGGCCGCCGCGTCGCGCGGGTCGGACGGTTTCGACGAGCCGAACTCGACCTTCAGGTCCTTCGGCAGGGCGAGGTCAGGGGTGCCACCGTTGGCCGACGCAGAAGGGGACGGCTTGCTCGACCCCTGTCCCGCTCCCTCGATCTTGTCCGAGGAGTCATCGCTCCCGCCGCTCCCGCAAGCGGTCAACAGCAAGGTCGCGCTCGCCACCAGAGTGGCAACGATGGGCATAGTGCGACGGGCCACGATTGCAGTCCCCCAGAGTTCGGCATGTGTGCGGGCGGGAAAGTGTGTGCAGGCGAGAATGAAGCTGAACGACGCTACCAGCCGTGTGTTACCGGCACTGGTGGGCCTTGTGAAGGTTCTCGCCTCCCGTGGGATGACGGAAGCGAACACTCCTCAAGTGCTACGCGCGCGCAGCGAATCCGTGCCGGAACTGTGACGCCGGGTGGTGAATGCCCGGCCCGCGCGGTCTTTCGCGGGCCGATACATGACAGCCACGGGGGCCAGGACGGCAGGGGGAGTCGGTCCTTTGGTGCAACTCCCACCCAATCGGGCACCCCTGAACCCACAGCCCCTGTATGACCTCCAGCCGCTTCCGTACCATCACCTCAGTACGCTCAGCTCGCTCAGCACACAGACCGCTGATCCCCTGAATTCCCATCCGCTCCCTCTCAGAGGACACCAGGACACCCGCCATGGCGCGCACCACTTCAAGTTCGACAGGCGGCTCGTCGGCTCCGCGTAATCGGACGCCGCAGCCCCTGCCCCGGCGTCGTCGTACGTTCGGGGACTTCGTCAAGGCGTTCTTCGCCTTTGTCGCGTTGGTCGCGCTGGTCGTCGGCGTGCCTGGAGCCCTCGCGTACGCCGTGGGGTGGCCGCTTCCCGGTGGGGCGCCCTCGCTGGGGTGGTTGCAGCAGGAGATCACCGTCGGGACGTTCATCAACGTACTGACCGTCGTGGTCTGGCTCGCCTGGGCCCAGTTCACCGCCTGCGTGCTCGTCGAGGTCAAGGCCGCGCTCTCCGGCGTCGGGATGCCGAACCGGATTCCCGGTGCCGGCGGCAGCCAGCTCCTCGCCCGCCAGCTCGTCGCCGCCCTGCTCCTTGTCGGCGCCACCGCCGCCAGCTTCGCCCCGGGGCTCTCGCAGTTCGGGCAGTCCCTCGAGGGGAACCAGAGGCCCGCGTCCGCCGCCTCCGCCCAGCAGACCCCCGGCGGTCTCTTCGGGCAGGAACAGGCCGGCAGCACCGCCAGTGCCATCGCAGAGCAGGCCGAGCAGGCCGCCGCGCACGCCGATGGCAGCGCCAAGGACGGGGACACGAAGTACTACCGGATCCAGCCGCCCGAAGGCCGTCACCACGACTCCATGTGGGAGATCGCCGAGCGGCACCTGGGAGACGGGCGCCGGTACAAGGAGATCTACCAGCTCAACAAGGACCGCGAGCAGCCCGACGGATCCAAGCTCTCCGAGGCCAGCCTCATCCGGCCCGGCTGGATCATGGAAATGCCCGCGGACGCGCACGGCGGCGAGCTCGTCGAGATGCCCGACGAGGCGCCCAAGGTCTCGCAGGACGTGAAGGAACAGATCTCCGACTACGCCAAGTCCGGCGACCACCGGCAAGGCGGCGGCGCCCAGGAGCAGGGCGGCGGTCAGCAGGGCGGTGGGCACCAGGGCGACCGCGACACCGCGCACATCACCATTCCCGAGCAGCGGCCCAGCGACACGGGTAAGGGGGAGGGGCAGCAGGAAGCCCCCGCCGCCAGTCAGGCCGGCCAGTCCCAGGAGTCCTCCTTCGGGCTGCCCGAAGCACTCCTCGGCGCGCCCCTCCTCGCCGCCGGGCTGCTCCTCGCACTCGGCCGCCGGCGCCGCCACGCGCTGTGGCAGTCCGCCATGGGTGCCGTCGGCGGGCGCCGCGGCATGGAGCCGCCCACGCCGACCGGGGACGCCGCCGATGTGCAGGACGCGCTGCTCGTGGGCGCCGACCCCGAAGGCGTACGCCTGCTCGACCTGTCCCTGAGGGGGCTCGCGGCGTCCCTCGCCGACGAGTCCCGCGCACTGCCCACCGTGTACGCGGCCTGGCTCAGCAACGGCGATCTGCACCTCCAGCTCGCCCAGCCCGCCGGACGCCCGCCCGCGCCTTGGCAGTTGGGGCAGGACCAGACGTTCTGGATGCTGGCACGCACCGATGCCGAGCGGTACGAGGATGTCGACACCGCGGCGCCCTACCCCGGCCTCGTCAGCCTGGGCACCCTCGACGACTCGCGGCTGCTCCTCAACCTCGAAGCCGTGCCGGGTGTCGTGTCGCTGAGCGGCACCGAGGCCGACCGTGCCGCCGTCTTCGCGTCCGTCGCCGCCGAGCTCGCCACCAACGGCTGGTCGGACCGCATGACCATCACCCTCGTCGGCTTCGGGCAGGACCTGACGCCGCTCGCGCCCAACCGCCTTCGCCACCTCGACGACATCGAGGCGCTGATCGAGACGATGGAGGCCGAGACGCGCCAGCGGCGCGGCGCCCTGGGTGCCGCCGGGCACGACTCGGTCCTCACCGGGCGTACGGGCCCCGCTCAGCACACCCGCTGGGCGCCGCACCTCGTGCTGCTCGCCGCCGAGCCCACCGGGGACGACGCCGTCAAGCTCGCCGAACTGGCCGCCGACGCGAGCCGGTTGGGCATCGGCTACCTCGTCGGCACCGAGTCCGGGGACCTGCCGGGCGCCGCCTGGGAGATGGAGATCACCCGCGAGGGCAAGCTGCTCGCCCCGCTCCTCGGCCTGGAACTTGAGGCCCAGTCGCTGCCGGAGGCCCAGCAGCGGGCCGTGGTGGAGCTGTTCACCGACGCCGATCCGGGGGAGGACGGCACGGGTTCGTCCGCGGGCTCCGGCCGCGCGGCCACCGCTCCGCCGTTCCTCGTCGACGTCACCGAACAGGGGCGACCCGCGGTGTACGCCCGCCTCGTCGGCACGTACGAGATCATCGGCCTCGACACGCCGGACGGCGAGCGCAGCCCGCTGATGCACGAGGCGCTTGCCCTGCTCCTGCTGCACCGCGAGGGGGTGCACCCGCGGGTGCTGGCCTCCGCGCTGTGGCCGCGCGGGGTCACCGAGGACGTACGGGACGCGCTCGTCGAGCGGCTTCGGGAGTGGCTCGGCACCGAGCCCGACGGAACGCCCCGGCTGCGGGCCGACCGCAGCGGGCGGCTCACGCTCGCCAAGTCCGTCGTCTCCGACCTGGACGTGCTGCGGTCGCTGTACCACGAGGCCACGCAGGGACGCGGGGCCAACAGCCGTGCCGTGCGCGGGCGGATGCTCACCGACGCGCTGGTGCTCGTACGGGGGCCGCTGCTCGCGGACCGTCCGCGGGGGCGCTACGCCTGGCTCACCCACGAGATCATCGACGCGCAGCTTCCGCTGCTGGTCGCCGACATCGGGCTCGCCCTCTCCGAGTTCCACCTGGAGAAGGGGCGCGCGGAGAAGGCCATCGAGGCGCTGAACGCCGCGCTGAACTCCTCGCCGGGGGACGAGCGGCTCTGGAACGAGCTGCTCAGGGCCACGCATGCGGTGGGCGACCCTGCGCGGCTCCAGCAGGTCGCCGCAGATCTTGTTGCCCGGAGCGGGGCCCGGGGTGTGCCGCCCCGGACCGAGGCCTTGCTGGACGAGCTGCTTCCTGCCTGGCGCAGTGGGCTTTCCGCGGTGGGGTAGTTCCCTTCCCTGCGGGTGGGGGGCGTTTTCTAGGCCGCCGCTTCGCGGCGGATCTCTCCCACCCACCCACCCGTTTCTCCGCGTCTAGAGGGTGAACGTTGGACCCCTTGGTGTATCTCGTCGTCGGCGCCGCCCTCTGGGGCGCCCTCGCCGGGCTTCTCGTGCCCCGTGCCGCCTACCGGCTGTCCGTTGCGCCCGAGGAGGCCTGGCGCGGCGACTGCCCCGAAGGGCATCCCCTCGGCGGCTGGGTCGGGCTTGCGCGGTGTCCGCGGGGTGACCGCTTCGGGCCACGCCCGGTGAGCGTCGCCCTCGCCACCGCCCTCGTCGGCGCCGCCCTCGCCGCGGCGACAGGGCCTAGGCCCGAGCTGGCCGTCTGGATGCTGCTCGCCCCCTTCGGCGTACTGCTCGCCATCGTGGACTTCGGCGTGCACCGGCTGCCCGACGTACTGACCCTGCCGCTGGCCGGAGCCGCCCTGGTACTCCTCGGGGGCGCCTCGCTGCTGCCGGAGGAGGGCGGGTCCTTGCCGCACGCGCTGTACGGGGGGCTCGCGCTCGGCGGCGCGTACTTCGTGCTCTTCCTCATCAGCCCGAACGGCATGGGCTTCGGTGACGTGAAGCTTGCGCTCAGCCTGGGGGCCGTCCTCGGCTGGTACGGCTGGGGCGTGCTGCTCCTCGGCACCTTCGCGGGGTTCCTGCTGGCCGCCCTGTACGGGACGGGGCTCGTCATCGCCCGCCGCGCCGGACGCAAGACGGCGATCCCGTTCGGGCCTTTCCTGATCGGCGGCGCGTTCGTGGGACTGCTCATCGGGGCGTACGCCGCCTGACGTCGGGCGGCCGGAAGGGCTGGCGTACGCTGAATCAGTCCGTCCAGAACCCTTACGAAAGGGACGCCCCGGTGACCGAGAAGGCCGAACTTCAGTCCGTCCTCGACCGTGCCGCCGCAGGTGGGCGGATCAGCGAAGAAGAGGCGCTCGACCTCTACCGCGATGCCCCGCTGCACGCGCTCGGCGCCGCCGCCGACGCCGTACGCCGCCGCCGGTACGCCGGGACCGAGCACATCGCGACGTACATCATCGAGCGGAACATCAACTACACCAACGTGTGTGTGACCGCCTGCAAGTTCTGCGCCTTCTACGCCGCCCCGAAGGACACCAAGAAGGGCTGGACGCGCGACCTCGACGACATCCTGCGCCGCTGCGCCGAGACCGTCGAGCTCGGTGGCACGCAGGTCATGTTCCAGGGCGGGCACCACCCGGACTTCGGCGTCGAGTACTACGAAGAGCACTTCTCCGCGATCAAGAAGGCCTACCCGCAGCTGGTCATCCACTCCCTCGGTGCCTCCGAGGTCGAGCACATGGCCCGCATCTCGAAGGTCTCCGCCGAAGAGGCGATCCAGCGGATCCACGCCGCCGGGCTCGACTCCTTCGCAGGCGCCGGCGCCGAGCTGCTCCCGGCCCGCCCCCGCAAGGCCATCGCCCCGCTCAAGGAGAGCGGTGAGCGCTGGCTGGAGATCATGGAGATCGCCCACAACCTCGGTGTCGAGTCGACGTCCACCATGCTCATGGGCACGGGCGAGACCAACGCCGAGCGCATCGAGCACCTGCGGATGATCCGCGACGTACAGGACCGGACCGGCGGCTTCCGGGCCTTCATCCCGTACACCTACCAGCCTGAGAACAACCACCTCAAGGGGCGGACCCAGGCCACGATCTTCGAGTACATCCGCATGATCGCGATCTCGCGGATCTTCCTCGACAACGTCGCCCACATCCAGGGATCCTGGCTGACCACCGGCAAGGAGGCCGGCCAGCTGACCCTGCACTACGGCGCGGACGACCTCGGCTCGGTGATGCTGGAGGAGAACGTCGTCTCCTCCGCGGGCGCCAAGCACCGCAACAACCTGCGCGACATGATCGACATGATCCGCACCGCGGACCGCGTCCCGGCCCAGCGCGCCACGACGTACGAGCACCTCGTCGTGCACGACGACCCGGCGAACGACCCGACCGACGACCGCGTCGCCTCGCACATCTCGTCCACGGCGATCGAGGGCGGCACGGCCCACCCGGAGCTGAAGCTCCTCGCCACCAACTGAGTCATTACTTAGCCACCAACTGAGGCTGTCTTGCGCACACTTCACGTCGCCGAGGGCACACCGGAGGCGGCGGTCCTGGTCGACGGGGCGAGCGTCGCCGCCGTCGGCCCGTACGAGGACCTCGCCGCCGCGGACCCCGCCGCGCGCGTCAGGCGCTGGCCCGGCATCCTCACGCCGGGCCTGCTCAATCCGTACGGTCCCGAGCTCCTCGAAGCCACCTACCACCCCGACCCGCGCGAGGCCGACTGGCTCGGCACCGAGCCCATCGGCGGGGAGCGCGCTCAGGCGCTCTTCCGGGCCAAGCCCGCCCGCCTCGGGGGCAGCGCCCGACGGGGAGTGCAGCGGCTCTTCGCGCACGGCACGGTGGCCGTCGCGGGCGAACTGAACTCCCGTCCCGTCCTCGACACCGTCCGCAGGTCGGGCCTCGCGATCGGCCACCGCCCACCGAGCCTGCCGGGCCCTCCGTCCCTGTCGCCGACCCCACTCGTACTCCTGCCGCCGCTGACCGAGGGCGCCGCGGCCCGCTTCGCGATCTTCGACGTGGCGGACCGCGCGGAGCTGGTGGAGCGGGGCCCGGGGACGTGTGTGGCGACGGTGGTGGCCGGACGACTGGTGTACAGGGCCCGCTAGGGCCCCGGTAAGGGGCGCGGGGAACTGCGCGAGCAACCAAGAACCAACCCGCACCCGCCAAGAGCCCGTGGACGGCAGACGCTCCCGCGAGGAAGTAAGCCCGCCGCAGGCGAAGAAGCCCGCTGCAGGCAAGCGAGGCCGCCGCCAGAAGAGAAGACCGGCCTGACACAATGGGCCGGGTGACCCGCGCCTCTCTGGACAAGCAGCCGCACGAAGTCGCTTCGATGTTCGACGACGTAGCGGAACGGTACGACCTCACGAACGACGTCCTGTCGCTCGGCCAGGCCCGGCTGTGGCGCAAGGCGGTCGCGCAGGCCGTCGACGCGCGGCCCGCGCAGAAGGTGCTCGACCTGGCCGCCGGGACCGCGACCTCCTCGCAGCCGTTCGCGCAGGCCGGCGCCTATGTCGTGCCCTGTGACTTCTCCATCGGAATGCTGCGGGTCGGCAAGACGCGCCACCCGTGGATGCCGTTCACGGCCGGGGACGCGACGAAGCTGCCGTTCAAGGACGACACGTTCGACGCCGTGACGATCTCCTTCGGGCTGCGGAACGTGCAGGAGACGGACCAGGCGCTGCGCGAGATGTACCGCGTGACGAAGCCGGGCGGCCGGGTCGTCATCTGCGAGTTCTCGCACGCGACGTGGGCGCCGTTCCGCACGGTCTACGAGGAGTACCTGATGCGCGCCCTGCCGCCGGTCGCGCGCGCCGTCTCCTCCAACCCCGACGCGTACGTCTATCTCGCCGAGTCCATCCGCTCCTGGCCGGACCAGCCGACGCTGGCCTCGCTGATGCAGGACGCGGGCTGGTCGAAGGTGGCGTGGCGGAACCTGACGGGCGGCGTCGTGGCGCTGCACCGGGGCTTCAAGGCCTGAGCGTCGCGGGGCACTTGAAGCGGAACGGTGCCGACGCCCTTGAGGTGAACCCCGTCGCGGGGAACCGGCCAGGGGGCAAGATGTGTCCGTTGATACGACTCTGTCTGCGGGGCTGTGCCGATTTCCCCTCGGCGCTGCGAGCTCGGCCGGCGCGAGTCGCTCTGCACGGTCATCTCCCCAATGACGGAGCGTTCCCATGGCGTCGAACTGCCCGCACTGCGGGGCATCCACCCCGGATGAGGCCCGCTTCTGCATGAAGTGCGGGCGGGAGCGTCCGCGTGACACGACGGTGAACGCGGGGCCGGAGGTACTGCCTCCGGCAGAGGCGCCGCCCGAAGCACCTCCGGCGGCTGAAACACCTCCGGCGCCTGAACCTCTGGCCCCGGAGCCCCAGGCCCCGGAGCTCCAGGCCCCCGAGCCCCCGGCATCCGCCCCCGCCGGGCCCGGTTACACAGCGATCTCTCTCCCCGCGCCTCCGCCTCCGCCCCCGCCCGCATACGTTCCGGGCGCGCCCTCGACGCCTTCGCCCCTCGGGGCCTTCTTCGGGAGGGCGCTACGGGGGGACTGGGCCGGAGCCGCCCAAGCTGCCCTGTGGCCCGTGGGGTTGGTGCTGATCGGCGCTGTCGCTCTGGCCATGCCTTCCTACGGGCAGGGTGCGGACAGCGGTGACGTCGCCGTCGGGTTCATCGACCGGCTGCGGGTCGCTCTCGCCATGCTGCTCCAGGCCGTGGGTGGCGGCTTCGAGGTGTCGGGCGGCGGGCGGCAGCAGTCGCCCGTCTTCGGGGACAGCGGCTCCAGCGCGGACGTCGCCTTCGACGGCAGCGTCATGGTCCACCTCGTTCCGCTCACCGTCACCGCCCTGTGGATCGGGGCGCTCTTCATCGGCGTACGCATCCTTCGCCATCGTGTTCTCGTACGCGGTGGAGGCAACGGCAGCGGCACGGCGGGGCTCGAAGCGGCCGTGCGCGTCAGTCTGTTGGTGACTGTGGGCGTCCTCGTGCTCAGTCTCTTCGCGCAGCCCGAGATCGAGGGCGTCCAGCTCTCCTCCTCGCCGGTGTTCGCCACGCTCGGTGCGCTCGTGCTCGGACTCGCCGTCTCCTGCGGGGTGCTCCACCGCTATGACCTTGCCTACTGGCTGTCCCAACGCCCGGTCTGGCAAGGGGCGTTCCGCGCCGGCGGCACCGCACTGCGTGCGCTCGCGATCGTGCTGGTCCTCTGCTCCGTCGTCGCGTTCATCAGCCTCGCCCAGATCGACGACCTCGCCGATCTCACCAACCGCCAAGACGACGACGTGTCCCCGCTGCTCATCGCCCTGCTCGTGCTGCCGAACCTCGGCATCGCCGCCCTCGGCCTCGGCTGGGGAGCGCCGCTCGAAGCGTCGGTGGAGGGCAGCGGTTCGGGCTACGGCGGCGGTTACGAGAGCGAGTCCTTCGGGCTCTCCGAGCTGGGCGACGTCACCAACTCCTGGGCGATCGCGGCGGCGTTGGCCCTCGGGCTGGTCTGCGCGCTGACCCTCGGCATCCTCGCCGCACGCCGTTGCGCGCACCGGGGCGAACAACTGCTGGCCGCCGGTGTCTTCTTCGGCCTCTTCTTGCTCGTCGCCGGGTTCGGCGGGATCGGCGTCGATGCGACCGGAAGCGCCTCGGCGGAGCTCGGCGGCAGCGGAGGCAGCGGAGGCAGCGGTTCGGGCAACGGCAGTTTCCAGGCGGGCGTGAGCGTGCCGGACGCGCTGCTGTTCGGGCTGCTGTGGATTTCCGTCGCCGCGTTCGTCGCGCCGTATCTGCTGCGGATGGCCGGGCAGCGGACGGGGGCCGTCGCGGGACCGGTGCAGCCGCCGATGCCAAGCGGCTCCGCGGGTGGGGCGGGCGGAGCTGTCGGGCCGGTGGTGACCGGGTCACCAGGGGTGGGAATCGGCGCTCCGGCGCCGCAAGTCTCGTATGACCTGCCCTCGTACGACCAACCCACCTACGACCAGCCCACTCGCGACCAGTACGCCTACCCCGCCCACAGCTTCGGCCCCGCCCCCAAGCCCCGGCGCACCGCCCTCTGGGTCGGCACCCTCGCCGCCGCCTTCCTCATCGGCAGCGGCATCGCGGCCGGCGTCCTGCTCTGGCAGGACAACGGTGACGGCAAGGCCGACAAGGCGGGCGGCAAGGACGACAAGCCCGCCATCAGCCGGACCGATGACCCCACCCGCTCGCCTACGCCGTCCCCCACGTTCACCCCCACGCAAGAGCCGAGCGAGAGCCCCGAGACCGTGGACGACGGGCCTCAACTGCCTGCGGGCTCCCACTTGGTGTCCGATGTACGCGGCTTCGAGTTCGCCGTGCCCGGCGGCTGGGCCCGGCAGGGCGAGGAGCGGCCGGGGCAGGTCAAGTATGCGGGGTCGACGGGCGGGGAGGCGTTCCTCGTCGGCGTCGTGCCGAACGCCACGTACACCTCGTACGAGAACTTCACGACGATCGAGAAGGACGCCAAGAAGGACCCGGACAAGACGGACTACCAGCGGATCCGCCTGGAGCCGAACACCTTCCAGGGCCGCGGCGGCGCCATCTGGGAGTACACCTACACCGACACGGCGGGCCGGGAGATCCACGCGCTCGACCAGAGTTACGTCGCGGACAACGGCACCGAGTACGCCATCCAGCTCTCCTGGCGCGCGGACTTCTGGTCGGCGGGTGAGGGCGAGAAGATCCACCAGACCGCGCTCGATCACTGGCGCCTCAACGGCTGAGGCGGCACCCGGCGGGACACCCCCGCCGGGCCCCGGTGGGCGCCCCCGCTACAGCGCGAGCCCGAAGCGGTGCGCCTCCCGCTCCGTCCCCGGAATCGGCAGGGTCTCCGCCAGCTCCATGCCGAGCCGCCGCGTCACCGCCACGGACCGTTCGTTGCGGGTGTCGACCATCGCCACGACGTTCGCCACGCCCGCCGCCCGTACGCGCTCCAGGGTCGCCCGGGCGGCGGCGGTCGCGTACCCCTTGCCCCAGGCGGACCTGGAGAGCCGCCAGCCGATCTCGATCTCGCCCTTGGGGCCCCATTCGTGCGGCCAGGGCTGCGCGCCGGTGAAGCCGATCGGCTCGCCGTCCGCGTCGAGCAACGTCCAGAAGCAGAAGCCACGTTCGGCGTCGTGTCTGCGCTGCCGGGCCGTCATCTCCTCGTACACGGACAGCTCGGCCGACGTGCCGCCGTGGAACTCCATGACCTCCGGGTCGTCGAAGAGCCGGTGCCAGACGAAGGTGTCCTCGTGCGTCGGAACGCGCAGTTGTACGGCGGGCAGGGGCGTGGTCGGCAGTGCCTGCTTTGTCACGGGTGGCCCTTCGGCTGGTGGATCAGTACCGCTGCATAGACTGCCCGTATCCCGTGCCCGCCGGCACACAGATTTCGAGCCTTGGGGAGAACCTGCCGTGACCGAGCCCCAGCCTCTCACCGAACACACCGCTGATGTGATCGTCGTCGGGGCCGGGCCAGCCGGTTCGACGACCGCCTACTACCTGGCGAAGGCCGGACTCGACGTACTCCTCCTGGAGAAGACCGCGTTCCCAAGGGAAAAGGTCTGCGGGGACGGTCTGACGCCGCGCGCCACCAAGCAGCTCGTGTCCATGGGGATCGACATCTCCGAGGAGGCGGGCTGGCTGCGGAACAAGGGCCTGCGCATCATCGGGGGCGGTGTACGGCTCCAGCTCGATTGGCCGGAACTCGCCGCCTACCCCAACTACGGCCTGGTCCGTAAGCGCGACGACTTCGACGAGACGCTCGCGCGGCAGGCCCAGAAGGCGGGCGCGCGGCTCCACGAGCGCTGCAACGTCGGCGCCCCGATCATCGACGACCGCACGGGCCGCATCACCGGCGTGCACGCCAAGATGGGCGAGGAGAAGACCCCGGTCACCTTCCACGCGCCGCTGGTGGTCGCCGCCGACGGCAACTCGACGCGGCTCTCCCTCGCGATGGGTCTGCACCGCCGCGACGACCGCCCGATGGGCGTCGCCGTCCGGACGTACTTCACCTCACCGCGCCACGACGACGACTACCTGGAGTCCTGGCTGGAGCTGTGGGACCGGCGCGGCGCCGAGGACCGGCTGCTTCCCGGCTACGGCTGGATCTTCGGCATGGGCGACGGCACCTCGAACGTCGGGCTCGGCATCCTCGACTCCTCCGCCGCGTTCAAGGAGCTCGACTGGCGCGAGGTCCTGAAGGCATGGTGCGCCTCGATGCCGGAGGACTGGGGCTACACCCCGGACAACATGACGATGCCGATCCGCGGCGCGGCCCTGCCGATGGCCTTCAACCGCCAGCCGCACTACACCAAGGGCCTGCTCCTGGTCGGCGACGCGGGCGGCATGGTGAACCCCTTCAACGGCGAGGGCATCGCGTACGCCATGGAGTCCGGCCAGATCGCGGCCGACGTCATCGTCCAGGCGCACGCGCGCGCCACCCCCGGACAGCGCGAACTGGCGCTGCAGAACTACCCGAAGACCCTCAAGGACACCTACGGCGGCTACTACACGCTGGGCCGCGCCTTCGTGAAGCTCATCGGCAACCCGAAGGTCATGAAGATCGCCACGCAGCGCGGCCTGACGCACCCGATGCTGATGCGCTTCACACTGAAGATGCTGGCCAACCTGACCGACCCGACGGGCGGCGACGCCATGGACCGCATCATCAATGGGCTGAGCAAGGTGGCCCCGAAGGCGTGAGGCGGAAGGCGTGAGGCGGAAGGTATGAGGCGGAAGGTATGAGGCGGAAGGCATGAGGCGGAAGGCGTGAGCGTCTGTCCGATTTGCCCTTACCCCGTGGGTGGTACGAGGCTGGTCGGATGATTTTCATCGCCGTCAAGTTCACCGTCCGCCCCGAGTACGCCGACACCTGGCTGGAGCGGACCGCCGAGTTCACCCGGGCCACGCGCGCGGAGGAGGGCAACCTCTTCTACGACTGGTCCCGCAGCGTGGACGACCCCAACCAGTTCGTCCTCCTGGAGGGCTTTGCCTCGCAGGAGGCGGGCGCCGCGCACGTCGGCTCCGACCACTTCAAGGCCGCCATGGAGTCGATGTCCGAGTTGATCGCCTCGACCCCGGAAATCATCCACACGGAGATTCCGGGCAGCAGCTGGTCCGAGATGGGTGAGCTCTCGCCGAAGGGCTGAGGCCTGCGGGCCGCTGGACGCACGGAAGGGCCGGGAACCCTATACGGGGTTCCCGGCCCTTCTACGTGGCTGTGAGGGCCCTCAGAGGACGCGCACGGCGCCGTCGGCGGGGTAACCCGACAGGTCCTGGATGACAACGCCCTTGCCGGGGTTGGCGGCGTCGAGGTACTGGCCGTTACCGATGTACACACCCACGTGGTACGCGGAGCCCGCGCCACCCCAGTAAAGGATGTCGCCCACCTGGACGTTGGAGAGCGAGACCGGCGTACCGGAGACCGACTGGTCCTGCGAGACGCGCGGAAGGTCCACGCCCGCCTGCTTGAACGCGGCCTGGACGAGGCTGGAGCAGTCCCAGGCGTTGGGTCCTGAGGCACCCATGACGTACGCGTCGCCGAGCTGGGCCTTGAGGAAGCTGATGACCGTGCCGACGCTGCCGCTGGCCGGGGCGGCCACATCGGCGGAAGCGCTGGAGCCGGAACCGGCGGTGGCGCTGAGCGTCGTGCGCTCGGCGGAGCGCGAGGCGCGCTCCTCCTCCGCCTTCTTCTTGGCGGCGGCCTCGGCCTTCGCCTTGGCCTTCGCCTTCTTCTCGGCGTCGGCCTGGTCTTCCTTGGCCTGCTTGGCGGCCTTCACGGCGGCAGCGTCCTGCTCGGCACGGAGCTCGTAGCTGGCGGCGGTCTGCTGGGTGGCTTCCGCGGACTGCGCGATCTGCGTGGAGAGATCCGTGGTGAGCGTGGGCATTTCGATGGTCTCGGTCACCGGCTCGGCGGCGGTCGCCGTTCCGGCGGCGGCGGCCACTGCCAGGGTGCTGAGGACGCCACCGGCAACTCCGGCGCGCAGGGCCATCTTCGAGGCGCTACGACGGGGCTTCCGGTGGCTGGGTATGTGAGCGGTGTGGGACATGAGAACAACCGCTATCAGGGAGTCAGGGTTCCCATCAAGAAACGTGGGCTGCGCCACAGTTGCTCCCGATGGCCGTGAATCCCGGGCGTGTCACTTCTTATTGACGCCGTAACGGGCAATGCGGACAACGGTGATCACGCCTGTGATCATGGGTTTTCTGCGATACGCCCGAATTGCCCATGGTCTACCACCCGTTGAGGCGGTTGGCCAAGCCCGGTTTATTCGCCGCACTGCCCTATGTGGCGCAGGTCACAGGTGTGGCCCTAGGGGATCTCCCTGAGATCCCGCCGAGACCTTCCTGAGATCTCCCTTGGATTTCCGGTGCGTTACCTGCGTGGGGGAACGGTGACGGATCGACGGCGGATCGACGGTGGGCCGGTGCCGGATCGACGGTGGATCGACGCCTGGGCCCGTGTTGTGGTCGTCCCGTGGCGCTCGTGTGTCCGTGGCGGGGTCACGTCATGACGTGGCTGCCGCTCGCGGATCGTCCGGCCGCGGAGCCGCCGCCGCGGATCGTCCGCTCGCGGATCGGCCGCTCGTGAATCGGTGCACGCGGACCGCGCCCGTCCGTTCTCGTCCACCCTCGTCCACACCGCTCCCGCCAAAGTGTGAACGAGCCGCCACTATCAAGCCAGCCTGTCCAGCGCCAATTTGCTTGCGACCGCCGCTGCTTGATAGGGCGTCCCCCTCCCGACCAGCGGTATCTCGCTGAGATGTCACCTCTCGTGATCACTCAGGCGCTTCGCGTATGAAGATCACCGCTCATCCGACTTCATGATCCTTCGTCAGGTGGTGGAGATCACAAAGCCGTTGTCGCACCCCGTGTCGCAGATCACAGACCGGCGGGCATAAGATGCGGGGCAGTTGGGCTTGTGACCTGCTTCACATGTGCGCGATCTTCGTCGGGAAGCGGCGGTGATCGGGGCGGTGACCACGGGCGGGGATCGAGGCCGACGCAACCGCCAACAGTCAGTGCCGACTGAGAGGAGCGAGGAGCGTGAACGCCTATGCGCCCATCCTCGTGCTGGGAGCCCTCGGGGCAGGCTTTGCGATCTTCTCCGTGGTCATGGCCACGCTTATCGGTCCAAAGCGGTACAACCGCGCCAAGCTCGAGGCGTATGAGTGCGGTATCGAGCCGACGCCGACTCCGGCCGGTGGTGGGCGATTCCCCATCAAGTACTACCTGACGGCGATGCTCTTCATCGTCTTCGACATCGAGATCGTCTTCCTTTACCCCTGGGCCGTCACTTTCGACGCGCTGGGGATTTTCGGGCTCGTGGAGATGCTGCTCTTCGTGCTCACCGTCTTCGTCGCGTACGCGTACGTATGGCGGCGTGGCGGCCTGGAATGGGACTAAAGGTCTGAGGGGCCAAGAGCATGGGACTCGAAGAGAAACTGCCGAGCGGATTTCTGCTCACCACCGTCGAACAGGCCGCGGGCTGGGTGCGCAAGTCATCCGTCTTCCCCGCGACCTTCGGCCTCGCGTGCTGCGCCATCGAGATGATGACGACGGGAGCCGGGCGCTATGACCTGGCTCGCTTCGGCATGGAGGTCTTCCGCGGTTCACCGCGCCAGGCCGACCTGATGATCGTGGCCGGCCGGGTGAGCCAGAAGATGGCGCCGGTCCTGCGGCAGGTCTATGACCAGATGCCCAACCCCAAGTGGGTCATTTCCATGGGGGTTTGTGCTTCATCGGGCGGGATGTTCAACAATTACGCGATCGTGCAGGGTGTGGACCACATTGTCCCTGTTGACATCTATTTGCCCGGCTGTCCGCCGCGGCCCGAGATGCTGATGGACGCCATTCTCAAGCTCCACCAGAAGATCCAGGGCTCCAAGCTCGGGGTCAACGCGGAGGAAGCGGCACGAGAGGCGGAGGAGGCGGCCCTCAAGGCGCTCCCCACCATCGAGATGAAGGGGCTGCTGCGGTGAGCGACGAGCACGACAAGCACCTAAACGGCAACGGCGTTCCCGCTCCCCGCGACGAGGCCGGCGAGGTCATCGGCGTCCGCAGGGGCATGTTCGGCGCCAACAACGGCGGTGACACCTCCGGTTACGGCGGGCTCGTGCGGACGGTCACCCTGCCGGGCGCCTCCGCGCGTCCGTACGGCGGCTGGTTCGACGAAGTCGCGGACGAGCTGGAAGGGGCCCTGGAAGAGCAGGGACTGCTACCGGAGAACGCGATCGAGAAGACGGTCGTCGACCGCGACGAGCTGACCTTCCACATCGCGCGCGAGCATCTTCTCCGGGTCGCCCAGACCCTGCGCGACGACCCGGCCCTGCGCTTCGAGCTCTGTACGGGCGTCTCGGGGGTGCACTTCCTGGAGGACAAGGGCCGCGAGCTGCACGCCGTCTACCACCTGCGCTCGATCACCCACAACCGCGTGATCCGGCTCGAAGTCGGTGCCCCTGACGCCGATCCGCACGTCCCCTCGCTGGTCGCGGTCTATCCGACGAACGACTGGCACGAGCGCGAGACGTACGACTTCTTCGGCTTGATCTTCGACGGTCACCCGGCGTTGACGCGGATCATGATGCCGGACGACTGGCAGGGCTTCCCGCAGCGCAAGGACTATCCCCTCGGCGGCATCCCCGTCGAGTACAAGGGCGCCCAGATCCCGGCTCCGGACCAGCGGAGGTCGTACAGCTGATGAGCACGTCACACGCATCCGCCCGCGAGACGACCGAGGGGACTGTATATACAGTCACCGGCGGCGACTGGGACGAGGTCGTCCAGGCCGCCAACCGGTCCGACGACGAGCGCATCATCGTCAACATGGGCCCGCAGCACCCCTCCACCCACGGTGTGCTCCGGCTCATCCTGGAGATCGAGGGCGAGACCGTCTCCGAGGCCCGCTGCGGCATCGGCTATCTGCACACGGGCATCGAGAAGAACCTCGAATACCGCACGTGGACGCAGGGCACGACGTTCGTCACGCGCATGGACTATCTGACGCCGTTCTTCAACGAGACGGCGTACTGCCTCGGGGTCGAGAAGCTCCTCGGCATCGAGGACCAGATCCCCGACCGCGCCTCGGTCCTGCGCGTGCTCCTGATGGAGCTCAACCGGATTTCCTCGCACCTGGTGTGCATCGCCACCGGCGGCATGGAACTCGGCGCGACGACGATCATGATCTACGGCTTCCGTGATCGTGAACTCGTTCTCGACATCTTCGAGTTGATCACCGGCCTGCGGATGAACCACGCGTATGTCCGGCCCGGCGGCCTCGCGCAGGACCTGCCGCCCGGCGCGGTGGACCAGATGCGCGAGTTCGTGAAGAAGATGAAGAAGAACCTTCCCGAGTACGACAAGCTCGCCACCGGGAACCCCATCTTCAAGGCCCGCATGCAGGACGTCGGCTATCTCGACCTCGCGGGCTGCATGGCCCTCGGCGCCACCGGCCCGGTCCTCCGCTCGGCGGGCCTGCCGCACGACCTGCGCAAGTCGGATCCCTACTGCGGCTACGAGAACTACGAGTTCGACGTGCCGACCGCCGACACCTGTGACTCCTACGGGCGCTTCCTGATCCGCCTGGAGGAGATGCGCCAGTCGCTGCGCATCATCGAGCAGTGCCTTGACCGGCTCGAGCCGGGCCCGGTCATGGTGGCCGACAAGAAGATCGCCTGGCCGGCGCAGCTGGCGCTCGGCCCGGACGGCCTCGGCAACTCGCTCGACCACATCAAGAAGATCATGGGCACCTCCATGGAGGCCCTGATCCACCACTTCAAGCTGGTGACCGAGGGCTTCAGGGTCCCGGCCGGGCAGACGTACTCCGCCGTCGAGTCGCCCAAGGGCGAACTCGGGGTGCATGTCGTCTCCGATGGCGGCACCCGCCCCTACCGGGTCCACTTCCGCGACCCGTCCTTCACCAACCTGCAGGCCATGGCGGCGATGTGCGAGGGCGGCCAGGTCGCCGACGTCATCGTCGCCGTCGCGTCCATCGACCCCGTGATGGGAGGCGTCGACCGGTGACCACCACCCCTTCCCAGGGCGCGGGCGTCAGCCTGGGCATGCCCCAACTCCCCGCCCCCGACTACCCGGCCGACGTACGGGCCAGGCTCGACGCGGACGCCAAGGAGATCATCTCCCGCTACCCGGACTCCCGGTCCGCGCTCCTTCCGTTGCTGCACCTGGTGCAGTCGGAGGAGGGCCATGTCACGCGCACCGGAATGGCCTTCTGCGCGCAGGTGCTCGGTCTGACCACCGCCGAGGTCACCGCGGTCGCGACCTTCTACACGATGTACCGGCGCAAGCCCTCCGGTGACTACCAAGTCGGCGTCTGCACCAACACGTTGTGCGCCGTCATGGGCGGTGACGCGATCTTCGAGTCGCTGCAGGAGCACCTGGGCGTCGGCAACGAGGGAACCACAGAGGACGGCAAGGTCACGCTGGAGCACATCGAGTGCAACGCGGCCTGTGACTTCGCTCCCGTCGTGATGGTCAACTGGGAGTTCTTCGACAACCAGACTCCCGAGACCGCCAAGCGGCTCGTCGACGACCTGCGCGCGGGCACGCAGGTCGAGCCGACCCGCGGCGCCCCCTTGTGCACGTACAAGGAGACGGCCCGGATCCTGGCGGGCTTCCCGGACGAGCGCCCCGGAGCCGTCGAGGCGAGCGGCGGCGCGGGCCCCGCTTCGCTGATCGGACTGCGCCTGGCCAAGGGCGAGTTGCCGCAACCGCGCGTGGTGCACCCGCGTACGGGCGGCCCGCAGGACGAGGCGCCCGCCGAGCACCTCAGCTCGCACGACGCACCGCAGCAGACCTCGGCATCCGACCCGGCCCACCCGGCCGGACCGACCGCCGAGGAGGGGGAGTGATGACGTTGGCAGCCGAGATCGACCACGAGACCAGCCCGGAGAAGCTGCTCGCACCGGTGCTTTCGGCGTTCTGGGACGAGGAGAAGTCCTGGACGCTCGACACCTACCGACGGCACGAGGGGTACGAGGGCCTGCGCAAGGCCCTGGCCATGGCGCCGGACGACCTCATCGCGTACGTGAAGGACTCCGGCCTGCGCGGCCGGGGCGGCGCGGGATTCCCCACCGGAATGAAATGGCAGTTCATTCCGCAAGGAGATGGAAAGCCGCACTATCTAGTTGTCAACGCCGACGAATCGGAGCCCGGGACCTGCAAGGACATCCCGCTCCTCTTCGCGAACCCGCATTCCCTCATCGAGGGGATCGTGATCGCGTGTTACGCGATCCGTTCTTCGCATGCCTTCATTTACCTGCGTGGTGAAGTCGTCCCCGTGCTCAGGCGGCTGCACGAGGCCGTGCGTGAGGCGAAAGAGGCGGGATTCCTGGGCGAGAACATCCTGGGCAGCGGACTCGATCTCGAACTCACCGTGCACGCGGGCGCGGGCGCGTACATCTGTGGTGAGGAGACCGCGCTGCTCGACTCGCTCGAAGGCCGCCGTGGCCAACCGCGACTGCGTCCCCCTTTCCCGGCCGTCGCGGGCCTCTACGCCTGCCCCACTGTTGTGAATAACGTCGAGTCCATCGCGTCGGTTCCCGCGATCCTGAATCGCGGAAAAGACTGGTTCAAATCGATGGGGAGCGAAAAGTCCCCCGGTTTCACGCTCTATTCGCTGAGCGGCCACGTCACAAGCCCCGGCCAGTACGAAGCGCCGCTCGGCATCACCCTGCGCCAGCTGCTCGACATGAGCGGCGGGATCAGGGCCGGGCACCGGCTCAAGTTCTGGACGCCGGGCGGCTCCTCGACGCCGATGTTCACCGACGAGCACCTCGACGTCCCCCTGGACTACGAGGGCGTGGGCGCCGCCGGGTCGATGCTCGGCACCAAGGCCCTGCAGTGCTTCGACGAGACGACCTGCGTGGTGCGGGCGGTCACCCGTTGGACCGAGTTCTACGCCCACGAGTCCTGCGGCAAGTGCACGCCCTGTCGCGAAGGAACGTACTGGCTGGTCCAGTTGCTCCGCGACATCGAGGCGGGCAAGGGCGTCATGGCCGACCTCGACAAGCTGAACGACATCGCCGACAACATCAACGGCAAGTCCTTCTGCGCCCTCGGTGACGGCGCCGCGTCGCCGATCTTCTCCTCGCTCAAGTACTTCCGCGAGGAGTACGAGCAGCACATCACCGGCAGGGGCTGCCCCTTCGACCCGGCCAAGTCGACTCTCTGGGCCGACCGGCCCGGCGCACATTCGGAGGTGAACGCATGACAGTGACCACCAACAGCGCTCCCTCCGGGGGCGGGGAGGCGGCGGTTCCGCCGGAAGATCTCGTGTCGCTGACGATCGACGGCATCGAGATCAGCGTCCCCAAGGGGACCCTGGTGATCCGGGCCGCCGAGCTCCTCGGCATCGAGATCCCCCGGTTCTGCGACCACCCGCTGCTCGACCCGGCCGGCGCCTGCCGCCAGTGCATCGTCGAGGTGGAGGGCCAGCGCAAGCCGATGGCCTCCTGCACCATCACCTGCACCGACGGCATGGTCGTGAAGTCGCAGCTGTCGTCGCCGGTCGCCGAGAAGGCCCAGCGCGGTGTGATGGAGCTGCTCCTCATCAACCACCCGCTGGACTGCCCGGTCTGCGACAAGGGCGGCGAGTGCCCGCTGCAGAACCAGGCGATGCAGGTCGGTGACACGGACACCCGCTTCGAGGGCAAGAAGCGGACGTTCGAGAAGCCGGTGCCGATTTCCACGCAGGTGCTTCTCGACCGCGAGCGGTGTGTGCTGTGCGCGCGCTGCACCCGCTTCTCCAACCAGATCGCGGGCGACCCGATGATCGAGTTGCTGGAGCGCGGCGCGCTTCAGCAGGTCGGTACCGGCGAGGGCGACCCCTTCGAGTCGTACTTCTCCGGCAACACCATCCAGATCTGCCCGGTCGGCGCGCTGACCTCGGCGGCGTATCGCTTCCGCTCGCGGCCCTTCGACCTGGTGTCGTCGCCGTCCGTCTGCGAGCACTGTGCGGGCGGCTGCGCCACCCGCACCGACCACCGGCGCGGCAAGGTCATGCGGCGGCTCGCCGCGGACGACCCCGAGGTCAACGAGGAGTGGCTCTGCGACAAGGGGCGCTTCGGCTTCCGTTACGCCCAGAAGCCGGACCGGCTCACCACCCCGCTGGTGCGGAACTCGGCCACGGGCGAGCTGGAGACGGCCAGTTGGCCGGAGGCTCTCGAAGCCGCGGCCAACGGGCTCGCCGCCGCGCGCGGCCGGGCCGGCGTGCTGACCGGCGGACGCCTGACGGTTGAGGACGCCTACGCGTACAGCAAGTACGCGCGCGTGGCGCTCGACACGAACGACATCGACTTCCGCGCGCGCGTGCACAGCAGCGAGGAGGCCGACTTCCTCGCCGCACGCGTCGCGGGACGGGGCCGGGATCTCGACGGCACCGGAGTCACGTACACGGCCCTGGGGAAGGCGCCCGCCGTCCTGCTCGTCGGCCTCGAGTCCGAGGAGGAGGCGCCCGGGGTCTTCCTGCGGCTGCGCAAGGCCTGGCGCAAGCACGGCCAGCGGACGTTCTCCCTCGCGACCTTCGCGACCCCGGGCCTGGAGAAGGCGGGCGGCACGCTGCTGCCCGCGGCTCCCGGCACCGAGACGGAGTGGCTGGACGCGCTCGCCGGTGGAGTCGGTCTTGACGGCGACGGCGCCAGGGCGGCCGAGGCGCTGCGCTCTCCGGGAGCGGTGATCCTGGTCGGTGAGCGGCTCGCCGCGGTGGCGGGCGGGCTCACCGCCGCCGTACGGGCCGCTTCGGCGACCGGCGCGCAGCTGGTGTGGATTCCGCGCAGGGCGGGTGAGCGCGGGGCCGTCGAGGCCGGCGCGCTGCCGTCGCTGCTGCCCGGCGGGCGTCCGGCCACCGACCCGCGCGCGCGGGAGGAGGTCGCACACGCCTGGGGAGTCGCCGAACTCCCGCACCGCTACGGCCGCGACACAGGCCAGATCATCGAGGCCACCGCGACGGGCGAGCTGGGCGCGCTCCTGGTGGCGGGCGTGGAGGTCGCCGACCTTCCCGACCCGCCACGCGCGCGTGAAGCACTCGCCGCGGTCGGTTTCCTGGTCTCCCTTGAGCTGCGTCCCAGTGAGGTCACCGAGCACGCCGACGTCGTACTCCCGGTGGCCGCGGTCGCCGAGAAGCCGGGCACCTTCCTCAACTGGGAAGGCCGGGCCCGGCTCTTCGACGCGGCGCTCAAGCCCGACCACATGACGCGCACGCTGGCCCCGACGGACGCGCGTGTGCTGCACATGCTGGCCGACGCCGGGGACGTACACCTGGGTCTTCCCGACCTGACGACGACCCGGCGCGAGCTCGACCGGCTCGGCGGCTGGGAGGGGGCGCACGCCACCGAGCCCCTGGAGACGGGTGCTCAGCCGCAAAGGCCCTCCTCCGGAGAGGCCGTTCTGGCGGGGCACCGGCTGCTGCTCGACCAGGGCCGCCTCCAGGACGGCGACGAGGCGCTTGCCGGCACGCGGCACGCCGCGGTCGCCCGGCTCTCGGCCGCCACCGCGGCCGAGGCGGGCGTCAAGGACGGCGACGTCCTGGCCGTCACCGGCGCCGCGGGTGTGACGGAACTGCCCCTCCTGGTCACTCAGATGCCCGACCGGGTGGTCTGGCTGCCGCTGAACTCGACCGGGGGAGGCGTCACTTCCGACACCGGTGCGCGCCCCGGCGATCTCGTCCGCATCGGCCCGGCGGTCCTGCCGGAGCCCTCCGAGGCCCCGGAGGTGACGTCGTGATGCACACAGTGGTGCCGCTTGCGGCGGAAGACCTGTCCATGTTCGGCCGTGACCCGTGGTGGCTTGTCGCCGTCAAGGCGGTCTTCTGCTTCGCGTTCCTGATGGTGACGGTGCTCTTCTCCATCGTGTGGGAGCGCAAGGTCGTCGCCTGGATGCAGCTGCGCATCGGCCCCAACCGGCACGGCCCCTGGGGCATGCTGCAGTCCCTCGCGGACGGCATCAAGCTGATGCTCAAGGAAGACGTGATCGTCAAGCGCGCGGACAAGGTGGTGTACGTCCTCGCGCCGATCATCGCGGCGATCCCGGCCTTCATGGCGATCGCGGTGATCCCCTTCGGTCCCGCGGGCAACGAAGTCTCGATCTTCGGCCAGCGCACGACGATGCAGCTCACCGACCTGCCGATCGCGATGCTCTACATCCTCGCGGTCGCCTCGGTGGGCATCTACGGCATCGTGCTCGCGGGTTGGAGTTCTGGATCCACCTATCCGCTCCTCGGCGGCTTGCGCTCCTGCGCGCAGATGATCTCGTACGAGATCGCGATGGGCGCCGCGTTCGCCTCGGTGTTCCTCTACTCCGGGTCGATGTCGACCTCGGCGATCGTGGAGGCGCAGGCGGACCGCTGGTACATCCTGCTGCTTCCCGTCTCGTTCCTGATCTACATCGTGACGATGATCGGTGAGACCAACCGCGCTCCGTTCGACATGCCGGAGTCCGAGGGCGACCTCGTCGGCGGCTTCAACACCGAGTACTCGTCGATCAAGTTCGCGCTGTTCATGCTTGCCGAGTACGTCAACATGGTCACCGTCTCGGCGGTCTCGGTCACCCTCTTCCTGGGCGGCTGGCGGGCCCCGTACCCGGTCAGCACCTTCTGGGAGGGCGCGAACCACGGCTGGTGGCCGATGCTCTGGTTCGTGATCAAGGTCCAGCTGTTGCTGTTCTTCTTCATCTGGCTGCGCGGCACGCTGCCACGCGTCCGCTACGACCAGCTGATGAAGCTCGGCTGGAAGGTCCTCATCCCGGTCTCGGTCGTCTGGCTGATGCTCGTGGCGACGGTCAGGGCGATGCGGAACGAGGAGTACGACTTCACCTCGATCGCGCTCTATGTGGGCGGCGGAGTCATCGCGCTGCTGTTGCTCTCCGTGGTCGTCGACATCTTCCGCGACAAGCGTGAGAAGGAAGCGGCAGTCGAGGAGGAACCGGTCGCCTTCGACCCGATGGCGGGCGGATTCCCGGTCCCGCCACTGCCCGGGCAGAGCCTGCCGCCGGTGCCGCGCCGCCGTTCGCGTCAGGAGCGGGAGCTGATTGTCAGTGGTGGACCGGATACTCAAAGTGACGGACCCCGAAGTGACGGAAAGGAGGCGTCCGATGGCTGAGTCGAAGAACGAGTCGCACCGCGAGCCAGACCACGATGCGAACCAATCGAAGCAGGGGTTCCAGAACCCCGTCGCGGGCTTCGGCGTGACCTTCAAGGCCATGTTCAAGAAGCGGCTGACCGAGCAGTATCCGGAGCAGGAGAAGACCACCGCTCCCCGCTTCCACGGCAGGCACCAGCTCAATCGCCATCCGGACGGCCTGGAGAAGTGCATCGGCTGCGAGCTCTGCGCCTGGGCCTGCCCCGCGGACGCGATCTACGTGGAGGGCGCGGACAACACCGAGGAGGAGCGCTACTCCCCGGGCGAGCGGTACGGCCGCGTCTACCAGATCAACTACGCCCGCTGCATCCTGTGCGGTCTTTGCATCGAGGCGTGCCCCACGCGCGCGTTGACGATGACGAACGAGTTCGAGCTGGCCGACAGCACGCGCGCGAACCTCATCTACACCAAGGAGCAGCTGCTCGCCGGCCTGGAGGAAGGCATGGTCGAGTCACCGCACTCGATCTTCCCCGGCACGGACGAACAGGACTACTACCGCGGTCTGGTGACGGAGGCCGCGCCGGGCACGGTGCCTCAAGTGGCCCTCTCCAAGGGGGAGACGCCCCAGGAGGCCGCTTCGACCTTCGGGGACGGCGAACCCGCGTCGGGTGAGGTGATCAACCGATGACGCAGCTCGCCGCCTACACCACCTCCACCGGTGAGGCCGTCCAGTTCTGGGTGCTCGGCACCGTCGCCGTGATCGGCGCCCTGTGCACGATCCTCATGAAGAAGGCCGTGCACAGCGCGCTCTGTCTCGCCGGGACCATGATCGTCCTGGCGGTCTTCTACCTCGCCAACGGGGCGTACTTCCTGGGCATCGTCCAGGTCGTCGTCTACACCGGCGCGATCATGATGCTCTTCCTCTTCGTGGTCATGCTCGTCGGCGTCACCGCCGCCGACTCCCTGAAGGAGACCATCAAGGGCCAGCGCTGGCTGGCCGGAGTCTGCGGCTTCGGCTTCGCCCTCCTGCTCTTCGCGGGCATCGGGAACGCCTCGGTGAGCGAGTTCGCCGGGCTCGGCAAGGCGAACGCCGGCGGCAACGTGGAGGGGCTCGCCGAGAGCATCTTCACGAAGTACGTCTTCGCCTTCGAGATCACCGGCGCACTCCTCATCACCGCCACGGTCGGCGCGATGGTGCTCACCCACCGCGAGCGCACGGAGCGCGCCAAGACGCAGCGCGAGATGTCCGAGGAGCGCGTGCGTTCCAAGCACCTGCCGCCGCTGCCCGCCCCCGGCGTCTACGCCCGGCACAACGCCGTGGACATCGCGGGCCTGCTCCCCGACGGCACCCCCTCGGAGCTCACGGTCAACAAAACGCTGCGCGAGCGCGGGCAGATCCGCGATGTGTCCCACGAGGCACTGGATGATCTGCGAGCCCTCGAACAGCGCTCGACGGAGCGCCTTGAGCGGTCGCCCAAGAGTGAGGAGGCGTCGAAGTGAATCCGGTCAACTACCTGTATCTCGCGGCGCTGTTGTTCTCGATCGGCGCCACCGGCGTGCTGATCAGGCGGAACGCGATCGTGGTCTTCATGTGTATCGAGCTGATGCTCAACGCGTGCAACCTCGCCTTCGTGGCCTTCTCCCGGCTGCACGGCAATCTCGACGGCCAGATCATCGCCTTCTTCACGATGGTCGTCGCCGCGGCGGAAGTCGTGGTCGGCCTCGCGATCATCGTGTCGCTGTTCCGCTCCCGTCACTCGGCCTCGGTCGACGACGCCAGCCTGATGAAGCTGTAAGGGGTCGCTGAAAAGTGGAGAACCTGATTGCGCTGCTGGTAGCGGCGCCTCTGCTCGGAGCGGCCGTACTGCTGTGCGGCGGGCGGCGGTTGGACCGTGTGGGCCACTGGCTCGGCACGCTGCTCGCGGCCGCCTCCTTCGTCGTCGGCGTGGTGCTCTTCACCGACATGCTGGGCAAGGGCGCCGAGGAGCGCTCCCTGTCGCAGCATCTGTTCAGCTGGATCCCCGTAGAGGGCTTCCAGGCGGACGTCGCCTTCCAGCTCGACCAGCTGTCGATGACGTTCGTCCTGCTGATCACCGGTGTGGGCTCGCTGATCCACATCTACTCCATCGGGTACATGGAGCACGACGAGCGGCGCCGCCGCTTCTTCGGCTATCTGAACCTGTTCCTCGCGGCGATGCTCCTGCTGGTCCTCGCCGACAACTACCTCCTGCTGTACGTCGGATGGGAGGGCGTCGGCCTCGCCTCGTACCTCCTGATCGGCTTCTGGCAGCACAAGCCCAGCGCGGCCACCGCCGCGAAGAAGGCCTTCCTGGTCAACAGGGTCGGCGACATGGGCCTCTCGATCGCGATCATGCTGATGTTCACCACCTTCGGGACGTTCGCCTTCGGGCCGGTCCTGGAGGCCACGGGTGAGACGTCGGAGGGCAAGCTGACGGCCATCGGCCTGATGCTGCTGCTCGCGGCGTGCGGCAAGTCGGCCCAGGTGCCGCTGCAGTCGTGGCTCGGCGACGCGATGGAGGGCCCGACCCCGGTCTCGGCCCTCATCCACGCGGCGACGATGGTGACCGCGGGCGTGTACTTGATCGTCCGCTCCGGCGCGATCTTCAACGCCGCTCCGGACGCACAGCTCGTCGTCACCGTCGTGGGCGCGGTCACGCTCCTCTTCGGTGCGATCGTCGGTTGCGCGAAGGACGACATCAAGAAGGCCCTCGCCGGGTCGACGATGTCCCAGATCGGGTACATGATCCTGGCCGCCGGCCTCGGTCCCATCGGGTACGTCTTCGCGATCATGCACCTGGTGACGCACGGCTTCTTCAAGGCCGGGCTCTTCCTCGGGGCCGGTTCGGTCATGCACGGCATGAACGACGAGGTCGACATGAGGAAGTACGGCGGCCTCAGGAAGTACATGCCGGTCACCTTCGTGACCTTCGGGCTCGGGTATCTGGCGATCATCGGCTTCCCCGGTCTGTCCGGCTTCTTCTCCAAGGACAAGATCATCGAGGCGGCGTTCGCCAAGGGCGGCACGGAGGGCTGGATCCTCGGCTCGGTCGCGCTGCTCGGCGCCGCGATCACCGCCTTCTACATGACGCGCGTGATGATCATGACCTTCTTCGGGGAGAAGCGCTGGCAGCCCGACGCCGAAGGACACGAGCCGCACCCGCACGAGTCGCCCAGGTCCATGACAATCCCGATGATCGTGCTCGCCTTCGGGTCGGTCTTCGCTGGCGGCTTCTTCAGCATCGGCGACCGCTTCATGCACTGGCTTGAGCCGGTCACCCACCACGACCACGGCGACTCGCCGCTCAGTGCCACCACGGTCACGGGCGCCACCATGGTCGTCCTGGTCATCGGTGTGGCCCTGGCCTACGTCCAGTACGGCCGCAGGCCCGTCCCGGTCACCGCCCCGCGCGGTTCGCTGCTCACCCGGGCGGCCCGCCGCGATCTCCTCCAGGACGACTTCAACCACGTCGTCCTGGTGCGCGGCGGAGAGCACCTCACCCGCTCCCTGGTGTACGTCGACCACACCCTGGTCGACGGAGTCGTCAACGGCACGGCGGCCTCGGTCGGCGGGCTCTCCGGGCGGCTGCGCAAGATGCAGAACGGCTACGCCCGCTCCTACGCGGTCTCGATGTTCGGCGGCGTTGCGGTACTCATCGCCGCGACCCTGCTGATGAGGGCGGTCTGATACCGATGTCCTTTCCTCTGCTGACAGCGACGGCGGCCCTGCCCGCGCTCGGCGCGATCGCCACGGCAGCCGTCCCGGCCGCCCGGCGGACCGCCGCCAAGTGGCTCGCGCTGCTGGTGTCGCTCGCCACGCTCGCGCTCGCCGTGACCGTGCTCGTGCGGTTCGACCCCGACGGATCCCGCTATCAACTGACCGAGTCCCGCGCCTGGATCGCGGAATTCGGGGTGCGCTACGAGCTCGGGGTGGACGGCATCGGTGTCGCCCTCATCGCGCTCACCGCGCTCCTGATGCCCTTCATCATCCTGGCGGGCTGGCACGATGCCGACCCCCTGGAGACGAAGTCCTCACGCTGGCGGCCGACTCAGGGCTTCTTCGCCCTGATCCTCGCCGTCGAGGCGATGGTGATCATCTCCTTCGCGGCCACGGACGTCTTCCTCTTCTACATCTTCTTCGAAGCCATGCTCATCCCGATGTACTTCCTCATCGGCGGCTTCGGAGACCGCGCCCACTCGGGCAGCGACGAAAACGCCTCGGCGCAACGCTCGTACGCGGCCGTGAAGTTCCTCCTCTACAACCTGGTCGGCGGCCTCATCATGCTGGCCGCCGTCATCGGGCTCTACGTAGTGGCCGGTAACTTCTCGCTCCAGGAGATCGCCGAGGCGCGGGCCAACGGCTCGCTCGACATGGCGACCAACACCGAGCGGCTGCTCTTCCTCGGCTTCTTCTTCGCCTTCGCGGTGAAGGCCCCGCTGTGGCCGCTGCACACCTGGCTGCCGAACGCGATGGGCGAGGCCACGGCCCCGGTCGCCGTACTGATCACGGCAGTCGTCGACAAGGTCGGCACGTTCGCGATGCTGCGGTTCTGCCTCGGGCTCTTCCCCGAGGCGAGCAAGTGGGCGACGCCGGTCATCCTCGTACTCGCGCTGATCAGCATCATCTACGGCGCGCTGCTCGCGGTCGGCCAGCGCGACATCAAGCGCCTGGTGGCGTACGCGTCGATCTCGCACTTCGGGTTCATCATTCTCGGCATCTTCGCGATGACCTCGCAGGGCCAGTCCGGCGCGACGCTCTACATGGTCAACCACGGAATCTCGACGGCCGCGCTGATGCTGGTGGCCGGCTTCCTGATCTCGCGGCGCGGTTCGCGGCTCATCGCGGACTACGGAGGAGTGCAGAAGGTCGCACCGGTGCTCGCCGGTACGTTCCTGATCGGCGGTCTCGCGACGCTCTCGCTGCCGGGGCTCGCCCCGTTCGTGAGTGAATTCCTGGTCCTGGTCGGCGCGTTCGCGCGCTATCCGGTGGTCGGCATCATCGCCACCATCGGCATCGTGCTCGCCGCGCTCTACACCCTCGTCCTCTACCAGCGGACGATGACGGGTCCGGTGAAGCCGGAGGTCTCGGCCATGCCGGACCTGCGGGTGCGTGAACTCGTGGTCGTCGCACCGCTGATCGCGCTCCTGATCGGCCTCGGCGTCTACCCGAAGCCGCTCACGGACCTGGTGAACCCGGCGGTCAAGCACACCATGTCCGACGTACAGCAGAAGGACCCGAAGCCCGACGTGGAGGCGGCCAAGTGAGCGCATCAGCCGTCCACAGCCTGTGGACAATGGCGTCGGCCGCGGCGCCCCAGGATCAGATCGACAAGATCGAGACTCCCAATATCGAGTACGGGCAGCTGTCGCCGACGTTGATCGTCATCGGCGCGGCCGTCCTCGGGATCCTCATCGAGGCCTTCGTGCCCCGCAAGTCCCGTTACTACGCACAGGTGTTCGTGGCCGTCGTCGCCCTCACGGCGGCCTTCGCCGCGGTCGTCGGGCTCGCGGCCACGGGGTATGGCACGACAAAGGCGCACATCGCCGCCATGGGCGCGATCGCGGTCGACGGGCCCGCGCTCTTCCTGCAGGGCACGATCCTGCTCGCGGGGCTCGTCGCGATCTTCACCTTCGCCGAGCGGCGCCTCGACCCGGAGGCACACGGCAACCGCGTCGACTCGTTCGCCGCGCAGGCCGGCTCCGTGCCGGGCAGCACGAGCGAACAGGCCGCCACCAAGGCCGGGTTCACCACCACCGAGGTGTTCCCGCTGGCGCTCTTCGCGATCGGCGGGATGCTCGTCTTCCCGTCGGCGAACGACCTCCTGACGCTCTTCATCGCCCTTGAGGTCTTCTCGCTGCCGCTCTACCTGCTCTGCGCGCTCGCCCGCCGCAAGCGGCTGATGTCGCAGGAAGCCGCCGTCAAGTACTTCCTGCTCGGCTCGTTCTCCTCGGCGTTCCTGCTCTTCGGGATCGCCCTGCTCTACGGATACGCGGGCTCGGTTTCGTACGGCACGATCGCGAAGGTCATCGACGGCAGCGTCCAGACGGTCGACCCGGCGCTCGCCGACACCATGGGCAACGACGCGCTGCTCCTGATCGGCGCCGCGATGATCGTGATGGGGCTGCTCTTCAAGGTGGGCGCGGTGCCGTTCCACATGTGGACGCCCGATGTGTACCAAGGGGCGCCCACTCCGGTCACCGGCTTCATGGCCGCGGCGACGAAGGTGGCCGCCTTCGGCGCGCTGCTCCGGCTGCTCTACGTGGTCCTGCCGGGCCTTCGCTGGGACTGGCGGCCGGTCATGTGGGGCGTCGTGATCCTGACGATGCTGGCGGGCGCGATCGTGGCGATCACCCAGACCGACATCAAGCGCCTCCTCGCGTACTCCTCGATCGCGCACGCGGGCTTCATCCTCGCCGGTGTCATCGCCATGACCCCGGACGGCATCTCCTCGGTCCTCTTCTACCTGGGGGCCTACTCCTTCGTGACGATCGGCGCGTTCGCGGTGGTCACGCTGGTGCGGGACGCCGGCGGCGAGGCCACGCACCTGTCCAAGTGGGCGGGGCTCGGCAGGCGCTCACCGCTGGTCGCGGCCGTCTTCGCGGTCTTCCTGCTCGCCTTCGCCGGTATCCCGCTGACCTCCGGGTTCACCGGAAAGTTCGCGGTGTTCAAGGCGGCGGCGGAGGGCGGTGCGGGAGCGCTCGTCGTGGTCGGTGTGATCTCGTCCGCGATCGCGGCGTTCTTCTACATCCGTGTGATCGTGCTCATGTTCTTCAGCGAGCCGAAGGCGGACGGACCGACCGTCGCCGTGCCCTCGCCGCTGACGATGACGGCGATCGGCGTGGGCGTCGCGGTGACGCTGGTCCTGGGCGTGGCCCCGCAGTACTTCCTGGATCTGGCGAACCAGGCGGGGGTCTTTGTCCGATAGCCCACCATTTCGCTAGCCCACCTGTTCTACTCGCCGCCGCCCGGCACCCTGTCCGACTGGGGTGCCGGGCGGCGGCCTGTGGATAACTCATTGGGTGTCGGTGCTGAGCCCTATCGTGGAGGCAGTGGTCGAAGCGCGACTTACGGGGGCAGGGCGATGGATGGGATCGATGGCATGAGCGAGGTGACCGTACCGACCGCGGTGGCGGAGAGTGACGCGCTGCGGACGCTGCACCGCGTCTTCGGGTATGACGCGTTCCGCGGCGAGCAGGAAGCGATCATCGACCACGTGGTCGCGGGCGGGGACTCCGTCGTGCTGATGCCCACCGGCGGCGGAAAGTCGCTCTGCTATCAGATCCCGGCCCTGGTGCGGCCCGGGACGGGCGTGGTCGTCTCGCCGCTGATCGCGCTCATGCAGGACCAGGTGGACGCGCTGCGGGCGCTCGGCGTGCGGGCCGGGTTCATCAACTCCACGCAGGACTTCGACGAGCGGCGCGTGATGGAGGCCGAGTTCCTCGCGGGGGAGCTCGACGTGCTGTATCTGGCGCCGGAGCGGCTGCGCCTCGAAGGGACGCTCGATCTCCTCTCCCGCGCCAAGATCTCCGTCTTCGCGATCGACGAGGCGCACTGTGTGGCGCAGTGGGGCCACGACTTCCGCCCCGACTATCTGGCGCTGTCCCTCCTCGGTGAGCGCTGGCCTGACGTGCCGCGCATCGCCCTGACGGCCACGGCGACGCACGCCACGCACCGCGAGATCACCGAGCGGCTCGGCATGCCGGACGCGAAGCACTTCGTGGCGAGCTTCGACCGGCCCAACATCCAGTACCGCATCGTGCCGAAGGCCGAGCCGAAGAAGCAGCTCCTCTCCTTCCTCAAGGAAGAGCACGCGGGAGACGCGGGCATCGTCTACTGCCTCTCGCGCAATTCGGTCGAGAAGACCGCCGAGTATCTGTGCCGCAACGGCATCGAGGCCGTGCCCTACCACGCGGGCCTGGACGGCGGGACGCGCGCCGCCCACCAGTCCCGCTTCCTCCGCGAGGAGGGCCTGATCGTGTGCGCCACGATCGCCTTCGGCATGGGCATCGACAAGCCGGACGTCCGGTTCGTCGCCCACCTCGACCTGCCCAAGTCCGTCGAGGGCTACTACCAGGAGACGGGCCGCGCGGGCCGAGACGGACTCCCCTCCACGGCCTGGATGGCTTATGGCCTCCAGGACGTCGTCCAGCAGCGGAAGATGATCCAGGGCAGCGAGGGCGACGAGGCGTTCCGCCGCAGGGCGTCCTCCCACCTGGAGTCGATGCTGGCGCTGTGCGAGACGGCCCAGTGCCGCAGAGCCCAGCTCCTGACGTACTTCGGCCAGGACGCGGCGGCGGAGTCCTGCGGCAACTGCGACACCTGCCTCGTGCCGCCGGAGACCTGGGACGGCACGGTCGCGTCCCAGAAGGTCCTCTCCACGATCGTGCGGCTCCAGCGCGAGCGGAAGCAGAAGTTCGGCGCGGGCCAGATCATCGACATCCTGCTCGGCAAGAAGACCGCGAAGGTCATCCAGTTCGACCACGACCAGCTCTCGGTCTTCGGCATCGGCGAGGAGCTGGCGGAGGCCGAATGGCGAGGCGTGGTGCGGCAGTTGCTCGCGCAGGGGCTGCTCGCCGTCGAGGGGGAGTACGGCACGCTGGTCCTGACCGAGGAGAGCGGTTCCGTCCTCGGCCGGGAGCGGGAGGTGCGGTTGCGCAAGGAGCCCAAGCGACCCGCCGCCGCGAAGGCCCCGAAGGGGGAGCGGAAGGCGAAGGCCGCGGCGGCGGTCGCCGAGCTGCCTCCAGAAGCGGTGCCGGTGTTCGAGGCGCTGCGGGCGTGGCGCGGGGCGCAGGCCAAGGAGCTCGGCCTCCCGGCGTACGTGATCTTCCACGACGCCACGCTTCGGGAGATCGCCACCTTGCGACCGCGCTCTCTGGGGGAGCTCGGGGGCATCAGCGGCCTCGGCGAGAAGAAGCTGGCGACGTACGGGGAGGGCGTGCTGGAGGTCCTCGCGGAGCTGGACGGCACGGCCACCATTCCGGCGCCTGCGGGGCCCCCGCAAGCAGAGGAGGAGTGGCCGGAACCGCCGGACGAGTTCTGAGCAGGGCGTTGCGAGGGGCAGCGCCCCGAAGGGGCGCGGGGAACTGCGCGCTCAGCCACGACGGTGCGGCAGGCGAGTAGGGCCACGGGGCAGGACCGGGGGCGAACCAACCCCCGGCCCAAGAACCCTCGCTCAAGGCCCCCCGGCCAGAATCAAGCCGAGGTGATCCTGCCGGAGACCTCGCCGAGGCCGACCCGGGTGCCGTCCGGGCCCGGGGCCCACGCCGTCAGGGTGACCTCGTCGCCGTCTTCCAGGAACGTCCGCTTACCGTCCGGCAGGACAAGCGCGTCGCGGCCGTTCCAGGTGATCTCGATGAGGGAGCCGTACTGCCCCTCGGAGGGGCCGCTGACCGTGCCCGAGCCGTACAGGTCACCCGTGCGCAGGGACGCGCCGTTCGCCGTCATGTGGGCCAGCTGCTGGGCGGCCGTCCAGTACACGGAGGAGAAGGGCGGCTCGGAGATGACGTGGCCGTTCAGGGCCACGGTGATGCGCAGGTCGTAGCCGGCGGGCTCGTCCGCGACGGACTCCGCCGAGTCGTCGAGGTAGGGGAGGAGTTCGTGTGTGCGCTCCGGAGGGGTGACCCGGGCCGCGTCCAGGGCCTCAAGGGGGGTGATCCACGCCGAGACCGAGGTGCAGAAGGACTTGCCGAGGAACGGTCCGAGCGGAACGTACTCCCAGGCCTGGATGTCACGCGCCGACCAGTCGTTGAGGAGGCTGAGCCCGAAGACGTGTTCGCGGAAGTCGGCGAGCGGCACCGGCGTGCCCAGCTCCGACGGCGTACCCACGACGAAGCCGACCTCGGCCTCGATGTCGAGGCGGACGGAAGGGCCGAAGACCGGGGCGGTCTCGGTGGGGGACTTGCGCTGGCCCTTGGGGCGGACCACGTCCGTCCCGGAGACCACGACGGTCCCGGCCCGGCCGTGGTAACCGATGGGCAGGTGCTTCCAGTTGGGGGTCAGCGGAGTCGGCGAATCCGGGCGGAAGATCTGGCCCAGGTGGGTCGCGTGGTGCTCGGAGGCGTAGAAGTCCACATAGTCCGCGACCTCGAAGGGGAGGTGCAGCGTCACCTCGGAGAGCGGGTGGAGGAAGGGGCGTACGACCTCGCGGTGGGCCGGGATCGTCACCCACGCGGTGAGCGCGCGGCGCACATCGGACCAGGCCCTGCGGCCGGCGGCGAGCAGCGGGTTCAGCGTGGGCCGGGCGAGCAGCGAGACATAGGGAGAGCCGAGCGCGGCGGCCGCGGCGCCCGCGTCAAGGACGTGATCGCCGAGTCGTACGCCGACCCTGCGTCCCGCGTCCCCTGCCGGGTCCTGGGCCGCCCGGGCCGAACCCTCGGCTTCACCGGCCAGGGAGAACACGCCGTACGGGAGATTGTGCGGCCCGAAGGGGTCGCTCTCCGCGAGTGCGAAGGGGTCGCCTGCGGAGCGGGCGGAAGGGTCGCTCCCGGCCGGGTCGAGCGGGGTGTGCTCGGACATGCGTACCTGCCTCGCTTTCCATGTGGGTGTGCCACACGTTACGTGGGAAGCCCCCCGTTACGGCAGTGCCTAAAGAGTTCGCAATGTCCGAATAAGCCTTGCTGGAGTGGTCAATTCCGGCTTAGCGTCCTTTGGGGGACGCGGACGGGGTGGGTCCGGGTCATAGGAGAGGGACACGTGGGGGGACCCGTGGCCAGGAGAGACGACAGCGTGCCCTTCGCGGCGGACCGTGAGGTGCCCGGTCTGATAGTGAAGTTCGGCAGTTATCCGCTGCACCACGGAGGTGTGGGCGCGATCCGCAGCCTCGGGCGGCTCGGTGTGCCCATGTACGCGATCACGGAGGACCGTTTCACACCCGCGGCTGCTTCCCGGCACCTCACCGGCGCCTTTCCCTGGCCGACCACCGGGGCGGAGGAGCCGGAGCGGCTCGTCGACGGGCTGCTGCGCATCGCGCGCCGGATCGGCAGGCCGACGGTCCTGATCCCGACCGACGAGGAAGCGGCCGTCCTCATCGCGGAGCATCAGGAGCCGCTGAGCGGAGCGGGGTTTCTCTTCCCGCGCGTGGAACCGGAGTTACCTCGCCGCCTCGCCAGCAAGCAGGGCCTGCACGAGCTGTGCGTGGAGCACGGCATAGCCTCGCCGGCCGCGTCCTTCCCCGGGAGTTACGCCGACATAGAGAAGTTCGCCGCCGACGCGGTCTTCCCGGTGGTCGCCAAGAATCGTGAGGCGTTCACGCGCCGCAGCCGGCCCGCGGTGAACGGGACGACGCGCATAGAGACTCCGGGGGGCCTGCTCGGTCTGGCCAGGGACTGGGGTGAGCGGCCCGGTGTGATCCTCCAGGAGTATCTGCCGCGGGAGCAGGCCGAGGACTGGATCGTGCACGCGTACTTCGACGCGGACTCGACACCGCGCGCGCTGTTCACGGGCGTGAAAGTGCGCTCGTGGCCGCCCCACGCGGGGATGACGGCGAATGCGTACGTCGTCGACAATCCGGAACTCGCGGACCTCGCCGCACGTTTTATCAAACAGATCGGCTTCACCGGCATCATCGACCTCGACCTGCGCTTCGACCGGCGCGACGGTCAGTACAAACTGCTCGACTTCAACCCCCGTATGGGCGCCCAGTTCCGGCTCTTCGAGAGCGAGTCAGGGGTCGACGTCGTCCGTGCGATGCATCTGCAGTTGACGGGGCGCCCGGTTCCGGAGGGGGAACAGCGCGCCGGCCATCGGTACGTCGTGGAGAACATCGACCTGCCCGCCCTCCTCGCCTACCGCCGCAGCGGCTATTCGACACCGCACGCGCCCCCACGCGCGAGTGGCACGGAGCTGGCGTGGCTGGCCGCGGACGACATGAAGCCGTTCTTCACGATGCTCGCCAGATTCGTCCGGCCGGGGGTGAAGCATCTCTACCAGCTCTGGCGCACGAACCGCCGTAGCGGCCGGCGCGGTTGAGCTGCCCCGAGGATCCGGCCGCACCACGAAGTAGGCGCACGACAAGTACGGAAAGTGACGTTCTGGGGAGGGACTTCGTGATCCATCCAGTAGCAGTCATCGGGGCTGGGCCGTTCGGCCTGTCCACCGCGGCCCATTTGCGGGCCCGCGGCATCCCGGTACGGACATTCGGCGATCCGATGGTGAGCTGGCGGGCCCACATGCCGGCCGGAATGCTCCTGAAGTCGACGCCCGCCGCGTCGAGCATCGATGCCCCGCAGCGCGGACACACACTCCTTGACTACTGCGACGCGGCGGGGATACCGCGGCTCGTCACGGACGAGGACATCATCCCCGTACGTACGTTCGTGGAGTATGGGGAGTGGTTCCAGCAGAAGCTCGTGCCCGACCTGGAGCAGGTGCGTGTGGTCTCGGTCGACCGGCGCGGCACGGAGGGCTTCGAGCTGAAGCTGGACTCGGGCGAGCAGTTCACGGCCCGCGCGGTGGTCGTCGCCACCGGCCTCTCGGGTCTCGCGCAGCTGCCGCCCGCGCTCGCCGGGGCAGCGCTGGACGGGCCGACCCCCTCCGGGCCCCTCTCGCACAGTTCGCAGCACCACGACCTGTCCCGGTTGTCGGGACGGGAGCTGATCGTGGTCGGCGCCGGGCAGTCGGCTCTCGAGACGGCGGCGCTGGCCGCCGAGGCGGGTGCGCAGGTCCGGGTGGTGGCGCGCGGCAAGGGCTCGGTCTCCTTCGGAGCACCCCCGTGGGAACAGCCGAAGCTGCGCCCGGAGTCCCCCTTCGGCCGCGCCTGGTCGCTGTACGCGATCAGCTACCACGCCGACCCATACCGCCATCTGCCGCCGCAGGCCCGCCACTTCCTGGTCCGCCGCATCCTCGGCCCGCTGGGCGCGTGGTGGCTGCGTGACCGCTACGAGGGCAAGGTGGAGACGCACGAGGTCCGCGGGATCACCTCGGCGGCCGTCCGTGACGGCAGCCCCGTCCTGACGGTCGAGTCCCTGGGCGGTCGCGCCAAGGAACTCTCCGCCGACCACGTCATCGCGGCCACGGGCTACCGCGTCGACGTCAGCGCCATGGACTTCCTGAGCCCCGGCCTGCGCACCCGCCTGGCGGTGAGCCGCGGCACACCGAAGCTGGGCGCGGGCTACGTCTCTTCGGTGCCGGGCCTGTACTTCACGGGGATGCTGGGCGGCTCGTCGTTCGGCCCGATCATGCGGTTCGTCTGCGGCACGGAGTTCGCCTCACCGCGGCTGGCCCGGCATTTGGCGGGGGCGCACGGCTGAGGCTTCCGGTTCCGGATCAGGGGGGCTTCACGAAGGGGAAGCCGATCACCGAGCGGCTGCGCCGAACGACTCAAGGAAGTCGGCGAGTACGCGGCCCGAGAACGGGTCAGCGGCTGGGTCGTCCGGTGTGACGAGGCTGACGGCGTAGTACTCGGCCAGCAGAAGTCCCGTGCCCTCGAGGGCTGTCGCGGCCTCGGCGTCCACGCTCCGGACTCCCGTCACCCGGTCGGCGCGCAGTGGCTGTGAGTGGAGACGGTAGAAGACGGAGAAGGGACCTTCCCCCACGCCGTCGAGGGCGTATCCGTTCTCCTCCCAGAAGTCCTCCATCTCCTGCCCGGCCGAGAAGGTGACGATGCCGGAGTAGTCGTCGTCGCCGTCATCGTCGTCCGGGAGTTTCCAGTCGTCCAGGGACTGCGTGCTGACCGGCTCCCCGTAGAGAAACAGGCCCGGCCACCGCTGGTGCCGGCGTCCGACGAATCGCCGCATGGATACGGGAAACGTGAGGTCCGCGATGTAGTCGCTCGAATATCCGGTGATTTCCATGATTCCTTGCCTGTGCCGACTGTTTCGGTCCCGTTCAGGCTTTCCAGCCCGATGTGGGTCCGTGATACCTGATCGCATCCCGAGGAATGCTGACATTGCTGTTGGAGAACCAGACGTGGCTTCGGGTGCCCGGGAGGCGGCCGGAGAAAAGCTTCTTCTCGACCTCGAACTCGATCATGTACTCGCTCTTCTCCCTCGTGAGGCCGAGATAGGACTTGAATCCACCCGGCTTCTTGGCGACGTCGGCCGGGCTCATGGGCGACACGTAGACGGCGGACGCGTTCTTTCCCTTGGAGCTCTTCGGCACCTTGAGGGTGATTCCCTCTTTACTGCCGCCGCTCATGATTTTCTGGTAGCCGTTCTTGTCCGTGTAGTGCCGGATGACGGCCTTGCATGATGGCGCGAGACCGAGCGGGTCGATCCAAGTCAGCGGGTTCACCACATAGTTGTGGTGGTGCGGCGCCGGATCTAGACCGAGCGGATCGGGGCTGTGATAGCGCGCGGTGCTCGGGTCGTAATAACGGTAGTGGTTGTAGTGGAGGCCGGTCTCGGCATCGTAGTACTGTCCGGGGAACCGCAGCGGGCAGTCGGCTGCCCCAGGCGTGCCCTGAAGAGGCAGGCCCCAGAGGGAAGTACGGGAACGCCAGGCTGTCCTTCCCGTCTCGTCGACGAGTTCGGTGGGGGTGCCGACAAGATCGGTGACGATGGAGTAGAACTGCTCGTCCACCCAGTCGGGCTGGTCCACCCGGTCCGGCAGGGATCCGGAGCGGCTTCGCTGCGCGATCGGGCGATCGCCGGCGGGCTCCCAGTCCCACGTGGTGATCCGGCTTCCCTCACTCGTGCCCGATGTCCCGTGTACCTCTTCGGCCAGACGCGTGCCGTCCCAGGCGAAGTCGGTGCGCTCAGCCACCGATTCCCCGCTTGCGGAGAGTAGTTCCTTCGCGATGCGCCGTCCGAGCGGGTCATAGCGATAGCGCCAGCGCCGCCCGTCCGGGGTGGTGACCTCGCGAAGCCGGTCCTCCGCGTCCCAGGCGAAGAGCCAGGTGCGGGACCCGCCGGAAAGAAGGGTCCGCGTGTGGCGGATCACGCGCCCCTGACCGTCGTGCTCGTAGCGGGACCGGCCGGCCGATCTGACCAGAGTGCCGGTGTACGTCATGGACTTCTGAGTGTCGTCACTGTGGCGGCCCGCCGCGCCCGAGTGGACGAGATTGCCCAGACTGTCGTAGGCGTACGTCTCGCTGCGATCCGGAGCCGCTACGGCGGTGACCCTTCCGTTCACGTCGAGCTCGTAGGTGGAGGTGCCCGAAGCGGCATCGGTGACGGACCGGATCAGCCCGTCGGCTCGGTAGGAGTAGCTGCGGTCGACGTCGGGGGTCTGTGCCCCCCGAGCGCGCACCGTCAGCGACGCCAGACGGTGCCCGGTGCTCCACGCATGGACGAGTGAGGTGCCCGAAGGGAGCTCACGGCTGGTCTCGTTGCCGGCCGAGTCGTAGCCGAAGCGGACCGTACGGCCGGAGCCGCGCAGCTCGACCGGTTGATGCTCGGAGTCGTACGTCCATTCGCTGAGGGCGCCGCCGGGGGTACGCCGCCGCACGCGGCGGCCCGCGGCGTCGTAAGTATTGGTCAGCACACGGCCGTTGCAGCTCTCGGACAGCACCCTGCCGTGGATGTCATACGTGAAGGTGAGCTCGGCGTCCTGGTTGGCCGCTCGGATGAGGGCGCCGCCCTGGTCGTACTCGAATCGGGTGGCGCTGTTGTTCTCGGTGTCGCGCTGCTCGACGACACGGTCGAGCAGGTCGCGGACGTAGCGGATGGTCTGGCCGGCACCGTTGGTGCGTTCCGTGATGTGCCCGACTACGTCGTGCCGGTAGCTCACCGTACGGCCGTTGAAGTCGGTTTCCCGCGCGATGTTGCCGAGGGCGTCGTACTCGTAGGTCCAGGTCTGTCCCTGGGCGTTGGTGACGACGACCGGCCGGAGCTCGGTGTCGTAGGTGAACTCGATCCGTGTGCCGTCCGGAGCGGTCCGGGCGGCGCTCCGGTCGAAGGGGGCGATGTCGAACCGGGTGACGGCGCCCTTCGCGTCGGTGTGCGCCAGCGTGTTGCCCTCGGCGTCGTATACCCAGCTCTCGGCGGTGCCGTCGGGATACTCGCGTCGGGCCGGAAGGCCCTCGCTGGTCCAGATGACCGTGGTGGTCGACGCGTCGGGTTCATGAACCCGGCTGACCCGGCCGAAGGCATCGTGCTCGAATCGCGTGGTCGCACCGAGGGGAGTGGTGACCTTCGTCGCGAGGCCGGCCGCGCAGCTCTCGACCTGGCTTTCGTGGCCGAGCGGGTCGGTGACGGTCGCTACGGCGCCCTGTGCGTCGTACGTATATGTCGTGGTGGCCCCGGCCGGGTCGGTGGCCGCGACGATGTTTCCGCGGACATCGTGCTCGTACCGCCAGCGGGCGTCGTCCGGTTCGGTGGCTGAGATGAGCGCCCCGGAATCGTCGTACTCGTAGTGGGCGCTGCCGCCATCCGGATGTACGACGCGGCGGGTGTTGCCGCTCTCGTCGTAGGTGTATGTGGTGGTGCGGTCGAGCGGATCTGTGAGGGACACGAGGTTGTCGTAGCGGTCCCAGGTGCGGGCGGTGGTATGCCCCAGGGGATCGGTCTCGGCGATGAGCTGGAAAGCGTCGTTGAACTGGTAAGTCGTGGTGTGGCCGAGGGAGTTGGTGGCCAGCGATCGGTGGTTGTCTGTGTCGTACGTGTAGGAGTAGTCGAGGATGCCGTCGGTTCCGTTGGTGCGGACGCAGCGGTCGTCGGCGTCGTAGGCGTAGCGGTACCACGTGCCGTTGCGGTCCTCCCATCCGGTGATCCGGCGCTTCTCGTCGTAGCTGAGCTCCAAGGGCCGGCCGGACGAGTTGTAGATCTCGGTCAGGTTGCCGATGGCGTCGTAGCCGTAGCGGACGAGCACGGGCTGTTCGGGGTCGTTGAGCAGGGTGAGAGTCGTGATCCGGCCCCGGTCCACGGTCAGCCCGATGCGGTAACCGCCGGTGTGAACCACCTCCCGTGGCATGCCGTCGGCCCCGTACTCCAGGCGGATCGCATTTCCGTTGCGGTCGGTGATGGCCGAGAGGGGGAGTTCGGCGGCGGGACGCCCGGGAAGCGGCCGGAACTGGAGGGTGAGGCCGGACTCGGGCTGCCGCACCGTCATGGTGCCGCCCATGCTGCCGTCCCACTCCAGAGGCCACCGCGGGCCCTCGACAGGATGAAGGGAGGCGTCCGGGTCCGGGACGGGGTAGTGGAGGACCATGCCGTCGGCCGTCGCGAACCGGACGCCGCCTTGGTCGAGGATGAGGCGCTGGTCGAGGGTGGAGGCCCAACTGGGCCCGAACCAACGACCGGACCGCAGGCCGGTGCGGTGATGACGCTCCAGCTCCAGCGGGAGGACGCCGGGCAGTTCCACGTCGGTCTCGGACATCACCATGTTGCCCGTGGCCATGTCGACCGGGTCGCCGCAGGTGAAGAGCTTCTTCATCGGACGGCCCATCGCGCGGGCCCCTTTGCCGAGCCCCTTGACGCCGAGAGACAGTCCCTTGAGGCCGCCCTTGAGGCCCTTCATGCCCTTGGCGAGGCCGCGGAGGCTGGTGAGTCCCTTCATGCCGGGGATGCAGTCGAGGGCGGCGAAGGCGACGTCGAGTAGGCCTGCTTCTCCCTTGGCGTATTTGTTGAGGGTGTCGGCCAGGACGATCAGGGCGGCGATGAGGACGATCGCGCCGAGGATGGGCCCGCCGATGATCATCGCGATGATGCCGAGTACGGCGACGACGACCTTGCAGACGGCGACGATGGTGTCCCAGTTGTCAGTGACCCAGTCCCCGACCTCCTCCCACCACTTACGGTTCTGAATACCCGCGTCGGAGGCCTCTTCCAGCTTCTTCTTCGCCGTGCCCGCCGCGTTCTCGCGCATCTTGCGGGCGTCCTCGGCCATCTTCTTCGCGGCGTCCAGGTTGCTCTGGGCGGCGGTGACGTCGGACTTGGCTGCCGTCTGGGCTTTCTCGGCGGAGTTGGCGTTGCGGGTGGCGGCCTTGACCTTGTCGGGGTCGGGCTTGGGGACGTCCTTGCCCGACTTACCTTCGTCGTCTTTGTACTTGTCGGCTTCCTTGCCCGCGCGGTCCATCCAGGAGTCGGCGGAGGTCAGCCGGGACTGGGCGGCGCTGAGGCTGGTCTGCGCCTCGCGGCCCTGCGCGAGGGCCTTGTCCGCGAGGGCTTGGGAGCGTTCGAGTTCGGGCCAGTACGAAGACAGGGCGTCGCCTGCCATCTCGTAGCTCTTCTTGAGCTTCTTCAGCTTGCCGGGCGCGGACTCGAACTCCGAGGTGAAGGACTCCGCCGTTTTCCCAGCCCAGGTGAGGATCGCGTCCTCACCCGCCATGCCCTTGATGTCCCGCAGAACCTTCGACACATCGTCGGCGAAATCGTGCAGGTTCTTCGCCAGGATCCGAACCCGGTCCGGATCACCGGGAGTCGGATCCTTGTCCAAGTCCAGGACATGCCAATCCGCAGGACGATTGCCCCCCATGCCGTAACCCCCCGTCATGCCTGTACCGCCAACGACCTTGTGCTGCGTGCAAAGTTACTGGACGTGCAGGTGGGGAGGGGTAACTGAGGCCGATCGGTTACCAGATGCGTATGGGCGGGCGTAGGCCCGAACTCTGGGAGCGCTGCCGCCGGGAGGCCCGGCGGCCATCACCGGTTCGAGCGCTCTCCCGCCCCCCCTGAACCCGTGCGAGCCCGTCGCGAACCCTCGCACGGCCTGTCATGGCGGTTACGGCGTGGCCGGGGATCCGTATTCTCTCGATCATGGCCGCTCCGATCGCATATTCACTCATCGCCACTGACCTGGACGGAACGCTGCTCCGCGGCGACGACACCATCTCCGACCGGTCGCGGGCCGCTCTGCTGGCGACAGCCGCGGTGGGGGCCCGGCACCTGGTGGTGACCGGGCGGCCCGCGCCGCGGGTGAAGCCCCTGCTCGACGATCTGGGCGGTGCGGGGCTTGCCGTCTGCGGCCAGGGCGCCCAGCTGTACGACGCCGACGCCCATCGCATGATCTGGTCCGTGACGCTCGACCGGGAGCTCGCCGAGGCCGCGCTCGGGAAGATCGAGGCGGAGGCCGGGCAGGTCTACGCCGCCGTGGACCAGGACGGCGTGGACGGGCTCACGCTCATCGAGCCCGGGTATCTGATGCCGCACCCCACCCTGCCCGCCGTGCGCGTGCGGGGGCGGGACGCACTGTGGGCCGAGCCCATCAGCAAGGTGCTTTTGCGCCATCCTGAGCTGACGGACGACGAGTTGGCCGCCCTCGCCCGCGACGCCGTGGGGCCCCTCGCCACCGTCACCATGTCCGGGCCCGGCACCGTCGAGCTCCAGCCGCGCGGGGTGACCAAGGCGACCGGGCTCGCGCTGGCCGCCGAGCGGCTCGGGATGACCGCCGAGGACACCATCGCCTTCGGCGACATGCCCAATGACGTGCCGATGTTCGTGTGGGCCGCCCGTGGCGTCGCCATGGCCAACGCCCATCCCGACCTCAAGTCGGCCGCCGACGAGGTGACTTACTCCCACGAGGACGACGGGGTGGCCGTGGTGTTGGAGCGGTTGTTGGAGGGGGCGCTGGACGGGGCGTGCGGGTCGTGCGGGGCGCATGGGGCGTAGGGGCAGTACCGCGCGCCCCGCCGCTTCGCCGCGCTACCAGTCGTTCTGCGCGCCCCCGACCACCGCCACCGCCACCGCCACCGCGACCGCCACTGGAACCGCCCCCCTCACCCCGCCGTCCGCGGAATCCGCTTCTCCCACGTCCGGTGGAAGACGACCTCGCCGCCGTCCTTGCACACCACCTCGTTCGACGTGATGAAGTCCGCCGCGTCGCACGTGATTTCGGAGCGCGACTCGATCGTCGCGTCCCATCCCAGCTCGGGGCGGTGCAGACGGATCAGCCAGTCGGATCGGGTGCGGGCGGAGAGCGGGTCGGACTCGTTGATCGTGTACGTCTCCAGCGCGTCCTCGGTGAACTCCAGGCCATCGGGGTAGACCCGCGTACCGCCGTAGCGCGGGTCCACCTCCAGGCGCCATTCGCCCTTCGCCACATCGCGTACGACCAGACGCTCGGGACGCGGCTCGTCGAGCGTCGCCGGGTACACCACCTCAAGCGGCTCCGACTGCTCCGGAGCGGCAAAGGTGATGGATGGGTCCAAGTCGCCCTGCCTGACCGGGAGTTCCAGGGCGCTGCCCGCCGGGTCCAGGGTGAAGCCCGCCGAGTCCGCCTGCGGCCAGATCCACGGCCAGTACGCCGAGGACACGGCGAGCCGGATCCGGTGCCCCGGCGGGAACGTGTGGCCGATGGCGTTCAGCTCGAACGTCACGTCCTCCGTACCGCCGACCAGCCACGGCTCCACCCGGTCGCGCCCATGCCGGGCCGATAGGTTCAGGACGCCACGCGTGACCAGGGTGGACGAGCCGTCCGGGGCCACGTCGCAGACCCGCGCGATCGCCTGCCCGGACGGCACGTCCATCCGCAGCCGCAGTGTCACCTTGGGCCGCCCCAGGATGCGTACCGCCGTGGGGACCTCGAACTCGAAGCACGCCGACTTCGCGTCCTCGTCCCGCTGGTCCGGCGGCAGATCCGCGTCGTTGCCGAAGGGGAAGTAGCGGCCCGCGTCGAGGCCCGTGTGCTGGGGGGAGTCGACGACGAGCGGATGGCCCTGGAGGGCGTACGCGGTCGGGGTGACGTTCGGGGAAGGCCAGGAGGGGTCCCCGACCCAGCCGCCCGGCAGCGCGTCGTACACCGTCGCCGGCGGATGGGAGTCGCTGATCCAGGAGCGGAGCTTCGGCTCCGCCATGACGTCGTTCTCGACGCCCTTCAGATGGTGGTCCCACCAGCGCAGGGTCTCCTGGAGGAAGCCGATCGCCGGGCCCGGCGGCAGGCCCCGGTCGGGGTACTGGTGCGACCACGGCCCGATCAGGCCCTGGACCGGCCCCGGCAGATGCTCGACCAGGCGCAGGACCGTGTCCCGGTAGGGGTCGTGGAAGCCACCCACCGCGAGGACCGCAGCGTTGATCGCGGAGTAGTCCTCGCAGACGCTGCCGTGGCGCCAGTAGGCGTCCCGCGTCTGGTGTTCGAGCCAGGTGTGGATGAAGGGGTCCACGGCTTCGAGGCGGCTGAGCCACATCTCCCGCCAGCGGTCGCCCACGAACAGCGGGTCCGGCGGGCGCGAGACGAAGGCCAGCATCGTCGCCGCCCACGCGTGCATGTCCACCGCGAGGACGGAACCACCCATGTAGTGCACGTCGTTGTCATAGCGGTCGTCCGCGGAGCAGACCGTGATGATCGCCTTGAGCGGCTCGGGCGCGAGAGCCGCGATCTGCAGGGAGTTGAAGCCGCCCCAGGAGATGCCGAACATGCCGACCTTGCCGGAGCACCAGGGCTGCTCGGCGAGCCAGTTGACGACCTCCACCCCGTCGGCCAGCTCCACCGGGGAGTATTCGTCGCCCGGCATGCCCTCCGAGTTGCCGTGCCCGCGTACGTCCACGCGCACGGAGGCGTAGCCGTGCCCGGCGTACCAGGGGTGGCGCTGGAAGTCGCGCGGCGCCGTCCAGTCGCTCAGCCGGTAGGGGAGGTACTCCAGGAGCGCGGGGACGGGTTCGTCCGTCACTGGGCGCCAGATGCGCGCGTACAGCTTGGTCCCGTCCGGGAGGGGTACTTGGACGTCCTCGCGGGTGGTCTCGTACGGGAAGGAAGAGCGAATCTGCATGGCGGGAACCTCAGTGGACGGGGTGCATGGTGCGGCGCAGCCATGGGGCGAGCAGGATCACGGCAGCGCCGGCGGCCACCGCGATGGCGCCGTTCACGCCGAAGTAGGCCGGGTTGGAGACCTCTCCGTAGACCTTCACGACCTGCGCCTGGATGCCGTTGGCGAGGGCGAGCGAGAGGAACCAGAGGGCCATGGTCTGGCTGGCGAAGGCCTTGGGGGCGAGCTTCGTGGTGGCCGACATGCCGGATGTCTCCACGAGGATGTCGCCGAGGCCGAGCAGCAGGTAGGAGCCGACGATCCACCAGACCGCCATCTTGTACGTGTCGTCCCCGTGCCCCGAGGTCGGCAGGACCATCAGGAGGAACGACAGTCCGCCCAGGATCACCCCGAATGCGATCTTGTTGGAGGCGTGCGGCTGACGATGACCCATCCGGGCCCAGACCGCGGCGACGACGGGGGCGAGCGCGACCTCGAAGGCGCCGAGCGCGGAGGCGTACCAGCTGGCGGGGAAGGTGAAACCGAGGATCGACGTCTCGGCGTTCGTCGAGGCCAGCAGGATCATCGTCGAGTACGCCTGGAACAGGATGAAGTTGAAGACCACCGAGGCGAGGAAGAGGACCACGTACGGCTTGAGACGGCCGCGTTCCTCCTCGCTCACGCGCGGGCTGCGGAACATGACCGCGAAGTAGACGACCGGTGCGATCACCGAGATGACGGTGAGCAGGTCGACGAAGCGGTCCATCGTCAGCCAGCCGACCGCGGCGAGCAGACCCGCGACGACGGCGAGCGTGACCATGCCCGCGACGATCAGTGTGATCGCGCGGCGCATCGCGTCCTTGGGGAGCGCGAACTCGGCGGACGCTTTGCGCCCCGCGAGGTGCCGGCGGCCCAGCACGTACTGGATCAGGCCGAACGTCATGCCGATCGCGGCCGCCGAGAAGCCCCAGTGCCAGCCCTTGTGGTCACCGAGCCAGCCGGTGATCAGCGGCCCTGCGAAGGCGCCGATGTTGATGCCCATGTAGTACAGCGCGAAGCCCGCGTCGCGCCGGTCGTCGTCGGTGCGGTAGAGCTTGCCCACCATCGAGGCGACGTTCGGCTTGAGCAGTCCGGTGCCCGCGCTGATCAGGCCGAGGCCCACCCAGGTCATCGTCGCCGTCGGCACCGCCATGGAGTAGTGGCCGCAGGCGATGAGGATGCCGCCCCACAGGACCGCGCGGTACGAGCCCAGGATGCGGTCGGCGAGCCAGCCGCCCGCCACCGAGACGAGATAGACGAGCGTTCCGTACGCCGCCGACACCGACGCGGCGGTTCCGGAATCCATGCCCATGCCGTCGTGGGCGACGGAGTCCGCGAAGTAGAGGACGAGGATGGCCTGCATGCCCAGGAACGAGAAGCGCTCCCAGACTTCGAGGCCCGAGAGGGTGAGCAGCCCGCGCGGCTGCCCGAGGAACGCGTGGTCGTCGCCGGGCGGTGGGTCCGTCGGCGGCTCCGCGGGCGGTTCGGTGTCGGCCTCGGTGCGGGACAAGGATTCTGCTCCGGGTGGTTCGGTTGTTTACGGGGCGATACGTCTATCCAGGTCGTATCAGCTGATCAAGAACATACCGGTGCTGATCGCACGTCGCCTGGGCGGCATTGCACAGGCGGGTGCCCACTGTGATCGAAAGGCGACCGGATACGCTGACTTGTGTGATGGCAGCGACACATCGACAAACCGTGTCATCGACCCCGTCATCGCGCAAAGATCGACCGAGTGATGATCGACCGAGTGACCGACTTGTGATCGTCAGCAGACAGGAGAACCCCTCGTGACCGTCGTCGGGCCCTTCGGCCTCAGCGTGCGGGACCAGGCTCTCGAAGCCGATGTCCAGGCCGGATTGGCGGCCGTCGAGGAAGGTCTGCTCGACGCCACCAAGAGCGGGGTCCCGTTCATCACGGACGCCGCTCAGCATCTGGTGCGCGCGGGCGGCAAGCGGTTCAGGCCGCTCCTTGTGATGCTCTCCGCGCAGTTCGGCGATCCGCACGCGCCGGGCGTCGTGCCCTCCGCCGTGGTCGTCGAGCTCACGCACCTCGCGACGCTCTACCACGACGACGTGATGGACGAGGCGGACGTGCGCCGCGGAGTCGAGAGCGCCAACCAGCGCTGGGGCAACTCGGTGGCGGTGCTCACCGGCGACTTCCTCTTCGCCCGTGCCTCGTACATCCTGGCCGACCTCGGCCCGGACGCCGTCCGCATCCAGGCGGAGGCCTTCGAACGCCTGGTCACCGGCCAGATCCTGGAGACCGCGGGACCGCCCGACGGCCGCGACCCCATCGACCACTACCTCGACGTGCTCGGCGGCAAGACCGGCTCGCTGGTCGCGGTGGCGTGCCGTTTCGGCGCCATGATGTCGGGCGCCGACGAGACCGTCGTGGACGTCCTGACCCAGTACGGCGAGCGGCTCGGCGTCGCCTTCCAGCTCGCCGACGACGTACTGGACATCGCCTCCGACTCGCACGAGTCCGGCAAGACGCCCGGCACCGACCTGCGCGAGGGCATTCCCACGCTGCCGGTGCTGCGGCTGCGCGAGCGGGTGGAGAAGCTCGGTCTCGCCGAGGACATCGCCCTGAGCGAGCTCCTCGAATCGGACCTGACGGACGACGCGCGGCACGCGGAGGCGCTGGCACGGCTGCGGGCGCACCCCGCACTTGAGCAGGCCCGCAGGGACACCGTGCGGTACGCGGAGGAGGCGCGGTCGACTCTCGCGCCGCTGCGGGACTGCGACGCGAAGACGTCGCTCGTCGAGCTCTGCGATCTGGTGGTGCATCGGGCGGGCTGACGCCCGACCGAGAGGTGTGACTGAGGTCACATTCGTCATCGGTCTTGGATTGAGTCCAGGATCGGATCTATTCCGTACCTATGCCCAGAAGCTGACGCAGTGGGGCGTCGGTTCAGGTACGGGGGAGATCTCGATCATGGGCGTTTTTGGTACCTCTGGCACATGCGCGAACCGCCGCCGGGCGCTGCTCGCCGCCGGTGTGGCCGTCGCCGCGGCGGGGGGTGTGGCGGTGGCGGCGCCGCCTGCCGTCGCCGACAGCGGAAGCGGAAGCGGCGGAGCTTCCTTCGTGGCGAGCCTGAACGGCGCGAACGAGGTGCCGGTGCAGGGTGGCCCCGCGGTGGGCGACAAGGATGGCCGGGCCCTTGAGTTCGTCAGGGTCGAGGGCGACAAGGTGTCGGTCACGGTCAAGTGGCGCGGCACGGGCAAGCCGACCGCCCTCCATCTCCACCAGGGCGCCAAGGGCACCAATGGCGGCATCAAGGTCGACTTCACCAAGCTGCTGTCCACGAAGGGCACAGGCAGCGAGGCCACAGGCAAGAGCCACCGGGTCACCGGCACGGTCACGGTCGACGACGCCGCGCTGCTCGCGGAGTTGAAGACCAACCCGGGCGGTTTCTACGCCAACCTGCACACCGCCGAGTTCCCCGGCGGCGCCGTCCGCGGCCAGCTGCACAAGGTGACCACCGACTTCGACTTCCGCGACGCGGCGGCCCACTTCCAGGCATCCGTGATCCGGGGCAGGCAGATCTACGAGTGCGAGAAGGTCGAGGACGGCTCCGGCTCGGGGAAGTTCGCCTTCGCCCAGCGTGACGTGCGCGCCCGGCTCGGCGGCAACATCGCGCACGACTTCGTCGCCCCCAACTCGGGCGTCCCGCGCTGGACCGCCCCCGACCGCAGCCAGGTCACCGGCAAGCTCATCTCCAGGACGCCCAACGGTGACAACAACATCCCCGAACTCGACCTGGCGGCAACCCGGACCGGCAAGCCGCGCGGTCTCCTCGCCGGCACCGCGGAGATCCTGCGCCTGAACACAGCCGGCGGGGTCGCACCGGCGGGTGACTGCGAGCCGGGAGCCATCGCGGAGGTGCCGTACCGGGCGGACTACGTGTTCGTGCAGCGCTGAGCCGAGCGCGTTCTCAGCAGTTCTCAGCAGGACAGGCGGCGTATCCCCTACGGGATGGGGGAGGCGCCGCCTGTCCATGTCATCCCACAGCAGTACGTGGAGTTGAGCCCGGGGTCTGACGCTTCTCGTCGGCCGATTTGGTCGTATGGACATCAGCAAGGTCCAGCAAGAAACAACCACTCCTGACCTATTCGGGTGAGAATGGCGGCGCGGGGTGGACGCACGCACGTACTGGGAAGGCCGCCGCCGACCACGGAGGTAGGGCACACAATGGCACCGTACGAACCTGAGCAGAACACCGGTGAGGCCGGGGAGCTGCGCGCGGGCCGCCGGAAGGCGGCACGTTACGTGGTCCCCCTCGCGGTGGCGGGGGTGGCGGCGGCGACCATCGGGCTCGTCCCGGCGCTCGCGACGTCGGGCGACCCCGAGTTGCCGGACATCACCGCACAGAAACTCATCGAGAAGATCGCCGCGTCGGACACGGAGCAGCTCTCGGGCACCGTGAAGATCAGCACCGACCTGGGGCTGCCGTCCTTCGGCGGCATGTCCGGCGGCTTCGCTCCTGGCAGTGGCGGGGGCGGCGAGGGAGGGGACGGCGAGGGCTCGTCCGCCGACCCGCAGTCGAAGCTGATGGAGCTGGCGTCCGGCACGCACACGCTGCGCGTCGCCGCCGACGGCCCCGACAAGCAGAAGCTGTCCGTCCTGGACGACGCCGCCGAGTACAGCCTGATCCACAACGGCGACGACGTATGGGCGTACGACAGCAAGTCGAACGAGGCGTACCACTCCAAGGCGGAGGGCAAGGCCGGGGATTCGGCCGAGAAGGACCTCCCCAAGGACGTCCCGTCCACGCCCAAGGAGCTGGCCGACGAAGCGCTGAAGGCGGCGGACTCCACGACGTCGGTGAAGGTGGACGGCACGGCGCAGGTGGCGGGTCGTGACGCCTACCGCCTGGTCATCAAGCCCAAGCAGTCCGGTTCGACGGTCGGCCAGATCACGGTCGCGGTCGACTCCAAGACCGGTACGCCGCTGAAGTTCACGCTCACTCCGGCGGGCGGCGGCAGCGCGGTCGTCGACGCGGGCTTCACGAAGGTCGACTTCGACAAGCCGGCCGCGTCCACCTTCGCCTTCACGCCGCCCAAGGGCGCGAAGGTCACCGAGGAGGGCGACGAGGCCAAGGCCGAGAAGCACGGCTTCAAGGACGGCGGCAAGGAGTTCAAGGGCGAGAAGGACCTGGATGGCCTGAACGGTCTGAACGTCATCGGCGAGGGCTGGACCTCCATCGCCGAGCTGAAGCTGCCGGGCGGCCAGGGCCTGCCGACCGGTGAGTCCGGTGACGTACCGCCGGACGCACAGCGGCTCCTCGACTCGCTCGGCGACCAGGTGAAGGGCGAGTTCGGCTCGGGCACGGTCTTCAAGACCCGCCTGGTCAACGCCCTCATCACCGACGACGGCAAGGTCTACGTCGGCGCGGTCACCAAGGACGCCTTGGTGAAGGCGGCGAACGCGGCGCACTAGGCCACAGGCTGCGAACCAGACAATAAGCGGCGGATTCAGGGGGACACCCCTGAGTCCGCCGCACCGGTGAGGGAGGACATGTGCCCCGCGAAGACGGCAGCCCGACGCCACATGTGATCGAGACGGAGGCGCTCACCAAGCGCTACGGCAAACAGCTGGCTGTGGACCAGCTGAGCCTCACCGTTCCCGCGGGCAGCGTATTCGGGTTCCTCGGGCCGAACGGCAGCGGCAAGACGACCACCATCCGGATGCTGATGGGCCTGATCGAGCCGACTTCCGGCCAAGCGCGGGTCCTTGGCCGCCCCATGCCGCGCGAGGCACGCACCGTACTGCCGCACGTGGGCGCGCTCATCGAAGGCCCGGCCCTCTACGGCTTCCTCTCCGGCCGCGACAACCTCCTGCGCTACGACTCCGCCGACCCGACCGCGGACCCGCGCACCCGCGGGGCCCGCGCCGAAGCGGCCCTCGACCGGGTGGGTCTTACGGCCGCCGGGGGCAAGAAGGCGAAGGCGTACTCCCTCGGCATGAAACAGCGTCTGGGGCTCGCGGCCGCGCTGCTCCAGCCCCGCAGACTCCTCGTGCTCGACGAACCGACCAACGGCCTCGACCCTCAGGGGATGCGCGAAATCCGGTCACTGGTCCGGGAGTTGGCCTCGGAGGGCACGACGGTTTTCCTCTCCTCGCACCTTCTGGACGAGATCGAGCAGGTCTGCACGCATGCCGCGGTGATGGCCCAGGGTCGCCTGATCACCCAGGGTCCGGTGGCCGAACTCGCCGCAGGCGCGCGGGGGCGGCTCAAGGTCACGACCCCGGACACGGGCGACGCGGCCCGCGTCCTGAAGGAGCTAGGCGTGACGGATCTCGTCGTGACGGAGGACCGCGTGACGGGCGAACCGCCGGCCGCGGAGACCGGCACGGACCTCGCCGAGCTGAACGCGGCCCTGGTCGGGGCGGGTGTGCGAGTACGGGGCTTCGGCGTCGAAAGGGCCTCGCTCGAGGACGCGTTCGTGGCGCTTACGGGGGAGGGTTTCGATGTCGCGGGCTGAGATCGACGACGTACAAAGGCGCGAGGTCCGGTGGGTCTGGACCCTCGGGCTCTTCCGCAGCGAGCTGGGTATCACCTTCCGTCGCTGGCGCACCCTCGCCCTGCTCGGCGTGCTCGCGGCCGTGCCGATCCTCGTGGGCGTCGCCGTCAAGATCGAGACCAGTGACGGCTCGTCGGTCGCCGGGGGCGGCGAGGGCGGTGGCCCGGCGTTCATCGCGCAGATCACCAACAACGGCCTGTTCCTGGTCTTCACCGCGCTCGCCGCGACGCTTCCCTTCTTCCTCCCCATGGCGGTCGGCGTCGTCGCGGGCGACTCCATCGCGGGTGAGTCCAGCGCGGGGACGCTGCGCTACCTCCTGGTCGCCCCGGCGGGACGTACGCGCCTGCTGCTCGTCAAGTACGCGACGGCGATGACGTTCTGCCTGGTCGCGACCCTCGTCGTGGCTGTCTCCGCGCTCGCTGTCGGGGCGCTGCTCTTCCCGGTCGGCGAGGTCACCACCATCTCCGGCACTCAAATCGGCTTCGGTGAGGGGCTGTTGCGCGCCCTGCTCATCGCCCTTGTCGTCGCCGCGTCACTGGTCGGTGTGGCGGCGCTCGGGCTCTTCGTGTCGACGCTGACGAGCAGCGGTATCGCCGCGATGGCGACCACCGTCGGTCTGCTCATCACCATCCAGATCCTCGACCAGATCCCCCAACTGCACGCCATCCAGCCGTACTTCTTCTCGCACTACTGGCTGTCGTTCGCGGACCTGATGCGCGAGCCCGTCTACTGGGACGAGCTGGTCAAGAACCTCGGCCTCCAGGGCCTGTACGCCGCTGTGTTCGGCTCGGCGGCGTGGGCGCGGTTCGGGGCGAAGGACATCTCGGCGTAGCGGGCGTCAGGGCGTCAGCTCTCGTACGCGAAGCGCGCGAGCTGCGGCTCCTGGGCGAAGAACGTCTTGGCCTCGGTCAGGGCCCGCTCGTCCTTCAGTACGTCGCCGGGCTTGCTGCCGTTGCCGAGCAGTACGCCGCCGAAACGCATCCCGAGATACGCGGCGGAGTTGCGCAGGGTGCCGACCAGCGGATCGGCGACGACCGGCTCGTGGTCCGCCAGCGCCGTCACTCCCCACAGGTTGCGTTGGGCCAGCGTGGCCTTGAACTCGACTCCGGGGATGCGCAGCCAGCCCGACCAGTAGTCGAGGTAGCGCTTGGTGGTGGCCGAGACCGAGTACCAGTACAGGGGCGACACGATGACGATGTCGGTCGCTTCGAGGGTCGCGTCGAGCAGGACCCCGGCGCTGTCGCCGGACGGCCGGGTGTAGTCGCTGTCGTGCCGGAGGTCCTCGAAGTCGGGCAGCGGGTGGTCGGCGAGGTTCAGCCAGCGCTGCTGGACGTCCGAGGGAAGCTGCTCGGCGGCCCGGCGGGCCAGGATCTCGGAGTTGCCGTCGGCGCGGGAACTGCCGAGCACGAAAAGGAACTTGCGAGTCATGGGGCCCCTCCTGGAAATACGGCTACTGCTCATTACCTGCGTGTGCACTATATGCACACGCAGGTAACTGTGTCCAGGGTGGCCTGTGGCCCGCGGGTCAGGCGGAGAGCCCCCACACCGCGTACGCCACCGCGTCGCTGTTGTGGTCGAGCGCGGTGCCGTCGATGTTCGACTCCGTGTCGCACGCGGAGTGGTAGCACTTGTCGAACGGCTCACCGGCCGTGCCGCCCCAGTTCTGGGCCTGCCCGGCGGTCTTCTCGTAGTCGGCGCCGCTGAAAATACCGCCGACCGGGACGCCCGCGTCCTTGAACGGGGCGTGGTCCGAGCGTCCGTCGCCCTCCTCGTCAGGCTCCGTGGCGAGGTCGAGGCCGCCGTAGAAGTCCTTGAAGGTCTTCTCGATGGTGGGGTCGTCGTCGTAGACGAAGTAGCCCGGGTTCGGGGAGCCGATCATGTCGAAGTTCAGATAGTCCTTGATCTTCGAACGCTCGTCGGCCGGCAGCTTCTCGACGTAGTGCGAGGAGCCGACGAGCCCCAGCTCCTCGGCGCCCCACCAGGCGAACCGCAGATGCTTGGCGGGCTTGTACTGCTCGCGCGCCACGGTGAGGGCGGTCTCCAGTATCGCGGCCGAACCGGAGCCGTTGTCGTTGATGCCGGGCCCCGAATCGACGCTGTCGAGGTGCGAGCCCGCCATGACGACCTGGTCGGCGTCGCCGCCGGGCCAGTCGGCGATCAGGTTGTAGCCGGTCTTGCCGTTGGAGGTGAACTCCTGGAGCGAGGTGGTGAATCCGGCCTCGTCCAGCTTGCCCTTCACATAGTCGACGGAGGCCTTGTAGCCCGCGCTGCCGTGGGCGCGGTTGCCGCCGTTGGACGAGGCGATGTTCTGCAGCTGCGAGAGGTGGGCCTGGACGTTGGCCACGGATATGTCGGGCGCGGCCGCCGTGGGGGAGGGGGCCGCGGAGGATATCGCGCTGGTCGTGAGGAGTCCGGCGACGGCTATGACGGCGGCCGCCGTGGCGCGTCCGGGAACGGAGAGCTTCATGTGGGGGGCTCCGTGTTCTGTTGGCTCATTGCGTGGGGGACGCCAATTCCGCGTATGACGAACGGAATTGGCGTGCCTGATGGTGCTGGTGAGGTTGACCACGCGTCAAGAGCGCATATCGACGGGGTCGAGGCCGGCCAAGGTGCTGGAGACGACGTACCGCTCCATGCGGGCGTAGGGCCTGATCGAGCCCTGTGGCAGCCCTGCCTCGTAGGTGCCGCGCCCCATGAGCACGGTGTCGAAGCGCTTGTTCCGCGGCGCACCCGGGAGCGGCCCCCGCGTCACTGGACGCAGAACTCGTTCCCCTCGGGGTCCGTCATGACGATCCACTCGCCCCCCGGCTCCTTGACGTGCCGCAGGACGGCCGCGCCGAGCGCCTCGATGCGGGCGGCCTCGTCCTCGCGGGTGCCGGGCGCGGCGTGCACATCGAGATGCAGCCGGTTCTTGACGGTCTTCGTCTCCGGCACGCGCTGGAAGAGGATCCGCCGGCCCTGACCCGTGCCGCTCTCCTCCTCGTACGGATCGTCCGGATGCCGCACGGCCACCAGATCACGGAAGGCGCGGCGCCCGCGGAACTCGACGGTGTCGGACTCCTGGATGGCGCCGAAGCCGAGGAGGCGGGTGATGAGGACGCTGTTGTCCTCGACCTCGTAGCCCAGGGTCTCGGCCCAGAAGGTGGCCTGCGCGTGCGGATCGGCGGCGTCGACGACGAGTTTCCAATGTAGCGTCATAGTAACCACTTATACTGGTTACTATACGGAGGTAGCAATGAGGCAGGCCGGACAGGCGGAACGGGCACGGCGGCCGAGCGGGCCGGGGCTGACGCTGCATCACCCCGACGGGCAGCGCTTCCACTTCGATCCGGGCGCGCTGTGCCTGGAGTTGACCGCGACGGGCGGCCCGGGGATCTTCGCCCGCTTCGAGGCGCTGCACGCGCCGTCCGACCTGGTGCGGTGGGCGGGCGAGAGCCGCCTCAAGGCCGCCTCGCTCGAACTGACCGTCAGCGACGAGGAGTTGGCGGCGGTGCGGAACACCCGTGACGCCCTCTTCCTGCTCACCTTGGACCACGCCCAAGGCCGCCCACCGGCCCCCGAACTCCTGGCGACCGTGAACGCCGCGGCGGCCGAGCCCCCGCTCACCGCCCGCATCGAGCCCGACGGCACCCGCGCCTGGGCGCCGAACGCCACCGGCACCCAGCTCCTGTCGACCGTCGCGCGGGACGCCGTCGACCTCTTCACCGGGCCGTACGCGCACCGCATCCGCAAGTGCGCGACCTCCAACTGCTCCTTGCTCTTCGTCGACACCTCACGCCCGGGCCGCCGCCGCTGGTGCTCGATGGAACGCTGCGGAAACCGCCAGAAGGCCAGGGCGCACCGCGAGGCTCACTCGACGCGGGCCACCGCCTCCGCCACCCGCGACTCATAGGCCGGCCCCGGCCGCTCGGCGGCGAGCCGAGCCGCGTTACGCCGCGCGGTGCGCAACGCGTCCCAGGTCAGCAGCGTCAGCGCCAGCCACACGAGCCCGAACCCGGCCCACCGCTCAGGAGGCATCGCCTCGTGGAAGTAGAGGATGCCGAGCAGGAACTGGAAGACCGGCGCGAGGTACTGCAGCAGCCCAAGGGTCGACAGCGGCACCCGTATCGCGGCGGCGCCGAAGCAGACCAGGGGAATGGCGGTGACCACACCGGTCGCCGCGAGCAGCGCCGCGTGCCCGGTGCCTTCCGCCCCGAACGTCGCGTCCCCCCGCGCACCGAGCCAGACCAGGAACCCGACCGCGGGCAGGAACTGGATCGCGGTCTCCGCGGCGAGCGACTCAAGACCGCCGAGTCCGACCTTCTTCTTCACCAGGCCGTACGTGGCGAAGGAGAAGGCCAGGCAGAGGGAGATCCACGGCGGCTGCCCGTAGCCGAAGGCGAGTACGAGGACCGCCGCGAGGCCGACGGCGACGGCCGCCCACTGCACGGGACGCAGCCGCTCGCCGAGCAGCAGGACGCCCATCGCGATGGTGACCAGGGGGTTGATGAAGTAGCCGAGGGAGGCTTCCACGACGTGGCCGGAGTTCACGGCCCAGATGTAGACGCCCCAGTTGACGGTGATGACCGCGGCGGCGATCGTCACGAGCCCCAGCTTGCGCGGCTGGCGTATCAGCTCCCCCGCCCAGGCCCAGCGCCGCATGATGAGCAGCGCGACGCCGACCACGACGAGGGACCAGGCCATCCGGTGCGCGAGGATCTCACCCGCGCCCGAGGGCTTCAGGAGGGGCCAGAACAGGGGCACGAGGCCCCACATCCCGTAGGCCGCAAAACCGTTCAGCAGACCTATGCGCTGCTCGCTCTTCGACTGCGCAGCTGCGGCAGCGTCCACGGCCCCTCCTTGGTACACGGCAGCCCCACGCTGCATCCCCGAAGGTAGCGGCCCGGACACCCCCGTGTCATGCCCGTCTCACGAAAACGGTCATGACGTCCGTCCCGCCGTACCGCGCGCCCTCCAGCCGGGCGTTCAGCCCTTCAGCGCCACCGAGATCGCCTCGGCCACCGGCGTCGTCGGCCGCCCGATGAGCCGCGCCAGATCACCGCTCGTACCGGCGAGCCGCCCCCGCTCGATCGCCGAGTCGACGTCGACGAGGATCGCGGCGAACTGCTCGGGCAGCCCGGCGCCGGTCAGAATCGCGAGGTGCTGCTCGGCGGGGACGCTCGCGTACGAGATGTCCTTGCCGCTCTGCCGGGCGACCTCGGCGGCGTACTCGGCGAAGCTCCACGCCACGTCACCGCTCAGCTCGTAGACCTTGCCCTCGTGACCCTCACCGGTCAGTACGGCGACGGCGGCCGCCGCGTAGTCGGCGCGCGAGGCGGAGGCGACCCTGCCCTCGCCCGCGGAGGCGACGACGGCGCCGTGCTCCAGGACGGGGGCGAGGTTGGCCGTGTAGTTCTCGTGGTACCAGCCGTTGCGCAGGAACGTGTGCGGAAGGCCGGAGTCGAGGATCAGCTGCTCGGTCGCCTTGTGCTCGGCCGCGAGGTCGAAGTCGGCGTCGGGCCCGCCGAGGATGCCGGTGTACGCGAGGAGCGCGACATCCGCGCCGCGCGCCGCGTCGATGACCGCCGCGTGCTGCGGCACCCGCTTGCCCACCTCGCTGCCGGAGATCAGCAGCACCCTGTCGCCCGCGGCGAAGACGCCGGCGAGGGTCTCGGGCGCGTTGTAATCGGCGACGCGCAGTTCGACGCCGCGCGCGGCCAGCTCGGCGGCCTTGTCCTTGTCGCGGACGACGGCGGCGATCTGCCCGGCGGGGACCTGCGCGTCGAGCAGCCCGTCGATGACGAGACGGCCGAGGTGTCCGGTGGCTCCGGTGACGACGATGCTCATGGCTGATTGCTCCTGTTTCGACCAGTGGAATTCGGTATGCCCTAACCGTAGCGCTGGCGCTAACTATTCGTAAGTACCCACTTTGAAGTAAGGTACTGGCATGACAGTAAGTGGGTGGAACCTCGACAGCGACCAGATGTGCCCGCAGCGTCTGGTCCTGGAGCACGTCACAAGCCGCTGGGGCGTCCTCGCCCTGATCGCCCTGGAGGAGCGCTCGCACCGCTTCAGCGAGCTGCGCCGCGCGCTCGGCCGGGTGAGCGAGAAGATGCTGACCCAGACCCTGCAGACCCTGGAGCGCGACGGCCTCGTGCACCGCGACGCCAAGCCGGTCATCCCGCCCCGCGTCGACTACTCCCTCACGGATCTGGGGCGCGAGGCCGCCGAGCAGGTGCGGGCCCTTGCGGCCTGGACGGAGCGGCGCATGGACGACGTACACAAGGCGCGTGCCGCATACGACGAGGCCCGGTCCTGAGAGATCAGAACCGGGCGTCGGGGCGAGGCTGTTGAGAGGACTGTGGAGCGTCAGCCTGCGACGGTCCAGGTGTCGCCGCCGGCGAGGAGGGCTGCGAGGTCGCCCTTGCCGTTCTGTTCGATGGCGGTGTCGAGCTGGTCGGACATGAGCGTGTCGTAGACGGGGCGTTGGACATCGCGCAGGACACCGATGGGCGTGTGGTGCAGGGTGTCGGGGTCGGCGAGGCGGGAGAGCGCGAAGGCCAGGGTGGGCGAGGTGGAGTGCGCGTCGTGGACCAGGATCTGAGACTCGGTCTCAGAAGTGACCGGGACGACCTTGAGGTCGCCGGTGGCCGCGTCGCGTACGACGCCCTTGGAGCCGAGGCCGTTCTCCAGCGGTGTCCCGAAGCGGATGGGCTGTCCGTGCTCCAGGCGGATGACGGCTTCCTCGGCCTGCTGCTTGTCCTTCAACACCTCGAAGGCGCCGTCGTTGAAGATGTTGCAGTTCTGGTAGATCTCCACCAGGGCCGTGCCGGGGTGGTCGGCGGCCTGGCGCAGCACGGAGGTGAGGTGCTTGCGGTCGGAGTCCACCGTGCGCGCCACGAAGCTCGCCTCCGCGCCGATGGCGAGGGAGACGGGGTTGAAGGGCGCGTCGAGTGAGCCCATCGGCGTCGACTTGGTGATCTTGCCGATCTCGGAGGTCGGGGAGTACTGGCCCTTGGTGAGTCCGTAGATCCGGTTGTTGAAGAGCAGGATCTTGAGGTTGACGTTGCGGCGCAGGGCGTGGATGAGGTGGTTGCCGCCGATGGACAGGGCGTCGCCGTCGCCGGTGACCACCCACACGCTCAAGTCCCGCCGCGATGAGGCGAGTCCGGTGGCGATGGCGGGGGCGCGGCCGTGGATGGAGTGCATCCCGTAGGTATTCATGTAGTACGGGAAGCGCGAGGAGCAGCCGATGCCGGAGACGAAGACGATGTTCTCCTTGGCCAGACCCAGCTCGGGCATGAAGCCCTGCACGGCCGCCAGGACGGCGTAGTCACCGCAGCCGGGGCACCAGCGCACCTCCTGATCGGACTTGAAGTCCTTCATGGACTGCTTGGCCTCGGCCTTGGGCACCAGGGAGAGCGCTTCGATCGTGCTCCCGGTGCCTTCGGTCTGCGTGTCAGCCATGGATGGCCTCCTTGAGGGCCGTGGCGAGCTGCTCGGCCTTGAACGGCATTCCGTTGACCTGGTTGTACGAGACGGCGTCCACGAGGTACTTGGCGCGGACCAGCGTGGCGAGCTGCCCGAGGTTCATCTCCGGGATCACCACCTTGTCGTAACGCTTGAGGGCCTCGCCCAGATTCCGTGGGAAGGGGTTGAGGTGGCGCAGATGGGCCTGGGCGACGCTCTCGCCGACCGCGCGCAGACGGCGTACGGCGGCGGTGATGGGTCCATACGTCGAACCCCAGCCAAGGACCAGCAACTTGGCGTCGCCGGTGGCGTCGTCGACCTCCAGGTCGGGCACCTGGATTCCGTCGATCTTGGCCTGGCGGGTGCGGACCATGAAGTCGTGGTTGGCCGGGTCGTAGGAGATGTTGCCCGTGCCGTCCTGCTTCTCGATACCGCCGATACGGTGCTCAAGACCCGGCGTGCCGGGAATGGCCCAGGGGCGGGCCAGGGTCTGCGGGTCCCGTTTGTAGGGCCAGAAGACTTCCGTGCCATCGGCCTCGGTGTGATTCGTACCGGAGGCGAACTGCACACGCAGATCCGGGAGTTCATCCGTATCCGGGATCCGCCAGGGCTCGGAGCCGTTGGCCAGATACCCGTCCGACAGCAGGAACACCGGCGTGCGGTAAGTGACCGCGATGCGCGCCGCCTCGATCGCGGCGTCGAAGCAGTCGGCGGGCGTCTTGGGGGCGACGATCGGCACCGGCGCCTCCCCGTTGCGCCCGTACATCGCCTGCAGCAGATCGGCCTGCTCGGTCTTGGTCGGCAGGCCCGTCGAAGGCCCGCCCCGCTGGATGTCGATGACCAGCAGCGGCAGTTCGAGCGAGACCGCGAGGCCGATGGTCTCCGACTTCAGCGCCACACCGGGACCGGACGTGGTGGTGACCGCCAGCGACCCGCCGAACGCGGCGCCCAACGCGGCCCCGATGCCCGCGATCTCGTCCTCGGCCTGGAAGGTGCGCACCCCGAAGTTCTTGTGCTTGGACAGCTCATGCAGGATGTCGGAGGCCGGGGTGATGGGGTACGAGCCCAGATACAGCGGCAGATCCGCCTGCCGGCCCGCCGCGATCAGCCCGTACGACAGCGCCAGGTTCCCCGAGATGTTGCGGTACGTGCCCATCGGGAACGCGGCGGACGCCGGGGCCACCTCGTAGGAGACGGCGAAGTCCTCCGTCGTCTCACCGAAGTTCCAGCCCGCATGGAACGCGGCGATATTCGCCTCCGCGATGTCCGGCTTCTTCGCGAACTTCGTCCGCAGGAACTTCTCCGTGCCCGCCGTGGGCCGGTGATACATCCACGACAACAGCCCAAGCGCGAACATGTTCTTCGACCGGCCCGCGTCCTTGCGCGAAAGGTCGAACTCCTTGAGCGCCTCGACGGTCAGCGTCGTCAACGGCACCGGGTGGACGCTGTATCCGTCCAGCGAGCCGTCCTCCAGCGGCGACACCTCGTAGCCGACTTTCTGCATCGCCCGCTTGGAGAACTCGTCCGTGTTGACGATGATCTCCGCGCCGCGCGGCACATCGGCGATGTTCGCCTTCAAAGCCGCCGGGTTCATCGCGACCAGGACGTTCGGCGCATCGCCCGGAGTGAGGATGTCGTGGTCGGCGAAATGCAACTGGAAAGAGGAGACACCCGGCAGGGTCCCGGCAGGAGCACGGATCTCGGCGGGGAAGTTCGGCAGTGTCGACAGGTCGTTCCCGAAGGACGCCGTCTCCGAAGTGAACCGGTCACCGGTGAGCTGCATACCGTCACCGGAGTCACCCGCGAAGCGAATGATCACCCGGTCCAGACGGCGTACATCCTTCTCGCCGGTGTGCTTGCGTTGCTCTCCGACGACTGCCCCATCGGCCTGCTCGGCTGGGCTACTGACCTGGCTGGTCACTGAACTGGACCTCCCTCGGGCGGCTGAGCGGGAAGGGCTGGGCGACCGGCCTTCCCAAAGCCCACCCTACGTCGGTAAGGGTCGCCTTCCTGGGGTAGATCGCATCGTGGACGTGTTTTTGAGACGCCCGAATGCCCCGATTTGCCGTGATGTGCCTAGCCCCCCGGCCCGCCATGGAAGACGCCCCCACTCATTCTTTGGTTCTAGGACTGTTCTCCGTGCTCGTGTCTCGTGCGCGTGTCTGTGTGTCTGTGCGTCTGCGTGCTCGGTGCCGCTGCCGCTGCGGTGCGTGAAATTGCTGACAGAGTGTCAGGTCGCTAGGAGTTGAGATAGGTGAGCACCGCCAGTACACGCCGGTGATCCCCGTCACTCTGGGAAAGGCCCAGCTTCAGGAAGATGTTGCTGACGTGCTTCTCGACGGCGCCGTCGCTCACCACGAGCTGCCGGGCCACCGCCGAGTTCGTACGCCCCTCGGCCATCAGACCGAGTACCTCGCGTTCGCGTGGCGTAAGCCCCGCGAGGACGTCCTGCTTGCGGCTGCGGCCGAGCAGTTGCGCCACGACCTCCGGGTCGAGCGCGGTGCCGCCGTCCGCGACGCGCACCACGGCGTCCACGAACTCGCGCACGTCGGCGACGCGGTCCTTGAGCAGATAGCCGACGCCACGACTGGACCCGGCGAGCAACTCGGTGGCGTACTGCTCCTCGACGTACTGGGAGAGGACGAGCACCCCGAGCCCCGGATACTGCTGGCGCAGATGCACCGCGGCCCGCACTCCCTCGTCGGTGTGCGTCGGCGGCATCCGCACGTCGGCGACGACCACATCCGGCAGTCCGCTCGTCGACGACAGTTCGTCGATCGTCTTGATCAGGGCGACCGCGTCGCCCACCCCCGCGACGACGTCATGCCCGCGGTCGGTCAGCAACCGGGTCAGGCCCTCCCTGAGCAGCACTGAATCCTCGGCGATGACCACCCGCACTTTGTCCTCCACGTCCACGGCCCCCCGGTGTATTCGGTTCTCGGTGTTCCCCGGCACTCAGTATCGCGCCTGGGCGCGTGAGAAGGGGCGTTACGGCCTGCGTGGGCTCGTGGGCCCTCGCGGGCACGGCGAAACCCACCCGTCCATCCCGCGTCGCGGGGCGTTCGGGTGGGCAGCGGGCCGGCAGCCGCGGCTACGCCCGCCAGGGCAACTCCGCCGTCACGGTCGTGGGCCCGCCCACCGGCGAATCCACCACGAGGATCCCGTCGACCGCGTCGAGCCGCTCGGCGAGTCCGGCAAGGCCGGAGCCGCTGGTGACGTCCGCGCCGCCCGCGCCGTCGTCGGAGACCTGGAGCATGAGCCGGTCCTCGACCTGCCAGACGTCGACCGCGCCCCGGGTCGCACGGGCGTGCTTGCTGATGTTCTGCAGGAGCTCGGAGACCGTGAAGTACGCGATGCCCTCGATCGCGGCGGCGGGCCGCGCGGGCAGGTCCACCTCGACCTGGACCGGTACCGTGCACCGGGCGGCCAGCGAGGACAGGGCCGCGTTCAGGCCGCGGTCGGTCAGGACCGCCGGGTGGATGCCGCGGGCCAGGTCGCGCAGCTCCTGGAGGGCGACCTTGACCTCGCCGTGCGCCTCGTCCACCATGCGCGCGGCGGCCTCGGGGTCCTCCGTCAGTTTCTCCTTGGCGAGACCCAGATCCATGGCGAGGGCGACCAGGCGGGCCTGCGCGCCGTCGTGCAGGTCCCGCTCGATGCGGCGCAGGTCGGCCGCGGCCGTGTCGACGACGACACCACGGTCCGACTCCAGCTCGACGACCCGCGTCGCCAGGCTCGACGGGCCGAGCAGCCCGACGACCATGACGCGGTCGACGGTGGTCAGGGCCCGGATGATCCAGGGGGTGGCCAGCATGACGAGCAGGCCGGTGAGGGCGGTGACGCCGATCTCGAAGGGGTTGTCCAGGAGGACGCGGTGACCGTCGTCGCCGTAGAGCTGGATGCCGTCCTGGCCCGCGTAGGCCGGGAAGATCCACTGCCACAGCGGGTACGTCACCATCGCCCAGCCGTACGTCCAGAAGACGATCGACACGGTGAAGGAGAAGATCGCCCACGGCATGTGCAGGACGGCGTAGACGACGTGCCGCCAGGAGACGCCGCTCTTGAGCACGGCGCCCATCCAGGCCATCGGGCCGCTGCCCTTGGGCCGCAGCGGCTCCGGGTTCGCCACCTCCACGTCGAGCAGCGCACGTGCCCGCACCCGCTCCAGCGAGCCGATGCCACGGCAGGCGGCGAGTCCGGTGGCGAGCACCGGGATGCCGATGAAGGTGATCAGCAGTCCTGCGCCCAGCGACAGCATGGTGATGGCGAACGTGAACGTCACGATGGAGATCGGCAGGCTCAGGAGCACATAGCCGAACTCCTTCCAGGCGCGGGCCTCGAACGGCGCGCGCAGCCCGGCGGGGACACGGTGGCGTCGCTCGTCGAGGTCGGATCCCCGGAACTCCGAACGGTCCATGCGGCCGTGCTCCTGTCCGTACTCGTGTCCGTACTCCGTGGCCATCGGTGTCGTCCGTTTCTGCTCGGGTCAAGCTCTGTTCCGGAGTCGGGTTCCGGCGTCGTATCTCCAGAGTGCTGGCCGAACTTGATCCGGACCATGTGGTGCGTAGGTGTCTTGGACCGGGGGTTTTCCCTACCCCCGGGCCGCGTGCTCCCGGTCCCGCCACGGCAGTTCCGCCGTGATCGTCGTGGGCCCGCCCTGCGGCGAGTCGATCACGAACAGGCCGTCGACCGCGCCGAGCCGGTCGGCGAGCCCCGCCATACCCGTGCCCCCGTCGAGGCTCGCGCCGCCGTGGCCGTCGTCCTGCACCTGGATGAGGAGCCGCTGGTCCGCGCACCACACCTCGACGGACGCCGAACGGGCCCCGCTGTGCTTGCTGACGTTCTGCAGCAGCTCGGAGACCGTGAAGTACGCGATGCCCTCGATCGCGGCGGCCGGGCGCGTCGGCAGATCGGCGGTCACCTTCACCGGGACCGTGCACCGCGAGGCCACGGAGGACAGCGCCGCGTTCAGGCCGCGGTCGGTCAGGACCGCCGGGTGGATGCCGCGGGCCAGGTCGCGCAGCTCCTGGAGGGCGACCTTCACCTCGCCGTGCGCCTCGCCCACCATGCGCGCCGCGGCTTCGGGGTCCTCCAGGAGCTTCTCCTTGGCCAGACCGAGCCCCATGGCGAGGGCGACCAGGCGGGCCTGCGCACCGTCGTGCAGATCGCGCTCGATGCGGCGCAGGTCGGCCGCGGCCGTGTCGACGACGACACCACGGTCCGACTCCAACTCGACGATGCGCCGCTCCAGTTCATCGGAGGGCGAGAGCAGCCCGCGCACCATCGCGCGGTCCGCGTTGGCCAGGCCGCGCACGATGTAGGGGAGCACGGGCCAGAGCACGAAGAGGCCGACCAGGGTGATGGTGAAGGTCAGCACACCCCAGGGCAGCCGCATGAACCCGTACAGCATGGCGCGCCAGCCCACCGGATCCTTCAGGCTCGACCACAGCCAGCTGAAGAACCCGTGCCCGTGCGTCGGCATCGGGCTCGGCTCGTCGATCCGCACCCCGAGCAGCGAGCGGGCCCGGGCCCGCTCCACCTTGCCGATCTGCCGTGCGCCGAGCAGCGCGCCCGCGAGCAGCGGCAGGCCGATGACCGTCACGGCGAGTCCGCAGCCCATCGCGAGCGTCGTGACGACGTAGACGAAACCGGCCACGCCCAGCGGGAGGTTGGTGAGGAGATGCGCGATCTCCTTCCAGGTGTGACGGCCGTACGACGCGAAGCGCGCGGGCGGCGGCGGTGAAGGAGTGGATGAGGACATGGCGCTTGCGGTCATAAGCGCTAGGGTGCCCGGCGCGCCGCCGCGATGCCATGAGGAGGGCCGCCCGGACGACCGGGGGATAACCCCACCCGCGGGTACCACCGGGCACCACCAGTCCTTGCCGAAGCGTGACGCTCTGCTTACCTCAGCTTTAGCAGGCCCTAGACTCCCGTGGGGTCGGATGAGGGCGGTCAGGGAGTGAGGGGCTGACGTGCACGTGACGAACGTCGCGGCGAGCTATTACCAGTCGTACTCAGTCGTCGGGCTGCTCGCCGTCGTCGGCGTGCTGTTCGTCGCTGTCGCCTTCGGCGCGGGGCGGCTGCTGCGGCCCGTCGTGCCGACCCCCGAGAAGCTGCTGACGTACGAGTGCGGCGTCGACCCGGTCGGCGACGGCTGGGCCCACACCCAGGTCCGCTACTACGTCTACGCGTTCCTCTACGTCATCTTCGCCGTCGACTCGATCTTCCTCTTCCCGTGGGCCACGGTCTTCGCCGCGCCCGGCTACGGTGCGACGACGCTGGTGGAGATGTTCATCTTCCTCGGCTTCCTGACCGTGGGCCTGCTGTACGCATACAAGAAGGGCGTCCTCACATGGACGTGACCCCCGCTTCCGCTTCCGCCTCTTCCGTCCCTGCCTCGGCCCCCGTCGATCTGCCGGAGCCGGTGCTGCGCCCCGAGCCGCAGAAGCTCGGCGTGCTGTCCCGCCTTGCCCCCGAGCCGATGAAGGTGGTCCTCAACTGGGGCCGCCGGTACTCGTTGTGGGTCTTCAACTTCGGGCTCGCCTGCTGCGCCATCGAGTTCATCGCCGCCTCCATGGCCCGGCACGACTTCATCCGGCTCGGCGTGATCCCGTTCGCGCCGGGGCCGCGCCAGGCCGACCTGATGGTCGTCTCCGGTACGGTCACGGACAAGATGGCCCCGGCCGTGAAGCGCCTGTACGAGCAGATGCCCGAGCCGAAGTACGTCATCTCCTTCGGCGCCTGCTCCAACTGCGGCGGCCCCTACTGGGATTCGTACGCGGTGACCAAGGGCGTCGACCAGATCATTCCGGTCGACGTGTACGTTCCCGGCTGCCCGCCCCGTCCCGAGGCGCTGCTCCAGGGCATCCTCAAGCTCCAGGAGAAGATCGCGGCGGAGTCGCTGCGTGAGCGGTACGGCAACGGCGGTAGTGGCGGTAGTGGCGGTAATGGCAACCGGCCTTCGACGGCGGCTCTCCAGAGCGGACTCGTGAAGCCGCCGGTGCCGGGTGCCGCGACGGCGGGCGGGTCCGTGGCGGGGGAGGGGAACGCATGACCGGCTGGCTGCCGAGCCCCGTCGAGGAGCTCTTCGGCGCGGAGGCCACGGCCGACGAGGCGTACGACCTCCTGACGGTCGACGTCCCGCCGAGCTCGTGGATCACGGCGCTCGAAACCGCGCGCACGGCCCTGACCTGCACCTACTTCGACTGGCTGAGCGCCGTCGACGAACCGGGCACGGGCTTCCACGTCTCGGCCCACGTCGTCGCCCTCTCTCCTGTACGCCGCCTCCTCATCCGTACGACCGTTCCGCACGAGGCCCCGGTCCTGCCGACCGCGGTCGACGTCTACGCGGGCGCGGCGTGGCATGAGCGCGAGACGCACGAGATGTTCGGCATCGGCTTCGACGGCCACCCCCACCTGGTGCCCCTGCTCCTCCCGGACACCTTCGAAGGCCACCCCCTGCGCAAGGACTTCGTCCTGGCCGCCCGTGTCGCCAAGGCGTGGCCCGGCGCGAAGGAGCCGGGGGAGTCGGAGCACGGCGGGCCCAAGCGCCGCCAGATGCTGCCGCCCGGCGTACCCGACCCGAACGAATGGGGCCCCCTGAAGGGCCAGCTCCCCGCGGCCCCGGCCCGCCCGGCCCGCGGCGCCGCCCGCGCGGCAGGCGACCGCCCGGTCCGCCGGGCCCGCACGGCGGGGGAGGGCTCGGCCAGCCAGGCGGCGGACGCACCGCCGGAGGCTCCCGCGCCTGCACCGCGCAGGGCGCGCAGCGTGAGCCAGGGCTCGGCATCCCAGCGGCCGACGGCGGAGTCGGCACCGGAGCCGAAGCAGTCGGAGGCGAAGCCGTCGGAGGCGGAGCCGAAGCCGGAGACGCCCCCGGCCGGTTCGGACGCCCCGTGGCACCAGGCACGCCCGGCCTTCGAAGCCACCGAGGAACCGGCTCCGAGCACCCCGGAGGAATCCGAAAGCACCGACGCAGGCGCCACCGACACCAGCACCGACACCAGCACCGACACCAATACCGCTGGCCCCGAAGAGACCCGCCCCGAAGACAACCGCCCCGAAGAGACCCGCCCAGGAGGCACGGAGTGACCGACGCGCTCGACGTCGCCCTGCGTCTCCTCATCGTCTTCGCCGTCTTCCTGGTCCTGCCCCTCGTCATCGGCCAGACCGAGCACAAGGTGATGGCCCACATGCAGGGCCGCCTGGGCCCGATGTACGCGGGCGGCTTCCACGGCTGGGCCCAGCTCGTCGCGGACGGCGTGAAGTTCGCGCAGAAGGAAGACGTCGTACCGGCCGAGGCCGACCGCCGCATCTTCCAGCTCGCTCCCGCCGTCGCCCTGCTGCCCTACCTCCTCGTGCTGGTCGCCATCCCCATCGGCCCGAGTGAAGGCGCCGTCGGCCAGCTCGTCGACGCGGGCATCTTCTTCGTCCTCGCGGTCATGGGCGTCGGCGTACTCGGCTCGCTCATGGCCGGCTGGGCCAGCGCCAACAAGTTCTCCCTCCTCGGCGGCCTGCGCACCGCCGCCCAGCTCCTCGCGTACGAGCTGCCGATGCTGCTCGCCGCCGCCTCCGTGGCGATGGCGGCCGGCACTGTCTCGCTGCCCGGCATCCTCAACGCCTTCGAGTGGTGGTGGCTGCCCTGGCAGATCGTCGGCGCCCTCGTCTTCTTCATCGCGGGCCTCGCCGAACTCCAGCGCCCGCCCTTCGACATGCCGGTCGCCGACTCGGAGATCATCTTCGGCGCGTACACCGAGTACACGGGCCTGCGCTTCGCCCTCTTCCTCCTCGCCGAGTACGCCGGAATCGTCGTCCTCTGCGGCCTCACCACCGTCCTCTTCCTCGGCGGCTGGCACGGCCCCTGGGGCGCCGACGGCCTCGGCTGGGTCTGGACCCTCCTGAAGACCGGCCTGCTCGCCTTCGTCGTGATCTGGCTCCGCGTCAGTTACCCCCGTCTCCGCGAGGACCAGCTCCAGAAGTTCTCCTGGACCCTCCTCGTCCCGCTCGCCCTCGCGCAGATCGCGCTCACCGGAATCGTGAAGGTGGCGATCAACTAGTGGCTCCGATCCCCGGATCCGGCCTGGCCAAGGGCCTCGCCGTCACCCTCCGTACGATGACGAAGAAGACCGTCACCGAGCAGTACCCGGAGCACCAGCCCGAACTACCGCCCCGCACCCGCGGCGTGATCGGGCTCTTCGAGGAGAACTGCACGGTCTGCATGCTCTGCGCCCGTGAGTGCCCGGACTGGTGCATCTACATCGACTCCCACAAGGAGACGGTCCCGCCGGCCGTCGAGGGTGGCCGCGAACGCAGCCGCAACGTCCTCGACCGCTTCGCCATCGACTTCTCCCTCTGCATGTACTGCGGCATCTGCATCGAGGTCTGCCCCTTCGACGCACTGTTCTGGTCCCCGGAGTTCGAGTACGCCGAGACCGACATCCACGAACTCACCCACGAGCGCGACAAACTCCGCGACTGGATGTGGACGGTCCCCGCCCCGCCCGCCCTGGACCCCGCCGCGGAGGAGCCCAAGGAGATCGTCACCGCCCGCAAGACGGCGGAGAAGCTGGCCGCGGCGCAGCAGGCCACGCAGCAGGCCACGGAGTCCGGACCGGAGGGAGACGCATGACCCTCGCGGCCAACGCCCCCCAGGGCTTCCTCTCCCCGACGGGAGTGGAGATCGCCTTCGTCCTGGTCGGCCTCGTCACCCTCGGCTCGGCGATCGTCACCGTCACCACCAAGCAGCTGGTGCACGCCGCCCTGTGGCTCGTGGCGACACTCGGCGGCCTGGCCGTCGAGTACCTCCTGCTCACCGCCGAGTTCATCGCCTGGGTACAGGTCCTGATCTATGTCGGCTCCGTCGTCGTCCTCCTCCTGTTCGGACTGATGCTCACCCGGGCCCCCATCGGCCGCTCCCCGGACGCCGATTCGGGCAACCGCCCGGTCGCGCTCGCGGTGGCCGCCCTCGCCGCGGCCGCCCTGGTCTGGGTCGTCGTCGACGCCTTCCGCACCACCTGGATCGATCTCGACAGCGCCGCCGAGAAGGCCCAGGGCTCCACCGCCGTGACCGGAGAGTTCCTCTTCCGGCACTGGGTGCTGCCCTTCGAAGCCCTCTCCGTGCTGCTCCTCGCCGCCCTGGTCGGCGCGATCGTCCTCTCCCGCAGGAACGCCCGCATGACCCGCCTGACCCGCACGACCGGCCTGACCGGCCTGACCCGCACGACCGGCCTGAACGGCGCCCCCGGCGACCGCCCCGCCACCGGTGCCCCCGGCGACAAGGAGCAGCGCTGATGCACCTCGCCTATCCCGCCGTCCTGGCCGTCCTCCTCTTCTGCGTAGGCCTGTACGGAGTGCTCGCCCGGCGCAACGCGATCCTGGTCCTGATGTCCGTCGAGCTCATGCTCAACGCCGTCAACCTCAACCTGGTCGCCTTCGATGTCTGGCTCCGCGACGCCCTCCACTCCGGCCAGGCCCTGACGCTCTTCACCATCGCCATCGCCGCCGCCGAGATCGGCATCGGCCTCGCGATCGTCCTGGCGGTCTACCGCAACCGCGGCTCCTCCGCAGTCGACGAACTCCGCGACACCGCCGAGGGCCCCGACGACCCCGATGACGATCCCGAGGGCGCCGCCGCCGAAGAGCCCGCTTCCGAGGATGAGGCGCGGAAGTCGGAGAAGGCCCAGAAGTCGCAGAAGGCTGAGGCCACCGCGTGACCACGACCACCCTCGCCGTACTCGTCCCCCTCCTGCCGTTCCTCGGCGCCGTCGCCGGCCTGCTGCTCGGCCGCACGATCCCGGGTCTCGTACGCCCCCTCGCCGTGCTGCCGACCCTCGCGGCGCTGGTCCTCGCCGCCCTCGTGGCGTACCGACAGGGCGGCGGCCAGTCCGTCGACTCGGCCACCGAGCTCACCCCGACCGGCTCGGTCCCCGTCGAACTCGCCCTGCACATCGACGGCTTCGCCGCCCTCGTCGCCGTACTGGTCGGCGTCGTCGCCTCCTGTGTGCAGATCTACTCGACGGGCTACCTGCGCGACGACCCGCGCTACCCCTCGTACGCCGCTCTTGTCTCCCTCTTCACCTCCGCGATGCTGCTCGTCGTCTACTCCGGCGACCTGATGGTGCTCCTGGTCGGCTGGGAGATCATGGGCATCTGCTCGTACTTCCTCGTCGGCCACTACTGGGAGACGCCCGAAGCCCGCGCCGCCTCCCTCAAGGCCTTCCTGGTCACCAAACTCGGCGATGTCCCCTTCCTGATCGGCCTGTTCGCGCTCGCCACCGACGCCGGGTCTTTCCGCATCACGACGATCCTCGCGAAGGTCGCGGACGGCGGCCTCGACCACCCGACGCTGATCGCCCTGCTGCTCCTCGCCGGTGTGGCGGGCAAGTCCGCGCAGTTCCCGCTGCACACCTGGCTGCCCGACGCGATGGCGGGCCCCACGCCCGTCTCCGCGCTCATCCACGCCGCGACGATGGTCGCCGCCGGTGTCTACTTCGTGGCACGGCTCCTCCCGGTCTTCGCCGCCTCGTCGGCGGCCCTGGTCGTCCTCGCCGTCATGGCCGCCGTCACGATGGCCGGATCTGCCCTCGCGGCGCTCGCCCAGGACGACATCAAGCGCGTCCTCGCGTACTCGACGATCGGCCAGCTCGGCTACCTCACCGGCGCCCTCGCCGTCGGCGACCGCGGCGCGGCCGTCTTCCACCTCCTTACGCACGGCGCCTTCAAGGCGCTCCTCTTCCTCGGCGCGGGCGTGATCATCCACGCCGCAGGCACCAACTCCCTCGCCGCGATGTCCCGTATGAAGGGCCTGCGCGACCGGGTCCCGGACGCCTTCTGGACGATGACCGTGGCGCTCCTCGCGCTCGCCGCGATCCCGCCGTTCAGCGGCTTCTTCTCCAAGGAAGCCGTCCTGGGCGCCGCCGAGCACGCGGCCACCGGCCACTCCGAGACGGCCCCCAACGCCGCGGGGTGGATCGTCCTCGTCGCCGGTCTGCTGACCGCCCTCCTCACCGCCGCCTACGCGACGCGCCTGTGGCTGCTGGCCTTCAACGGCAAGGGTCCAGAAGCCCCCCACCACGGCAGGCAGCCCATCACGATGACCGCCGTGCTCTGGGTGCTCGCCGTCCCCTCACTCGCCCTCGGTCTGACCGTCGGCGTCCTTCCGGACTGGTTCGACGGCCACTCGCTCACCCCGACCCTCACCACCTCCGTCCTTGGCACCGGACTCGCCCTCGTCGGCGGGCTCGTCACCTACGGCGCCTGGCGCCACACCACGGCACTGGCCGCCCGCCACCCGATGGGCGCGGTCGCCGCCGACACGGGGGGCGATGGAGGCCTGGTGGAAGCAGAGGCCATCGCCACGCACGCCCCCGCCTACGGAGACGTGGCCGGCGCCCACGACCCGGCCGACCCCGGCCGCCTCCTGCTCGGCCCGCTGCACCGGCACGCCGCCGTCGGCTTCCACCTGGACGCCCTCTACGCGGCCCTGTTCGTGCGCCCCGTCCAGGCCGCCGCGCGCCTCGTCCGGTTCCTCGACCGCGAGGTCGTCGACACGTACGTACGCGGTGCGGGCGCCGCACCCCGCTGGCTCGGCGCGGCCGTCCGCCGCGCGCAGACCGGCAATGTGCAGACCTACCTGAGCGCGCTGCTCGCAGGCACCGTCGTCCTGGCTGTCGCCGCCGTCCTCGTCGCCACCGCCGGAGCGTGAGCAGCCGTGATCGATATCAGTGAATCCGTGATGCAGCTTCTTCTCGCGTTGATCGTGGTCGGCCCGCTCATCGGTGCCGTGGCCGCCCTGCTCCCGGCTCCGCCCGGACTTAAGGGGAAGTCGCCGGACCAGGCCGTGCTCCGCCACGGCGTGATCGTGACCGGCGCGATCCTCATCGCCGCGATCGTCCTCGCGCTCGGCTTCGACCATGACCACCCGTCAAAAATGCAGGCCACGACCGATATCAGCTGGATCCCCGCACTCGACGTGCGCATCCACCTCGGCATCGACGGCATCTCGCTCCCCCTCCTGGTCCTGACCGCGCTCCTGACCTTCCTCTGCGCGCTGTACTCCTACTTCAAAATGCCGACTGGGCCGTCCCCCAAGGCATTTGTGGCACTGATCCTCGTGCTCGAGTCCGGCACCCTCGCGACCTTCGCCGTCCTCGACCTGCTGCTGTTCTTCCTGGCGTTCGAGATGGTGCTCATCCCGATGTACTTCCTCATCGCACGCTGGGGCGGCGCCGAACGCACCCGGGCAGCCTGGAAGTTCATCCTCTTTACGCTGCTCGGCTCCGTCGTGATGCTGCTCGGCCTCCTCCTCATCGGGCTCAACTCCGGCACTTTTGACATGGTGGCACTCGCCACTGACAACGGCCGCGGGCTCTCCACATCCGTGCAGGTCACCGCCGTTCTGGCGGTCGGAATCGGGCTCGCGGTCAAGACGCCGATGTGGCCGCTGCACAGCTGGCTGCCGGACGCGCACACCGCCGCGCCCACCGTCGGCTCGGTCCTGCTGGCCGGCGTGCTGCTGAAGATGGGCACGTACGGATTCGTCCGGATCCTGCTGCCCGTCACGCCCGACGGAATGCACACCTTCGCGCCGTACCTCGCGGCCTTCGCGGTCGTCGGGATCATCTACGGCTCGCTCGCCTGCCTCGCCCTCGCCAAGCAGGGCGCGAAGGGCGACCTCAAGCGCCTCATCGCGTACTCGTCCGTGGGCCACATGGGCTTCGTCCTGCTCGGCATCTCGACGATGAGCCCGACCGGCGTGAACGGCGCGCTGTTCGCCAACATCGCGCACGGCCTTATCACCGGCCTGCTGTTCTTCCTCGTCGGCGCGCTCAAGGACCGCACCGGCACAAGCGACCTCGACACCCTCGCGCAGGAGTCGGGCGCCGCGCTCTACGGCAAGGCGCCCCGCCTCGGCGGTCTCCTCGCCTTCGGTGCCGTCGCCTCGCTCGGCCTGCCGGGCCTCGCCGGCTTCTGGGGCGAGATGCTCGCCCTGTTCGGCGCGTTCAAGCCCGCCGACGACCTCAGCCGCCCGGCCTTCCTCACCTTCATGGCGATCGCCGCGTTCGGCACCCTGCTCACCGCCGCGTACATGCTCATCGTCGTACGCCGCGTCTGCATGGGTCCGATGCCGCAGGGCGCGGCCACAACCGAAACCCCGGCGCTCGCCGACGTCCAGGGCTACGAACTCGCCGCCTGGACGCCGCTCGTCGCCCTCACCGTCCTCGCCGGGCTCTGGCCCGCCGCTCTGCTCGGTCTCACCGACCCGGCCGTCCAGCAGCTCCTCGCAGGAGGCAAGTCGTGACCGTGGCCGTCGAAAGCGCCGTCGGCGCCGTCCAGTCCGTCGACTGGCTCGCGATCGCCCCGCCCACCATCGCGGCGGTCGTCGGCCTCCTTGTGCTCGTCGCCGACCTCTTCGTGGGCGACAAGAACAAGGCGCTGCTCGGCTGGGTCTCCGTGGCGGGACTCGCCGCCGCCGCTCTCTCCCTGCTGCCGATCCTCGACGACGACCGGTCGACCTTCTGTCTGACCGGCGGCGCGACCGCCTGCAGCTACACCGCCGACCGCTTCACGCTCGTCATCCAACTGCTCGTACTCGGCGGCGCCTTGCTGGCCGCGCTGCTCTCCATGAGCACCCTCAAGGACGCGAACGGCACCAACAAGGAACTCCCCGAAGGGGAGTTCTGGTTCCTGCTGCTCTCCTCCGCCGCGGGCGCCGCGCTGCTGCCCGCCTCGCGCGACCTCGCGACGCTCGTCGTGGCCCTCGAAGTGGCCTCCCTGCCCGCGTTCGCGCTCGTCGGCCTCCGGCACGGCGACAAGAGGTCCTCCGAAGCGGCCCTGAAGTTCTTCCTCTCCTCCGTCACCGCCACCGCCGTGACGCTGATGGGCGTCAGCTTCGTGTACGCGGCGACCGGCACCCTGCACCTCACGGAGATCGCCGAGGAGCTCCAGCACGTCGACGGGCAGCTGGACACGCTCGCCCAGACCGGCGTCGCCCTCACCCTCGTCGGCTTCGCCTTCAAGGTGGCGGCCGTGCCCTTCCACTTCTGGGTGCCCGACACCTACGTAGGCGCGCCCTTGCCCGTCGCCGCTTACCTGTCCGTCGTCGGCAAGGCGGTCGGCTTCACCGGCCTGATCCTCGTCACCGTCGTCGCCTTCCCCTCGTACGCCGATGTGTGGGGCCCGGCGCTGGCCGTCCTCGCCGCCCTCACCATGACGGCGGGCAACGTGGCGGCGCTGAGGCAGCAGTCCACGCGCGCGTACAGCGCGGTCCGGCTGCTCGCCTGGTCATCGGTCGGCCAGGCGGGGTACCTCCTGGTGCCGATCGCCGCGGCCGGGTACGCCGACAATCCCGCGGAGGCCGAGAAGGCCGTCGGCTCCACCGTCGCGTACGCCCTGATGTACGCGGCCGTGAACCTCGGAGCGTTCGCCGTCGCCGCGCTCGTCGGCCGCACCCAGCGCCTGAACCGCGTCAGCGACTACCGGGGCCTCTACGCCAGAAGCCCGCTCGCCGCGCTGGTGCTCGGCTTCTTCCTGCTCTGCCTCGCGGGCCTGCCGCCGGGCATCATCGGCCTCTTCGCGAAGGTCACCGTCTTCTCTGCGGCGGTCGACGCGGGCCTGGGCTGGCTCGCCGTGGTGATGGCCGTGAACGTCGTGATCGCGCTCTTCTACTACCTGCAGTGGACCGCGCTGCTGTTCCGCGCTCCGGAGGGTGAGCCGGTGAAGCACCGCGTCCCGGCTCCGCTGACGGCCGCCATCGCCCTGACCGCGGTCCTCGGCATCGCGCTCTCCGGAGCGCCGCAGCTCGTCCTGAGGTTCTCCGACACCGGCCTCTTCTGACGGGCCCCCTGCCCTCCGGGAGTCTCTCCGCAAGGCCGCTCGGGCCTCACCCGAGCGGCCCACACCGCTCCTGCGCGCACAAGGGAACTAGTGCTCCCCGCCTGGCGTTGACCAGTACGGGAGGGTCCACTGAAGAGTGGAAGCACCAGTAGGCAGAGGGTTCCCCCACGCACCACCAGGAGGGCGTACCGTGCACCGCCGGCATAACGGGCTGAAGACCGCCGTACTCCTCGGGGGACTGTCCGCACTCATCCTTGTCATCGGCAGTTTCTTCGGCCGTACGGGCTTGATCGTCGCGCTCTTCGTGGCGCTCGGAACCAACGCGTACGCGTACTGGAACAGCGACAAGCTCGCCCTGCGCGCCATGCGCGCGCGCCCGGTGAGCGAGTTCGAGGCCCCCGAGCTGTACCGCATGGTCCGAGAGCTCTCCACCCAGGCCCGCCAGCCCATGCCCCGGCTCTACATCTCGCCCACCGAGGCGCCGAACGCGTTCGCGACCGGCCGTAACCCGCGCAACGCGGCGGTGTGCTGCACCGACGGCATCCTGCGCCTCCTGGACGAGCGCGAGCTGCGGGGCGTCATCGGCCATGAGCTGAGCCATGTCTACAACCGCGACATCCTGATCTCGTCGGTAGCCGGCGCACTCGCCTCGGTGATCATGTTCCTGGTCAACTTCGCCTGGCTGATCCCCGTAGGCAGGTCGAACGACAACGAAGGCCCCGGGATCTTCGGCATGCTGCTGATCATGCTCCTGGGTCCGCTGGCGGCGTCCGTCATCCAGCTCGCCATCAGCCGTTCCAGGGAGTACGAGGCGGACGCGTCCGGCGCGCAGCTCACGGGCGACCCGCTGGCCCTGGCGAGCGCCCTGCGCAAACTCGACGCGGGCACGAAGCAGCTCCCGCTGCCGCCCGAGCCACGTCTTGAGACGGCAAGTCACATGATGATTGCGAACCCTTTCCGTCCGGGGCAGGGCATGTCCAAGATGTTCTCCACGCATCCGCCGATGGCGGAGCGCATTGCCCGGCTCGAGCAGATGGCAGGTCGCCACCAGTGAAGACAATCCTCAACGTCATTTGGCTCGTCCTGTGCGGCTTCTGGATGTTCCTCGGTTACCTGCTGGCCGGGGTGCTCTTGTGCATCACGGTCATCGGCATCCCCTTCGGAGTCGCCAGTTTCCGCATCGGCCGCTATGCCCTGTGGCCCTTCGGCTACACGACAGTTGAGCGCCGTGACGCGGGCGCGCCGTCCTGCATCGTGAACATCCTGTGGCTGATCCTCGCGGGCTGGTGGCTCGCGCTCGGCCACATCGTCACCGGCTTCCTGCTCTGCGTCACGATCATCGGTATTCCGCTGGGCATCGCCAACTTCAAGCTGATCCCGGTGTCGTTGATGCCGCTGGGCCGCGAAATCGTCCGTACCGACCAGCCGTTCGCCTCGCGCTAGCGCGGCCGTCCGGGCAGCAGGCGGGCCGCCCGGCAGGCGCCCCGCTCGATTGTCAGTGCCGTGGTCCACCATGAACACATGACGGAAATCGAGGAGTTGCTGGACCGCGTGGCCGCCGAGGCCAAGACCGCAAGGCCCTGGGGCTGGGACGCGCTGCCCGTCCCCGCGAGCGCCCGCACCCTGGCCGCGGCCGAGGCGGCGCTCGGCTTCCCGCTCCCGCCGCTGCTCGCCGCCCTCTACACCGGCATAGGCGATGGCGGATTCGGCCCCGAGTACGGCCTGTTGCCCCTGCTCGAAGGCGTTTCGTCCGGAGGCGAGCCCTCGGCGGTCACCATGTACGAGGGGATGCGCGCCTCCGACTGGGGCTGGCCCGAAGGCGTGCTGCCGATATCCCACTGGGGCTGCGGGATGTACGCATGCGTGGACAGCCGCTCGGACACCGCCCCGGTCCTGCTCTTCGAGCCCAACGGCGGTGACCCGGAGCACGCCTGGTTCATCGACGCCCCGAGCCTCGCGGACTGGCTCACCATCTGGCTCGACGGCACCGGCTGGTACGAGGAGGACAACGAAGGCGCCGACCTGCCCCCGTGGCCGGGCCGCACCCCCACACCCGCCTGAACCTGCTGTGGCATACGCCGCACCGTACTGATCACCGCAACCGCGCCCCACCCTCATGACGTCCTTCAGGACAACAGCACACAGAGGGGCAGGTTCACCGCATGGGCATCATCAGCTGGTTCGTTCTGGGGCTGCTCGCCGGTGCCGTGGCCAAAATCCTGCTGCCAGGCCGCGACCCGGGCGGCTTCATCGGCACGACCGTCATCGGCATCGCGGGCGCCTTCATCGGCGGCTGGCTCTCCGCCCGCTACCTCGACCGCCCGATAGCCACCGACTTCTACGACGGAGCGACCTGGGCGGCGGCGATCGGCGGCTCACTCGTGCTGCTCATCGCCTACCGCATCCTCTTCGGTCACTCGCGCCGCTGAGGCACGTTCCCCCGATTCTGCGGCCAGCAGCAAGGGCGGGCACCCGGCTCGGGTGCCCGCCCTTGGGCGTCGTACGAAAGGGTGCGAACTACCGGTAGTTCACAAACTGCACGGCGAAGTCGAAGTCCTGCCCCTTGAGCAGCGCCTGCACGGCCTGGAGGTCGTCGCGGCTCTTCGAGCTGACCCGGAGCTCTTCGCCCTGGACCTGAGCCTTGACGCCCTTGGGGCCCTCATCACGGATGATCTTGGCGACCTTCTTCGCGTTCTCCTGGGAGATGCCCTCTTCGATCGAGGCGAAGATCTTGTACTCCTTGCCGGACAGCTGCGGCTCGCCGGCGTCCAGCGACTTCAGCGAGATACCGCGCTTGATCAGCTTGGACTGGAAGATGTCGAGGATGGCCTTGACCCGCTCCTCGCCGTTCGCCTCCATCAGGATCTTCTCGCCGGACCAGGCGATCGAGGCACCCGTGCCCTTGAAGTCGTAGCGCTGCGAGATCTCCTTGGCGGCCTGGTTGAGGGCGTTGTCGACCTCCTGCCGCTCGACCTTCGAGACGATGTCGAAACTGGAGTCGGCCATGTCCTGTGGCTCCTTGTATCGGGGTCTGCGTACTCAGCTGGTGCACGGCCTTCGGTCCCTGGCCGCATCCGCAAAGCCTAGCCACCGCCCCCGCACCGGGTACTGATCAATCGGGTGGCGAAGCACCCCTGTCCATCAGGTATCGTTTACGTCGTTGCCACGGAGCGCCGCGCCAAGCGGTCCCAGGCAGCGACCCAGGCGGTGTGCCCGAGCGGCCAAAGGGAGCAGACTGTAAATCTGCCGGCTCAGCCTTCCCAGGTTCGAATCCTGGCGCCGCCACACGAAGGAGACCCTCTCCGATCTTGCGGAAACGCGAGATGGAGGGGGTCTTTTCGTACGCTGAGGCCATGTCGTCAGGGTCATCAGTGTCGTCAGGGTCATCGCGCCGCAGGAACTGCCCCGAGTGCCGCCGGGAAATCGCCGTCGTCGGGGGTCGGTTCGCCCGTCATGATCCGCCGGGCTCGCACGGCAAGGGCGATCTCGTCTCCTGCCCCGGCTCCCGCAGGCACGCCCAGCTGGGCGCCGCACAGCCGGCTCTGGACGGGTACACGGTGCCGGACTTCCCCGGGCAGCTTCCGCTCTTCTGAGGCGCTCACGCGGGCCTCCAGGGGCTTTGGGCGGACGGTCGGCAGGTCGGCCGGTCGGCCGTCATGGCTGGCGTACGTCCATCCGGCTCACCAGACCGTCCTCGCGGAAGGTGTAGACGTGCTCGACAGTCGACGGAGCCCAGTGATCGCCCGTCTCGTCCCGCAGTCCGGGCCGCACGGTCGCCACGACCCGCCGCCCGTCGTCGTCGAGCCGCAGCCGCTCCAGGTGCACCAGAGGGTGCATCACCGCGAACTGCCGTGCCCAGTAGGCGCGTACCGCCGCGATCCCGCGAGCGCGGGTGTTGTCCAGGAGGTTCGGCCAGTCCACGTCCGGTGCCAGTGAGCGGGGGATGAAGGCCTCGCGCTCTTCGGTACTGAAGACGGCGTACATCCGTCGCAGCAAGGCTTCGTGCGCGGCGGGTACATCGGCGGCGGGCATGGGAGTTCCTCACGTAGGCGGCACTCTTCAGCCAAGCACCGCCCCGCCCGCGGGACATCCCTCAGAAGGCCCACATCCCCGTACGGTCCGTGCGGACGTCAGTTCCCCGCAACGGACTTGACCGCCACGGACACGGGCGTGGACCCGCTGATCAGCTCCAGCGTCAGGCCCGCCGTCGCCGACGAGTCGACGAGCTCCGCGAGCACCGCCGCCACGTCGTCCCGCGGGATCGGGCCGCGTCCGGTCGACGCCTCCAGACGCACGAGACCGGTGCCCGCGTCGTCCGTCAGCATGCCGGGGCGCAGGATCGTCCAGTCCAGGGCCGCGCGCCCGCGTACGGACGCGTCGGCCTCGCCCTTGGCCCGCAGATAGGCGTCGAAGATCTCGTCGCCCTTGTGCGCGGGGTCCGCGCCCATCGACGACACGACCACGTAGCGCCGGACTCCGGCGCGCTCCGCCGCGTCCGCGAAGAGCACGGCGGCGTCGCGGTCCACGGTGTTCTTGCGGTCGGCCCCGCTGCCCGGCCCCGCGCCCGCCGCGAAGACGGCCGCGTCGGCGCCCTCCAGGTGCCCGGCGACCTCTTCCACGGACGCCGACTCCAGGTCGCACAGCGCGGCTTCGGCACCCGCCTCCCGCAGATCCGCCTCCTGCCCGGCCTTACGGATGAGCCCGACGACCTCGTCACCCCGCGCGGCGAGCAACCGCTCGAGCCGCAGCGCGATCTGACCATGACCTCCAGCGATGACAATGCGCATGTCTTCGACCGTACGGCAGGCACCGCGTGTTCGCCCCGCACGCGCGGGGGCATGACCGGAACGGCCGCCCGCCCTCAGGACGGTTCGGCCCCTTTCGGCCGACCGGGCCCGGCCCCCTTCGTCCGTCCCTGCCGCGGCAGATCGAGCGCCACGGCGGCGGCCGAATCGCAGTACTCCCGCACCGCGCTCGTCCGTGCCACCACGCGCCCCCGGTGCACCACGATGCGGCTGTACGCGAGCGAGAGCGCGCCCGCGAGATGTTCGCCGCGCACCGCGAGGAGCTCGGCGGGGAAGCCCGCCTCCACCCTGACCTGGGGCAGGCCCATCGCGGCCCGTGCCGCGGCGCTCACCGCGCCGTACGCGGCCTCGGGCCGCAGCCCGCTCCGCGAGGCCAGCAGATAGGCGGCTTCCAGCGGATCCCCGCGCCCCACGGGGTTCGACACGTCCCGCATGGCCCCGCTGCCGGCGGCGACCCGCACCCCGGCCGCCCGCAGCAGCCGGACCGGAGCCACGGCACCGCGCCGGTCCACGCTTCCGCATCCGCCCTGCGGCAGGCACACCACCGTCACGCCGGCCGCCGCCAGCTGGTCGGCGGTCCGCGCGGCCACGTCCGACGGCAGCCGCCCGAGCCCGCCGCACGGCCCGATCGTCACCCCGGGCCGCAGCCCGCCCGCCATGGCCGCGAGCCGCCCGAGTCGCGCCGGATCGGTGCCGTCCGTGTGCAGGTCGACGGGGCAGCCGTGCTCGGCGGCGACCTCGAGCACCGCCTCCACGTAGCCGGTCGGGTCGGGGTCGAGGTCGGGGCAACCGCCCACTACGGAGGCGCCCATTTTCACCGCGTCCCGCAGCATCGCGAGCCCGTCGGCACCGGCAAGCCCGGTCAGCAGTCCCGGCACGGCCACGGTCGACAGGTCGACCAGACCACGCAGCGAACGGCGCGCCTGCAGCACCGCCTCCATCGACGTGAGCCCCTGGACGTCGCCGATCCGCACATGTGAACGCAGCGCCGTCGCGCCGTGCCCGAGCTGGAGCAGGGCGGCCTCGGTGGTCCGCCGCTGGACGTCGGGGAGGTCGTACGAGATCGGGCCGTCCCCCTCCGCGGAGAGGGCCGTGTCGCTGTGCGCGTGCGGCTCGGCAGCGGCGGGCAGCAGGAGGTAGCCGGCGAGGTCCACGTGCGCGGCGTGCGCGGTGAGGCTGCCCGCGGTGCCGACCGCTTCGATGCGCCCGGAACCGAGCCGCACGTCCACGGTCCGGCCGTCGGTCAGCCGGGCGCCGCGGAGGAGCAGTGCGGTGGCGTCGGCGGCATCGTCTCCTGAGGGCCCGGAAGAGCCGGAGGAGCCGGAGGAGTGGGGCTGCGGCTGGCTGTCGGGCATCGCGCTCCTGAGGTTCGGGGGCGGCTGCGCGGGTGGCCGGCGTCCGGGACTGAGGCGTCCGGGATCCCGCCCAAGATCACGCAACGTGGGTCGAGCCTAGGACGACGGCAGGCCCTCTTCGAGGAGGAGCGAAATAGTCGTACCGGCGTGGTGCGCGGGGTCTGCGCCGGCGTGGCGCGGGGGCCCGAACCGGCGTGGCGCGACGGCCCGAACCGGCGTGGCGCGACGACCCGAACCAATGTGGCGCGTGGGCCCGAACCGGCGTGGCGTGAGGCGCCGAAGTGACGTGGTGAGGCGGCCGGGACGCATGCCGACATGCCCTTGGACGGGCCTGCCGAAACGGATTTGGGCGATCGGCGACCAACCGTGTAATGTCTTCATCGCTCGCCCCAATAGCTCAGTCGGTAGAGCGTCTCCATGGTAAGGAGAAGGTCTACGGTTCGATTCCGTATTGGGGCTCTGATGTCGCGTGATCCTCGCCCTCGGGCGAGGGGATCCGGCATCGCAGCGGTGTAGCTCAGTCGGTAGAGCAAGCGGCTCATAATCGCTGTGTCACCGGTTCAAGTCCGGTCACCGCTACTCAATTGGTAGCCGATTGTGGGGTCGGACCTTCGATCGGCTACTCTTTTTTTGCGTTCATCCGTCCATCCGTCCGTCAAGGAGCACTCACGTGGCTGCCACAGACGTCCGCCCGAAGATCACGCTGGCCTGCGTGGAGTGCAAGGAGCGGAACTACATCACCAAGAAGAACCGGCGTAACGACCCGGACCGTCTTGAGATGAAGAAGCACTGCCCGCGCTGCAACGCGCACACTGCGCACCGCGAAACGCGCTAGATACAGGCTCGTACACGAGGCCGTCCCCGATTCTGGGGGCGGCCTCGCGTCGTTTATCCATACGTGATCCATACGTGCAGGAGGTACCGAGTCCATGGCGCTCGACCAGTCATTCGTGGGGCGGTCCTACCCGCCCACCGATCCCTATGAGGTCGGCCGGGAGAAGATCCGTGAGTTCGCGGAGGCGGTGGGTGACACCAACCCCGCCTACACCGACACGGAAGCCGCCAAGGCTTTTGGGCACCCCGACGTGATCGCCCCGCCGACTTTCGTGTTCGCCATCTCGTTCAAGGCCGCGGGTCAGGTCATCGAGGACCCGCAGCTGGGACTCGACTACAGCCGCGTCGTACACGGGGACCAGAAGTTCGCGTACACGCGCCCGGTGCGCGCGGGGGACCGGCTGACGGTCACCTCGACCATCGAGGCCATCAAGTCGATGGCGGGCAACGACATCCTGGACATCCGTGGCGAGGTCCACGACGAGGCCGGCGAGCACGTCGTGACCGCCTGGACCAAGCTCGTCGCGCGTGCGGCGGAGCCCGCGGCAGCGGAGGCGTGAGGCGATGACAGCGAAGATTTCGTACGACAGTGTCGAGGTCGGCACCGAGCTGACGGCCCAGAGCTTTCCTGTGACGCGCGCCACGCTGGTGCGGTACGCGGGAGCCTCCGGCGACTTCAACCCGATCCACTGGAACGAGAAGTTCGCGGTCGAGGTCGGTCTTCCCGACGTCATCGCGCACGGCATGTTCACCATGGCCGAGGCGATCCGCGTGGTGACGGACTGGGTGGGTGATCCGGCCGCCGTCGTCGAGTACGGCGTGCGCTTCACCAAGCCCGTCGTGGTTCCGAACGACGACAAGGGCGCGCTGATCGAGGTCAGCGGCAAGGTCGCCCAGAAGCTCGACGACAACCGGGTCCGGGTGGACCTGGTGGCGACGAGCGCGGGCCAGAAGGTGCTCGGGATGTCCCGTGCCGTGGTCCAGCTCGCCTGATCGTCGGATCGTCGGATCGTCGGATCACCGCGTCGGCGTAGGTAAGGGGCGCTCGCACTGGCGAGCGCCCCTTACGCGTACCCGTTCCCTCTATACACGTCCCGCCGCGCACACCCCTTGACCTAGGTAGTGATTGGCCACTAACTTGGCCGCATGGTCAGGATGAGCGCAGAAGAGCGGCGGGAGAGTGTCGTCCGCGCGGCGATGATCGAATTCGCCCGCGGCGGCTACAACGGCACGTCCACCGAGGCGATCGCCAAGCGGGTGGGCGTCTCGCAGCCCTATCTCTTCCGGCTCTTCCCCGGCAAGCAGGCCATCTTCCTCGCCGCGGCCCTTCGGTGCTGCCAGGAGACCACGGAGGTCTTCAGTGCGGCGGCCGAGGGGCTGGAGGGGGAGGAGGCCCTGCATTGCATGGGGCAGGCCTACCAGGCGCTCATCGCCGACGACCCGGACAAGCTGCTCATGCAGATGCAGATGTACGTCGCCGTGGCGTCGGCCGAAGCGTCAGGTGACCGGGAGTTCGGGGAGGCGCTGCGGGCCGCCTGGATGGACATGTATGACGCGGCCCGGCTGGGGATGGGGGCGGACGTCGACGAGACGACGCAGTTTCTGGCGTACGGGATGCTGATCAACGTCCTGGTGTCGATGGGGTTCAAGCCCGATCACCGGGTGTGGGCCGGCTTCTACGACTCGGCGCAGCCCAAGAGGTAAGTGGCAGGTGTCATGGGGGGCGTGCTTTTTGCGCCCGTGAAAGTTAGTCATCAATAACTAACCACAGGGGAAGCAATGTCACAGCAGACCGGGAAGCAGACCGCGAAGTGGGGAAGTGCCGCCTGGGCGCTCGCCATCACCAGCGTCGCGGGATTCATGGCGGCGCTCGACAACCTCGTCGTCACCACCGCCCTGCCGTCCATCCGCGAGGACCTCGGAGGCGGCCTCGACGACCTTGAGTGGACGGTGAGCGCCTACACCCTGACCTTCGCCGTACTGCTGATGTTCGGAGCGGCCCTGGGTGACCGCTTCGGCCGGCGCAGGCTCTTCATCGCCGGCCTCGCGGTCTTCACCGGAGCCTCCGCCGCCGCGGCCCTCGCGCCCGGCATCGAGGCGCTGATCGCCGCCCGGGCGGTCCAGGGCGTGGGCGCCGCGGTCATGATGCCGCTGACGCTCACCCTGCTGACGGCGGCCGTGCCGGTGGCCAAGCGCGGTATGGCGTACGGGATATGGGGCGCCGTCAACGGCCTCGCGGTCGCCAGCGGTCCGCTCATCGGAGGCACCCTCACCGAACACGCGTCCTGGCAGTGGATCTTCTGGCTGAACGTCCCGCTCGGCCTCGCCCTGCTGCCGCTCGCCCGGCTGCGGCTCGCCGAGTCGCACGGCACGGGAGCGCCGCTCGACATCACCGGAACGCTGCTGGCCAGCGGCGGGCTCTTCGGCATCGTCTACGCCCTGATCCGCGGCAACCTCGACGGCTGGACCAGCGCGACCGTCCTCGTCGGCCTGATCGGCGGCGGCGTGCTCCTGGCGCTCTTCGTCCGCCACGGCATCCGCAGCGAGAACCCGATGCTGCCGATGCGGCTCTTCCGCAGCCGGGCCTTCTCCGCGATCAACGCCGCGAGCCTGCTGATGTTCGTCGGGATGTTCGGCTCGATCTTCCTGCTCAGTCAGTTCCTGCAGACGGTTCTCGGCTACTCGCCCACCGAGGCGGGCCTGCGGATGCTCCCCTGGACCGGCATGCCGATGATCGTCGCGCCCCTTGCGGGCTATCTCTCGGACCGGATCGGCGGCCGCCCGGTCGTGACGGTGGGTCTCGCGCTCCAGGCCATCGGACTCGGCTGGTTCGCGTTCATCGTGGAGCCCGATATGTCGTACGCCGCCCAGCTGCCCGCCCTGATCATCAGCGGGATCGGCATGGCGCTGTACTTCGCCCCCGCCGCCAACCTGGTGATGTCCAGCGTCCGCCCCTCGGAGCAGGGCATCGCGTCCGGTGCCAACAACGCCTTCCGGGAGGTCGGCGGCGCCCTCGGTATCGCGGTCCTCGCCTCGGTCTTCTCCGGGCAAGGCGGCTACGGCACCCCGCAGACCTTCGTGGACGGTCTCGCCCCCTCGCTCTGGGTGGGCGCCGCGGTGGTCGCCGCGGGCGCGGTGGCCGCGTGGCTGCTTCCCCGGGTGGGCGGCACCAAGCAGACGGCCGACGCCGACGCCGCTTCGCCCGCCGAGAGCGAGCGCGTCCCGGTCGGCGTGTGAACCGGCCTTGACCGGCCGCCCCCGCATCCACGGTCCGTGGCCCCGCCCGAGCGGCGGCGCCACGGACCGTACTCTTGAGCACGTGCAGGAACTCCATGACGCTCCCCTCGCCCCACTGACCACCTTCCGGCTCGGTGGCCCCGCGACCCGTCTGATCACCGCGTCGACCGACGCCGATGTGGTCGCCGCGGTCCGCGAGGCCGACGACTCCGGGACCCCGCTGCTGCTCATCGGCGGTGGCTCGAACCTGGTCATCGGAGACAAGGGCTTCGACGGCACCGCTCTGCGCATCGCCACGAAGGGCTTCGAACTCGACGGTACGAAGCTGGAGCTGGCCGCCGGTGAGGTGTGGACCGACGCGGTCGCGCGCGTCGTCGAGGCCGGACTCGCGGGCATCGAGTGCCTCGCCGGGATCCCCGGCTCCGCGGGCGCGACGCCGATCCAGAACGTGGGGGCGTACGGCCAAGAGGTCTCGTCGACCATCACCGAAGTGATCGCGTACGACAGGAAGACCCAGGAGACGGTCACCGTCGCGAACGCCGAGTGCGACTTCTCGTACCGCCACAGCCGCTTCAAGGCCGAACCCGACCGCTTCGTGGTCCTGCGGGTCCGCTTCGCGCTTGAGGACGCCCAGGGGATGAGCGCCCCGCTCAAGTACCCGGAGACGGCCCGCACGCTCGGCGTGCAGGCGGGCGACCGGGTCCCGGCGGCGGTCGCGCGCGAGACCGTCCTGAAGCTGCGCGCCGGCAAGGGCATGGTGCTCGACCCCGAGGACCACGACAGCTGGTCGGCGGGGTCCTTCTTCACCAACCCGATCCTCACGGACGAGGAGTTCGCCGTCTTCCACGCGCGCGTGGCGGACCGCCTCGGCCCGGACGTCGCACCCCCCGCCTTCCCGACGGGCGACGGCCGCGTGAAGACATCCGCCGCCTGGCTCATCGACAAGGCGGGCTTCACCAAGGGCTACGGCCAGGGCCCGGCGCGCATCTCCACCAAGCACACCCTCGCCCTCACCAACCGCGGCGGCGCGACCACGGAGGACCTGCTGGCCCTCGCCCGTGAGGTCGTCGCCGGAGTGCGGGACGCCTTTGGGGTCACACTGGTCAACGAGCCGGTCACGGTGGGCGTCAGTCTGTAAGCCCCTGGCAGGCGGCTAGCAGGCCACTAGTAGGCGACGCCCACGCCCTGCTTCACCGTCGACAGGTCGTCGATCACCGACAGCATCGCGTGCGCCACGTCCGCCCTGCCGATGAACCGCCCGCTGGCCGGGGTGCCCCCGACGACCTTGCGGTAGACGCCCGTCGCCGGCTTGTCCTGCAGCCTCGGCGGGCGCACGGCCGTCCAGTCCGTCGTGCTGCGCGCGAGACCGGCCTCCATGGCCCGCAGATCGTCGTACACGCTCTTCAGGATCTTGCTGACCAGGACTCCCGCGATCCGGTCGACCACCGGCTGACGCTCGGCCGGCGGGCCCACCGGGGCCGCGCTCACCACCACGAGCCTGCGCACCCCCTCGGCCTCCATGGCGCGCACCACCGACCGCGTCAGCTCGGCCGCGATCCCCGCGTCCGCCTTCTTGCGCGCCCCGAGGCCCGAGAGCACCGCGTCGCGCCCCGCCACCGCGGCTCGCAGGGACTCCGGGTCCGTGAGGTCGGCCCGGAACACCTCAAGGCCCTCGCCCGTCGCACTCAGCCGCGAGGGGTCACGTACGACGGCCGTGACCTCGTGCCCCGCCGCGAGCGCCTGCCGGACGATCTCCCCGCCGACGCCGCCGGTCGCACCGAACACCGTGAGCTTCATTGCGCACCCTCCCCAGGTGGGTAAGTATTCACTCACCTCTAGGGTGAGTATGTACTTACTCCTCCGTCAAGCTCCGTTGGACGGCCCATGCAGCAGAAGCCCACCCGCGCCCGCATCCTCGACGCGGCCCACGACCTCATGCTCACCATCGGGCTCGCGCGCGCCACCACCAAGGAGATCGCCAAGGCGGCGGGCTGCTCCGAAGCGGCGCTCTACAAACACTTCGCGAGCAAGGAGGAGCTCTTCGTGGGCGTCCTGCAAGAGCGGCTGCCCCGCCTCGGCCCGCTGCTGCACCGCCTGGCCGAGGACCCGGGGGAGCGCTCCGTGGAAGAGAACCTCGCCGAGATCGCCCGCCTGGCCAGCCACTTCTACGCCCAGAGCTTCCCGATCGCCGCGTCCCTCTACGCCGAGACCAAGCTCAAGCGCCGCCACGAGGACTCCATGCAGGAGATGGGCACCGGCCCGCACATGCCCATCGAGGCACTCGACGCCTACCTCCGCACCGAACGCGACGCCGAACGGATCGCCCCCGGAGCCGACACCTTCGCGGCCGCCTCGCTCCTCCTGGGCGCCTGCGCCCAGCGAGCCTTCGCCTACGACGCCACGGTCGGCAAGCAGCCCCCGCAGCCGGTCGACGAGTTCGCCGCCGCTCTCGCCCGCACACTCCTCGCGGGCATCAGCCGCTGAGCCACTCCTCGATCCCCGACAGCAGCTTCTCCTGTACGTCGACGGGCGCTGCCGAGCCACGCACCGACTGCCGCGCCAGCTCGGCCAGTTCGTCGTCCCCGAAGGCGTGGTACTTGCGCGCGATCTCGTACTGCGCAGCGAGCCGCGACCCGAAGAGCAGCGGGTCGTCGGCCCCCAGGGCCATCGGCACCCCGGCGTCGTACAAGGTCCGCAGCGGCACGTCCTCGGGCTTCTCGTAGACGCCGAGCGCCACATTGGACGCCGGGCACACCTCGCAGGTCACGCCCCGGTCCGCGAGCCGCTTCAGGAGCCGCGGATCCTCGGCCGCCCGCACCCCGTGACCGATCCGCCCCGCGTGCAGGTCGTCAAGGCAGTCCCGCACCGAAGAGGGGCCGCCCAGCTCACCGCCGTGCGGCGCCGCGAGCAGGCCGCCGTCCCGCGCGATCGCGAAGGCCCGGTCGAAGTCCCGCGCCATGCCCCGGCGTTCGTCGTTCGAGAGCCCGAAGCCGACGACGCCGTGATCGGCGTACCGCACCGCGAGCCGGGCAAGGGTGCGGGCGTCCAGAGGGTGCTTCATGCGGTTCGCGGCGACGAGTACGCGCATTCCGAGGCCGGTGTCCCGCGAGGCGCTCTCGACCGCGTCCAGGATGACTTCCAGGGCCGGGATGAGCCCACCGAGCCTCGGCGCGTACGACGTCGGGTCGACCTGGATCTCCAGCCACCCCGACCCGTCCCGGATGTCCTCCTCGGCGGCCTCCCGCACCAGGCGCTGGATGTCCTCCGGCTCCCGCAGACAGGACCGAGCCATGTCGTAGAGCCGCTGGAAGCGGAACCACCCACGCTCATCGGTCGCCCGCAGCTCCGGAGGCTCCCCGCCGGTCAGCGCCGGGGGCAGCCGCACCCCGTACTTGTCGGCGAGCTCCAGCAGGGTGGTGGGCCGCATCGACCCGGTGAAGTGCAGATGCAGATGGGCCTTCGGCAGCTCTCTTACGTCACGTACACGCTCCATTGGAGGATCTTGCCGTACGCATGCGGCGTCCCGGAAGCCACTTTCCCGTTCGTGCCCATCCCCGAACGAAGAAACGGGCCGCCTCCCCGAAGAGGGGAGACGGCCCGCACGCGCGCGTGGAGCGCGAAAACACCGAACCTCAGTCGCGGGCCTCGGCGAGCAACTTCTGGACGCGTGAGACGCCCTCGACGAGGTCCTCGTCACCCAGGGCGTACGAAAGGCGCAGGTAGCCCGGCGTACCGAAGGCCTCACCCGGGACGACCGCGACCTCGGCCTCCTCAAGGATCAGCGCGGCGAGCTCCACGGAGTTCTGCGGGCGCTTGCCGCGGATCTCCTTGCCGATGAGGCCCTTCACCGAGGGGTACGCGTAGAAGGCGCCCTCCGGCTCGGGGCAGAACACGCCCTCGATGTCGTTCAGCATCCGCACCATGGTCTTGCGGCGCCGGTCGAAGGCCTCGCGCATCTTCTCGACGGCGGTCAGATCGCCGGAGACGGCCGCGATGGCGGCGACCTGCGCGACGTTGGAGACGTTCGACGTGGCGTGCGACTGCAGGTTCGTCGCGGCCTTCACCACGTCCTTGGGGCCGACGATCCACCCCACGCGCCAGCCGGTCATCGCGTACGTCTTGGCCACTCCGTTGACCACGATGCACTTGTCGCGCAGCTCGGGCAGGATCGCCGGGAGCGAGGTGAACCTCGCGTCTCCGTAGACGAGGTGTTCGTAGATCTCGTCGGTCATCACCCACAGGCCGTGCTCGACGGCCCAGCGGCCGATCGCCTCGGCGTCGGCCTCGCTGTAGACGGCGCCGGTCGGGTTGGACGGCGACACGAAGAGGACGACCTTGGTGCGCTCGGTGCGCGCGGCCTCCAACTGCTCGACGGAGACGCGGTAGCCCGTGGTCTCGTCGGCGACGACGTCGACCGGTACGCCGCCCGCGAGACGGATCGACTCCGGGTACGTCGTCCAGTAGGGAGCGGGGACGATGACCTCGTCGCCCGGGTCGAGGATCGCGGCGAACGCCTCGTAGATCGCCTGCTTGCCGCCGTTCGTCACCAGGACCTGCGAGGCGTCGACCTCGTAGCCCGAGTCGCGCAGGGTCTTGGCGGCGATCGCGGCCTTGAGTTCGGGAAGTCCGCCGGCCGGGGTGTAGCGGTGGTACTTCGGGTTCTTGCAGGCCTCGACGGCGGCTTCGACCACGTAGTCGGGCGTCGGGAAGTCGGGCTCACCCGCGCCGAAACCGATCACCGGCCGTCCTGCCGCCTTGAGGGCCTTCGCCTTGGCGTCGACGGCGAGGGTCGCGGACTCGGAGATCGCGCCGACGCGGGCGGAGACCCGGCGCTCGGTGGGAGAAGTGGAAGCGCTCATAACCCCATCGTTCCAGACCGGAAACACCCCCGGTACAGGGGTTTGCGGGACTGCCCCAGCTGATTCTGTTCGACGGAGGGCCGCGAAGCACGTACACTCACTGCTCGTTGGCCCTCACCGGTCGCACCGTCCCATCGCACTCAGTGCACTCGGGTGGATGCGGTAGGTTGGGGGAAATCAAAGGGTCGTAGCTCAATTGGTAGAGCACTGGTCTCCAAAACCAGCGGTTGGGGGTTCAAGTCCCTCCGGCCCTGCTACACACTCCTTTCACCGGGATGTGTGCGCATGTACGTACTGCATTGCACCGCCGTGCGGCTCATACCGGGCGCGGCACGGCCACGACCCGGAATCAGGTGAGGACGAGTGACGGACGCCGTGGGCTCCATCGACATGCCTGATGCCCAGGACGAGGCGCCGGAGTCCAAGAAGAAGGCCCGCAAGGGCGGCAAGCGCGGCAAGAAGGGCCCCTTCGGCCGTCTCGCGCTCTTCTACCGCCAGATCGTCGCGGAACTCCGCAAGGTCGTCTGGCCGACTCGCAATCAGCTCACGACGTACACCTCCGTGGTGATTGTCTTCGTCGTCATCATGATCGGCCTCGTGACCGTGATTGACTATGGGTTCAACCAGGCCGTCAAGTACGTCTTCGGCTGAGCCGATGGCTGAGCCGAGAGCGAAGGGCGCCGTACCCGGCGCCCATTTCGCGCGTTCCACCCCTCTGTATCCAGGAAGAAGCAGCCACAGTGTCTGACCCGAACCTGAACGACGCCATCGAGTCAGTCGAGTCCGCTGAGGACGAGCTCGACATCGTCGAGGCGGCGGACGCCGAGGACCCGGACCAGGCCGAGGCTGCCGACGCCGCCGCGGGCGAGCCCGCCGAAGAGGCAGCTCTGCACGCCGAGACCGAGTCCGCCGAGACCGAGGCCGAGGCGGCCGACGGTGAGGCCGAGGCCGAGGTCGACGACGAAGCCGCCGCCGAGTCCGACGAGGACGCCGCCGAGTCCGGTGAGGACGGCGAGGTTGCCGAAGAGGCCGCCGAGGAAGAAGCCGAGCCGGTCGACCCGATCGTCGCCCTGCGCGAAGAGCTCCGCACGCTCCCCGGCGAGTGGTACGTCATCCACACGTACGCCGGTTACGAGAACCGCGTGAAGACCAACCTCGAACAGCGTGCCGTCTCGCTGAACGTCGAGGACTTCATCTTCGCGGCCGAGGTGCCGCAGGAAGAAGTCGCGCAGATCAAGAACGGCGAGCGCAAGACCGTCCGTCAGAACAAGCTTCCCGGATACGTCCTGGTGCGCATGGACCTGACGAACGAGTCCTGGGGCGTCGTCCGCAACACCCCCGGTGTCACCGGCTTCGTGGGCAACGCCTACGACCCGTACCCGCTGACCCTGGACGAGATCGTCAAGATGCTCGCCCCGGAGGCCGAGGAGAAGGCCGCCCGCGAGGCCGCCGAGGCCTCGGGCAAGCCGGCTCCGTCCCGCAAGGTCGAGGTCCAGGTCCTCGACTTCGAGGTCGGCGACTCGGTCACCGTCACCGACGGCCCGTTCGCGACGCTGCAGGCCACGATCAACGAGATCAACGCCGACTCGAAGAAGGTCAAGGGCCTCGTCGAGATCTTCGGTCGCGAGACTCCGGTCGAGCTCAGCTTCGACCAGATCCAGAAGAACTAGCCCTCCGCGGCTTCCTCTGGAACACACGCCTCCGAACAGGTCAGACAGGCTGCCAAAGCCGGTCTGACCTGCTCGGTTTTTAGCCGCGCGACTATACCCGTTATCGTGGTGCGGTATGCCTCCATCCGGATGACTGGATGGTGGCTGGAAACTCTCACTAGGACCCGGAGAGAGCAATGCCTCCCAAGAAGAAGAAGGTCACGGGGCTTATCAAGCTCCAGATCCAGGCCGGCGCAGCCAACCCGGCCCCGCCGGTCGGCCCCGCGCTGGGCCAGCACGGCGTGAACATCATGGAGTTCTGCAAGGCCTACAACGCCGCGACCGAGTCGCAGCGTGGCTGGGTGATCCCGGTGGAGATCACGGTCTACGAAGACCGCTCCTTCACCTTCATCACCAAGACGCCGCCGGCCGCCAAGATGATCCTCAAGGCCGCAGGTGTCGAGAAGGGCTCCGGCGAGCCGCACAAGACCAAGGTCGCCAAGATCACCGAGGCGCAGGTCCGCGAGATCGCCACCACCAAGATGGAAGACCTCAACGCCAACGACCTGGACGCCGCGTCGAAGATCATCGCCGGCACCGCCCGTTCCATGGGCATCACGGTCGAGGGCTGAGAGCTTTCTCCGTCTGACCTTTCTCAGTGGTAGGGCCAAGCGCTGGTCCACACCACAACTCCGTACCTGAACCAAGGAGCAGCAGTGAAGCGCAGCAAGACTCTCCGCGCTGCGGACGCCAAGATCGACCGGGACAAGCTCTACGCCCCGCTCGAGGCCGTCCGTCTCGCCAAGGAGACCTCCGCGACCAAGTTCGACGGCACCGTCGAGGTCGCCTTCCGCCTGGGTGTCGACCCGCGCAAGGCCGACCAGATGGTCCGTGGCACCGTGAACCTCCCGCACGGCACCGGCAAGACCGCCCGGGTCCTGGTCTTCGCGACCGGTGACCGTGCTGCGGCCGCGGAAGCCGCTGGGGCCGACATCGTCGGCGCCGACGAGCTGATCGACGAGGTCGCGAAGGGCCGCCTGGACTTCGACGCCGTCGTCGCCACCCCGGACCTCATGGGCAAGGTCGGCCGCCTCGGCCGCGTGCTCGGTCCGCGTGGTCTGATGCCGAACCCGAAGACCGGCACCGTGACCCCCGATGTCGTGAAGGCTGTCAACGACATCAAGGGCGGCAAGATCGAGTTCCGCGTCGACAAGCACTCGAACCTGCACTTCATCATCGGCAAGGTCTCCTTCGACGAGACCAAGCTGGTGGAGAACTACGCCGCGGCGCTGGAGGAGATCCTCCGTCTGAAGCCGTCGGCCGCCAAGGGTCGCTACATCAAGAAGGCCGCCCTCGCCACCACGATGGGCCCCGGCATTCCGCTGGACAGCAACCGCACCCGCAACCTCCTCACCGAGGAGGACCCGGCCGCCGTCTGAATCTGACGGCAGTCGCGTCGTGTACGCGTTTGTGATGACGGGCCCCGCAACCTTTCGAGGTGCGGGGCCCGTCCTCGTATGCGTGCGTGCCCGTCAGCGGGCTGCGCTAGCGTGCACCATTCACACGAGTACAAGGGGTGGGATGTCATGAACAGCACGACCATGCGGCGCGCGGGCCTGTCGATCGCGGTGACTGCCGCACTGACCGGGATCGCGGCCTGTGGCTCTTCCGGCGGGGACGGCGACACGAAGGGCAAGGGGAAGTCCGTGGCGCTGAGCCCGATAGCCGCCCTGCGCACCATCGAGGACAAGACCGACAACGCCGATTCGGCCAAGGTCGAGGGCAAGACCGTCATGGGCACGCAGATGTCGATGGACATGGACGGCGCCATGGCGTGGTCGGACGGCATCACCGGCAATGTCACGGCGACCATGACCGGTGGCACGCAGGCCGAGCAGATGAAGCAGATGGGCCAGTCGAAGATCGACTACCGCTATTTGAAGACGGGCTTCTACGCGAACATGGGCGACCAGTTCGCCTCCCAGGCCGGCGGCGGCAAGCACTGGATCGAGTACGACTACGAGACGCTGGCCGAGATGGGCGGCGCCGCGGGCGACGCCTTCAAGGACCAGATGCAGAACACCACCCCGAATCAGTCGGTCAAGATGCTGCTCGCCTCGGGTGACGTGAAGCGCGTGGGCGAGGAGACGGTCCGCGGGACGAAGGCGACGCACTACTCCGGCGAGGTCGACGTCGCCGACTTCACCGGCAAGAACTCGGACCTGGACGCGTCCCAACTGGCGGAGCTGAAGAAGCAGTTCAACCAGGCGGGCATGAGCACCGAGACGATCGACATCTGGGTCAACGGCGACGACCTGCTGGTCAAGAAGGTCGAGAAGGCCGACATGAAGACCGGCTCCTTCTCCCAGACGGTCCACTACAGCGACTACGGCACCCCGGTCACCGTGGAGAAGCCCCCGGCCTCGGACACCATGAGCTTCAAGGACCTCATGAACCAGCAGCCGAAGGCCTGATCCCGCCTGTCGGGTACTCTCACCACACTGAATCTGTATCGATCATGTGTTCCTAGGGGTGGGGTCATGACTGTGAAGAGAGTGGCGGGCGCTGTGCTCGCGACCGGGCTGCTGTGTACCGGTGCGGTGGCTTGCGGAGGCTCCGACGACGGCAAGGCGAAGGGGGCGGCCTCGGGGGAGACGCAGTCCCGTTCGCAGGTGACCGAGGTCATCACGGCCGCGTACGAGAAGACCGCGAAGGCCAAGTCGGCCAAGGTCGAGATGACGATGTCGACGCCGAAGTCGATGTCCGGCGCCTCCGGCACCACCGGCGACATGAAGATGTCCGGCGTCATGGGCTGGGACCCGACCGTCATGGATATGACGATGTCGGGCTCGGCGCTCACGGAGGGTTCCCCGGAGGCACCGGAGAAGATCCGGATGCTCTGGCTCGACAACGTGATGTACATGGACATGGGGGCTGCCGCCGCCAAGGACATGGACGGCAAGCAGTGGGTCAAGATGGACCTGAACACCATCGCCGAGCAGATCGGCGACGAGAAGGCCGCCAAGCAGATGACCGGCGGCCTGGAGAGCATGAACCAGGACCCCGCGCAGCAGCTCGCGATGCTCCTGGAGTCGCCGAACCTGAAGCACGCGGGGCCGGCGAAGGTCGACGGAGTCCAGACCCAGCGCTACAAGGGCCGGCTGACCGTCAAGGAAATGATGGAGACGAACAAGGGCCTCAGCGACGTGCTCAGCAAGAGCGAGCGCGAGGACCTGTTCAAGAACATCGACAAGTCGGGCATCAAGGGCTACGACACCGAGGTCTGGGTCAATGAGGACGACTATCCCGTCCGCATGGACATCGACATCAAGACCCCCGAGGGCACGGTGAAGACGTCCCAGAAGTTCTCCGACTACGGCGCCGCGGCCAAGGTGACCGCTCCGCCGGCCGGCAAGACCTTCGACCTGATGGACATGTTCAAGGAGCTCGGGGACATCGGTAAGTCGGGCTCCGGTTCCAGCGGTTCCAGCGGCTCCGACAGCGGCCTCTGAGCCGATTTGCCTGACGCGAACCCGTTCGCGTACTCTTCCCCAGAAGCCAAAGACCGCTGGTCGTTGCCGTGTGCTCGTCAGAGTGTGCGGTGGCCGAAGGATCCGCTGAAACTGCGGACGACCCGCGTAGGTGACTGTGGAAGTGAGTGCTCCCGGACGGAATCTCGTCAGGTCGAGCTCATGCCCCGGCGCCTGCGCCGGGGCGTTTTGTTTTGTCAGCCCCTTTTGAGCGGTCCTCATCACCCGGAAGGAGGCCGACGCTCTATGCCGACGCCCGACAAGGCTGCCGCGGTAGCCGAGCTCACGGACAAGTTCCGCAGCTCGAACGCCGCCGTGCTGACCGAGTACCGGGGTCTCACCGTGGCCCAGCTCAAGCAGCTGCGCCGTTCGCTCGGTGAGAACTCCGAGTACGCCGTGGTGAAGAACACGCTGACCAAGATCGCGGCCAACCAGGCCGGGATCGACACGCTGGACGACCTGTTCTCGGGTCCGACGGCGGTTGCCTTCGTCACCGGTGACCCGGTGGTGTCGGCGAAGGGTCTTCGTGACTTCGCCAAGGACAACCCCGACCTCATCATCAAGGGCGGTGTCCTTGACGGTAAGGCGCTGTCCGCCGATGAGTTCAAGAAGCTCGCGGACCTCGAGTCCCGCGAGGTTCTGCTCAGCAAGCTGGCCGGCGCGCTGAAGGGCAAGCAGACGCAGACTGCGCAGCTCTTCCAGGCGCTGCCGTCGAAGTTCGTCCGCACCGCGGAGGCGCTTCGTGCCAAGCAGGCCGAGCAGGGCGGTGCCGAGTAATTCGGCTCGCGCATTGATCGCCACCCGCTAGGGCGACGGTCGCAGCGGGCCCAACGTACGCCCGCCTTCATGTACACCCGGCACCAGCCGAAATAGTGGAAGGATCGCCCATCATGGCGAAGCTCAGCCAGGAAGACCTGCTTGCTCAGTTCGAGGAGCTCACGCTCATCGAGCTCTCCGAGTTCGTGAAGGCCTTCGAGGAGAAGTTCGACGTCACCGCCGCCGCCGCGGTCGCCGCTGCCCCGGCCGGCCCGGGTGCCGTTGCCGAGGCCGTCGAGGAGCAGGACGAGTTCGACGTCGTCCTCACCGGCGCCGGCGACAAGAAGATCCAGGTCATCAAGGTCGTGCGTGAGCTGACCTCGCTGGGTCTCAAGGAGGCCAAGGACCTCGTGGACGGCGCCCCGAAGCCCGTCCTCGAGAAGGTCGACAAGGCTGCCGCCGAGAAGGCTGCCGAGTCCCTCAAGGGTGCCGGCGCCTCCGTCGAGGTCAAGTAACCTCGCGAGTCGTCTGACTCCTTCTCAGCGCTGCTCAGGCGGCGCGTGCCAAGGGCGATCACCCATCTGGGTGGTCGCCCTTCGGCGTTCCCCGGCACACCCGCGAGGGCTGCCTTGCGAAGCTCCCACCGACGAGTATGGTGATCTTCGTCGTGCCTCGGAACGGCCGTGACGGTGACGAACTGAGAGCCATGTCTGGGCAGGGGGGCCTTGACGAACCGCACGCAGCGCGCAATTCTCAGGACGCGTCGTCACAACGATCCGCATCCGAGGCATGGATCGGTGACGAAGAGGGCAGTATCGATGTGCGTTGAGGACGTGGCTTGCAGCAGGGGTTGAGAACAACGAGGGTCTCCCAGAACCCGCACTGGACATCAGTGGGCCGTTTGGCTACACTGACCCTTTGCGCTGCCTGTTAGCTGCCTCCTGCCCGTCACCAGGGGCATGCCCATGCTTGAGCACTGTGGACTGAAACTTCCCTGACCTGGGATTTCTGTCTCTGTGTCCAACCTGGGACCGGTACGCGCGTAGTGAGTCCGAGCCCTCGGAAGGACCCCCTCTTGGCCGCCTCGCGCACTGCCTCGACCGCGAATACGAACAACGGCGCAAGCACTGCCCCGCTGCGCATTTCCTTTGCAAAGATCAGGGAGCCCCTCGAGGTTCCGAACCTTCTTGCGCTCCAGACCGAGAGCTTTGACTGGCTGCTCGGAAATGACGCGTGGAAGGCTCGCGTCGAGGCGGCTCTCGACAGTGGACAGGACGTCCCCACCAAGTCAGGTCTGGAGGAGATCTTCGAGGAGATCTCTCCGATCGAGGACTTCTCTGGGTCGATGTCCTTGACGTTCCGCGACCACCGTTTTGAGCCTCCGAAGAACTCCATCGACGAGTGCAAGGAGCGCGACTTCACGTTCGCCGCTCCGCTCTTCGTCACTGCCGAGTTCACCAACAACGAAACCGGCGAGATCAAGTCCCAGACGGTCTTCATGGGCGATTTCCCGCTCATGACGAACAAGGGCACCTTCGTCATCAACGGCACCGAGCGTGTCGTCGTGTCGCAGCTGGTCCGTTCGCCGGGTGTCTACTTCGATTCCTCGATCGACAAGACGTCCGACAAGGACATCTTCTCCGCCAAGATCATCCCTTCCCGGGGTGCCTGGCTGGAGATGGAGATCGACAAGCGCGACATGGTCGGTGTGCGCATCGACCGCAAGCGCAAGCAGTCGGTCACCGTTCTGCTCAAGGCTCTCGGTTGGACGACCGAGCAGATCCTCGAGGAGTTCGGCGAGTACGAGTCCATGCGCGCCACCCTGGAGAAGGACCACACCCAGGGCCAGGACGACGCACTGCTCGACATCTACCGCAAGCTCCGTCCGGGCGAGCCGCCGACGCGTGAGGCTGCTCAGACGCTGCTTGAGAACCTCTACTTCAACCCCAAGCGCTACGACCTCGCGAAGGTCGGCCGCTACAAGGTCAACAAGAAGCTGGGTGCGGACGCTCCGCTCGACGCGGGCATCCTCACGGTCGAGGACATCATCGCCTCGATCAAGTACCTGGTGAAGCTGCACGCCGGTGAGGTCGAGACCGTTGGCGACAGCGGCACGTCGATCGTCGTCGAGACCGACGACATCGACCACTTCGGCAACCGTCGTCTGCGTAACGTCGGCGAGCTCATCCAGAACCAGGTCCGCACGGGTCTGGCTCGTATGGAGCGCGTCGTCCGTGAGCGCATGACGACTCAGGACGTCGAGGCGATCACGCCGCAGACCCTGATCAACATCCGGCCGGTCGTCGCCTCCATCAAGGAGTTCTTCGGCACCAGCCAGCTGTCGCAGTTCATGGACCAGAACAACCCGCTGTCGGGTCTCACCCACAAGCGCCGTCTGTCGGCGCTTGGCCCGGGTGGTCTCTCCCGTGAGCGGGCCGGCTTCGAGGTCCGTGACGTGCACCCGTCCCACTACGGCCGCATGTGCCCGATCGAGACGCCTGAAGGCCCGAACATCGGTCTGATCGGTTCGCTCGCCTCGTACGGCCGCGTCAACGCGTTCGGCTTCGTCGAGACGCCGTACCGCAAGGTCGTCGAGGGCGTCGTCACCGACGACGTCGACTACCTCACGGCCGACGAAGAAGACCGCTTCGTGATCGCCCAGGCCAACGCCGTGCTGGGTGAGGACATGCGCTTCACCGAGTCGCGCGTCCTGGTCCGCCGTCGTGGCGGCGAGATCGACTACATCCCCGGCGACGACGTCGACTACATGGACGTCTCGCCGCGCCAGATGGTGTCGGTCGCGACCGCGATGATCCCGTTCCTCGAGCACGACGACGCCAACCGTGCCCTCATGGGCGCGAACATGATGCGTCAGGCCGTGCCGCTGATCACCGCCGAGGCTCCCCTCGTCGGCACCGGCATGGAGTACCGCTGTGCGGTCGACGCCGGTGACGTGATCAAGGCCGAGAAGGCGGGTGTGGTCCAGGAGGTCTCCGCGGACTACGTCACCGTCACCAACGACGACGGCACGTACACCACGTACCGCATCGCCAAGTTCTCCCGGTCGAACCAGGGCACCTCGGTCAACCAGAAGGTTGTCGTCGACGAGGGTGCCCGCGTGATCGAGGGCCAGGTTCTGGCCGACGGTCCCGCGACCGAAGAGGGCGAGATGGCCCTCGGCAAGAACCTGCTCGTGGCGTTCATGCCCTGGGAAGGTCACAACTACGAGGACGCGATCATCCTGTCGCAGCGCCTCGTACAGGACGACGTCCTCTCCTCGATTCACATCGAGGAGCACGAGGTCGACGCCCGTGACACCAAGCTGGGCCCGGAGGAGATCACCCGGGACATCCCGAACGTCTCCGAAGAGGTCCTCGCCGACCTCGACGAGCGCGGCATCATCCGTATCGGTGCCGAGGTCGTCGCCGGCGACATCCTCGTCGGCAAGGTCACGCCCAAGGGCGAGACCGAGCTGACGCCCGAGGAGCGCCTGCTCCGCGCGATCTTCGGTGAGAAGGCGCGCGAGGTGCGCGACACCTCGCTGAAGGTGCCGCACGGTGAGATCGGCAAGGTCATCGGCGTACGCGTCTTCGACCGTGAAGAGGGCGACGAGCTGCCGCCGGGCGTGAACCAGCTGGTTCGTGTCTACGTGGCACAGAAGCGCAAGATCACGGACGGCGACAAGCTCGCCGGCCGGCACGGAAACAAGGGCGTCATCTCCAAGATCCTTCCGATCGAGGACATGCCCTTCCTTGAGGACGGCACGCCCGTCGACATCATCCTCAACCCGCTGGGTGTCCCGTCCCGAATGAACCCGGGTCAGGTCCTGGAGATCCACCTCGGCTGGCTCGCCAGCCAGGGCTGGGACGTCTCCGGTCTCAGCGAGGAGTGGGCGCAGAGCCTGCAGCGCATCGGCGCCGACCAGGTCGGCCCGCGGACGAACGTCGCGACTCCGGTCTTCGACGGTGCCCGCGAGGACGAGCTGACCGGCCTGCTCGAGCACACCATTCCGAACCGTGACGGCGACCGCATGGTCATGCCGTCCGGCAAGGCGCGGCTGTTCGACGGGCGCTCGGGTGAGCCGTTCCCGGACCCGATCTCGATCGGGTACATGTACATCCTCAAGCTGCACCACCTGGTCGACGACAAGCTCCACGCTCGCTCGACCGGTCCGTACTCCATGATCACCCAGCAGCCGCTGGGTGGTAAGGCTCAGTTCGGTGGTCAGCGCTTCGGTGAGATGGAGGTGTGGGCGCTTGAGGCTTATGGCGCCGCGTACGCACTCCAGGAGCTGCTGACGATCAAGTCCGACGACGTGACCGGCCGCGTGAAGGTCTACGAGGCCATCGTCAAGGGCGAGAACATTCCCGAGCCCGGCATTCCTGAGTCCTTCAAGGTGCTCATCAAGGAAATGCAGTCGCTCTGTCTCAACGTGGAGGTGCTGTCCTCGGACGGCATGTCCATCGAGATGCGCGATACCGACGAGGACGTCTTCCGCGCGGCGGAGGAGCTCGGTATCGACCTGTCCCGGCGCGAGCCGAGCAGCGTCGAAGAGGTCTGACGGGTTGGCCGGCCGGACCTCGTGTCCGGCCGGCTCTCCCCGGACCCGTTCAGACCATGATGAAGCGCCTTTTTTCTCGCTGATGCGAGGGGCACAACCCCGAAAGAGGGATTGACGACAAAGTGCTCGACGTCAACTTCTTCGACGAGCTGCGGATCGGCCTTGCCACCGCGGACGACATCCGACAGTGGTCCCACGGCGAGGTCAAGAAGCCGGAGACCATCAACTACCGCACGCTCAAGCCCGAAAAGGACGGACTCTTCTGCGAGAAGATCTTCGGTCCGACCCGGGACTGGGAGTGCTACTGCGGTAAGTACAAGCGTGTCCGCTTCAAGGGCATCATCTGCGAGCGCTGCGGCGTCGAGGTCACTCGCGCCAAGGTGCGTCGTGAGCGGATGGGCCACATTGAGCTGGCCGCGCCTGTCACGCACATCTGGTACTTCAAGGGCGTCCCGTCGCGCCTCGGCTACCTGCTTGATCTCGCCCCGAAGGACCTCGAAAAGGTCATCTACTTCGCGGCGTACATGATCACGTTCGTGGACGAGGAGCGCCGCACGCGTGACCTGCCCTCCCTGGAGGCGCACGTCTCCGTGGAGCGTCAGCAGGTCGAGAACCGTCGCGACTCCGACCTCGAAGCCCGCGCCAAGAAGCTCGAGACCGACCTGGCCGAGCTTGAGGCCGAGGGCGCCAAGGCCGACGTACGCCGCAAGGTGCGCGAAGGTGCCGAGCGGGAGATGAAGCAGCTGCGTGACCGTGCGCAGCGCGAGATCGACCGTCTCGACGAGGTGTGGAACCGCTTCAAGAACCTCAAGGTCCAGGACCTGGAGGGTGACGAGCTGCTCTACCGCGAGCTGCGTGACCGCTTCGGCACGTACTTCGACGGTTCGATGGGTGCCGCTGCACTGCAGAAGCGCCTTGAGTCGTTCGACCTGAACGAGGAAGCCGAGCGGCTTCGCGAGATCATCCGTACCGGCAAGGGCCAGAAGAAGACCCGTGCGCTCAAGCGCCTCAAGGTCGTCTCCGCGTTCCTGCAGACCAGCAACAGCCCCAAGGGCATGGTGCTCGACTGCGTGCCGGTCATCCCGCCGGACCTGCGTCCGATGGTGCAGCTGGACGGTGGCCGCTTCGCGACCTCCGACCTGAACGACCTGTACCGCCGCGTCATCAACCGCAACAACCGCCTGAAGCGGCTTCTCGACCTCGGTGCTCCCGAGATCATCGTGAACAACGAGAAGCGCATGCTCCAGGAGGCCGTGGACGCCCTCTTCGACAACGGTCGTCGTGGTCGCCCGGTCACCGGTCCCGGTAACCGCCCGCTGAAGTCCCTGAGCGACATGCTCAAGGGCAAGCAGGGTCGTTTCCGTCAGAACCTTCTCGGTAAGCGTGTGGACTACTCCGCGCGTTCCGTGATCGTCGTCGGTCCGCAGCTGAAGCTGCACCAGTGTGGTCTGCCGAAGGCCATGGCACTGGAGCTCTTCAAGCCGTTCGTGATGAAGCGCCTGGTCGACCTGAACCACGCGCAGAACATCAAGTCGGCCAAGCGCATGGTCGAGCGCGGCCGCACGGTCGTGTACGACGTCCTGGAAGAGGTCATCGCCGAGCACCCGGTTCTCCTGAACCGTGCGCCGACGCTGCACCGTCTCGGCATCCAGGCCTTCGAGCCGCAGCTGGTCGAGGGCAAGGCCATTCAGATCCACCCGCTCGTCTGCACCGCGTTCAACGCGGACTTCGACGGTGACCAGATGGCCGTGCACCTGCCGCTCTCCGCGGAGGCGCAGGCCGAGGCCCGCATCCTGATGCTGTCCTCGAACAACATCCTGAAGCCGGCCGACGGTCGCCCCGTCACCATGCCGACCCAGGACATGGTCCTTGGCCTCTTCTTCCTCACCACGGACGAGGAGGAGCGCAAGGTCATCGGCGAGGGCCGGTCCTTCGGCTCCACGGCCGAGGCGATCATGGCGTTCGACGCCAAGGAGCTCTCGCTCCAGGCGAAGGTCGACATCCGCTTCCCGGTGGGCACCATCCCGCCGCGTGGCTGGACCCCGCCGGTCGGCGAGGACGGCGACGACTTCGGAGGCGAGCGGGCGTACCAGCAGGGCGACAGCTTCCGGCTGCGTACGACCCTGGGCCGCGCGCTCTTCAACGAGCTGCTGCCCGAGGACTACCCGTTCGTCGACTACTCGGTGGGCAAGAAGCAGCTCTCCGAGATCGTCAACGACCTGGCCGAGCGCTACCCCAAGGTCATCGTGGCGGCGACGCTCGACAACCTGAAGGCGGCGGGCTTCTTCTGGGCGACCCGTTCCGGTGTCACCGTGGCCATCTCCGACGTCGTGGTCCCCGAGGCCAAGAAGGCGATCGTCGCGGGCTACGAGGCGCAGGACGAGAAGGTCCAGAAGCAGTACGAGCGCGGTCTGATCACCAAGGACGAGCGCACGCAGGAGCTCATCGCGATCTGGACCAAGGCGACCAACGAGGTTGCCGAGGCGATGAACGCGAACTTCCCCAAGACGAACCCCATCTTCATGATGGTTGACTCGGGTGCCCGAGGAAACATGATGCAGATGCGTCAGATCGCCGGTATGCGTGGTCTGGTGTCGAACGCGAAGAACGAGACGATCCCGCGTCCCATTAAGGCGTCGTTCCGTGAGGGCCTCTCGGTCCTTGAGTACTTCATCTCCACGCACGGTGCCCGTAAGGGTCTGGCGGACACGGCTCTCCGTACCGCCGACTCCGGTTACCTCACCCGTCGTCTGGTCGACGTCTCTCAGGACGTCATCATTCGCGAGGAGGACTGTGGCACCGAGCGCGGTCTGAAGCTCAAGATCGCGGTCAAGGGCGAGGACGGTGTGCTCCGCAAGACGGAGAACGTCGAGACCTCGGTGTACGCCCGCATGCTGGCCGAGGACGTCGTCATCGATGGCAAGGTCATCGCGCCGGCCAACGTCGACCTCGGTGACGTCCTGATCGACGCCCTGGTCGCCAACGGCGTGGAGGAGGTCAAGACCCGCTCGGTCCTGACCTGTGAGTCCGCGGTCGGCACCTGTGCCTTCTGCTACGGCCGTTCGCTCGCCACCGGCAAGCTGGTCGACATCGGTGAGGCGGTCGGCATCATCGCCGCCCAGTCCATCGGTGAGCCCGGCACGCAGCTGACGATGCGTACGTTCCACACCGGTGGTGTGGCCGGTGACGACATCACCCAGGGTCTGCCCCGTGTCGTCGAGCTCTTCGAGGCTCGTACGCCCAAGGGTGTCGCCCCGATCTCGGAGGCGGCTGGCCGCATCCGTATCGAGGAGACCGAGAAGACCAAGAAGATCGTCGTCACGCCGGACGACGGCAGCGACGAGACTCCCTTCCCGATCTCGAAGCGCGCCAAGGTCCTCGTGCGTGAGGGTGACCACGTCGAGGTGGGCCAGAAGCTCACCTTCGGTGCCACCAACCCGCACGACGTGCTGCGGATCCTCGGTCAGCGCGCGGTCCAGGTCCACCTGGTCGGCGAAGTCCAGAAGGTCTACAACAGCCAGGGCGTGTCGATCCACGACAAGCACATCGAGATCATCATCCGGCAGATGCTGCGCCGCGTGACGATCATCGAGTCCGGCGACGCGGAGCTGCTGCCGGGCGAGCTCGTCGAGCGCTCGAAGTTCGAGACCGAGAACCGTCGTGTGGTCACGGAAGGCGGCCACCCGGCCTCCGGCCGTCCGCAGCTGATGGGTATCACCAAGGCCTCGCTTGCGACGGAGTCGTGGCTGTCCGCGGCGTCCTTCCAGGAGACGACCAGGGTCCTGACGGACGCGGCGATCAACGCCAAGTCCGACTCCCTGATCGGACTCAAGGAGAACGTCATCATCGGTAAGCTCATCCCGGCCGGTACGGGTCTCTCCCGCTACCGCAACATCCGGGTCGAGCCGACCGAAGAGGCCAAGGCCGCGATGTACTCGGCCGTCGGCTACGACGACATCGACTACTCCCCGTTCGGCACCGGCTCCGGCCAGGCTGTTCCGCTGGAGGACTACGACTACGGGCCTTACAACCAGTAGGCGTTGCGAGCCAGTTGGCTTGAGTTGAACTGATGGGCGGTCATCCCTTTGGGGGTGGCCGCCCTTCGGCGTTTCATCGCCCGCTGCCGAGGCCTTCCTGGAGATGGTGCAGCCGGGTGTGCAGATCGGGGTGCGAGGAGAGCAGCCGGGCGATCAGGCCAGGTTCCTGGAGCGGCGAACCCAGAGTCGCCGCCGTGGCCCGCTCGGCTTCCTCGCCCGCTTGTTCTTTGCGCAGCACCGCCATGAGCTGGGGAGCGAAGCCGAGAGCGGCGGCGTGCTGGTCGGCGCGGAGTTCCGATCGGCGGGACACCGCTGCCACCAGGTACGGCGTGACCAGAGGCAGGAAGACCAGGCCGTACGTAGCGACCGCGACGGCGATCACGGCGGAGCCCACCAGGGCGACCACGACAGCCGCGGCGCCCACGGAGAGCCGGTCGATGAGGGAGGCGAGCCGGAACAGGAGGCGCCAGGTGAGCCGTCCCGGCAGCGCGTACCAGTAGGTGAGCAGGGAGGCCCATGCGTGTCCCCTTGTGTGGTGGCCGAGTTCATGGGCGAGTACGCCGCCGAGCTGGGCGGACGGTAATTCGTTCAGCGAGTGCCTTGTGACCCCGACGATGTGTCCGGCGGCAGCCATGGCGTTGACGTCGTCGCTGTCCTCGACCCACAACTGGTAGGCGTCACCGTTCACCCCGGCACGCGCCGTCACCTCACGCCAGACCGGCCCGAACCGTCGGCTTTCCTCCGGCGTCGGATATCGGAGGCCGAAGAGGTGGCGGGCCAGGACACGTTCGCTGGGGCGGTGGAAGACGAGCGCTCCGCTCAGGGCCCAGATACCGACAGGGGCCCACCAAGGAAGGCCCAGGAGGGCATCGATGACGTACGACACGAGGAAGACGACAGCCGCGCTCATGGCCACATGAGGAAGGTGGAGCAGCAGGCTGCCGAGGGTGAGGGCGTCCGCGCGGCGTTGTCGGGCCGTGATGTGGACGCGTCCCTTGCGGACGGCGAGGTCGTCCGGGTCGGGTATCTCGGGTTCGTCAGGCGGGGACATGGTGCTCCTTCCGGGGGCGTGTCAGGTGATGAGCAGCGATCCGGGAAGCAGGAGTGAGGCGCAGCCGAAGGCGATCAGACCGGTGCGTATCCACAGGTGCTTGCGGGCCACGATGCGGCTGGTCTCGGTGAGGGTGGTGAGGAGGCCGTCGGCGGGATTGCGCCCGGTTTCCGTGAGGGCGGCATTGAGCTGTCCGGCTTGCGCGGCCCGCTGTACGTCGCCGAAGTAGGTGAGCGGTTCACCCGGGCTCCAGCGGCTTCTCCGGTAGCGGGGGACCACGGCCAGGAGCAGGGAGAGCAGGGCGGTGACGAGGGAGGCCACCCCGCCCCACCACAGGGCGGTCGCGGGGGCCGAGAGCAGCGAGGGGCTCCAGTGTCGGCTTGCCAGGAGACCGCCGAGCAGCCCGGCGGACATGCTGAGCGCTCCGACCAGCACGGTTGCCTTGGAGTCGGCGCGGGCGATTTCGGTACGGAGGTCGGCGAGCAACTGTGCGCCCGCCCGGGCCCCGGGACCGCCCGCGATGGTCATGTCGGGCGCTCCGGCCGCTTCTCGGTCGGTGGCTGTGGCGGCAACTCCGGGTAGGGAGGAGCGAGTTCGCCCTCCGGTGCGGCCGTCGACTTCAGGATGTCCGTCATCCGCCGCGCGATGAGCCGGTGGGGTTCTTCCAGCTGATAGTCCTCCAGGCCCTTGCTCTCGAGGACCTGGTCGATCAGATGGAGCTGGGTCTGTACGAGCTCCGCCTGGTCGGCGCGGAGATGGTCCAGGACCAGTTTGGTGTCGTCGCGGTGCTCGGCCAGGTGCAGCGCCAGGGCGCCGATGCCGTCCTTGGCCAGGCAGTCCTCGTAGAACTTGATCTTCTCGGCCATGCGCTGCCGGTCGTGCCGGTCGTGCAGCACCGCCACCTCGTGCTCGGGCACGGCGGCCTCCCCTTCGTGCAGGGCTGCCCGCAGCCGGTCCTGATGGGCGCGCTCGGAGGCGTCGCGCCGCAACCGTACGGAGCAGGTGACCCGCAGGCCCTCGCGGTCGCCGACCCGGGGGTCCCGGTCCACCGCCTGCTGGACGGCGCGCTCGGCGTCGGCGCTCGCGCCGATGGCGTGGCGGCGGCCTGCCTCACGCATCAGCGGCAGGAGCTCGCGGGTGAGGAGTGCGGGTACATCGCGCTCCTGGCTGATCACGAAGCGCTCCGGAACAGCGACGCGCCAGGTGATGTCCGCGGTGGCCTCGAACTCGAAGCTGTCCACCGTGCTGGGCAGGCGGACACGCGCCGAGAAGGAATGCGGGTCCGTGTTCACCTCGTACAGCGCGACGTACCGACGGACAGAGGTGGGCCGGGCGGGCGGGGGGAACGTCTCGTACGCCCCTTTGCGTGTCACGAAGACCAGGGTGTGGTCGATGCGGCCGGTGAAGCGGCGCCCGCCGAGGCTCAGTCGTGGCAGCTGCCACACGGTGAGCACCGGGTCGGTCAACTGCGAGTACTTCACGGTGGGTTCGGGTCGCTGTTCCAGCCAGTCGGGCTCGTCGGGCCGCACGTGGATGTCTTCCATGATCGGACTCCTTGGTGAGAGGTCAGGGCGCGGAGACCGCCGACTGGAGCCGTCGGCTCGCCTGCGGTATCCCACCGTCGGCGGCGCGCACCGTACGCAGCAGATGGCCGATGCGCTGTCGGTCGGTGGGTGTGGTGGCGATGGCGGGGAGCAGTGCGGTGAGCGCCGCCTCGGTTGCCGGGTCCCGGTCGGCGATGCGCACCCAGTCGCGCAGCACGCCCAGTGCCCCCGAGGTGTGGGCGCGGTCGTTGAGCGCGGTATGCCAGAAGGTGGCCAGATGCCGGGCTTCCTCGGTGGCGTCCTGCACGGTGGCGCGGGCGTACCAGCCGAGGACCAGCGGCCGGTCGCCGTCCTCTTCCGGCTGCTCGCAGGCGTGGAGAAACGCGAGCAGTGCGTGATCCCGGACCGCGTGGTCGTCGCGGACGTACTCGGCGAGGCGGGCGAGGACCGGCCCCTCCACGGCCAGGAGCAGCAGCTCCAGGGCGTCCACGAGCTGCAGCGCCTCCTCCTGCTCGCCCTCCTCTTCCGTGTCGTCCCACTGCTGCTGGCCTGCGACGTCGAGCAGGGCCTGGAGGGCCTCCTCGTGGAGCACAGGGCCAAGCAGGCCGTACGCGCGAATGGCCGTCCAGCGGCGGCTCTCGTTCTCGCCCGTGCACCAGCTGTGCAGGATCTGGGGCACCGTGGGCACTTTCAGGAGTACGGCCAGGGTGAGGGCGTTCGCTGCGTTCAGCCATGCGCCGAAGCTGTTGGCATCGGCCCAGGGCTCGATGAGCAGTGCCAACGCGGACGGGAGGTCCGCGGCTGCCAGCAGTGCGGCGGCCGCGGCGGCGCGGGTACGCACGAGGGGGCGGCCGTCACCGGCGAGCTGCTCGATCCAGGCGACAAGGGCGGGGCGCGCGGAGGGGTGGAGGTTCCACACTTCGTGGAGCAGGGCCCGTGGGATGTCCCGGTTCTGGAAGCCCGCGACGAACTGCGCGACCGCGCCCCACTCGGTCACCTCCGTGCCCATGTGACCCTGTGCGCGTGCCAGTTGGAGGCGGTCGGCCCGTGTGCTGCCGAAAACGGGGATGCGGGGTGGCTCGTGGGGGTCCTCGGTCTTCTGCAGCAGCGCGAAGAGGCGGTCGCCGAGCTCGGCGGTCACCGCGTACGAGGCTCCGTCGAAGACGGCGAGCGAGATGAGGAACGCCTTGTCGCGCAGCGGGGGCTGTTCGCCGGTGAGCCACTCGGTGACCTGGGCTGCGATGTCGGCCCTCCCGTGGGCAGCGAGCTCCTGCTCACTGGTCTCGCCGTGGTGCAGGGCGGAAAGGCGCCGCGCGAACCGGGCGATCTCGTCGGGCCGGTGCTCCCGGTCGAGGAACTCTTGTACGGGCGGCAGCCGGCGCAGGGCCAGCCACGCGGTCGCTCCGACGGACTGGGTGACGTGGGAGCGCAGCATGTCCTCCACCGGCGGAGGTTCCCAGCGCACGGACGGTACGTCGCCGAGCGCCGCCGACGGCTCGATCGTGATCACCAGATGTCCGTCGGCGCGCTCCAACTGCTCGCGCATGCTGCGCAGATGGAGCTCCCGCAGGGGGCGGCTCCGGCTGGTCGCCAGGTTGCACAGGACGTATCCGGCGGCGCCTTCCAGGTGCTCGCGCAGCGCCGCGGGGGAGGTGCCGGGTTCGAGGTCGCGCATCCGCTCGACGCCCAGTCGGAGCAGCAGCATCATCGCGGCGGAGCGGCGGCCCGTCGCGTGTCCCCCGGAGAGGACCACGACGCGTTCGGTCCGTAGCCGGCCGAGCGCCTCGTCAAAGCTGGGGCAGCTCTGGAAGACCGCCGAGAGCGCCTCGATCTCGGCCCGGGGGATGGGCCCGGACGCAGGGCCGCTTGTGGCGTCGGCGGAGCCCCCGAACTGATAGATCACGTTGCCTTGCACATAGCCGCCGCTGACTCCGTACTGGTCCCGTTCGACCAGGCTGGAGACGAAGGACGGGGCATGCTCGATCAGGTCTCGCCGGGCGGCCCAGGCCTTCTGGCGCTGTTCTTGTGCGTCGGGCGTCTCTTCCTGTTTCGGATCATTCTTCTGGTCGTTGCCCTCGGTGGTCGAGTCCGCCGTGGCCGTGCCTTCTGCCTCGTCCTGGCTCATCGGCCGTCCCCTCGGCCGAAGCGATAGTGGACGTCGCCCTGTACGTGGCTGTTGCCGCCGTACTGGTCGCGCCCGATGTGGGTGGTGTTGTGCTGCACTCCCGGGGAGACCCCCTTCGGGGTCGTGTCTTCGTACGAGGGGGTTGTCGCGGCGGTAACGGCGTCGCCGTGCAGCCAGGCGACCGTCGGCCCCTCTTTCGCCTCGACCGTGATCCGATGAAACTCCTCGGGCCGCACGCCCAGAGGGCCGTGCCGCACCACCCCCTGGTACACGCCGTCGGACACGCACAGCACGCTGTGGTCCTGCCGCCCCCGCAGCGCATCCCGCAGGGGGGCCGCGTCCAGCAGCCGACAGGCGTGATTGAGGTCCGAGCCGACCCAGCCGTTGAGCTCGTCCACGGCGACGTAGCCGGTGGACAGCACGATGCGCAGGCGCATCTGGGCACTGTTCGAGATCAGCCGGTTCTTGTTGTGCAGCAGCGCGGGGGTATCGGTCAGCAGGGTCTTCAGTACCGCGGGTACCGGGACCTGGGCTTCGATGAGTTCCATGACGGAGTCGCCACGGTCCGCGCGCAGCCGGACGGTCTCACTGACGCCCGCCGCCGCGAGGGTCTGGTCGGCGACGTCGTACAGAAGGCGTCGCAGGAAGGCCTGCTCCACGTCGTCGCGCTTGCCGAACTGTTCGATGTCGAAGAGCAGGATCGTGCGGTTCACGGGCTCGGTCATGTCTGCCTCTCACCGATTCGGTTCCGTTGACCAGCACGATGGCGGGCCGGGGCGAGACGGCAGAGGGACGTTGACGCGTACGAACTGTGACCACATGCACAGAGTGACCGTCGGCTACGGATCTTTTACGGAGTGCTACTGCTGCCGACGATGCGGCGCAGGATGTCGGGGCGGACGACGACGATGCGGCGACGGCTCGTGACGACGACCTGCCGGTCACGCAACTCCTTCAGGAGCCGGGCGACCGCCTCGCGCGAGGCCCCGACCGAACCGGCGAACTCCTGCTGGCTGAGAGGGACGGTGAGCTCGATGCCCTCCGGGGTCCGCGTGCCATGCGTGCGTACGAGGTCGAGCAGCAGCACCGCAAGGCGCTCGCGCACCGAGAGCGCCGCCCACTCGAGACGGCGGCGGTCGGTCGAGCGCTGCCGGTCGGTGGCCAGGCCGAGGAGCTTGAGCGCCACCTGAGGGCTGTCGGTGAGGAACCGCGTGAAGCGGCCCTGCTCGATGGCCACCGCCTCGACCTGCTCCAGCGCGGTCACGGTCGCCGAGCGGCCACGGCCGCTGAGTGCGGCACCCTCGCCGACGATGTCGCCGGGGCCACGCAGGGCGAGGAGGGCCTCGTAGCCGTTGACCGCGGTCGCCGTGACCTTGGTCCAGCCCTGGAGGAGCAGCAGTACGTGGGTGGAGGGCTCGTCCTGGCGCATGATGACGCCGCGTGCGGGATAGCGCAGGGGGCGGCCGATCGCGAGCAGCGCGGTCCGGTCGTCTCTCTCCAGACGTGCGAGGAAGGGCACCCGATCGTCTAAGCCGTCATCTTCCCCTACGTGCGCCTGCCCCCCGGCCATCCCGCTGCCCCCGTGTTCACGTGCGCCGATGCCATTGATCTCGCAACCAGTCAACGTACTTGAGGCGGCCGTTCGGGGAACGGGCGGCAATCGGCCCCTCTGGCCGAGACCGGTCACATGGGAGCCGAAAAGCCCGGCGTGTCGCCCCCCACCGCATTTGTTTTGACCGAACCCGATGAGGTAGGTACGCTCAGACCTTGTGCCTGGGGTGTGCCTGGGCTCGCGCGCGTGTCCTCAACCGCATCGTGAGTCCGAGAACGGCCACCGTAAATCTGCGCCTCTCTTCGCCTTGCGGCGGGAGTCTGCAGGATTCGACACACCCGACCGCGTGGGTCGGTGAATGTTCCAGGTTAGCTTTACCATTCGGCACACAGAAACCGGAGAAGTAGTGCCTACGATCCAGCAGCTGGTCCGGAAGGGCCGGCAGGACAAGGTCGAGAAGAACAAGACGCCCGCGCTCGAGGGATCGCCCCAGCGCCGCGGCGTCTGCACGCGTGTGTTCACGACCACCCCGAAGAAGCCGAACTCGGCCCTGCGTAAGGTCGCGCGTGTGCGTCTGACCAGCGGGATCGAAGTCACCGCTTACATTCCGGGTGAGGGACACAACCTGCAGGAGCACTCCATCGTGCTCGTGCGTGGTGGCCGTGTGAAGGACCTGCCGGGTGTTCGCTACAAGATCATCCGCGGCTCCCTTGACACCCAGGGCGTCAAGAACCGCAAGCAGGCCCGCAGCCGCTACGGCGCCAAGAAGGAGAAGTAAGAATGCCTCGTAAGGGCCCCGCCCCGAAGCGCCCGGTCATCATCGACCCGGTCTATGGTTCTCCTCTGGTGACCTCCCTCATCAACAAGGTGCTGCTCAACGGCAAGCGCTCCACCGCCGAGCGCATCGTGTACGGCGCCATGGAGGGCCTGAAGGAGAAGACCGGCAACGACCCGGTCATCACCCTCAAGCGCGCGCTCGAGAACATCAAGCCGACCCTCGAGGTCAAGTCCCGCCGTGTCGGTGGCGCGACCTACCAGGTCCCGATCGAGGTCAAGCCGGGCCGAGCCAACACGCTCGCCCTGCGCTGGCTCGTCGGTTACTCCCGCGCCCGTCGCGAGAAGACCATGACCGAGCGTCTGCTCAACGAGCTCCTCGACGCCTCCAACGGCCTTGGTGCCGCTGTGAAGAAGCGCGAGGACACCCACAAGATGGCCGAGTCCAACAAGGCCTTCGCGCACTACCGCTGGTAGTCGCTACCCACATCGAGACCGAGAGAAGACTGAGCCGATATGGCTACCACTTCACTTGACCTGGCCAAGGTGCGCAACATCGGCATCATGGCTCACATCGACGCGGGCAAGACGACGACCACCGAGCGGATCCTGTTCTACACCGGTGTCTCGTACAAGATCGGTGAGGTCCACGACGGCGCCGCGACGATGGACTGGATGGAGCAGGAGCAGGAGCGTGGCATCACGATCACCTCTGCTGCCACCACCTGTCACTGGCCGCTGAACGACGTCGACCACACCATCAACATCATCGACACCCCGGGCCACGTCGACTTCACCGTCGAGGTAGAGCGTTCGCTCCGTGTGCTCGACGGTGCCGTGACGGTGTTCGACGGCGTTGCCGGTGTCGAGCCCCAGTCCGAGACTGTCTGGCGTCAGGCGGACCGCTACGGCGTCCCGCGCATCTGCTTCGTCAACAAGCTCGACCGCACGGGTGCCGAGTTCCACCGCTGCGTCGACATGATCATCGACCGCCTCGGTGCGACCCCGATCGTCATGCAGCTGCCCATCGGCGCAGAGGCTGACTTCAAGGGTGTCGTCGACCTCGTCACGATGAAGGCCTTCGTCTGGTCCGCAGAGACCAAGATGGGCGAGGCGTACGACATCGTCGACATCCCGGCGACGCACGCCGAGGCCGCTGAAGAGTGGCGCGGCAAGCTCCTTGAGGCTGTCGCCGAGAACGACGAGCAGATGATGGAGCTGTACCTCGAGGGCCAGGAGCCCACCGAGGAGCAGCTGTACGAGGCCATTCGCCGCGTCACCATCGCCTCCGGCAAGGGCGGCGACACCACTGTCACCCCCGTGTTCTGCGGCACCGCGTTCAAGAACAAGGGCGTCCAGCCCCTGCTCGACGCGGTCGTGCGTTACCTCCCGTCGCCCCTGGACGTCGAGGCCATCGAAGGCCACGACGTCAAGGACCCCGAGGTCGTCGTCAAGCGCAAGCCTTCGGACGACGAGCCGCTTTCGGCTCTCGCGTTCAAGATTGCGAGCGACCCGCACCTCGGCAAGCTCACCTTCGTCCGGATCTACTCCGGTCGCCTCGAGGCCGGCACCGCGGTGCTGAACTCGGTCAAGGGCAAGAAGGAGCGCATCGGCAAGATCTACCGGATGCACGCGAACAAGCGTGAGGAGATCGAGTCGGTGGGCGCCGGTGACATCGTCGCCGTCATGGGCCTGAAGCAGACCACCACCGGTGAGACGCTGAGTGACGACAAGAAGCCGGTCATCCTGGAGTCCATGGACTTCCCGGCGCCGGTCATCGAGGTCGCCATCGAGCCCAAGTCCAAGGGTGACCAGGAGAAGCTGGGTGTAGCCATCCAGCGTCTCTCGGAGGAGGACCCCTCCTTCCGCGTTCACTCGGACGAGGAGACCGGCCAGACCATCATCGGTGGTATGGGCGAGCTTCACCTCGAGGTGCTCGTCGACCGCATGAAGCGCGAATTCCGCGTCGAGGCGAACGTCGGCAAGCCGCAGGTCGCGTACCGCGAGACGATCCGCAAGACCGTCGAGCGTCACGACTACACGCACAAGAAGCAGACCGGTGGTACCGGTCAGTTCGCCAAGGTGCAGATCGCGATCGAGCCCATCGAGGGCGGCGAGTCCTCGTACGAGTTCGTGAACAAGGTCACCGGTGGCCGCATCCCCCGGGAGTACATCCCGTCGGTGGACGCGGGTGCGCAGGAGGCCATGCAGTTCGGCATCCTGGCGGGCTACGAGATGACTGGCGTCCGCGTCACCCTTCTCGACGGTGGCTACCACGAGGTCGACTCCTCCGAGCTCGCCTTCAAGATCGCCGGTTCGCAGGCGTTCAAGGAGGCCGCGCGCAAGGCCAGCCCCGTGCTGCTCGAGCCGATGATGGCCGTTGAGGTCACCACGCCCGAGGACTACATGGGCGACGTCATCGGCGACATCAACTCCCGCCGTGGCCAGATCCAGGCCATGGAGGAGCGCAGTGGCGCCCGTGTCGTGAAGGGCCTCGTGCCCCTCTCGGAGATGTTCGGCTACGTCGGAGACCTCCGCAGCAAGACCTCGGGTCGCGCAAGCTACTCGATGCAGTTCGACTCCTACGCCGAGGTTCCGCGGAACGTCGCCGAGGAGATCATCGCGAAGGCCAAGGGCGAGTAACGCACCGCGTCCCACGCTTTAGGCTTGACACCGAACGCCGGGGTTTTCCCGGAAGGGCGAAACCCCGGCGGACGGCTTCCCAGCAAAGATCACCTGGCGCCGATGAGTAAGGCGTACCAGAACCACTCCGCAGGAGGACCCAGTGGCGAAGGCAAAGTTCGAGCGGACTAAGCCGCACGTCAACATCGGCACCATCGGTCACATCGACCACGGTAAGACGACCCTCACGGCCGCCATTACCAAGGTGCTGCACGACGCGTACCCGGACCTGAACGAGGCCTCGGCCTTCGACCAGATCGACAAGGCTCCCGAGGAGCGCCAGCGCGGTATCACGATCTCGATCGCGCACGTCGAGTACCAGACGGAGACGCGTCACTACGCGCACGTCGACTGCCCCGGTCACGCCGACTACATCAAGAACATGATCACGGGTGCCGCGCAGATGGACGGCGCCATCCTCGTGGTCGCCGCCACCGACGGCCCGATGCCGCAGACCAAGGAGCACGTGCTCCTGGCCCGCCAGGTCGGCGTTCCGTACATCGTCGTCGCCCTGAACAAGGCCGACATGGTGGACGACGAGGAGATCCTGGAGCTCGTCGAGCTCGAGGTCCGTGAGCTCCTCTCCGAGTACGAGTTCCCGGGCGACGACCTTCCGGTCGTCAAGGTCTCGGCGCTCAAGGCGCTCGAGGGCGACAAGGAGTGGGGTGAGTCCGTCCTCAACCTGATGAAGGCTGTCGACGAGTCCATCCCGGAGCCCGAGCGTGACGTCGACAAGCCGTTCCTGATGCCGATCGAGGACGTCTTCACGATCACCGGTCGTGGCACCGTCGTCACCGGTCGTATCGAGCGTGGCATCCTCAAGGTCAACGAGACCGTCGACATCATCGGCATCAAGACCGAGAAGACCACCACCACGGTCACCGGTATCGAGATGTTCCGCAAGCTGCTCGACGAGGGCCAGGCCGGTGAGAACGTCGGTCTGCTCCTCCGTGGCATCAAGCGCGAGGATGTCGAGCGCGGCCAGGTCATCATCAAGCCCGGTTCGGTCACGCCGCACACCGAGTTCGAGGCCCAGGCCTACATCCTGTCGAAGGACGAGGGTGGCCGTCACACCCCCTTCTTCAACAACTACCGCCCGCAGTTCTACTTCCGCACCACGGACGTGACCGGCGTCGTGACCCTCCCCGAGGGCACCGAGATGGTCATGCCGGGCGACAACACTGAGATGACCGTTGAGCTCATCCAGCCCGTCGCGATGGAAGAGGGCCTGAAGTTCGCCATCCGTGAGGGTGGCCGGACCGTCGGCGCCGGCCAGGTCACCAAGATCAACAAGTAAGCTTCTCGCTTGCTTGCGGATCGGGGTAACCCGGTTGCTCTGAACTGAGCGCATCGCAGTACAGGCAGTACACGCAGTAACGGAAGGGCCCGTACGACTTCGGTCGTACGGGCCCTTTTGTGTGTGGGGGATCCGCTCATTGGTAGCGGGGCAGGTCCTCGGTCGAGATCGTCCACTCGGCGACGGTGACGTCTTCCCCGTAGACGAAGTCTTTGCGGGTCGCGTAGTCCCGCGTCTTGCTCACCCAGTCGTTGTCCGGGTTGGAGCGCGAGACGATTTCGATCGCGGCGATGAGCGTACGGGGATCGAAGGAATCCTGGACGTCCATGTCCGCCTCGGCGATCACCATGATGTCCGGGTGCCGCATGATTCCACCGGGCTCGTCCTCCACGTCGGGTGTCCCTGTATGAGCCACCAGCTCTTCCGGCATCACCTTCTCCAGGCGCTTCCGGACGCGCAGGGCGGTCAACTCGTGGGGTCCGACCCGCGACAACATGTCGTGGACGATCCCTTCCTGGGTGATCTCAAATTTTCCCGGAAGGGCGTCTCCCATCTGTACGACGGCTTCGCGCATCGCCTGGTACTGGGAGCTGCCCTGTCGTGCGCTGTGCGGGGTGACGGTCATGGCGTGCGCTCCTCGTCTGCGCCCGGGGGGCAAGGGTCGTCACGTTCATGCTAGGCGGCCTCCTTTCCATCGGGACGGCAGTCGCGGCAGCGGTCCGGGGCGGGGCCGCGGAAGGCTCGGTCGCAGGTGTCGCAGTTCTGGAGCGGATGCCGGACGGGTGGCACGGAGGCCGCCACGGGTGAGGGAGGCAGCAGCGCCGTCAGGCGGTGGGCCAGGAGGGCGGCCGGGCGGCGTGGGCCCTCGGGTGGCAGGTCGTGGGTGAGGGCGTGGCGTACGGCATCGGGGGCCACGTCGCGTTCCAGCCAGGCGGCGACGCCGGGGGTGAGGTGGGTGGTGTCGCGGGCCGAGAGGAGGAGGCGGGGGTCGTGGTGGCGCAGGTCCGTGAGGAGGTCGGTCGCCTGGCGCAGGAGGGCCGGGGCCGAGTAGGCCGGATGCGGCACGGCGGGGAGGGGGCGGGCCTGTTTACGCCGCTGCGGGGGTGGGTGTGGAGCTGGGTGCTCGCCGGTCTCGGGCGGAAGGGGCCGAGTCGGGGCGTGCGTGCGCTGTGGGGTCGTGTGCGGCTGGTTGCAGAAGGTCGTGCGGGTGACGATGCGGCCCGCGGGGGTGCGTTCGCGTTCGCGGCGCAGGTAGCCGTGGGTCTCCAGCTCGCGCAGCGCGGCGGCGATGCGGGTCGTGCCCTCGGGGAAGCGGGCGGCCAGCGTCTTGATGTCGGCGCGGGCCCCGGCGGGCAGCGACTGGATGTGGCAGCCGATGCCGATCGCCAGGAGGGAGAGCTCCGGGTGCTGGGTGAGGTGGTTGCCGATCACCGTGAAGCGGGTGGTGTGGCGGGTGCTGTCGTGAGAGATGCCGCCGGAGGGGCGTCGCCGCGCGTCCTGGCCGCCGCGGGGGCGCCGGGTCGCTCGTGCGTGGGATTGACTGCCGCCGGTGGCGGACTGGGAGCGCAGGGGCGCGCTAGGGTTTTGGGTGTCCATCGGGAAGCCCTTATCTTCCTCGGTGGTCAGGCCCTCGCCTTGGGATGCCAGTCCCGGCGGGGGCCGTCGCATGTCTGGGGTTGTTTTGCCTACTGGCGCTGAGAGTAGGGCAGTCGGGGGATCGGAAAGCCAGCTGAGCCGGTGATGTTCACTCGCGTGAGTGAGCGGGGTCCTGGAGGTTGCCGACGGCATGCGGGCGGGCGCTCCGACGGGCGGGGCGGGGCGGGGTGGGGTTCGGTGAGGTTCTTTCTCCCTCACGTTCCTTGGGGAGGCGCCAAGGGCACCGGAGCACGAGGGTGCGGGTTCCGGTGGTGTGGGGATCAGCTCGGCTCGGCCCGGACGGTCTTGCGGGGGAGCGGCCTTTCGGGGCGTACGAAGGGCCGGCCATGGGGGCCCAGGTTTGATCTGCGTCACCCACCGGGTACGCTGCCCAGCTTCGATTAGCCAGGCCCGTGCCCCGTATGGCAGACTGTCGGGGTTGCTCGGTTGAGTTGCCGATGCTGCGCGCCTCCCGCCGGGAGGACCGGAAGCGAGTCCCACAGTACTCGTCGCCCCATCTGCCGTAAGGCAGCACTGGAGCGGACGTACGGGAATCTTCTGGGAAGCGTGGGCGGGGTGCCAGCCAGGCACCCGGTGGGTTTCTTCTCCCCGGTTCCGCGGTCCTGGGCCGCGATCCCACAGCAGTGGATTTCCTTCGGGAGATTTCGTTAGTGAGATTGCGACACGCCCGACCGCGTGGGTCGGTCAGAAGATGAGTTGAACACCGGGTTCCAGAGCGTTTTCGAGAGACAGGACTACCAAGTAGCCATGGCGGGACAGAAGATCCGCATCCGGCTCAAGGCCTACGACCACGAGGTCATCGACTCTTCGGCGAAGAAGATCGTCGAGACGGTGACGCGTACTGGTGCGTCGGTCGCAGGCCCGGTGCCGCTGCCCACTGAGAAGAACGTGTACTGCGTCATCAAGTCGCCGCACAAGTACAAGGACTCGCGCGAGCACTTCGAGATGCGCACTCACAAGCGCCTGATCGACATCCTCGACCCGACGCCCAAGACCGTTGACTCGTTGATGCGCCTGGACCTTCCGGCCGGCGTCGACATCGAGATCAAGCTCTGAGAGGCGCGGAGAAGATGGCAAAGCAGATCAAGGGCGTCCTGGGCGAGAAGCTCGGCATGACCCAGGTCTGGGACGAGAACAACCGTGTCGTCCCGGTCACTGTCGTCAAGGCTGGGCCCTGCGTCGTTACCCAGGTCCGTACGAATGACTCCGACGGCTACGAGTCGGTCCAGATCGCCTTCGGCGAGATCGACCCTCGCAAGGTGAACAAGCCCCTCAAGGGTCACTTCGCCAAGGCCGACGTGACCCCCCGCCGCCACCTGGTGGAGATCCGCACCCCTGACGCCAGCGAGTACACGCTGGGCCAGGAGGTGACTGCCGAGACGTTCGAGTCCGGCGTCAAGGTTGACGTCACGGGCAAGAGCAAGGGCAAGGGCTTCGCCGGTGTCATGAAGCGTCACAACTTCAAGGGACTCGGCGCCGGTCACGGCACCCAGCGCAAGCACCGCTCTCCCGGTTCCATCGGTGGCTGCGCCACCCCGGGCCGTGTGTTCAAGGGCCTCCGCATGGCGGGCCGTATGGGCAACGAGCGGGTCACCACCCAGAACCTGACCGTTCACGCCGTTGACGCGGAGAAGGGCCTGCTCCTCATCAAGGGCGCAGTTCCCGGTCCGAACGGTGGCCTCGTCCTGGTCCGTACCGCGGCCAAGGGGGTTTGAGGAACCGATGAGCACCATTGACATCCTTTCGCCGACAGGCGACAAGACCGGGACCGTCGAGCTCCCCGCGGAGATCTTCGACGTCGAGAAGATCAGCATTCCGCTGATCCACCAGGTCGTTGTCGCCCAGCTGGCCGCTGCCCGTCAGGGCACGCACAAGACCAAGCGCCGCGGTGAAGTCCGCGGTGGTGGCAAGAAGCCGTACCGCCAGAAGGGCACCGGCCGCGCGCGCCAGGGTTCGACCCGTGCGCCGCAGTTCGCCGGCGGTGGCGTCGTCCACGGCCCGCAGCCGCGTGACTACTCGCAGCGGACCCCGAAGAAGATGAAGGCCGCGGCCCTGCGCCACGCCCTCACCGACCGGGCCCGCAACGCTCGTATCCACGTTGTCACCAACGTGGTCGAGGGCGACATCTCCACCAAGGCCGCGAAGACGCTGCTCGGCAAGGTCAGCGAGCGTAAGAACGTGCTCCTGGTCATCGACCGGGCGGACGAGACTTCGCTGCTCTCCGCCCGCAACCTGCCCCAGGTGCACATCCTGGAGCCGGGCCAGCTGAACACGTATGACGTGCTCGTCTCGGACGACGTGGTCTTCACCAAGGCCGCCTTCGAGTCCTTCGTGTCTGGCCCCAACAAGGCCGATGAGACCGAAGGGAGCGAAGCCTGATGGCTACGCGTCACCCGAGCATCGCCCCCAAGGCGGCCAAGGCCGCCAAGGCAGCGCGCATCGCCAAGGCGAAGCGCCACGCCACCGAGGGCAAGAACACCGTTGAGACGCCGCTGAGCAAGAGCTTCACGGACCCCCGTGACGTCCTCGTCAAGCCGGTCGTCTCTGAGAAGAGCTACGCGCTTCTCGACGAGGGCAAGTACACCTTCGTCGTTGCGCCCGGCGCCAACAAGACCCAGATCAAGCAGGCCGTCGAGGCGGTCTTCTCGGTCAAGGTCACCGGGGTCAACACGATCAACCGGCAGGGTAAGCGCAAGCGGACCAAGACCGGTTTCGGCAAGCGCGCTGACACCAAGCGCGCCATCGTGACCCTCGCTGAGGGCGACCGTATCGACATCTTCGGCCAGGCCTCCTAACGGAGCGCCCTGGTCCGAATATCGGACGAGGACTGAGAAATGGGAATCCGCAAGTACAAGCCGACGACGCCGGGCCGCCGTGGCTCCTCCGTCGCCGACTTCGTCGAGGTCACGCGGTCCACGCCGGAGAAGTCGCTGGTCCGCCCGCTGCACAGCAAGGGCGGCCGTAACAACGCCGGTCGTGTGACCGTTCGCCACCAGGGTGGCGGACACAAGCGCGCCTACCGAGTGATCGACTTCCGTCGTCACGACAAGGACGGCGTGCCGGCGAAGGTCGCGCACATCGAGTACGACCCGAACCGCACCGCGCGCATCGCGCTCCTGCACTACGCGGACGGCGAGAAGCGCTACATCCTGGCCCCCCGCAACCTGTCGCAGGGTGACCGGGTCGAGAACGGACCGGGCGCGGACATCAAGCCGGGCAACAACCTGGCCCTCCGCAACATCCCGGTCGGTACGACCATCCACGCCATCGAGCTGCGGCCCGGCGGCGGCGCGAAGTTCGCCCGCTCCGCGGGTGCCTCCGTGCAGCTGCTCGCGAAGGAGGGCTCGATGGCCCACCTTCGTATGCCGTCCGGTGAGATCCGTCTGGTCGACGCCCGCTGCCGCGCCACGATTGGCGAGGTCGGCAACGCCGAGCAGTCGAACATCAACTGGGGCAAGGCCGGCCGTAAGCGCTGGCTGGGTGTTCGCCCGACCGTTCGCGGTGTGGCGATGAACCCGGTCGACCACCCGCACGGTGGTGGTGAGGGCAAGACCTCCGGTGGTCGCCACCCGGTCTCGCCGTGGGGTCAGAAGGAGGGTCGTACTCGTTCGCCGAAGAAGGCGAGCAGCAAGTACATCGTCCGCCGCCGCAAGACGAACAAGAAGCGCTAGGAGCGGGTTTAGATGCCGCGCAGTCTCAAGAAGGGACCCTTCGTCGACGGACACCTCATCAAGAAGGTGGATGTCCAGAACGAAGCAGGTTCCAAGAACGTCATCAAGACCTGGTCCCGTCGCTCGATGATCGTCCCGGCCATGCTCGGCCACACGATCGCGGTGCACAACGGCAAGACCCACATCCCGGTGTTCGTCACCGAGGCGATGGTCGGCCACAAGCTCGGCGAGTTCTCGCCGACTCGCACCTTCCGCGGCCACGTCAAGGACGACCGGAAGTCGAAGCGCCGCTAGCGCGGGGTGGAACGACTATGACTTACACCGAAGGGACAACCATGGAAGCCAGGGCCCAGGCGCGGTACATCCGCGTCACGCCCATGAAGGCCCGCCGAGTGGTGGACCTCATCCGTGGCATGGATGCCACGGAGGCTCAGGCGGTCCTGCGTTTCGCCCCGCAGGCCGCGAGCGTGCCGGTTGGCAAGGTGCTTGACAGCGCCATCGCCAACGCTGCACACAACTACGACCACAGTGACGCCTCTTCGCTGGTCATCAGCGAGGCGTACGTGGATGAGGGCCCGACCCTGAAGCGGTTCCGTCCGCGTGCTCAGGGCCGTGCCTACCGGATCCGTAAGCGGACCAGCCACATCACCGTGGTCGTCAGCAGCAAGGAAGGAACCCGGTAATGGGCCAGAAGGTAAACCCGCACGGGTTCCGGCTCGGCATTACCACCGACTTCAAGTCGCGTTGGTACGCCGACAAGCTGTACAAGGACTACGTCAAGGAAGACGTCGCCATCCGTCGGATGATGACGTCCGGCATGGAGCGCGCCGGCATCTCGAAGGTTGAGATCGAGCGCACCCGTGACCGCGTGCGGGTGGACATCCACACCGCGCGTCCCGGCATCGTCATCGGCCGCCGTGGCGCCGAGGCCGACCGCATCCGCGGTGACCTCGAGAAGCTCACGGGCAAGCAGGTCCAGCTGAACATCCTCGAGGTCAAGAACCCCGAGGTCGACGCTCAGCTGGTCGCGCAGGCCGTTGCAGAGCAGCTGTCCTCCCGCGTCTCCTTCCGTCGCGCCATGCGTAAGAGCATGCAGTCGACGATGAAGGCCGGCGCCAAGGGCATCAAGATCCAGTGTGGTGGCCGTCTCGGCGGCGCCGAGATGTCTCGCTCGGAGTTCTACCGCGAGGGCCGCGTGCCCCTGCACACCCTCCGTGCGAACGTCGACTACGGCTTCTTCGAGGCCAAGACGACCTTCGGCCGTATCGGCGTGAAGGTCTGGATCTACAAGGGCGACGTCAAGAACATCGCCGAGGTCCGCGCCGAGAACGCCGCGGCCCGTGCGGGTAACCGCCCGGCCCGTGGTGGCGGCAACGACCGCCCGGCCCGTGGTGGCCGTGGTGGCGAGCGTGGCGGCCGCGGCCGCAAGCCGCAGCAGCAGTCCGCGCCGGCTGCCGAGGCCCCCAAGGCCGACGCTCCCGCCGCAGCTGCCGCTCCGGCTGAGAGCACCGGAACGGAGGCCTGACCGACATGCTGATCCCTCGTAGGGTCAAGCACCGCAAGCAGCACCACCCCAAGCGCAGCGGTATGTCAAAGGGTGGTACGCAGGTTGCGTTCGGCGAGTACGGGATTCAGGCCCTCACTCCGGCGTACGTGACCAACCGCCAGATCGAGGCGGCTCGTATCGCGATGACCCGCCACATCAAGCGTGGCGGCAAGGTCTGGATCAACATCTACCCGGACCGTCCGCTGACGAAGAAGCCCGCCGAGACCCGCATGGGTTCCGGTAAGGGTTCCCCCGAGTGGTGGGTCGCGAACGTCAAGCCCGGACGGGTGATGTTCGAGCTGTCCTACCCGAATGAGAAGACTGCGCGTGAGGCGCTTACCCGCGCTGCTCACAAGCTTCCGATGAAGTGCCGGATTGTTCGGCGCGAGGCAGGTGAGTCGTGATGTCGGCCGGTACCAAGGCGTCCGAGCTGCGCGAACTGGGTGACGAGGAGCTTCTCAACAAGCTCCGCGAAGCCAAGGAAGAGCTGTTCAACCTCCGCTTCCAGGCGGCGACCGGTCAGCTCGAGAACCACGGTCGGCTCAAGGCCGTCCGAAAGGACATCGCGCGGATCTACACCCTGATGCGTGAGCGCGAGCTGGGCATCGAGACGGTGGAGAGCGCCTGATGAGCGAGAGCAACGTGACTGAGACCAAGACTGACCGCGGATTCCGCAAGACCCGTGAGGGCCTGGTCGTCAGCGACAAGATGGACAAGACCGTCGTCGTCGCTGTCGAGGACCGTGTGAAGCACGCGCTGTACGGCAAGGTCATCCGCCGTACGAACAAGCTCAAGGCGCACGACGAGCAGAACGCTGCCGGCGTCGGCGACCGCGTCCTCCTGATGGAGACGCGTCCGCTGTCGGCGACCAAGCGCTGGCGCATCGTCGAGATCCTCGAGAAGGCCAAGTAAATCTCCCAGGGGTATCCCTAGGAGTTCGTTCCGCCAGGCTCGGCAGGGGCCCTCTCGTAAGAGAGAAGCCCCTGCCGGGAACCGGCAGACAATCAGGAGATAGACGTGATCCAGCAGGAGTCGCGACTTCGGATCGCCGACAACACGGGTGCGAAGGAAATTCTCACCATTCGTGTTCTCGGTGGCTCGGGTCGCCGCTACGCGGGTATCGGTGACGTCATCGTCGCCACCGTCAAGGACGCGATCCCCGGTGGCAACGTGAAGAAGGGTGACGTCGTCAAGGCTGTCATCGTTCGCACCGTCAAGGAGCGCCGCCGTCCCGACGGCTCGTACATCCGCTTCGACGAGAACGCCGCCGTCATTCTGAAGAACGACGGCGACCCTCGCGGCACCCGTATCTTCGGCCCCGTCGGCCGTGAGCTGCGCGAGAAGAAGTTCATGAAGATCATCTCGCTCGCGCCGGAGGTGCTGTAAGCATGAAGATCAAGAAGGGCGACCTGGTTCAGGTCATCACCGGTAAGGACAAGGGCAAGCAGGGCAAGGTCATTGCCGCTTACCCGCGCGACGAGCGCGTCCTGGTCGAGGGTGTCAACCGGGTCAAGAAGCACACGAAGGCCGGCCCGACCGCCAGCGGTTCGCAGGCCGGCGGCATCGTGACCACCGAAGCCCCTGTCCACGTCTCCAACGTCCAGCTGGTCGTGGAGAAGGACGGCAACAAGGTCGTCACGCGTGTCGGTTTCCGCTTCGACGATGACGGCAACAAGATCCGCGTTGCCAAGCGGACGGGTGAGGACATCTGATGACGACCACCACCACTCCGCGTCTGAAGACGAAGTACCGCGAGGAGATCGCGGGCAAGCTGCAGGAAGAGTTCTCGTACGAGAACGTCATGCAGACCCCGGGTCTCGTCAAGATCGTGGTCAACATGGGTGTCGGCGACGCCGCCCGTGACTCGAAGCTCATGGACGGTGCCGTCCGTGACCTGACCACCATCACGGGTCAGAAGCCGGCCATCACCAAGGCCCGGAAGTCCATCGCGCAGTTCAAGCTGCGCGAGGGTCAGCCGATCGGCTGCCACGTCACGCTCCGTGGCGACCGCATGTGGGAGTTCCTGGACCGCACCCTGTCGCTCGCGCTTCCGCGCATCCGCGACTTCCGTGGTCTGTCCCCCAAGCAGTTCGACGGCCGTGGCAACTACACCTTCGGTCTCACGGAGCAGGTCATGTTCCACGAGATCGACCAGGACAAGATCGACCGCGTCCGGGGTATGGACATCACCGTGGTCACCACGGCGACCAACGACGCTGAAGGCCGTGCCCTTCTCCGTCACCTCGGCTTCCCCTTCAAGGAGGCGTAACCGAGATGGCGAAGAAGGCACTTATTGCCAAGGCTGCTCGTAAGCCCAAGTTCGGTGTGCGCGGCTACACCCGCTGCCAGCGCTGTGGCCGTCCGCACTCCGTGTACCGCAAGTTCGGCCTCTGCCGCGTGTGCCTTCGTGAGATGGCTCACCGTGGCGAGCTGCCGGGCGTGACCAAGAGCTCCTGGTAATTCCCCTCTGTCCTTAGGGACTTGGGAATTACTGGAGGCTCTCGGTAAGTATCTGGTCGGTAGGCGACCCACCTCTCCATGCCTTAGGCTAGGAGGGTTGGGCGCCTGCCGCCCTGACCGACTTACTACGCCGTAGGTCCCCGCGCCGCACCCGTCCCGCCTCTGAGTGGGGAGAGGGATGGCGCAGATAGGAAACCACGGCGAGAGAGGCCGAAGGCCAATTCATGACCATGACTGATCCGATCGCGGACATGCTGACTCGTCTGCGTAACGCGAACTCGGCGTACCACGACACCGTGTCTATGCCGCACAGCAAGATCAAGTCTCACATCGCGGAGATCCTCCAGCAGGAGGGCTTCATCACGGGCTGGAAGGTCGAGGACGCCGAGGTTGGCAAAAACCTCGTTCTCGAGCTGAAGTTCGGCCCGAACCGTGAGCGCTCCATTGCGGGCATCAAGCGGATCTCCAAGCCCGGTCTCCGGGTTTACGCGAAGTCCACCAACCTGCCGAAGGTGCTCGGCGGCCTGGGCGTGGCGGTTATCTCCACGTCCCACGGTCTGCTCACCGGCCAGCAGGCAGGCAAGAAGGGCGTAGGTGGGGAAGTCCTCGCCTACGTCTGGTAGTCGGGAACGGAGGAATAGCTAATGTCGCGTATTGGCAAGCTCCCCATCACGGTTCCCGCCGGCGTGGACGTCACCATCGACGGCCGGACGGTCGCGGTTAAGGGCCCCAAGGGTTCCCTTTCCCACACTGTCGTCGCGCCGATCGATGTCGCTAAGGGTGAGGACGGCGTCCTGAACGTCACCCGCCCGAACGACGAGCGTCAGAACAAGGCCCTGCACGGCCTGTCCCGCACGCTGGTGGCGAACATGATCACCGGCGTGACCACGGGTTACGTGAAGAAGCTCGAGATCAGCGGTGTCGGTTACCGCGTACTCGCGAAGGGCTCCAACCTGGAGTTCTCGCTGGGTTACAGCCACCCGATCCTGGTCGAGGCCCCCGAGGGCATCACCTTCAAGGTGGAGTCCGCGACCAAGCTTTCGGTCGAGGGCATCGACAAGCAGAAGGTCGGCGAGGTTGCGGCCAACATCCGCAAGCTGCGCAAGCCCGACCCGTACAAGGCCAAGGGCGTCAAGTACGAGGGCGAAGTCATCCGGCGCAAGGTCGGAAAGGCAGGTAAGTAAGCCATGGCATACGGTGTGAAGATCGCCAAGGGTGACGCTTACAAGCGTGCCGCCAAGGCCCGCCGCCACATCCGCATCCGCAAGAACGTGTCGGGTACGGCGGAGCGTCCGCGCCTCGTCGTGACTCGCTCGAACCGCAACATCGTTGCTCAGGTCATCGACGACCTCAAGGGTCACACCCTTGCGTCCGCGTCGACCCTGGACACCACGATCCGCGGTGGCGAGGCCGACAAGTCCGCGCAGGCCAAGCAGGTCGGCGCGCTCGTTGCTGAGCGTGCCAAGGCCGCGGGTGTCGAGACCGTCGTGTTCGACCGCGGTGGCAACAAGTACGCCGGGCGCATTGCCGCTCTGGCGGACGCCGCCCGCGAAGCCGGGCTGAAGTTCTAAGCCCCGGTTCCGGAGCTAGCGGACGTAACAGAGAGAGGTAATTCCAATGGCTGGACCCCAGCGCCGCGGAAGCGGTGCCGGTGGCGGCGAGCGGCGGGACCGGAAGGGTCGCGACGGTGGTGCTGCCGCCGAGAAGACCGCATACGTTGAGCGCGTTGTCGCGATCAACCGTGTCGCCAAGGTAGTCAAGGGTGGTCGCCGTTTCAGCTTCACCGCGCTGGTCGTGGTGGGCGACGGTGACGGCACCGTAGGTGTCGGATACGGCAAGGCCAAGGAAGTTCCCGCGGCCATCGCCAAGGGCGTTGAAGAGGCCAAGAAGAGCTTCTTCAAGGTTCCGCGTATCCAGGGCACCATCCCGCACCCGATCACGGGCGAGAAGGCCGCAGGCGTCGTCCTGCTCAAGCCTGCTTCCCCCGGTACCGGCGTTATCGCCGGTGGCCCGGTGCGTGCTGTGCTCGAGTGCGCCGGCGTGCACGACATCCTGTCGAAGTCGCTCGGCTCGTCCAACGCGATCAACATCGTGCACGCGACCGTGGCGGCCCTCAAGGGCCTGCAGCGTCCCGAGGAGATCGCGGCTCGCCGTGGTCTGCCCCTCGAGGACGTCGCCCCCGCGGCTCTGCTTCGTGCACGTGCGGGAGCGGGTGCGTAATGGCCCGTCTCAAGATCACGCAGACGAAGTCGTACATCGGCAGCAAGCAGAACCACCGCGACACACTGCGTTCGCTCGGGCTCAAGCGCCTGAACGACGTGGTCGTCAAGGAAGACCGCCCCGAGTTCCGCGGAATGGCTAACACCGTCCGCCACCTCGTGACGGTTGAGGAGGTCGACTGACATGGCGGAGCAGAACCCGCTGAAGGTCCACAACCTCCGGCCCGCCCCGGGCGCCAAGACCGCCAAGACCCGTGTGGGTCGTGGTGAGGCGTCCAAGGGTAAGACCGCAGGTCGTGGTACCAAGGGCACCAAGGCCCGTTACCAGGTTCCGGAGCGCTTCGAGGGTGGCCAGATGCCCCTCCACATGCGTCTCCCGAAGCTCAAGGGCTTCAAGAACCCGTTCAAGACCGAGTTCCAGGTCGTGAACCTCGACAAGCTGAGCGCGCTGTTCCCCGAGGGTGGCGAGGTCACCGTTGAGGGACTCGTCGCCAAGGGTGCCGTTCGCAAGAACAGCCTCGTCAAGGTCCTCGGCCAGGGTGAGGTCACCGTGGCGCTGCAGGTGACGGTTGACGCCGTCTCCGGCTCCGCCAAGGAGAAGATCACCGCCGCCGGCGGTACCGTCACCGAGCTCGTCTGAATTCTTCAGGCCACTCGATGACTTGAGCGATTCCCAGCCGGGGATGCCCCACATATGGGGCATCCCCGGTTGGTCGTTCCAAGGGGGGCACGGTCGCCGGTAAGGTGGCGTGCACTGTCTAAGCTCCGTACGGTCTGCCCGTGCGGTTTTTCTGACTGATACGTATTCGTCGATCCTCAGACCACTACCTCTTGCGCACGCGCGCGGGGGTCGCAGGAGGCACCGTGCTCACCGCGTTCGCCCGGGCGTTCAAGACGCCCGACCTGCGCAAGAAGCTGCTCTTCACACTCGGCATCATCGTGATCTACCGGATCGGTACGCACATTCCGATCCCGGGCGTCAGCTACAAGAACGTCCAGACCTGCATGGACCAGAACAGCACCAATCAGGGGCTCTTCGGTCTGGTGAACATGATGAGTGGCGGCGCGCTGCTGCAGATCACGATCTTCGCGCTCGGGATCATGCCGTACATCACGGCGAGCATCATCCTGCAGCTGCTGACCGTGGTGATCCCACGCCTTGAGGCCCTCAAGAAGGAGGGGCAGGCAGGTACGGCGAAGATCACGCAGTACACGCGTTATCTGACCGTCGCGCTCGCGATCCTCCAGGGCACCGGGCTTGTGGCCACCGCCCGTACGGGTTCGCTGTTCTCCGGCTGCCCCGTCGCCACCGAGATCGTCCCGGACCAGTCGATCTTCGTGACCGTCACCATGGTCATCACGATGACCGCGGGTACGGCCTGCGTCATGTGGCTCGGTGAGCTCATCACCGACCGGGGCATCGGCAACGGCATGTCGATCCTGATGTTCATCTCGATCGCCGCGACGTTCCCGAGCGCTCTGTGGGCCATCAAGAAGCAGGGCTCCCTGGCCGGCGGCTGGATCGAGTTCGGCACCGTCATCGCGGTCGGTCTTGTCATGGTCGGTCTTGTCGTCTTTGTGGAGCAGGCTCAGCGCCGCATTCCGGTCCAGTACGCGAAGCGAATGATCGGCCGCCGTTCCTACGGCGGAACGTCGACGTACATTCCGCTGAAGGTCAATCAGGCGGGCATCATCCCTGTGATCTTCGCCTCCTCGTTGCTCTACATCCCTGCTCTGGTGGCCCAGTTCGCGGGCGGCAACTCGGGGTGGAAGCAGTGGATCGAGGCGAACCTGACAAAGGGCGACCACCCGATCTACATCGCGACGTACTTCTTGTTGATCGTGTTCTTCGCCTTCTTCTACGTGGCTATCTCGTTCAACCCCGAGGAAGTCGCGGACAACATGAAGAAGTATGGTGGCTTCATCCCGGGCATCCGGGCTGGCCGTCCGACCGCTGAGTACTTGAGCTACGTACTCAACCGGATCACGTGGCCGGGCTCGCTGTATTTGGGGCTGATCGCTCTTGTGCCGACGATGGCGTTGGTGGGCTTCGGCGCGAACCAGAACTTCCCGTTCGGCGGGACAAGCATCCTGATCATCGTGGGTGTGGGTCTGGAGACCGTGAAGCAGATCGAGAGCCAGCTTCAGCAGCGCAATTACGAAGGGTTCCTCCGCTGATGCGAATCGTCCTCGTCGGGCCGCCCGGTGCGGGCAAGGGAACGCAGGCCGCGTTCCTCGCCAAGAACCTGAAGATCCCGCACATCTCCACGGGCGACCTCTTCCGCGCCAACATCAGCCAGGGCACGGAGCTGGGCAAGCAGGCGAAGGCCTACATGGACGCCGGCAACCTCGTCCCCGACGAGGTCACCATCGGTATGGCCCACGACCGCATGACGCAGCCGGACGCCGCGAACGGCTTCCTGCTCGACGGCTTCCCGCGGAACGTGTCGCAGGCCGAGGCCCTGGACGAGTCGCTCAAGACGGACGGCCAGAAGCTCGACGCGGTGCTCGACCTCGAGGTCCCCGAGGACGAGGTGGTCAAGCGCATCGCAGGCCGCCGCATCTGCCGGAACGAATCCAGCCACGTCTTCCACGTGGCGTACAGCAAGCCGAAGACCGAGGGCGTCTGTGACGTCTGCGGCGGCGAGCTCTACCAGCGCGGTGACGACCAGGAAGAGACCGTGCGCAAGCGGCTCGACGTGTACCACCGCGAGACCGAGCCGATCATCGACCACTACAAGGCCCAGGGCCTGGTGGTGACGATCTCCGCGCTCGGCAAGGTGGACGAGGTCACGGAGCGCGCGATGGCCGCGCTGAAGACCGACAAGTAGCCAGTACGCTGTACGGCCGCGGTGCCCCTAGGGGGACCGCGGCCGTAGTGTTGTGTGCGTAAGCGGTTGTTGGACGGATGACGGAGAGCGGAAGCCCCATGGTGCAGATCAAGACCCCCGAGCAGATCGCGAAGATGCGTGAGGCGGGCCTTGTCGTCGCCGCCGTCCACGCCGCGACGCGTGAGGCGGCGGTGCCCGGCGCCACCACGAAGGACCTGGACGACGTCGCGCGCAAGGTGATCGCCGAGCACGGCGCGAAGTCCAACTTCCTTGGGTACGGCGGCTTTCCGGCGACGATCTGCACCTCGGTCAACGAGGTCGTCGTACACGGCATCCCGGACGACAAGACCGTCCTGAAGGACGGCGACATCATCTCCATCGACGCGGGCGCGATCATCGACGGCTGGCACGGCGACGCCGCCTACACCGCGTTCGTGGGCACCGGTCACGCCCCGGAGCTCGTCGAGCTCTCCCGGGTGACCGAGGAGTCCATGTGGGCCGGCCTGGCCGCCATGAAGCAGGGCAACCGGCTCGTCGACATCTCCCGCGCCATCGAGACGTACATCCGCCGCCAGCCGAAGCCCGGCGGCGGCAAGTACGGCATCGTCGAGGACTACGGCGGCCATGGCATCGGCACCGAGATGCACATGGACCCGCACCTCCTGAACTACGTCGAGCGCCGCCGCGGCAAGGGCCCCAAGCTGGTCCCCGGCTTCTGCCTGGCCATCGAGCCCATGGTCTCCCTCGGCACGCCCCGCACGGAGGTCCTGGAGGACGACTGGACGGTCATTACGACCGACGGCACGTGGTCCTCGCACTGGGAGCACTCGGTGGCGCTGACGGAGGAGGGGCCGATCGTGCTGACGGCTCCGGATGGCGGCAAGGCGAAGCTGGCGGAGTATGGGGTCACTGTGGCGCCCGATCCGTTGGGGTGAGCTCGACCTCCACAGGCTGCTTAAGGATCATCCCGATGGGGCATTCTTCCTCGATTCGTCTTTCCGGGTGGCCTGACGTAGACTGACTCGTCGGCTCTCGTGCATCCGTGTGCCTGCATGCGGCGTACGAAGTCGATCAAGGTAGCCGATTCGAAGGGCGAAGCGTGGCCAAGAAGCAAGGTGCCATCGAGATCGAGGGCACTGTCGTCGAGTCTCTTCCGAACGCCATGTTCAAGGTTGAGCTCCAGAACGGCCACCAGGTCCTGGCACACATCAGCGGCAAGATGCGTATGCACTACATCCGCATCCTCCCTGACGACCGGGTCGTGGTGGAGTTGTCTCCGTACGACCTGACGCGTGGCCGGATCGTCTACCGGTACAAGTAGATCTTGCCCGCACCCCATTCGCGTGGGGTGATGGCACTGACCCGGAGAACCTCACCAATGAAGGTCAAGCCGAGCGTCAAGAAGATCTGCGACAAGTGCAGGGTGATCCGCCGTCACGGCCGGGTCATGGTCATCTGCGACAACCCGCGCCACAAGCAGCGCCAGGGCTGACGCACTACTGCCGTTCGCAGATTTTCGCGCGACGCACGTAAGCACATGTGCAGGACCCGTCCCTCTTCAGTGATGGAGGGCGACACCCCCGGTCGGAGGCCGGGGACCCAGGATGTACCTCGTACGGCACCTGGGAATGGTCCTGCTGAAGACCTCCGAAAATCAACAGGAGCCTTGAATGGCACGCCTTGAAGGTGTTGACCTCCCGCGCGAAAAGCGTGTCGAGGTCGCCCTCACGTACGTGTTCGGCATTGGCCGCACGCTGTCCCAGCAGACGCTGGACGCCACCGGTGTGGACCGCAACACCCGTGTTCGTGATCTGTCCGAAGAGGACCTGATCAAGATCCGCGAATACGTGGACGCCAACATCCAGACGGAGGGTGACCTCCGCCGCGAGATCCAGGCCGACATCCGCCGCAAGGTTGAGATCGGCTGCTACCAGGGTCTGCGTCACCGTCGTGGCCTGCCCGTCCGCGGTCAGCGCACCAGCACGAACGCACGTACCCGCAAGGGCCCGCGTCGCGCCATCGCCGGTAAGAAGAAGCCGGGCAAGAAGTAGTCCTCGCTCAGCGGTCTATCGACAGCTGTCGCTGCAGGACCGACCACCTCCCGTAGGAGTAATAGATGCCCCCCAAGGGTCGTCAGGGCGCTGCCAAGAAGGTGCGCCGCAAGGAAAAGAAGAACGTCGCTCATGGGCACGCCCACATCAAGAGCACGTTCAACAACACGATCGTGTCCATCACGGACCCGACCGGCAATGTGATCTCGTGGGCCTCCGCCGGCCACGTCGGCTTCAAGGGCTCGCGCAAGTCGACTCCGTTCGCCGCGCAGATGGCCGCCGAGTCGGCCGCGCGTCGCGCCCAGGAGCACGGCATGCGCAAGGTTGACGTCTTCGTCAAGGGTCCGGGTTCCGGTCGTGAGACCGCCATCCGTTCGCTGCAGGCGACCGGCCTTGAGGTCGGCTCGATCCAGGACGTGACGCCCACGCCGCACAACGGCTGCCGTCCGCCCAAGCGCCGCCGCGTCTGACGCACGGTTGTCTTAGTTTTTCCTGGGTTCGGGCGGTACGGCTCTTCGGAGGCGTGCCGCCCGTACCCTTGCAGTAACAGCAGGGCGTCAAATAGCGGTCGCCCATGACTGAAGGATCGCAACATGCTTATTGCTCAGCGCCCGTCGCTGACCGAAGAGGTCGTCGACGAGTTCCGCTCCCGGTTCGTGATCGAGCCGCTGGAGCCGGGCTTCGGTTACACCCTCGGCAACTCCCTGCGTCGGACCCTTCTCTCGTCGATCCCGGGTGCGGCCGTCACGTCCATCCGCATCGACGGTGTCCTGCACGAGTTCACCACCGTGCCGGGCGTCAAGGAAGACGTCACCGACCTCATCCTCAACATCAAGCAGCTGGTCGTCTCCAGCGAGCACGATGAGCCCGTCGTGATGTACCTGCGCAAGCAGGGTCCCGGTCTCGTCACCGCCGCTGACATCGCCCCGCCCGCCGGTGTCGAGGTGCACAACCCCGACCTGGTCCTCGCCACGCTCAACGGCAAGGGCAAGCTGGAGATGGAGCTGACCGTCGAGCGCGGTCGCGGCTACGTCTCCGCCGTCCAGAACAAGCAGGTCGGTCAGGAGATCGGGCGCATCCCGGTCGACTCGATCTACTCGCCGGTCCTGAAGGTCACGTACAAGGTCGAGGCCACGCGTGTCGAGCAGCGGACCGACTTCGACAAGCTGATCGTCGACGTCGAGACCAAGCAGGCCATGCGTCCGCGTGACGCCATGGCGTCCGCCGGTAAGACGCTGGTCGAGCTGTTCGGCCTGGCGCGCGAGCTCAACATCGACGCCGAGGGCATCGACATGGGCCCCTCGCCGACGGACGCGGCCCTGGCCGCCGATCTCGCCCTGCCGATCGAGGAGCTCGAGCTCACCGTTCGGTCGTACAACTGCCTCAAGCGCGAGGGCATCCACTCCGTGGGTGAGCTTGTCGCTCGTTCCGAGGCGGACCTGCTCGACATTCGCAACTTCGGTGCGAAGTCGATCGACGAGGTCAAGATGAAGCTCAATGGCATGGGCCTCGCGCTGAAGGACTCGCCTCCCGGGTTCGACCCGACCGCCGCGGCTGACGCCTTTGGCGCCGATGACGACGCCGACGCCGGGTTCGTCGAGACCGAGCAGTACTAGATCTGAATTTTGCTGCGGGCCGGCTCTGGCTGGTCGCGCAGTTCCCCGCGCCCCTACGGGGCGCGGTGCCACTGACCCCGGTACCTGATACGGCCGGGGCAGACATCAAGGAGAAACACCATGCCGAAGCCCACCAAGGGTGCCCGTATGGGCGGCAGTGCCGCGCACGAGAAGCTTCTGCTGGCGAACCTTGCCAAGCAGCTCTTCGAGTACGGCCGCATCACCACCACCGAGGCGAAGGCCCGTCGTCTGCGTCCCTACGCGGAGCGTCTGGTCACCAAGGCGAAGAAGGGTGGCCTTCACAACCGCCGCCAGGTGCTGTCCGTCATCACCGACAAGAGCATCGTGCACACGCTCTTCACGGAGATCGGCCCGCGCTACGAGAACCGCCCGGGTGGCTACACCCGTATCACCAAGATCGGTAACCGTCGTGGCGACAACGCGCCCATGGCGATCATCGAGCTGGTGGAGGCCCTGACCGTGGCGCAGGCTGCCACCGGTGAGGCCGAGGCGGCCACCAAGCGCGCTGCCAAGGACGCCGAGGTTTCTGAGCCCAAGGTCGACACGACCAAGGGCGATGAGGCTGCCGAGGAGTCGAAGGACGCCTGAGGCTCTGCCTTGCTGTGAGCGGGTCCGCCCTTCGGGGCGGGCCCGCTTTCGCGTGGTCGGCCTCCTGAGAGGATCTGTTCTGTGAGTGATGAAGTAGAGCCCGGCTTCGTGCGGGTGCGTCTCGACCTTTCGTACGACGGCAAGGACTTCTCCGGCTGGGCCAAGCAGCGCCAGGGGCAGCGGACCGTCCAGGGCGAGATCGAGGACGCGCTTCGGACCGTGACGCGGTCGCAGGAGACGTACGAGCTGACCGTCGCCGGGCGCACCGACAGCGGGGTGCACGCGCGAGGGCAGGTCGCTCATGTGGATCTGCCCGAGGCAGTGTGGGCCGAGCACAGTGACAAGTTGCTGCGGCGGCTCGCCGGGCGCCTTCCGCACGACGTACGGGTGTGGAAGCTGGCCGAGGCTCCCGCGGGGTTCAACGCGCGGTTCGCGGCCGTGTGGCGGCGTTACGCCTATCGCGTGACCGACCACCCCGGCGGTGTCGATCCGCTGTTGCGCAGTCATGTGCTGTGGCACGACTGGGAGTTGGACCTCGACGCCATGAACGCCGCGGCCGAGAAGCTTCTCGGCGAGCATGATTTCGCCGCCTACTGCAAGAAGCGTGAGGGCGCGACGACCATTCGTACGCTCCAGGAACTGCGCTGGGAGCGGCGGCCGGACGGGATCCTTGAGGCGACCGTGCGGGCCGATGCCTTCTGCCACAACATGGTGCGGTCCCTGGTCGGGGCCATGTTGTTCGTGGGGGACGGGCATCGCCCTGTGGACTGGCCCGCCAAGGTGCTCGCCGCCGGGGTGCGGGACTCCGCCGTGCATGTCGTACGGCCGCACGGGCTGACCCTTGAGGAAGTCGGTTACCCCGCCGACGAGTTGCTCGCCGCCCGCAGCAAGGAAGCGCGCAACAAGCGGACGTTGCCCGGCGCCGGGTGCTGCTGAGCCCCGGCTGCCGAACTGACGGACTACTGCGGGGCGTTGGCCGCGGCGGAGGCCTGGGCCTCGCCCCGCCGGTTGATCTGGCCGAAGGCGAAGCGGGCCAGGTCGTCGCCGACGGTGTAGACCTTGCGCTCCTTCGTCGTGACGTCCTTGTCGCTGGTGAAGCCGGACGTCGTGAAGTAGGCGTAGCGGCCGTACGCGTTGTAGGTGCCCCGGCAGACCGCCGTACGGCAGAAGCTGGGCACGCCCTTGCCGGGCAGCGAGACGACCAGGCCTTCCTTCGCCTGTTCGTTGACCTTGGTGGCCTGGGCCGCCGTGTCGAAGACGGCGACGCCGACCGTCACGGCGATGTTGCCCTTCACATAGCTGGCGCGGAACAGCTGCGTGCAGTCGTTCTTGGTGAGGATCGTGCCGAGCGCGGCCTGGGTGTTGCTCGCGCACTTCTTCGTGCTGTCGGTGGCGCCCTTCTTGTAGACGCGGTCGCCCGAGGTCAGCGACTTGCCGGGGAAGAGCGTCTCGGCGCTGAGCGGCGCCTTGTCCTTCTTGGCGCTGGAGATGAACTCCTTGGGGTCCGGCGGGGGCGGCGGTGTCGTCTCCTCGAAGGACGGGCCCGGGTTCGTGCTCGCGCCGGGGATGTCCGCGGTCGACGGCAGCTCGCTGGCCGGCTTGTTCGACGCGGTGGAGTTGTCGCTGTTCGCGGAGACCACCGCGATGGCGACGGCGGCCGCGACCACGACGGTGGCGAGCGCGCCGCCGCCGATCATCAGCCATTTGCGGCGCCGGGTGCGCGATTCGGATGCCTCGGCGAGCGCCGCCCAGTCAGGGGTCTGTGAATCCCCTGGACCCCACTGAGGTCCCCCTTGCCCAAAGCTCATGCGCCGCATCTTAGACGGGCAGTTGGGGATGTTGAGCGCGGGCCGGGGGGTCGCCCGACCTAGCCTGATCCCTATGAATACGGGCAAAAGTGCTGTTAGTGGGTGGTTTCTGCGGCCGGTGGCCTGGCACGCCTGGGCGGCGCTCGGGGCCGTGCTGCTCGCCGCGGTCGTCCGGGTGGGGCTGCGGGGCTCCGGCGGCGGGATGGACAACGCCATCGTGGTGCGGGCGGCCGAGGCCTGGCTGGAGGGGCGCTCGCCCTATGCCGACCGGCACTTCCTCTATCTGCCGGGTGCCGTGATCGCCGCGCTGCCGCAGGCGCTGCTTCCGCAGTCCCTCGTGCGTTTCCTCGTCCCCGCCGGGGTCACGGCCGGGCTCGTCTTCGGGTGGGGGTGCGCGCTGCGGATCCACGGAGTGCCGTGGCGCAGCCGGTTCGCGGTGTTCGGGCTGCTCGCGCTCGCCCTGGGGTTCGCGCCGTTCGGGCACCTCATCAACCTCGGCAACTGGACCGTGGCCTCGGCGGCGGCGCTGCCGCTCGCGCTGCTGCTCGCGTGCCGGGAGAGGTGGGTGGCCGCGGGCCTGGTGATCGGAGCCGCCGTCGCCGTGAAGCCGCTGCTGGCTCCGGTGGTGCTGCTCTTCGTCTTCGCCCGGCAGTGGCGGGGGCTCGGGGCGGCGGTGCTCGTGCCCGCTGTGGTTTCCGTGGGGGCGGCGCTCGCCATGCCGGATCCGGCGGGGTTCTTCACGCGGACGCTGCCGTTCCTGCTGCGGGGCGACGACACCTTCGTACGGCTCTATGAGGCGTCGCCCGGCGCGGTCCTGCCGCGACTCGGGGTGCCGCGGGGGGTGGCGTCGCTCCTTGGCTTCGTGGCCGCGGGGGCGGGGGTGTGGGCCGCGTGGCGGCGCTGGGGGAGTGGCGGCGGGCCGCGGGAGGCCCGGGTGGTCGAGACGGCCGTGATGCTGATGCTGGCGGCCTTCCTGGTGTCCAGGCCGTCGTACGACCACTATCTGCTGGTAGTAGTTCCGCTGCTGCTCGCAGGGGCGCTCGTGCCGGGGGCCGTGGCCCGGGGGGCGTGGTTCTGGCTGGCGCTCGTCCCGCAGGTTCCGGGCTTCGCCTGGCCCTGGCTGGAGCCCGGGACGCGGCGGGCCTTCAGGGACTGCGTCACCCTGTGTGTGCTGGCCTTCACGGTCGCCCGGTCCTGTCTGCGGCCGAGGGCGGTTACCCTGGACGGCGCGGAACCGCCCGAGGCGGTGGAGTCGGCGGTGCCGGTCTCCAGTTCCGCGTTTTGACCCGTACGGGACGGCACGGGTACTCTCGGAAATTGTTATACGTATTGGCTTCGTCGTTCTCACGCGAAAGGGGCCCTTACGTAGGTTCCCTGGAGCAGTTACCAGTGGCTCGCATACGGGCAGCGTCCCCGGCATTGTGAGCCCCAGCTGCATGATCGCTTCCTGGGTGCCGTGTGTCTGGACCCCATCCACTGAAGAAGCGAAGGCTACGAAGTGCGTACGTACAGCCCCAAGCCCGGCGATGTGACCCGCCAGTGGCACGTCATCGACGCTCAGGACATCGTCCTGGGTCGTCTGGCGACCACTGCCGCCAACCTCCTGCGTGGCAAGCACAAGCCGGTTTACGCGCCCCACATGGACATGGGTGACTTCGTCGTCATCATCAATGCCGACAAGGTGCACCTCTCCGGCAACAAGAAGACCCAGAAGCTGGCGTACCGCCACTCCGGTTACCCGGGTGGTCTGCGTTCCGTCCGCTACGACGAGCTTCTCGCGAAGAACCCCGAGAAGGCCGTCGAGAAGGCCATCAAGGGCATGATCCCCAAGAACACCCTGGGTCGTCAGATGCTCTCGAAGCTGAAGATCTACGCGGGTGACCAGCACCCGCACGGCGCTCAGCAGCCGGTCCCGTTCGAGATCACCCAGGTCGCGCAGTAGTTCCGGCCACCACCCCCAAAGACGTAAAGAAATCTGAGGAGAATCGTGGCCGAGACCACCGTTGAGCAGCCGGTCGAAGAGACCGAGGTCGCTGACGTCGAGCAGTACACCACCGAGTCCGAGGTGCCCGTCGAGGGCGAGTACACCTCTGAGTCGAACGCCGCGCGCTTCGGCGACCCCCAGCCGGCCGCCGGCCTGGGCCGTCGCAAGAACGCCATCGCCCGTGTCCGGATCGTCCCGGGCACCGGCAAGTGGAAGGTCAACGGGCGCACGCTCGAGGACTACTTCCCGAACAAGGTCCACCAGCAGGAAGTCAACGAGCCCTTCAAGGTGCTCGAGCTCGACAACCGCTACGACGTCGTCGCCCGCATCTCGGGTGGTGGCGTCTCCGGTCAGGCCGGTGCGCTCCGTCTCGGTGTCGCCCGTGCGCTGAACGAGGCCGACGTCGACAACAACCGCGCCGCCCTCAAGAAGGCCGGTTACCTCAAGCGTGACGACCGTGCGGTCGAGCGCAAGAAGGCCGGTCTCAAGAAGGCCCGCAAGGCTCCGCAGTACAGCAAGCGCTAATCTGCCTGCTTGTACTTTTCGTTCGCCCCGGCGGCACGTTGTGTGCTGCCGGGGCGTTCGTTTATCGGAAACCTGGAGGAGGACAGCAGTGGGACGACTCTTCGGTACGGACGGCGTGCGCGGCGTCGCCAACGCGGATCTGACGGCCGAGCTCGCGCTCGGGCTCTCCGTGGCGGCGGCTCATGTGCTCGGCGAGGTGGGGACGTTCGAGGGCCATCGGCCCGTCGCGGTGGTCGGGCGTGACCCGCGCGCGTCAGGGGAGTTCCTTGAGGCCGCGGTGGTCGCCGGTCTCGCGAGCGCGGGCGTGGACGTCCAGCTCGTCGGTGTGCTGCCCACCCCCGCGGTGGCGCATCTCACCGGTGCGCTGGGCGCCGACCTCGGCGTGATGCTCTCCGCGAGCCACAACGCCATGCCGGACAACGGCATCAAGTTCTTCGCGCGCGGCGGCCACAAGCTGCCCGACGAGCTCGAAGAACGCATCGAGTCCGTGTACGAGCAGCACCGCACCGGTGCTCCCTGGCAGCGCCCCACGGGCGCGGGCGTCGGCCGGGTGCGGACGTACGACCAGGGCCTCGACCAGTACGTCGCGCATCTGCTCGGCGTGCTGCCCAATCGCCTCGACGGGCTGAAGATCGTCCTCGACGAGGCGCACGGCGCCGCCGCCCGTGTCTCGCCCGAGGCGTTCGCGCGCGCCGGTGCGGAGATCATCACGATCGGCGCCAAGCCGGACGGCCTGAACATCAACGACGGCTGCGGCTCCACGCACCTGGGCCTCCTGAAGGCCGCCGTCGTCGAGCACGGCGCCGACTTCGGTGTCGCGCACGACGGGGACGCGGACCGCTGCCTCGCCGTGGACCACACCGGCGCCGAGGTCGACGGCGACCAGATCCTCGCCGTCCTCGCGCTCGCCATGCGGGAGCACGGCACGCTGCGCTCGGACACCGTTGTCGCGACGGTCATGTCGAACCTCGGCTTCAAGATCGCCATGGAGCGCGAGGGTCTTTCCCTGGTGCAGACAGGCGTCGGCGACCGGTACGTCCTTGAGTCGATGAAGGAGCACGGCTTCGCCCTCGGCGGCGAGCAGTCCGGGCACGTGATCATCCTCGACCACGCGACCACCGGCGACGGCACCCTGACGGGGCTTCTGCTCGCGGCGCGCGTCGCCGAGACCGGGCGCAGCCTCGCGGAGCTCACCGCGGTCATGGAGCGGCTCCCGCAGGTCCTGATCAATGTGCCCGACGTCGACAAGTCGCGCGTCACCACCTCCGCCGAGCTGTCGGCCGCCGTCGCCGAGGCCGAGCGTGAACTCGGCGCGACGGGACGGGTGCTGCTGCGCTCGTCCGGCACGGAGCCGCTGGTGCGGGTCATGGTGGAGGCCGCCGACATCGAGCAGGCGCGGTCCGTGGCAGGACGCCTCGCCGACGTGGTGAAGTCGGCCCTCGGCTAGAGCAGTTGTGCCTTGGCGGTACGTTCGCGCTGCTTGGCCCAGAGGAACTTCTGGGTGAGCAGCGTGAGCGTACCGGCGACGACGATGCCCAGCAGGTTGAGCAGGAGCTGTTCCGTGGAGCCCCAGGTCTGCTTCGCGTCGCCGTAGCTGAGCGCCACCGCCGCGTTGGCCGCCGCGGGCACGGTCGTCACCGAGATCGCGACGCCCACCAGGGCGCCCGACTTGGCCGAGGTCAGCGAGAGCATGCCCGCGGCTCCGGCGAGGACCGCCACGACGAACGAGAACCAGTCGGGCGCGTAGACGAAGCCGGTGTTGGGACGGTCCTGGTCCAGCTGCTTCTCGGTGAACAGACCGACCGCGTCCATGAAGAAGCTGAAGCCGACCGTCACCGCCATGGCGACGGCGAAGCCCGCCAGGATCGCGATGAGCGAGCGCACCGCCAGGCGCGGCGCCCGCTGGACCAGGGCGGTGCAGAAACCCGCCAGGGGGCCGAACTCCGGTCCGACCGCCATCGCGCCCACGATCAGGATCGCGTTGTCGAGGACGACACCGCAGGCCGCGATCATCGTGGCGAGCGTGATGAACGCGACGTACGTGATCGAGAGCGTCGACTCCTCGTGGGTCGCGTCGGTGAGCTGCTCCCACAGGACCGCGTCCGCGCCTTCGCCCGGCGCCTCGTCCTCCGCCTTGTCGGCGCGCAGGGAGAGCGAAAGGTCGATGTTCTCCAGCGCGATCGAGCCCGACTTGTGGATGTCAAGCGCGCGCAGGCCCCCGATCAGCGTGTCGCCCGCCTCGCGGGCGACATCGCACATCACGACGTCGCCCACCGGGTTGCGGGCCGCTCCCGGTACGACGGCGAGGTGTGTGGCGCCGACCGTGCCCTCGATCAGACGCACCACCGCGGCCGTCTTGTCGGCCGGAGTGATCAGACGTAGATGCAGCATCCGCGCAGGGTATCCGGGAGGCCGCCGGCGGTCACAGCTTGCGCAGGCTCAGCCGCTGCACCTTGTGGTCGGGGCCCTTGCGGATGACCAGGGTCGCCCGGCCGCGGGTGGGCGCCACGTTCTCCAGGAGGTTGACCTTGTTGATCGTGCGCCAGGTGGTGCGGGCGTAGTCAAGGGCCTCGTCCTCCGATACCTGGGTGTACTTGCGGAAGTACGAGGACGGGTTCTGGAAAGCCGTGTCGCGCAGCTTCTTGAAGCGGTTCAGGTACCAGCCCTCGATGTCGTCCGCGCGCGCGTCCACGTACACGCTGAAGTCGAAGTAGTCGGCGAGTCCCACGCGGGTACGGCCGTCCTTGCCGGGCAGAGCGGGCTGCAGGACGTTCAGGCCCTCGACGATGAGGATGTCGGGGCGGCGGACCGTGAGGCGCCGGCCCGGCACGATGTCGTAGATCAGATGGGAGTAGACGGGCGCCGTCACCTCGTCCTTGCCCGCCTTGATGTCCGCCACGAAGCGGGTCAGGGCCCTTCTGTCGTACGACTCCGGGAAGCCCTTGCGGGACATCAGGCCGCGGGCCTGGAGTTCCTTGGTCGGCAGGAGGAAGCCGTCCGTGGTCACCAGCTCCACGCGGGGGTGCTCGGGCCAGCGGGAGAGGAGCGCCTGGAGGAGGCGGGCGACGGTCGACTTGCCTACGGCGACCGAGCCGGCGACTCCTATGACGAAGGGCGTGCCCGACTGGGAGCCCTTCTCGCCGAGGAAGGTGTTGAGGGCGCCGCGCAGGCCGTCCGTCGCGCCCACGTAGAGGTTGAGGAGGCGCGAGAGCGGGAGGTAGATGTCCCGCACTTCGTCCAGGTCGATGACGTCGCCGAGGCCGCGGAGCTTCTCCACCTCCTCCGCTGTCAGGGGCAGGGGCGTCTTCTCGCGAAGGGCGCTCCACTCGCTGCGGGTGAGGTCGAGGTAGGGAGTCGCCTCCGGCTTGTGCCGGTGGGCGCTCCGCGGTGCCGTCGGGGGCACGGAGACCGAAGGGATCACAGTCCATTGTTACGGCTGTTTGAACGGGATGGAGGGTGGGGTGCGTCACCCCCTACGTCCCCCGTGGGCCGCGGGCGGTTCCGTGGCGGGGGCTCGTAGGCTGCTGAGCGTGATTATTGGGGTCGGTATCGACGTGGCCGAGATCGAGCGGTTCGAGGCCGCGCTGCAGCGCACGCCTGGAATGGCCGAGCGGCTTTTCGTGGAGCGGGAGTTGCTGCTGCCCAGCGGGGAGCGGCGCGGGATCGCTTCCCTCGCGGCGCGGTTCGCGGCGAAGGAGGCGCTGGCCAAGGCGCTGGGGGCGCCGGGCGGGCTGCGGTGGACGGACGCGGAGGTGTTCGTCGAGGCGAGTGGGCAGCCGCGGGTGCGGGTGAAGGGGACGGTGGCGGCGCGGGCCGCCGAGTTGGGGGTGCGGTCGTGGCATGTGTCGCTCAGCCATGACGCCGGGGTGGCCTCCGCCGTGGTGATTGCTGAGGGGTAGCCCCTGGGTGACACTCGAAGGCATGCGTACTGCGTACAGCGTCGAGACGGTCAGGGCAGCGGAGCGGGAGTTGATGGCCGGGGTGCCGGAAGGTGCCCTGATGCAGCGGGCCGCCGCCGGGCTCGCGGTGGTCTGCGCGGAGATCCTCGGCAAGGTGTACGGCTCCCGCGTCGTGCTGCTCGTGGGCAGCGGTGACAACGGCGGTGACGCCCTGTACACCGGGGCCCGGCTCGCCCGGCGCGGGGCGGGTGTCTCCGCGGTGCTGCTTTCGCCTTCGCCCGAACGGGTGCACGGGGGTGGGCTCGCCGCGTTCCGTGCGGCCGGGGGGCGCGTGGTCGCTGACGGGGGCGAGGAGGCTCTCCGTAGGGCCGATCTCGTGGTCGACGGGATCGTGGGCATCGGGGGAAAGGGCGGGCTGCGGTCGGAGGCGGCTCAACTCATGGGCGCCGTACGGGAGTCGGGCGCTCCCGTGGTAGCCGTCGATCTGCCGAGCGGCGTCGACGCCGACAGCGGGGAGGTCGCAGGCGAGGCGGTGCGGGCTGATGTGACGGTGACCTTCGGGGCGTACAAGCCGGGGCTGTTGATCGATCCCGGGCGGGAGTACGCCGGTGTCGTGCGCCTGGTCGAGATCGGGATCGAGCCGGGGGCCGCCGAGGCCGAGGCCCTTCAGTACGCCGATGTCGCCTCGCTGCTGCCGATGCCCACGGGGGAGAGCGACAAGTACCGGCGGGGCGTGGTGGGGGTCGTCGCCGGGTCGGCCCGCTATCCGGGGGCGGCCGTGCTCTGCGTCGCGGGCGCTCTGCGGGCTGGAGCGGGGGCCGTGCGGTACGTGGGGCCCGCCGCCGACGCGGTCATCGCCCGGTTTCCCGAGGCGCTGGTCTCCAGTGGGCCGGCCCACAAGGCGGGGCGGGTGCAGGCCTGGGTGGCGGGGCCCGGGCTCGGGGACGACGCCGAGCGGCTTGGGGACGTGCTCGCCGCCGATGTGCCGGTGCTGATCGACGCGGACGGGCTGCGCCTTGCGGATGCGGGCGCGGTGCGGGGGCGTACGGCGCCCACGCTGCTCACTCCGCACGCGGGCGAGGCCGCCGCGCTCCTTGGGACCACCCGGGAGGAGGTCGAGCGGGGGCGGCTCGCGGCCGTGCGGGAGCTGGCGGCAGCGTATGGGGCGACGGTGCTGCTCAAGGGGGCCACGACGCTGGTCGCCGACGAGAGCGGCGCGGTGCGCGTGAACCCGACAGGCACCCCGTGGCTGGCCACCGCGGGAAGCGGCGACGTGCTGTCGGGCCTGGCGGGCTCCTTGCTGGCCGCGGGCCTCGGCGCGAGGGACGCGGGTTCCGTGGGCGCCTACTTGCATGGCCTTGCGGCCCGGCACGCGGCGGACGGGGCGCCGGTGGGTGCGCAGGACGTGGCGGAGGCGATTCCTGCGGCTTGGCGGGATGTGCGGGGGTAGGGGGCGGGGGCTCGGGGGGCGCAGGCCCGGGCTCTGAGGCGCGTGGCTGCCAGGGTGTCAGCGGGCTCTGAGACACTGGTCGGCGTTATGACTGAGACCGCACCCTTGCGTGCCCGCGCCGAGATCGACCTGGCCGCCCTCCGGGCCAATGTGCGGACTCTGCGCGCCCACGCCCCAGGCGCCGCCTTCATGGCCGTCGTGAAGGCGGACGCGTACGGGCACGGCATGGTGCCCTGCGCCAAGGCCGCCGTAGAGGCGGGAGCCACCTGGGTGGGCGCCGCGACCCCCGAGGAGGCGCTCGCCCTGCGGGCCGCCGGGATCCAGGGGCGCGTCATGTGCTGGCTGTGGACGCCGGGCGGGCCGTGGCGTGAGGGTGTCGAGGCCGATCTCGACATGTCGGTGAGCGGCTTGTGGGCCCTGCGCGAAGTGACCGCCGCGGCACGGGCGGTGGGGCGTACGGCCCGCGTCCAGCTGAAGGCCGACACCGGCCTCGGGCGCAACGGCTGTGGGCCCGCCGACTGGCCCGAACTCGTCTCGCAGGCGCTCCAGGCCGAGGCGGAGGGCCTGGTCCGCGTCACGGGCCTCTGGTCGCACTTCGCGTGCGCCGACGAGCCGGGGCACCCCTCCATCGCCGCCCAGCTCACGCTCTTCCACGAGATGGTCGCCGCCGCCGAGGCGCGCGGGGTCCGCCCCGAGGTGCGGCACATCGCCAACTCCCCGGGGACGCTCACGCTTCCGGAGACCCACCTCGATCTCGTACGTCCGGGAATCGCGATGTACGGGATCTCGCCGAGCCCCGAGGTCGGCACCCCGCAGGATTTCGGGCTGCGGCCCGTCATGACGCTCAGCGCCTCGCTCGCCCTGGTGAAGCACGTCCCGGGGGGTCACGGCGTGAGTTACGGGCATCACTACGTCACACCGGGCGAGACGACCCTGGGACTCGTCCCTGTCGGGTACGGCGACGGGATCCCGCGGCACGCGTCCGGCACAGGACCCGTGCTCGTCGGCGGCAAGTGGCGCACGGTCGCAGGGCGGGTGGCGATGGACCAGTTCGTGGTCGACCTCGGCGGGGACGAGCCGGCGGTGGGCTCCGAAGCCGTCCTGTTCGGACCCGGTGACCGGGGCGAGCCGACCGCCGAGGACTGGGCGCAGGCCGCGGGGACCATCGCGTACGAAATCGTCACCCGCATCGGATCGCGTGTTCCGCGCGTCTATGTGAATGAGTGACGGACGGGCGGGGGACGGCCGAAGAGAGCGGACCGACGACTGAGGACGACTGAGTAGGAGCGGCACGTGAGCGAGACCAGCACGGGGGCGGCCGCGGAAGCGGTGGCGGAAGCCGCCGCGGCGGCCGGTACCTGGCGCCGGGCCGGTCTGGCCGGCGCCGCGATAGGCGTCGTCGCCGCGGGAGCCGCCGCCGGTGTCGCCATCGAACGGCTGACCGTCGGCCGCGGCATGCGCAAGAAGGCGCGCCTCGCGCTCGACGCGTCCGGGCCGTACGGATCGCTGCGCGGCATGCCCGGCACGGCGTACGCGGACGACGGCACGGAGCTCTCGTACGAGGTCGACGAGCTCGACAAGGCCACGGCGGACAGCGCGCAGGCACCGCGCCGCCGCAGGCTCTTCGGGCGCAGGGCACCCGCTCCGGTCACCGTCGTCTTCAGCCACGGCTACTGCCTGAGCCAGGACTCCTGGCACTTCCAGCGGGCGGCCCTGCGCGGCGTCGTGCGGTGTGTGTATTGGGACCAGCGCAGCCACGGCCGGTCGGGGCGCGGCGTGGCGCAGCTGGAGGACGGGCAGCCGGTCTCCATCGACCAGCTGGGGCGTGACCTGAAGGCCGTCATCGACGCGGCGGCGCCCGAGGGACCGCTCGTCCTCGTCGGGCACTCCATGGGCGGCATGACGACGATGGCGCTCGCCGACCACTTCCCCGAGCTGATCCGCGAGCGCGTCGTCGGCGTCGCCCTCGTCGGTACGTCGTCCGGGCAGCTCGGCCAGGTCAACTTCGGTCTGCCGGTCGCCGGGATGAACGCCGTGCGCCGTGTCCTGCCCGGCGTCCTGAAGGCGCTCGGCTCGCAGGCCGAGCTGGTCGAGAAGGGGCGCAGGGCCACCGCCGATCTCTTCGCCGGCGTCATCAAGCGGTACTCGTTCTCGCAGAAGGACGTGGACCCGGCGATCTCGCGGTTCGCCGAACGGATGATCGAGTCGGTGCCGATCGACGTGGTCGCGGAGTTCTATCCGGCCTTCGGCGAGCACGACAAGGCGGAGGCGCTGAAGCACTTCGCCGAGCTGCCGGTGCTCGTCCTGGCCGGGGAGAAGGACCTGGTGACGCCCATCGAGCACAGCGAGGCCATCGCCGATCTGCTCCCCGACGCCGAGCTCGTGCTCGTCCCCGACGCCGGGCACCTGGTCATGCTGGAGCACCCCGAGGTGGTCACGGACCGGCTCGCGGACCTCCTGACCCGGGCGGGCGCCGTGCCGGCGGCGGCCGACGCGCGGACGTCCAGCGGCTAACGTGGGTGGGCATGGAAGCACCGCACAGCCCTGCCCACGTGAACTCCCTCGGCATCACCGTCACCTCCCCTGAACAGATGGGCGAGTTGGGCCGCCGCCTGGCCAAACTGCTGCGCCCCGGCGACCTCGTGATGCTCAGCGGCGAGCTCGGCGCGGGCAAGACGACACTGACCCGCGGCCTCGGCGAAGGCCTTGGCGTACGCGGCGCCGTCACGTCGCCGACCTTCGTCATCGCCCGCGTCCACCCCTCGCTGTCCGACGGGCCGCCCCTCGTACACGTCGACGCGTACCGCCTGGGCGGCGGCCTCGACGAGATGGAGGACCTCGACCTCGACGTCTCGCTGCCCGAATCGGTGATCGTCGTGGAGTGGGGCGACGGCAAGGTCGAGGAGCTCTCGGACGAGCGGCTGCGCGTCGCCATCGACCGGGCCGTCGGCGACACGACCGACGAGGTGCGGGAAGTGACGCTGACCGGGTTCGGCGCGCGGTGGCAGGAGGCGGACCTCACGCTGCTGTCCGCCTGAGCGGTCGCCGCGAGGCCGTCCGCCTGGATCTCTCGTCGGTTCCGCCGAACTTTCCGACAAGGCGTCGGCATGATGTTGCGCGGCGTGTGCCGCGCGTGGTCACATGGATACCAGTACTGGTTAGGTCTACCTAACCACGTCTGCCCCCGGAGCCCAGGAGGCATCCATGTCGGCTTCAGAACGTGACGTAGAGCCCCGACCGCACGGGCTGTCGGGGCCATCGGGGATCTCGATGAGCGAGCTGCTCGCGTCCTGCGCCGCGGCGAGCGCCGTGTCGACGCCGCCGCGCCATCACGCGGACCCGGAGGGGATCACGCCTAGGGAACGACGACGACCGTCTTGCTGATGGTCGCGAACTCCCACATCGCGTTGCCGTCCTTGCGCGACTCGCGGATGCCGCCCGTCTTCTTCGACGGGTCCGGCTTCGGCGTCGAGCCGTCCGTCGCCGCGCTGAAGCCGATCGCGATCCCGTCGACGTTCGCGAAGCGCACGACGTGCTCGATCGCCACGCCATCCGTGCCGGTGACCGTCCCCGAGCGCGAGGTGACCGCGTACGTACCCGGTACCGGGTCCACCGTGCTCGGCGTGACCTTGAACGTGCGCCGCGCCTTGCCGGTGGCGCCGACCAGCCATACGCGGTCGTCACCCACCGAATACACGACCCGCTCGCCCTTGCCGGACTGTGCGGGCACCGCCGTCGGGCCGGCCTTGTCCTTGGGGGAGCGGGGGGCCGACGCCGAAGGGGAAGTGTCGGGCTTCTTGCCCAGGTGGTCCGGCGCGCTGGCCGATGCCTGGTAAGCGAGGAAGCCGACCGCGGCGACCGCGGCGGCGGTGAGACCGGCCACGATTCCCGAGCTGCTCCTGGACACCTGCGCCACCCTCTTCGTACTCCGTACGGCTATGGGGTGACGTTAGCAGCAGGTGTGCGGCATCCCGGGTCGGCCGTGCTCCGGGCGCCGGAGCCGTAGGCTATTCGCGTGCTCTTGCTCGCTCTGGATACCGCCACCCCCGCCGTCACCGTCGCGCTGCACGACGGCTCGTCCGTCGTCGCAGCCTCCAGCCAGGTGGACGCCCGCCGCCACGGCGAGCTGCTGCTGCCCGCCGTCGACCGGGTCCTCGCCGACGCGGGGCTGAGACTCGACGCGGTCACCGGCATCGTCGTAGGCGTCGGTCCCGGCCCCTACACGGGCCTGCGGGTCGGCCTGATGACCGCCGACACCTTCGGCCTCGCGCTCGGTGTGCCGGTGCACGGCGTGTGCACCCTCGACGGCCTCGCGCATGAGTCCGGCATCGAGGGCGGTCCCTTCGTCGTCGCCACGGACGCACGGCGCAAGGAGGTCTACTGGGCGCGGTACGCGGATGCGCGCACCCGCCTCACCGAGGCCGCCGTGGACCGCCCCGCCGACATCGCGGACGAGGTGGCGGGCCTGCCCGCCGTCGGCGCCGGCGCGCTGCTCTACCCCGAGACCTTCCCGGACGCCCGCGCCCCCGAGCACGTCTCGGCGGCCTCGCTCGCCTCGATCGCGGCCGAGAAGCTCGCCGCGGGTGAGGAACTCCTCGCCCCGAGGCCGCTGTATCTGCGCCGCCCCGACGCGCAGGTGCCCAAGAACTACAAGGTGGTCACCCCCAAGTGACATCCGTGACGCCAGTTGTCCTGCGCGAGATGCGCTGGTGGGACATCGAACCCGTCTTCGTCCTGGAGAAGGAACTCTTCCCGGACGACGCCTGGTCGCGCGGCATGTTCTGGTCCGAGCTCGCCCACGCGCGCGGACCGCTGGCCACCCGCCGCTATGTGGTGGCCATGGACGGCGAGCGCCTCGTCGGGTACGCCGGGCTCGCCTCCGCGGGCGACCAGGCCGACGTACAGACCATCGCCGTCGCCCCGGGCCACTGGGGCACGGGGCTCGGCTCCCGGCTCCTCACCGACCTGCTCGGCGCGGCGACCGCCTTCGAGTGCGCCGAGGTCATGCTGGAGGTGCGGGTCGACAACACACGGGCGCAGAAGCTGTACGAGCGCTTCGGCTTCGAGCCCATCGGCTTCAGGCGCGGCTACTACCAACCGGGCAACGTGGACGCCCTGGTGATGCGTCTGACCGATCCATCAACCTCAGTGAACTCCGGGCAAGGAACCGACTCCCATGGCTGACTCGCGCGACCAACCTCTCGTACTCGGCATCGAGACCTCCTGCGACGAGACCGGCGTCGGCATCGTGCGCGGCACGACCCTGCTCGCCGACGCCATCGCCTCCAGCGTCGACGAGCACGCCCGCTTCGGCGGTGTGGTGCCCGAGGTCGCCTCGCGCGCGCACCTGGAGGCGATGGTGCCGACCATCGACCGCGCCCTGAAGGAGGCCGGTGTCGCCGCGTCCGACCTCGACGGCATCGCGGTGACCGCGGGGCCGGGTCTGGCGGGCGCGCTGCTCGTGGGCGTCTCGGCGGCCAAGACGTACGCGTACGCGCTCGGCAAGCCCCTCTACGGCGTCAACCACCTGGCCTCGCACATCTGCGTCGACCAGCTTGAACACGGCTCGCTGCCCGAGCCGACGATGGCGCTGCTCGTCTCCGGCGGCCACTCCTCACTGCTGCTCTCCGCCGACATCACGTCGGACGTACGTCCCCTGGGCTCGACGATCGACGACGCGGCGGGCGAGGCCTTCGACAAGATCGCGCGCGTGCTGAACCTGGGCTTCCCGGGCGGTCCCGTCATCGACCGGTACGCGAAGGAGGGCGACCCGAACGCGATCACCTTCCCGCGCGGCCTCACCGGGCCCCGCGACCCCGCGTACGACTTCTCCTTCTCCGGCCTGAAGACGTCGGTCGCACGCTGGATCGAGGCCAAGCGGGCCGCGGGCGAGGACATCCCCGTACGCGACGTGGCGGCGTCCTTCCAGGAGGCGGTCGTCGACGTGCTGACCCGCAAGGCCGTGCGGGCCTGCAAGGACGAGGGCGTGGACCACCTGATGATCGGTGGTGGCGTGGCGGCCAACACGCGGCTGCGGGCGCTCGCGCAGGAGCGGTGCGAGGCGGCCGGGATCCGGCTCCGGGTGCCGCGGCCGAAGCTGTGCACGGACAACGGCGCGATGGTGGCCGCCCTCGGCGCGGAGATGGTGGCGCGTAACCGCTCGGCCTCCGGCTGGGACCTGTCGGCGGACTCCTCGCTGCCGGTGACGGAGCCGCATGTTCCGGGGCGCTCGCACGAGCACGGCCACGACCACGACCACGTGCACGAGGTCAGCAAGGAGAACCTGTACTCGTGACCGTCGCGCTGATGTGGGAGGCCCGCGCCGCCGAGGGACGCGGCGAGGAGCTGCTCGCGTGGGCGCGGGCACAGGTGCTCGACGGTGAGCCGGTCCGGCGGGAGAGCTTCCGCGCCCCGCAGGACCGGGTGCTCGTACTGACCTGGTGGGACGCCACGTACGACACCGAGCTGCCCGAACTGCCGGAGCCCGCACCGGAGTTGGTGACGCGGGCGGTGCACAGGTGGCGCTTCGAGTCGGTGGGCCTCGGCTGATCTCCCGTCAGGGACCCCGCCGTGCCTGGCCCAGGAGGCCGTCGATGACCGCGGCCAGCTGCTGGGCCGCGTCGTAGTTCCCGGTCAGTTCGAGCCAGCGGCCGGCCAGCGCGGTCAGGTGGGGCAGCTCGTCCGCGTCCGCCTCCGTGAGCATGCCGGGGAAGTGGCGCCCCCGGTCCGGCTCCTCGGCGCGCCGCGCCATCGCCTGCCGGAAGACCAGGTCGCCGTAGACGCAGTGCCAGATGGTGCGGTAGGCGGCGACGGCCTCGGGCGGGGTCAGTCCGCAGGCGACGCATGAGGCGATGATCTCCTCGACCATCCACAGGGCGCCCTTGTCGGTGAGATCGCCGAGGCTCAGGACCTCCACCACCCAGGGCATCCGCGCCAGCGTGTCGTGCATGTGTACGGAGACCGCGAGCAGCCGGTCGCGCGGGTCGTCGGGCAGCTCGGGGCGCGCGAGGGTGTCGGCGGTGCCGGACAGGCAGAGCATCAGGAGCTCGTCCTTGTCGCGTACGTGGTGGTAGAGCGCCATCGGGGTCGTGCCGACCTCCTTGGCGACCCGGCGCATGCTCAGGGCGGCGACGCCCTCCTCCTGGAGGATGCGGCGCGCGACGCCGACGATCATCTCGGGCTCGATGCGGCGGGGGCGCCCGCGCTTCTTCTTCTCCTCGCCGGGTTTGTCGGCTGCTGCTGCCGCCGCTGACTCCGGCTTCTCTGCTTTCACATGGCTCATTGTCGCGCCCGCTGTGGCACCGCCGCCTCGCTCCTGTATTTTCTATACGCGTATAGTAATGTGCGTGGGCATGGTGAATCCCACTGACTCCACGCCCCCGGGGGCCCGTTGGCTGCTGCCGGTGCTGCTGACCGTGCAGTTCCTGGTCTCCCTCGACATGTCCGTCGTGAACATCGCGCTGCCCGACATCGGCGACGACCTCGGCTTCGGCCCCGGCTCGCTGCTCTGGGTCGTCAACGCCTACGCGCTCGCCTTCGGTGGCCTCCTGATGCTGGGCGGGCGCCTGGCCGACCTCGCCGGGCGGCGGCGCACCCTGATCGCCGGGTTCGCGGTCTTCGGCGCGGCGAGCCTGCTCGGCGGGCTCGCGCAGACGCCGGGTCAGCTCATCGCGGCGCGGGCCGTGCAGGGCGCGGGAGCGGCGGCGCTCGCACCCGTCGCGCTCACCCTGATCACCGTCAACTACCGCGCCGGGGCGGCGCGTTCACGGGCGCTCGGGCTCTGGGGCGCGGCGGGCGCGCTCGGCGGCGCGGTCGGGGTGATGGCGGGCGGGCTGCTCACGGAGTGGGCGGGCTGGCGCTCGGTGATGCTGATCAACGTCCCGGTGGTGCTCGCCGCCCTCGTTCTCGCGCGCGGCGGCGTACCCCACGACCGGCGCACCGGGCCCGCCCCGCGCCTCGACGTGGTGGGGGCGCTTCTCGTAACGGCCGGCATGACGGCTCTCGTCCTCGGGCTCGCCCGCACGGAGACGTACGCGTGGGGGTCCGGCACGACCCTGGGCACCCTCGGGGCGGCGGTCGTGCTGCTCGCCGCGTTCGCCGTGGTCGAGTCGCGCCGACGGGAGCCGCTGCTCAGGCTCGGCCTGCTCAGGAACCGGCCCGTGCTCTCCGCGAACGCTTTCGCGCTGCTGATGTCGTCGGGGCAGTTCGCCGCCTTCTACTTCACCTCGCTCTATCTGCAGGAGGTCATGGCGTACGGGTCGACACGGGCGGGGGCGGCGTTCCTGCCGTTCTGCGTGGGCGTCGTCGCCGGGTCGGTGATCTCGGCTCGCACTGTCGTGCGCTTCGGGGAGCGGGCACTTCTGGTGACCGGGGGTCTCCTCGGGGCGGCGGGGTTCGTGTGGTTCGCGCTCACGGTCGACCCCGGCGGCACCTTCCTGGGGTCCATCGCCGGGCCCTCCCTCGTGGCGAGCGTGGGCATCGGCATGTGCTTCGTGCCGCTGGGGACGGCGGCCACGTCGGGCGTCGCCGCGGAGGAGACCGGCATGGCCTCGGGGCTGCTCAACAGCTCCCGGCAGCTGGGCGGATCGCTGGGGCTCGCGGTCCTGGTGACGGTGGCGTCGGGTGTCACGGGGGCTGCGGGCGTCACGGGAGCTGCGGGAAACAGCCGGGGGCGGGGCGCGCTCGCGGACGGGTACGCGACGGCCTTCGGGGGCGCCGCGGCGCTCCTCGCGGCGGCTGCCTTGGCGACCGCGGTGCTGCATCGCGTGCCGACGCGGACGGGACGACCTGCGAAGACGCCCGCCACGTACGCCCAAAAAGATTCTTCGAAGAATCTGGGCGACGATGTCGATCCTGGCGTCTCCCGTTCGACGCATGGGTGAGAGGCGGGAAGAAGCCCCGCCCGACACGTGGTCGCCACGCGACTACGTGCCAGCCGAATGGAGAGATGGACATGCCGCGCTTTCTGACGATGATCCGCGTCGACGAGAAGAACGCTCCCGAGGGCGGCCCGAGCCCCGAGATGGAGCAGCGCATGGGTGAGCTGCTCGAAGAGATGACCAAGGCGGGCGTCATGCTCGACACGGCGGGCCTCACGCCGACCTCCGCGGGCACCCGGGCTCACTGGGAGGGCGGTGAACTCTCCGTCACCGACGGCCCGTTCACCGAGGCCAAGGAGGTCGTCGGCGGCTACTCGATCTCGCAGTGCAAGGACAAGGCCGAGGCGATCGAGTGGGCGGGACGCTTCCTGAAGACCCACGACCCGTACTGGACGGTGACGGCGGAGGTGCGGGAGATCGCGGAGGCCTGAGGCGGGCGATCCTCCGGGGCGTCGCGACTCCGAACCTTTGCGGTGTCCTCGCGGGGGTGCTCTGATGGGTGGCCGTGACGGCCCACCCCGCAGAGCAGCCCCGCGCCCACGCCTCATCCGAGGCCCCCCGCGCCATCGAGACCGTCTTCCGCATCGAGTCGCCGCGCCTCATCGCCGGTGTCGCCCGGATCGTGCGGGACGTGGGCATCGCGGAAGAGCTCGCGCAGGACGCCCTGGTCGCCGCGCTCGAACAGTGGCCCGAGACCGGCGTCCCCGACAATCCCGGCGCCTGGCTCATGACCACGGCCAAGCGCCGCGCCATCGACCTCGTACGCCGCAGGGAGCGCTACGCGCGCAAGCTGGAGGAGATGGGGCGCGACCGCGACTTGGAGGCGGCCCCGCTCGGCATCAACGAGCGCGGCGAGGTCGCCGATCCCGACGACATCGACGACGACCTCCTCCGCCTCGTCTTCACCGCCTGCCATCCCGTGCTCTCCGCCGAGGCCCGCATCGCGCTCACGCTGCGGCTGCTCGGCGGCCTGACGACGGCGGAGATCGCCCGCGCGATGCTGGTTCCCGAGGCGACGGTGGCTCAGCGGATCGTGCGCGCGAAACGTACCCTCGCGGCCAAGGGTGTGGCCTTCGAAGTGCCGTACGGGGCTGAGCGCGAGGCCCGGCTTGGGTCGGTGCTCGAGGTCATCTACCTCATCTTCAACGAGGGGTACGCGGCCACGGCGGGCGACGACTGGCTGCGGCCCTCCCTGTGCGAGGACGCGCTGCGGCTCGCCCGCGTCCTTGCGGGGCTGATGCCGCGGGAGCCCGAAGTGCATGGCCTGGCGGCGCTGTTGGAGCTCCAGGCGTCCCGCACGGCGGCCAGGACGGGGCCCGGGGGTGAGCCGGTGCTGCTGGCGGACCAGGACCGCCGCCGCTGGAACCGGCCACTGATCCGGCGGGGCTTCGCGGCACTGGCCCGCGCGCGCTCGGCGGGTCCTGGCGCCCCCGGCCCGTACGCGCTGCAGGCCGCGATCGCCGCGTGCCACGCGAATGCCCCTTCGTACGAGGACACGGACTGGCCCCAGATCGCCACCCTGTACGGGTTGCTGGCCGCCCGCACCCCATCGCCGGTGATCGAGCTGAACCGCGCGGTGGCGGTATCGATGGCATCGGGCCCGGCGGAGGCACTACCCCTGGTGGACGCACTCGCCGCTGAACCCGCCCTGAAGGGCTACCACTTGCTGCCGAGCGTCCGAGGCGACCTGCTGACCCGCCTCGGCCGAGTGGAGGAGGCCCGGGCGGAGTTCGAGCGTGCGGCGGGGCTGACGCGGAATGAACGGGAGCGGGAGTTGCTGCGGGGGCGTGCCGCGTCTTGCGGCCCACCTTGCGGCCCGCCTGGCGTTTGAGGGCGAACTCGGCGGGGGCGGTGGTCGGCGGTGCCGCAGAGCTCCGGCCGCAGGGGGTTCTCAGGCGCCCACCGGGTGACCGATCAGCATCGTCGGCGCCCCCGCCACCCGCGTCAGGAACACCGTCGCCGAGTTCTTGCCCTGCGGCTTCACCTTGCGGCGCAGTTCCTCCGGTTCCACCGCCGAGCCCCGCTTCTTCACCGTGAGGATTCCGACCTCCCGCTCCCGCAGCAACGCCTTCAACTTCTTCACCCCGAAGGGAAGTTGGTCGGTGATCTCGTACGCCACCGCGTACGGCGTCTCACGCAGCGAGTCGGAGGTGACGTACGCGATCGTCTCGTCGATCAGGCCGCCCTCGACCCGCTCCGCCACCTCCGCCACCAGATGCGCACGGATGACGGCGCCGTCCGGTTCGTACAGGTAGCGGCCGACGGGGCGCGTCCCGGGGTCCGGCAGCATCGTGGCCAGTGGGGACCACAGGGAGACGCCGGAGGGCAGCAGCGTCGCGCGGTGCGATGACGGGGCGTCCGTGCCAAACCACAGCACGGCCTCCTTCACGTCGCCGCCGTACGAGATCCACTCCGCCGCGGCCTCGGCGGGCACCGCCTCGTGCGGGATGCCGGGAGCGATCTTCAGTGCCGCGTGCGGAGCCTTGAGGGCGGTGTCGACGGCCCAGGAGAGGGGCGGGGAGTAGGCCTCGGGATCGAAGATGCGGCCTCTGCCGCCACGCCGCGCCGGGTCCACGAACACCGCGTCGTACGCCGATGTGTCCACCTCGGTGACATCGGCCTCGCGGACCTCGATGAGCTCGTCGAGGCCGAGGGCGCGCGCGTTCGCGCGGGCCACCTCGCAGGTAAGCGGGTCGCGGTCGACGGCAAGGACGCTGATCCCGGCCCGCGCGAGCGCGATCGCGTCGCCGCCGATGCCACAGCAGAGATCGGCCACGCTGCGTACGCCGAGGGCCCGGAAACGCTCGGCGCGGTGCGCCGCCACGCTCGTACGCGTCGCCTGCTCGACGCCGTTCGGCGTGAAGAACATCCGCCCCGCGTCCTCGACCCCGAACTTCGCCACTGCCCGCCGCCGCAGTCGCGCCTGCGCGAGCACCGCCGTGACCAGCTCCGCCGGATGGTCCCGGCGCAGGCGGGTGGCGACGGCCAGCTCCCGGGCCGGATCGGCCTCCCGCACCTCGTCGAGATCGAGCAGGGACCGCCCCTCGGGGGTGAGCAGCGCGGAGAAGGCGGTCAGGGCGCGGTCGAGGTCGTTCACCCGGCCCATTGTGGGCCAGTCGGTGGATGGTGCGCGCCCGGCGGCGGTGTCGCCCCCTCGGCAGGGCCGTGAGCTGCAAAGATCCGGCGCCATGCAACTAGTACGACAAAACGATAAATTCGGCGGAAGAGGGAAGAGACGGGCGGGCGTTTCGGCGGGCGGTTCGGCGAGAGCTTCGGTGGGCGGTCGGGAGAGCACTTCCGCGGACGGCTCGGCGAACCCTTCGGCAGGCCGCTCGACCCGCGGATCACGGGGGTGGCCGGTGAGGGGGCGGGCGCGGGCCGGCCTCGCCGCTCTCTGCGTCGCCGCGATCGCCTCCGGCTGCGCCTCGGGATCCGACGGCGGAGTCAACCCCGCCCCGGGTCAGCAGCCGCTCCAGGCTCCGCCCGCCCGCGCCCTCGACTCCTACGCCCAGAAGCTCGCGATCACCCAGGCCGCTCGCGCCGCCGCCGCGAAACGCTGGGGCCTGGCGAAGACCCCGCTGACCGCGCCGGCCGCACCGGCCGAGAAGCCCCGGATCACCACCCGCAAGGGGTTCGAGGTCAAGGGGCAGGCGAGCCTGCCGCCCGTCTTCACGACGATCCCGACCAAGCGGAAAGTCGTCTTCCTGACCATCGACGACGGTGCCGAGAAGGACCCGGCCCTGCTGAAGATGATGAGCGAGCTGAAGATCCCGTACACCGCGTTCCTCAGCGACTACCTGGTCAAGGAGGACTACGGCTACTTCAAGAAGATGCAGTCCCGCGGCGTCTCGCTGAACAACCACACCCTCCACCACCGCTATATGCCGGGACTTTCGTACAAGGGCCAGCGCGGCGAGATCTGCGGCATGCAGGACATCATCGAGAAGCACTACGGCAAGCGGCCCGAACTCTTCCGCCCGCCGTACGGCAACTACAACGTGGACACCCTGCGCGCCGCCAAGTCCTGCGGCATCAAGGCTGTTCCGCTGTGGGCTTCGGAGGCCTTCCCCGACCACATGGAGTGGCGCGAATGGGACCGGGACCTGCACCCCGGCGACATCATCCTCACGCACTTCAGGGGGCGCGAGGACTGGAAGGGCGCGATGCCCGACATGGTCCGCAAGGTCATGAAGACGGTCACCGACAAGGGGTACGCGGTGGCCAGGCTGGAGGACTACCTGTGACCGGGCGGGCGCGGGTGCGGCGGGTCCTTGTCGGCGTCCTCGCGGCAGGCGTGCTCGCGCCCGCACTGCTCACGGGGTGCGCACAGTCGGTGGACCCGATCGAACGGCTGGGCAGAAAGGCGGCGCAGAAGGTCCCGCCGAGAAAGCCGGGGCAGTCGGCGCTGCCCGGCTGCGGGCAGGCGTTGCGCAAGGCGGAGGCGCTGCGCGAGGCGGAGGGAATGGGTACCGCTTCACCCGCGAGCTCGCCGGAATCAGGACGTCAGGGCGGCGGGCCGCCGGGGCCGCGGCAAGAACTCCCCGACCAGGCAAAACGTTGCGCGGGCGCGGCCAACAGCCCTGGCGATCCCTCGTTCGGACCGCCGGAGAAGCCCTCGCTCAGATAAGACCCGCGTCAGCGAATTGGCACTCCGCTTGACCGAGTGCTAATCGCCGTCCTAGTGTCAACCCTGGCACTCACCACTGGAGAGTGCCAACAGCGACAGGCAGGTCCGGCACCCGCGACGACGGATCCACCTGGTCGCCACCCCAGACTGTTAACCCCGTAGATCTCCGAAGGGGGAGACCGGATCGTGACGACCGCCAGCTCCAAGGTTGCCATCAAGCCGCTTGAGGACCGCATTGTGGTCCAGCCGCTCGACGCCGAGCAGACCACGGCCTCCGGCCTGGTCATTCCGGACACCGCGAAGGAGAAGCCCCAGGAGGGTGCTGTCCTCGCGGTGGGCCCGGGCCGCTTCGAGAACGGCGAGCGCCTGCCGCTCGACGTCAAGGTCGGCGACGTCGTGCTGTACAGCAAGTACGGCGGTACCGAGGTGAAGTACAACGGCGACGAGTACCTCGTCCTCTCGGCTCGCGACGTGCTCGCGATCGTCGAGAAGTAATTCACCTGCTTCATCAAGCAGATGTGCTTTTGAGCTGCGCCCCTGGTCACCCTGCTGCTGCCGGGCGGCGAGGGGCGCAGTTCGTTGCCGCATTTTCCGGGGGTTCCCCCCGGTCCCCCCTGAGTATCCGAGAGGGCTGAACCGCTCCCATGGCGAAGATCCTGAAGTTCGACGAGGACGCCCGTCGCGCCCTCGAGCGCGGCGTCAACAAGCTTGCCGACACGGTCAAGGTGACGATCGGCCCCCGCGGCCGCAACGTCGTCATCGACAAGAAGTTCGGTGCCCCCACCATCACCAACGACGGTGTCACGATCGCCCGCGAGGTCGAGCTCGACGACCCGTACGAGAACCTTGGCGCGCAGCTCGTCAAGGAGGTGGCGACCAAGACCAACGACATCGCGGGTGACGGCACCACCACCGCGACCGTGCTCGCCCAGGCCCTGGTCAAGGAAGGCCTGCGCAACGTAGCCGCCGGCGCTTCCCCGGCCGCCCTGAAGAAGGGCATCGACGCCGCCGTCAAGGCCGTGTCCGAGGAGCTCCTCGCGACCGCGCGCCCGATCGACGACAAGGCCGACATCGCGGCCGTCGCCGGTCTGTCCGCCCAGGACCCGCAGGTCGGCGAGCTCATCGCCGAGGCGATGGACAAGGTCGGCAAGGACGGTGTCATCACCGTCGAGGAGTCCAACACCTTCGGCCTGGAGCTCGACTTCACCGAGGGCATGGCCTTCGACAAGGGCTACCTGTCGCCGTACATGGTGTCCGACCAGGAGCGTATGGAGGCCGTCCTCGACGACCCGTACATCCTCATCCACCAGGGCAAGATCTCGTCCATCCAGGACCTGCTCCCGCTGCTCGAGAAGGTCATCCAGACCAACGCCTCGAAGCCGCTCCTGATCATCGCCGAGGACGTCGAGGGCGAGGCCCTGTCGACCCTGGTCGTGAACAAGATCCGCGGCACCTTCAACGCCGTCGCGGTGAAGGCCCCCGGCTTCGGCGACCGCCGCAAGGCCATGCTCGGTGACCTCGCCACCCTCACCGGCGCCACCGTCATCGCCGAAGAGGTCGGCCTCAAGCTCGACCAGGTCGGCCTCGACGTGCTCGGCACCGCCCGCCGCGTGACCGTCACCAAGGACGACACCACCGTCGTCGACGGCGGCGGCGACTCCTCCGAGGTCGCGGGCCGCGTCAACCAGATCAAGGCCGAGATCGAGTCCACGGACTCCGACTGGGACCGCGAGAAGCTCCAGGAGCGCCTCGCGAAGCTGGCCGGCGGCGTGTGCGTGATCAAGGTCGGCGCCGCCACCGAGGTGGAGCTCAAGGAGAAGAAGCACCGTCTGGAGGACGCCATCTCCGCGACCCGCGCCGCGGTCGAGGAGGGCATCGTCTCCGGTGGTGGCTCCGCCCTTGTGCACGCCGCCAAGGTGCTCGGTGACTCCCTCGGCAAGGAGGGCGACGAGGCCACCGGTGTCGCCGTCGTCCGCCGCGCCGTCGTCGAGCCGCTGCGCTGGATCGCCGAGAACGCCGGCCTCGAGGGCTACGTCATCACCTCGAAGGTCGCCGAGCTCGACAAGGGCTTCGGCTTCAACGCCGCGACCGGCGAGTACGGCGACCTGGTCAAGGCCGGCGTCATCGACCCGGTCAAGGTCACCCGCTCCGCCCTGGAGAACGCCGCGTCCATCGCGTCGCTGCTCCTGACGACCGAGACCCTGGTCGTCGAGAAGCCGGCCGAGGAAGAGGGCGACGCCGGTCACGGTGGCCACGGCCACTCCCACTGACCCGCTCCGCTCGCTCGACCTGAGGCCCGGTACCCCGCGGTGGGGTGCCGGGCCTCCGGGTTTTCTCGGGTACGGGCCCGTCGTGGCTTGTCGCGCAGTTCCCCGCGCCCCTTCAGGGCGCAGTTGCCCGGGAGCCCTTGGGTGTCCTTGGGGTGCCCTTTCAGCGGGCATACCTCCCTACTGCGGGCCGTACTTCCTGCCCGTCCGTGACGTCACGCCGCCCAGCACCGCCCGCGGCAGCACCTTCACCACACCCATCAGCGCCTTGTACCGCGGATCCGGGATGGACAGGGACTTGCCCCGCGCCAGGTCGGCCAGCGCGGCCGCGACCAGTTTGTCCGCGTCGAGCCACATCCAGCTGGGGATGTTGGACGTCCCCATCCCGGCGCGCTCGTGGAACTCGGTCCGTACGAAGCCGGGGCACAGTGCCATCAGCCGCACCCCGGAGCCGGCCAGATCCTTCGCCGCCCCCTGGGTGAACTGCACGACCCACGCCTTCGACGCGCCGTACGTCCCGCGCGGCACGAACGCCGCCACCGACGCGACGTTGACCACGCCCCCGCGGCCCCGCTCCCGCATCGACTCCGTCGCCGCCGATGTCAGCCGCAGCACCGCCTCGCAGTGCACCTTGAGCATCGTCAGCTCGTCTTCGATCGACACCTCCAGATACTGACCCTTGTTGCCGAACCCCGCGTTGTTCACCAGCAGGTCGACCGGGTTCCTGCGGTCCGCGAGCCGCTTCTCGACCGCGCCGATCCCGACGTCTGTCGCGAGGTCCGCGGTCAGCACCTCCGCCTCGATGCCGTGCCGGTCGTGCAGTTCCGTCGCCTGTTCCCGCAGCCGCTCGGTGTTCCGTGCCACCAGGACCAGGTTGTGGCCGTCACCGGCGAGCCGCCGGGCGAATGCTGAGCCGATACCGGCGGTCGATCCCGTAATCAGAGCCGTAGTCATGGTCCAAGGCTAGTGAGATCCAGGGACCACTGTTGAGCGCGGACGTCCTGCCGGCCGCTGCCCCTCATCTACGCGACCACGAACTGCCCCATCCCATACCGCCTCGGCGCCTCCAACTCGCCTATTCGCTCCCTCAGTTCGTCCGAGGCATGCGGGGCGGCCTGCTCGTCCGGCTTCGTCCGCGGGCCACGAACGCGCGCGCCGCCCCTGCTCACACGGGACTTGGCGCCGTGCCACAGCCGCAGGACGCCCCCGCCGAACGCCAACGCGGCGACGGCGACGGTGAAGGTGACGGCGACGCTGAGGGTGACGACGACGGCGGCGACGAACGAGCCGAGGGCGATGGCGACGATGGGGACGATAGAGACGATGGGGCCGCGCTTGAGTCGGGACATGCTTCAAGATTCGCGGCTCGCCCCGCCCCGCGCATCAGGGGCGGCCCCCCACCTGACCCCGATTCAACCCTCGTACACCATCAGGGCCTTCCCCTACCCTCGCCGCATGCCGAGCGGACTTCGCCAGGTACTTCCGCGCCCCCTCGACCGACTCGGGATGCAGCGCGTCGCCGGCGGCGAGCAGGCTCGGCAGCAGCGTCCTTTCCGTGGTGACGGCCCTAAACTGGAGGGCGACGGTGACGTCGTGCTCCGGCCGGTGCACGATCTCCATCGCGTCCCCGGCCCGGATCTCCCCCGGCTCGATCACCCGCAGATAGGCACCCGGAACGCCCTGCTGGGTGAAGCGCTTGACCCACCCCTTCTCGCCGAGATGGCCCTGGAACGTGCGGCAGGGGATGCGGCCCGAGGTCACCTCCAGGAGCAGATCGGGGCCGACGCGCCAGCGCTCGCCGATCTTCGCGCCGCTCACGTCGAGCCCGGAGGTCGTGAGGTTCTCGCCGAAGGAACCATTGGCCAGCGGGCGGCCGAGCAGGCGCTCCCAGGCGTCGAGGTCCTCGCGCGCGTAGGCGTACACCGCCTGGTCATCCCCGCCGTGGTGCCGCAGGTCGCAGACCTCGTCCCCGGCGAGTCCGCTTCCGGCGGCACCCTTCGCGCCGGGGGCAGCCACCCGTATGGCCCCTTCGGCGGGCTGTTTGTCGATGCCGGTGCGGCCTGAGGGGGCGTCGGTGTAGTCGACGGCTTTGGACCGGCCAAGGTTCACGGAGAGAAGCTTCATGGGGAAAGGCTAGGCAGCCGCGCTCAAAGCGTCGACGCAATATTCGACGCCCTACCCAAGATTCGCTTATGCTCGAATCATGATCGAGGCCCGTCATCTCCGCGTCCTGCGTGCGGTCGCCACCACCGGCTCCTTCTCGGCCGCGGCGCGCGAGCTCGGCTGCACCCAGCCCGCCGTCAGCCAGCAGATGAAGGCCCTCGAAGCCTCCGTCGGTACTCCGCTGCTGATCCGCACCGGCCGTGAGATGCGCCTGACCCAGGCGGGCGAGGCCCTGGTCAGGCACGCCACGGGGATTCTCGCCGGGCTGACCGCAGCCGAGGAGGAGGTCGCCGCCATCGCGGGCCTGCGGGCGGGCCGCGTCCGCCTCGTCTCCTTCCCCAGCGGCAGCTCGACGCTGGTCCCGAGCGCGCTGGCCGCCCTGCGCGCAGCGCACCCCGGCACCCGGGTCTCCCTCGTGGATGCCGAACCGCCGCGCTCGGTCGAGATGCTGCGTGAAGGCGACTGCGATGTGGCGCTGGCCTTCCGTTATGAAGGCGCGTCCGCTGCCGAAGAGTGGGACGACCTGATCGTGCGCCCCCTGCTCGCCGACCGGCTCGTCGGTCTCGTGCCCGAGGGGCACCGGCTCGCCAAGGCGGGCTCGGTGGCCATCGGGGAGCTCGCCGACGAACCGTGGATCGCGGGCTGTCCGCGCTGTCGCAGGCAGTTGGTCGAGGTCTGCGAGGGGGCGGGTTTCGTGCCCCGGATCGATTTCGCGACCGACGACTATCCGGCGGTGATCGGCTTGGTCGGCGCGGGCCTGGGAGTCGCGGTGCTGCCCGAACTCGCTATCGAGTCCGTACGCCCCAAAGGTGCACGCACAGTGACGGTGGAGCCTGCCGTGCAACGCGAGATCGTCGCGCTCACCCTGCCGGATCTGGCACAGGTACCCGCCGTGGCGGCCACGCTGGACCACCTCGCGCGGGCCGCGGAGCGCTGAGCGGACCGGCGCGTTCGGCGCCTCAGAAGAAACGTTCCTTCAGTGCCGCGTGACCATGCCGCCGCCGATCGCGGACGCGGCTGCCGCCGAGGTCGGCGCTGAGGTCGTCGGCGCGGACGTCGTGACGAGGCGGTTGCGGGCGCGGCCCATGAGTTCCTCGCGCTCGTCCTCGGTGAGACCGCCCCAGACGCCGTACGGCTCCCGTACGGCGAGGGCGTGAGCGGCGCACTCCGCGCGTACCGGGCACCGCATGCAGACCTCCTTGGCGGAGTTCTCACGCGCACTTCGTGCCGCGCCCCGCTCGCCCTCGGGGTGGAAGAAAAGCGAGCTGTCGACCCCGCGACAGGCCGCGAGGAGCTGCCAGTCCCACAGATCTGCGTTCGGTCCGGGAAGGCGGGAGAAATCTGCCATTGCTTGTCTCCTGGAAGCCGTTCTGCGCGGGTACGGTGCCCACGACCGTACATCTACTATCTAAGGAGATGAAAATATGACTCATTGGAAAATCTAGCCACAGACACCAGTAAAAGGGAAGGAATGCCGCTAAATGGGGCATGGCTTGTGATGAAAGGTTGAGGGTCTCTTGCGCTGTCTGCGCTGTGTCCGCGCCCTCACGTAGAGTGCCGAAGGTGGCTGACCGTCCCGTAACTCTTTCGGGTGACCGTCGTTGAGAGTGCGAGGCGGTTGAAAGAACAAGCGCTCGGGCAGATGTCCGAGAGCGTCAACCGCGCAGGTGACGAATATGTACCAGCCTGGAGGCTCAAGGTGACGCGCAGCAGCTGTGAGAGCCGCGGAGGACAGTCATGACATCCGTCCTCGTCTGCGATGACTCCCCGCTTGCCCGAGAGGCGCTCCGCCGAGCGGTCGCGACCGTGCCCGGCGTGGAGCGCGTGACGACAGCGGCCAACGGCGAGGAAGTCCTCCGCCGCTGGGGCGCCGACCGCTCGGACCTGATTCTGATGGACGTACGCATGCCCGGTCTGGGCGGCGTCGAGACGGTCCGGCGGCTGCTGTCCGCCGACCCCGGTGCGCGCATCATCATGCTCACCGTCGCCGAGGATCTGGACGGGGTCGCGCTCGCGGTCGCCGCCGGTGCCCGCGGCTATCTGCACAAGGACGCCTCGCGTGCCGAACTGCGCGCGACCGTCACGCAGGCGCTCGCCGACCCGACGTGGCGGCTTGCTCCGCGCAGACTGCGCTCGGCCGAGATGGGCGCGGCGCCCACGCTCACCGCGCGTGAGATCCAGGTGCTCGAGGGCATGAGTCACGGCCGGTCCAACGCCGAGATCGGACGTGAGCTTTTTCTCTCCGAGGACACGGTCAAGACGCACGCCCGGCGGTTGTTCAAGAAGCTCGGCGCCTCGGACCGCGCGCACGCTGTGGCGCTCGGTTTCCGCTGGGGCCTGGTCCGATAGGTGTGCCGCCGTGCGGGCACGGCCGTCCCCGCCCGCCGTCCGGTGGGCGGGGCGAGGGGTGCCCGTTGCTCCCTTGTCCGGGAGCGGTTGCCGTTGCTTCGCCGCCGATGCCGCATCCTTGAGGTGTGGAGTTCCTCGGGGACAGGTCGGTCGAGCGGGAGGGGAGGGCGCAGGAGATGAGTTCCGGCGCACCTGCTCATAACGCTTCGGTGCACAACTACGGACGTGGTGCCACGGATCAATCAGCGCCAAGGCACCATGGACCGATGCGCGATGACAAGACGACGGTGATCGGTGCCCTCGTCCTTCGCGCGGTCGAGGGTGACGAGCAGGCCACGCACGATCTCCTGGCCCATGTGCACCCCCTTGCGCTGCGGTACTGCCGTACGCGGCTCTCCCGACTGCCCGGTGACGCGCGGCACTTCGTGGAGGACCTGGCGCAGGAAGTGTGCGTCGCCGTCCTTCTCGCGCTGCCGCGCTACAGGGACACAGGGCGTCCCTTCGAAGCGTTCGTTTTCGCCATCGCCGCGCACAAGGTCGCCGACCTGCAGCGCGCGGCGATGCGCTACCCCGGCTCCACGGCGGTGCCGTCGGACGAGATGCCGGAGCGGCCCGACGACTCTCTGGGGCCCGAGGAGCGCGCACTGCTCAGCAGCGATGCCGAGTGGGCCAAGAAGCTCATGGCCAACCTTCCGGAGAACCAGCGCGAGCTGCTGCTCCTGAGGATCGCGGTCGGACTCACGGCAGAGGAGACCGGGCAGATGCTGGGCATGTCCCCGGGGGCCGTGCGGGTGGCGCAGCACCGTGCGTTGAGCCGGTTGCGGGCGCTGGCCGAGCAGTAAAGGTCGGTATCGGTCGACGGCGGTCGTCTACGGCTCTTCATGCCGTATGAACGTACAAACCTGATCGATGATCTTGGTCGTGGAATGAGACACCCTCTGTTCCCGTTAGCATGGACATCCGCACCGATCAAGGCCATTTGGGGAAGGTGTCATGACTGCAAACGTCGACGGAGTGCCCGAGAAATTCGCGACGCTCGGGCTGACCTACGACGACGTGCTGCTGCTGCCGGGCGCGTCGGAAGTGCTGCCGAACGCGGTCGACACCTCGTCCCGCATCTCCCGCAACGTACGCGTGAACATCCCGCTGCTCTCCGCGGCGATGGACAAGGTCACCGAGGCCCGCATGGCGATCGCCATGGCGCGGCAGGGCGGTGTCGGTGTGCTGCACCGCAATCTCTCCATCGCGGACCAGGTCAACCAGGTCGACCTCGTCAAGCGGTCCGAGTCCGGCATGGTCACCGACCCGATCACGGTGCACCCGGACGCGACCCTCGCCGAGGCGGACGCGCTGTGCGCGAAGTTCCGGATCAGCGGTGTCCCGGTGACCGACCCCGCGGGCAAGCTGCTGGGCATCGTCACCAACCGCGACATGGCCTTCGAGAACGACCGCGGCCGCCAGGTGCGCGAGGTCATGACCCCGATGCCGCTCGTCACCGGCAAGGTGGGCATCTCCGGCGTCGACGCCATGGAGCTGCTGCGCCGCCACAAGATCGAGAAGCTTCCACTGGTCGACGACGCGGGTGTGCTCAAGGGCCTCATCACAGTCAAGGACTTCAAGAAGGCCGAGCAGTACCCGAACGCCGCGAAGGACGCCGAGGGCCGGCTGCTCGTCGGTGCCGCCGTGGGCGCCAGCCCCGAGGCGCTGGAGCGGGCGCAGGCGCTGGCCGGTGCGGGGGCCGACTTCCTGATCGTCGACACCTCGCACGGGCACAACAGCAACGCCCTGAGCTGGATGTCGAAGATCAAGTCGAGCGTCGGCGTCGACGTGATCGGCGGAAATGTCGCCACGCGTGACGGCGCGCAGGCGCTCATCGACGCCGGTGTCGACGGCGTCAAGGTCGGTGTCGGTCCGGGCTCGATCTGCACCACGCGCGTGGTCGCCGGGATCGGTGTCCCGCAGGTCACCGCGATCTACGAGGCAGCGGTCGCCGCCCGCGCGGCCGGCGTCCCGGTCATCGGTGACGGCGGTCTGCAGTACTCCGGCGACATCGGCAAGGCGCTGGCCGCCGGTGCCGACACCGTGATGCTCGGCTCGCTGCTCGCGGGCTGCGAGGAGTCGCCGGGTGAGCTGATGTTCATCAACGGCAAGCAGTTCAAGTCGTATCGCGGCATGGGTTCGCTCGGCGCCATGCAGTCCCGCGGCCAGGGCAGGTCGTTCTCCAAGGACCGGTACTTCCAGGCGGAGGTCGCCTCGGACGACAAGCTCGTGCCCGAGGGCATCGAGGGCCAGGTGCCCTACCGCGGCCCGCTGGGGAACGTCCTGCACCAGCTCGTCGGCGGCCTGCGCCAGACGATGGGCTACGTGGGCGCGGCGAGCATCGACGAGATGGAGACCAAGGGCCGTTTCGTACGGATCACCTCGGCGGGCCTCAAGGAGAGCCACCCGCACGACATCCAGATGACGGTCGAGGCGCCGAACTACACGAACAAGCGCTGACAGGCCGATAGACCAGTAGTGCGCTGACAGCGCTCCACGCGCGCGTGGGGGCGGTCCCGATTCCCGGGTCCGCCCCCTTTGCGCGTGTCGGGGATACTGGAGCGGCAGACCGAGTGCCGAAGTGCCGAAGAAGTGCGAAGTACCGAAGAAAGCTGAAGGGCCACCCACGTGACTGAGATCGAGATCGGACGCGGCAAGCGCGGCCGCCGGGCGTACGCCTTCGACGACATCGCCGTCGTGCCGAGCCGTCGTACCCGCGACCCGAAGGAGGTCTCGATCGCCTGGCAGATCGACGCCTACCGCTTCGAGCTGCCCTTCCTGGCGGCCCCGATGGACTCGGTCGTCTCGCCGCAGACCGCGATCCGCATCGGCGAGCTGGGTGGACTCGGCGTCCTGAACCTCGAAGGCCTGTGGACGCGGTACGAGGACCCGCAGCCGCTGCTCGACGAGATCGCGGAGCTGGACACCGACAACGCCACCCGGCGCCTCCAGCAGATCTACGAGGCGCCGATCCAGGCCGACCTCATCGGTCAGCGCATCAAGGAGGTGCGTGACTCGGGCGTCGTCACCGCCGCCGCCCTCTCCCCGCAGCGCACCGCCGAGTTCTCCAAGGCAGTCGTGGACGCCGGTGTCGACATCTTCGTCATCCGCGGGACCACCGTCTCGGCCGAGCACGTCTCGGGCGCCGCCGAGCCGCTCAACCTCAAGCAGTTCATCTACGAACTCGATGTGCCGGTGATCGTCGGCGGCTGCGCCACGTACACCGCCGCGCTGCACCTGATGCGCACGGGCGCAGCCGGTGTCCTCGTCGGTTTCGGCGGTGGCGCCGCGCACACCACGCGCAACGTCCTGGGCATCCAGGTGCCGATGGCCACCGCCGTCGCGGACGTCGCGGCCGCCCGCCGTGACTACATGGACGAGTCCGGCGGCCGGTACGTACACGTCATCGCGGACGGCGGCGTCGGCTGGTCCGGCGACCTGCCCAAGGCCATCGCCTGCGGCGCCGACGCGGTGATGATGGGCTCCCCGCTGGCGCGCGCCACGGACGCGCCCGGCAAGGGCCACCACTGGGGCATGGAAGCCGTCCACGAGGACGTGCCGCGCGGCAAGCGCGTCGACCTCGGTGTGGTCGGTACGACGGAGGAGATCCTCACCGGTCCCTCGCACATCCCGGACGGCTCGATGAACTTCTTCGGGGCGCTGCGCCGGGCGATGGCGACGACGGGCTACAGCGAGCTCAAGGAGTTCCAGCGCGTCGAGGTGACGGTCGCGGACTCGCAGCACAGCCGCTGACGGTTCAGTTCCACGAAGGGCCCTGGTACTCGTACCGGGGCCCTTTCGCGTGCACGCGTGGGTCAGAGGCGGTGGGCGGCGCCCGCCGGGGTCGCGCCGCGGGTGTCGAGCAGCAGCTGGGCCTTCACGGCCAGACCTTGCAGGTCGTACGTGCGGTGGTGCTGGAGCAGGATCGTGAGGTCGGCGTCGGCCGCCGCCTCGTAGAGGGAGTCGGCGCGGGGGACGGGGTGGCCGAGCACGCTCCAGTTCGGGACGTAGGGGTCGTGGTAGCTGACGGCCGCGCCCATCTCCATCAGGCGGGTCGCGACCTCCTGGGCGGGGGCGCCCTGCTGGTCGGCGAGGTCGGGCTTGTAGGTGACGCCGAGCAGCAGGACGCGGGCGCCGCGGGCGGACTTGCCGTGTTCGTTGAGCAGGGTCGCCGAGCGCTGGATCACGTACCGGGGCATGCGGTCGTTGACCTGCTGGGCCAGTTCGACCATGCGCAGGGGGTGGGCGCCCCGGCCGGGGCCCGGGATGTCCAGGGGGACGCCGTGGCCGCCGACGCCGGGGCCCGGGCGGAAGGCCTGGAAGCCGAAGGGCTTGGTCTCGGCGCAGCGGATGACGTCCCACAGGTCGATGCTCAGGTCGTGGCAGAGCACGGCCATCTCATTGACCAGGGCCATGTTCACGTGCCGGTAGTTGGTCTCAAGGAGGTGCACGGTCTCGGCCTCGCGTGGGCCACGCGCGCGTACGACCTTGTCGGTGAGCCGGCCGTAGAAGGCGGCGGCCGATTCGGTGCAGGCCGGGGTGAGGCCGCCGATGACCTTGGGAGTGCCGGCGTAGCCGTGTCTGCGGTTGCCCGGGTCGAGGCGGCCGGGCGAGTGGGCGAGGTGGAAATCGCGGCCCGCGCGCAGGCCCGAGCCCTCTTCGAGGATGGGACGGAGGAATTCCTCCGTGGTTCCCGGGTACGCGGGTGACTCAAGGATGACCGTGGTGTGCGGGCGAAGGCGTGCGGCCAGCGCGCGTGCGGCTTCGGCCACCTGGCTCAGGTCGAGGGAGCGGTCGGCCGCCGGAGGAGTGGGTGCGCAGATGACAGCGGTGCGGACGCGGCCGAGCTGGACCGGGTCGGTGGTGGGCCGAAAGCCCCCCGAGAGCATCCGGCGGACATCGGCGGCGGTGAGGGTTCCCTCGGCGCCGTCGCAGGGCAGGCGGCCGCTTGCCAGGTCGAGGGCGCGGGCCGGGTCGTAGCCGATGGTGGCGATGCCGCCGGAGACGGCGGCCTGGGCGAGGGGTAGGCCGAGGTGGCCGAGACCGATGACGGCGAGATCTGCGGGCATGGCGGTGGGCCGTCCTCCCAATAGCCGGAGCGGGACGAGCGCGCAAGCCCTGTGGACAAGGTGGACCAGCGCAATGTCAGACTAGGAGTAAATATGACCGTTATGCGGCATTGCGCTGCGCCGGGCCTCGGAGTGTTGTCCACAGGCGGGGGTCGAACTCAGCGGGCGAGACCAGAATCTGGGCATGATGTGAGCGCGACCACACCCGACAGCTAACGGGAGGCAGCGGTGAGGACAGCGACACTGGGGCCGGCGGAGCGTGCCGAGTCACTTGCGGGAATGGCCGAGCGGGAGCTGGATGTCCTGGTCGTGGGCGCGGGAGTCGTCGGTGCGGGCACCGCGCTCGACGCCGTGACCCGCGGCTTGTCCACCGGCCTCGTCGAGGCGCGGGACTGGGCGTCGGGCACGTCGAGCCGGTCGAGCAAACTGATCCACGGCGGCCTGCGCTATCTGGAGATGCTCGACTTCGCGCTGGTGCGGGAGGCGCTGAAGGAGCGCGGCCTGCTCCTGGAGCGGCTCGCCCCGCATCTCGTGAAGCCGGTGCCGTTCCTCTACCCCTTGCAGCACAAGGGGTGGGAGCGGCTGTACGCCGGATCGGGCGTCGCGTTGTACGACGCCATGTCGATGTCGCGGGGGCACGGCCGCGGCCTGCCCATGCACCGCCATCTGACCCGGCGTCACGCCCTGCGTGTCGCCCCGTGTCTGAAGAAGGACGCGCTGGTCGGCGCGATGCAGTACTACGACGCACAGATGGACGACGCGCGATATGTGGCGACGCTGGTGCGCACCGCGTCGGCGTACGGCGCGAAGGTCGCCAACCGGGCACGGGTGACGGGTTTCCTGCGCGAGGGCGAGCGGGTGGTCGGTGCCCGCGTGCAGGACGTCGAAGGCGGCGGGGAGTACGAGGTCCGGGCAAAGCAGGTGGTCAACGCGACCGGTGTGTGGACGGACGACACACAGGCGATGGTGGGGGAGCGGGGCCAGTTCCACGTCAGGGCGTCCAAGGGCATCCATTTGGTCGTGCCCAAGGACCGGATCAGCTCCTCCACCGGACTGATCCTGCGGACCGAGAAGAGTGTCCTCTTCGTCATCCCGTGGGGTCGGCACTGGATCGTGGGGACCACCGACACCGACTGGGACCTGGACAAGGCGCATCCGGCGGCGTCCAGCGCCGACATCGACTATCTCCTGGAGCATGTGAACTCGGTGCTCTCGGTGCCGCTTTCGCGGGACGACGTGCAAGGGGTGTACGCGGGGCTCCGGCCGCTGCTCGCCGGCGAGTCGGACGCCACGAGCAAGCTGTCGCGCGAGCACACCGTGGCGCATCCGGCGCCCGGCCTCGTGGTCGTCGCGGGCGGCAAGTACACGACGTACCGGGTGATGGCGAAGGACGCCGTGGACGAGGCGGTGCACGGTCTCGACCAGCGGGTCGCCGACTGTGTCACGGAGGACATCCCGCTGGTCGGGGCCGAAGGGTATAAGGCGCTGTGGAACGCGCGCGCCAGGATCGCGGCCCGCACCGGGCTTCATGTGGTGCGCGTGGAGCACTTGTTGAACCGGTACGGATCGCTGGCGGAAGAGGTCCTCGAACTCATCACGGCCGACCCGTCGCTTGGCGAGTCGCTGCCCGCCGCGGACGACTATCTGCGCGCCGAGATCGTCTACGCCGCGTCTCACGAGGGAGCACGGCACCTGGACGACGTACTGACCCGGCGTACGCGCATCTCGATCGAGACGTTCGACCGGGGCACACGCAGCGCGCGGCTGTGCGCGGAGCTGATGGCGTCGGTTCTCGGCTGGGACAAGGACCAGGTGGAGAGGGAGGTGCAGCACTACGAGAAGCGGGTGGAGGCGGAGCGGGAGTCGCAGCGGCAGCCGGATGACCTGACGGCGGACGCGGCGAGGCTGGGGGCGCCGGACATCGTGCCGCTGTAGGGACCAGGCGGTGGTCAGGCGGTCTGTGGGCAGAACTCGGCTGCCAGGAGCGCCGGTTCGAGGTCCGGGTCGGCTATGGCGTCCGTGTTGACCCGGAAAGTGAGGACGCGGTCGCCGTCACGGGTGGCCGCGGTGCGGACGTAGCTGCCGGCTATGCGGCCGTTGTGGCCCCAGACCGTGGTGCCGCAGGGCAGCTTCTGTGGATAGAGGCCCATGCCGTAGCGGCCGTCCGCGGCGCGGGTGTTGAGCATCTCGCGGAGCTGGGGCGCGGGGAGCAGCCGGCCGGCGAGGAGGGCGGCGTAGAAGCGGTCCAGGTCGACGAGGGTGGAGACCAGCTCACCGGCGGCGCCCGCGACACGCGGGTTGAGGACGGTGACGTCCTGGCCCTCGGTTGTGTACGAGCGGCCGTGCGGAAAGGGAAGCGTGGCGCGGGCACCGGGGAAGGAGGTGCCGGACAGACGAAGGGGGGTGATGATGCGGCGTTCGGTCTCGGTGGCGTACGAGCGGCCGGTGATGTGTCTGATCACCATGCCGAGGACGACGTAGTTGGTGTTGGAGTACGACCAGCGGCCGGGCAGGGTCGCGGGTTCGGCGAGGGCGGTGCGGACCGCCTGAGTGGGGGTGAGGGGAATGAGGCCTTTGGTGCCGGTCGTGTAATCCGCCAGGCCGCTGGTGTGGGTGAGCAGGGCGCGCAGGGTGAGGGCGCGGCCGTCGTGGTCCTTGCCGCGGATGAGGCCGGGCAGATGTCGCTCCACGGGGTCGGACAGGGACAGGCGGTGTTCTGCGGCGAGTTGGAGGACGACCGTCGCGATGAACGTCTTGGTGATGCTGCCGGCGCGGAAGTGGTCGGTGCGGCGGATTCCGGTGGTTCTGAGGGTGAGGGAGTCAGGGGCGGTGTAGTCGGTGTGGGAGGTTTCGGGGCTGTCGGCGGCGCTGCGGGCGGAGCCGTCTCCGGTGCCACTTCTGGCGCCACTTCTGGCGTCAGGGCGAGGGCTGGTAGCCGTGGCCGAGTCCGCGGCTGGGGCTGCGGCGATGTCCTCGGGCGTGGGCTGGCCGGCGTGGGCGAAGTGCCAGAGGGGTTTTTGGTTTCTCGGCTGTTCTGGTTGGGGAGCAGAGGCGTCCGGCTCTGTCGTTGACCTTGGGACTTCGCGGGTCAACAGAGCGGCGGCGGGGGCCTTGCCCCGGGTGACGAGCAGCGGAAGAGTGGCGTCCGTGGCCGGTGTCGCGGCCAGCGGCGCGCTGGCGGAAGTCAGGCCGACAAGAGCCACCACAAGGGGTGTGGCCAGCAGAGTTCGTGGAATGGGCATGGCGGTCCCTCCTTGTGCGGAGCCCATCATGAGGGACGTTGGACCCTGGGCGTGGACCGGTCCCCGAGTAAGGGACAATGAAGGCTCTGTCAGGGCGGGTTGCTCGGGTAGCAGCGGTAGCAGCAGAGGGGACGCATGTCGGACGCGGAGCAGGCGGGTCAGTCCCGTCAGGACCAGAGCGAACGTCTCCTCTCCGGGCGCTACCGGCTGGGGGAAGTGCTCGGCCGCGGCGGAATGGGAACCGTCTGGCGTGCCAAGGACGAGACCCTCGGCCGTACGGTCGCGGTGAAGGAGCTGCGCTTCCCGTCGAGCATCGACGACGACGAGAAGCGACGGCTCATCACGCGTACGTTGCGTGAGGCGAAGGCGATCGCGCGGATCCGTAATACCAGTGCGGTGACCGTGTACGACGTGGTCGACGAGGACGACCGACCGTGGATCGTGATGGAGCTCGTCGAGGGCAAGTCGCTCGCCGAGGCCATTCGTGAGGACGGGCTGCTGACGCCGAAGCGCGCGGCCGAGGTCGGGCTCGCGGTGCTCGACGTGCTGCGGTCCGCGCACCGCGAGGGGATTCTGCACCGCGACGTGAAGCCGTCCAACGTGCTGATCGCCGAGGACGGGCGGGTCGTTCTGACGGACTTCGGTATCGCGCAGGTCGAGGGTGACCCCTCGATCACGTCGACCGGCATGCTCGTCGGGGCACCCTCGTACATCTCGCCGGAGCGGGCGCGCGGCCACAAGCCGGGTCCCGCGGCCGACCTGTGGTCCCTGGGCGGATTGCTGTACGCGGCGGTGGAAGGCGTGCCTCCGTACGACAAGGGGTCGGCGATCGCGACCCTCACCGCGGTGATGACCGAGGACGTCGAACAGCCGACGAACGCGGGGCCGTTGGAGAAGGTGATCTATGGCCTGCTGGCCAAGGATCCCGACCAGCGGCTCGATGACGCGGGCGCGCGGGCGTTGTTGATCGACGTGATTCACGCGCCCGAGGCCAAGGACGAGCCGGAGCCGGTGGACGCGACGAAGGTCGTGCCGTTGCCTCCGGTGCCGCCGGGGCCGGGTATCGGGAAGCGGTTCGGTAAGGGCAAGGGGAAGGGCAAGGTCGGCAAGGGCACGACCCCGGGTGCTGCGGGTTCGGCGGGTTCGGCGGGTTCGGCGGGTTCGGCCGGTACGGCGGGTACGGCTGAGAGTTCCGGTGTTTCCGGGGCTGCCGGGGGCTCCGGGGCTGCTGGTTCCTCCGCGGATTCCGGTGGCCGGAAGGGCGAGGAGTCTGGTGAGCGGCTGAAGGGTGCGCTCCGGTCGGTGCGGAAGGCCGCGGCTGCGGCTACGGGGGCCGGGGCGGCTGCTTCTGGTTCGACTTCTCCGTCGGCTCCTGGCGCCGCTTCTGGGGCGAACTCCACTTCTGCCGCGCCTTCCGCCTCCCCTTCTGACTCGGCCCCTGCGTCGAAGCCTGCTTCCGGGGCTGCGGCTCCTGCTGCTTCGGAAGCTTCGGCTGCTTCTGCCGGTGGGGCGAGTACTCCGCCGGTTCCCGCGAAGCCGCCGCGTGCGACGCCCGCCAAGGCCTCGCTCACGGATGTGGTGCCGCGGCGCACGCTCGTGATCCTCTCGGTGGCCATCGTGATCGCCGTGCTCGGGACCGTGCTCGCCTTCGCGCTGAGCGGCGGCGACGACAGCGGTGGGCAGGACAGCAAGAACGGCGGCGACAAGGCCGCGTCCAGCGGGGCGACCGCGGGCGAAGGCGAGAAGGACAAGGGCAAGGGCAAGGAGAAGGACACCGGGCAGGGCAGCGGCGCCGACACCGGCAAGGACAAGGGCGACGCGGACAAGGGCAAGGGTTCGGGTGCCAGCCCTGGTTCGGGCGAGGGCCACGATCCCAGCGGGAGCGGCGACGGCAGTGGTGACGACGGCGGCAAGAAGCCGGTTGACGGTGCCGAGTCGACGTACAAGCACTCCCAAGGGTTCTCCGTGGGGCTGCCCAAGGGCTGGAAGTATCAGTCCACGGCTGCCGCGGGCGCGCGTTTCACCGGGCCGGACGGACAGAAGCTGCTGATCGGCTGGACCACCACACCCAAGTCCGACCCCGTGGGCGACTGGAAGAGCCAGGAGTCGTACATGGTCCGGTCGCAGTACAAGCGGATCCGGATAGAGAAGGTCGACTTCCGCGGCTGGAACACGGCTGACTGGGAGTTCACTTACGTGGACGGCGGCACGAAGTACCGGTCGATAGACCGTGGCTTCGTCGTGAACGGTGGTCTGGGCTACGGAATGATGTACACGGCCAAGGACGCCAAGTGGGGCGACGACGAGCGCAAGAACGCGTGGAAGACCTTCACGAAGACGTTCGAGCCGAAGAAGTAGCGAGCGGTGGCCGGAGTCCGTGGAACGGGGCCCGATGAGATCTGGCAACCCCTCAATGTGGTTTGCCTCCGGCACGTATCGTGAGTGCTTGAGGACCGTACGCAGCCGCAACAAGGCGTAAGTCGAGCGGAATTGACCACCGGGCGGACGGGAGGGCGTCGTGGACGAATATGCGGGGCGAGTACTCGCCGACCGCTATCGCCTGCCTCTGCCGCCGGCGGATGAGTACGAACTGGCCGAGGCTCGGGCCTTTGACACCTACAGCGGTCAGGAAGTCCTGGTCAGGCAGGTGCCGTTACCTGAGGTCGTCGACGCGGAAGTCCTTGAGCTCGATGAGCGGAACCTGCCGGAGGGGGAGCTTCCGGCGGGGTTCGTGAGCGCGGGGGCGGTGCGGCGGCCGTCGGCGCGTACGACGCGGAGGCCGTCCGATCCTGCGGTCCGGCGGGCGATAGAGGCGGCGCAGGCCGCCGCGCAGATCCCCGACCATCCTCGGCTCGACCAGGTCTTCGACGTCTTCGCCGAGGGCGGTTCGCTGTGGATAGTCAGCGAGTTGGTGGCGGCGAGGCCGCTGGCCGCCCTGCTCGCGGACAAGCCGCTGAGTCCCTACCGCGCGGCGGAGGTCGCGTCGGACGTGGTGACGGCGCTGCGGGTGCTGCACGCGCACGGCTGGGTGCACCGGAACATCACCGCTCGTACGGTCCTGGTCTGCGATGACGGCCGGGTGGTCCTCACGGGCCTCGCGGCGGGTGCGGCGGAAGAGGCGTTGTGCGGGTACGAGCCTCGCCCTGAGGAGTTTCTTGCGGGGTTTGAGGGCGGGGGCGACGGTGACTCTGCTGGTCCTGGTCCTGGTCCTGGTGCTGAGGCTGGTGGTGGGGGCGATGGGGGTGAGGTCGGTGGGGCCGGTGAGTCCTATGGGGTTGAGGGTTCGCGTGGGTACGCCGCGATAGAGGCTGCGCCGGTCGCTGAACCGGGGGGCGACGTGCGGGCGGCGCGGTCCAGCGCCATAGCCGCGTACCGCGCGGGGGCGAGGGCCGCGGCGCGGGTGAGCGAGGACGAGGGGCGGCGGGGGGCGGGGTCGTCATCGGGGGCGGAGCTGCCGGGGCCTCGGGGTGGCGAGGTGTATGGGGCGGGTGCGGGGTACGACGGGGCTGAGGGGTACGAGGGGTACGAGGGCTCTGAGGGGTACGACCAGGAAGGTCCGCGTGGGTATGGCGCGGGGAGTGGGAGTGGCGCCGAGAGCCCTGGCGGTGGGGGCCGGGGCGGCGGCGAGGGCGCCGAGGAGGCCGGGCGGATCCTCGATCCGTACGGCGTGGCGAGCACGAAGCAATGGCATGGGGCGGTACCGAGGAGCGGAGTTCCGGGAGCGCGGGGTTCCGGTGCGGGGACGGGCGCTGAGGGATCTCCTGCCGGGGGCTTCGCCGGCGGCAGTGGGCAAGAGGTCCCGCCCAGTCGTGGAGGGGTAGGGCAAGAGGCCGCGCCCAGTCGTGGAGGGGCAGGACGGGAGGCTGCGCCGGGCCGTGGCGGGCAGGGTGCCGTGCCTGGCCGTGGTGGTCCCGCCCCGGTCGCGAGCCGTGGCGGTCCTGCCCCCGTCCCGAGCCGCCGCGAGCCGGAAGCCACGCGGAGCTACGACTCGGCCGGTCACGATGCGCCAGGCCACACTGGCCCCGCTGGGCCGGTATCCGCCCCCGCCCACAACACCCCCGCCCAACCCGCCCCCGCCCCCGCCTCTTCCGGCCACAGCTACTGGGACGCCCTGGTCGCCGAGCGCAGCGGCAGTGCGCGGCGGGGGCCTGCCACCGCGCTTGCTGCCGAGCGTGCCCGGCATGCCCGGATGACCGTGGTCGGGTGTGTGACCGAGCGGTGGGCGCCCGAGCAGGCCGGGCCCGTGCATGAGAACTGGCAGCTCGCCCCGCCCATCGGGCCCGCCACCGATCTCTGGGCGCTGGGCGCGTTGCTGTTCCGGGCCGTGCAGGGCCACGCGCCCTACCCTGAGGACAGCACCTTCGAACTCGTCCAGCTGGTGTGCGCCGAGCCGCCCGCCTTCGCCGAGGAGTGCGGGGCCCTGCGGCCCGTCGTCGAGTCGTTGCTGCGCCAGGACCCCACCGAGCGGCTCGACGTCGAGGAACTGAGCGGCTGGCTGCGGTCGCTGGTCCGCTCGGCGCCCGAGCCCGAGGCCGGTGCCAACGTCGTGCCCGCGCCGCCGTTCGACGCCCGGCGGCTGCCCGTCGTACGCCGTCGCGGTGAGGTCGTACGACGGAAGAGGCGGCGCGCCCAGGCGTCCGCCGCGGTGGACTCCCGACAGAGCCAGAACGGACGTCACAAGCACAAGAGGGGGCGGGAAGGCAGGGCAGCAACCTTCGCTCCCACCTCCGCCCCCACTCCCGCTTCCGCCCCCAGGCCCGCTCCCAAGCGAAGCGGGACGGGACGGCCGCGGTCCTTGGGGCGCCTTCTCCTCCTGCTCATCCTCGTGGGGCTCGCGGCAGCGGTCGCGTACGCCATGGTCTTCATGCCCAAGTCGGGGAAGAACGAGGGCGGCGAGCGTGCCGGTTCCGCCGGGGACGTCGGCACCAGCCAGGCGACCGAACCCGGCAGCAGCGCCCGGCCCAGCGAGGAAGGCAAGCCGAGCAAGTCCGCCGAGCCCAGCGACAAGCCGGACAAGAAGACCCCCGGCTCGCAGAAGCCGCAGACGAGCGGGCCCGAGCTGCCGCAGGGGTTCACCCTCCGCAAGGACGCCGAGGGCTTCCGGGTGGCCGTCGCCAGCGGGTGGGACCGCCGGCCCAAGAACGGCCGGGGGCAGGTCGTCTACACCCACGGCGACTTCGAGCTGATCGTCGTGCCGGGGCGTGACGGCACGGACGAGTACGGCAAGGACCCCATGAAGTACCAGCGCGAACACGAGCGCGAGCTGCAGCCGTTCCGCGACTCGACCTGGGCCACGTCGAGCGGGATGCGCACGGTGGACGTGGGCGGACGGAAGATGGCCGAGGGACAGTTCACCTGGCAGGACGCCGAGGGCAGCGAGACGTTCGTACGCAATCTCGCGATGGCAGTCGGCGGTAAGTACCACGTCGTGCAGATCCGGGGGCCCGAAGCCGAGCGTGACGAGGTGTCACGGCTCTTCGAGCAGGCTTCGGCCACCTATCAGGTCGATTAGAGCAGCTCACCGGGACGCCGGTTGACGCATATTGACTCCGAATGACCGTTAAGTCAGCGGTAATTGACGTTTCCTGAACGCCTTCCGTCGCTGCGTCCCGCATCACAGTGAGGTCTCCGAGCACCCCCGGAGGTTCCCCGTACGCCACCCGCTCCCTAACCTGGGCCTGTCAAGACCATTGCGGGGGAACGTGAATCAGATGCAGGGCCTGCTGCTCGCGGGCCGCTACCGGCTCGGAGAGTCCATCGGCCGCGGTGGCATGGGACGGGTGTGGCGCGCGCGGGACGAGGTGCTGCACCGGACCGTCGCCGTCAAGGAACTGACGGCCGCGCAGTACGTGCCGGAGGCCGACCGCGCGGTGCTCTTCGCGCGTACGCACGCGGAGGCGCGGGCCGCGGCCCGCATCAACCACCCCGCGGTCGTCACCGTCCACGACGTCCTGGAGTACGACGACCGGCCGTGGATCGTGATGGAGTTGGTCGAGGGCCGCTCGCTCGCGGACGCCGTCAAGGAGCAGGGGCGCATCGAGCCCGTCGAGGCCGCCCGCATCGGCCTGTGGACGCTGAAGGCCCTGCGCGCCGCGCACGCCGCCGGGGTCCTGCACCGCGACGTGAAGCCCGGCAACGTACTCCTGTCGAACGACCGGCGCGTCCTGCTCACCGACTTCGGCATCGCCGCGATCGAGGGGGACTCGACGATCACGCGGACCGGTGAGGTCGTCGGCTCCGTCGACTATCTGGCGCCCGAGCGGGTCAGCGGCGCCAACCCCGGTCCCGCGTCCGACCTGTGGGCGCTCGGTGCCACGCTGTACACGGCGGTCGAGGGGAACTCCCCGTTCCGGCGCACGTCGCCGCTGGGCACCATGCAGGCCGTGGTCACGGAGGAGCCCGCGCCGGCCGAGTACGCGGGGGCGCTCGCCCCGGTCATCGGCGCGCTCCTCCGTAAGGACCCGGACACCCGGCCGACCGCGGAGGCGGCCGAACTGATGCTCGCGGAGGCGGCGGAGGGACGACGGCCGAACACGGCGCAGGCTTACGTGCCGACGCAGGTGCATGCGTCGTCGCAGCATCCGGCGCCGTACCAGACGCGTCAGCAGCACCAGCAGCACCAGGGCCAGCAGTACCAACAGCCCCAGCAGCACCAGCAAGCACCGCACCAGACCGCACACCAGACCCCCCACTCCAGCTACCCCCCAGCCGAGCCCGGCACCTCCGTCCACAACTCCGGCTCCAGCTCCCGCCGTAAGCTGCCCGCCATCGTCGCCGCAGCCGCCGCGGTCCTGCTGTTCGGCGGTGGCATCGCCGGATACCAGTACTGGGCGGACGGCAAGGACGGCGGGACCCAGCAGTCCAGTGAAACCGTCGGAAGCGGCGACGGAACCCCGGGCAAAACCGTCGACGACGTCCCCAAGAACTGGCACCGGGTGAAGGACAAGGTCGAGGGCTTCAGTCTCGCCCTCCCCAAGGGCTGGGTACGCGAGGCGAACGGCAACCAGATCGACTACACGCCGGACCACGGACGGCACTTCGTACGCGTCGGCATCGACCGCGATTCCACGTGGGAGAGCCCCTACACGCATCAGCTGGACCTTGAGAAGAACCTGCGGACCAAGCTGCCCGGCTACAAGCGGCTGCAGCTCGACTCGAACAACTTCCGCGACCGGCCCGCCGCCCTCTGGGAGTTCAGCTGGACCGCGGGTGCGAACGACACCACCGCGGGCCCGCGCCGCGCCATCGAACAGACGTATCTCAGCCGTGACGGCGTCGAGTACGTGATTTACATGTCGTCCCCCGCCGCCGACTGGGACACGGCACGGCAGCAGTTCGACGCGATGGTCCAGAGCTGGCGGGAGCCCTGAGCGCGACGCGTGCGACGGTTCCCGGCCGTGATGGCTGGGACAAGCGGCCGGAACCAGTCCGCCGCGCAGGCCCACAGGGTCCGTTCGCACACGTGTGGGGCATGATGGCCGCATGGGGAGCGTGGGGGACAACGCCCGGGTCGTCGCTGGCCGTTACCGCCTGGATGCGCGGCTCGGCAGGGGCGGCATGGGCGTGGTCTGGCAGGCCACGGATCAGTTCCTCGGACGCGAGGTCGCCGTCAAGGAACTCGCCCTCGACGAATCGCTCTCCGACGCCGACGCGATGCAGCAGCGCGAACGCACCCTGCGCGAGGCGCGTGCCGCCGCGCAGTTGAGACATCCGCACATCATCGTCGTACACGACGTCGTCGAACAGAGCGGCCGCCCCTACATCGTCATGGAGTTGATCAAGGGCGGCTCGCTGTCCGGGCGTATCTCCCGGTCGGGCCCGATGGACGCGCGGGCGGTGGCCCGGATGGGCATCGCTCTCCTCGGCGCGCTGCGCGTCGCGCACGCCGCCGGGGTCCTGCACCGCGACATCAAGCCCGCGAACGTACTGATCGAGGAGACGACGGGGCGCGTCGTCCTCACCGACTTCGGGATCGCGCAGGTCAGCGGGGCGACGACGCTGACGGAGACCGGGTCGTTCGTGGGCTCGCCCGAATACACCGCGCCCGAGCGGATGTCGGGCGAGCGGACCGGCCCCGAGTCGGACCTCTGGTCGCTCGGCGCGCTCCTCGTCACCGCCCTGACCGGCGAGTCGCCCTTCCGCCGGGACTCGATCGGCGGTGTGCTGCACGCCGTCGTCTTCGACGAGATCCGCCCGCCGCCCGCCGCTGCCCCGCTGCTGCCCGCCGTCCTCGGCCTCCTCGAACGCGACCCGGACCGGCGTCTCACGGTGCCGGAGGCGGAGAGCCTGCTGCGGCAGTACGTCGACACGGGGCGGATGCCCTCCACGCCGGCGGGGCGGGCCGGGGTTCAGCCTTCGGCGCTGCCGGTCGGGCCAGGCGGCTACACGCCCACCTTCCGTGACCTGCCCACCCGTCCTCCCGGGCAGCCCGCGGGGCCTTCCCGGGGCCGTCGCCGGGCGATGCTGATCGCTGCCGCCCTGGTGGCCGCGGTGGCCGGGGCCGGGGTGTCCGCCGCCGTCCTGTTGGGCAGGGACGGCGACGGGAACGGCGGTACGCCCTCGACGCCTGCCTCGCAGAGTTCGCAGACCGCGCAGACGGGGACCGCGAGCCCCTCGCCTTCGCCGACGCCGACGGTGACGGTCACGCGCGGCTCCCGCAGCCCGAAGCCGTCCACTCCGGAGGCCCCGGAGGGCTACCGCGTCACGAAGGACCCCAGAGGCTTCACGCTCGCCGTGCCGGACGGCTTCACGCGCGAGGTGGACGGACCCCGCGTCTTCTACAAGTCGCCCGGAGGAACGTTCCGCATCGGCATCAAGGAGTCGGCCCCGACGCCGGGCGGCCCGCTCGCCGTGCAGCGCCGCTCGGACGCCAAGGGCCCTCAGAACAACCCCGGTTACCGGGACGGCGAGGTCACCGAGACCTCGCACAACGGACGGCCCGCCGCCCTCTGGCAGTTCAGCTGGGACGGCTTCACGGCGGCGGAGGGCGACCGGCACACGTTCGACCTGTGCTGGCAGGAAGGCGGCCGGATGTACGACGTGTGGGTCTCGGCGCCGGTCGCCAAGACCAAGGAGAGCAGGCGGTATTTCGACACGGCGGTGGATTCGTTCGTGCGGCGCTGAGATGCGTGCGTGGGGCGCGTGTGGAGTGAGTCGGTCACAAGTCAGTGTCCCGAGTGGAACCTGAGGCCTTGCGCAAGGTAGTCATGTGGACATGAGCAATGACGGGGGAGCCTCCTACGGCGCGTACGAACCCACCAGTTACGGACTCCAGCCGCCGCAGCAGCCCGACGTCCAAGGGCAAGTCCCTGGGCAAGTGCCAGGACAAGTCCCAGGGCAAGTCCAAGGACAGGGTGGGCGACATGTGCAGCCCACCCAGGTGGTGCCGAACCAGCCATCCGCGCCCGAGCCCGGCACGGGCCGCCTGATCGCGGGGCGTTACCGGCTGCTCTCCAAGCTCGGCCACGGCGGCATGGGTACGGTCTGGCGTGCGAAGGACGAGACGGTGGACCGTGACGTCGCCGTCAAGGAACCCCGCATCCCCGACCACTTGCCCGAGCGCGAGCGCTCCAACGCCTTCGAGCGGATGCGCCGCGAGGCACGCGCCGCGGCACGCCTCGACCACCCCGCCGTGGTCAACGTGCACGACGTGGCGGTCGAGGACGGCCAGCCGTGGATCGTCATGGAACTGGTCCAGGGGCGTTCCCTCGGCGCCGCGCTCCACGAGGGCACCCTGGGTGCTCGCGACGCCGCCCGCATCGGTCTTGAGGTGCTCAACGCCCTGGACGCCGCGCACCAGGCGGGCATCCTGCACCGTGACGTCAAGCCGGACAACGTGATGCTGGGCCGGCACGACCGCGTCGTCCTCACCGACTTCGGCATCGCCCAGATCGAGGGCGAGACGAACCTGACGGACACCGGCGGCTTCGTCGGATCGCCGGAATTCATCGCCCCGGAGCGGGTCCTCGGGCAGCGCCCCGGCCCGGCGTCGGACCTCTGGTCGCTCGGTGTGGTCCTCTACGCCGCGACGGAGGGCGTCTCGCCGTTCCGCCGCAACAACACGCCCGCGACGCTCCAGTCCGTCCTGAACGCGACACCCGCCGCGCCCGCTTCGGCCTCGGGCCCGCTCGCCCAGGTGATCAACGGGCTCCTCATCAAGGAACCCGGCCGGCGCCCGACCGCCGCGCAGGCCCGCACCCTCCTGGAGGAGGCCGCGAAGCCGCCGCAGCCGGCGCCTACGCAGGTCGTGCAGATTGGCGGCGGCAACGGCGGTGGTAAGGGCATCCCTCTCGGTCGCAAGGCTTTGATGGGCATTGGGGCGGTGGTCGTGGTCGCGGCCGTGAGCACCTACTTGGTGATCGCGGACCCGTTCGCGGGGCCGCTGCCCGAGGGGTGGAAGAAGGAGCAGGCGAAGGAGCTAGGGGCGACCGTGGCCGTGCCCTCGGGATACGTGAAGGCGGAGCCGGCAGCCGACGCGGACGAGAAGGACCACTGGGTCAGCTACACGGATCCGAGTGGCAGTGTCTGGATCAATTTGAATCTCGACAAGAAGACTGAGGACAGCTCCGGCGAGATCTCCGAGTCCGCCGCCTCCGAGATGTACGACGACAACAAGTCGTACAAGGAGTCTGGCGACTACAGCCTCAGCATGGCCTCCGACCCCGCCCCCAAGAGCAACCCTAAGCCAGCTACCAAGTACAAGGAACGCAAGTCCGCGGAGAACACGTTCGTGTACAACACCACGGACTCCGAGAACCCACGGCCCCGCGAGCTCAGGGTTCTCTACTACAAGACCACGTCCGGTGACATGTATAAGTTGATGATCGGTTACCCGGCCAAGGGCGACTTCACCGAGCGTGGCCGCGAGGTCGCCAAGACTACGATCGAGAACCTGGAGATCGATAAGGTCTGACGGGCTGGACTTGCGCTCAGGGGCACTCGCACGGGGCGCCCCTGAGGCAGTCGGCCGATCAGCTATTGATTCGCTTGCCCGTACGAACGCTCACCGTGAGCCAAGGGGTCTTCAGTGTGTTGAAGCCAGCTCTAGTCGCGGTGATCCGATACGTCAGATGGGACCTCTCGGACAAGTTGTAGTCACAGGTCTTGATGGAATCCCACTTCCTGTTGACGCACTTGATCTTCCGGCCGCTTGTGGTGTGGCCGGCGCCCGTGAGCTTCCAGCCCTTATCGCCGTTACCTGAGTAGAAGACCTTGATGGTGTCGGTGCGGTGGTAGAAGCACACTGATCCGTCTTTGAAGGTGCCCAGCTGCACCGACCTGCAGGAGCTCGCCGAGGCCGCTTCGGCTGCCTCGCTAGGACCGATCAATGTCATGGTCGTGGCCGCGGCGATGGTGAACGCGAGCGTGGCCAACTTGGATCTCATTCCGAGAACCCCCCTGTTCTGTAAAAGAGTTCACTATGGTCAGGAAGTGAACCCTGGGTGGTGTGTGACGGTACATGTCGCGTACCTGCCAGATTGGGCTGGGGGTCCTAGCGGCACGTGCATGTGCCGCTAGCGAGCGTTCGGATATCCACCCCCGGTGATCATCCTGGGTGAGGGGGCGCGATGGCTCCTAGGCCTCCTTGAGAGGGTCAGCTCGCCGCGACAACACCCTGATCAGCGGCTTTGTTGCCAGCAATCGCTGGCGCCGTGTGTGTGCCCGGTGAAACCTGATTACCGACGGGTACCCAAAACCTTGACCTGCGCCTACGCTCACCTCCATGACGGACTCGCAGGCCACCGCAGCGCCCCTCGGCACGAACCCGATAGCCACCGCCCCCGATGGCGCGCGCACCGCCGCCGACGTGGTGACTCCCGAGCTGATCGCGCAGCTCACCCGGGATGTGATCGGTTCGGGACGGACCGCCAACCACACGCCGTTCACCGGCGAGAAGCTGGCCGACCTGCCCGAGTCCACCCCCGAGGACGTCGCCACCGCCTTCGAGCGCGCCCGGGTCGCCCAGGTCGCCTGGGAGCGCACCCCGGTCCGCCGCCGCGCCGCGGTCCTGCTCCGCTTCCACGACCTCGTGCTCCAGCGTCAGGCCGAGGTCCTCGACCTCATCCAGCTGGAGACCGGCAAGGCCCGGCTGCACGCGCACGAGGAGCTGCAGGCCGTCGCCGTCGCCGCCCGGCACTACGGCCGCAAGGCCCCCGCGTATCTGAACCCCAAGGGGCACACCGGCGTCGTACCGATGCTCACGAAGGTCACCGAGAACCGTCAGCCGCGCGGTGTGGTCGGCCAGATCGCGCCGTGGAACTACCCCTTCGAGCTCTCCATCGGCGACGCGCTGCCCGCCCTCGTCGCGGGCAACGCGCTGGTGATGAAGCCCGACACGGAGACCTGCCTGACCGCGCTGTGGGCCCGTGACCTCATCATCGAGGCCGGTCTGCCCGCCGAGGTCTTCCAGGTGGTCCTCGGCGAGGGGCCGGTCGTCGGCCCCGAGATCGTCAAGCACGCCGACTACGTCTCCTTCACCGGCTCCACCCGCACCGGCCGCGAGGTCGCGCAGGGCGCGGCGGGCCGTCTCGTCGGCGTCTCGCTCGAACTCGGCGGCAAGAACGCCATGTTGGTGCTCCACGACGCCGACATCGACAAGGCGGCGGCAGGCGCGGTGCGCGCCTGCTTCTCGTCCGCGGGCCAGCTGTGCATCTCCATCGAGCGCCTCTACGTCCACGAGTCGATCGCGGACGAGTTCCTCGAGCGTTTCGCGGCGCGCACGAAGGCCATGCGCCTCGGCCGTTCCCTCGCGTACGGCGCGGAGATGGGCTCTCTGGTCGGTGAGCGGCAGCTGGAGACCACCAAGCGGCATGTCGACGAGGCGGTCGCCAAGGGCGCGACGGTGCTCGCGGGCGGCGTCGCCCGTCCCGACATCGGCCCGTTCTTCTTCGAGCCGACGATCCTGGACGGCGTCGAGTCCCCGATGGCGGTGTGCGGTGAGGAGACCTTCGGCCCGGTCGTCTCCATCTACCGCTTCACCGACGAGAACGAAGCGGTCGAACTCGCCAACTCCACGTCGTACGGCCTCAACTCCTCGGTCTGGACGAAGGACGGCAGCCGCGGCCGCAAGCTCGCGGCCCGTCTGCGCACCGGCACGGTCAACGTCAACGAAGGCTTCGCGCCCGCCTACGGCAGTGTCCAGTCACCGATGGGCGGCATGAAGGACTCCGGCCTCGGTCGCCGGCACGGCTCGGAGGGCATCCTGAAGTACACCGAGGCGCAGACCGTCGCCCATCAGCGGCTCATGCCGCTCGCGCCGTCCTTCGGCATGGACGACGAGAAGTACGCGGCGTTCATGAGCGTGAGCCTGAAGGTCATGAAGTCACTGCGCCTGCGTTAGGCGGGCGCCGGACCCGGGTCTTCATGGGCCCGGTTTCTCAAGAGCCTTTCTCTAGGGGTTAGTTCTCAACGAGGAGAGTCGATGTCACAGGAGAGCTCTGTCCAGGAACAGCCGGACAGTGAGGCGGGCGGGTATGACGAAGCGTCGTACGACTACGACTACGACTACGACGTCATCGTCATCGGTTCAGGCTTCGGCGGCTCCGTCTCCGCCTTGCGCCTGACGGAGAAGGGGTACCGCGTCGGCGTACTCGAAGCGGGGCGCCGCTTCACCCGTGAGTCGCTCCCGAAGAACTCCTGGGACCTCAAGAACTACCTCTGGGCACCGGCCCTCGGCCTCTACGGCATCCAGCGCATCCATCTGCTGGGCAATGTGATGGTGCTCGCGGGAGCGGGCGTCGGCGGAGGTTCGCTGAACTACGCGAACACGCTCTACGTACCGCCCGCGCCGTTCTTCAACGACCCGCAGTGGAAGGACATCACGGACTGGCAGGACGAGCTCAGCCCCTATTACGAGCAGGCCAAGCGCATGCTCGGGGTGCGGCTCAACCCGACCACGACTCCGTCCGACATCCACCTGAAGGCGACCGCTCAGGCCATGGGAGTGGGCGACAGCTTCCACATGGCGCCGGTCGGCGTCTTCTTCGGAGACGAGCAGGACGCCTCAGGTACTTCAACGGCCGGGCCCGGCGCGGAAGTTCCCGACCCCTACTTCGGTGGCGCGGGCCCCTCCCGCAAGGCCTGCACCGAGTGCGGCGAGTGCATGACGGGCTGTCGGCACGGCGCGAAGAACACCCTCAACGAGAACTACCTCTACCTCGCGGAGAAGGCGGGCGCCGTCATCCACCCGATGACGTCCGTGGTCACCCTCACGGAGGACTCGCGGGGTGGGTTCGCCGTCGCCACGCTGCCCACGGACAACAAGCGCAAGGGCAACGGCCGCACGTTGACCGCCCGCGCGGTCGTCGTCGCCGCGGGCACCTACGGCACGCAGACGCTCCTACACCGCATGAAGGACACCGGTCTGCTCCCGCGCATATCGGGACGGCTCGGCGCGCTCACCCGCACCAACTCCGAGGCGCTGGTGGGGTCGCAGACCACCGACCGCCGCTACCGCAAGCAGCACGGTACCGAGAAGGCGGACTTCACCAAGGGCGTCGCGATCACCTCGTCGATCCACCCGAACGCGACCACGCACATCGAGCCGGTCCGCTACGGCAAGAAGTCCAACGCGATGGGCGGCATGACCATCCTTCAGGTGCCTTACAGCATCAAGGGCGGCAAGGCACGGGTGGCGGGCTGGCTCGGCAACGTGGCCAAGCACCCCTGGCTGACGGTCCGCTCGCTCTCCAACCGGCGCTGGTCGGAGCGCACCATCATCGGCCTGGTCATGCAGACACTCGACAACTCCCTGACGACGTACCGCAAGGAGAAGGGCATCGGCAAGGGCCTGCTGACCGCCCGGCAGGGCCACGGCGCGCCCAACCCGACGCAGATCCCCGAGGCCACCGAGGCCGCGACGCTGCTCGCCAAGGAGATCAACGGCTTCGCCGGTTCGAACATCGGTGAGCTGATGGGCACCCCGCTGACCGCGCACTTCCTGGGCGGCTGCCCGATCGGCGACTCCGCCGACACCGGAGTCATCGACCCGTACCACCGGCTCTACGGCCACCCTGGCATCTCGGTCGTCGACGGCGCCGCGGTCTCCGCGAACCTAGGCGTGAACCCTTCCCTGACGATCACCGCGCAGGCCGAGCGCGCGATGTCCTTCTGGCCCAACAAGGGCGGCGAGGAGACGCGTCCCGAGCAGGGCACGCGGTACGTACGCCTCGCCGCAGTCGAGCCGAAGAAACCCGCGGTACCGGCCGACGCGTTCGGTGCCCTGAAGCTGCCGTTCCTGGGGATGCCTGCGGTGCCGCCGAAGAAGTGACCCGGCTTCTTCTGCCGGCCCCACTGCCCCCACGTACGCCAAAGGACCTGCACCCCCCTCCGAGCGCAGGTCCTTCAGCGTGTCTCAGGTGCCGCTGAGCGGCGGGCCGTCACCGGCGTGCCGTTCAGCGGCGTGTGTTACGCGGTGGCGTCGGCCTTCTTGCGGCGGACGACGAAGACCGCGCCCGCACCGGCGACGACGGCGGCACCGCCGACGAGACCGATGGTCGGCAGCATGGAGCTGGAGCCGGTCTCGGCCAGGTTGCCCGTGGTCGGGATCTCGTTGGCGCCGCCCTGGGGCTTCTTGCCGCCGGAAGGCGTCTTGCCGCCCTTGTTCTCGTCGGCCTCACCCGGGTTCTCGTTGTTGCTGCCGGCCTTCAGGACCGTGAACTCGTAGAACGCGAACGCGTTGTGCACGCAGTTCTGCTCTGAGTCCAGGTAGCCGCCGAGGCCGAGGGCGTAGCCGTCACCGGCCGGGGCCTTGGCGCTGATGTTGACGCGCAGCTTGATGTCGACCTTCTCCTTGGCGCCCAGTTCGGTGGTACCGAAGTAGAGACCGCCGGAGACCTCGTCCGCGATGGACTCCCACGCCTTGGAGTCGGGGTTGAAGTACTGGACCTGCGCGTAGTTCGCCAGCCAGTCCTTCTCGTCCTCGCTGTCCGTGAAGTTGTCCACGGCGGCGAGCCACTGGACCTCGCCGAGGTCCTCGTCGCTCGGGTTGGCGGCGGTCAGCTTGAACTGGTGCCAGCCGCTGCCCGCGACGATCTTGCCGGGCAGACCCGAGAGTTCGAGCTCCAGCTTCGAGTCGGCGTCGACGCCGTCATCGTCGACCGCGCACTCCGTGGGCTCTTCGGTGGGCTCTTCGGTCGGCTTCTCGGTCGGCTTGGCCGTCTCAGTGGGCTTGGCCGTCTCGGTGGCCGACGAGCTCGGCGCGGGGGTGGTCGGCGCGCTGGTCGAGGGGCTCGGGGGCGGAGTCTCGGACGGCTTCTCGGTCGGGGTGGCCGACGGGGGAGGCGTGGCCGACTCGGTGGCCGACGCGCTCGGGGGCGGCGTGGTGTCCTCGGTCGCGAAGGCGGCGGGAGCCGACAGCAGCGCGATCGGGGCTATAGCAGCGGTCGCGGCCGCGGCGGCCATGACACGGCGAAGCTTCATGAAGACCTCATGGAGTCCGGCGCACCGCCTGATGAGCGGCACGGAGGTGGAGGCCTCCGCGGTGGGGACGCGGGTGTGGCCGTTGTTACGCATGCATGACCTGCGTCGCCTGTGAATGGTTGTCCTCGAACTCACATAATTCTTATGTGGCTTGGATCACATGGCTTGTGCGGCTGTTGCCGGGTGCCGTAGAAATTCCTCCGCTCTCCGGACATCCGCCGGGGAGCGAGTCGTCGGAGGGGGCAGCGTGGCGGTGCGGGACGAGATACCGGACGAGATACCGGATGGGATACCGGGTGAGGGGTCGAACGGGGGGTCGGACGAGGCGTCGGATGCCTTTCCCGATGACGTGTGGGAGCGGTTCGAGCGCGACAGCCTGCGCGACATCCGTACCTCCGCGCCGAAGGAACCGTCCGCGCGGGCGCGCATGGTGGCCGAGAGGCTGCGGCGGCTCGACGAGGAGGCGGCGCGCCAACAGGCGGCTGAGGCGGGGCTGCTGAGCCGCAGGCGCAGGAAGCGCAAGGCGGCGGAGGAGGGGGCGTCCGCCGGTGCGTGGCGCCCCGACGAGTGGCGGGCCGCACCGAGCGGGCCACGGCGCGGGGGGCGTTCGGAGCGCGGCCGCCGGGTGTGGAGCGTGGTGATCGTGGTGGGCGGGATGGCGCTGGCGATCGTGTTCTTGAGCCCGTTCAGGTTCTGGATCTGGCAGTAGTCGGTGGTGGTGGCGGTCAGGCGGTGCGGAACCGGAGTTGATGATCTTCCGTCCTAGAAGTGGGCCGGGGAGGCCGGGATGCGGGTGAATCCGCGCGACGCGAGAAGGAATTGGGGGACGGGCACGTGAAGTCAGCTGTATCGCGTGGTGTGGTGACCGCTTCGGTCGTGGTGGCGCTGGGCCTCACTGCGGCGTGCAGCGGTGGCGGCGGTGACGCCAAGGGCGGCGGGGACGGCGGGAGCGGCGGCGCGCAGCCGTCGAAGTCCGCGGCGACGGGCGAGTCCTCCGCGGCGACGAAGCTTGAGGCGGAGCTGGAGAAGGCCGCGCTGGCGACGGGCGACGTCAAGAAGTACGAGGTCGCGAAGGAGCCGGAGAAGGGCTCCGAGGGTTCCGCGGGCAAGGCCACGCCTCCCGTCGGGCGCGTGGACCCGGCCGAGTGCCGCCCGTTGTCCGACCTGCTCACGGCCGCCGCCCCGCCGCAGTCGAAGGCCCACGTCAGCCGCACACTGACCAGCACCGACGTCGCGGACGCCACAACAACGGAGGTCGTGCTCCTCGCCTACGGCCAGGCCGATGGCGATGTTGATGGCGATGCCGAGAAGACCATGGACACGCTGCGTACGGCGACGAAGTCGAAGAAGTGCGCCACGTTCCGGGAAGGCGCCCACCGCTACATCGGCGTCAGGCCGCAGCCCGCGCCGGTCGGGGGCGACGAGGCCGTCTCGTACAAGCTCGCGAGCCGTGCCGGTGAGTTCCTCGCCCGGGACCGCGTCAGTGTCGTACGCAGCGGTTCGACGCTGATCGCCTTCCGCGCCTCGAACATCTTCGACCCGACCGCTCGGACCAGGGCCTCCGACCCGAAGGTGGCGGAGACCATCGTCGACGCACAACTGGCGAAGCTGGCCGAGGCGAAGTAGCCGCGACGGCATAGCGAAGGGCCCCGCGGGACGGATCCGCGGGGCCCTTGGCCGTTCAGCACCGACGTCAGGGCAGCGTCGGTGCCACGGAGCGGCGCAGGGGGGAGTGCGCCGCGAGTCTGAGAGCGCCGGTGGCCGACCCGGCGCACAAGGGGCGCACAAGTGGTATCGACCAATGGCAATTGAGTTGTGCAGTACTGGGCGTGCGGCCTGTCCTGCTAGGCATCGTGGTCGATTCGCCGTTGGCCGCGCAACCGGTTCGACAGGATGGGTCTTCCTGAGGGGACCGACGAGCCGGAGTGGTGTGGGACGGGGGGACCGCGGGACGGGTGGGGACAATTCGGGGACGGCTCAGGGGTAACTCGGGGACGGCTCAGGGGTACTCGGGGGCGAGTCGGGGAGGGAGGCCGGTCGGCTCCGGGCGTCCCCGAAGCCGACCGTTCCCTGGGTGACCGGGCTGCTGTCCCCTGCCGTCCGGTCACGTCTCTGGAGCGAGGTCCCACGGCGCACACACGAGGTGTGCGCCTCATCGCTCCAGCGGAGCCACGCGTGGTTTTTCCGTGCCCGCCCCTGGCTGGCACGGACATCGGGACCAACGAAGCCCCGCCGGAACCGGTCACGCGCCGTACGGGTGAGAGCGGACCCGAACTCAGGTCCGGAGGGCTCAGACCCGGCCCCTGCACAGCTCCAGCAGCGTCATCGCGAGCGACGTACCGGGCTTGCCCAGAGCGTCCCTGTAGTGGCCGAGCACTTCCATCTCACGCGAGAGGTTGACCCGGCGGCCACCCGAGCTGATCCGGGCCTCCTGGATGACGGCCGATACCGCCATCCGTTCCTGTACGAGACCGATGATCCGGTCGTCGAGTGCGTCGATGCGGTCGCGCGCACCCGCGATCACGTCGGCGGCCTCGGGGGTGCGGGCGCCGGTCTTGTCGGTCGTGGCGATGGTCATCTGGGGCTCCTCATCGGATGTGGATCTCGGATGGAGCGCCCCGGAGCGACATGGCCCGGGAATGACAGAACGCCCCGGGCCTTGTCGGCCCGGGGCGCCTGGGAAGTCGCTTGTCAGTGGATCAAGCAGCTCGACCATGGCAGCCGGCGGGCCGGTTGCCATAGGTAAAGAGGAAGCTGAGGTGCTTGGTCACGAGGCCAGTATGCCCCCACGCGCGCGTGCCTGGTCAACACGGGTTCCGCCGCGGCTCGGATACTGAGACGCCGCCCCCACGCCTCACGCCCCACGCTGCCGTGCACCTGGAACCCGGCTTCACCGCGTAAGTGGCTCATGCCTCGCCGTGCGGGAAGCGGCCTCCGTCGGATGCGACGAGGGTGGTGCCCTCGGGCCCGTTAGAATCGACAAAACAGACCCCCTGCTCACGCACGAGCCCCAGCTCACGCTCAAGCTCACGCTCAACGCCGGAAGGCCGCCGCCGTGCCATCAGCGTCCCCCGCTGCCGCCGCCCCCGACACCGTTCTGGTCGTCGACTTCGGAGCGCAGTACGCCCAGCTCATCGCCCGCCGCGTCCGTGAGGCCCGGGTCTACAGCGAGATCGTTCCGGGCACCATGCCGGTCGCCGAGATGCTGGCGAAGAACCCCTCCGCGATCATCCTGTCCGGCGGCCCCTCGTCGGTGTACGCGGAAGAGGCGCCCACCGTGGACCGCGCGCTGTTCGAGGCCGGCGTCCCCGTCTTCGGCATGTGCTACGGCTTCCAGCTGATGGCGACCACCCTCGGCGGCACCGTCGACAACACGGGCGCGCGGGAGTATGGACGCACGCCTCTGGCCGTCTCCAAGGCCGGCTCGACGCTCTTCGAGGGCACCCCGACCGACCAGTCCGTGTGGATGTCGCACGGCGACGCGTGCAGCGCGGCGCCCGAGGGCTTCACCGTCACCGCGTCCACGGACGTCGTGCCGGTCGCGGCCTTCGAGGACGACGAGAAGAAGCTGTACGGCGTGCAGTACCACCCCGAGGTCATGCACTCCACGCACGGCCAGCAGGTGCTCGAGCACTTCCTCTACCGGGGTGCGGGCCTCAAGCCCGACTGGACCACCGGCAACATCGTCGAGGAGCAGATCGCCGCGATCCGCGAGCAGGTCGGCAACAAGCGCGCGATCTGCGGTCTCTCCGGAGGCGTCGACTCCGCCGTGGCCGCCGCCCTCGTACAGAAGGCCATCGGTTCGCAACTGACCTGCGTGTACGTCGACCACGGCCTGATGCGCAAGGGCGAGACCGAGCAGGTCGAGAAGGACTTCGTCGCGGCCACGGGCGTGCAGCTCAAGGTCGTCGACGCCCAGGAGCGCTTCCTGAGCGCTCTCGCCGGGGTCTCCGACCCCGAGCAGAAGCGGAAGATCATCGGTCGCGAGTTCATCCGCGTCTTCGAGCAGGCCCAGGCGGAGATCGTCGCAGAGGCGCCGGGTGACCAGCCTGTCGAGTTCCTGGTCCAGGGCACGCTCTACCCGGACGTCGTCGAGTCCGGCGGCGGCTCCGGCACCGCGAACATCAAGTCCCACCACAACGTGGGCGGCCTCCCCGAGGACCTCGAGTTCCAGCTGATCGAGCCGCTGCGCCAGCTCTTCAAGGACGAGGTGCGAATGGTCGGCCAGGAGCTCGGGCTGCCGGACGAGATCGTCCAGCGCCAGCCCTTCCCGGGCCCCGGCCTCGGCATCCGCATCGTCGGTGATGTCACCAAGGAGCGTCTGGACCTGCTGCGCGAGGCCGACGCGATCGCCCGCGAGGAGCTGACCGCGGCCGGTCTCGACCGTGAGATCTGGCAGTGCCCCGTGGTGCTGCTCGCGGACGTGCGCAGCGTGGGTGTGCAGGGCGACGGCCGGACGTACGGCCACCCGATCGTGCTGCGGCCCGTCTCGTCCGAGGACGCCATGACCGCCGACTGGTCGCGCCTTCCGTACGACGTTCTCGCGAAGATCTCGACGCGCATCACGAACGAGGTCGCCGACGTCAACCGCGTCGTCCTCGACGTGACGAGCAAGCCGCCGGGCACCATCGAGTGGGAGTAGTCCCCAGGGCCTGACCGAGACCTCGCTGAGGCCTGAACGGGCTTGAACGCCGGTGCCGCCGTCCCTCCAAGCAGGGCGGCGACACCGGCGTTTTGTCACGTCCGCCTGGTCGTCCGCGCCGGCGCACCCGGCTTCCACAACTGCACCGCCAGATACTTCCCGTCCTCGATGTACGTACGGACGACCTCCGTCAGCTCCGTACGAAAGAGGTGGAACGGCTCCGGCGGGCCGACCTCCCCGGCATAGCGGGCGATGACCTCGGGGTCCTCGACCTCGATCGCACGCCCGGCGATCCGCATGTCGCCGCCCTCCATCTCCGTCTCGGCCCCCGGATTGGCCTGCAGCGCGAACCTGGGGTCGCGGCGCAGGTCGAGCGCCTTCATCGAGTCCGCCATCATGCCGAGCCACAACTCCCCGTACAGAAAACGGACTTCGAGCCCCGTCGTACGCGGCGATCCGTCCTTGCGGAGTGTGGCGAGGGTGTGATGGGTGAACAGACCGAACCTCTCTTCGGCCACCCGCGCGAAGGCCGGTTCTGCTGCGGTGAAGGCTGCCCAGTTCGTCGTCATCCGGCGAGTGTCCCGCCGATACCCGACACCTTGTGTCCGGCATCCTGCCCGGCGTCACGTATCGATTGCGCACTCTCTTCACAGAGATCCCCTGTCTTCCTGCGCTGACCGCCGGTAACTTCCGCTCCGTACAGCCAGGGATGGAGGACATATGCAGGCGCCCACACCGATACCCGTCGAACGGTTGCAGTTCGCGATGCCGCCGGTGCACGACTCGTTGGCGGACGAACGGCGCCACCGCAAGGAACGGCTCGCCGGGGCGCTGCGGATCTTCGGGCGGCTCGGATACGAGGACGGCGTTTCCGGGCACATCACGGCGCGGGACCCGGAGCACGAGGACTGTTTCTGGGTGAACCCCTTCGGGATGCCCTTCAAGCACGTCACCGTGGGCGATCTGGTCTTGGCCAACGCGGAGGGGCAGGTCGTCGAGGGCCGTCACCACGTCAATCAGGCCGCCTTCACCGTCCACGCGCAGGCACACCTGGCGCGGCCCGACGCAGTCGCCGTCGCGCACTGCCACTCGCTGCACGGCCGCGCCCTGTCCACACTCGGCGAACTCCTCGACCCGATCACCCAGGAGTCCTGCGCCTTCTATGAGCGCCACGCGCTGTACGACGGCTACACGGGCGTCGTCGTGGACTCCGACGAGGGCAGGCGGATCGCCACCGCGCTCGGCGACCACAAGGCCGTCATCCTGCGCAACCACGGCCTCCTCACCGTCGGCGACTCCGTCGACGCCGCCGCCTGGTGGTTCCTCACCATGGAGCGCTCCTGCCAGGTCCAGCTGAGCGCGCGGGCCGCGGGCCGACCGATCCTCATCGGCCACAAGCAGGCGGTGGCGACGCGCGAGCAACTCGGCAGCGATCTCGTGGCGTGGATCAACTACCAGTCCCTGTGGCAGGACATCAGCCGCAGCGAACCGGATCTCCTCGCCTGAGCGGACGCCCTCATCCGTCAACACGAGCGTGGCGGAATCACCCTCTCTGACCTGACCCGCGGAACCTGATCGTCTTCCAGTACGGCACAATCCCCTTTCATCGCAAGGAAGTTCACGATTCGGTGCTCGAACGAGGGCGGGGAAGGTGGCGTACGCGGTGGCGGTGCAGGAGGCGCGGCAGGGCGCACACGGGGGCGGCTGCACATGCGGCGACTGCCCGCACGGCGCGCGCGAGGGGCATCGGCGCGCCGTGGCCGCATTCCTCGCCCAACGCGATGAGCTGGCGGCGGGCCAGGGAGTCCCCCCGGCGGTCGCCCACTCGGCGGGCGCTACCCGGCAGTGGGTCTCGGACGAACTGACCCAGTCCGCCCGCGCCGTCGCCGAACGCGGCCGGGCCGACGGCGAGACCTGGCTCGGTCTGCTCTGGCGGCGCACCCTCGGAGTCATCTGGGTGGCCGTGGGCGTCCTGCTCCTGGTCCAGGCGCTCACCGCGATCGGCACCGGGTGGACCCTCGCCCGGACCGCGGGAGTGCTCGCGGCCGTAGTGGTGGCCGGCCTGCTGACCGGCGCCGGGTACGTACACCGGGCGCGCGGTGGCATTCTCGCGCCGGTGATGGGCGAGGACAACCGCCTCTCCACCTCCCGCGCCGTGGCCGCCTGTTGGGTCCTCCTTGTCGTGTACTCCGTGCTCGTCCTCGCGGGCGAACTCGCCGGGGCATCGGGCCACGAGGAGCGGGACGAACTGATCGCCGGGCTCGACCTCGCCCGCGCCGCCGGCGCCGTGACCGTCCTCGCCGTGGTCTGCGGGGTCGCCATGCTCGTACGCCGCGTAGTGGGTCTGCGCGTCCTTGGCCAGCGGCTGCAGAAGGTACCCGCCGACCGCCCCCGGGCCGCCGATCTGCTCACCGACGACGCGGGCCGCGGCAGCTTCGCGGACGCGCAGTACGTCCTGATCAGCGCCGTCGCCATGATCTTCGCCGCCGTACGCCTCGCCCGCCGCCCCGAGCAGCTGCCCGACCTGCCGTGGGGGCTCGCTCTCCTTGTCCTGGTGTCGGCCGCCACGTACCTCGCGGGCAAGTACGCCGAGGGCGGCCGGCCCGTGATCCTCTCCGTGGTGCGGACCCGCGAGGCGGGTGATCTCGACGGCCCCATCCGTACCGGCGATGACATCGAGATCCGCGGCTCCGGGTTCGTGCCTCCCGGCGCGCAGACCGCCGATCGCCTCGCACGGATGGTCGTCCGCATCGGAACCGTCCACGTCCATGTGCCGCTCGTCCCCGTGCCGGGCGGATTCACCAACCCGACCGACGCGGCACTGACCGTCCCCGTCCCGGTCGACGTGGAGCCGGGGCGCGTCGACGTCCAGGTGATCACGGCCGCGGGCGTGGAGACGAACCGTTGCACGATAGACGTCACGGACTGAACGGCTCGCGACGGCCCCGGATCCGTCCGCGCGCATACAGGGTCCGGCCACGCGCCGACCGGGTCTGTCCTCGGGAAATCGCAGTACGCCACTGAGCAGGCCCCCCTCTTCGTACGTATCGTCTGATGACGGATCAATGGGCGAGACGGTCACTGGGCGAGACGGTCAAGGGAAGAGGCGGCGAGAGCGATGGCTCACGGCATGCGCACCGACAGCCACACCAGCTATATGAGAAACAACGGCTGGCGGGAGAACGCCTCCCGCTACGCCCTGCTCCCGCTCCGGATCTTCCTCGGCGTCACCTTCATCTACGCCGGCCTGGACAAGCTCACCGACAGCGCCTTCATGTCTGCCAGTGGGGCCGGGTCCATCGGCGAGATGATGGAAGGCGTCCGCGACATCTCCGCCATCCCGGCCCTCGTCGACCTCTCCCTCAAGAACCCCGTCGGCTTCGGCTACGCCATCGCCCTCGGTGAACTCGCCGTCGGTATCGGCACCCTCATCGGCCTGTTCGCCCGCATCGCCGCGCTCGGCGGAGCCCTGATCTCGCTCAGCCTGTGGCTGACCGTGAGCTGGTCCACCGAGCCGTACTACTACGGGAACGACCTGGCCTACCTGATGGCCTGGCTCCCGCTGATCCTGGCCGGAGCAGCTGTCTTCTCGGCAGACGCGATGATCGCCACCCGCCGCAGGCACTCGTCGGCACTCGGCTAGTCGCCCCTGGAGTCGTCCACTAGGTGCCCGTGGAGTCGTCCACCGAGCGATCCGTCGTGCTGTCCAGGGTGCGATTCGCGGTGCGGGAGGTGGTCCGGCCGCGTATTCCGTAGGACACGGCTGCCGCCGCGCCGCCGAGCAGCAGGCCCGCCATCAGGAGGGGGAACGCCACGAACCACGGTGTGTCCCAGGTCCCGCCCGCGTCGCCCGCGTAGGCGATGGCCGCTATCAGCAGGAACAGGCCTAGGACCAGCTTGCCGGGATGGAATTCATGACGTAGCACGGGTCACCTCCACCTGTCCGATGCCTACTTCGACGTGCAGCTTGAGCGTGCCGCCGTCCTTGCTGCCCGCGGGCGGGTCCAGCGTCACCGTTTTCTCCTTGCCCGGAGCGATGTCCACATCGTCCTTGCGGTCGTCCGGCAACTGGATGTCGCCGACGCCCACTTCGATGTCCAGCTTCACCGTGCTGTCCTTCGGCAAGATCACTTTCAGCTGTCCCGCCCCCATCTCGGCGCCGGTGGTCAGCGTCCGGCCCTTGCCGGGGCCGGCGCGGGTCAGGTCGAGAGTGCCGACACCCGTGCCCAGTTCGTACCGGGCCTTGACCTGTTCCGTGGAGGCAGGCTTCCACTCCGTGCGTGCCCAGGTGGTGCTGATGTCCTTGGGCAGCGCTGCCGCGCCCGCGAGCAGCACAGCGGTGATGACCGCGAGCACGATCGAGCCGACGCCGGTGCGCCCGAGGAAGGCGCTGAACGCGATGCCGATGCCGAACACGGCGAGAGCGAGGGCCAGGCCGGTCTGCAGGCTCGTGCCGAGCGACTGCTCCTCCCACGTCAGGCCGGTGCCGAGACCGCCCGCGAGCAGCGCGCCCAGGAAGACAAGACCGCCGATCCAGCGCGGACCGCGTGGCTTGGGCCGGGGGGCCTCCTCGGGCTCACGCCGGCGTATCCGCCCGTGCGGGGGGTCGGGCTGATACTCCACGGACACTCCCTCGGGCCCCCAGAAGTAGCCCGAGATCCCGTCGTGCGTGCCGTCCTTGATGATCGGGTCCCGCCACCACGAAGGGGCACCGGCCACCGGCGGTGCCTTCGCCTCGGGCGGAGCGTCCGCCACGGCCTGCGCGGCCACCGGGTCGGGATCGGTCGTGCCGCGCTGCTGCGACCAGTACCCCGCACCCGCGAGCAGCAGCGCGAGAACGGTGGCGAACGTCAGCGCCCCGCCGTTGTTCAGCAGAGAGAGGAAGACGCCGCAGCCGACGAGCGCGAAGAGCACGGCTGTCAAGGCCTGGCCGTCGACCCGGCCGGAGAGCAGCCTGCGCGCCTCGTTCTCCTCCTCGTCCTCGAAGGGGACGAACAGCCACACGAAGCCGTAGAAAACAAGGCCGAGACCGCTGGTGACGGAGAGGAGCGCGAGCCCGATCCGGAAGATCACCGGATCCATGTCGCAGTGCTGCCCGAGTCCAGCACACACGCCGCCCAGCTTTTTGTGCCGCCGGTCGCGGCGGAACGTACGCACGCCCCACGGCCCGCCCGGCTCCTGCGCCGTCGCGGAAAGAGGATCGCGCGGCGCGGCCTGCGGGCCCGTCCCGGCGGGCTGCTCGTCTGTCATGTGTCCATGGTGACGGGCAGGAGGCCGCCGCGGCAGTCGGGACAACCCTGGACGAACCCTGAGATCGCCCCTGACACGCCCCTGCCCTGATCTCCAGCCGCCGCTGTCCGGGTCGGAGATCAGGGGAGTATCGGGGGTCGACCCTGATGCCCACGCCCGCGTACGCGTGTGAATATCGGAGACATGCCGGAAGCCGCAGCAGTATCCATCGAAGACGAGCGGCCGCTGCGAAAGCTCTATCGCAGCGGTGACGGGCGTTGGCTCGGCGGGGTCGCACGCGGCCTCGCCGGCCACCTCGGGCTGCCCGTCGTCTGGGTGCGGCTGATCTTCGCCGGCCTGTTCATGGCGGACGGGCTGGGTGCGCTGTTGTACGCGGCGTTCTGGTTCTTCGTTCCGCTCGGTGTCGGCGGAGTCGATGCCCAGCGTCCGCCCGCGGCCATGACCACCGACACGGCGCCCGACGGCCGCCGCAGACTCGTGGCCCGCAAGCCGGACAAGGGCCAGCTCGTCGCGCTGCTCGCGATGGTCATCGTCGCCATGGTCTTCGTCGGCAACGTGGACCTGGGCAGTTCGACCAAGGCCTATCTGGTGCCGACCCTGCTTGTCGCCGCCGGTGTCGCGCTGGTCTGGCGCCAGGCGGACAACGCCCGCCGGGCCCGCTGGATGGCGGTCGGCCGCCGAAGGCGCACCCTGACCATCGCCCGAGCGGCGGCCGGAGTGCTGCTCGTCGGCGCCGGTGTCACCGGCATCGTCGTGCTGCAGGGTTCCACCTCGCACCTCAGCTCCGTGCTGCAGGCCGCGCTCGCCGTGCTCGTCGGCGTCGCGCTGCTCGCCGGCCCCTATCTCGTGCGCATGATGCAGGACCTCTCCGAGGAGCGGCTGATGCGTATCCGCGCCCAGGAGCGTGCCGAGGTCGCCGCCCATGTGCACGACTCGGTGCTGCACACCTTGACGCTGATCCAGCGCAACGCGGAGAACGCCGGGGAGGTGCGCCGCCTGGCCCGCGCCCAGGAGCGTGACCTGCGCCAGTGGCTCTACAAACCGGGGGGCACGGGCAAGGACGAGGCGGACGAGCCGGACACCCTCGCCGAAGCGGTCCGGCGCGACGCCGCCGAGGTGGAGGACAAGCACGGCGTCCCCATCGAAGTCGTCATAGTCGGCGACTGCCCGCTCGACGACAGGCTGACCGCGCAGACGCAGGCCGCGCGGGAAGCAATGGTGAACGCCGCCAAGTACGGTGGCGAGGGCGGTGCGGTGCAGGTCTTCGCCGAAGTCGAGGGGCAGACGGTGTTCGTGTCCGTCCGGGACCGCGGCCCCGGATTCGATCTGGATTCCGTGCCGGACGATCGCATGGGCGTACGAGAATCGATCATCGGCCGTATGCAGCGCAACGGCGGCACGGCGCGGCTGCGCGCGGTGCCGGGGGGCGGCACGGAAGTCGAGCTGGAGATGGAGAGGACGGCGACGACATGAGCGACGCGAGTGAGCCCGTAGGGCCCAGGGGTGGATCAGAGGGTGCGGCCGAGCCGTCCGCGGCTGAACCGAACACGTCGGCGGAACCGGCCACGTCGGCCGGGAGGACCGAACCGGCCGGGACGACCGAATCGGCTCAGTCCGCGGATGCGTCCGGTGCGGCCGTAGGCGGTGACCAGGAGGGACAGGGGCGCCGTGCGCGCGTCGTCCTCGTCGACGACCACCGCATGTTCCGTACGGGGGTCCAGGCGGAGATCGGCAGGACCGCGATCACGGGTGTCGAGGTCGTCGGGGAGGCCGCTGACGTCGACCAGGCAGTCACGGTCATCACGACCACGCGCCCCGAGGTCGTGCTCCTGGATGTGCACCTTCCGGGCGGCGGAGGGGTCGAAGTGCTGCGCCGTTGTGCGCCGTTGATGTCCGACTCCGAGCGCCCCGTCCGGTTCCTGGCGCTCTCCGTCTCGGACGCGGCCGAGGACGTCATCGGAGTCATCCGTGGCGGTGCGCGTGGCTACGTCACCAAGACGATCACAGGCACCGATCTGGTCGACTCCATCTTCCGTGTGCAGGACGGCGACGCTGTCTTCTCGCCGCGCCTCGCCGGGTTCGTCCTCGATGCCTTCGCTTCGACCGACGCGCCCCCGGTCGACGAGGACCTGGACCGCCTCACGCAGCGCGAGCGTGAGGTGCTCCGGCTCATCGCGCGTGGGTACGCGTACAAGGAGATCGCCAAGCAGCTCTTCATCTCCGTGAAGACGGTCGAGTCGCATGTGTCGGCGGTGCTGAGGAAGCTTCAGCTGTCCAACCGGCATGAGCTGACGCGGTGGGCGACGGCTCGGCGGCTGGTCTGACCTGACCGTCCGGTAGGCGCGTGCGCGATCACGCGGTTACCCTGTGCGCGACGAGAGGAGGACGGAGTGCTGCTGAGGTTCCGCACGGCCAACGTACGGTCGCTGCGCGAGGAGCAGGAGCTGTCCTTTGTCGTCCCGTCGGGCGAGGAGCCGGACGCGGCGCGCGCTCTTGCGCTGTCCGACGGGAAGTCCCTCCAGGTCTATCCGGTGCTCGGCATCTTCGGCGCGAACGCTTCGGGGAAGTCCAATGTCATCAAAGCGCTGAAGAAGATGCGGGAAGCCGTCCTCAGTTCCTATGGGCCGTGGACCTCGTATACGGGAGTTCCCGACCGCGAGCCCTTCGGACTCGATGCGAAGGCGACAGCGGAGAGCACCTTCTACGAGGTCGACTTCGTGCTGGACGACGGCGTGCGGTGGACATACGGCTTCGAACTCGGCGACAAGCGAGTCGAGTCGGAGTGGATCCACGCCTACCCCAAGGGGCGGCGGCAGGTGTGGATGGACCGCGACGCCTCCCGCGAAAACGCATACGACTTCCCGGGTGAACGGGTGCAGGACCGGGCCCGGCTCGCGCGCACGACGCGCCCCAATGCCCTGCTGCTCAGCCGGGCAGCCAGTGACAACCACCCTCAACTCTCGCGTATCTACGACTGGTTCAGGTCGAACCTGTGGGACATCTCCCCTGAGGTGGAGCTGAAGCAGCGCGAGGCCTACACGGCTGAGAAGCTGCTCGACGAACAGACCCGGGACCGGGTCCAAGAGCTGCTCCGTGTTGCTGACCTTGGTATTCGAGGCGCCGAGGTCGAGCAGCAGCCGGGAGGCCGCGCGCCGACAGTCAAGTTGCTGCACGAGGGCAGCGGGGATGAGCCCGTAGCCTTTGACTGGTCGGACGAGTCCTTCGGAACCCGCTCCTGGTTCGCGTTGATCGGGCCGCTCCTGTTGGCGCTGGACAGCGGAGCCGTTCTGCTGATCGACGAGCTGGACGCCAGCCTGCACCCGCGGTTCGCGGCCGAGGTGGTTCGCCTCTTCCAGGCGCCTTGGTCCAACACCAAGCAGGCGCAGCTGCTGTTCACGTCTCACGACGCGTCGCTGTTGAAGACTCCCCGGGGTGGCAGGTCGTTGGACCCGGGCCAGATCTGGCTCACGGAGAAGGACAAGGGCGGGGCCACAGAGCTCTATCCGCTGAGCGATGTCGATCCAGGTCCAGAAGAGGACCTCTCGGATTCCTATCTCGCGGGGGCTTTCGGAGCGGTGCCGAAGGTGAACCAAGGGCAGATCGGACGAAGAGTGCTGACCGCACTGACAGGGGAGGCCGAGCGTTCCTGATGGCGAGGGATAAGGGACGGGACAACCCGGGGCGGAACAGGAAGCCGAAAGTGCTGCGGCGCGAGGTGTACGTCTTCACCGAGGGCGAGGTCACCGAGCCGGAGTTCGTCACCTTCGTGACAGACAACGGCACACGAGCGGAGCCTGGCCGCGAGATCGTCTGCACCGTCGAGAATCTGAGCGCACCGTCCAAGCGCCGCAAACCCCTGCCGCTCGTGGACGAGGCGATCGACAAGTGGGCCGACGTCGAACGGGCCGCGAAGAAGGCGAAGTTGAAGCCGGGCGACTGGAACTGGCCCCAGGTGTGGTGCCTCTTCGACCGGGACCAGCACGAGGACATCCCCACCGCCTTCGCACGGGCGAGGCGGGCGAAGCTGCACGTGGCGTACTCCCACCCCTGTTTCGAGCTGTGGCGTCTGCTCCACTACAAGAATTCCACGAGCTCCTTCGGAGGGGTCTGCGACACCGCCGCGGACCGGCTCAGGCAGCAGCCCGATTTCCCGCAGACCTATGGGCCGACCATCCAGTCGGTCTCCAAGGAGCAGGCCAAGCGGGTCATGCCGAAGCAGCTTCGCGGGAAGTACGCGAAGGCGCGGCAGTACGCCAAGGCGCTCCCGGAGCACACCGGTCCGGACCAGAGCCGGTGGGATCCCTATACAGACGTCTGGCGCTTTGTCGAAGACGGCTTGGACGTCGTGGATTACTGAAGGTGACTTCCCGTATGCGGTGAAATCCGGGGTGGCTGAAGCCGTAGGCTTCCCGGTGCAACCGGACGGAAAAGCCAGTCATCTCAGGGAGTGCCGTACGTGGCCAAGCTCACGCTCGCGCAGCTGGAACGCCATCTCTTCGCGGCGGCGGACATTCTGCGCGGCACGATGGACGCCGCCGAGTACCGCGACTTCATTTTCGTGCTGCTCTTCCTCAAGCGCGTCAATGACGAGTTCGAGGGCGCGCGCGAAGTGGTCATCAAGGAGCGCTTGGCGGAAGGCAACAGCCAGGAAGACGCCGAGTACGAGGCGGAGTCGTACGAGTGGTACGGCCCGCTCGGCGCGATCTTCGTCCCGGAGGAAGCCCGCTGGGACAAGCTGGCGGGGGCGGTCGACAATGTGGCGACGGAGTACCTTCAGCCGGCTCTGACCGCTCTTGAGACGCAGAAGGGCAACAGCGAGCTGCGCGGCCTCTTCGCGCATGTCAACTTCAACCGTATCGGCGGTGGCGGCAGCGGCAAGGGTTCGGCCGCGGCCCTGGCCGACAAGCGCCTCGCGGCGCTCATCGAGCACTTCGGCAGTATCCGGCTGCGCGGCGAGGACTTCGAGTTCCCCGACATGATCGGCGCCGCGTACGAGTACCTGATCAAGGACTTCGCGGACTCGGCCGGCAGCAAGGGCGGTGAGTTCTACACCCCGCGTGCGGTCGTCCGGATGATGGTGGAGCTGGCCCGCCCGCACGGCGGCATGCGGGTGTACGACCCGTGTGTGGGCTCCGGCGGAATGCTCATCCACGCCATGGAGTACGTCGACGAGCACGGCGGCGATTCCCGCAATCTCGGCCTCGCCGGGCAGGACGCCAACAGCGGCTCCTGGGTCATGGCCACGATGAACATGCTCTTCCACGGCGCCAAGAAGTTCTCGCTGCGGACCGGTGACACCCTCACCAACCCGCTGCACCCGGAGGGCGACTTCGACCTGGTCCTCAGCAATCCGCCCTTCTCCATGGACTACAAGGCGGAGGAAGTGCCGCGCCTGACCGAGCGCATGCCGCACGGCCAGACGTCCGAGCGCGGCAAGGCCGACCTGATGTTCCTCCAGCACATGCTGGACATGGTGAAGAAGAAGGCCGGCGCGGTCTTCACGGTCATGCCGCACGGTGTGCTGTTCCGCGGTGGCCAGGAGCAGAAGATCCGGGCGAAGCTGCTGATGGAGCACGACCTCATCGAGGCCGTGATCGGGCTCGCCCCGAACCTGTTCTACGGGACCGGCATCCCGGCCTGCGTGATCGTGCTGCGCCCGCCGGGCCAGCGGCGCCCGGACCGTCGCAACAAGGTCCTCTTCATCAACGCGGACCGCGAGTTCCACGCGGAGCGCGCCCAGAACGTACTTCTCCCCGAGCACATCGAGAAGATCGTCTCGACCTTCCACGCCTTCGAGGACGACGAGGTGTTCGAGGACGTCGACGGCTTCGCGAAGGTGGTCGAGCGCGACGAACTGGAGCGCAACGACTTCAACTTCAACATCCGCCGGTACGTCGACAACACCCCGCCGCCCGAACCGCAGGATGTGCGGGCGCACTTGGTGGGCGGTGTGCCGCTGGCCGAGATCGAGGCGAAGAAGCCACTGCTCGACGCGTATGGGATCGGGGTGCGGGATCTGTTCGCGGTGCGGGCGGATGACCCCGCTTACGTCGACTTCCTAGCGGAGGGCGAGCGGCCGGACGCGGCGCGGATCGCGGGGTTGGCGGCTGGGCGCGAGGCTGCGCTGTGGGCTGCTTTCGAGGAGTGGTGGACGTCCGAGACGGACCAGATCGCGACGCTGGAGCCGGCGGAGGGCGACGACCGTACGGAAGAGGAGCGGAAGGCTCAACTGGCTCGGCTGCGCGGCGACTTGATCGGATCGTTCCGTGAGCGGCTGCTTGCTGTGGGACTCCTGGACCAGTACGCGCTCGCGGGCGCTGTCGCCGGGTGGTGGCACGATGCGAAGAACGAGCTGAAGGCCCTGTCGGTCAACGGATTCGCGGGCGTCGTGGACGGCTGGGTCGAGACGGTCGAGACGCTGCTTGCGGCTGAGCCGGACCCGCGTACGGGTGGGGCGCGGGACCGTTCGGCGGCGGAGCGGCGTCAGGCGTACGACCACAAGGTGGTCGCTGCCATCGCTCCTGGGTTCTTGGAGGACCTGGCGTCGGCTGAGCGTACGCACGCGGGGCTGGACGCGAAGGTGAAGGCTGCGCTTGAGGCGGAGGCGGCGGTTGCTGCGGCGCGGGCTGTGGTTGAGGGGGGCGGCTCTGAGGATTCCGAGGACTCGGGCGACAGTGACGGCTCGGGCTCGGGGGATGTTGACCCGGAGCTGCTCAAGGCGGTGCTCAGCAAGGTTGAGATGCGGGAGCTGACGAAGAAGCGGGCCGAGGCGAAGAAGGCCATCGAGGTTCTTGAGGACGACTTCTGGCCGGTGCCTGCGGTGCAGCGTAAGCGGGATGAGCAGCGGGACAAGGCGGCGAAGAAGGCTGCGGGGGGTGGGGCTTCGGGGTCGGCTTCTGGTTCTGCTTCTGCGAAGGGGCGGGCTCGGGCTGCGGAGCAGGCTGCTGCTGGGCAGGGGGCGTTGATGGAGCTTCCGGGGGCGGAGGCAGAGACGGATGGGGGCGCGGAGGCGGTTGAGGGGACGTCGTCGTCCGTTGCTGCTGGGGCAGGCTCTGGGGCTGGTGCCGTGAAGAAGGCGGGGCTCACGCGGGCTCGGGAGGAATTGGCCGAGGCGGGCGGGGAGCGTGACGTGGTGCTTGGCATCCTGCGGGATGACCTGTCCGGGAAACTGGGTGGGCATGTGGTGCGGCGTCAGCGGGAGTTGGCTGAGGCGTATCGGGTGTGGGAGGGGAAGTACGGGGTTTCTTTGCGGGATATTGAGGGGCGGCGGGAGAGGGCTTCGGGGGCGCTGGACGGGTTTTTGAGGGAGCTGGGTTATGTCGGCTAGCGGGGCGTTTCCTTACGAGACTCTGTCTGGCCTGGCTGATGTGTCTGGTGGAGTGACCCTGGGACGTACCGTTCCAGAGGGTGCCAGTGTTGAGCTTCCGTATCTGCGTGTTGCCAATGTGCAGGATGGATACATCGACACCGCCGACATGAAGACAGTCCGGGTCCTCCAGTCGGAGGTGTCGCGGTTCGCTATTCGGCGAGGTGACGTTCTCCTTACAGAGGGCGGGGACTTCGACAAGCTTGGGCGTGGGGCTGTCTGGGACGGTCGTCTGGAGCCGTGCCTACACCAGAACCACGTATTCCGAGTGCGGTGCAGAGATTCGGCGCTGTTGCCTGAGTACCTCGCCTTGTACTTGGCCTCTGACGAGGGGCGTCGCTACTTCTTGAGCATCGCCAAGCAGACGACGAACCTGGCGACTATCAACTCCTCGCAGTTGAAAGCGATGCCTATTTTGTCTCCGTCACTGGCTGAGCAGCGGCGCATCGTCGAAGTGCTTGCGGCGTTGGCTGACAAGGAGCGGGCCATTGAGGCAGCCATCGCCAAACTGAAGACGGTACGATATGGCGCGCTGATCTCGGCGATCCCAGTGGCGTCAGACGCCGTCAGCGACGGTGATAGTGCTTGGCCGACGGTGCGTGACGTCGGCGAGGTCCGCATGGGCAAGCAGCTTTCGCCGAGTAGTAAAGACTTCGGTATGCAGTTTCCCTATCTGCGTGTAGCGAACGTCCTCGATGGCTGGATCGACTATTCCGACGTAAACGTTATGGGGTTCTCGGAGTCGGAGCGCAGGTCGTACGAACTGCGCCCAGGCGACATCTTGCTGAACGAGGGGCAGAGTCTTGAACTCGTCGGCAGGAGTGCGATTTATCGGAAGGGGAGAGGTGAGTTCAACTTCCAGAACACCCTTGTCCGCTTCCGTTCTGGTGAGGATGTGGTGCCAGAATATGCGCGGGCTGTTTTCTCGTTCTGGCTGACCACTGGTGTGTTCGCCAGGATCGCGAAGAAGACGACGAGTATCGCCCACCTGGGAGGTGAGCGGTTTGCGTCTCTTCCGTTTCCTCTGATTCCGGTAGAAGAGCAGCGAAGAGTCGTCAATATGCTTGCCACGTGGGACGAGCGGATCGAGAGCGAGGAAGATGCTCTCGGTAAGCTGCGCAAGCTGAAGAGCGGCCTTGTCGACGACCTGCTGTCGGGGACTGTGCGAGTACATTCACCTGCTGCGTGAGGCTATGTCGGCGGCGTCAGGTGCAACTCGAACCAAACCGTCTTACCGACGCCGCACTCCCGCAGCTCCGCGTCCCACTCATCCGACAGTATCGCCACCAGTGCCAACCCCCGCCCCGACTCCTCCTCCGGCGAAGCCCTGCGTGGGACCGGGAGTGTGTCGTTCGCGTCTGTCACTGAGATGCGGAGGCGGTCCTCCGTCAGGACGCAGCGGGCCCAGATCTCGCGGCCCGGCGACGCCTTCGCATGGCGGTACGCGTTTGTCATCAGCTCGCTCAGGAGGAGTACCGCCGTGTCCGTCAGGTCGGGCGGGAGCTTCCATGAACTGGCCTGCTTCGTGAGGAGAGTTCGCGCCCTGCCCACGCTTCGCGCGTGACGTGGGAGGCGCCACTCGATGTCCTGGGGGAGCGAGGGCGTAGCGGGGGGTGGCGTGAAGCCTGTGCTGGATGTCGGCATGCGCAGGTCCTTGCGTGTGAGCTTTCGTCGTTTGCCGAGTTCACAGTCGTGGCTCGCGCGTAGCGTCTGGAGTAGCGGCGCGGGTACAGAGCGTGGTTGTACCTGGCGTAGACCCGGGAGGTGAGTGGCTTGGCCGAGGCGAGTTCTCAGCCGCCGATCGCTTGGCGCTACTGCGGAAGTCAGATCAAGCTCTGGCGCGCGGAAGCGGGAGTCAGCCGGGAGGCGCTGGCGAAGGAGGTCGGCTACGACTATGAGTACGTCAAGTCCATGGAGAACGGCCGCCGGCGGCCGAACCTGCGGTTGTTGCAGGTGGCAGATCAGCTGTGCAGGGCGGGCGGGAAGCTCGTTGCTGCGCAGGAATATCTGAAGCCAGATCCGTTCCCGGCGCGGTCGCAGGAGTACATGACGATCGAACCGGATGCGATTGTCGTGCACCACTACGCGCTGGGGTTGGTGCCTGGCTTGCTGCAAACCGCTGGTTACGCACGGGCGTTGATCGGCGAGAGCTGTCCGCCGTTGGATGATGAGACCGTTGAGGAGAGGGTGCGGGCCCGGCTTGCACGGCAGGAGGCTTTGGCGCGACGGGCGAGGACGGTTTACGGATTCGTGATTTACGAGGCTGCGTTGCGAACGCTCACAGGCGGATGCGAAGTCATGCGGCAGCAGCTGCGACACCTGCTATCGGTTGGCGAGCGGCGTAATGTTTCGATCCAAGTCCTGCCGTACGGCTTGTGTAGCGGCTTGGCGCTCAATGGGTCGTTCGTGCTTCTGGAGACCGCAGAGCATGACCATCTGGCTTACGTGGAAGGGCCCGAGACGAGCGCTCTGCATGCTGATGGCGACAGGGTGAGTGCTCTCACTCAGGTGCATGGCATGAGCCGCATGCAGGCCCTTGGGGGCGAGGAGTCGGCCGCGTTCATCAGGAAGGCAGCGGAAGAGCTATGAGCGACCAGTTCGCATGGTTCAAGTCGAGCTATAGCGACTCGCAGGGCGGCGAATGCCTCGAAGTCGCCCTCGACTGGCGCAAGTCCACGCACAGCGACGTCAGCGACAACAACTGCGTAGAAGTCGCCACCTGCCCCCACACCATCCACATCCGAGACTCGAAGCTCGGCCCCCGAAGCCCCCGCTTCGCCGTCCCGGCCGCCGCCTGGGCCGCCTTCGTCTCGCACGCCCGAGGCCTGGGCTAGCGAAGCCCGGTCGGCAGGGTTGCGCCCGCGCCCATTGCAGGAAAGTTCCATCCATGCCGCGCGCTTCCTGGGCCTTCCGCGGAATTTTTCTGCACCCCCCGAGGCCCCCGCGTCTCCGTCACCACGCACCGGGCCCCCGAGCCCCGAGCTTCGGGCCCCAACATCCGAGCCCCGTTTGTAAGGATTGGGTGGTTGGATTCCTACCACCCACCCCCACTCAGCCCCGGCCAACTCCCGCTCGTACCAGCGGAGATGACTTTTCGTGATCGGCTTGCCACGCGCCGTTGCGACCCTCTAGCGTTCGCAGCAACAAACAACCCCGACAGGTGTTAGCGCACCCGCCGGGGTCTCACCCCAAGATCGAAAAGAGCGATCTCGTGGCTTCCGAAGACTCTAGCGCCGCCTTGCCCGCGCCCGCACACCCCATGGCCAACCCCGGCTACGGGAAACGCTCGGCCCCCGATCAGGAGCCCCGCCGCGCGGCCGACTTCAGTCGACTCCCCGTCCGCGAGGCCTACCTCGCCGCCCTCCTGGACCGGCTCCCCGAAGGCGCCGCCATGGACGCCAAGACCCTTGCCAAAGCGCAGCTCCTCTACGGCCAGCAAGCCGTGCGTACCGCCCTCAACGAGCTCTCCCGCGCCGGGCACCTGCGCCGCGTCCGGCAGCTCGCCGCCACCGACGGCACCGGCACCCGCTGGGTGTTCCGCAGCTACTGGACCCGTACCGCACGTGACAGCGAATGGTGGGCCCGCTTCCTCGGCGGTGACGGCGTACCCCAGGGTCTACCCCAAGGCGTACCCCAGAGCGCACCCGTCGGCGTACCGCCCCAGGCGGAGTCATCAGCCGCACGCCCGGCAGGTGACGATCCCCAGCCGCACGCCCACCAGGACCCCGGGTCCACCCCCTCTGCCGCCTACCAAGCCCTCGCCCAACTAGGCCACACCGACCCCCGCCTTGCCCTCTCCGCCGCCGACTGCGACGCCCTCGAAAGCCTCGCCGCCGAGTGGTTCAGCCGAGGAGCCACCAGCGCTCAGCTGACCGGCGCTCTCATCTCGGGCCTCCCGGAAGCCGTCCACGCGCCCCGCGCCTTCCTCGCCCGCAGGCTCCGCGACAAGTTGCCGCCCGCGCCGGTCCAGGCCGCGCAGCGCGCACCCCGCCTCATCCTGGAGTGCACCGACTGCGGTGTGCCCGGCCGCCCCGAAGCCTTGCCGGAGGGGCTGTGCCGGGCATGCCGAGCGGTAGTGTCCGGCACCAGCAGTGCGCGTACGACCCACGTGCCGGAAGCCGACGTACAGCGCCACGTATCCGGTATGCGTGCCATCCTCAGCGCTCACCGCGACGCATCCCAGCCGCTCTCGCCATCCCGGACAACCCTCATGGCCGGAACTCGCCATCGCTGAACTGCCCTTCCCCGCCCCGCATTCGCCCCATCTGGCGCAGAATAGAACAGCCGTCGAATCGGCTGCCCTCGCAGCGCATCGACGTACACATGCAGACGTACACATGCACATGTGCACACGTACGCGCGGGACACGGGGAAAGGCGCCAGTACATGCAACGCGGCACGGCCGAGCGTGACGAGGTGGAGCAGCCGATCATCGATCAGCTGAAGTCGATGGGCTGGCAGCACGTCCACGGGCCGGATCTCAGCCGCAGTCAGGACGACCACGAAGGAGACGGGCGCGCTTACGGTGATCTGCTGCTCGCCAAGCGTCTACGCTCCGCCGTCCGGCGTCTCAATCGTGTCCACGGCACGGGCGAGGCATGGATGGACACGTCGGATGCCGACGCCGCCATCGACGCCCTCGCGCGCGCCGCGCGGAACGTCGCCACTGCGCCGCTCAAGGACGTCAACAGCGATGTCACGAGCCTGCTCCTGAGCGGTACGCCCGCTACCGGGCACGAGGTGCATCACCAGGGCAAGACCGTGCATGTGCAGTACGTGGACTGGGACTTGGAGGGGCTCGGCGACGAGGAGATTCTTCGTAGGAACGAGTTTCTCGTCGTCGATCAGCTGCGGGTGATCACGCCCGACGGGCGCGACGCGGTCCTCGATCTGGTCCTGTTCGTGAACGGCATCCCCGTCGCCGTCGTCGAGTGCAAGAGTCCGGACATCAAGGACCCGATCGGCTCCGCGATCCGCGATCTGCGCGCCTATGCCGGTGTGCCGCTCGACGACGACACCCGCGAGCCCGGCGAAGTACCCGGCGGGGTACCCGAGTTCTTCGCTCCCGTGCAGCTCCTTGTCGCCGCCAGTGGGGATGAAGCGGCGCTCGGCACCATCACGTCCAGCGAGGAGCACTTCGCCCCCTGGCGCAGCGTCACTCCGGATTACGAGGACGACGAAGCGCTCGCTCGTGTTCTTCAGGGGGTCAGGGGGGAGACCGGGCGACGACTTGTCGAGCAGGGGCAGAAAGAGACGGCCGATCAGCACAAGCTCGTCGCCATCGTCCTCAAGCCGCGCAATCTGCTGAACATCATCCGGCACTACGTCTTCGAGCTGCCGGTGAAGACGAAGCAGGGTGAGCCTCCGGTCACCGTGAAGGCGATCTGTCGGCATCAGCAGTACCGGGCCGTCGAGAAGATCGTGCTGAAGCTGCGGACCGGGCGCACCGTGGACGACCCGGCTGCCGAGGTCGACGAGCGTGGTGGTGTCATCTGGCACACCCAGGGCTCCGGCAAGAGCCTGACCATGGCCTTTCTCGCCCGCAGGCTCCAGACCAGCCGTGACCCGGAGCTGAACCGCTTCACCGTCCTCGTCATCACCGACCGCAAGCAGCTTGAGCAGCAGTTGTCGGCGGCCGTGAGGGTCAGCGGGTGTGTCGTGCGGACCGCCAAGTCTCAGTCGGACGTGGAGGGCATGCTGGGGCGTGCGGGGAAGCCGGGTGGGCGTGCCGTCATCTTCGCCATGATCCAGAAGTACTTGGGCCGGATTCCCGGCGTGGTCGGGGAGACCGCGAGCAGTGATGAGCGCGACCCCACCGCCGAGTTCGCGAACGCGCAGGCCCGCATCGCGGAGGGTGTGGACGCCGAGGACGCCGCCGATCCCACGCCGGACGACGCGACCATCGAGGCGGTCCGGCGTCGGTTCACCGAGTGCAGTACGTCGTCGCATGTCCTGGTACTCGTGGACGAGGCGCACCGGTCGCACACCTCCGTGCTGCACGCGTGTCTGCGGGACGCGGTACCGAACGCCGCCCGGATCGGCTTCACCGGTACGCCGATCATGAAGGGCAGGCTCACCGACACGGGGCGGATCTTCGGTCTTGAGCCCGACGACAAGTTCCTCGACTCGTATCTGATGGACGAGGCCGAGCGGGACAAGGTCGTCGTGCCGGTCCGCTACGAAGGGCGTACCGGGTCGGCCGAGGTGCGGGAGAAGGACGAGCTCAACCGCAAGTTCGAGGATCTGATCGCGCGGCTGAGGGAAGAGCAGAAGGACCGCGTCCGCGGCAAGCTGAAGCCCACCAGCCGTGCCGTCGCCGAGTCCGTACCGATGATCCGGGCCAAGGCCGTCGACATGCTGGAGCACTACGTCACCGGGCCGCTGACCGGCGGTTTCAAGGCGCAGGTGGCGGCTGTCAGCCGGCGTGCGGTCGTGCTCTACCGGCACATGCTGAACGATGCCCGTGCCGAGCTGCTCGCCCGTGTCAGGGAATTCGACCCGGCGACACTGCGGCACAAGGATCTGAAGGACTACACGTGGGATGACCTGGTGCTGCTTCGCGCGTGGCAGTACCAGGAGGTCCTGCGGCGCATCGACTTCGTGCCGGTGATCTCTGCCGGGAGCGAGCAGAAGCAGGGGCTGTGGCGCGAATGGACCGATCCGCTGCGCCAGCAGGAGCACGTCGACCGGTTCCTGGAGCCGTTTCCGGAGCTTCCGCCGGACAACCCCTGGGTGATCACGCATGCGCCGGAACCCGATCCTGTGCCGGGTGGGTCGGTCGCCTTGAACCCGTGGAGCACCGCGGTCGCGCCCGTCGCAGAGGAGAAGCGGCCGATCGCCTTCCTCATCGTCAAGTCCATGCTTCTGACGGGATTCGACGCCCCCATCGAGCAGGCCCTGTACCTGGACCGGCCTATTCAGGACGCCGAGTTGCTCCAGGCCATCGCCCGGGTGAACAGACCTCGGCAGGGCAAGCACGAGGGTCGGGTAGTGGACTACTACGGCGTGTTGAGCGATCTTGCCGCCACGCTGCCCGCGTACAAGGGCGATGGCCCCACTCTGCGCACGGTGCGCAGTCTCGCGAGTGAGGTCCCCGACCTGAGGGAGGCCGCAGCGCAGATGGAGCTGTTCCTCGCCGGGATGGGAATCACCGGGCTCGACACGGTCGATGGCATCTCGCGGGGCACACGGGTGCTGGGCGACGAGTCCGCGCGGGCCGACTTCGACGCGAAGCTGGCGACGTTCCTGGGCGCCCTTGAGCGCGTACTGCCTCATCAGGGAGCGCTGGAACAGGTTCCGAACGCTCGGCAGTGGTCGCTCCTGCAGAAGCGCGTGCGTACGCACTACCGAGACGCCGAGCGTGGTGACTTCTCCATGCGGGCGTACGGGCGCAAGGTGCGGGCCATGGTCGCCGACCATCTCGTACTGCCTGAGATCACACAGATCATCGCGCCCGTGTCCATTCTCGCGCCGGACTTCGACGAGGTCGTGGACCGTATCCCCGACATGGAGCTGGCCGCGGCCGAGCAGGTGCAGGCACTCCGCTATCACCTGGAGGAGCGGCGGGAGCGGGACGACCGGCCTGTCTACCGAGCTCTATCGGAGGACCTGGAGTCGATTCTGGAGGAGCTCGAAGGGCGCTGGGACGAGATCAAGGTCCGGATGGGCCCCCTCATCGACCGTGCGCGGAAGGCAGAGGAGGCCGACCCGGCTGTCGCCGATCTGACGGCGGTCGAACAGCAGCTGTACACGAAGCTCTCGGATCTGCTGACGGAGGCCCCGGCATTCGAGGTGCTGGACGTCGACCCTCTGAGAGGGCTGGCGGTCGAGCTCGGCTCGCTCATCGCAGGACATGTCAGCAGTGCTTCGTGGTCGGGGAACGAGTCCAGCCTGGATGAGCTGCAGGTCGCGATCTGGCATCTCCTGCGTCGGGAAGGCTTGAAGCCCAAGGAGCGCGACAGGCAGGCGCTCCGTGACCTGTCCGAGTCGCTCACGGGGCATGCGCAGCGGCATGCCGCCGCGTTCCGCGCGAAGGGGAGGCGACAATAGGAGCGTGCCGGCCGCTTCCCCGCTCTCTGACCACCTGGATCCGAGCCCTTCCGCGTTGGCGGACGGGCAGACAGTCGTGATCGACGGCAGGCGGCTCGTGGTCGCGGTGAGCGGGCGGCGCAAGCGGCTCGGTCTGACCGTCGAGCGCGACGGCTCGGTCATCCTCCGAGTCCCGCCGGAGTGTGAGGTCGGCCGGGCGGAGAATTTCGTCAGGCAGAGCGAAGGCTGGATCGGTGCCAAGCTCCGGCTGCGCGAGGAGCACCGTCCGGCACATCCGGTGCGAGCCTTCAGAGACGGAGAGAGCTTCTTCTACCTGGGGCGAGAATACCGGCTGCTTGTGGCGGAGAAGCAGGGGGACGAAGGCAGCGCGCCGGTGCGACTCGTGAGGGGGCGGCTGATGCTGGACGCGGCGGTGGCCGCGGACGGGCGCCGGGCGCGACGCGATGTCGTCGCCTGGTATCGGAAGGCTGGGCTCCGCTGGTCGCGGAGTCGTCTGCAGCCGTGGGGCGCTCGTATGGAGGTCCCGGAGCCGGATCTGGTGGTCCGGGATGTGGGAAATCGCTGGGGTACGTACCGACGAGGCGAGGGAGAGAAGGGGCAAGTGGCGCTGCACTGGGCCGTCTTTCAGCTTCCCTCGCATCTTGTCGACTACGTGATCGCTCATGAGCTGGCACACGCTCGGGTCTCCGGTCACGGTCCGGACTACTGGGCTCTCCTCAGGCGGGCGCTTCCTGATTGCGAGGAGAGAAAGCTCGAACTGGATGACATGGGGCGGCGGCTTTGGCTTGGAGAGACATCCGCGCTTGATTAGCGGTGCGCGCCGTTCGTGGCCGGGGCGGGGCCCAGCCTCCGTATCGCCCAGCGGTAGTGGCCCACCGCCTTGGTGATGCCGATGAGGCCCGTCAGCCACAGGATGAGGCCCGCTCCCATGCCGAGCACGACGTCGCTGTACGAGTCCCGGCCGGGCTCGGCGTAGGCGGCGGCCGCGAAGGAGGCCCACAGGCCGAGCGCGCACATGAACAGTGACGAGAGGAGCCAGAAGAGACTCAGGCCGGGGGAGCGGAGGGTGGAGTCCGCTGCCGGGTGACTGTCCAAGGCCAGCCAGCCGTCGGTGAGTTCACGTGTCTTCCGGTCGCTTCGGATGCCGAGGATGACGCCGATCACCGAGGGGGCCAGCGCCCCGAGGCCAAGGATCGCGCAGAGCGGGCCCAGGATGAAGGCCATCGGATCGTGGTCCTCGACCATCTCGATCGGCACCGTCAGCAGCGCCCAGCCGATGACGCAGCCGAGCGCGAACAGCCAGAGCAGCAGTAGACGGTGTACTCCCAGGCTCTGCCTGCGCAGCGCTTCCAGTGCCATGCCCCGGTCTGCCAGCAGCGCGTTCCGGTCCGGCCAGGTGCGCAGATAGGCGGGCGGCGGAGGCGGTGGGAGCGTGCGGCGGGGCATGGCCCAGACAGTACCCGCGGGCTTACGGCCTCTTTTGCGCCACCCGCGTCGCCCCGGAGGAAGCCCTCACGCCACCCGCGTCGCTCCCGCGAACGGCATCTGGCTGATGGGCGCGAGGCGTACCGGTGCGCTCGGGTTCGGGGCGTGGATCATCTGGCCGTTGCCCACGTAGAGGCCGACATGGCTGATGCCCTGGTAGAAGAAGACCAGGTCTCCGGGCCGGAGTTGGGAGCGTGGCACGCGTTCGCCCGCGGCGATCTGTGCGTACGTCGTGCGCGGCAGAGAGACTCCCGCGGAGCGGTACGCGGCCCGGGTGAGCCCTGAGCAGTCGAAGGCGTTGGGGCCGGTGGCGCCCCATACGTAGGGGCGGCCGAGGGCCTTGTACGCGTACGAGACGGCCGCTGCGGCACGGGAGTTGGGGGCTTTGGCCAGGACCCCGGCACCGGCGTCGCGGGAGGCCCTGCCCTGGTCTCCGGCGCCCGCGAGCTCCGCGCGCTGGTCGGCGGTCAGCCGGGACAGGAGCCGCTTGGCCGCGCCGAGCTTTCCATTGACCGTCTTCTTGTGCTTCTCCAGCTCCGCCTGGCGGGACTTGAGACGCGCGAGCGTGCCATCGGCCTCGGTGCGCAGCTGGTCGACCTCCCGAAGCTGCTTCCGCACGCCGCTGACGGCCGTGGCCTGGCGGCTGCCCGCCCGGTCGGCGAGGGTGGCCCGCTCCAGGAACTGGTCGGGGTCGGAGGAGAGCGCGACCTGTAGGGCCGGGTCGATGCCGCCGCTGCGGTACTGTGCGGCGGCGATCGAACCAAGGGCATCGCGCGACGAGTTGAGCTTCTCCGTCTTGCGGGCCGCCTCGTCGCGCAACTCGCCCAGGGACTTCTCCGCGCTGTCGGCCTTCTCCTTGGCGCCGTTGTACTTCTCGGTGGCGATCTCCGCCTCGCGGTAGAGCGCGTCGACCTTGGACTTCACCTCGGCCGGGCTGAGCCGCGGGTCCGCGTGGCCCGTACCGTCGAAGGCGGTCGCCGTGGCGGCTCCGGCGAGAGCGATGGTGGCGGCGGTACGGGCCGTATGGCCACTGAGCGAGCGCTGTCTGGGCTTGCGGTGCGCTGCCACGTAGGGGGCTCCTTAGGGTTCCGGCGGCAGCCCGCACAGGGGGGAGCGGACCGCCGCCGGATTCTCGGCGGTGGTGGCCGGCTGCCGCCCCTGGTCCGGGCGGCGGTGGGGAGCCGGTCACCTGCCGAAGGACGCTAAACCTGACCGTCACGGGTTGGTGACGGATTGTGCGCTACTGACGGAAGTGCGCCGACCGGTGACCATAAGTGACTGCGCCATCCGCCGGGCCGCACGGTCTTCGCGTACTCCTGTGACCGATGCGGCGCTTGCGGCCCACCTGGCTACGGAGTGGTGCTAGGGCCCCCGCTAGGCTCCGGAACCATGGACGTTCTCACCCATCTCTTCGTCGGCCTGCACATCATCGGCATCGCCTCGCTCCTGGGTGGCTTCCTCACCCAGATGAAGCAGATGGGCCAGGGCACGGCCCGCTTCAACCCCGCGATGCTGCACGGCGCGCTGACCATGCTCGTCACCGGCGTGGTCCTCGTGGGCCTGAACCAGGCGGACGACAATCCGGTCAACAACCTCAAGATCGGCATCAAGATGGCCGTGCTGATCGTGATCCTCGCGCTGGTCTACGTGAAGCGGGACGAGGAGAAGGTGGACAAGGGGATGTTCGGCGCAGTCGGGCTGCTGACCGTCGCGAACATCTTCATCGCCGTGCTGTGGACCTGACCCGGACCTCACTGACCCGAACCTCACGAAAACTGCCCTCCACGCGCGCGTGGAGGGCAGTTTTCGTGTGACGGGTTATGCGGGACGCACCACGCTGTGGATCGGCATGTAGTAGATCGACTCGACGCGGACGTTCGCGCCCGGCTTCGGGGCGTGGATCATCTTGCCGTCGCCGATGTAGATCCCTACGTGGCTGATGTCGTCATAGAAGAAGACCAGGTCGCCCGGCTTCGCGTCGGCCGTCTTCACGGTCGTTCCGACCTTCACCTGGTCCCAGGTCGTGCGCGGCAGGGAGATCCCGGCGGCCTTCCAGGCGTCCTGGGTGAGCCCGGAGCAGTCGTAGGAGTCGGGGCCGGTGGCGCCCCACACGTACGGCTTGCCGATCTGCGCCTCCGCGAAGTTGATGACCTTCGCGGCCTTCGTCGCGTAACCGCTGTCCGTCCCCCCGGAGCCCGTGCCGGAGCCCGTCCCGGTGTCGGAGCCAGTGCCCGAGCCGGGGGTCTCCTTGTTCTCCTCGCGCTCCTTGGCCGCGGCCTCTTCCGCCGCCTTGCGCTTGGCCTCCGCCTCGGCCTCCTGCTTGCGCGCCAGCTCGGCGGCCTTGCGCTTGGCCTCGTCTTCCTTCTTCTTCTCGATCGCCGCGAGCCGCGCCTTCTCCTCGGCCGTCAGCTCCGAGAGCATCGTGCGCGCCTGGCCCAGCTTCTTCTGGACCGACTGCTTGCTCGTCCTGAGGTCGTCGCGTGAGTTGTCCAGCGTCTCCAGGCTCTTGGCGGCCTTCGTACGCTGCTTCGTCGCCGAGGCCTGCTCCGTCTGGTACTCGTCGACCGCCTTCTTCTGGCGTGCGGTCAGCCGGTCCGACAGGTGGTTCTGGTCGAAGTACCCCTGCGGGTCATCGGCGAGCAGCATCGTGGCGGTCTCGGAGGCGCCTCCGGTGCGGTACTGAGCGGCGGCGAACGTACCGAGCTCCTGACGGGCCTCGTTCAGCTTGTCTGTGCGCTTGGCCACATCGTCGAGAAGGGTGTCGACCTTCTTGCGCTGCTTTTCGGTGCGCTCCTTGGCCGAGTTGTACTTCTGGGTGGCGACGCCCGCCTGGTGGTAGAGGTCGTCGACCTTCTTCTGGACTTCTTCGAGGCTGGGTTTCTGCGGCGCGGAGGGCGCCGCTTGCGCGCTCTGCGACAGGAGTGCCACGGAGGTGAGGGCTGCCGTCGTGATGCCGAGGGCGGGGGTGGCGCGTAGGCCGGCCATGCGGGTCCGCGGCTTGCGGTGCGACGCCAAGGGAGGCGACTCCTTCCGTATACCGCCTACCGGGTTAGCTGTCGGGTTCGGGCGGGTGGTTCGGAAGGTTGCCCTACAGTCCCGTACTTCGTACGGGACCGATTCACCCCAAAATCTTGGTGGGTCCCCGGCTCCGAGTAGATCGAACTCGGCGGAGGCCGCCCGTTCCCGGCGGGGTTCGCCGGTGGAAGTACGAGCAGCCCGCGGAGCACGCTAGCCAACTCGTGTGCTCCGTGTGAAGGTTGATGTTCGATATGCCCGATACGTTTTCGTTACTTTACGAAGCTCTTGACGCGGGCACGCCGTGCCGTTGCGGAACGTGACCGTCCGCGGGCGGGGCGTAGGCGGATGAGGTGGCCGGAACCCGGAGCGGGTTGTCAGTGGGGCCGCCTAGACTCGGGAGGCGATGAGCAGCCTCTTTGATGACAGCTTCCTGGCGGACCTCAAGCCCTCGCGGGCCTCGGAGGAAGAGCCCCCGCCGCCCGAGGACAGTGCTCCGGAACCCATTCCGGATGATCTGTTCGGCGGGAAGTTCGACGCGCCCGTACCCCGGGACGCGCACTACCGCGACGGCGCCCCGCGCCCCGTCATCGACCCGGCGGCCCTGCTGGACGGCCTGAACGAGAACCAGCGCGCGGCCGTCGTGCACGCGGACGCCCCGCTGCTCATCGTCGCGGGCGCCGGCTCCGGCAAGACCAGGGTCCTGACGCACCGCATCGCGTATCTCCTGGCCGAGCGGCACGTGCACCCGGGGCAGATCCTGGCGATCACGTTCACGAACAAGGCCGCGGGCGAGATGAAGGAGCGCGTCGAGCAGCTCGTCGGGCCGCGGGCCAACGCGATGTGGGTGTCGACCTTCCACAGCGCGTGCGTGCGCATACTGCGCCGTGAGTCGAAGACGATCGGCTTCACCTCCTCCTTCTCGATCTACGACGCCGCCGACTCCAAACGGCTGATGGCGCTGGTCTGCCGTGACCTGGACATCGACCCGAAGAAGTTCCCGCCGAAGTCCTTCAGTGCCAAGGTCTCGAACCTGAAGAACGAGCTGATCGACGAGGAGACCTTCGCCGGCCAGGCCTCGGACGGCTTCGAGAAGACGCTCGCCCAGGCGTACGCGATGTACCAGTCGCGGCTGCGCGAGGCGAACGCCCTCGACTTCGACGACCTGATCATGACGACGGTCAACATGTTCCGCGCGTTCCCGGACGTCGCCGCCCACTACCGCCGTCGCTTCCGGCACGTGATGGTCGACGAGTACCAGGACACCAACCACGCTCAGTACGCCCTTGTGCGCGAGCTGGTGGGCCCCTCCGGAGGCGAGGGTGACGACCCCGCCGAGCTGTGTGTCGTCGGTGACGCGGACCAGTCGATCTACGCCTTCCGTGGCGCCACGATCCGCAACATCCTCCAGTTCGAGGAGGACTACCCGAACGCGACGACGATCCTCCTGGAGCAGAACTACCGCTCCACGCAGACGATCCTGACCGCGGCCAACGCCGTCATCGAGCGCAACGAAAGCCGCCGCCCCAAGAACCTGTGGACCAACGCGGGCGCGGGCGCGGGCATCACCGGCTATGTCGCCGACACCGAGCACGACGAGGCGCAGTTCGTCGCCGACGAGATCGACCGGCTCACCGACGCGGGCGACGCGAAGGCGGGCGACGTCGCGATCTTCTACCGGACGAACGCGCAGTCCCGTGTCTTCGAAGAGATCTTCATCCGCGTCGGTCTGCCCTACAAGGTCGTCGGCGGCGTCCGCTTCTACGAGCGCAAGGAGGTCCGGGACGTCCTCGCGTATCTGCGCGTGCTCGCCAACCCGGAGGACTCCGTCCCGCTGCGGCGCATCCTCAACGTACCGAAGAGGGGCATCGGCGACCGCGCGGAGGCCATGATCGACGCGCTCTCGCAGCGCGAGAAGATCTCCTTCCCGCAGGCCCTGAAGCGGGTCGACGAGGCGTACGGGATGGCGGCCCGCTCTGCGAACGCCGTCAAGCGCTTCAACACGCTGATGGAGGAGCTGCGGACCATCGTCGAGTCCGGCGCGGGCCCTGCCGTCGTCCTGGAGGCCGTGCTCGAACGGACGGGCTATCTCGCCGAGTTGCAGGCCTCGACCGACCCGCAGGACGAGACGCGCATCGAGAACCTCCAGGAACTCGCCGCCGTGGCCCTGGAGTTCGAGCAGGACAGCAGTGCTGCGGAAGGTACAGCGGAAGCCGAGACCGCGGGGGAGCCCGAGGGCGGAGAGGGCGCGGGTGCCGGCGCGGGGGTGTCGGGCACGCTGTCCGAGTTCCTGGAGCGGGTCGCCCTTGTCGCCGACTCGGACCAGATCCCGGACGAGGAGGACGACGGCTCCGGAGTCATCACCTTGATGACCCTGCACACCGCCAAGGGCCTGGAGTTCCCCGTCGTCTTCCTGACCGGCATGGAGGACGGTGTCTTCCCGCACATGCGTTCCCTCGGCCAGGTCAAGGAGCTGGAGGAAGAGCGCCGCCTCGCGTACGTGGGCATCACGCGCGCGCGGGAGCGGCTGTATCTGACGCGGTCCTCGATGCGCAGCGCCTGGGGACAGCCTTCGTACAACCCGCCGTCGCGCTTCCTGGAGGAGATCCCGGACGCCCATCTGGACTGGAAGCGGAAGGGTTCCGCCGGCGCGCCGGCGTCCTCCGGGCCCGCGGCGGGAATCGCCTCCTCCTTGTCGTCGTCGCGCTCACGCACCGGGGGCGCGCAGGGCTTCGCCACGCGCCGTGCCTCGGAGAAGCCGGTGGTCGCACTGGCGATCGGAGACCGGGTCACGCACGACCAGTTCGGTCTCGGGACCGTGGTCGGAGTGAAGGGCACGGGCGCGAACGCCGAGGCGACGGTGGACTTCGGAGAGCCGAAGCCGAAGCGGCTGCTGCTGCGGTACGCGCCGGTGGAAAAGCTGTAACGCCGCGGGCGGCGGCCGGAGTTACGTCGGGTCGAGGTTGTGGCTGCGCAGCCACGGCAGCGGGTCGATCGCCGAGCCGCCGCCGGGGCGCACCTCGAAGTGCAGGTGCGGTCCGGTGGAGTTGCCGGAGTTCCCGGAGAAGGCGATGGGATCGCCGGCCTTCACGGGGCCGCTGGAGACCTTGTGCGTGGAGAGGTGGCAGTACCACGTCTCCGTGCCGTCCTTGGCGGTCACGATCGCCATGTTGCCGTAGGCGCTGTTCCACTTCGTGGAGACGGTGCCGTCGGTGGCGGCGAGCACCTCGGTGCCGTACGACACCGGGAAGTCGATCCCGGAGTGCGCGGACATCCAGTTGACGCCCGCCTGTCCGTAATAGGCGCTCAGCCCGTGCTGCTTGACCGGCAGCGCGAACTTGGGGCGCAGACGCTCCTTGCGCGCGGCTTCCTCGGCGGCCTTCTTCTGGGCGGCCACCTTCTCCGCCTTGAGGTCGATGCGCTCCTGGGTGCGGCTCGCGCGGTCGGCGAAGTCACCCGCGTCCGCGGAGAGGTTCGCCAGCTGGGTGTCGAGCTTGTTGTTGACGGCGGAGGGCTTCACCGACGTGGGGTCGGGGGCCGACGCCTGCGTCTCCTTGCCCTCGTCACTCCCGAGGCTGCCTACGGAGGCGGCGGCGATACCGGCGACGCCCATCACACACGCGGAGGGCACCGCGATGGTGAAGAGGGCGGAGCGCTTGGCGGGGGAGCGGCGGCGGGCGCGCGAGCGGGAGCCGTGCGCACGGTCCATGACCGGCGGCTCGTCGTCACCGGCGGCGCTGTGGTGGCTGGGCTCGACCGGGCCGAGTGTGTCGGAGGCTGCCTGGTGAGAGGCGAACTCGTGCTCGGTGGGGGCCGGTTCGGCATAGGGATCGGGGGAGTGCGGCCCGGAGGGGTGGGACTCGGAGGCATAGGACCCGGTGTCGTAAGGCGAATGCCCGTACGTTTCCGGCGCCTCATACGAGTCTGGTGTCTCCGGCATGCCGGGCGTGTCCTGGGCCTCGTACGACCCGTGCGCCTCGGAAGTCCCGTACGCCTCATGCGTTTCAGGGGTGCCGTAGGCCTCATGTGCCTCGGGGGCCGCGTACGCCATGTCCTGGCCGCCGGAGTTCCACGCGGTCGCGTCGTACGCGCCGGTGTCGAAGGCCTGGGTCTCCCACTGGCCGGTCTGCTGCGGCTGGTCCCACGTGGAGGTGTCCCTCCCCCAGACCCCGTCCGGGGGGACCCCCACGGTGGTGTCGGGGCCAGCCTGCGCCGGGATGTCGGCGGAGAGGTGCTGATAGCCGCCGGTCGACCACATGGCGCCGGTTTCGTAGCCGCCGGTCTCGTAACCACTGGTGTCGTACGCGGCTTGGTGCTGCGCGGCGTACGGGTCGTAGTTGAGCGTCTGCTGCGTGCCCGTGGTGGACCACTGGCCGGTGTCGTGGGAGCTGCCGGGCATGTCGCCGAAGAGCGGGTCGGACGCGAAACTTCCGGTGTCCGGACCTGCCGCCGCGTAACTACCGGTGGTTTCGAAGGCGGTTGAGTAGCCGTCGTACCCGGTGTAAGCGCCGTGCTGGGTGCTCTGCTGGTCATACGCCGCGTAGGGCGCGTAGTCGGCGGGTGCCGAGGCCGGGGGTGTTGAGGTCCCCGACGGGGGTCGGTCGTTCACCAACTTCTCTTTCGCCTCGACAGCAGGGGCAGAGCAGTGCGGTGACTGTACCCGGCGGTACGCGGGCGCGACAATCTTCGTCAGGTTTCACGGTCTCAGGAAACGGGCATTCGGCCGCCTTTCGGCGGACTGTGGGCACAGCTTTGGCCCTGCGTTCGAGATACGTTCGACTGATTTCCGCTGACGGGGGGCGCGGGAACGCGCCGGAACGTGCGGGGAGCCTCTGCTCAGGCCACGGTCAGTCCGTTCACCGCACCCGTCTCGGGCACCCCCGCAGCAGGCACGTCGAGGGCGTGGCGGATGCCGGCGGCGACCGCGGGGTGCACGGGCAGCGCGAGGTGGCCGATACCGGAGACGCGTACGTTCTGGGCGATCAGGTCGGGGTGGTTGACGCACGCCGTCTTAAGGGGGGCCATCAACTGGTCGAGGTCACTCCAGAAGCTCACGAAACGGGTGCGGCAGCCCGGTGCGGGCTCGCGCAGCTCCTCGATCACGTCCGAGCCGGGGCGCATCTGGCGCACGATCGGGTGCGCGTCGGCCAGCGGCACGACCCGCGTTCCCTCATGTGGGGTACCGAGGGTGACCAGTGTGCGGACGCGTACGTCGCCGCCCAGACGCTGGGCGTAGTAGCGGGCTATCAGGCCGCCGAGGCTGTGCCCGACGATGTCGACCTGGTCATGGCCCGTGCGCTCACAGATCTCCTCTATATGGCGGCCGAGCAGCTCGGCGGCAGTGCGGATGTCGCAGGTGAGGGGGGAGTAGTTGAGGGACTCCACGGGCCGGCCGCCGTGCTGGGCCAGGGAGCGGCGCAGGAGGACGAAGACCGAGCGGTTGTCGATGAAGCCGTGCAGGAGGACGACGGGCGGCCTGCTCTCCGCCGGGAGGCGGGGGGTGCCGGGCGGCGGCAGTTCGGCGGCGATCCTGCGTTCCTGGGCGATGCCCGAGGGGTAGAGGAGGAGGTGTCCGGCGAGAATCGCCACCTCCAGCGCGGTCGCTTTCAGCAGGGCCAGGGAGAGTCCCGCCAGTCTGGCGGGCAGCTGAAGGCAGGGCGGGTGAAAGGGCAGGACCCTCGTGATGGTCATGGTCGACCTCCCGGTCGGCACGCGGGAGGACGGCTCTGGCCCCCGTGTGCCCATAGTGGGGAGGCGTGACAGAGGTTGTACGGCGGCGCGTGGTCGGCGCCGGTGGCGCCCCGCATACCGGCGCGATCGCCGATGCGCCGCTCCGCCGTGCCGTGCGGCTGACGGCGCGGTGGCGCGGCCACCTCATAGCGGCTCCCCTTGCGCCGTCCCGGATACGGTCCGTTTACCGCCGGATACGGGAGTGGCGCGCAGCGAACGTGTCCCATCGTGTGATTTCCCCCTCGCTCTCCACCGTGAAACTGCCGGGTGCGAGATGCTGGGGATAACGTTCGTTCACTTCCCCTGCCGGTGCGGCACGGGGTGCCAGTGCTTGGACAGATGGATATCGGTACATGGAGGCAGTGATGGGTGTGGCAGCCGGTCCGATCCGCGTGGTGGTCGCCAAGCCGGGGCTCGACGGTCATGATCGCGGAGCCAAGGTGATCGCGAGGGCACTGCGTGACGCCGGTATGGAGGTCATCTACACCGGCCTGCATCAGACGCCCGAGCAGGTGGTCGACACCGCGATCCAGGAGGACGCCGACGCGATCGGCCTGTCCATCCTCTCCGGCGCGCACAACACGCTCTTCGCGCGCGTGATCGAGCTCCTCAAGGAGCGCGACGCGGAGGACATCAAGGTCTTTGGCGGCGGCATCATCCCCGAAGCGGACATCGCGCCGCTCAAGGAGAAGGGCGTCGCGGAGATCTTCACCCCCGGGGCGACGACTGCCTCGATCGTGGACTGGGTACGGGCGAATGTCCGGCAGACGGCGGGGGCCTGAGAGGGTTCGCAGGTCGGTGAGGGGCGCGGGGGTTGGTGTGTGCCTCCGGGGCTTGGCGGGGGCGGGTGTGTGCGTCCGGGGTTCGGCAGGGGTGCGTGAATGACTGCGGGTTTCGGCCGGGGTGGCTGAGCGGCTCGGGGGCTTCGCCGGGGGCGGAGGGAGTTCTCCGCGGCTCGGCGGGGGGAGCTTCTTGCCTCTGTGTTTCGGCGAGGGCGGCGGGCCGGCTTCGCTCGTCGGCGGGGGTGTCCGGCTGCCTCGGCGGCTGCGGGGGCGTGTCCGGCTGCCTCAGCTCGTCCGTGAGGGTGCCTACGATGGCGGCACCCCCGTATCTTCCGGCGCCGAGCCCGGTTTCCCTGGCTCCGCGCCCAGCTCCGCCCGCATCGCCGCGCGCAGACGCAACGTACTGACCAGGCGCTGGAAAGCCTCCGACCAGTAGCCGCCCGCTCCGGGGGAGGCGTCCTCCGGCTCGTCCGGGACCGCGGTCAGCAAGTCGAGGCGGACCGCCTCAGCCGGGTCCAGACAGCGCTCGGCCAGGCCCATCACCCCGCTGAAGCTCCAGGGGTAACTCCCCGCGTCCCGCGCGATGTTCAGCGCGTCCACCACCGCCCGCCCCAGCGGTTCCGACCACGGCAGTGCACACACGCCGAGCAGCTGGAACGCCTCCGAGAGGCCGTGCGCAGCGATGAACCCCGCGACCCAGTCGGCCCGCTCCCCGGCAGGCAACGCGGCCAGGAGCTTCGCACGTTCGGCGAGCGACGCCGCGCCGGGCCCCGCGGCGCCGGGGGACGCGGGCGCGCCGAGGAGTGCCCGGGACCAGACCGCGTCGCGTTGTCGCACGGCCGCGCGGCACCATGCGGCGTGCAGCTCGCTCTGCCAGTCGTCGGCCACCGGCAGCGCCACGATCTCGGCCGGGGTCCGGCCGCCGAGCCGCTCCGGCCACGTGCCGAGCGGGGTCGCCTCCACCAACTGACCCAGCCACCAGGAGCGTTCGCCCCGGCCGGTGGGTGGCTTCGGGGTGACGCCGTCGCGCTCCATGCCGGCGTCGCACTCGTGCGGCGCCTCGACCGTGAGCATCGGCGTGCTCTTCGTGCCGTTCGCATGGTCGATGGCCACACATGAGGCCGCCCGGTCCGCCATCCGTGCGGCGAGGGCGGATGAGGGGAGGGCGGAGAGGAGTTCGGCCGCCGTGGCGCGGACGTTGCGGCTGCGGTCGGTGAGCGCCTGCTCCAGGAGCGGCTCGTCTTCATCGCACAGGTGGGTGCGCAGGGAGTCGAGGAACATCAGGCGGTCCTCCGCCCGCTCCGTGCCCCAGGTGCTGACGAGCAGCTCCCGCGCCGCGGCCGGGTCATGGGAGCGCACCGCGCCGAGCAGCGCGACACGTTCAGCGAACAAACCCTCCTCCCAGAGTCGTTGGACCTGCCCCGTCTCTTCAGGTGCGGGCAGGGCCACGCCGCCACCGGGGGTGGAGCGGAGCGCGAACTTCCAGTCGGGGTTGAGCCGTGCGAGCCACAGGGCCCGCGGGCCCGCGAAGACGAGGGCCTGCGGCCGCAGATCCGTGCGCCCACGGGCCGCGTTCAGCAGCGCGGGAAGCAGCTCGGGGGGTGCGGCGAAGCCTCTGTCGTTGGCCAGCGCCAGCCACTGGGGCAGCAGCTCCATCAGGTCGGGCACCGCGCCACGGCGTCCGCCGCTGCTCGCCCCGGGGTGCTCGGTGAGAAGCGTGGCGAGCCTGCGCCGTGCGGTGGGCGGCACCAGAGGCCTCGGGTCGTCCGCCGCCGGTTCGGGCCGGGCGGCGGCGGGTGCGGGGCGCAGTCCTGCTCTGCGCCGGACGGTCTGCACGGCAGCCGCGTCCAGCAGGGCGGTGGGTGCGTCTCTGCCCGTCGTACTCACGGGGGGTGTGCGGCGGTCGGTGCCGAGGAGCGCGGCGGTGACCAGGTCTTCCCACGGGGTGACGGTGGCTTCGGCGAGTGCGGTGGTGCCGGTCATGTGGTCTCCTCTCTCGGGCCTTTCGCGGCTTTCGGGGCTTGCGTGTGTCTGCGGTGCTGTCCTGAGCCAGGGCCCCCGGGCCACACGGGCCACGGTCAGCACAGGGCCACCGCCTCCCCCGCTCCGCGCGGCCAGGCCGTCAGAGGAGTGAAACCCTGGTGGCCACACTCGCCGAAGACCGTCACCGGAGCGCCTCCGGAGAGTGCGACCAGCCGCCACAGTCCCGGCCGGGAAGCCGCGGAAGGGGTGATGGGCAGGGCCGCGGAACCATCCGCGTCCGCCAGTTGCCAGCCGTCGGTGTCGGGAGTCGCGTCGGGCGTCGGTATGACTTCGCTGAGTGTCACCGGCCAGGAATCCAGCCAGGGGTCTTCCCGCAGCACTCCTCCGTAGCGGCTCGCGGCCTCCTCTGTCCGTATGCCTGGCGGCCGGGACGTCGCGGGTGCGGGAGCGCCGAACTGTTCCCCCAGGTCGGCCCTGAGCTGCCCGGCGCCCGGGTACGCGGTCAGCTCGGCGTCGAGTGCCAGGCCGACCGGCAGCGCGAGCGCGGGTGCGCGGCCCGCGGCTCCGTACGACAGAAGCAGCGCCGTCCGCCCCGACTCCGCGCCGTGCAGCCAGATCCGGCGGGTGGTGAGCTTGCTGTCCGCCATGTCGTACTGCGCGAGCACCAGCCAGCGGTCCCGCACCGCCGGCCCCTCCGCCCGCGTGGGCAGGCCCATGCGGGAGCGGACCGTGGCCGCCAGGGCATCCGGCAGTTGCTCACGGTGCAGCCAGCCCTGGTCGAGGAGGTGGAGGAGCGCGCACTCCTCCAGCATCCGCACCGGCCAGCCGGGCCCGGAGGAGGGAATGGTCCCCAACTCCCGCACACGCGCGGCAAGACCGGGCGCCTGCGCGTCGACCATGCGGGCCGCGGTCTCTTCCCACAGCCCGTACCCCGTCTGTTCGGCGGAGGCTATGCCGCCGCGCAGCAGATCCGCGAGGCGCTGTTCGAGCTCCGTCGCCCCCGCCGTGACGCGCTCGGCGCGCCGCTCGGCCCTGCGGCGCACGGCCTCGGGATCAGCGGGTGGTGAGGCTGGTGCGGCGTCCGAAGTCCCCTTCGCATCCGCTCTCTTGCGGCGCCCCGCCAGCCACTCGTCCGCCCAGTCCGGCGGCTGCCGTTGCCCGTCTGGCACCGCGCCATCCGCTGTCGCCCAGAGCAGCAACAGCCCGAGTGCGTGCTTGCACGGGAACTTGCGGCTCGGGCAACTGCATTTGTACGCCGGGCCCGCCGCGCCCGTGGCATCCGCGATGTCGACGACCGTCTGATACGGCTTGCTGCCACTTCCCTTGCACAGTCCCCATACCGTCCCCTCGCCCGAACTGCCTGCCTCCGACCAAGGGCCGGCGACGCCGAGTCTGCTTCCCGCCTTGCGTGACGGCACGTCAGGCGCCAGTGCGAGCACCTGATCCGTCGTCCAGCGCACCCCCTGCTGAGTCATGTCATCGAAGGTAGATCCCGGCACTGACAATCGGCGCTGGTCTCGATGTCTGTGCAGGTCAGCGACGTGCGAGGGTCGATTGTCAGTGGCGTGGTGCACGGTTGGAATCACATCCGGGCCAGATGCGTCCGGACGAGTTGGAGGGGGATCGCTCCATGACCGTGTCCGTCGACTCGACGACCGATAACCAACCTGCGTCCGAACCTGCTGAGTCCGCTGCGTCCGCTGGATTGGCGTCCGTTTCCGCAGCCTCGCCCGCGGGGGAGCCGGAGGTGCTGCGGCCGCACGCCGAGGGCGCCTTCGCTGCCGAACTGGCCGCGCTCGCCGCGCAGGACGACCGGCCGAGGCCCGCCCGCTGGCGGCTCTCGCCGTGGGCCGTCGCGACATATCTGCTCGGTGGCACGCTGCCCGACGGGACAGTGATCTCGCCGAAATACGTGGGGCCGCGCCGACTCGTCGAGGTGGCCGTCACCACCCTCGCCACCGACCGTGCCCTGCTGCTGCTCGGCGTGCCCGGCACCGCGAAGACGTGGGTGTCGGAGCATCTGGCGGCCGCAGTCAGCGGAGATTCGACGCTGCTCGTGCAGGGCACGGCGGGGACGCCGGAGGAGGCGATCCGGTACGGCTGGAACTACGCGCAGCTGCTCGCGCACGGCCCCAGCCGCGACGCGCTCGTGCCCAGCCCTGTCATGCGGGCCATGGCGGACGGAATGACTGCGCGGATCGAGGAGCTGACCCGTATCCCCGCCGACGTACAGGACACGCTGATCACGATCCTGTCGGAGAAGACCCTTCCCATACCGGAGCTGGGCCAGGAGGTGCAGGCCGTACGCGGCTTCAACCTCATCGCCACGGCCAACAACCGCGACCGCGGGGTCAACGACCTGTCGAGCGCGCTGCGCCGCCGCTTCAACACGGTGGTCCTTCCGCTGCCGGAGAGCGCCGACGCCGAGGTCGACATCGTCTCGCGCCGCGTCGACCAGATCGGGCGCTCGCTCGACCTTCCCGCCGGGCCCGAGGGAATCGACGAGATACGCCGTGTCGTCACCGTTTTCCGTGAGCTGCGGGACGGAGTCACGTCCGACGGTCGTACGAAGGTGAAGTCGCCGAGCGGCACGCTCTCGACGGCCGAGGCGATATCCGTCGTCACCAACGGCCTTGCGCTGGCCGCCCACTTCGGGGACGGCGTACTGCGCCCCGGTGATGTCGCCGCGGGCATCCTCGGCGCGGTCGTCCGTGACCCGGCTGCGGACCGGGTGATCTGGCAGGAGTACTTGGAGGCGGTGGTCCGTGAGCGTGACGGCTGGAAGGACTTCTACCGCGCTTGCCGTGAGGTGAGTGCGTGACGGTGGCCGGTGCGGGTGAGGGCGAGAGGGGGCGGACATGAGCGATGAGGTGCGGGGAGAAACACAGCCGGGCGAAGGGCCGTTGCTGCTCGGGGTGCGGCATCACGGGCCGGGGTCGGCGCGTGCGGTGCGGGCCGCGCTCGATCAGGGCGCGCCGCGCGTGGTCCTGATCGAGGGGCCGCCGGAGGCCGACGCACTGGTGCCGCTGGCCGCGGACGAGGGGATGCGGCCGCCGGTCGCGCTGCTGGCGCATGTGGTGGACGAACCGGGCCGTTCGGCGTTCTGGCCGCTGGCCGAATTCTCGCCGGAGTGGGTGGCGATCAAGTGGGCCGCGGCGGCCGGAGTCCCGGTCCGGTTCATGGATCTTCCGGCGGCGCATGCGCTGGCGCGGGCGGAGGAGGCGCCGGGCGAATCCGGGGCTTCGGGGGACACGGACGCGGACGATACGGAGGCGGAGGACACGGAGGCGGGGGACACGGAGGCTGTACGTATTGACCCGCTCGCCGTGCTCGCCGAGACCGCTGGGTACGACGATCCGGAGCGGTGGTGGGAGGACGTCGTCGAGCACCGGGCTGCGGGCGCGGACGCGTTCGCGCCGTTCGAGACGCTCGGCGACGCCATGGGGGTGCTGCGCGAGGAGTACGGGAGCGGCGGGCACGACCGTGACCTGGTGCGCGAGGCGTACATGCGCATTCAAGTGCGTGCGGCCCAGCGGGAGTTCGGGGGCGGGGGTGTTGCGGTCGTGTGCGGGGCCTGGCATGTGCCCGCGCTGCGGCAGAAGGTGACCGTGGCGGCCGACCGGGCGCTGCTCAAGGGCCTGCCCAAGGTGAAGGTCGACATGACCTGGGTGCCCTGGACGCACCGCCGCCTCTCCCGGGCCAGCGGATACGGCGCGGGGATCGCGTCGCCCGGCTGGTACGGGCATCTGTTCAGCGCGCCCGACCGGCCCGTCGAGCGCTGGCTGACCAAGGTCGCGCGGCTCCTGCGGGACGAGGACAGGCTCGTGTCGTCCGCGCATGTCATCGAGGCGGTGCGGCTCGCGGACACCCTCGCCGCCATGCGGGGGCGTCCGCTGCCGGGGCTCACCGAGATGACGGACGCGATCCGGGCGGTGATGTGCGAGGGGTCCGACGTGCCGCTGTCCCTGGTGCACGACAAGCTCGTCGTCGGGGACGTCCTGGGGGAGGTGCCGGATTCGGCGCCGGCGGTGCCGTTGCAGCGTGACCTCACCCGGCTCCAGAGGAAACTCCGGCTCAAACCGGAGGCGCTGGAGCGGGAGTTGGAGCTCGACCTGCGCAAGGAGACGGACGCGGCGCGCAGCCGACTGCTGCACCGGCTGCGGCTGCTGGGGATCGGCTGGGGCGAGCCCGCTCAGTCTCGGGGGAGTACGGGTACGTTCCGCGAGACCTGGCGACTGCGGTGGGAGCCGGAGCTTTCCGTGCGAGTGGCGGAGGCGGGGGTGTGGGGGACCACGGTGCTTGCCGCGGCCACCGCCAAGGTGGAGGCGGACGCCATCGGGGCGGGGGCGCTCGCCGACGTGACCGCGCTGGCCGAGCGGTGTCTGCTGGCCGAACTGCCGGACGCGTTGCCCGTGGTGATGCGGGTCCTCGCGGACCGGGCGGCGCTGGACGTGGACGTGGGGCACTTGGCGCAGGCGTTGCCCGCGTTGGTGCGGTCCCTTCGGTACGGGGATGTGCGGGGGACGGACACGGTGGCCCTCGGGGAGGTGGCCGTGGGCCTCGCCGAGCGGATCTTCGTCGGGCTGCCCCCGGCCTGCGCCGGACTTGATCAGGACGCGGCGCTGGAGATGCGGGGGCATGTCGACGCGGTGCACCTGGCGGTGGGCTTGCTGGGGGAGCTGGGGGAGCTGGGGGAGCTGGGCGAGGGGGACGCGGAGGCGCCTCGGGCGGCGGGGCGGTCCGGTATGCGGGCGCGGTGGCGAGCCGTGCTGCGGGTGCTGGGGGAGCGGGACAGTGTGGCCGGGGTGGTGCGGGGCCGGTGCGTGCGGCTCCTTACGGACGGCGGAGAGCTGGGCGAGGGGGAGGCCGCCAGGCTCATGGGCCTGGCCCTGTCCCGGGGGACCGAGCCGGCCGAAGCCGCGGCGTGGATAGAGGGGTTCGTCGGCGGGGGCTCCGGTGGCGGCATGCTGCTGGTGCACGACGAGCGGCTGCTTGGCCTGGTCGACGACTGGCTGAGCGGAGTGCCGGACGGCGCCTTCACCGACGTACTGCCGCTGCTGCGGCGCACCTTCTCGGCGTACGAACCAGGGGTGCGGCGGACGCTGGGCGAGCTGGTGCGGCGGGGGCCGGCGGGCAGCGGAGACAGCACGTTGACGGCCGCGGGGGCGATACCCGGTTTCTCGCCGGAGCTGGACGGCGCGCGTGCGGATTCGGTGCTGCCGGTGGTGGGGCTGTTACTCGGGATCGGGGCGGGGGCCGGGAGCGGGGCTGGGGCTGGGGCGGATGACATTGGGGGCGACGCGGGCGGTGACGACAGGGCTGGAAGTGCGGGAAGTGCCGGAAGTCCAGGTGGCGGTAACGACCTTGTGGGGGCGGGCTGATGGGGCAGGACCGAGTGCGGGGCGTGGTGTGGAGCGGTGGGGTGGGAGTGGCGTCGGGCGGGGGGTCCGAGGAGAAGCAGGGCGGGTGGCAGGGGCAGGTAGTGGGAGAGGCGCGAGTGGGCTTGGAAGGTGGGGCTTTGGGCGGGGCGGAAAGCGGCGACGTGGCGGCGACGCTGTACGGCGCCTTGCCCGGCGAGGTGTCACGGGCGCCGATCCCGACGGCCGAGGCGATCAAGGACACGGCCGGGGAGCGGCTGCGGCGGTGGCGGCTTGTGCTGGGCGGGGACGCGGCGGACGGCACGGGGTGTGCGCTCGCGGGGCAGGACGCCGCGATGGATGGCGCGCTCAGTGCGCTGTACGGGGGAGGGAGCGAGGGTAAGAAGGGGCGGGACCGGGACCGTTCGGCGGGGCTCGGGGCGTCCGCGCCGTCCGTGGCGCGTTGGCTCGGGGACATCCGTACGTACTTCCCCTCGTCCGTCGTCCAGGTCATGCAACGCGACGCCATTGAACGCCTCGGCCTCTCCGCGCTGCTTCTGGAGCCCGAGATGCTGGAGGCCGTGGAGGCCGACGTGCACTTGGTGGGGACGCTTCTCTCCCTCAACAAGGCCATGCCGGAGACCACCAAGGAGACCGCGCGGGCCGTCGTACGCAAGGTGGTCGAGGACCTGGAGAAGCGGTTGGCCACGCGTACCCGGGCCACCCTCACCGGTGCGCTCGACCGAAGCGCCCGCGTCAGCAGGCCGCGTCACCACGACATCGACTGGAACCGCACGATCGCGGTGAACCTCAAGAACTACCTGCCGGAGTACAAGACGATCGTGCCGGAGCGGCTCGTCGGGTACGGGCGGGCGTCGCAGTCCGTGAAGAAGGAGGTCATCCTCTGCATCGACCAGTCGGGCTCGATGGCCGCGTCCGTCGTCTACGCCTCGGTGTTCGGTGCCGTGCTCGGGTCGATGCGGTCGCTCAACACGCGGCTCGTCGTCTTCGACACGAATGTCGTCGACCTCACCGATCAGCTCGACGATCCGGTGGACGTGCTGTTCGGCACGCAGTTGGGCGGCGGGACCGACATCAACCGGGCGCTCGCGTACTGCCAGTCGCAGATCACCCGGCCCGCCGACACGGTGGTCGTCCTGATCAGCGATCTCTACGAAGGGGGCATACGCAACGAGATGCTGAAGCGGGTCGCGGCGATGAAGGCGTCCGGGGTGCAGTTCGTGACGCTGCTCGCGCTCTCCGACGAGGGGACACCCGCGTACGACAGAGAGCACGCGGCAGCGCTGGCGGCGCTGGACGCTCCGGCCTTCGCGTGCACCCCGGATCTCTTCCCGGAGGTGATGGCGGCGGCGATCGAGAAGCGGCCCCTTCCCATACCGGACATGAATACGCATCAGTAACGGAGGACTTGCGCGAGGACGGGCGGTCCGTGCAGGATCGGCGGGCTTCACCTGCCCCAGAGGCCTGCCCCCACAGGCCGGCCCCCCCACAGGCCCGCCCCCCCCACAGGCCCGTCCCACTAGAGGAACTTCCTCGTCTTGACTCCCGTAGCAGTTGCTCTGCCTGATGCCGCTGTGCGCATGGTGCGCGCGGTGGCCGGGCGGCGTGCGCTGCAAGTGGTGGTGCTGCTCGCCGGGTTGCTCGCGCTGGGCTTCCTCTGCGGTGAGCGGGCGCAGGCGGCGGACGGGGTGCCGGCTCCGGAGCGTGTGAAGTCGGTGCGGGTGACGGAACCGGCACGGGCGACGGAACCGGTGCGTGAGCGGGTGGCCGGGCGGCATGTGGCTGATGCAGTCGGTGCCGTTGATGCAGCGGCTGATGGCGGTGCCGGTGGCGGTGCTGCCGAGCCCGTCGGGCGTGCCGGCCGTGACGTTGCGCGGCCAGTCGTCGATGAGGTCGGCGGAGTTCTCGGCGGTACGCCCTCGCGGGTGCTGCCCGAGGCGCCCGAGCGGCCCGCCTTCCCTGCCCTCCCCAGCCTCCCCGCCGTCCCCGCCGCCCCCGAGCTGCCGCAGCCCGCGCCCGCCACCGGCGGTGACGCGGACGCCGGTGACGACTCCGGCGCCGAGCCCCCGTCACCCCAGGGTGCTCACGCGGACCAGGCGCGGAAGGCGTCCGGGGCACGGGGCGAGTCCGCGTACGGCACTGGAATTGCGCAGCCCGGCTATGCGTACCCGACCGGTGGATCGGTGCCCGGCGGCGACTCGTGCGGTGGCGGCAGCTTGGACGAGGCCGATCGCTCCACTGGGCACGAGCCGTTCCCCGTACCCGGTGATCCTGGGCGGACGCTGGGCGGGCAGTCGGCCGGTGACGGTGGTTCCACGCGGCACGGTGATCCGTGTGCCGCCTCGCCGGGCAGCCGGGCGCCGGTGCGGCTTCTGCAGGGTGGCGGGGCCTCGCAGGTTCCCGCCACGATCCGCGACAGACACCGGGACATTCCCGAATTCCCTGGCTAGGGCAGCCCTTTCCCCGCGAAGACCTGCCGCGCGGGGGTGGCACAGGTCTGCCCGCCGACCGGACGTATCCGGGTCGGATTCACAGCCAGAGTTCGAAGGATCTGAAGCACGCATGAACAAGAACATCCGTCGTTCCATCGTCATAGCCGCCGGTGTCACGGGCGCGTGGGCCCTCGGTTCCGCCGTGGCCAGCGCGGACGAGCTGCCCCAGCACTCCGTCGCCCTGCCGGACCACGCGTCCGACGCGGTCGCGGACGTCACCGGCGACGTCGCCCACGTCCGGGGTGAGGCGAAGTCCACCGTGGCCGACACCGTGGCCGACACCAAGGCCGGCGCCAAGGCCGGCGCCAAGTCCACCGTGGCCGACGCGAAGTCCACCGTCACGGAAGCGAAGACCGCCGCCCCGGAGCCCGCCGCCCCGAAGGCCGACCTTCCCCACATCACCACCCCCGACGCCCACACCCCCGAAGACTCCGTCGACTACCTCTTCGGCCCCCTCTCCGCCTTCGCCCCGGACCTCGAGAGCGCCGCGACGACCGCCGCGACCACCGCCCCGGCGAACGCCACGACGAAGGCCGCCCCCATCGTCGACGAGACCGCCGCCTCCGTGCTGCCGCCCGTCGCCGCCACCGCCGTCGACGGTGTCGTGCCGGTCGCCGGGCAGGCCGTGCACGACGTCGCCTACCTGGGGCAGGGCGTCACGGGTGACGTCCAGCCGTTCGCCGGTGGCGTTGTCGGCGAGGTCCCGCCGTTCGCGCAGGGTGTCGTCGCCGACGACGTCCAGCCCTTCGCGGGCGGTGTCGTCGGCTCGGTCTCGCCCCTCGTGCAGACGGTCGCCGACCAGGTGCGGCCCGTCGTGCAGGGGGTCGGCGGCAGCGCGGACCAGCTTGCGTACGGGGTCACGGGCGACGTCCAGCCGTTCGCCGGTGGCGTCGGCGGCCAGGTCTCGCCGTTCGCGCAGGACCTGACCGGCACCGTCGCCCCCGACGCGCGGTCGCTCGCCCGGAACGCCGTCACCGGTGCCCAGGGCGTCGCCGACTCGGTGGCCCCGAGCTACCTGCCGACGTACGAGCAGGCGTACAACGCCACGCATCACGCCACGCACAACGCCACGCATCACGCCACCTACAACGCCACGCACCACGCCACGTACAACGGCTGACCACGTGCGTGTGACGCACGAGCGCCCCACACAGCCGTAACAGGCGCAAACAGGTGCAAACAGGCGGCCCCTGGAACCCCAGGGGCCGCTCACCTCTCCACCCGGGCCACCGTGAGGGCGCGATCTGTGACAGTCATCACCGCCCAAATGTGATCTGCGATTTAGGGACGCACGTCCCACGGCGATAACCTGCGAGACGGACATGCCGCGTACCGGACTCCGTCCTACGCCTCTCTTGTGACAGCGCAGTCACGTTGCCCTCCGCGGCACGCCCACGCAGACAGCTGACCACAAAGCAGCGAGATCGCAGCGAGATCACGGAAAAGGGACGGACGCGCGTGGACCTGTTCGAGTACCAGGCGAGGGACCTCTTCGCCAAGCACGGTGTACCGGTGCTGGCCGGTGAAGTCATCGACACGCCTGAGGCGGCGCGCGAGGCCACCGAGAAGCTGGGCGGCAAGTCGGTCGTCAAGGCACAGGTGAAGGTCGGTGGCCGCGGCAAGGCCGGCGGCGTGAAGCTGGCCGACACCCCGGACGAGGCCGTCGCTCGCGCGACGGACATCCTCGGGATGGACATCAAGGGCCACACGGTCCACAAGGTGATGATCGCCGAGCTGTCCCCGGAGATCGAGGCGGAGTACTACGTCTCGTACCTCCTCGACCGCACCAACCGCACCTTCCTCGCCATGGCGTCGGTGCAGGGCGGCATGGACATCGAGGAGGTCGCGGAGAAGACCCCCGAGGCCCTCGCGAAGGTCCCGGTCAACGCCGTCGAGGGCGTGAACATCGAGAAGGCCCGCGAGATCGTGGCCCAGGCGAAGTTCCCGGCCGAGGTGGCCGAGGGTGTCGCCGAGGCGATGGTGACCCTGTGGGACACCTTCGTCGCCGAGGACGCGCTCCTCGTCGAGGTCAACCCGCTGGTGAAGACCAAGGACGGCCGCATCCTGGCCCTCGACGGCAAGGTCTCGCTCGACGAGAACGCCGACTTCCGCCAGGCCGACCACGAGGCGCTCGAGGACAAGGCCGCAGCCAACCCGCTCGAGGCTGCCGCCAAGGCCAAGAACCTCAACTACGTGAAGCTGGACGGCGAGGTCGGCATCATCGGCAACGGCGCGGGTCTCGTCATGAGCACCCTCGACGTCGTCGCGTACGCCGGTGAGAACCACGGCAACGTGAAGCCGGCCAACTTCCTCGACATCGGCGGCGGCGCTTCGGCCGAGGTCATGGCGAACGGCCTGGAGATCATCCTGGGCGACCCGGACGTCAAGTCCGTCTTCGTCAACGTCTTCGGCGGCATCACCGCGTGCGACGAGGTCGCCAACGGCATCGTCCAGGCGCTCGAGCTGCTCAAGTCCAAGGGCGAGGAAGTCACCAAGCCGCTGGTCGTGCGCCTCGACGGCAACAACGCGGAGCTGGGTCGCAAGATCCTGAGCGACGCCAACCACCCGCTCGTACAGCGTGTGGACACCATGGACGGCGCGGCCGACAAGGCCGCCGAGCTCGCGGCCGCGAAGTAAGGACGAGGGACTAAACAGCCATGGCTATCTTCCTCAACAAGGACAGCAAGGTCATCGTCCAGGGCATGACCGGTGCCACGGGCATGAAGCACACCAAGCTCATGCTCGGTGACGGCACCAACATCGTCGGCGGCGTGAACCCCCGCAAGGCGGGCACGAAGGTCGACTTCGACGGCACCGAGGTACCGGTCTTCGGGTCGGTCAAGGAGGCCATGGAGGCCACGGGCGCCAACGTGTCCGTCCTCTTCGTGCCGCCGGCCTTCTCCAAGGCCGCCGTCGTCGAGGCGATCGACGCCGAGATCCCCCTCGCCGTCGTCATCACCGAGGGCATCGCCGTCCACGACTCCGCCGCCTTCTGGGCGTACGCGAAGTCGAAGGGCAACAAGACCCGCATCATCGGCCCGAACTGCCCCGGTCTCATCACCCCGGGCCAGTCGAACGCCGGCATCATCCCGGGCGACATCACGAAGCCGGGCCGCATCGGCCTGGTCTCGAAGTCCGGCACGCTGACGTACCAGATGATGTACGAGCTCCGTGACCTCGGCTTCTCCTCGGCCGTCGGCATCGGTGGCGACCCGGTCATCGGCACGACGCACATCGACGCCCTGGAGGCGTTCGAGGCCGACCCCGACACCGACCTGATCGTGATGATCGGTGAGATCGGCGGCGACGCCGAGGAGCGTGCGGCGGACTACATCAAGGCCAACGTGACGAAGCCGGTCGTCGGCTACGTCGCCGGCTTCACGGCGCCCGAGGGCAAGACCATGGGCCACGCCGGCGCCATCGTCTCCGGCTCCTCCGGCACCGCGCAGGCCAAGAAGGAAGCGCTTGAGGCTGCGGGCGTCAAGGTCGGCAAGACGCCGACCGAGACGGCGAAGCTTGCGCGGGCCATTCTCGCGGGCTGAGCAGTGTTCAAAGCGGGCCCGCACCTTCTGTGAGGTGCGGGCCCGCTTTTTGTTGTCCTGCGGGTGCGTCGTGGCTGATCGCGCGCACGCGGCGGAGCCGCATATGTCACAGCCCCGCGCCCCTTACGGGGCGCCCCCGAGAAGCCTCACCTCGCCTGCGGCGTCAGTCTCTCCGGGCCGCTTCTCAGGTCCTCGCGCAGCTTCCTGTGCAGGAGTTGGTCCGTGTACGTCAGAGGCCCCGGGCCCATCCGTGGCGGTACTCCGCTGATGGCCTTTCCCGGGGCCTGGGGCGGTTCGTAGCGCGTGGGGGCCGTTCTCAGGGTGAGGGCCGTCGCGCCGACGATCAGGGCGGTGAAGGCGATCGCCGTGCGGGTCCAGAAGCGGGCGCGGTGTTCGCTTCCGGTGCGGACCCGGCCCGCGTTCGGGGCACGCAGCTTCTCCGCGGCGCAGAGTTCGGCGAGGCGCCGGTGCAGGTCGTCGGGGGTCGCCGCCTGCTCGGGCAGGCGTTCGGCGACCGCCTCGCGCGCGTTCAGGAGACGGTTCGCCGTCGCGGGCGTGCTCGCCTCCGTCTCGGCGGCGGTCTCGGGAAGGTCGAGCCCGATGCCGTCGTAGAGCAGTAGGGTGCGGCGCTGCGCGGGCGGCAGACTCAGCAGTACGTCGAGAAAGGCGCGGTCGGCCGGTGCGGCGGGCGGGGCGTCGGACTGCCGGAGGGCGGGCCGGAGGCGGTGCCAGGGGGACATCGCGTACTCGTACGCCGCCGCGCGCACCCAGCCCGCCGGGTCACGGTCCACGGCGACTTCGGGCCAGCGCTGCCAGGCCAGCTGGAAGGCGCGCTCCACGGATTCCTGGGCGAGGATGCGGCGGCCGGTGAGCAGATAGGTCTGGCGTACGAGGCCGGGGGAGCAGGTGGCGCAGAGGGCGTCGAAGGCTTCGGCGGGGGTCGCTGCCGCGGGCCGCTCAAGCTCAAGCTCAGGCTTCGGATCCGCGGCCTCGGTGGTGGTCAAGGGCCGTGTGGGGAGGCCGTTCATCGCCGCGCCCACCGGGATGCGCGCGGGGGACTTGCGGCTCTTGGCGGTATCGGCGGTATCGGTGGCTTCGGCCGCCGGGGCCAGGTGCTTGGCCCAGCCGTTCCGTCGCCCGGGGCGGGTGTCCGCGACGGCCTGCTCGTTCGCCATCTCGGCCAGCAGCCTCGTGTAGATCTTGAGCCTGCGGCCACGGGGTGCTGTGCGGCCCGACTCCCAGGAGCGGACCGTCTCGCGCGTGACGCCGATCTTCGCGGCGAGTTCGGCCTGGCTCAGGGATTTCGCCTCGCGCAGGCGGCGGCGCGCCTTGGGCGGCGGCAACGAGGGGGGTCCTCCCTGCGCGTTCCGCGTCGAGCGCTTGGGGGCGGCAGGGCTCTGGGTCATGTGGGACTCTCCGCGCCGTGGGCCGTGGGCCATCGTGCGGCGGGCTGCCGGGCGCGGCTGATCCGCCGTACGAAAAAGTACATAAACATATATTGAGCGACACATCCGGTATTCGCCTGTTACAGGAAGAAAGCGCGTGTCGTTGGGAGCATGGCGCCGTGACTGGAACCACCTACCGCAGCTCTCCGTTGACGCCCCTCAAACCGCTGTTCGACAGGGCGCGGGACCGCTCACCCGGTCTTGCCGCATGCCTGTTCGGAGGGGCCGTCGCGGCCGGGCTCGGGCTCGGCTCGTGCGCCGTCCTGGTGATGGTCCTCTGGACCAGCTCGCCCTACCCGGACAGCGGGCCCGACGGGGCGCTTCATGTCGCGGCTTCGCTGTGGCTGATCGCTCACGGCACGGAGCTGATCAGGACGGACACGCTCTCCGGGGCGCCCGCGCCGGTCGGCGTCACCCCCCTTCTCCTGATGGTGCTGCCGGGCTGGCTTGTGCACCGAGCGGCACGGGACGCGGCGGACCCGGAGGAGCGGAGCGCGGCGGCGCGGACCGCGTGGTGCGGGGTGGCCGGCGGCTACCTGCTGGTCGGCGCCGCCGCGACGCTGTACGCCGCCGGGGGCGAGCTGCGGCCGTCCTGGCCGAGCGCGGCCCTGCACCTGCCGTTGCTCGTGGCGGTCGTGGCGGCGCTGGGGGTGTGGACGGCGCTCGGCCGGCCGCAGGGGCCGCTGCCGGGTGTGGTGCGGGGCGGCATTCGCGCGCTGCCGGGCGGCGTGCGTTCCTTCCTCGTACGCCCCTTCTTCGTACGACGGCACCTCCGCGCCGTCACGCGGGCGGGGGCGGCCGGGACAGTGGTGCTGGTCGGCGGCGGAGCGCTCCTCGTCGCGGTGTCCCTCGTGCTGCACGGAGGCTTGGCGAAGGCGTCGTTCGCGCAGCTCACGGACGTGTGGTCGGGCAGGTTCGCGGTGCTGCTGCTCGCCGTGGCCCTGGTGCCGAACGCGGCGGTGTGGGGCGCGGCGTACGGCCTCGGCCCCGGCTTCATGCTCGGCACGGGGACCCTGGCGTCGCCGCTCGGCATGGGTTCGGTGCCGCTGCTGCCGGCGTTCCCGCTGCTGGCGGCGGTGCCGGAGGAGGGGCCGGGGTCGCCGTGGACGTGGGCGTCGGGTGCGGTGCCGTTCGCGGCGGGGATCGCGGTGGCGTGGTTCACGGCGGCGGCGGCGGCGCCTGCCTCCGGAGAGCGGGACGAGGCGTGGTCACGGGGGCGGACGGCGCTGGTCGCGGGGTGGGCGGCGGTGCTGTGCGGGGCGGCGCTCGCGGGGCTCGCGGCGCTGGCGGGCGGGCCGATGGGCGTGGCAGGCCTGGCCGAATTCGGGCCGGTGTGGTGGCGGACGGGGGGCGCGGCGCTGGCGTGGACGGGAGTCATGGGGGTGCCGGGCGCGTTGGTGATGCGGGCATGGAGACTGCGCAGACGCCGGGACGCGTCGCGCTGGGCGTGGATCGGACTCCCGAGGATGCCCCGCGTGCACGTGCCTCGCCCCACCCTCTCCGGCGTGCGCCTGCCGAGCCCCACTCTCCGCCTACGCCTCCGCCGCCCGCAGACCCCGGAGCCGACTACCACCCCGGACCAGTACGAGCCGTACGACTTCCTGCCGCAGACCCCGGCTGAGGGTGCGTCGGACTGGGGAGGGTCGGACTGGCACGACGACGCGTCCCGAGAGGCCCGCTGGGCAGCGCTGAGGGAGGCGAACAGGGAGGAACCCCCTCCGGGTACCTGAGGGGGGTGGTTGCGCGTCGCGCGTCGGCCGAGCGGTGCGGTGCCCCCCTGTGCCGCCCTCACCAAGCCCGCCCACCGGATTGCCCCGCAGTTTCCGCACCTCTGGTGAAGCCGAACCCCCGCCCGGTCAGGATCAGTCGCGCTCGCCCAGCAGCGGGCGCAGTTCCTTCGGCAGGAGGTCGTTGCACTGTTGCTTCGACTGGCTTGTCAGGGCGTCGCTCACGCACGTGTAGTAGTCGCGGTACACCAGCTGTGCCGCGAACGTCGCCGCCACCATCGCCAGCGCGAGCGACGCCGTGACCAGGCCGCTCACCGCCGCCGTGGTCTGCGGCTTCGTGCTCGCGGGGTCGGCCGCGGGCTGCGGGGCCGGTGCCGTCGGGTCCGGCTGCTTCTGCTTCGCCCGCAGCGAGCTGATGCCCCAGTTCAGCGCGAGCGCGCCGAGGAGCAGCGCCACGTACCGCCAGCCGAAGAGCGCGAAGAAGAAGGCCCACATGCCCGAGAGCAGGGCGTAGCGCGCGCGGCGCTGGGCCGGGTCCGTCGGGTCCCAGCGCATGCCGGAACCGGAGCCAGGACCGGACCCGGAAGGCCCCTCCGTGCCAGGCCCCCCACCCTGCTGGCCGGGCCGCTCGCCGAAGCCGCCGCCCTGGGAGCGCCCCGGCTGCCGGTCGCTCCACTGGCTGCCCCAAGGGGAACGGCCCTGGTCGTCCGGGGAGTCGCCGCCCTTGCCCGGGCGGGGCCGCCACGGCTGGTCCGGCGTCCCTTCCGGCGGCGGCGCGAAGGGATTGTCGTCCTTGTCCCCGGAGCTGTCGGAGCTGTCGGAGCTGTCGGAGCCGCCGGAGCCCCCGGAGTCCTGGGAGTCCTGCGGCGGGGACGACGGGCGGCCGTCGCGCAGCAGCGTCGAGCCGCGCTCCCCTGCGTGCGTCAACCCGAACGCGAAGGACAGCGGGAGGCGAAGGCTACGGTCCGGCATCAGGTGTGCGTCTTCCCCTTGGTTGAGCAGGCTTGGCTGAGCGAGCTTCTGGACGTTGTGACGTCTTGGTGCAGGTCTTGGTGCAGACGCTACCTTCCGGCCGCGCCCCCGTCCCGTGAGGGGCCGCACCGTGTGCCGGTATCGTTGCTGACGGTCGGCCGCTTCGTAGAGTTCCCCGTATCGCGGGGTGCGAAGCCTTTGTACGACCCTACAAAGACGCACCTCCCGAGAAAGGGCCCCGCTGTGGCCAAGAGCCCTGTGGCCAAGCGCCTCGTCGTGCTGGTCTCCGGATCAGGCACGAATCTGCAGGCTCTGCTCGACAAGATCGCGACGGACGGGGCGGCGGGCTACGGCGCCGAGATCGTCGCGGTCGGCGCCGACCGCGACGGCATCGTCGGCCTGGAGCGCGCCGAGCGCGCCGGGATCCCCACCTTCGTCTGCCGGGTGAAGGACCACGCGACCCGCGACGAGTGGGACGCGGCTCTGGCCGAGGCGACCGCCTCGTACGAGCCGGACCTGGTCGTGTCGGCCGGGTTCATGAAGATCGTGGGGAAGGAATTCCTCGCACGGTTCGGCGGCCGGTTCGTCAATACGCACCCCGCCCTGCTGCCCGCTTTCCCGGGGGCCCACGGTGTGCGCGACGCGCTCGCGTACGGCGCGAAGGTCACGGGTTGCACCGTCCACTTCGTCGACGACGGCGTCGACACCGGCCCGATCATCGCCCAGGGCGTGGTCCCGGTCGGGGATGAGGACGACGAGAGCGCTCTGCACGAGCGCATCAAGGAAGTCGAGCGAAGGCTGCTCGTCGATGTCGTGGGGCGTCTGGCCCGTAACGGCTACCGCATTGAGGGACGAAAGGTATCTATCCCGTGACCGCCGAAGGTACGCAGGACGCGCAGGGCTCGCAGGACTCGCAGCGCCTCATCAAGCGCGCGCTCATCAGCGTCTATGACAAGACCGGACTCGAGGAGCTCGCGCGCGGTCTGCACGAGGCAGGCGTCGAGCTCGTCTCGACCGGTTCGACCGCGGCCAGGATCGCCGCCACCGGGGTGCCCGTCACCAAGGTCGAGGAGCTCACCGGCTTCCCCGAGTGCCTGGACGGCCGGGTCAAGACGCTGCACCCGCGCGTGCACGCCGGGATCCTCGCCGACCTGCGTCTCGCCGACCACCGGAACCAGCTCGCCGAGCTCGGCATCGAGCCGTTCCAGCTGGTCGTCGTGAACCTCTACCCCTTCAAGGCGACCGTCGCCTCGGGCGCGACGCCCGACGAGTGCGTCGAGCAGATCGACATCGGCGGCCCCTCGATGGTCCGCGCCGCCGCCAAGAACCACCCCTCGGTGTCGGTCATCACGAGCCCCGACCGGTACGCCGACGTGCTCGCCGCGGTCCGCGACGGCGGCTTCGACCTGACCGCACGCAAGCGCCTGGCCGCCGAAGCGTTCCGCCACACCGCCGAGTACGACCTCGCGGTCGCCTCGTGGTTCGCCGATGACTACGCGTCGGACGGCACGGACTTCCCCGAGTTCCTCGGCAGCGCGTACGCCCGCAAGAACGTCCTGCGCTACGGCGAGAACCCGCACCAGGGCGCCGCCCTCTACGTCGACGGCAATGGCGGCCTCGCGGAGGCCGAGCAGTTGCACGGCAAGGAGATGTCGTACAACAACTACACGGACACGGACGCCGCGCGCCGTGCCGCGTACGACCACGACGACCCCTGTGTCGCGATCATCAAGCACGCCAACCCGTGCGGCATCGCGATCGGCGCGAATGTCGCCGAGGCGCACCGCAAGGCGCACGCCTGTGACCCGCTCTCCGCGTTCGGCGGTGTGATCGCGGTCAACCGCCCGGTCTCCAAGGAGATGGCCGAGCAGGTCGCCGACATCTTCACCGAGGTCATCGTCGCGCCGGAGTACGAGGACGGCGCCCTCGAAGCCCTCACCAAGAAGAAGAACATCCGCGTCCTGCGCGCGCACACGGCCCCGTCCAACTCCGTTGAGGTCAAGCAGATCGACGGCGGCGCGCTCCTCCAGGTCACCGACCGCCTCCAGGCGGACGGCGACAACCCCGCCAACTGGACGCTCGCCACGGGCGACGCCCTGAACGCGGGCGAGTTGGCCGAGCTGGCCTTCGCGTGGAAGGCATCGCGCGCGGTGAAGTCCAACGCGATCCTGCTCGCCAAGGACGGCGCGTCGGTCGGCGTCGGCATGGGTCAGGTCAACCGCGTCGACTCCGCGAAGCTCGCCGTCGAGCGGGCGGGCGAGGAGCGCGCGCACGGTGCGTACGCCGCTTCGGACGCGTTCTTCCCGTTCCCCGACGGCCTGGAGATCCTGACCGCCGCGGGCGTCAAGGCCGTGGTGCAGCCGGGCGGTTCGGTCCGTGACGAGCTGGTCGTCGAGGCCGCGAAGAAGGCGGGCGTGACGATGTACTTCACGGGGACGCGGCACTTCTTCCACTGAGCGGGGCCGCGCTGAGAGCGACAGACCACGGGCCGTGTCCCTCCCTGAAGGGGGACACGGCCCGTGGCTGTAAAACGCGTGTGGTGCGCGGTGGTTGCTCGCCTCAGTAGCGGGGGCGGTTGAACCAGGCGGTGCCGGAGGGGGCGACCGGAGCCACCGTGATGATCACGGCGAAGACGACCCAGATCAGCGGGAAGATGATCGCGCTCGCGAAGCCCGTGTCCATGCCGACGAAGAGGTAGATCAGGCCGAGGATGCCGCCGAGCGCGCCGTACACCACCGTGGTGATCCGGACGCCCTGGGCGCCGCGGCTGAACTTCACGCCGAGCGTGATCGACAGCGCGGCGAGCGCCGCGGCGACGAGCGCGAAGACCACGAACAGGCCGGTGGCCGCGTCACCGAAGTCGCTCGAGCCCGTGAAGCCGAGGTCGTCGGCGCTGTCGGAGACGTCGTTGGCGACGGCGGCACCGTACAGGAACCCGATCGCGCCCAGTATCTGCGTCGCCGAGATCAGGAACAGGAAGACGCGGGCCGTCATCAAAAGGCCCGGCATCGACTGCGGCATCATGTTGCCCATGTTGCCGCCCGGGTAGCCGGGGTACGCCTGCTGCTGCGGGTAGCCGTAGGGCTGCTGCGGCGGAACGCCGGGCGGGCCCTGCTGGGGGTAGCCGTAACCGGGAGCGGCGGGGGGCTGCTGGGGCGGCTGCCCGTAAGGGTTGTTCGGGTCGCCGTAACTCATGGCGGTCTTCCTCCGTCGGGTAATGCGGGGACGACGCGGCACATCACGGAGGAAAGTTCTACAGATGCGGTCCGTCCCCCCGACACTGCCCGCGGCACTGTGCCGCTTATCGTTCTTTAGGCCAGGCTTATTTGTCCAGCCGCATTCCCTATGTGTTGTGCAAGTGCAACACGGCTGGTCAGGTCTCGGGACACAGCTGAGACACAGTCGGGCCCGGCGGGCCGCCCTGATTGGTACCGGGCGGGGCTCATCCGGGAAGATGGACTCATGACCGCCCAGATTCTCGATGGCAAGGCCACCGCAGCCGCGATCAAGTCCGAACTGACCGCCCGCGTGGCGGCCCTGAAGGAGAGGGGCTACGCGCCCGGCCTCGGGACTGTCCTGGTCGGTGACGACCCGGGCAGCCAGAAGTACGTCGCCGGAAAGCACCGCGACTGCGCGCAGGTGGGCATCGCCTCCATCCAGCGTGAGCTGCCCGCGACCGCGACGCAGGACGAGATCGAGGCCGTCGTCCGCGAGCTCAACGAAGATCCGGCCTGCACCGGCTACATCGTGCAGCTCCCGCTGCCCAAGGGCATCGACGAGAACCGCGTCCTGGAGCTGATGGACCCGGACAAGGACGCCGACGGCCTGCACCCGATGAACCTCGGCCGCCTCGTCCTGAACGAGCCTGCGCCGCTGCCCTGCACTCCCTACGGCATCATCACGCTGCTGCGCCAGTTCGGCGTGGAGATCAACGGCGCCGAGGTCGTGGTCGTCGGCCGCGGTGTGACGATCGGCCGCTCGATGCCGCTCCTGCTCACCCGCCGCTCGGAGAACGCCACGGTCACGCAGTGCCACACCGGCACGCGCGACCTGTCCTCGCACCTGAAGCAGGCCGACATCATCGTGGCCGCGGCGGGCGTCCCGCACCTGATCAAGCCCGAGGACGTGAAGCCGGGCGCCGCGATCCTGGACGTCGGCGTCTCGCGCGACGAGTCCGGCAAGATCGTCGGCGATGTGCACCCGGGCGTCCGCGAGGTCGCCGGGTGGATCTCGCCGAACCCCGGCGGCGTCGGCCCGATGACCCGTGCGCAGCTCCTCGTCAACGTCGTCGAGGCGGCCGAGCGCGCCGCGTCCGCCGCCGAGTCCGCAGCCGCGAGCTGAACCGGGAAGGGTGAGCCCATGAGCGCAGAACCCGACCACGGGGCATCGCCGGCCGAGGTCACGGAGGCGAAGGGCCACGTCAGCGCCCCCGGCCCCGACGGGCCGAAGAAGGCCACGCGGCGCTTCCCGCTGTTCACCCGTGACACCGCGCGCCCCGAGGGCGGCGGCCGGGCCGCGCCGGGCGACGCACCGGCGCCCGCCCGGCAGTGGCCGCTGCTCAGCGTGCTCTCGACCGTGGGGCTCGGGCTGCTGCTCACGGCCTTCGACGTGTTCCGCGTCGGCACGATACTGATCGGCCTCGCGCTGGTCGGCGGCGCCGTCATGCGGTGGGCGCTGCCGAGTGTCGGCATGCTGGCGGTGCGCTCGCGCTTCACGGACATGGTCACGTACGGGGTGCTCGGCGTCGCCATCGTGCTGCTCGCGCTGATGGCGCAGCCGGATCCGTTGCTGGAGATTCCGTTCCTGGGCGACACGTTGCACCGCACGATCACCACGTAGGACCGAGCGGCACGCACACGTGACGGTGGCCCGTCCTCTCTCCGGGGAGGACGGGCCACCGTCAGGCAGGGGTGGCCCGAACTCGACGCCACGGGCTACGCGTTGGTGGCCCTTGTCAACCTGAACACAGAAGACGGCGCCCGTCCTCTCCCCCGTGGGAGGACGAGCGCCGCCGGTCTGTGAGGGGCCGTTCCAACGGGAACAAGCGTCATGCCCGCGCCAATTCCGTTCAAGGGATGCCCTGCCCCTGTGGCACGGAGGTGACCATTCCGCAACGGTGTACGCGGTGGGCAACAGGTGGCGGTGTACGTGGAGGGAACCACTTCGGGTCGCTCCGCCGTCATCTGGGCATACGGGGCACATGCTGGGGGTGAAGCATGAGTGCTGCCTGGCAGCCGCTTCCGGAGACCCTTCCCCCGGAAGTACGGCATTTCGTGGAGCAGTTGCGGCTGCTCAAGGACCGCACCGGCCTGAGCCTGATCGCGCTCGGCGAGGAGACGGCCTACAGCAAGTCCTCCTGGCAGCGCTACCTCAACGCCCGGCAGCCCCCGCCCCGGCAGGCCGTCGCGGCGCTGTGCAAGGTGGCGGGGGCCGACTGCGAACGGTTCGGCGCGCGGTGGGAGCTGGCGGTGCGGGTGTGGCCGCGGGGCACGGTGGACGGTCGGGGTCCGCCGCCCGCTGCGGAAGAGCATGAACCCACCGGCGTGGAGCAGGCTCCGGCGCCGGACCGCCGGGAGCCGCGGCACTGGAAGCCCGTCGCCTGCTTCACGCTCGTCCTCATCGTGGAAATGCTCGTCGGCCTGCTGTGGATCCTCATGAGCTAGAGAGCCAGGTGTGCGTACGACAGGCGACGGGGCCGCCACGAAGTGACGGCCCCCGGGGGTGCGGGCGAAGCTGCTGGTACCGGCTGTCAGCCGCGCCAGTTGTACGCCGCCTTCTTCCACTGCCCGTCGATCTTCACGTAGTACGTGCCGGCGAGCCGCTTGAAGGTGACGTCGTGCTGGTAGCCGCTGTAGCTGACCCAGCCGCTGCCGCTCGGGCCGTTCAGGAAGTCGTCGGCGACGCCGAACGTCTCCTTGCCGGCGATGCCGTCGACGTCTTCCGTGTCCTCGTGCTGCTGCCACCACTTGGTGGCCGACTCGGTCCTCTTGCCGAAGCTGCCGTCGATGTCCCACTTCTTGAACGTGTGCCGGTTGCCGTCGCTGTCCTTCCACTTGGCCCCGTCCGCGTACAGGACGGACTGCCAAAGACGCGTGGCGTTGCTGTTCGTGTGGCTGTGGCGGGAGAGGTCTCCCTCGTCGCCCCAGTCGTTGTACGCGGCGCCCTTGCCGTCGATGACGTGTGGCCCACTGGCCTGTGCGAGCGACGCGGTGCCGCCCAGTGCGATGCCTGCCCCCGCCGCGACGGCGACCGCCGAGCCGATCAGCCGTTTCGACCTGCCCTTACCCATACGCATGTAAATCCCCCTAGGTGGTGCGTTGACGTCTCCGATGCTTCCTCTCGGCGGTGTTTCGCAAAAGGGTCAACCCGTTCATTCGGGACGCTGTGGGATGTCCCACGCCGCTACCTGGGGTTCCGCATTGTGGAGCGGGACAGCGGTGGGACACTGGACGCCGGCCCGCAGGGAGTGCGACGGTGCACGCCAGTGGCCCGAACGCTCCCGTGCGCCCCCGGCCCGGGAACTGACATCCTGACTTTTGACATCCCTCTGGGTAGTCCATGACAGGAGCGGCGGGGGGGCTGCCTGAAGGGCAGAGCGGGGGAACCACGCGCGGGGGGCAAGCAGGCACGTACGGGGGGAATAGGGGGAGTAATGCCTCGTTGGAAGGCACTACCGGATGAGCTCGATCCGGAGGTCAGTGAGTTCGCGAGTCAGTTGCGCACGCTCGTCGACCGAAGTGGGCTGAGCATCGCCGCGGTGTCGGACCGCACCGGGTACAGCAAGACGTCGTGGGAGCGTTATCTGAACGGGCGTCTGCTCGCCCCGAAGGGTGCGATCGTCGCGCTTGCCGAGGTGACGGGCACCAACCCCGTACATCTCATCACCATGTGGGAACTCGCCGAGCGCGCCTGGAGCCGCTCCGAGATGCGGCACGACATGACCATGCAGGCGATCCGGATCTCCCAGGCGCGGGCCGCGCTCGGGGAGCTGGGCCCCAACCCGCCGAGTGCCAAGAGCGCCAAGGGCGGCAAGAGCGGCAAGAGCGGCGGAAGCGCGACGCGCGACGGCGCGGCGAGCCCGGCGCCCGGCGGCGACCCCGCTGACCGCGCCAACGGTGGTGGCAGGAGCGTCACGGGGGTCGCGGGTCCCGCGGGCGTCGCGCCCACGGCCCTGCCGCAGACACCGTCGTACGCGGCCGGGGGCGACCGGGGTGCCGTCGCGGCGCCGCCCGTTCCGCCCGGCCCCCGCGCACCGGGCCACGGCGGGGATTCCCCCGACCGGCAGCGGCGCCGCAGGAAACTGACGATGTTCCTCGCCGGTGTCGTCGGCGCGCTGGTCGTCATAGCCGCCGCCGTCTTCCTGACGGACTTCGGCAAGGACGACAAGGGCGACGAGAGCGCCAAGCCGTCGGCGTCGCCGACCACGAGCGACAAGGACCTGCCCGCGGGCGTCGAGTGCAGCGGCAAGGACTGCACGGGCAAGGACCCGGAGACCATGGGCTGCGGCGGTGAGCTGGCCACGACGTCGACGCGCGCGACCGTCGGCAAGGCGCTGGTCGAGGTCCGCTACAGCAAGACGTGCGGTGCCGCGTGGGCGCGGATCACGCAGGCCGCGCCCGGCGACAAGGTCACGATCGGCGCGGGCACGGGCGGCGCGAAGCAGAACGGAACGGTGAACGCGGACTTGGACGCGTACACACCGATGGTGGCCGTCAAGGACGGTGCCGCGGCGGAGGCGTGCGCCACGCTCAAGACCGGCGAGACGGGCTGCACGAAGTAAGGACGCCCGAGAAGTGGTGGGCGGCCGCCACAGGGGGGGAGCGTGGCGGCCGCCAGGGGGGGAGGTGTGACCACTCCCGTGGGGGTATTGCTCCGCCTGCCCCCGAAGACGCTCTGTATGCGTACCGATTTCCCGGAAGTTCTCCGGAAGTTTTTCCCGGAGTCCCGAGCCCCCGCGAAATGACCTTTGTGGGCCGAGCCACACCCACCCGGGGTTCGGGGGTAGGCGGGGCGCGATAGCCTGAGCGGCGGATCTCTCTTGATGCCAAGAGATCGATCATCGAGGGCGTCGGTGGGGATCCAGCACAAGGGGACCCCGCACAAGGGGCAGGGCCCCCCACCGCCAGCTGTCTTACGGAGATCGCCATGACCCGCACTCCCGTGAATGTCACCGTCACCGGCGCGGCCGGCCAGATCGGCTACGCGCTGCTCTTCCGCATCGCGTCCGGCCACCTGCTCGGCGCGGACGTGCCGGTCAACCTTCGCCTCCTGGAGATCACTCCGGCCCTGAAGGCCGCCGAGGGCACCGCCATGGAGCTCGACGACTGCGCCTTCCCGCTGCTGAACTCGATCGAGATCAGCGACGACCCGAACGTCGCCTTCGACGGCGCCAACGTCGCCCTCCTCGTCGGCGCCCGCCCCCGCACCAAGGGCATGGAGCGCGGCGACCTGCTCTCCGCCAACGGCGGCATCTTCAAGCCGCAGGGCAAGGCGATCAACGACAACGCCGCGGACGACATCAAGGTCCTCGTCGTGGGCAACCCGGCCAACACCAACGCGCTCATCGCGCAGGCCGCCGCCCCGGACGTACCGGCCGAGCGCTTCACCGCGATGACCCGCCTGGACCACAACCGCGCGCTGTCGCAGCTGTCGAAGAAGACCGGCGCCCCGGTCTCCGACATCAAGCGCCTCACCATCTGGGGCAACCACTCGGCCACCCAGTACCCCGACATCTTCCACGCGGAGATCGCCGGCAAGAACGCCGCGGACGTGGTGGGCGACCAGGCCTGGCTCGCCGACGACTTCATCCCGACCGTCGCCAAGCGCGGCGCCGCGATCATCGAGGCCCGTGGCGCGTCCTCGGCCGCCTCCGCCGCCAACGCCGCCATCGACCACGTCCACACGTGGGTGAACGGCACGGCCGCCGGTGACTGGACCTCCATGGGTATCCCGTCGGACGGTTCGTACGGTGTTCCCGAGGGCCTCATCTCGTCCTTCCCCGTCACCACCAAGGACGGCAAGTACGAGATCGTCCAGGGCCTGGACATCAACGAGTTCTCGCGTGCGCGCATCGACGCGTCCGTCAAGGAGCTCACCGAGGAGCGCGAGGCGGTTCGCGGCCTCGGCCTCATCTAGTACGGCAGCTCGTCCAGTACAGCAGCTCGTCCACTTCGCCCCCGGCGGCCATCTGATCGGCCACCGGGGGCGACGTGCGTCGTAACGCGGGTGAGGGCTGGGTATTCACTTATTCGAGGGGCATATGTGCCTTTCTGTGGCCACCGCGAGCACACACGGTTACGATCCAATTCCGGTTGAGGTAAACGGAGTTGGCCATGGCAGGTACGACCGAGGCCACCCGGCTGCTGTGCGCGGGCGTCCATCTGGACGCGGTGTTCCGCAGGCGGGTCGTCTCAGAGCTCGTCGGACACGCGGAGCGTCCCGTCGCCCCGGCGCTCGGCGCCGATGTGCTGCCGGTGCTCGCGCACGCGCTGCGCGCCCGGCGCGAGGAACTGTTCACCGCGCTGCTCCTGGCGGCCGTGTGGTTCGGGTTCCTCGTCACCGACGCGGTGATGCTCTGGGACACCCTGGAGGACTCCAGGGGCGGCGAGTCGGGCGTCTCCGGCGGAGATCTCACGCTGCTCGCCTTCGACCCGGAGGACCTCGGCGACGCGGGCCCGGGGAACGTGCTCGGCGCCTTCGTGCCGGGCGGCTGGGCCTGCGCGTACGCCGCGGTGGTCCTGCTGCTCTGGCTTGCGCGTGTCGCCTCGGGCCGGGGCGTGGACGGCGGGACCCCGCGGCGGATGGTGCTGCCTCCGATGGCGGCCTGGCTGCGGCGCAGGTTCGGCTGGCTTGTGACGGCGTTCGCGTGGTGGTGCGCCGCCGCGTACGGGATCTCCGCGATCCTTGCGATCACTGAAACCCCGTACCCCGTCATCTTCCCGCTGCTCGTCGCGGCCGTGGTGTGGCGCCACCAGTTCCTGCGCAAGCGGACCCTGCGGACCCAGCTCGCGCGGCAGGCCTTCGCCGAGACCGAACAGCCGGGCATCCCCGCGCGGTTCACCCGCATCGCCGACTGCATCCGCCGCGAGCAGCACGCCCCGCTCACCCTGTACGACGCGAACCGCCCCTTCGTAGGCGCCGGAAAGCCCCGCAAGCCGTGGACGGTCGTCCTTGAACTGCAGCGCGCCGAGAAGGACGCGGACGGCGGCGTGCCGGGACAGCGCGCGTACGAACCGCTCGCCGCGCGCGAGGTCATCAAGATGATCGAGCCCCGCCTGAAGGACCTGCGCCGGTCCGCCGCGGCCACCAGCGTGGACCGGCTGCGGGACCTGGAGATCGAGGAGTTCGTCTACCTCCCCGCGGGCGCGGGCCGCGACGAGCAGCTCTACACCGGACAGGGCCACGAGACCGCCGGCCTCTACGACCCAGAGCAGGCCGCCCGGCACCTCGAACGGGCGGCGGGCGAGGGCGGGGAGGCGCGGCGCCACTTCCTGCGGATCCGGGTCGGTGCCTGGAACGAACAGGTCGTCGTCTCGCTCCTGGTCAGGGTGCACACCCAGGGCGGAATGCTCGTCCTCGAAGTGGTGCCGCACGTGCTCGGGCCGATCGTCCCCGAGTTCCGCGAGGTCGACACGATCGTGGCAAGCGAGCCGGAGGGCCCCATCCGTGACGCCCTGCGCGCCTGCGTCGACGGCCCCGCGGCAGGCGTCGCCGTCGGCGTGGCCGCCCTGCGCGCCCTGCCCTCCCTCATCCCCTCCTTCCGGCTCTGGCTCACCCAGGCCGAAGGGGAGCGCCCCGTGCCGCCCGCCGCGCGCGCCCTGCGGTCCCTGTGCTCCCGGCTCGGCGTCGGCCGCCCCACGCAGGTGCCGCCGGACGCCCCGCTGATCTCGCTGCGCCAACTTGCCTCCACCGACGACCTCTCGCTCTTCCAGGAGATGGACGTCGCCCGCTACACACGCACCCTCCAGGACCGCATCGGAGAGGGCGTCCGCGACGCGCTGCGGGCCGGCGGCTTCCGCACGGACCGCCTGGAGCAGAACATCACGCAGATCAACAACAGCGGGGTCTACATCACGGAGATGTCCGGCGGCGCCATCGCCACCGGCTCCCACGGCCAGGCCACGCACACCGAGAGGAGCACGGTATGAGCGGCGACGGGGACACCGGCGGCGGGGCGCACGTCCAGATCGGTTCGATCACCGGCGGCTCACAGGCCTTCGGCGCGCACGGCAAGGCCGAGTCCACCAATCACACGGTGGTGGTGGCCGATCCGAAGCAGCAGCACCTGCTCACCCAGGTCCGGGCCCTGCGCGCCGAGTTGGGCGGGCCAGAGGAGCGCACGGCCGAGGACGACGCGCTCGACGCCGAACTGGGCGAGGTGGAAGGGGAGATCAGCCGCGCGGGCCGAAGTGAAAGCGGCGTCCTCGGCAGGCTCCGCGCCCGCCTTGAGCAGTACGGCGCCGCCGCCGCGACGGCCGCGTCCGTCACCGCCGTCCTTCAGGCGATCGCCCAGATCACGGGCTGAGGGAGAGGGGCGAGCGGTGCGGATCTTCGACGCCGACCGTCAGGAGTGGGTCGGCCACGAGCAGGAGCAGCGGATCGCCGGGCTCCACGACCGGGACGCGGTGCGCCAGGGCAAGGCGCTGCGCGGCGCCGTGTCGGTTCTCGCGGTCTGCGGCCTGGCCTTCGGCGTCTGGGCACTCGGCTGGAAGGACGAGCCGCGCCCCACGGGGTACTTGACGGTGCTGGAACAGCCCACGGAGAGCGGAAGCGCGGGCGTCGAGGGTGACACCGCGGCACCGTCCCCGGCCGGGGTGCCGCCCGCCCCGTACGAGGAGGTGCGGGACGAGGAGGGCTACCGCCTGGCCGTGCCGCGGGGCTGGATCCGCGATCTGGTCGAGCCCGCCGAGGGGTACAACGTGGTCAACTACCGCAGCCCCGACGGACATCGGCGGCTCCAGGTGTACCGGGTGGGGGAGACGTCCGGGTACGACTCGCTGCGGACCTGGCTCGATGAGACGCGGATGCCCGGCGGCTTCGATCAGCTCGCCCCGCTGGAGCGCACGGACGACGAGGGCCGCCCGGCCGCGCGACTTGAGTACGTGGCAGACGAGTTCAAGGGCGAGCCGGACATCGGCAGGTGGTACGTCATCGACCATCGCTTCGAGGCGGTGGACGGCGAGCTGTACGCACTGGCCGTGTACGGCTCCGACGCGGACGGCAGGGACGACGAGCAGGAGCTCATGGAGACCGCCCTGGCGTGGTTCTGCCCTCCGGACGAGAGCTGCCCCGCGCCCGGGTGATCGCCGCTGTCCACCTGTCCTGTTGTCAACATGCTCCCAGATGTAGTACTTCTTATACATGAGCGAGCAGGTGCACAACAGGTTGGCGATGGTGCGCGCGGAGCGGAAAGTGTCGCGCCAGAGCCTTGCCGAGGCAGTGGGTGTCCACTACCAGACCATCGGCTACATCGAGCGCGGGCAGTACAACCCCAGCCTCGACCTGGCGCTGAAGATCGCGGTGTTCTTCGGGCTGCCGGTGGAGGCGCTGTTCTCCCTGGAGCCGTTTCGCCCGCTCACGGACGAGGTCTACGGGAGGAGTCAGGGATGACGGACCAGCAGGCGCGGGGGATGACGCGGTACGACCAGCGCATGTTCGCGCTCATGAACCGGCGCGAGGGGGCGCCGATGTACGCCACCGCAGTCCGCAGGAGGCTCGTGGTCGGCGCCCACATCGCGCTGACCGTGGCGAGCGTGGCGGCCTGGCTGCTGACGGTCGTCGGCGACCAGCGCTGGGCGATGTGGACGATGCTCGGCCTGCTGCTGCCCTGGGCCATGGCCACCGGCGTCATCAACGGCGCCACCCGCGGCCTCCTCGAACTGCGCGAGCGCGCGCTAGACGAGCGTCAGCGCGCCGAGAAGGCCCGTGTCGCGGCGCGGGCCCGGGGGCTCATGCAGTGGGTGCTCTTCGCGGCCGCCGCAGGCGCGGGCCTTGCCATGCTTCAGGGGTGGGACGCCGAGGGGCTGCTCTTTCCCGCGCTGTTCACGGCGTTCGTCGTGCACTGGCTGATGCCGCTGTGGGTGGCGGGTCTCGCCGTGGCGGACGAGCCGGAGGACGACCCGGCCGACGTATTCGCGGCGTAGACCCAAGAGACGGCCTCAGACCCGGTACCCGTCCTGGCCGCCTTCGTCCTGCGGCGCACCCGGCAACTGCGACACATCCACCGAGTCCTCCTTCGAAGGCGTCTTCGATGGGACCGGCTTGTCGTAGTCGGTGAGCGTCAGGGACGAGTCCGTGCCGCCGCCCACCGCTGTGGCCCTGACCAGGTACGGGGTGCCCTTCGTCGCGACGTAGAGGGTGGACTTCTTCCCGTCGTCCATGCCCGTCACCGGGATGACGTCGGTGCCCTCGACCTTCGTGGTGTCGCCCTTCCTGAGGTCCGTCGTGCCGCCGGACTCGTCCTTGATCTCCTTCTGGACCGTGTCGAGGTCGCAGGTCTCCGCGATGTCCTGGAGCATCGGGTCGTCGGTGGTGCCGTACAGATAGCGGTCGCCGATGATGTCGGCCGCGGCCTCCCCTCGGCCGTCGGGTAGCTGGGCCTTCCAGAAGGCCAGGTCGGGCTTCATCCAGATCTTCTCGCCCCGTTTGATCAGTTCGAGGCCGCCGCCGCCCTTGGCCAGGTGCAGCGTGCCCGCGCAGTTGCCGTCCTGGTCGAGGGCGAGATTCATGCGGGCGGGATCGCCGTCGTCGAGGCCCGGGCCCTTCTGCTCCAGCTCCATGCGCACGGACTCGGCGTCGAGCAGCGTCTTCTCCGCCCTGTCGGAGATCTCTTGGGCGCTCAGGTCTTCGGTGTCGGCGAGGGCGCCCGAAGGGGCGGCCAGAAGCGCGGCCGCCGTAAAAGCGGCCATACAGGCGGCGTTGGCCCACGAGCGCTCCTTGGATATCGGTCGCATAGCGCCACCTCCGCGGAAGAAAACCCTCGTAACCGCACTTAACCCCTCTTCGAGCGTACGTTTCGCCTCAAGTGCCTGCACGCGCAGTGACACAGCGCACTTTCGGCCATGTAATGAGCATGGTTTCTCCGCCTCAGGGCAGGTGCACCCGGCTACCGCGAGTGACAGGCGGGGCATATGACAGGAACGGAAGGCAAACGGGACGTGTCCGCACAACAGACCATCTACGTGGGCGGAGAGTGGCGTAACGCCCTCTCCGGCGCCACGCGCGAGATCCTCGACCCGGCGGATGCCAAGCCGTTCGCACTGATCGCCGAGGGCGGTACCGAGGACACCGACGCGGCCATCGCCGCCGCACGTGAGGCGTTCGATCACGGACCGTGGCCGGCCACGCCCGTCGCCGAACGGGCCGCGCTGCTCCGCCGCGTGGCCGACCTCCTCGTACGCGACCGGGAGAAGATCGGCCTCCTGGAGAGCCGTGACGCCGGGAAGACCGTCGAAGAGGGCCGTGTCGACGTCGACTGCGTCGCCGACGCCTTCCGTTACTTCGCCGACCTGGTGATCGGCGAGGGCGCGGGCCGGGTGGTCGACGCCGGGTCCGACGACATCCACAGCGTCGTCGTGCACGAGCCGATCGGCGTCTGCACGATGATCACGCCGTGGAACTACCCCCTCCTCCAGGCCAGCTGGAAGATCGCCCCCGCGCTCGCCGCGGGCAACACCTTCGTCATCAAGCCGAGTGAGGTCACTCCGCTGACGACGGTCGCGCTGATCGAACTGCTCGTCGAGGCGGGCCTGCCGACCGGCGTCGCGAACATCGTGACAGGACCCGGCCACACCGTCGGCGCGCGCCTGTCCGACCACCCCGACGTCGACCTGGTCTCCTTCACCGGCGGCCTCGTCTCCGGCACCAAGGTCGCGCAGGCCGCGGCCCTCGGCGTGAAGAAGGTCGCACTCGAACTCGGCGGCAAGAACCCCAACGTCGTCTTCGCCGACGCCTGCGCCACCGAAGAGGGCTTCGACACCGCCGTCGACCAGGCGCTGAACGCGGCCTTCATCCACAGCGGGCAGGTCTGCTCCGCCGGTGGCCGCCTCATCATCGAGGAGTCGGTGCGCGAGCGCTTCGTCGCCGAACTCGCCCGCCGCGCGAGCCGCATCAGGCTCGGCCGCGGCACCGAGGACGGCGTGGAGTGCGGCCCGCTCGTCTCGCAGCAGCAGCGCGAGAAGACCGAGGCGTACGTGGCCTCCGCACTGGAGGAGGGCGCGGTCCTGCGCTCCGGCGGCAAGCGGCCCGAGCCCAGCGAAGTCCGGCCCGCGACCGGATACTTCTACGAGCCGACCGTCCTCGACCAGTGCCACCGCGAGATGCGCGTCGTACGCGAAGAGGTCTTCGGCCCGGTCCTGACCGTCGAGACCTTCCGCACCGAGGACGAGGCCGTCGCGCTCGCCAACGACACCGAGTATGGTCTCGCGGGCGCCGTCTGGACCAACGACGCGGGCCTCGGCCGCCGCATGGCCAGGCGCCTGCGCCACGGCACGGTCTGGATCAACGACTTCCACCCCTACCTGCCGCAGGCGGAGTGGGGCGGCTTCGGCAAGAGCGGCGTCGGGCGCGAGCTCGGACCCGCCGGGCTCGCCGAGTACCGCGAGTCCAAGCACATCTACCAGAACCTCGCCCCGAAGCCGGTCCGCTGGTTCGCCGGCTGAGACCCCACCGACGCGCCACGACGTGCGCGGGGGCGGCAGACCCGCCCCCGCGCACGTATGTCACACCCAAGTCCAGGCACTCCCCGCCCACTAAGCGCAAGCACCTTGCACCACACCTCGCAGGAAGAGGAGCACCACGCATGGCTGAGACCACCGAGTACGACTACGTCATCGTCGGAGGCGGCACCGCCGGTTCGGTGATCGCGTCCCGGCTCACCGAAGACCCCGGCGTCACCGTCGCCGTCATCGAGGGAGGCCCCAGCGACATCGACCGCGAGGACGTCCTCACGCTGCGCCGCTGGCTCGGCCTGCTCGGCGGCGACCTCGACTACGGCTACACGACCACGGAGCAGCCGCGCGGCAACTCGCACATCCTGCACAGCCGCGCCAAGGTCCTCGGTGGCTGCTCGTCGCACAACACCCTGATCTCCTTCAAGCCGCTGCCCTCCGACTGGGACGAGTGGGAAGAGGCGGGCGCCACCGGCTGGGGCGCCAAGGCGATGGACCCCTTCTACGGCAAGCTGCGCAACAACGTCGTGCGCGTCGCCAAGAAGGACCAGAACCAGATCGCCACGGACTGGGTCGAGGCCGCGCAGACCGCGCTCGGCATCCCCGAGGTCATCGGCTTCAACGACAAGCCCTTCGACGAGGGCGTCGGCTTCTTCGACCTCTCCTACCACCCGGAGAACAACAAGCGTTCCTCCGCCTCCGTCGCCTACCTCCACCCCCACATGGAGGCCGGTGACCGCCCGAACCTCCGCCTGTTCCTGGAGACCTGGGCCACCAAGCTGGAGCTCGACGGCAAGACCGCGCGCGGCGTCCACATCCGTACGAAGGACGGCGCCGAGCAGCTGCTCACCGCCCGCCGCGAGGTGCTCGTGTGCGCGGGAGCCGTCGACACCCCGCGCCTGCTCATGCACTCCGGCATCGGCCCCGCCAAGGACCTCGAGGCCCTCGGCATCCCGGTCGTGCACGATCTGCCGGGCGTCGGCGAGAACCTCATCGACCACCCCGAGTCGGTCATCGTCTGGGAGACCGAAGGACCCATCCCCGGCAACTCGGCGATGGACTCCGACGCGGGTCTGTTCGTCAAGCGGGACCCGGACCACAAGGGCCCCGACCTGATGTTCCACTTCTACCAGATCCCGTTCACGGACAACCCGGAGCGCCTGGGCTACGAACGCCCGGAGCACGGCGTGTCGATGACGCCGAACATCCCCAAGTCCCGTGCGCGAGGACGTCTTTACCTGACGTCGTCCGACCCGGAGGTCAAGCCCGCCCTCGACTTCAAGTACTTTGAGGACGAGGCGGACTACGACGGCCGGACCCTGGTCGACGGAATCAAGCTGGCCCGCAAGGTCGCACAGGCCGAGCCTTTCGCCAAATGGCTCAAGCGCGAGGTCTTCCCCGGTCCGGACGTCACCGACGACGCCGAGATCAGCGAGCTCGTGCGCAAAGCCGCGCACACGGTGTACCACCCGGCAGGGACCTGCCGAATGGGTGCTTCCACTGATGAACTCGCTGTAGTCAACCCTGAGTTGAAGATCCGGGGACTCGAAGGAATCCGTATCGCGGACGCATCTGTCTTCCCGACGATGCCCGCCGTGAACCCGATGATCGGAGTACTCATGGTCGGGGAGAAATGTGCCGAGATGCTGGGTGGTGAAGGCCGATGAGCGAGGCCTCAGTGAACAAGACGCAGGACACGACCGGGCAGGAGTCCGGCGACCGGCCCGTCTTCGCCGTCGACAACCTGTGGAAGGTCTTCGGACCGAAGGCGGACCGCATACCGGGCGACACCTCGGTGCACGGCCTCACGCCCGCCGAACTGCGTGAGCAGACCGGCTGCACCGCCGCGGTACGTGATGTGTCGTTCGAGGTGAAGAAGGGCGAAGTCTTCGTCGTCATGGGCCTGTCCGGCTCCGGCAAGTCGACGCTCGTCCGCTGCCTCACCCGCCTCATCGAGCCGACCTCGGGCTCCGTCGTCATCGACGGCGAGGACGTCCTGGCCATGGACAAGTCGCGCCTGCGCGAACTGCGGCGCCACCGCGCCTCGATGGTCTTCCAGAACTTCGGCCTGCTTCCGCACCGCACCGTCCTCGACAACGTCGCGTACGGCCTGGAGATCCAGGGCATGGGCAAGGCCGAGCGCCGCGCGAAGGCCCTCGAAGTCGTCGCCAAGGTCGGCCTCGACGGACTCGAGCAGCGCAGGCCCGGTCAGCTCTCCGGCGGTCAGCAGCAGCGTGTGGGCCTGGCCCGCGCCCTCGCCGTCGACCCCGAAGTCCTGCTCTTCGACGAGCCGTTCAGTGCGCTCGACCCGCTGATCCGCCGCGACATGCAGGAAGAAGTCATCCGCCTGCACCGCGAAGAGGGCCGCACGATGGTCTTCATCACCCACGACCTCTCCGAGGCCCTGCGCCTGGGCGACCGCATCATGCTGATGCGGGACGGCGCGGTCGTACAGCTCGGCACCCCCGAGGAGATCGTCTCCACGCCCGCCGACGACTACGTACGCGACTTCGTACGTGACGTCCCGCGCGAGCAGGTCATCACGGTCCGCCGCGCGATGCGCCCCGCGGACGGCGACGAGGCGTCCACGGGCGTCGCGATCTCCCCGGACACCCTGGTCGTCGACGCCATCGAGGCGGTCGCCCGCAGCGGTGAGCACTGCCGCGTCGTCGACGAGGGCCGCACCCTGGGCATCGTCGACCACGAGCAGCTCCTGGCGGTGGTCGCGGGCCTCGACGCGGACACCGACGGGTCCGCGGGCAAGAAGGTGGCGGCCGTATGAGTGCCGCGCCGACTCCTGTCCTGGACAAGGCCGAGAAGGCCGAGAAGGACCGGACAGCACAACTCCCGCAGAGTCCCGGCCTGCTGGCCCGGTTCACCGGCAGCCCCAAGGTCGTCCTGCTGGTCGGCGCCGTCCTGGTCGCGGTCGTCTCCGCGGTCGTCACCGCGAACGGTGTATGGCCGTCCGACCTGACCTTCGACGTGCGGTCGCCGCTCGACGACCTCAACACCTGGATGGCGGAGAACCGGGACACCCACCCGATCTTCCTCTACTTCCTGCTGCACATCAGCAACACCTCGCAGTCCGCGGTGGACGGTGTGTTCAGCGGCCTGGAGAGCCTCGGCTTCATCGGTGTGACCGTCGCCGCCGTACTCATCTCCTGGTACGCGGGCGGGGCCGGCCTGCGCCGGCGCGCACTGACCCTCGCGGGCACCGCCTTCGGCACCTTCGCGGTGATCGGCGTGCTCGACGTGTGGGAAGAGGCGATGGAGACCCTCGCCCTGATGATCGTCTGTGTGGCGGTCGCGGGTCTTGTCGGTGTGCTCCTCGGCCTCGCGGCCGGACTCTCGGACCGTGCCGAGCGCATCCTGCGGCCGGTCTTCGACACCATGCAGGTGCTCCCCGCCTTCTCCTATCTGCTGCCCTTCGTGATGATGTTCGACGTCGGCACCCCCGCCGTCTTCATGTCGACCGTCATCTACGCCGCCCCGCCGATGGCGCGGCTCACCTCGCTCGGCCTGCGGGGCGCCGACGCGGCGGCCCTTGAGGCATCCCAGTCCCTTGGCGCAAGCGCCTGGCAGCGGCTGTGGACGGCCCGCCTTCCGCTGGCCCGCAAGCCGATGCTCCTCGGGCTCAACCAGACGATCATGATGTCCCTTTCGATGGTCGTGCTCGCCACGGTGGTCGGCGCCGGCGGTCTCGGCGACCCGATCTTCGAGGCGATCTCCACCCTCGACGTGGGCCTCGCGGCGCCTGCCGGTATCGCGATCGTGCTGATCGCCGTCTGGCTGGACCGTACGACCGCCGGGTTCGGTGAGCTGGTCGACGACTCGGCGGCCCCGCGCACCGCCGTCGCGACGCGCGTCCTGTGGGCCGCCATCGCCGCCGCTGTCGTGGTCGCCACCGTCATCGGCCAGGCGCTCGGCCGCACCGAGTGGCCGGAGAACTGGGTCGTCTCCATCTCCCAGCCGATCAACGAGGCCGTCGGCTGGATCGAGCGCGAGCTCGGCTCCGGTGTCCCGGTCGTCGGCGGCACCCTCACCTGGGCGAACGGCTTCATCCGCTGGGGCATCAACCCGCTCTTCGACGCCCTGCTCGCCACCCCGTGGTGGGCGCTGCTCCTGGTCGCCGGTGTACTCGCCTACCTCGCGGGCCGCTGGCGCGCGGCGGTCACCGTCGTGCTCGCGCTCGCCGCCATCGGCGGGATGGGCCTGTGGAGCAAGTCGATGGACACGCTCTCGCAGGTCATCGCCGCCCTGGTGGTCACGCTGATCCTGGGCTTCGCCATCGGTGTGCTCGCCGCCCGGGTCGCCTGGGTGGAGCGGGCGATCAGGCCGGTGCTCGACACCATGCAGACCCTGCCGGCGTTCATCTATCTGATCCCGATGATCGCGCTGTTCGGCTCCAACCCGGCGGCCGCCGCTGTGGCCTCCGTCATCTACGCGCTGCCCGCCGTCATCCGCATCACGGCGCAGGGCATCCGTCAGGTCGACCCCTCGGCCCTGGAGGCGGCCCGCTCGCTCGGCGCCACCACCGGCCAGCAGCTCTGGCAGGTTCAGCTGCCGCTGGCCAGGCCCGCACTCCTGGTCGCACTCAACCAGGGCGTCGTCCTGGTCCTCTCCATGGTCGTCATCGGCGGCATGATCGGCGGTGGCGCGCTCGGCGTGGACGTGATCAAGGGCCTCACCAAGGGCGACCTCGGGCTCGGTATGACCACCGGTATCGCGATCGTCTGCCTGGGGCTGCTGCTCGACCGCATCTCCCAGCCCGGCGCCGAAATCAAGGAACGCGCACTTCGCTGACGTACGCGCACCGTATGTTCTTCAACTCTCGCATTCCTGCTACGTAAGGGAACCAACTCGTGAACCGTAATCAGCGGATACGCACTTCGGTCCTGGCCGGTATCGGCGCTCTGTCCATGGTCGCGCTCAGCGCCTGCTCCGCCGCCGACACCAAGTCCTCCGGCAACTCCGACGAGGTCACGCTCACCGTGCCCTCCTGGGTCGGCGCGCGCGCCAACGCCGAGGTCGCCAAGAAGCTCCTCGAGGACGAGGTCGGCGTCAAGAAGGTCGACCTCCAGCAGCTCGACGAGCCCATCGCCTGGGACGCGCTGAACAACGGCAAGGCCGACGCGATCCTGGAGGACTGGGACGGCCAGCCCAAGAAGCAGAAGCTCTACATCGACCAGAAGAAGACGGTCGTCAAGGGCGGCGACCTGGGCGTCACCGGCCACATCGGCTGGTACGTGCCGAAGTACTACGCGGACAAGCACCCCGAGATTCTTGACTACAAGAACCTCAACAAGTTCGCCAAGGACTTCAAGAGCAACCGCAGTGGCGGCAAGGGCGAGTTCATCGGCGCCGCCCCGTCGTACACCACGTACGACGAGTTCCTGATCAAGAACCACAAGCTGAACTTCAAGATCAAGGACACCGGCAACGAGGCGGCGCAGATCAAGGAGATCCAGCGCAAGTACGCCGCCAAGGAGCCCTTCATCTCGTACTGGTGGGAGCCCCTGTGGGCCAACGCCGACATGGACCTGGTCGAGGTGAAGTTCCCGAAGTTCAAGGAGGGCTGCAACGAGCCCGAGGCCGCCACCAAGTGCGGTTACGCCGACACTCCGCTGCAGAAGTACTTCAACGCCGACTTCGCCAAGGACGGCGGCAAGGCGGCGGAGTTCCTGAAGAACTTCAAGTGGACGACCGACGAGCAGAACGAGGTCGCCATGTCGATCGCCAAGGACAAGATGTCCGGCGAGGCCGCGGCCGAGAAGTGGATCAAGGCCAACAAGGCGACGTGGCAGAAGTGGATCCCGAAGAAGTGACGTCGCCGCCTTCTGGCGGACGCTGAAGCTGTATGGCTTGTACGGCTGTACGACTGAACGGCTGACATCACGGTGCCGGGCGCCCCTCCTCGGGGGCGCCCGGCACCGTCACGTCTACCGCAGGTTTCCCGCGATCTCCCGCAACGCCTCCGTCGCCCGGAGCAGCAGGCCCGGGCCGAACGTGATGCGGGTGGCGCCCAGTTCGCCCAACTCCCGCAGAGACGGGCCGTCCGGCTTCGCCCCCGTGTTGAGGGGGCCCTCGATGCCCGCCCGCAGCGCAGGCAGCGCCTCCGGCGGCGCGAAGATCGGGTAGACGCAGTCCGCGCCCGCCGCCACATAGAGGCGGGCCCGCTCGACAGCCGCCCCGGGGTCGGCGATTCCCCGGATGAACGTGTCCACGCGGGCGTTGATGAACAGCCCGTCGCCCGCGGCGGCACGCACCTGAGCCAGCCAGTCCGCCTGCTCGTGCGGGTCCTTGAGGACCCCGCCCGTCGAGTCCTCCAGGTTGCAGCCCACCGCGCCCGTGGCCAGGAGCCGCTCCACCAGCTCCTTCGGCGGCAGGCCGTAGCCGTCCTCGATGTCCGCGGAGACCGGCAGGGACCCGGAGACCGACCGCACGATCCTGCTCACCGCCGCGAACATCTCATCCGGCGGCACCGATCCGTCCGCGTACCCGAGCGACGCCGAGACCCCCGCGCTCGGCGTCGCGAGGGCGGCGAACCCCGCCTCCTCGAAGACCCGCGCGCTGACCGCGTCCCAGGGCCCCGGCAGGACGAGCGGGTCGCCGGGTGCCCGCCCCTGATGCAGCCCCCGGAAGTCGTCGACAAGGCTCATGGCGCGTAGCCTCCCGGCTCGATGCGGCGGCTGACCATCACGCGGTTCCAGCTGTTGATGACGGTGATCACCCCGATGAGATGGGCGAGTTCGGCCTCGCCGAAGTGCTTGGCCGCCGTCTCGTACACCGTGTCCGGCACGAACCCGTCCGTGAGGACGGTGACCGCCTCGGTCAGCGCGAGCGCGGCCCGCTCACGCTCGCTGTAGAGGTCACCCGCCTCCGGCCAGGCGTTGAGGAGGGCGATCCGCTTCGGGGTCTCGCCGCCCCGCACGGCGATGTCCACGTGCATGTCCAGACAGAACGCGCACGCGTTGATCTGCGAGGCCCGGATCATCACCAGCTCGGCGAGCGCGGGATCGCCGAGCCCCTTCTTCGCGGTCGCGCTCAACGCGGCGAGCGCACCCCCGAAGCCCTTGTCGAGGTGGGTGGTCCGAGCGCTCACTTGTGGTCTCCGGCCGTGTAGTGGCCCGGCGCCTGCCGTGTCGAGACGCCGAAGCGGTTCCACGCGTTGATCACCGTGATCGCGGCGATCAGCTGTGTCAGCTCCTCCTCCTCGAAGAGGGAGGCGGCCCTCTCGTACACGGCGTCCGGCACGAAACCGTCGGTCAGGACGGTGATCGCCTCGGTCAGCTCGATCGCGGCGATCTCCTTCGCCGTGTAGAAGTGCCGCGACTCCTCCCAGGCGCCGAGCTGGATGATCCGCTCGACGCTCTCGCCCGCCGCGAGGGCGTCCTTGCTGTGCATGTCGAGGCAGAGCGCGCAGTGGTTGATCTGCGAGGCGCGGATCTTGACGAGCTCAAGGATCACCGGGTCGACGCCCTGACGGGCCGCGGCGTCGAGCCGGATCATGGCCTTGAAGACCTCGGGGGCGTGCTGGTGCCAGTCGAGGCGGGGCGTGTGCTCGGGGAGGTATTCCTCGGTCCTGGTCTGTGCGGGGATGGTGTCGTTCGTGGTCATGCCATCGACCGTACGGGCGCAATAGCCCACAGGTATGGTCCATTCCCATGGAAGAATCCTGGGCCACTTTGGGCGTCGACCTCCACTTGGAGACCGGGGGAGCAGCGACGCGGTCCGGCGTACGCAAGGGCCTCACGGACGCCCTGCGCGAGGCGGTACGCGGGGGCAGGCTCGCCCCCGGCACTCGCCTTCCCTCGTCCCGTTCCCTCGCCGTCGACCTGGGCATCGCCCGCAACACCGTCGCCGACGCGTACGCGGACCTCGTCGCGGAGGGCTGGCTCACGGCCCGCCAGGGCTCCGGCACCCGCGTGGCGGAACGCGCCGTGCCGCGCCCCGCGGGGCCCGCGCCGCGCCGCAGGGTCACCGGCGGTCCCACGTACGACCTGAAGCCCGGCACCCCCGACCTCGGCTCCTTCCCCCGCGCCGACTGGCTCAAGGCCGCCCGCCGCGCCCTGACCGCGGCTCCGAACGACGCGTTCGGCTACGGCGACCCGCGCGGCCGGATCGAGCTGCGCACCGCGCTCGCCGACTACCTCGCCCGCGCCCGCGGCGTGCACACGGACCCGGACCGCATCGTCGTCTGCGCCGGGTTCGTGCACGGCCTGAGGGTCCTTGGAGATGTGCTGCGGGCGCGCGGGCTGCGGGAGATGACGGTCGAGTCGTACGGGCTCGACGTGCACTGGAATCTCCTCAAGCGGGCGGGGCTGCGGACGAAGCCGCTGCCGTTCGACGAACTCGGCACCTCCACGGCCGAGTTGGGTGCCGTCCCCAAATCCTCCAAGGTGGCGCTCCTGACGCCCGCGCACCAGTTCCCGACGGGCGTGCCGCTGCACCCCGACCGGCGCGCCGCAGCCGTCGACTGGGCGCGGCGCGAGGGCGGCCTGATCCTGGAGGACGACTACGACGGGGAGTTCCGCTACGACCGGCAGCCGGTCGGCGCGCTCCAGGGCCTCGACCCCGACCGCGTGGTCTACCTCGGCACGGCAAGCAAGTCCCTCGCCCCCGGGCTGCGCCTCGGCTGGATGGTGCTGCCGGCGCCGCTCGCCGCGGAGGTCGTCGAGGCGCAGGGGGGAGCGGCCCTGGCCTGCGGGGCGCTGGACCAGCTGACGCTCGCGGAGTTCATCACTTCGGGCGCGTACGACCGCCATGTGCGGGGCGTACGCCTGCGCTACCGCCGCCGCAGGGACCAGCTGGTCGAAGCCCTGGCCGCGCGGGCGCCGGAGGTGAGGGCCACGGGCATCGCGGCAGGACTGCACGCGGTGCTCGAACTGCCGCCGGGAACGGAACGCTCGGTGATCCAGGCGGCGAGCTGGCGGCGGCTGGCCGTGCAGGGCCTCGCGGACTTCCGCCATCCCGCGGCGCGGGTGCCGGAACGGGACGCCCTGGTGGTGGGGTACGGAACGCCGCCGGATCATGCGTGGGCGGGGGCGCTGGAGGCGCTGTGCGGGGTACTGCCGTAGGGCTCAACCGGGCTTGCGTACCGTCATTCACCGGCTTCGCCGAGTTCGTCCTCAAACGCCGGACGGGCTGATCTTTCAGCCCCTCCGGCGTTTGAGGAGCGGGGTCCGGGGCGGAGCCCAGGGTCGGGAAAGGGCGGGACTGGGGAAAGCCCCGCAGGGATCGCCCCTACCGCGCCCCCTCTACCGGCAAGCCCTCCGCAGGTGCAGGCGCCTCGCCAAACCGGGCCAAAGCCAGCGCCCCCGCCACGGCAATGGCGAAGCCGAGCACCGCCAGCCACTCCATGCCGCCCCGCGTCCGGTCCCCGAGCCACACCACCCCCACCACCGCGGGCCCGATCGTCTCCCCGATCACCATCCCCGCGGTGGCGGTGGTGACCGACCCCCGCTGCAGCGCGGACGTGAGCAGCAGAAACGCCGCGCCTCCGCCCACGAGCAACGCGTACGCAGCCGGGTTGGAGATCAGGGCGCCAACCCGGACGGAGTCAATCAGCCGCACAGCCACCTCCACCACCCCGAACCCCAGCCCCGCCCCGAGCCCGAGAGCCAACGCCCGCCCCCGCCCCGGCAGCCGCCCGGCCACGGCACCCAGCAGCAACACCCCCACCGCCACGCCCAGCATCACGTACCGCAGAGTCGTCGACCCGACGCCCTCCCCCTCGTCCCCCGACGCGAGCCCCAGCATCGCGAGCCCCGCGCACACCACCCCCACGGCTCCCCACTCCACCCCGCTCAACCGCACCCGCAGCAACCGCGAGGCCACCACGGCGGTGACGGCGAGGCTCGCGGCGAGCGCCGCCCCGACGGCGTAGATCGGGATGGAGCGCAACGCCACGATCTGGAGCAGAAACCCGAGCCCGTCGAGCCCGAGCCCCACGACGTACCGCCACTGCCGCACCGCGCGAAGCAGCAGCGCGGGATCGACCCCGGACCCCGTCCCCGGTGCCGTGGCGCGCGCGGCGATCGCCTGGAAGACCGAGGCCGTGCCGAAGCAGACCGCTGAACCGAGTGCGCAAATCATCCCAAGAGACACGAGGCGACTGTAGAGGAGACGGATTCGGCGGAGCCGCTCGTACGCGCGATCCCCGCCGGACGTGATTCTCCGAGGCCGGGGCGGCTGCGCTCAACTCACCCAAGTACGCTGCCGGTTGATCGATGACGCACCCGGAGGCGAACCGACCATGGCCGACAGCAGGATCAACACCACGCAGCCCCACACGGCCCGGATCTGGAACTACTGGCTCGGCGGCAAGGACAACTACCCCGTCGACCAGGCCGCCGGGGATCAGATCCGCGCCCTGCACCCCGGCATCGGTGCCTACGCCCTCGCCGACCGGCAGTTCCTCGGGCGGGCCGTGCGTCATCTGGTCACCGAGTGCGGCATCCGGCAGTTCCTCGACATCGGCACGGGGCTGCCGACCGCCGACAACACCCACGAGGTCGCCCAGGGCATCGCCCCCGAATCGCGTGTCGTCTACGTGGACAACGACCCGCTGGTCCTCACCCACGCGCGAGCCCTGCTCACCAGCACCCCCGAGGGGAAGACCGACTACCTCGACGAGGATCTGCGCAACGTGGACACGATCCTCGAACACGCCGCGAAGACCCTGGACCTCACCCGGCCGGTCGGGCTGATCCTGCTCGGAGTCGTCATCTTCATCGACGACGACTCCGAGGCGTACGACATCGTGCGCCGCCTGCTCGACGCGCTGCCGGCCGGCAGCCATCTGGTCCTCTCGCACACGATCACCAGCCCCGCGATGCCCGACGTGGACGACGCGGTGGCGTTCTGGAACGAGAACGGGACGCCGAAGCTCACGCAGCGGACCCCGGAGCGGGTGGAGCGGTTCTTCGACGGGCTCGAACTGCTCGACCCGGGCGTCGTGTCCTGCAACCGCTGGCGCGCGGAGGCGGTGGAGGCCACCGCCGAGGACGTGGCCATGTTCGGCGGCGTGGGCGTCAAGCGCTGAGCGGCGCCCAGGTCGGGCGCCGGACTACGCCAGCACAGCCCGCAGTTGATCAAGACCCCAGTCCAGGTCCTCCTTGCTGATCACCAGCGGCGGTGCGATCCGGATCGTCGAGCCATGGGTGTCCTTGACCAGCACTCCCCGGTCCATCAGCTTCTCGGAGATCTCGCGGCCCGTGCCGTACGACGGGTCGATGTCGACGCCCGCCCACAGGCCGCGGCCCCGCACCTGCGTCACCACGCCCGTGCCGGCGAGCAGCCCCAGCTCGGCGTGCAGATGCTCGCCCAGCTCGGTGGCCCGCTGCTGATACTCGCCCGAGCTCAGCATGTCCACCACCTCAAGGGCCACGGCACACGCGAGCGGGTTGCCGCCGAACGTCGACCCGTGCTCACCCGGCTTGAACACCCCGAGCACATCGGCGTCCGCCACCACCGCCGACACCGGCACGACACCCCCGCCGAGCGCCTTGCCCAGGATGTACACATCGGGCACCACGCTCTCGTGCTCGCACGCGAACGTCCGCCCCGTCCTGCCGAGCCCCGACTGGATCTCGTCCGCCATGAAGAGCACGTTCCGCTCGCGCGTCAGCTCACGGACGCCCGCGAGATACCCGGCCGGCGGCACCAGGACCCCGGCCTCGCCCTGGATCGGCTCCAGGAGCACGGCCACGGTGTTCTCCGTGACGGCGGCCCGCATCGCCGTCAGATCGCCGTACGGAACGATCTCGAAACCCGGCGTGTAGGGACCGAAGTCCGCCCGTGCCTCGGCGTCCGTCGAGAAGCTGACGATGGTCGTGGTCCTGCCGTGGAAGTTGTCGCGCGCGACGACGATCTTCGCCCGCCCGTCGGGCACCCCCTTGACCTGGTACCCCCACTTCCTTGCGGTCTTCACCGCCGTCTCCACCGCCTCCGCCCCGGTGTTCATCGGCAGCACCATCTCCTTGCCGCACAGCTCGGCGAGCCGCGTACAGAACTCGGCGAACCGGTCGTGGTGGAAGGCCCGGGAGGTGAGCGTCACCCGCTCCAACTGCGCCTTCGCCGCGTCGATCAGACGGCGGTTGCCGTGTCCGAAATTGAGCGCCGAGTAACCGGCGAGCATGTCGAGGTAGCGGCGCCCCTCGATGTCCGTCATCCACGCACCCTCCGCCGTCGCGACCACGATGGGCAGCGGGTGATAGTTGTGCGCGCTGTGTGCTTCGGACGAGGTGATGAACTCTTCGGTGCTCGACACGGGGTCTCCGTTCGTCCTGCGGCATGGGGCGGTTGTGGCGCCCAATCTCTATCGTCGCCCGGATCGTGGACGAAGGAACCTGCCGACGCGGCGTGCCCGCTAGGCTGCCTGGTACAGCACGGCGACTGGCGCGCGGGGAATGGACCCCGAGGGAGCCGTGCGAGGCTGAACCTTCGAGGTGCCGTACGCCTGGGCACCCCGGGACCACGACCGGACACTGACCGCTCGCCCCGGAGGACGCCATGACCCACCCCCCTGTCCCGAACTCCCCGAGTTCCGCGAATGTGCGGAACACCCTCAGCCATCCCTCGCTCGCCGCCCAGGACCCCGAGCTGGCCGCACTGGTCGGCGCCGAGGAGCAGCTCCAGGCCGACACCCTGCGCCTGATCCCCAGCGAGAACTACGTCTCCGCCGCCGTTCTCGAAGCCTCCGGCACGGTCCTGCAGAACAAGTACAGCGAGGGCTACCCCGGCCGCCGCTACTACGAGGGCCAGCAGAACATCGACCCCGTGGAGCGCCTCGCCGTCGCCCGCGCCAAGTCCGTCTTCGGCGTCGAGCACGCGAACGTCCAGCCCTACTCCGGCTCTCCGGCCAACCTCGCCGTCTACCTCGCCTTCGCCGAGCCCGGCGACACCGTGATGGGCATGGCCCTGCCGATGGGCGGCCACCTCACCCACGGCTGGGGTGTGTCGGCCACCGGCAAGTGGTTCCGCGGCGTCCAGTACGGCGTACGCCAGGACACGGGCCTCATCGACTTCGACGAGGTACGCGACCTCGCGCTGAAGGAGCGCCCCAAGCTGATCTTCTGCGGTGGCACCGCCCTGCCGCGCACCATCGACTTCGCCGCCTTCGCCGAGATCGCCCACGAGGCGGGCGCCGTCCTCGTCGCCGACATCGCGCACATCGCGGGCCTGATCGCGGGCGGCGCCCATCCCTCACCGGTGCCGCACGCCGACGTGATCTCCACGACCACCCACAAGACCCTGCGCGGCCCGCGCGGCGCGATGCTGATGTCCCGCGAGGAACACGCCAAGGCCATCGACAAGGCGGTCTTCCCCGGCCTCCAGGGCGGCCCCCACAACCAGACCACCGCGGCCATCGCCGTAGCCCTGCACGAGGCGTCGCAGCCCGCCTTCCGTGACTACGCCCACGCGGTCGTCGCCAACGCCCGGGCGCTGGCCGACGCGCTGCTCGCCCGCGGCTTCGACCTCGTCTCCGGCGGCACCGACAACCACCTGGTCCTGATGGACCTCACCCCCAAGGACGTCCCGGGCAAGGTCGCCGCCAAGGCCCTCGACCGGGCCGGGATCGTCGTCAACTACAACACCGTGCCCTACGACCCGAGGAAGCCGTTCGACCCCTCCGGCGTCCGTATCGGCACCCCCTCGCTCACCTCCCGCGGTCTGGGTACGGAGCACATGCCGACCGTCGCGGACTGGATCGACCGAGGCGTCGCGGCGGCCCGTGCGGGTGACGAGGACGCCCTGACGAAGATCAGGTCCGAGGTCGCCGACCTGATGGCGGCGCACCCGGCCCCGGGCCTGCCGAACCACTGACCACCGGCCGGGGCGGGCCAGGCGGGCCCGCCCCGGATCACCCGCCCCGGATCACAAGATCGCGGCACACCTGTCACACGGCTGTTTCGGAGCAATGGGAGCCACCTGAGACAATGGGCCCCATGGCCTCTGAACGCCCTCGCGTGCTCTCCGGAATCCAGCCCACCGCGGGCTCGTTCCACCTCGGCAACTACCTCGGCGCGGTCCGCCAGTGGGTGGCGCTGCAGGAGTCCCACGACGCCTTCTACATGGTGGTGGACCTGCACGCGATCACGATGCCGCAGGACCCGGCCGACCTGCGGGCCAACACTCGCCTGGCCGCAGCCCAGCTCCTGGCCGCGGGCCTCGACCCGGAGCGCTGCACGCTCTTCGTCCAGAGCCACGTTCCCGAGCACGCCCAGCTCGCCTGGGTCATGAACTGCCTCACCGGCTTCGGCGAGGCCTCGCGCATGACGCAGTTCAAGGACAAGTCGGCCAAGCAGGGTGCGGACCGCGCCTCCGTGGGCCTCTTCACGTACCCGGTCCTCCAGGTCGCCGACATCCTGCTCTACCAGGCCAACCAGGTCCCGGTCGGCGAGGACCAGCGCCAGCACATCGAGCTGACCCGCGACCTCGCGACCCGCTTCAACGGCCGCTTCGGCGAGACGTTCACCCTCCCCGCCGCGTACATCCTCAAGGAGACGGCGAAGATCTACGACCTTCAGGACCCGTCGATCAAGATGAGCAAGTCGGCGTCCACCCCGAAGGGCCTGATCAACCTCCTCGACGAGCCGAAGGCCACCGCCAAGAAGGTCAAGAGCGCGGTCACCGACACGGACACCGTCGTGCGCTACGACACGGTGGACAAGCCCGGCGTCAGCAACCTCCTCACCATCTACTCCACGCTCACCGGCCTCGGTATCCCGGAACTTGAGCAGAAGTACTCCGGCAAGGGCTACGGTGCGCTGAAGACCGACCTCGCCGAGGTCATGGTCGACTTCGTGACTCCCTTCCGGGACCGTACCCAGGCGTATCTGGACGACCCGGAGACGCTCGACTCGATCCTGGCCAAGGGCGCGGAGAAGGCGCGTGCCGTCGCCGCGGAGACCCTCGCCCAGGCGTACGACAAGGTGGGCTTCCTGCCCGCCAAGCACTGAGCCGCACCGTCCCCCGTACCGACCCGGGTGACCAGCGCCCTCTGACCGCCCTCCGCCCGCCATCCGACCGACAGGAGTACGACGTGGGGACCGTAACGATCGGTGTGTCGATCGCGGTCCCGGAGCCTCACGGCAGCCTGCTCCAGGAGCGGCGCGCGGGCTTCGGTGACCCCGCGGCGCACGGCATCCACACCCACGTCACGCTCCTGCCGCCGACCGAGGTGGACGCCACGGCGCTGCCCGCGGTCGAGGCGCACCTGGGGGCCGTCGCGGCCGCCGGGCGGCCCTTCCCGATGCGGCTCTCCGGGACGGGCACGTTCCGTCCGCTGTCGCCCGTCGTCTTCGTGCAGGTCGTGGCGGGCGGCGCGGCCTGCGGCTGGCTGCAGGAGCGGGTGCGGGACGCGTCAGGGCCCATGCCGCGCGAACTGCAGTTCCCCTACCACCCGCATGTCACCGTGGCGCACGGCATCTCCGAAGAGGCCATGGACCGGGCGTACGAGGATCTCTCGGAGTACGAGGCCGAGTGGCCCTGCACCGGCTTCGCGCTCTATGAGCAGGGCGCCGACGGAGTGTGGCGCAAGCTGCGGGAGTTCGGGTTCGGGGGCGGCGGCCCCGTCGTGCCCCCGCAGGCGTCGGCCCCGGCCGCGCACGGCGCGCTGCCCGCACGCTGACCGGACCCGCACCGCCTTACACCGGAAGGCGCCGGAACACCGTCCGCGGCACGTGCCGCAGTGCCGACATGACCACCCGCAGCGCCCCGGGCACCCACACCGTCTCCGAGCGCCGTCGCAGCCCCGTCTCGATGGCTTCCGCGACGGCCTCCGGAGTGGTCGCCATCGGGGCCTCCTCCAGACCGGCCGTCATCTTGGAGCGTACGAAGCCGGGGCGGACGACCATGACGTGCACCCCCGTGCCGTGCAGCGCGTCACCCAGGCCCTGGGCGAAGGCGTCGAGGCCCGCCTTGCTCGACCCGTAGATGAAGTTCGAGCGGCGGGCACGCTCGCCCGCGACCGAGGAGAGCACCACCAGGGAGCCGTGACCCTGGGCCTGAAGGGACCGCGCGCACACCAGGCCCGCCGAGACCGCGCCGGTGTAGTTCGTCTGCGCGACCCGCACCGCCGAGAGCGGCTCGTCCTCGTCGCGTGCCTGGTCGCCGAGGATGCCGAAGGCCAGCAGGACCATGTCGACGTCACCCTCGGCGAAGACCTTGCCGAGCACGGCCTCGTGGGACTCGGAGTCGAGCGCGTCGAAGGTGACGGTGCGCACGTCCGCGCCCAGCTCGCGCAGACCCGCCGCGGCCTTGTCCAGGCCCGGTGACGGCCGCCCCGCGAGCCACACCGTGCGGGTGCGCCGGGCGATGAGGCGGCGCGCGGTGGCGAGGCCGATCTCGGAGGTGCCGCCGAGTACGAGCAGGGACTGGGGGGTGCCGAAGGCGTCCTTCATGGGGCCAACTCCTGGAGGTGCTAGAGGGCGAGGCGGCGCGAGAGGTCGGAGCGGAACAGGCCGCGGGGGTCGAGGTCCGCCCGCAGCGCGCGGAAATCGTCGAGCCGCGGATACATCGCGGCGAGCACCTCGGGCCGCAGACGGGAGTCCTTGGCGAGGTAGACGCGGCCGTCGGACGCGGCCACCTCCTCGTCGAGTTCGTCGAGGAAGGCGCCGAGGCCCGGCAGGTTCGCAGGGATGTCCAGGGCGAGGGTCCAGCCGGGCATCGGGAAGGAGAGCCAGCCGGGATCGCCCTCTCCGAAGCGCTTCAGTACGGCGAGGAAGGACGGGCAGCGGTGCTCCGAGATGCGGCCCACGATGCGCCGCAGGGCCTCCTCCTGGCCGTACCCGACGACGAATTGGTACTGGACGAAGCCGCTGCGGCCGTAGACGCGGTTCCAGTGCGGGACGCCGTCCAGGGGGTGGAAGAACGTCGACATCTTCTGGAGCTCGCCCAACCGCAGCCGGGGCGCCTTGCGGTACCAGAGCTCATTGAAGAGGCCCACCGACTTCGGGCCGAGCAGCCCTTCGGGCAGGAAGCGCGGGGCGGGCGGCAGCTGGCCGGGGCGGAACGCCAGCGGGGCTCTACGCGCGCGCGCCGGCAGGGCGTCGAGGGGGGCGTGGTCGCCGCGCGTGAGCACCGAGCGGCCCATCGCCGTGCCGCGTGCCAGGAGGTCGATCCAGGCGACCGAGTAGCGGTAGCGGTGGTCGGTGGCGGTGAGGCGGGCCATCAAGTCATCCAGATCGGCGGCGCGTTCGGTGTCCACCGACATCAACGAGGTCTCCACCGGGTGCAGTCGCAGCGTCGCCGCGAGGATCACACCCGTCAGGCCCATGCCGCCCGTCGTCGCGTCGAACAGGGCGGTGCCGTGCTCGACCGCCTGCACCGTGCCGTCGGCGGTGAGCAGTTCGATGGCCATCACGTGGCGCGAGAACGACCCGGAGCCGTGGTGGTTCTTGCCGTGGATGTCCGTGCCGATCGCGCCGCCGACGGTGACATAGCGGGTCCCGGGCGTGACCGGCACGAACCAGCCGAGCGGCAGCAGGACTTCCATCAGGTGGTGCAGCGAGACCCCGGCGTCGCACAGGACGGTGCCCGCGTCCGCGTCGATGGCGTGGATGCGGTCCATGCCGGTCATGTCCAGGACCGCGCCGCCCGCGTTCTGCGCCGCGTCCCCGTAGGCCCGCCCCAGGCCCCTGGCGATACCGCCGCGCTCCCCGCAGGCCTTGAGGGCGGCCACGGCCTCCTCGGGCGAACGGGGGCGGATCAGACGGGCGGTGGTCGGGGCGGTGCGGCCCCAGCCCGACACGGACACGGTCTCGGGCAGCACGGTGGAGTCGGCCTCGATCAGCGCGGCGGAGACGGCCTCGGGCGTCGTCGCGGTCGCGGGGACGGCGGGCGGAGCGGAGTCGGCAGGCATAGGCGTGACCGTATCGCCCGAGCAAGGGCAGTTTGCCCCAATTCGTACGAGCTCTCACCGAAATGGGTGATTGATGGAGTGTCGTCGTATATTGCCGTAAATATTGAGAGGTCGCCTAGAAGAGTCCAGGGACCAGGTCCTCGAAATCCCCCGGACGACAAAGAGGCCACATGCACGACATGGACCACCGACTGCTGTCGGCCCTGCGCGACTGCGGCTCCGACGCGCGCGTGGCAGCCGCCGCGCGCGCCCTGTCCTGGACCGGCGAGCACGCCGCCCTCTGGATCGCCGCGGGCCTCACGGGCGCCGCCGCCGACCGCGAGCGGCGCCGCGCCTGGCTGCGCGCCACGGCGCTGACCGCCGCCGCGCACCTGGCCAGCATGGGCCTCAAGCGCGTCGTACGGCGCCCGCGCCCCGGCGGCGAACTTGGCGTGGAGCCCCTCGTCAGGACCGCGGGGCACCACTCCTTCCCCAGCTCGCACGCCACTTCGGCCGCGGCGGCCACCGTCGCGTACGGCGCGCTGAGCCCCGTCGGAGCCCGCGTCGTCGCGCCGCTCGCCGCCGCGATGTGCGTCTCGCGGATGATCGTCGGCGTCCACTACCCGAGCGACGTGGCGGCCGGCGCGGCCCTCGGCGCCCTCACCGCGCGCGTGGGCGCCGCCTGGATGAACGGCGGGCCCCGGCGATGACCGACCGCGCGGCGCTCATCGAACGCCCCCAGCCGCCCCAGCCGTCGGGCTCACGCGCCCTCGCCCTCTCGCGCGGCCTCCTGAAGACCGCGCGCCCTCGCCAGTGGGTGAAGAACATCCTGGTCGTCGCGGCCCCCGCCGCCGCGGGTGAACTCTTCTCCCGGAACTCACTGGCTCAACTCGCGGTCGTCTTCGGCCTGTTCACGGCCGCCGCCTCCGCCGTCTACCTCATCAACGACGCGCGCGACGCCGAGGCCGACCGCGCCCACCCCACCAAGTGCCGCAGACCGGTCGCCGCGGGCCAGGTGCCCGTGCCGGTCGCGTACGCCGTCGGCGGGCTGCTCGCCGTGCTCGCGCCCGTGGCCGCCGCGGCCTTCTGCACGCCTCTGACGGCCGCGTTGATCGCCGCCTACGTAGTGATGCAACTTGCCTACTGCGTCAGCCTCAAGCACATCCTCGTCGTCGACCTCGCGGTCGTCACCACCGGCTTCCTGATGCGGGCGATGATCGGGGGAGTGGCCCTCGGCATCCCGCTCTCACGCTGGTTCCTGATCACCACGGGCTTCGGCGCGCTCTTCATGGTCTCCGCCAAGCGCTACTCCGAAGCCGTCCAGATGGCGGGGAGTTCCGAGAAACCGGGCGCCACGCGCGCGTTGCTCACCGAATACACCACCGGCTACCTCCGCTTCGTCTGGCAGCTCGCCGCCGGGGTCGCCGTCCTCGCGTACTGCCTGTGGGCCATGGAGAGCGGCGGCACCACCAACGGCCTGCTGCCCTGGCGCCAGCTGTCGATGGCCGCCTTCGTCCTCGCGGTCCTGCGGTACGCCGTCTTCGCCGACCGGGGCACAGCCGGCGAACCCGAGGACGTCGTCCTGCGCGACCGGGCACTCGCCGTCATCGGCCTGGTGTGGCTGGCGATGTACGGCCTCGCGGTGGCCGACTGGTGAGCACCCGCAGGGAGCGGCTGCGGGCCATGGGGCCCGAACTGCTCGGCTTCGCCGCCGCCGGTATCTGCGCGTACGCCGCCGACCTCGGCCTCTTCATCTGGCTGCGCGGACCCGTCGGTCTCGACCCGCTGACCGCCAAGGCGCTGTCCTTCGTCGCCGGTTGCACCGTCGCGTACGCGGGCAACGCGCTCGGCACCTACCGGCGCGAGACGGCCGGGGTCTCGCGCCTGCGCCAGTACGGGATCTTCTTCGCGGTCAACATCGCGGGCGCCCTCGTGCAGTTGCTCTGCATCGCCGTGTCCCACTACGGCCTCGGCCTCACCTCGCAGCGCGCCGACACGATCTCCGGGGCGGGGATCGGTATGGCGCTCGCCACAGTTCTGCGTTTCTGGGGTACCCGGACCTTGGTCTTCCGGACAACGGGCAGGGAGGCGTCATGGACTGGCTGAAGAAGCTCCCCGGCATCGGCCCTCTGGTGGAGCGGATGACACGCACGCACGCGTGGAGCGCGTACGAGCGCCTCGACAGCGTGCACTGGACCCGTCTCGCCGCCGCGATGACGTTCATCAGTTTCCTCGCGCTCTTCCCGCTGATCACCGTCGCCGCCGCCGTCGCGGCGGCGGCACTCTCCACCGGTCAGCAGGACAAGCTGGAGGACACCATCTCCAGGCAGGTCCCCGGCATCTCCGACCAACTGAACCTGGACGCCCTGGTCGCCAACGCGGGCACCGTCGGTCTCGTCGCGGGCGCCGCCCTGCTCTTCACCGGCATCGGCTGGGTCGGCTCGATAAGGGAGTGCCTGCGGGCCGTCTGGGAGCTGGCGGACGAGGAGGAGAACCCCGTCCTGCGCAAGGCCAAGGACGCCGGTGTGCTGCTCGGCCTCGGCGGCGCGGGACTCGCCTCGCTCATCGCTTCGACCCTCGCCTCCAGCGCCGTCGGCTGGAGCGCCGACCTCCTCGGGGTCTCCGAGGACGGCTGGGGCGGGGCGCTGCTGCAGGTCTTCGCGTTCGCCATCGCCGTCCTCGCGGACTTCCTGCTGCTGCTCTACGTCCTGACACTGCTGCCCGGCGTGCAGCCGCCCCGCCGCCATCTGATCACCGCGGGACTGATCGGCGCGGCCGGCTTCGAACTGCTCAAGCTGCTGCTCGGCGGCTACATGAGGGGCGTCGCCGCGAAGAGCATGTACGGCGCCTTCGGAGTGCCCGTCGCGCTGCTCCTGTGGATCAACTTCACGGCAAAGCTGCTGCTGTTCTGCGCCGCCTGGACGGCGACGCGGAAGCAGCAACGTACAGAAGAAAACCAGGAAGACCAGGAAGACCAGCCGGAGCAGGATCAGGATCAGACCGCGCCCGGCGACGTCAGCGGCGGCTCTTCCGCCGCACCAGGTCCGGCAGCGGCATCCGCCGGCTGATCACGAACCAGCCGGCCACCAGGAGCGCGAGGACGCCCCCCACGACCGCCAGCGCGACCCCGGCACCGCTCGACTCCTTGCCGGAGGCGTGCGCCACGCTCTTGGCCTTCCCCGCGTCACCCTTGCCCGCGGTGGGAGCGCCCTTGCCGCTGCCCGTGTCGGCACTCTTCGGGCCGACCAGTTCGCCCACCGGGTTGACCTTGCCGGACGCCTGGAAGCCCCAGTCGAGGAGACGTTCGGTCTCCTTGTAGACCGCGTGCTGCTCTCCGGAGTCGGGGTTCATGACGGTGACGAGCAGCACCTTGCCGTCGCGCTCGGCGACACCGGTGAAGGTCGTGCCCGCGTTCGTGGTGCTGCCGTTCTTGACGCCCGCGATGCCCTTGTAGGGGTCGAGACCGACGTCCCCCGTAAGGAGCCGGTTGGTGTTCTGGATCTCGAAGGACCCGCGCTTCTTCTTGCCCTTGTCCTTGCCCTTGGTGACCTTCTCGGTCTCGCCGGGGAACTTGGCGGTCGCCGTCGAGCAGTACTCGCGGAAGTCCTTCTTCTGCAGCCCGGAGCGGGCGAAGAGCGTCAGGTCGTACGCCGAGGAGACCTGCCCTTTCTCGTCGTAGCCGTCCGGACTGACCACATGGGTGTCGAGCGCCTGGAGCTCCTCGGCGTGCGACTGCATGTCCTTGACGGTCCGCGGGACGCCACCGTTCATCGCGGACAGGACGTGCACCGCGTCGTTGCCCGACTTCAGGAAGACGCCGAGCCACAGGTCGTGGACCGTGTACGTCTCGTTCTCCTTGATGCCGACCAGGCTGCTGCCCACGCCCATGCCCGCCAGGTCGGAGAGCGCGACCTTGTGCTCCTGCGTCTTGGGGAACTTCGGCAGGACCGTGTCCGCGAAGAGCATCTTCAGGGTGCTCGCGGGGGGCAGCCGCCAGTGCGGGTTGTGCGAGGCGAGCACCTCGCCGGTCTCGGCGTCCGAGACGAGCCAGGACCGCGCCGACAGGTCCTTGGGAAGCACCGGCGCCCCGTCCTTCAGGCTCACCTGGGTCCCTGGCTCACCGAGCTTGGCGCCGCCGACGGTCGACATGGAGGAGGGCGGCTTGGGCTTCTCCTCGCCCCCCGGCTTGCCGTCCGCCCATGCGGGAGCTGTGGTCGACATGGTCAGCAATGCGGCGGAAGTGACCAACAAGGCGGTCTTTTTTACGGCAGGCACGGACGAGAACGTACAGGGCGCCGCTGTGGAAGTCGCCGCCGAGGTGGTCTGTGTCATCGGCGGCCCGGACTCCCCACCCCGGCGGCGGTGCGGAAGGGAGGCTCGCGATACTGAACGTATGAAGCTCAGCCGCCCGGTCTCCTGGTTCCTGCTCGCCTTCGGGGTGTGGAGCTGGTTCATCTGGATCACTTTCGTCAAGAACCTGTGGAAGGACGGCAGCGGGCTCGCCTTCGATGACGCAGGCGACCCGACCGCGTACTTCTGGGTGCACCTGACGCTCGCCGTCGCCTCCTTTGTCTTGGGGACGGTGGTAGGGGCCATCGGGTTGCGCGGAGTGCGTGCTCTGCGCCGTACGTCATAGCCGGCCGGTCGTAGCCGATCGGTCGTTCAGGGCACTTCCGGGCACTGCTGAGGGGCGTACGCCGTGGTCATCCTGTTCGTGCTGGCCGGTCTCGCCGCGCTCGCGGTCCTCGCCGCCATGCAGTGGTACGCGTGGCGCCGGCTGGTGCGGGACACGACCGCCCGTCCCGGGTTCGTCCGGCGGGCGGGCGCGGTGGTCTTCGTGGCGGGGCCTCTGCTGATGTTCGCGGCCGTCGGGAGTGAGCGTCTTGGGGCGCCGTTCTGGCTGCAGAAGGTGCTTGCCTGGCCGGGCTTCATGTGGATGGCGCTGTCGATCTATCTGGTGCTCGCGCTTCTGGTGGGAGAGCTCGTACATCCCTTCCTCCTGAGGCGGCGGTCGAAAGCGGCCTCTACGGAGGGCATCGGTCCGGCGGAAGAGCACGGCACTCCGGCGGTGGACACGGCCCCGGAGCGGAGCGCCGCCTCGCAGGAAGTACCGGCAGAACAAGCCGGTCCCTCGCGCCCCCGAGCCACCCCCTCGCGCCGCCTCTTCGTCTCCCGGATCGTCGGCGGGAGCGCCGCGGCCGTCGCCGTCGGAACGGTCGGTTACGGAACCTACGGCGTCCTGCGCGGCCCCCGCGTGAAGCGTGTCACCGTGCCGCTGGCCAAGCTCCCGCGCGGGGCGCACGGGTTCAGGATCGCCGTGGTCAGCGACATCCACCTGGGGCCTGTTCTCGGCCGCGGCTTCACCCGGCGCGTGGTCGACACGATCAACGGAACGCAGCCCGACCTCATCGCGGTCGTCGGTGACCTCGTCGACGGCAGTGTCGAGGACCTCGGGCCCGCCGCAGCCCCGCTCGCGCAGCTCCGCGCGCGGCATGGGACGTACTTCGTGACCGGCAACCACGAGTACTTCTCGGGAGCCGGGCAGTGGGTCGATCACGTACGCGAACTCGGCCTTCGCCCGCTGGAGAACGCCCGTACGGAACTGCCCGGCTTCGACCTCGCGGGTGTGGACGACGTGGCGGGCGAGAGCGAGGGGCACGGCCCCGACTTCGCCAAGGCGCTGGGCGACCGGGACCGCTCGCGGGCCGCCGTGCTCCTGGCCCACCAGCCGGTGGTCATCCACGACGCCGTCAAGCACGGCGTCGACCTCCAGCTCTCCGGGCACACCCACGGCGGGCAGCTGTGGCCGGGCAATCTCATCGCCGACCTGGCCAACCCGACGCTGGCCGGACTTGAGCGGTACGGCGACACCCAGCTGTATGTGACGCGGGGCGCGGGGGCCTGGGGACCGCCGGTGCGGGTCGGGGCGCCGTCCGACATCACGGTCGTCGAACTGGCGTCCCGACAGGTGTAACTGTGTGTCGATGGGCAGCATCAAGTGTGGGAAGTGTGTGCGGTTCTCGGCGCTTTGGTGGCCATGGGGGGAAGAGGATTGTTGCGACGTCATACTTTCCGGCTGCCACCGCATCCGGCGTCCGTCTCGCTCGCCAGGCTTCGCGTCCGCGATCATCTGGCGGCGTGGGGGCACGGGAAGGAGAGCCGGGCACTGCATGACGTCGTGCTCCTCGTCTCGGAGCTGGTGACGAACGCCGTCTGCCACGGCCTGGTCCTTGAGCGGGAGTTCGAGGTGGCGGTCACGGTGCTCGCCGACGGTGACTGCTTCATAGAGGTCTCCGACGAGAGCCTGGCCTCCCCGGAGCTGCGCGAGACGGACCCCTGGGAGGAGAGCGGCCGCGGCCTGCGGCTGCTCGACACACTCTCCGAGGCGTGGGGCGTCTGGCAACGCGGACGGCACGGGAAGACGGTGTGGGCACTGGTGCGGGGGTGAGGGAGGCCCACCCGGCGGGGGAGAGCCACCCGGCGAGGGCGCCCGCCCCCAAAGGCCCGAGGGACCTCAATTCGCCCTTTGCGCAGGCAATGTGACCGTCACCGTGAGCCCCGACCCCGGTGCCGTGTCCACCCCCACCTCGCCCCCGTGTGCCGCTACGACCCCCTGCACGATCGCCATGCCGAGCCCGCTGCCCGCGCCGCCGCCCGCCCGGAAGAAGCGGTCGAACACCCGTGTGGCGTCCTCCTCCGGGAGGCCGGGGCCCTCGTCGGCGACACGTAGCCGTACCACCCCGTCCTCCCGCTCCACGCCCAGCGTGACCGGCGCATCGGCGGGTGTGTGGACGCGTACGTTGGCCAGGAGATTGCCAAGCACCTGGCGCAGCCCCGACTCGTCGGCCCGCACCAGCACCGATCCGTCGGCGCGGACCGTGAGCGGGCGCTGGGGCTCCTGCGCACGCAGATCCTCGGCGGCATCCCGTACAAGGCGGCTCAAGTCGACGCTCTTGAGGCTCAGTTCCGGCTGCTGGTCCAGGCGGGCCAGGGTCAGCAGCTCGTCGACGAGGTGTCCCATGCGGTCGGTCTCCGAGAGAACGCGGCTCCACGCGCGCGTGCGTTCCGCCGGATCGCGGAGCATCCCCTTGCCGTACAGCTGGAGGTAGCCGCGGATCGCCGACAAGGGCGTACGCAGCTCGTGCGAGGCATCGGCGACGAAGCGGCGCAGCTGTGCCGAGCTGCGCTCGCGGGTCTCGAAGGCGGATTCGACCTGGTGGAGCATGGAGTTGAGGGCGAGGCGCAGCTGCTCGGTCTCCATGGCCGGGGCGCGGCTGGAGGGCACGCGCCGGGTCAGGTCGCCGTCGGCGATCGCGGACGCGGTCTCGACCATGTCCTCCAGGGGGCGGAGCCGGTGGTGCGCGGAGACCATGGTCAGGACGGCGAGCAGCCCCAGCAGGACCACTCCCAGGGCGGCGTCGAGCTTGAGCGCCTTCCTGATGCCCGACTGCACGTCCGCCGTGGAGGAGGCCATCAGGATCGTCGTGCCGTCGTCGAGCCGCGCGCCCACCATGCGGTGGGAGTCGCCGTCCACCGTGACGCCCTGCGGCTGGGACTCGGCGGCGACCGCCGCGGGGTCGTCGACGGCGGCGGCCAGGGAACGCTGGCGCGGGGTCGGTGCGAGCGCGCCGACGGCGACGGGCTCGCCCTTCTTGTCGACCGCCACGAACATCGTGTCCCTGCGCGGGAGCGCGCCGGCACTCCCCTTGCCGCCGGGCGAGAGCTTGTCGAGCGCGATGCCCAGTTCGCTGAGCCGCTCGATCTCCTTCATGGTGAGCCCGGCGCTCAGCAGCGAGTCGCGCGACTGCGCCAGCTCGGCGTCCACGTTGTCCAGCAGGTAGTGGCGCATGCCCATGATGCTCACGCCGGTCGCCACGGCGATGCCGAGGGCAAGCAGCGCCACGTTCACCCAGGTGAGCTTGGCGCGCAGCGAACTCATCCCGCGGTGTCCACGCTTCGTCCCGCGGTACGCCCGCCTCATGCGAGGCCGTATCCGACACCCCGCCGGGTCGTGATCACCGGCGGGCCCAGCGCGTCCAGCTTGCGCCGCAGATAGCTGATGTAGGTCTCCACGACGGTCGACTCGGCCGTGTGCTCGTACTGCCAGACATGGCGAAGGAGCTGCTCCTTGGGCACGACACGGCCGCCGTTGCGCACCAGGAAGCGCAGCAGGGCGTACTCGGTGGGCGTGAGCTGCGCCGTGCGGTCCGCGCGGCGCACCACGTACGTCATCTCGTCCAGTTCGAGGTCTCCGTAGCGCAGCGGTGGGCGCTGGGGGAGTACGTCACCGGCCCTTGTGCGGCGCAGGACCGCGCCGATCCTGGCGATGACCTCGTCGATGTTGAACGGCTTGGTGATGTAGTCGTCGCCGAAGCCGAGCGCGCCCACGATCTCCGCGGGCGCGTCCCGCGCGGTCAGGAAGAGCAGCGCCAAATCGGGCCGCCGGGACCGCAGTTCCCTCGCCAGGGCGCGCCCGTCGCCGTCCGGCAGCATCACGTCCAGGAGCGCCACATCGGGCCGTGTGCGCCCGGAGAGCGCGAGGGCCTCGCGCACGGTGCCCGCCACCATCACGTCGAAGTGGTGGTAGCGCAGGGCGATGGCGAGCACGTCGGCGATGCTCGGCTCGTCCTCGACGACGAGGACGGTGGCACCGGGGCTCTGTGGCGCCGGCGCTGCGACATCTGTTCCCTGCTGGCCTTCGGCGTGGCTCATGCCCCCAGTATCGGCGCCGGCGTTGTACGAAGACCCGGTCGGCGTCTTGGAGTTGCTTGAGAATCATGGCCGTGCCGCACCGGGGGGACGCCGCGCCGCCGATGCTGAGCCTCCTGAAGCACGGACCCGGGGGACCTGACGACGCGGAGGAGGAGCGAATCGTGACGGCATTGGCGCGGTGGTGCTATCGGCACCGTCTGGTGGTCCTTGTGCTGTGGGTGGGGGCGCTGTTCGGTCTGGGGGCGGCGGGGACCTCCGCGGGCACCGACTACTCGAATGTGTTCTCCCTGCCGGACACGGATTCCAAGCGTGCGTACGACCTGATGACGAAGGCCTTCCCGGAGCGCTCCGGAGACACCGACACGGTCGTCTGGCGCGTCGACGAAGGAGCTACGGCCCGTGACGACGGCGTACGTTCCCGGATCGAACCCGCGCTGAAGGAGATCGCCGGCATGAAGGGCGTCGGCGAGGTCGCGAGTCCGTACGCGTCCAAGGAGACGGGCGCGGCCCAGATCAGCCGGAACGGCCGTATCGCCTACGCCCAGGTGACCTTCAACGAGCAGGCGGACGCCGTCCCCAAGGCCCTGGTCGAGGACGTCGTGGACACCGCCCGGAGCGCCGCGCGCGACGGCCTCCAGGTCGAGCTGGGCGGCCAGGCGATCACCCGCACCCAGGAACCGCCCACCGGCACCTCCGAGCTGGTCGGCATCGCCGCCGCGGCCGTCGTCCTCTTCCTGGCCTTCGGCTCGCTCTTCGCGATGGTCCTGCCGATCGTCATCGCGGTCTTCGGAGTGGGCCTCGGCATGCTGTCCACGATGCTGCTGAGCCACGTCACCGACATCCCCGAAGTGGCCCCGCTGCTCGGCTCGCTGATCGGCCTCGGCGTCGGCATCGACTACGCGCTCTTCATCGTCACCCGGCACCGGCGCGGCATCCTGCGCGGCCTGGAGCCCGAGGCGTCCGCCGTGCGGGCCCTGAACACCTCGGGCCGCGCGGTGCTCTTCGCGGGCGGCACGGTGTGCATCGCGCTCGCCGGGATGCTGGTGATGAACATGCGCTTCCTGGACGGCGTGGTCATCGCGGCCTCCCTGACGGTGATCCTGAGCGTCCTCGCGGCCGTCACCCTGCTGCCCTCGCTCCTCGGGCTGCTCGGCCCCCGCGTGCTCAGCCGCAGGCAGCGGCGCCGACTGGCCGCCGATGGGCCCGAGCCCGCCGAGGCGAGCGGGCTCGCGGCGCGCTGGTCCTCGTACGTCCAAAAGCGTCCGCGCTCGATCGCGGCACTCGCCTTCGTGGTGATGGCGTTCCTCGCCCTGCCGCTGCTCTCCCTGCGGCTCGGCGCGACCGACCAGGGCAACCACCAGGAGTCGACGACGACCCGGCAGGCGTACGACATGCTCGCCGAGGGATTTGGTCCGGGCTTCAACGGCCCACTGCAAGTAGTGGCCGAAGAGACCGACACCCAAGGCCTGGTGGCGTCCATTCGTGAGATGGAGGGCGTGGCGCAGGTGGCGGCGGCCCCGCCGTCGGACGGCATTTCCGTGATCAACGTGGTGCCGACCACGTCCCCTCAGTCCGAGGAGACGGACCAGCTCATCGACCGGCTACGGGGAGAGGTGATTCCGGAAGCCGGGGTCGAGGCCCATGTGGGTGGCGTCACCGCCGTCTTCAAGGACTTCGCCGCGGTGACGGGCGACCGGCTGCCCTACTTCGTGGGAGCCATCATCGCGCTCGGCTTCCTTCTGCTGCTGGTCGCGTTCCGCTCGCTTGTGGTGCCGCTGACGGCGGCCCTGATGAACCTGATCGCGGCGGCGGCGTCCTTCGGCGTACTGGTGGCGGTCTTCCAGTGGGGCTGGGGCACGGAGCTCCTGGGCGTCGGCAAGGAGGGCCCGATCACCGCGTTCCTGCCCGTCATCATGCTGTCGCTGCTCTTCGGGCTCTCGATGGACTACCAGGTGTTCCTGGTGAGCCGCATGCACGAGGAATGGGTGCACACGAAGGACAACGCGCGGGCGGTCCGCGTCGGCCTCGCCGAGACGAGCCGGGTCATCAACTGCGCGGCCCTGATCATGATCTGCGTCTTCTCCGCGTTCGTCCTGAGCGGCGACATGGAGGGCGCGATGGCGGGCATCGGCCTGGCGGCGGCGGTCGCCCTGGACGCGTTCATCCTGCGCACGGCCCTCGTCCCGGCGGCGATGCATCTGCTCGGCCGCTCCAACTGGTGGCTCCCCGCAGGCCTGGAGAAGCGCCTCCCGCACCTGGCGGTGGAGCCGCGGGAAGCGCCGCGGGAAGCGCCGCGGGCAACGGCACCCGTGCCTCACGCGCGCGTACCCGAGTCGTACGAATCCGGCGTCGCCTCCGTAGTGCACGGTTTCATCCGCACCACGGAGGGCGACCCGGTGGAGGGCGCGACCCTGACGCTCCTCTCCAAGGGGGGCCGCCAACTGGACCGTGTGTCGTCGCTGGCCGACGGCTCGTACATCGTCGCGGCCCCGTCGGCGGGCGCGTACCTGCTGGCGGCCACGGCCCCCGGCCACGCGTCCCGCGCCCGGCACGTCATGGTCATGGACGAGCCGCTCGTGTACGACGTGGAGCTGGCGAGGGGCGAGGCGGACGCGGTCAATTCCGACCGGGGATGACGACGGTCAGATCCCCGTCCGGACCCTCGGCAGCCCGGTCACGGACATCACCAGTGAGTACAGCGAGGTCGTTGCCGCGATGAAGAGGCGGTTGTTCTTCGGACCCCCGAAGGTGATGTTGGCGACGGCCTCGGGGACGGTGATCCGCCCGATGAGGGTGCCGTCGGGGTCGTAGCAGTGCACCCCGTCGTGGAGGGCGGCCGCCCACAGCCGCCCTTCGTCGTCGAAGCGGATGTTGTCGAAGCCGGAGTCCTTCGACTCGGCGAAGATCTCGCCGTCCGAGAGCGTTCCGTCCTCGCGTACGTCGAAGACGCGAATCTGAGCGGCGCGGGAGTCCGACACGTACAACTGCCGCTCGTCGGGCGAGAAGACGAGCCCGTTCGGCCCTTCGAATCCGTCCGCGACCAGCCGCACCGCTCCCGTCGCCGGGTCGATCCGGTAGACGTTGCAGCCGCCGATCTCGCCGGGGGCGCGATGCCCTTCGTAGTCACTGGTGATCCCGAAGTCCGGGTCGGAAAACCAAACCGACCCGTCGGAGCGGACCACGGCGTCGTTCGGGCTGTTGAACCGCTTGCCCTCGAAGCGGTCGGCCAGGACGGTGACGCGGCCGTCGTGTTCGGTACGGGTGACGCGCCGGTTGCCCTGCTCACAGCAGATCAACCGGCCTTCGCGGTCCAGGGTGTTGCCGTTGACGTGCCCGGCGTTCGAACGGAAGACACCGACGGTGCCGGTCGCCTCGTCCCAGCGCAGCAGCCGGTCGTTGGGGATGTCGCTCCAGATGAGCTGCCGCCAGGCGGGCAGATAGAGCGGCCCCTCGGCCCACCGGCAGTCGTCGTGCAGCACTTCCAGCTTGCTGTCCCCGTTGGCGCACCGTCCGGTGCGGAAGCGCTCGTCCAGGACTTCGTACGACGTAGGGAACTTCTGGGTAGGCATGGTGGCCCCTGTCTCACGTGCGGGTGAATCACCTTCGGCGGCAAGACGATATTGCAGCATCGCGGCTCAGGCGGCGGTGTCGCTGGGGACGTTCTTCGAGAGGCCGGTCTCCCCAGGATCCGACTGACGCCCGCCGTCGCCCAGCCCGAACCGGCGCACTCCCGGCACCGCCGCCGTCCCGGCGCAGGCGACTCCCACCACGACCGCCGCGACCCACAGCGGCGTCGCCGTGCCCCACGCGTCCGCCGCGAGCGGTCCAAGGACGTACGCCACGGGCATCGCGGCCAGCGACAGCAGCCAGTCGTACGAGGTGACGCGGGCCAGCACGCCGGACGGTATCGCCGCTTGGACCGAGGTCTCCCAGATGGGGCCCAGGAAGCCGAGTCCGGCCTGGGCGAGGCCGTACGCGGCGATCACGGCGGGCGCCGGGGCCTCGGCGGCCAGCAGGGCCAGAGGGAGGGCATACGTGGCGAGACCCAGGTTGGCCACAAGCACCGGACGCTTCGGCCTGGCGCGCCCGGCGAGCAGAGAGCCGGCAAGGAGGCCGACGGCGCCCGCCTGGAGGATCGCGATCCAGGCGCCTTCCCCGCCCAACTCCTCCACGGCGAGGACGGGTCCGAGCGTCATGAGGACGGCGGCGGCGCCGTTCCACGCGGAGTGTGCGATGAGGCTGGTCCAGTACCAGTCGCGGCTCCGCACCTCGTGCCAGCCCTCGACGAGGTCCTTGCGCAGGGAACGGCGGGCGGCGGGTTCTTCGCCGGTGCGGTGCACGCGGACCGCCGAGAGGAGACACGCGCTGACGGCGAAGGAGACGCCGTCGAGGACGAACGCCCAGCCGGGCCCCGCGACCAGGATCAGCAGCCCGGCGAGCGCGGGGCCACCGACGCGGGCGCCGCTGTTGACCACGCCCAGGACGGCGTTGGCCGCGTGCCGGTCCTTCGCGGTGACCGTCCCGGCGATGAGCGGTGAGAGCGTCGGCATGGCGAACGCGGAGGCGGCACCGCCGACTGCTTCGGCGAGGGCGATGTGCCACAACTGTGGATCACCGCCGAGGAGTTGAACGCCCACGAAGAGCTGTGCCGCACACCGCACCAGGTCGGCGGTGAGGGCCACGGTGCGGGCGTTGAACCGGTCGCCCACGACACCGCCGAGCGGCAGCAACAGCAACTTCGTCCCTATCGCGCAGCCGAGTACGAGCGCGAGCGCGGAGGGGGAGTCGGTGGCGCGGAGCACGGCGAGGATGAGGGCGGCGGGGATGACGGCGTCGCCGATGAGGGAGAGGGAGCGGCCGAGGAAGAACAGCCGGAAGGAGCGGTTGCGCAGGAGGGGGTGCGACATGAGGGGAGGGTATTTCGTTCCCGAACTATTCGCTACCGAAATATCAGGGCCCGAAGCACACGGAAGTAGGCTGCTGAACATGGCGAAGAAGAGCGACAACGGGGGCAACGGGGACGGCGGGGACGGCGGGGACGGCGGTGGCGTCAGTGGGCCGTTGCGAGACTGGACGGACGGCCACGTAGAGCAGTGGCAACCGGTGCTGCCCGGCCTCGACCCCGACATCGAGGGTGCGGTGACCCGCATGAAGAAACTGACGGTCCACCTGCGCCGGCTCCGCGAGCAGTCCCTGGCCGACTTCGACCTGGAACGCCAAGAGTTCGACACCCTCCACAAGCTGGCGGGCCGCGGCGGTCGCGCGACCCCCTCCGAGCTGGCCGGGGACCTGGACCTGGCCCCCGCCTCCGTGACGGGCCGCCTGGACGGCCTGGAGCGCCGAGACCTGATCCGCCGCACACCGTCCAAGGCTGACCGCCGCAGGGTCGACGTGGAGCTGACGAAGTCGGGCAGGTCCATCTGGCTGGGCGCGATGGACGTACTGGGCCACGAGGAGTACCGCCTGCTGGGAGTGCTCTCGCGGGAGGAGCGGGCTCAGCTGTCGGACATGCTGCGCCGCGTCATGATGGTGGCGGAGGAGGGTGGCGGGGCGCGCTGGACCTGACGCGCGCCCTACCGGGCCTGCTAACTCCGGGCCAACTCGGGCCGCTTGCGGTAGTCGGTGAACCCCACGACGTTCCCCCACGGATCGGCGACCTCGACGGTCCACCCGGTGGCCACGGAGGAGGGCGGCGCGAGAGCCTCGATCCCGGCGGCCTCCAACGCCCGCCCGGCAGCGCGGGCGTCCCCCACCTCGAGCCACACCCGGGGCGTGGCCCAGGCGGAGGGCCGATGCTCGACCCCTTCTTCCACCCGCAACAAAATGCCGGGCGTCTCCTTGCCCACCTTCAGAATCGCGAGCCCGATCTCGTCGATCCGGTGCGCCACGGGAAACCCGGCGCGCTCGTAGAACGTGACGGCCTCCTCGAGGTCGCCGACGGGAAAGAGGACGTTGTCGAAGCCGAGGAGCTCGGTCGGCTGGTCAACGGATTGACGCACGGGCTGGTCAACCGACAGGCCGACCGACTGGTTGTCTGACATTTCGTCAGGGTAAGACGGCGCGACCGCACCGACCGCAGGCGCGCATGAACGACGCCGCGGAGGACCACTTCTTCGGCCGTCTGGGGGCGTGAGTTGCAAGAAAATCCCAGGGACACGCCAATTCACCGGGTGTGCCGCGGAAGTTTTCTGCAACTCGCGATACGCCGGTCTCGGTCTCGGACTCAGCGGTTGATCGACTGGATCTCCTGGACGTCGATGTCCTGCGTCCCGTCGAAGGTGCCGTTCGGCAGGTCGCCGCCGGTGTTGCCGGAGCCCTCCCACGTGATCTCCCAGGTGATGGAGGCCTTCATCTGGAACGGCTTGCCGCCGGTGGAGCGGAGGTAGGCGATGCCGCACGGCGGGTCCTCCTTGGAGGAACCCTTCGTGTATGGGGTGCCGATGCTGCCGTCGTCGTTGACCTTGCACTCGCCCGAGGCGGGGAACGTCGTCGCGTCCGCGGTGCCGGGCTCCAGGTGGAGACTGACCGGCTTGGCCGTGGTCTCTGCCCACAGGCCCGTACCGGGCAGCTCGGCGCGGACCTTGACGTCCTCGAAGGTGCCCTTGTCCAGCCAGACCCAGGTGGGCAGGTTCACCGTCGACTTGCCTTCCGGCTTCAGCTCGACCTTGGTGTCGGGGACCTTGATCTTGTCGTACGCGTACGAGGCGAGGACCTTGGGTGTAGGCGCGTTGGCGATCTTCGGGAGGGTACCGGCGTCCTGCCAGAAGAGGATCTCCTCGCAGTCGTACGCCCCCGGATCGTCCTCCATGTCCGGGTTGACGACACCGCGCCAGAACTTGCCGTCCTTGTCGAGGTTGAAGTTCTTGTAGCTCTTGATGCCGTCGCTCGGCGACTTGCCCTTCTCGAAGGTGTCCACCATCAACTGCTCGCCCCAGCTGAGCGAGGGAGTGACCGGCACCAGGTTCTCGTTGGGCGTCTTCTTGAGCTGGTCCGTCGCGGCCTTCACCTGCTCGGACGTCGCCACGGGCTCGTACCAGCAGGCCGGGGGCTTCCAGTTCGGGTCCACCGGCGCGAGCCCCTTGGCGGGGGAGCCGCCCTTGCCACCGCTGACCTGGTTGACCGTGATGCTCGTGGTGCCGACCCCGGCGTTCAGGGTGTTGTTGTCAGCGCCACCCGAAGGCCCCGGCGGATTCTGGTGGTTCTTGTCCCCGATGGCGTACGCCGCCGCTGAGGAGAAGCCCAGAGCGAGCGCCGTGGCGAGCAGCAGGACACCCGCCTTCGCGGTGGTACGCATTACTTGCACCCGCCCGGGACGGTCTCCAGGGAGACGGTCTGCCACACGCCCTGCTTGGACTTGGTGAGCCTGGCCCGGTACTGCAGCACCGAGTCGGGAGTGTCGGGGGTGGCCGTTACCTTCTTCGTCTTGAGGTTCTTCGTGGACGCCTTGCGTTCGTCGACGCAGTAGAAGAACACGGCCGTGTCCTTGCCGCTGACGTTCACCTTCGGGTTGTAAGCCTTGACCTCACCGATCAGGCTGTCGTCGGTCTCGGTGAAGCCCTTGATCCACTTTCGGGCCGTGGTGAGAGAGGTGCCCGAGTCGTAGAACGCCACCGCGTTTGAATCGGGGTTCCCCTCGATGATCGCCGCGTACTTCGCCCGAAGCTCCTCCTTGCCGTCGTCCAGGACCCCCTGGGCCTTCGGGTCACTGTTCGTCCAGCCCGCGAAGTTCGCCTGGAACTCGGCCGGGAGCTTGATCTCAGGCCGCTTCGCCCCACCAGGCCTCGCCGACGCGCTCGCCGAAGCCTTCGAGCCCCCGTCACCTGCCCCCTCGATCTTGTCGGAGGAGGAGTCACCGCCGCCGCCACCCGAGCCACAGGCGGTCAACAGCAGGGCCGCGGACGCAGTCAACGCGGCCGTAACGAGCCGGATGGGGCGGTTCACTCTGGACTCTCCCGTGGGGTGGCGAGGCGGTTACACAAGCGAACACACGCTATCTGTGCGGGCCCTGGGAACGCACATGGGCCCCGCTCCTCAAAGGAGCGGGGCCCACGTCAACGTACAGACGAAAGAGAAATCAGAAGCGCCGAGTAATCAACGCCCGCTTCACTTCCTGGATCGCCTTCGTGACCTCGATGCCACGCGGGCACGCGTCCGTGCAGTTGAACGTCGTGCGGCAGCGCCACACTCCGTCCTTGTCGTTCAGGATCTCCAGGCGCTGCTCGCCCGCCTCGTCACGCGAATCGAAGATGAAGCGGTGCGCGTTGACGATCGCGGCCGGGCCGAAGTACTGGCCGTCGTTCCAGAAGACCGGGCACGACGACGTGCAGGCTGCGCACAGGATGCACTTCGTCGTGTCGTCGAAGCGTTCGCGGTCCTCCGGCGACTGGAGGCGTTCGCGCGTCGGCTCGTTGCCCTTGGTCACCAGGAACGGCATGACGTCGCGGTACGCCTGGAAGAACGGGTCCATGTCCACGACCAGGTCCTTCAGGACCGTCAGACCCTTGATCGCCTCGACCGTGATCGGCTTGGACGGGTTGATGTCCTTGATCAGGGTCTTGCAGGCCAGACGGTTGCGGCCGTTGATGCGCATGGCATCCGAGCCGCAGATCCCGTGGGCGCAGGAGCGACGGAACGTCAGCGTTCCGTCCATGTCCCACTTGATCTTGTGGAGGGCGTCGAGGACACGCTCCTTGGGGTCGATCTCCAGCTCGAAGTCTTCCCACGTCGCGTCCGCCGAGATCTCCGGGTTGAAGCGGCGGATGCGGAAGGTGACCGTGATGTACGGGGAGTCGGCGAAGCCGGCCTCGGGCTTGGCGTCTTCCTTGTCGAGGGTCGGGGTTGCCATCAGTACTTACGCTCCATCGGCTGGTAGCGGGTCTGGACGACAGGCTTGTAGTCGAGGCGGATCGACTCGGCGCCGTCGTCGCCGACCTCGCGGTACGCCATGGTGTGGCGCATGAAGTTGACGTCGTCGCGGTTGGGGAAGTCCTCACGGTAGTGACCGCCGCGCGACTCCTTGCGGGCCAGGGCCGACTGCGCCATGACCTCGGCCAGGTCGAGCAGGTTGCCCAGCTCGATGGCCTCGAGAAGGTCGGTGTTGAAGCGCTTGCCCTTGTCCTGGATCGAGACGTTGAGGTAGCGCTCGCGGAGCTCCGCGATCTTCTCCACCGCCGTCTTGATCGTCTGCTCCGTACGGAACACCATGACGTTGGCGTCCATGGTCTCCTGCAGCTCCTTGCGGAGCTCGGCGACCCGCTCGTTGCCCGTGGCGTCGCGCAGGCGCTCGACCTGGGCGACGACGAGCTCCTCGGCGTTCTCGGGGAGTTCGACGAAGTCGTTCTTCGCCGAGTACTCCGCGGCAGCGACGCCCGCGCGCTTGCCGAAGACGTTGATGTCCAGGAGCGAGTTGGTGCCCAGGCGGTTGGCGCCGTGGACCGACACGCAGGCCACCTCGCCCGCCGCGTACAGGCCCGGGACGACCGTGGTGTTGTCCGCGAGGACCTCACCCTGGACGTTCGTCGGGATGCCGCCCATGGCGTAGTGCGCGGTCGGCTGGATCGGGATCGGGTCCGTGTAGGGCTCGATGCCGAGGTACGTACGCGCGAACTCCGTGATGTCCGGGAGCTTCGCGTCCAGCTGCTCCGGCGGGAGGTGCGTGAGGTCGAGGTAGACGTGGTCGCCCTCGGGACCGCAGCCGCGGCCCTCACGGATCTCCGTGTAGATGGAGCGCGAGACCACGTCTCGGGACGCGAGGTCCTTCATCACCGGCGCGTACTTCTCCATGAAGCGCTCGCCGTCCTTGTTACGGAGGATGCCGCCCTCACCACGGGCGCCTTCCGTAAGAAGGATGCCCATACGCCAGATGCCGGTCGGGTGGAACTGGAAGAACTCCATGTCCTCCAGCGGCAGCCCGCGGCGGTAGCAGGCCGCCTGGCCGTCGCCCGTCAGCGTGTGCGCGTTCGACGTCACCTTGAAGAACTTGCCGGTGCCGCCGGAGGCGTAGATGACCGACTTGGCCTGGAAGATGTGGATCTCGCCGGTGGCCAGCTCGTACGCGACGACGCCGGCGGAGCGCTTGACGCCGTCGACCTCGACGATGATCTGGTCGAGGACGTAGAACTCGTTGAAGAACTCCACGCCCTCCTTGATGCAGTTCTGGTACAGCGTCTGGAGGATCATGTGGCCGGTGCGGTCGCCCGAGTAGCAGGCACGGCGGACGGGGGCCTCACCGTGGTTGCGGGAGTGACCGCCGAAACGGCGCTGGTCGATCTCACCCTTGGGCGTACGGCCGAACGGCAGACCCATCTTCTCCAGGTCGAGGACCGCGTCGATGGCCTCCTTCGCCAGGATCTCGGCGGCGTCCTGGTCGACCAGGTAGTCGCCGCCCTTGATCGTGTCGAAGGTATGCCACTCCCAGTTGTCCTCTTCCACGTTGGCGAGCGCGGCGGCCATGCCGCCCTGCGCCGCGCCGGTGTGGGAGCGGGTCGGGTAGAGCTTCGTCAGGACCGCGGTGCGGCTGCGCTTCGTCGACTCGATGGCCGCGCGCATGCCCGCGCCACCGGCGCCGACGATGACAGTGTCGTACTTGTGAATCTTCACTGGGTTCGCCTCGGCTTTAGCGGATGTTCGGGTCGAAGGTGAAGATCACCAGCGTGCCCAGAAGGATGGTGAACACCGTGGCGGTGTACAGCAGGCCCTTGAGCCACAGGCGCGTGTTGGCGCGCTCCGCGTAGTCGTTGATGACCGTGCGCAGGCCGTTGGCCCCGTGCAGCATCGCGAGCCACAGCATCAGCAGGTCCCAGACCTGCCAGAACGGCGAGGCCCAGCGGCCGGCGACGAACGCGAAGCCGATCTTGCTCACGCCGCCGTCGAGCACCAGCTGGATCAGCAGGTGGCCGAGGACCAGGACGACCAGGACGACGCCGGACAGGCGCATGAAGAGCCATGCGGCCATCTCGAAGTTGCCGCGGGTCGAGCGCGGGGTCTTGGAGGTGCGCTTGCGCGGCGCCTCGATGAGGGGGGCCGGGTTGTCGACGTCGTAGAGCGAGGCGCCTTCGACGGGACCCACCGCGGACTTGTCGAGCGTGGTGTCGGACATGTCTGGCGTCAGCTCCCGAAGACTTCGCGGACGGCGTGGCCGAGGACCGGGTAGAGCGCCCCCACCATCAGGACGAGCCAGATGCCGACGACGGTCCAGAGCATCTGCTTCTGGAAGCGCGGGCCCTTCGACCAGAAGTCGACGGCGATGACACGCAGGCCGTTCAGCGCGTGGAAGAGGATGGCGGCGACCAGGCCGTACTCAAGGAGTGCGACGAGGGGGGTCTTGTAGGTGCTGACGACATCGTCGTACGCCTCCGGGGAGACGCGGACGAGAGCGGTGTCCAGCACATGCACGAACAGGAAGAAGAAGATGAGGACGCCGGTGACTCGGTGAGCCACCCAGGACCACATTCCTTCCCGGCCGCGGTACAGCGTTCCAGCCGGCACGGCAGAACCCTCCGGGAGCGGGGATTGGGGCCAGCCGGCTTGGGTGGTCGGACGGGCCCGGCCGGGTACGGTCCACCGGCCGCTCGTCATCGTATCGACGAGTTGTCGGTTCGCTCGCGCGGGGTAGCCAGGTGTGATCAAACAGGCAATCAAACAGGCACGTACGGGCTATTCAGGTCGTGCACGAGCCGGGTGAGTCGCCCCCGGGCCAGTTTGCGCATTTCCTCGGCCGCAAGCACCCGCTCCTCGTCCGGGTCGTTGGCGAGCCGGGCCCGGATCCCGGCGAGCAGATGGTCCAGCGCCTCGCCGGGCGGGACGTCGTCCAGGCAGATCACGAAGACGTGACCGAACCGGCTTTCGTACGCGGCGTGCGCGGCCCGCAGGGCGGTGTGGGCGGCGCTGTAGGTCCCCTGCCGGGGGAGGGCCGGCCGCAGAGGTTCGCAGGCCAGGGCCTCGGCGAGGTCCGCGGGCGGCAGGTCGTACGCCGCTTCGTCGGACGCGGCGAGCAGGGCGTCCAGGTCGGGATAGGGCCGGTGGGCGACCAGGCGGCGGGCCCAGGCGTGGCTGCCGCAGCAGGTCAGCAGCACGGCTTCGGCCGCGCCGGGCTCTGCGGTGTTCAGTTGCTCCGGGGCGCGATTCGGCTCCGCCGGGGGGCTGGGTGAACTGTGCGGGGGCAGCGGAGGCTCCTGGGCAGGGGGCAGCGATGAGGGGGAGTGGGGAATGTGTCGTAACGCTAGCGAGGAGTGGTGAGGAGTGTCTGACGGACGCGTGAATTTTCACCCGGATGGGAGAGTTTCGCTTCGCGTGGTGGACGTGACGGCTGGGGGGTCGGTCTTACCGTGGCCCGATGACTGCTGCCTCGTGCTGTCCACCGGTAAGGGTTACCTGTGCCGCCGCCTCGCGGCGGATGTCTCCCGCTCACCCACCCGTTCACCCGGCGGCACCCGACGCGTCCCAGGGCGGCAATCGATGATCCGCCGGAATCTCGCCCTCGCCTCCGCGGCCGTCGTCGTCGGGGCCGTCGCCCTCACCGTGGCCGTCTGGCCCGACGGCGGGGACGGGGCGTCCTCGTCCAGTGCGGCGCCCACGTCGCCCACCGGCAGCAAGTCCGCCGCCCCGACCCCCGCGAAGTCCTACCCCCTGTCCAAGCCCCCCGCCACCATCCCCGCCGTACGCGAGCACACAGCGGCGCGCGGGCCGGGATGGAAGCCCTCCGGCGGCGGGCGCGTCGTCGTCAACGACGGCGAGCTCGCGGACGAGGGAAAGCTGCTCGCCGGTGAGTTGAAACTCACATACGCCGGTGACGCCCACGCCCGTAAGGGTGACGTGGAGCTCGTGCTCGAACCCGACGACGCCGACGCCTCCGAGGGGCGGGACGAGTCGTACGCCCTCTCCGTGAAGGGGCAGCGGGTGAAGATCACCGCCCCCGAGGAGGCGGGCGTCTTCTACGGGACGCGCACGCTGAAGCAGGAGGTGCACGGCGGCGGGACCGCGCCCGAGGGCGTCGTGCGTGACAAGCCCGCCAAGCCGCAGCGCGGATTCATGATCGACATCGCGCGCAAGCACTTCGACGCGGCGTGGATCGAGGACCGTATCCGGGAGATCGGCGACCTCAAGTACAACCAGCTGGGCCTGCACTTCTCCGACGACCAGAGCTTCCGCATCGAGTCGGACTCGCACCCCGAGATCGTCTCGCGCGACCATCTGTCCAAGGCGCAGGTCCGCCGCATCCTCAAGCTCGCCGCCGGCCGGCACATCACGGTGGTGCCCGAGATCGACTCGCCGGGCCACCTCGGCGCGGTCATCGCCGCCCACCCCGACCTGCAACTCCGCGACACCCGTGGGGTCGCCGCGCGCGGCGCCGTCGACATCTCCAAGCCGCAGGCGGCCGAGATCGTCGACGATCTCCTGGAGGAGTACGCGGACCTCTTCCCCGGCCGCTACTGGCACCTCGGCGCCGACGAGTACCAAGCCCTCACGGTCGCCGACCCGGAGGCCTCGTATCCGCGGCTGGCTTCCGCGGCCCGCGAGAAGTACGGGTCCGGCGCCCGCGTCCAGGACCTGGCGACCGGCTGGCTCAACGACCGGGCCGAGACCATGCGCCCCTACGAGCGTCAGCTCAAGGCCTGGAACGACGGGTTCTTCCGCGGCGGCGTCGAGAAGGCCGACGAGGACCTCGAAGTCGCGTACTGGACGGGCAAGGAGATCGGTGCGCGCGAGCCCGTCGAGTATCTGAAGGAGGGCAGGAAGCTCGTCAACTACAACGACGAGTACCTCTACTACGTCCTCGGCCAGCCCAACACCTTCCGCTATCCGACCGGGCAGCGGATCTACGAGGAGTGGACCCCGCGCGTCATCCGCGGGACGAAGCCGGTGGACGCGAAGTACGACGACCAGATCCGCGGCGGGACCTTCGCCGTCTGGTGCGACCTGGCGGGCTCGCAGACGCAGGAGCAGGTGGCGCGGGGGATCCGGATGCCGCTGCGGGCGACGGTCCAGAAGCTGTGGGACGCGCGCGAACCGGCTCTGCCCTGGGCTGAATTCGTCAAGCGGGCAGAACAAGTGGGTTAGGTCGGATCACCGCCTGAAGGGATCCGTTTTCGGCTTTTTGGTGGCGAACTTGCTTACGCTTGTGGTGTATTCGGCCAAAGCCGGTCGCAGCCGTCGAGCGCGATGAGCAGAGTCGATTACACGGGGGGACGCGAGCATGGGCTACTGGGGTTACTACGTCGTGGGCAGAAGCGAGCAGTCGCTCGACGAGCTCTCGGCGGTGGAGGGGGTGCGGAGCGAGCTCAGTCTGCTCGTACGACGTGACGACGGCTGGCAGGTGTGGGAGGTGCCGGGCGGTGACGGCGCGCGTGATGTCGGCAGCATGAACACGCTGGCGATGGAGACGGGTTCGCCCGCCCTCTTCGGCTACGTCATGGACAGCGACTGCGTGGTCGTCGAGGCGGCGGCGCCGGAGAGCGGGGCATGGACGACCTGCCTCGCCCGGGACGCGATGGCCGGGTACCTCGGCGATGACGGCCTGAGCCTTGACGACTACTTCCTCGAACCGCGCGACGCGGCGAGCAGAGCGGTGACCTGGGCGGCGGAGTCGGGCAAGGCCGTGCCCGCGGGGCCGCTCCTGGACGTCCTGAACGCCGCGGCGGAGCCCTCGGCGGAGCAGCTCTTCTTCCGCTTCCTCGACCGGCTCGGCGTGGTGCCGCAGTGATGCGGTGCTCATCCCGGGTGGCTTGATGTGCTGCCCTGCGTGGCTTGATGTGACGTTCCCGGGGGTCCGCACGCAGTAGAGGTCGTGCAGAGTCCGCAACGGGAGGCGTACATCATGGGCGGCCCGAGTCTGGTCGAGTTGATCGCTGAGGCCGACGAGAGGGGTCTGGCGGCGAGCGGCCTCGCCTGCCTTGACCGGTGCGTGCCGCTCCTGGGCGGCGGCGACGAGGTGCTGCGGCCGTTGTGGCGGAGCCTCGCGGAGGGCGGGCCCTGGGACACGGCTCTCGCGGAGGCCCGCCTCGCGCTGGGCGGTGCGGACGTCCTGGAGGAGTCCGCAGGGAGCGAGGCCGCCGTCCTCGCCTATCGAATGCTCGGCGCTGTGCCCTCCGCGCGTTCCGCCGCCGAGCTGCGGGAGTGGGCCGATGCCTGCTCCGTCGCCGCGCTGCAGGTCCACCGGCTGCTGGACACCGCGCCTGACGGCGGCTCCGGGGCGTCGTCCCTGAGCGCGCGGCGTGAGGGGCGTACGGAGGGCATGTCGCCGCTGGTCGCGGCCGAACTGCGGCGGCAGGTGCGGATCCTGGAGCTCCTCGCGGGCCCGGGCTCCGGGGCGAACTCCGGGGCGGGCGCGGGCGCGCTGCGGCCGGTGCTGGATGTGTCGACCGAGGGGCGGCGCGTGCTGCGGGCCGTGGTTTCGCGCAGGGAGCGGGGGCGGGTGTAGGGATCCTGCCCCGCGATCCCCGCCCGGAGTCATGCCCGTGAAAACCGGTTGCCCGTGACCCGGCGGTGCGGACTAGGTTCCCCATATGGCCGAAGTTCAGGGCACATACGATGATCTGTTCGCGGCGGTTCCCGGCGCGCTGAAGGCGTTGCTCGACTCCGGAGACGTGGGGGTATCGGCGGCCGTCTTCGTGGACGGTGAGCCGGTGGTGGACGTGTGGGGCGGGTTCGCCGACGCGGAGCGCACGAACCGCTGGCAGCGGGACACCATCGCCAACACCTGGTCCGTCACCAAGACGATGACGGCGCTGTGCGCGCTGATCCTGGCCGACCGCGGTGAACTCGACCTGGACGCTCCGGTCGCCCACTACTGGCCGGAGTTCGCAGCCGAGGGCAAGGAGAAGGTGCTGGTCCGGCACGTGCTCGCGCATACCGCCGGGCTGCCCGACTGGGTGGGGCCGGTCGAGGAGCTCTACGACTGGTCGTCCGCCACGGCGCGGCTGGCCGCACAGACCGCGCGGTGGGAGGCCGGCACCGCTGCCGGATACCACTCGCTCACCCAGGGGTTCCTCGTCGGGGAGGTCGTGCGCCGGGTCACCGGACGCAGCCTGGGCCGGTTCTTCGCCGACGAGGTGGCGGGGCCGCTGGGCGCGGACTTCCACATCGGCCTCGACGGCGAACACGACTCCCGGGTCGCGCTCACCGTCCCGCCGCCGACACTCGACGAGGACTACGCGGCGAGCGCGCCCGGCGGGGCGGCGGAAGTCCCCACCACCGCGACCGCGATACGGATCCGTGACGGCAACAGCGTGGCCTGGCGTCGCGCGGAGATCCCCGCGGCGAGCGGATTCGGCAACGCCCGCTCGGTCGCCCTGGCGCAGTCGGCCCTTGCGTGCGGTGGAGCGGTGCGCGGGGTGCGGCTGCTGTCGCCGGAGGGCTGCGATCGCGCGAGGGAGGAGCAGTTCAGCGGCGACGACCGCCTCCTTGGCATGCCGGTGCGCTACGGCATGGGCTACGGCCTCTTCGGCGACACCTGTGGGTGGGGCGGCTGGGGCGGTTCCATGGTCGTGATCGATCCCGGAGCCCGTATGACGGTGGCGTTCGTGACGAACCAGATGCGTGGCCCCGAGAGCGAAACCCGCGGCCTCGAAGTCGTCATGGCCGCCTATGACGGGCTCCAGGGCCTGCGCGCGACCTGACGCACAGGGGCGGTTCGACGTGGTGGCCGGCACCCTGCATTGGGACTGAGATGACGAGTACTGACACCGCTTCGCGAAAACTGCGGGTGCGCGACGGGTT
>NZ_JBICXP010000005.1:425228-591567 GCF_043200355.1 Streptomyces sp. NPDC048436
ATTTTTGGGTTGGGGGCGCGGTTGGGGGGCGCCGGGGGCCGCCCCCCCCCGGCCCGCGGGGGGGGGGGGGGCCCCCCCCCCCCCCCGCCCCCATCTCCGTACGAGAATGCGTGCGCCAGTGCCTACGGCGTCAGCGTCTCGCCCAAGTGGGCCGCCTCCGGAGTGCCCAGCTGCGTACGCCCGTAGTACACGGCGCCCGACGTCGAGACGCCGGAAGCGCCGCTGTCCAGCTGGAGGATCGTGCCGTTGCCCGCGTCCTCGCCGTCCACGCCGATGGCGAGGTCGGCGCGGCCGAAGCCCGACAGGTCCGCGAGCGCGACCGAGGAGCCGAGGCGGTCGGCGGACTCCGTGGAGCCGCTGATGCCCGTGGTGTCCTGGGAGAACGCCTGGGCGCCGGTGCCGGTCAGGCCCGAGGACGAGCCCTTCAGGAGCAGCGAGGTGCCCGCGTCCTTCTTGGCCGCGCCGTCCCGCGTGATGTCCTCGTTCGGGGCGCCCGTGAGGACGTCCGCGTAACCGTCCAGGTCGAAGTCGCCCGCCGAGACGGACCAGCCCATCGCGTCGCCCGACTCGGCGGCGCCCGGGACGCCGCTCGTGTCCTGGTGGACCGTCTTCATGCCGGTCGTCGTGAAGCCCGTCGACGTGCCGGGGACCACGGTCACCTGGCCGCCCGCGAAGGCCCCGGACTCGGCCGTGTACGGCTGGCCGATGACCAGGTCGTCGTAGCCGTTGCCGTTCACGTCGCCCACGGCGAGCGAACGGCCGCCCTTGACGCTCAGCGAACCGACCCTGCTCAGGCCCGACTTGGTGCCCTTGAACCACTGGACCTTGCCGAGTCCGGCCTGGTCGCGGTAGTTGAGGGCCACGTCCGCGTAGCCGTCACGGTTGAAGTCGCCGGATGCGGCGTCGGCGTACGAGATGGCCGTGTCGCCAGACGTCAGGGTGCCGCCCACCTCGTTGCCCGCCTTGAAGCGCGCCGCCCAGGTGCCGCCGGTGCCGGTGGACGCCGCGAAGACGTCCGCCTTGCCGTCCGCGTTGAAGTCGCCGACCGCCACCGCGGAGCCGAACTTGGCGCCGGGGTAGTGGAAGTCGTCCGCGAGCTGCATGTCCGTGCCCGAGGTGAAGTCCGGGCCGTAGAGCATCGTGACGGCGCCACGGTCCTTGTTCGTCGCGTCGTCCTCGCCGGGGGCGCCGATCACCAGGTCCGCGTATCCGTCGCCGTTGATGTCGCCCCAGGCCGTGGCCGCGGCCCAGTTGTCGCCCGCTTCCGAGGCGCCGGGGACGCCGGGGCTCGACTGGGTCAGGGTCTTCTTCGTCGCGCTCACCGGGCCGTCGAGGCCACCGGGGAGGACCGTCAGCGCCCCTACGCCACCCGATGCCTTGGGCGTGCCCGCCACCAGGTCCGTGATGCCGTCACGGTTGAAGTCGGCGGTCGGGAGCGCGGAGTTGCGGCCCGCGCTCGCCGCGTACCGGCGGATCTCGGGGAGCTTGGCGTACAGGTTCTTGCCGGGGCAGGCGGTCGCGAAGCCGTCGCGGTGGCCCGAGACCGTGTTGAGCGACGGGGTGTCGCCCTTCTTCCAGACGCCGGTGTCGTCGGCCGCGGTCAGCGTGACCTTGCCGGTGGGGTCGCCTTCGTACTGGCCGAGTTTCCAGGCCGCGACGCGCGCGACCGACTCCAGGGCGGCGCGGGTCGGCTTGCCCGCGGGCTTGTTCGTGGCCGGGTCGCCCTCGAAGTCGCCGAGGACCGCGATGCCCGCGGACTCGCCGTTGAAGCCGTACGTGTGCGCGCCGCGCACCGGCAGGTCGGTGCCGCCGCCGCGGCCCTCGAAGACCTGGCCGCACTTGTCCACGAGGAAGTTGTAGCCGAGGTCGTTCCAGCCCTCGGTCTCCACGTGGTACGTCATGATGCCGCGGACCAGGGACGCCGACTGGGCGCAGCTGTAGTCGTTCGTGCCGACCGTGTGGTGGACGAAGACCGCCTTGACCTTCTCGATGTACTCCGGCGGGTCCTCGACGAGGGACTCGTCAGCGCCCCAGCCGGCCCGGCTGATCATGGGCGGCTTGGTGACGGTGGACGGCGGAGCCGCCGGAACCGTGGGCTCCGGGTCGGCGGTGGGAGAGCCCGAAGGGGCGGGGGACGTGGGTGGCTCGGAGCCGGTGTCCGTGGGGGCGGGGGCCTCTGTCGGCGCCTCCGATGGTGAGGGTGACGCCGGGGTGCTCGGCTCCGGCTCGCCTGGAGTCGGCGGCACCGTCTCGTCCTCGGCGAACGCCACGGGCGCCATCGCCGAACCGTCGAGCGCCGGGTTCTTCGCCTCCTTGGAGGTCACGCCCGGGTCCACGAGGTTGACCTCAAGTCCCTTGGGCAGCTCGGCACTCGCCGTGCCGTCCGCCGCGACCACGCGGACCTCGACGCCGTCAGACGGGCCCACCCACAGCGGCTCGGAGGCGGCGCGCATGCCCGCTTCCACCTTCTCCGGCAGGTGCAGCTCCAGGTCCAGGTTCTGCCAGCCGGTCCACTTGTCGCTCTCGATGGAGCGCGTACGCACCTGCGCCGTGCCGTCGAGTTCCTTCGTGACGCCGGTCCACGAGACGCCGAGCAGCGAGAACTGCTCGGTCGACGTGCGCGGCAGCTCCCGCTGCTCGGCGCCGTCGGCCTTGAGCGCTATGTCGTGCACGCTCACCGGGCGCTTGTCCCGGGAGGCGTCGTCCGTCGGTACGGCGGACGTGGTGTCCGCCATCGCGTACGTGACGGCCCCCGCGCCCCCCAGTACGACGGCGCCGATCGTCAGCCACGCCCTGCGCTTGAGACTCAGCGGCCTGTACGCATGCGCGTTACGCGCTGATTCGCGCGGTTTACGCGGGCTCAAATGCCCCACCCCTTAGCCGAATTACCGGTTGACCAAAACGAGTTCGTACGACTACCCGACGCACCAAAGGGTTGTACAGGCGCGGGCGGAATGTCGCGTGACGTATGCCGCACTTTTTAGGTGTGACACCTGGGGAGAGCGGTGCGCTGGACCACGTGACAGGTGTGAGCGAGGGGCATGGGTGGGGGCTGTGGTTTCAGTGGTTTCAGTGCGTTCGGTGGGTTCGGTGGCCTCTGTGGTCGGCAAGAGACGCCGGTGGATACGGGGCGTCGCCTGCTGTCTCGTGATGGGGGCGCTGGCGTCCTGCGGTACGCAGGGGAAGGTGTACGAGGGGCTGGTCCAGCGGACGCCGGCGACACCGGTGAAGCCCGCCGCCGAGGAGCGGGGCGATCGGCTCTCCCGGGAGGCCATGGAGTTGCTCCAGGACGCCGAATCGGTGCGTATCGGGGTCGAGATGACCTCGCCCAAGGGGCACCAGGAGATCTCCGTGCACATGGACCGGCGGAGCAACTGCACGGGAACCTTCGACGCCGGGCCCATGAAGAAGGGCGACCTGGTCATGGTCAGCGGCGGGGAGGTCTACTTCCGCTTCTCGGAGGACTCGCTCGACGCGATCCGCGACGCCGCCGTGGCGCGGGGCCCGCAGGTCGCGGCCAGGGCCAGGGAGCGGACGGCACTCGCGCGCGGCAAGTACATGAAGGTGCCCAAGGAGAACGGGCGCCCGGCCGCGGGCACGGAGGCCCTGACGAAGATGTGCGACCTCGACGCGATGCTCAAGCAGTTGGCCGCCGACTCGGGTCCGGAAGCGGGCATAGGCGGTGACGCGCGGGCCCTTCCCGAGAGGCGGTGGCACGGGCAGCGGGTCACGCCGCTCGCCGCGACGGACGGCGGTCAGGAGATGACGGCCTACCTGGCGGCGGGGGACAAGCCGTATCTCGTCGGCATGACGCAGCAGCGGGGCGACGAGCTCATGGAGATGCGGATGTCCGACTACGACAAGCCGGTCACCGCGCGCGCCCCCGACCCGGCCCTGGTTCTCGACCTCGTGGCGCTCGGGATGTGGACCGGGGGCGGCTCGCTGTTCGAGGTCTGAGGGCCTGTGACATTTCTGTGCGGCCCGGCGCTGCTCAGCGTGGGGGCACGGACACGGTGAGCTGTGCCACGCGTGTACGGATGGGAAAGCGTGGGCCGAGGAGGGGAACCCCGTCGCGCGGGAGCGCGGGACGAGGAGCTGGGCGCGGCGGTCGAGCGGGCGCAGGAGGGCGACGAGGCTGCCTTCGCGGTCGCCTACCGCCTGGTGCAGCCCGGGCTCGTCGGCTATCTGCGGGGCCTGGTCGGCCACGACGGTGAGACCGCCGAGGACATCGCGGCCGAGGCCTGGCTGGAGATCGCCCGGGATCTGGGGCGGTTCCGGGGGGACGGGGCGGGCTTCCGCGGCTGGACGGCGACGATCGCGCGGCACCGGGCGCTGGATCATCTGCGGCGCCAGAAGGTGAGGCCGCGGCCGTCCGCGTTCGACCAGGACATGCTGGAGATTCCGGGGCCGCTCAGTACGTCCGCGCAGGCGCTGGAGACGATCTCCACGGAGGCCGCGCTCGACCTGATCGCCGGGTTGCCGCGGGATCAGGCGGAGGCGGTGCTGTTGCGGGTGGTGGTGGGCCTTGACGCCCCTGCCGCGGCGCGGGTCCTGGGCAAGAGGCCCGGGGCGGTGCGGATGGCGGCGTATCGGGGGCTCAGGCGGTTGGCGCGGCAGCTGGGGGCGCCGGGATGAGGGGCCCGGGGGCGGGTTCCTCCTTGCCTCTGGCGGAGATCCTTGCGGAGGCGGTGCGGGGCGGTGGGGTCGACCCTGAGGCCCAGCGGAGGGCGCTAGCGGCGTTCCGCTCTGCGCGGGGGGCGAGGCTGGATCCTCCGCCGACGCGTCCTGCCGATGACTGGCGCCCGGGGGGTGGGTGAGGGGGCCTACGTCGCTTTTCAACCGCGGGCGCGTCGTGGCTGGCCGCGCAGTTCCCCGCGCCCCTGAGGGGCGGCACACGTCGTTGTTTCACCGCGGGCGCGTCGTGGCTGATCGCGCAGTTCCCCGCGCCCCTTTAGGGGCGGCTCGCGTCGTCTTTTGCCTGCACGGTGCGTCGTGGTTGCGCGCGCAGTTCCCCGCGCCCCTGACGGGGCGCCCCCGAAGGGGCGCGAGGAGCTGCGCGATCAGCCACAACGCACCGTCAGCGAAGTCACAAGCGAGGAAGCACCCCCCAGGGGCGCGGGGAACTGCGCGGCCAGCCACAACGTGCCCGCAGGAAGAAAGAAGAGCCGAAGCCTCGGAGAGTGGAGCCAGGCCCCGGGGGACGACACCGGCTGGGCCCCGCCAAGGTGAGCGGCCGGGGTCGCCACCCCCCACAGGAGAGACCCCGGCCGTCACACGGCACGGACCGCGGACGGCCCGTACTCCCTTCAGCGCCGTGGGTGCGTTTTCTGTCACACCGCGTTCTGTCACCCGCTAGTTGCGCGTTGTACCAAACATGGACGTGGGCCCACTTCAGCCCGTACCGTGCTCACTCGCGCCAGGGTGCGGGGGCAGGACCGCAGCCGGTGTAGGCGCATAGGGAGAAGTTGTGCTGGGGGACGACGCGGAACTGACCGCCGCGGTGCTTGCGGCGCAGGACGGGGACGAGGCCGCGTTCCGGACTGTGTACCGCGCCGTGCACCCGCGGCTGCTCGGCTACGTACGCACGCTGGTCGCGGACCCGGACGCGGAGGACGTCACGTCCGAGGCCTGGCTGCAGATAGCCCGGGACCTCGACCGGTTCAGCGGCGACGCGGACCGTTTCCGCGGCTGGGCCGCACGCATAGCGCGCAACCGCGCACTCGACCACATACGCATGCGGGGCCGCCGCCCGGCGATAGGCGGCGACGAGAGCGAGCTGACCGGAAAGCCGGGCGACGCGGACACCGCGGACGAGGCGATGGAGGCCCTGGCCACCGGTGACGCCCTCGCCCTGATAGCCCAGCTCCCGCAGGACCAGGCGGAAGCGGTCGTCCTGCGTGTCGTCGTCGGACTCGACGCCAAGAGCGCCGCCCAGACCCTCGGCAAGCGCCCCGGCGCGGTCCGCACCGCCGCGCACCGCGGCCTGAAACGGCTCGCGGAACTGCTCGGCGCGGAGGGCCCGCCGAGCGAGGGAGCGCTGGACGCCGTTCCGCCCCAGAGGGAGCCGCGCGGGCGCGCGGTGACCCCCGCCGGTGTGACGGATTCTCGTGTCCGGGCGCAGAAGGACATGTGATGGCCGACGAGGACTACAGATGGCTGGACCGCGACGCGGCGGAGCGTTTGCTGAGCGGTGAGCCCATCGACGGCACGGACCATCACGCGCGTGAACAGGCCGCGCAGTTGGCGAAGGCCCTGGCCGCGCTGACCGCGGACGACCGCGCCGGCTCCGTCGTACCCGACGATATTTCGGCTGAACTCCCTGGTGAGGCGGCCGCCCTCGCGGCGTTCCGGGAGGCCCGTGGCCCTGCCGCACGGCCCGCTTCTACGCGCGTGGGAGCGGGCGAAACGGTACGCATCGGGCGCAAGGCCGAGCCCGCCCGCCCCGCCCGCTGGGCCCGCCCCATGCGCTACGGCCTCGCCGCGGTGCTCGCGGGCTGCATGATCGGCGGCGTCGCCGTCGCGGCAAGCACCGGCGTGCTGCCCTCGCCGTTCGGCGACCGGGACAGGCCGGGCCCCGCGGTATCCGCATCGCCCGTCACCTCACCCGAGCCCCTCGCGTCCCCCTCCGGCGGCGGAAGCGACGCCCCGGAGGTGGAGCCCGACGACGTGACCACCACCCCGGAGGAGTCCTCGCGCGAGCCGGGCGGCAGCGCGCCGCCGCAGGGCACCGAGGGCTCCGGTTCCACGTCCAGGGACACCGCGGGCGGCAGCACCAAGCAGCCCGGCTCCGGCAGTTCGGGGCGCGAGGACGAGGCCAAGAACTGGTACCGCAAGGTGGTCTCCGCCTGCCGCGACTACCGCAGCGGAGACCTCCAGGGCGACAAGAGGCGCCGCCTGGAAGAGGCCGCCAAGGGACCGCAGCGGGTGACCGAGTTCTGCGGTCGCGTCCTGGACGGATCGGGCAGTGACCGCGAGCACACCGGCGGCGGCGACGGCGGCACCGGTGGCAGTGGCGGCAGCGACGACGGCGGCAAGGGCGACGACAAGGGCGACGACAAGGGCGACGACGGCGGCAACGACCACGAAGGCAACGGCGGCGCCGACCCCGCCCCGCCGGTCGGCTACCCCACGGTCCCGCAGACGGCACCCGCCCCCACGGCCACGGCCTCGTACAGCGCCCGGCCCGTGCTGCCCGGCAACGGCTCCTGACCTCTGCCGATACCTCTCCTGACCTGCCCGAACGCACCGCCCGCCCCGGGTGTGACGTTTTTCGGAGCAGTGACGCAGTAAGAAGTGAGCCGACTGGTCATCGGCCCGCGCACGAGCCGGGGGTTCCCCCCGTACCTTCGGCTCCGTGCCACCAGCGTGGGCGGGAGACGTTCCCCCGATCCCGCCCACGCTGATTAATCACTTGTAGACCACTACCTTGTCGCCGTTCCTCACCTGCGCGAACAGGCTCGCGATCTTCTTCTTGTCCCGTACGTTCACACAGCCGTGCGAGGCTCCGTTGTAGCCGGTCGCCGCGAAGTCGGACGAGTAGTGCACCGCCTGACCGCCACTGAAGAACATCGCGTACGGCATGGCGGTGTGGAACAGCGTCGAGACGTGGTGCCGGGACTTCCAGTACACGGTGAACGTGCCGTCGCGCGTCGGCGTGTACTGCGAGCCGAAGCGCACGTCCATCGTCGAGACGGTGTGGCCGTCGATCATCCAGGTCAGCGTGCGGCTTTCCTTGCTGATGCACAGGACGCGGCCCGTCATACAGCGCTTGTCGGGCTTCGACGCGGGGATGCCGCCCCCGGAGTAGAGCTCGTACTTCGTCGGCTCGCGCGTCATGCCGACCAGCTTCTGCCAGGTCACGGTGTCCGTCGTGCCCGTACGTGGCAGCCCGCGCTTGCCCTGGAACCCCTTGACCGCGTTGACTGTGGCGGAGCCGTACGAACCTGTGGGATCCGCGAAGAACCAGCTGATCTGCCGCAGCCTGGCCTGCAACTCCCGCACCTCGCCGCCGCTCCGGCCCTGGGCGATCAGGGTCTTGGGGGCGGGCGCCGGCGTCGCGGGCGCCGGCGTTGCAGGCGAGGGCTTCTCCGGCTTCCCGGACCCCGTGTCGGCGCCCGGCGTCGTCTTCGTATCCGTCTTCGTGGGAGAGATCCGCACCGGTCGCGTCTTCCCGTCCGCGTCGGTGGCCTGTGCCTTGCATCCGCCGACCAGGACGACCGCGACCACGGCCCCCACGGCTATCGCACCCTTGTGCACAACGACCCCCGCCATCGCTCGACACACCCACCGGGAATGTTCCCCGTGAGTGACCACCCTTGAACGTTGCCGCATGCTGGTGGGTAACCGCTAGTACCCAGTACCGGCCGAAGGATCACTGGCAGGAGGCGCAGAGCGATGACGCGTGAGTCGGAGTCCGGATTTCCCTTCGAGCCCGTGTACGGGCCCCATGACCTGGAGGGATGGGATCCCGCGACGCGCCTCGGCGACCCCGGCGGCTATCCCTACACGCGCGGCGTCTACCCCTCGATGTATACCGGCCGTCCCTGGACGATGCGCCAGTACGCGGGCTTCGGCACCGCCGTCGAGTCCAACGCCCGCTACAAGCAGCTGATCGCCCACGGCACGGCGGGCCTCTCGGTCGCCTTCGACCTGCCCACCCAGATGGGCCACGACAGCGACGCGCCCCTCGCGCACGGCGAGGTCGGCAAGGTGGGGGTCGCCATCGACTCCGTCGACGACATGCGGGTGCTGTTCGGCGGCATCCCGCTGGACAAGGTCTCGACGTCGATGACGATCAACGCGCCCGCCGCCCTGCTGCTCCTGATGTACCAACTGGTCGGCGAGGAACAGGGAGTTGACGCCGGTGAACTGACCGGCACGATCCAGAACGACGTACTGAAGGAGTACATCGCGCGCGGCACGTACATCTTCCCGCCCAAGCCGTCGCTGCGTCTGATCGCGGACATCTTCAAGTACTGCCGGGCCGAGATGCCGAAGTGGAACACCATCTCCATCTCCGGCTATCACATGGCCGAGGCGGGTGCGACGCCCGCGCAGGAGATCGCCTTCACCCTGGCGGACGGCATCGAGTACGTCCGTACGGCGGTCGCGGCCGGCATGGACGTGGACGACTTCGGGCCGCGTCTGTCCTTCTTCTTCGTGGCGCGTACGACGTTCCTGGAGGAAGTCGCCAAGTTCCGTGCCGCGCGCAGGATTTGGGCCCGTGTGATGCGGGAGGAGTTCGGCGCGCGGAACCCGAAGTCGCTGATGCTGCGCTTCCACACGCAGACGGCCGGGGTGCAGCTGACCGCCCAGCAGCCCGAGGTGAACCTGGTCCGGGTCGCGGTCCAGGGCCTTGGCGCGGTCCTTGGCGGCACCCAGTCCCTGCACACGAACTCCTTCGACGAGGCGATCGCGCTGCCCACCGACAAGTCCGCGCGCCTCGCGCTGCGCACGCAGCAGGTCCTCGCGTACGAGACGGACGTGACGGCCACGGTCGACCCGTTCGCCGGGTCGTACGTCATCGAGAAGATGACGGACGACATCGAGACGGCGATTCTCGAACTCATGGAGCGCGTCGAGGACTTGGGCGGCGCCGTGGCCGCCATCGAGAACGGCTTCCAGAAGAACGAGATCGAGCGCAGCGCCTACCGCATCGCCCAGGAGACCGACTCCGGCGAACGCGTCGTGGTCGGCGTCAACCGCTTCAAGATCGACGCGGAGGAGCCTTACGAGCCGCTCCGCGTCGACCCCGCCATCGAGGCCCAGCAGGCGGCCCGGCTCGCGAAGCTGCGGTCGGAGCGCGACCGGGCGGCGGTGGACGCGGCGCTCACCGCGCTCCGTGCGGCGGCGAAGGGGGACGCCAACGTCCTCTACCCGATGAAGGACGCGCTGCGGGCGCGGGCGACGGTCGGCGAAGTGTGCGACGCGTTGCGGGAGGTGTGGGGGGCGTATGTGCCGTCGGACGTGTTCTGAGCCCCGCGCCAGGCAGCCCGGCCGCCCCGTGCTCACCCGCGCCAGGCCGCCCGGCCGCCCGCGCTCACTCGTGCCAGGCCGCCCCGCCCACGTTGTGGATCATGCGCTGTAGGACCTTGAGGGTCTGGATGTACTCCTCCTCCGTGACGCCCTCGTGGATCTGCGCGCGGAGCTTGTGCTGCCGTGCGCTGATCTCGGCCTGGAGCGCGCGGCCCGCGTCCGTGACGCGAAGGCGGCCACCGGCGTCCTCCGCGAGCAGGCGGCGCTCCCGCAGGGCGTTGATGTCGTGGTTCAGCGGGCCGTCGCCGACACCGAGGTAGCCGCGCAGGGTGGCGAGCACGGCCGCGCGGTCACGGCCCTCGTCCCCGGCCACGAGCTGGCTCAGGATCCACCACTGGGGCTGGGTGACGCCGAGCTCGGCGAGCGTGGTGCGGATGTGGTGGACGACGGCCGAGCCCGCGGCCGATGCCCAGTATCCGATGGGCTGGTCGGGGAGGTCTTCGTCGCTGTGGGAGTACGTGAAAGTGTCCATGCCCGAAAACGTAGGACCTCAAGTCGAGTTGAGGTCAACGCAGTTCGAGGGTGAGCCTGAAGTAGTCCGTCAGGCCCGTCACCGTCGCGTCCACCCCCGCCCAGCCGATGTACCCGTCAGGGCGGACGAGGAAGACGCCATCGCCGTAGGGAGCGTAGGAGTCGATGTGGTGTACGTGCACCAAGTCCGCGTCCAGCGGTGGGAGTTCGGGCGGCGCGCCCACTGTCAGGAGCGTGAAGTGCGGGCCCCTGAACGCGTCGAAGAGCTTTCCCGTGCCGCACGGCCCGTCCGGCGCGCGGTCGCCCGCCCGCAGTGCGTCGTCCGGGAGGCCGGTGCGGGTCTCCACCGCCAGCGAGCTGTCGCGGTAGCCGAGGCCCAGCTGGCTCGTGGCGCCGCCGCGCCGTTCCTCGCCCCGGTGGATGCGGGTGGACAGGCCGAGCATCTGGGCGGCGACGGGCAGCCGCTCGGCCTCGTAGGTGTCGAGGAGGGCCGCGGGAGCGCCGCCGCGCAGCACCGCGCCCAGCTTCCAGCCCAGGTTGTAAGCGTCCTGCACGCTGGTGTTCAGGCCCTGCCCGCCTGCCGGTGAGTGCACGTGCGCCGCGTCCCCGGCCAGGAACACGCGCCCCTCGCGGAACCGGTCCGCGATCGCCGCGCGCGGCCTGAAGTCGGAGGCCCAGCGCACCTCGGTCACCTCGTCGGCGGTGAGATGCGTACGGGCGGCGACGACCTTGCGTACGCCTTCGAGTGAGGTGTCGGGTTCGGTCCCGTCCGTGAACTGCGCCGTCAGCTGGAAGTCCGGCGTACCCGGCAGCGGGCAGATCGCCAGATAGCCTCCGCCGTCCTCGGTGGGCGGGAACATGTGCCAGTTGTCGCGGTCAAGGGTGGGGATGCGGACGTCGGCGACCAGGACCGGGTGCGGGTCCACGGTCTCGCCCGTCATGCCGATGCCGAGCGCCGCGCGCACGGCGGAACGGCCCCCGTCGGCCGCCACGGCGTAGGCGGCGCGGACGGTGCGGCCGTCCGCGAGGTGGGCGGTGACGCCCTCCTCGTCCTGCGCGAGGCCGGTCAGCGCGGCGCCGAACTCGATGTCACGGCCGCCGAGTTCGAGCAGGCGGGCGTACAGGATCTCCTGCGTGCGCCACTGCGGGAGCATCAGTGGCCGGTCGTACGGAGAGTCCTCCGTCGGCTCCTTCACGTCGAACATCCGGTGCTCGCCCTGCTGCTCGCCGTCCTGCCAGACCATGCCGACCGGGTAAGGGCCGCCCGCCGCCTCGGCCGCGTCGATGATCCCGAGGTCGTCGAAGACCTCCTGGGTGCGGGGCTGGATTCCCTTGCCGCGTGAGCCGGGGAAGAGGGCTTCGGCCCGCTCCACGACCAGGGCGGGCACCCCGCGCCGGGCGAGGTCGCAGGCGAGGGTCAGGCCGGTGGGCCCGGCGCCCACGATGAGTACGTCGGTCACGGCAGCCATGACGGATCCGTCCTTAACGCTGTTAAGTTCCATGGTGGGAAGCCTGCGCTTAACGGTGTTAAATTGTCAAGGTGGCTACGACACCCCTGGACCGCACCCGCGTGGCGCGCACCGCCCTGAAGCTCCTGAACGAGACGGGCCTCGACGGGCTCTCCCTGCGCGCCATCGCCAAGGAGCTGGACGTCAAGGCGCCCGCTCTGTACTGGCATTTCAAGGACAAGCAGGCGCTGCTCGACGAGATGGCGACGGAGATGCTGCGCCGCATGACCGAGGAGCTGACGGCCGGCGCGGTGCCGGGCGGCGACTGGTCGGCGGCACTGACCGCCGCCATGCGCGGCCTGCGGCGCCATCTGCTGATGTACCGCGACGGCGCGAAGGTCTACAGCGGCACGCGCTTCACCGACATGTCGTACGCCGCCCCCATGGAGGCCCATCTGCGCACGCTCACCGAAGGGGGCTTCACGCCGCACGGCGCGGCCCGCGCCTGGCTCACGGCGTACAGCTACACGATCGGATACGTGATCGAGGAGCAGTCCATGGGCCCGGACCCCGCGAAGGAGGAGGGCGGTTACGACCTGGAGGCCCGCGCGCGGCGCCTGGCCGCGTATCCGCTCGCGGCGGCGGCAGGCGAGGAGATGTTCCGGGACTACGACGCGGGGTTCGAGAAGGGCCTCACGGCGGTGGTCGCCGGGATCGGGGCGACGATGCCGGCCACGCCGGGCGCCTGATCCTGCGCCTAGTCTTGCCCCATGAACGAAGGCGAGACGTTGGAGCGGCTGGTCCAGGAGCTTGTGGACGCCATAGGGGAGGCCGAGGTCGTCATGGGCGAGGCCATGGACGTGGCCCGCGCGGTGGCGGCGGACCGCCCGGCCGACACCGCGACGGACGGAGTCACTTCCGGGTCATGAGCCCGCCGCGGATGAGCGGCGTGAACCGCTCCTCCACGAACCGGTTCAGGAGCCAGGCCAGCAGCAGCATCGCCGCGATGGTCAGCCCGAAGGTCGCGTACGACGGGAGGCCGAGCCCCCGGTGCAGCGCCCCCACCGCAACCCAGCCCAAGTGCTCGTGCACCAGGTAGAACGGGTACGTCAGCGCTCCCGCCACCGAAAGCCAGCGCCAGTCGACGCGGTGCAGGGCGCCCAGCGCGATCAGCAGGACCGCCGCGAAGCCCGCCGTCACGACGGCGATGATGCCGAACGACGTGCGGTAGGAGAAGAAGTCCGGGTTCGGCGCGTGCCACAGGCGCGAGACGGCGTAGTGCTGGCCGATCAGCCAGCTCACCCCCACGATGCCCCAGGCCGTGAGGTCCTTGCGGTCGCGGTGGACGAGGTAGATGCCGATGCCGCCGATGAAGAAGGGCGCGTACTCGGGCATCAGGACCAGGTCGAGCAGCGGCTCGTTCGCGCCCTCCGCGATCACCGCGGCCAGGGTCCAGACCGCGCAGAACAGGATCACGCGGGCCCTGTTGGCGCCCGGCATGACGACGCAGAGCGCGAACAGGGCGTAGAAGCGCAGCTCGGCCCAGAGCGTCCAGCAGACCCCGAGCACCCGGTCCACGCCGAGCGGTTGCTGGAGCATGGTCAGGTTCACCAGGGCGTCGCTCGGCGAGACCGCCTCGTACGCGACGACGGGCAGCGCGAAGACCGCGGTCACCAGGATGATCGCCGCCCAGTACGAGGGCAGGAGCCGCGAGGCGCGTGAGGCGAAGAACGCGCGCAGCGGACGGCCCCAGCCGCTCATGCAGATCACGAAGCCGGAGATGACGAAGAAGATCTGCACACCGAGGCAGCCGTAGGCGAACCAGTTGTGCGCGGTGGGGAACTGGACCTGCGGCGAACTGCCCCAGGCCTCGCTGATCTCGCCGTCACGGCCGCCGTAGTGGTAGGCCGCGACCATCAGGGCCGCGACGAGCCGCAGCCCGTCAAGGGCTCGGAGCCGTGGTCGCGCACGCCTGGCGACCGCCGGGGCCGCGGGCGCAGGGATCGTGCGCGCGAGGGCGTCCGCCGTGTCTCGCCCCGGGGAGTTCTTCGGGAGCGTCGTTCCGGGAGTGGTCATCCGAGTGCGGTCCGCTTGATGGTGCGCTTGACCGAGCGGGCACGGCGCGCGACCCGGCGTACGGCCGCGTTGCGCGGGATGAACGAGAGCTGCGAGGGCAGCGCTCCGGGCAGGGCGAGTGCCGTGAGGCGGCGCCGTTTGAAGTAGCGCCAGGTGTGCGGGGTGAGGTGCGTCGAGAGATACCGCTCGGCGGCCACGCGCCGGCGCGGGTAGATCTGCGGCTGCATCGCGAAGCCGACGGCGACGAGCAGCTCGCCCAGGTCGTCCGTGGGCATGCCGGGCTGTCGTCCGGTGACCGCGCTCTTGTCCGCGAGGTCGGGCAGCAGCGCGTCCACGATCGTCACCGGGACGCGGTTGCTGTTCTGGTAGGGCGCGAGGCGCTCCAGGAGGGTCTCCGTGCCGGTGCGGGCGACCGGCAGGTTGTACAGCGCGGACGCGGTGAGCAGCGCGGTCGAGAAGCAGCCGATGACCAGGGCGGGGCGCATCCGCTGGTACAGGACCTCGGCGAGGACCGGCGATTCGAGGACGGTCAGCTCGACGCCGATCGCCACGGCCTCCTTCTCCAACAAGCGCGACCAGCGGGCGGGCGCGGTCGGGTGCGGCTTGAACACCACGCGGGTGTGGCCGAGCGCGGCGGCCCCGCGCACCATGCGCACGTGCAGCTCTTCCTCTTCCTCGGCGGTGAGGATGCCGAGGGCGGAGAGGTACTGGCCGAGGAGAAGGGCGGGTTCGTGCAGGTCGGGCAGCTCGTCCTCACCTTCGGCGAGGCGGTCGAGCACCTTCACGAACGCCTCGGTCGGCACGATCTGAGGCTCGACGCCGAACTCGGTCAGGAGCATCGGGGTCAGGCCCGGCACCAGGTCCAGGTGGAGGAGGCGGCGCACCCGCGTGCCGACCAGCGGGTCGATCTTGTTGCGGGTCGGGCCGTAGCTCATCAGGCCGTCCGCGTAGACGTCCACGGGCGCGCCCGTGAAGATCTGCGCGAGCGCGAGCGCGGGGTTGACCTGGATGGACTCGACGGCCAGCTCGATGTCGTCGTCACCGAGGTCCCACAGGAGCCGGATGTACCGCTCCCACATCGGGATGTCGTCCGCGCGGGGCGCCCAACCCCCGGGGTGGAAGGGGGAGATGGCCTCGTTCCAGGAACGTACGTCGTCGAAGCGGTCGCGAAGAGACGCGAAACCCGGCATCTCGTCCACGGAGACGGTCGTCTCCGGAGTCGCCGCGTTGTTGCTGACCAGGAGCAGCCGCCGGTCGGCGGGGCCGAAGCAGTCGGCGTCGATCGCGGCGGCGAGCGTCGCCGTGCCGTACAGCGTGGACGCGAGGAAGATCTGCGTCGTCGCCATTACGCGGCCACCTCCGCCGACACCGGGCGCCGGCGCAGACGGCGCAGGCGCGTGGCCCGCTGTATGTCCATGGAGTCGAGGGCGTCGTCGAGAACGCCCTGCGGCATCCGCTTCAGGGCGGCCGCACTCAGTGACTTCAATTTCCGCGCCACTTGTGGCTCGAACCTTTCGATGGATCCCAGATGGTGGGAAATGATCGCGCAGTAAGTACGGACTGCCTTCGGCAGGAGTTTGTCCGCGTCGCGGTCCTCGGCTGTTTCCCGGACCACCTGGTCGAATGCCCGGATGAAATCGAGCTGTCGTACGTCACCGATCTGGGTCAGTGACGAGGCGACCCCGCGCCGGTAGAACACGCCGAGCAGACCCACCGCGGCGAAGGACTGGGCCTCGCGGTGCAGGCGCCAGATCCACGGCCGGTCCTCCGCGGTGCGAAGCCCGTCCGTGAAATGGAGCAGGCCCTGGTCGGCGAGGCGCCGGTGGTAGATGCCCGCCCAGGCGTAGGCGTAGTCGACGGACGTCGAGCGGTCGGCGGGCAGGATGACGTCACGCGGGGCCATGACGACACCGCGTCTGCCGTGCGGGACACGGTGGATGGTGCGGGCCCGCGCGGTGCACTGCACATGGTCGGTACGGACAAAGTCGCAGCCCAACTCCTCGATGGCAGCGACGAGTTGGCCGTAGTAACCGGGGGCGAGCCAGTCGTCACCGTCCAGGAAGGTGAGGTACTCGCCGCGTGCCGCGTCAAGGCCTGTGTTGCGGGCGGTCGCCAGACCGCCGTTCGTCTCATGACGGAGATGGACGGCACCGGGCAGCTCGCGCGCGGCACGCTCCAGGATTTCTGGAGTCTCGTCCTTCGAACAGTCGTCGACGAGAATGAATTCGAAGTCGTCGCGCGCGTTCGCTCGCAGACTCTTCAAGGTGTCGGGCGCGTATTGCTGCACGTTGTAGAACGGCACGATGACGGAGAGCTTAACCACGTGGGTGACGTTAGGTGTCGGCCCGGCATTCGTCTTGGCCGAAGGTGAGATGCCAGGTGAACGAAGCGTGGCGGAATGGTTAACCGGCCTGCCGGCCGACCGTTTACCGGGCTGATTCGCCATTCGTCGGCGCGCTGTTAACCGTTTGTTGCACCTGAGTTGGGCCGCCAATCTCAATGCCTTCCTAGCGTCCTTCCTGTGCCAGTAAGCAACAGCGGGACGACACGGATCACCGTGCTCGCCGACTCCGACACCCGGTGGAAATGGGGTGCGCTCACCGCGAGCCGCCTCGCCGGTGAGGGCTCCATGGACGAGCCGGGATCACCCCTCCACCTGGACGGACGCCTCCTCCGAGGACGGGCCACGCCCACCGTCCGCCAGCTCGAAGAGGTCGGTGTGCGCGCGGACTCCCTCCGCGAGGTCACGGCCGTCGAGTTCCTGCGCGAGGTGGAGCGCGAAGCACCCGACGTGATCGTGCTCGCCCTGGTGGGCGGCGCGGTCCAGGCGGTGCTGCACGGGCTCGCCAGGATCGCGGGCGCCTCGGGTGAACGGCCCGTCGTCGTCACCGGTTATGTCGGCGTCGTCTACGAGAAGCTCGCCGACGGACTGCTCCTGAGGCACGGCGCGGACGTCGTCCTCGCCAACTCCCGCCAGGACGCGGAGCGTTTCCGCGCCGTGTACGAGGGAGTGGGCGCCGACGCCTCGGGCGTCGTGGAGAGCGCGCTGCCCTTCCTCGGCGGGGCCGCCTATCTCGAAAAGGGCCAGCGGCACGACCCCTACACCGTCGTCTTCGCCGCGCAGCCCTCCGTACCGGACAGCCGCGCCCACCGCACGTACCTCCTGCGCCGCATGGTCCAGCACGCACGGATGCACCCGGACCGCGAGGTCCTGATCAAGCTGCGCAGCAAGCCCGGCGAGCACACCACGCACATCGAGGAACTGCCCTACCAGAAGCTCGCCAAGGGCGAGGACCTGCCGCCCAACTGCCGTCTCGTGTACGGGAACATGGGCGAGGTCCTCGACCGCACCGATCTGCTCGTCACGGTCAGCTCCACCGCCGCGCTCGAATCCCTGCACCGCCGTATCCCCACCGCGGTCCTCACCGACCTCGGGGTGCGCGAGGCGCTCGGCAACCACCACTTCGTCGGCTCCGGATGCCTGGCGTCCTGGGACGAGATCGACGCGGGGCACAGCCCCGAGGCCGCTCCGGAGTGGGTCGTACGGCAGGGCGTCGCGCCCGACGGGACGTACGAGACGGCCTTCGACGCGGCACGTGAACGCGTCGCGAGCCTGCTCGCGCAAGGCCAACTGCCGCCCATCGCCCCGTACTACAGCCTCACCACCGCCCCCGGATACCTTCCCGGCATCCTGGCCCGCCACCACCTCGGCCCGGACGGCGCCCCGCTGCCCGGCGCACCCGCCGCGGACCGCGAGCCGGGGCCCGTGCGCCAGGCCGTCCGCAGCGCGGCACGCGGCGCCTACCGGCACGGGGTGCAGCGCGTGGCCCCCGTCATCCGGCGGATGGGCGAGCTGTGAACCGCGGGCGAGCTGTGAACCGCGGGCGAGCTGTGAACCGTCGGCGAGCTGAGATCCCCCACCCCTCTCAAGGAGTTCCTATGTCCCACTCCGCCCCAGGGAGCGCGCCCGTACGCCGTGTCCTCGCCGTCATCCCGGCCCGCGGCGGCTCCAAGGGCGTGCCCGCCAAGAACCTCGCCCCGGTCGGCGGCGTGCCCCTGGTGGCGCGCGCCATCCGCGAGTGCCTGGCCGCGCGGCTCGTCACGGACGTCGTGGTCTCCACGGACGACCACGTGATCGCCGAGGCCGCCCGCTCGGCCGGCGCCGAGGTCGTCCTGCGGCCCGCGGCGATCGCGGGGGACACCGCGACAAGCGAGGCGGCGGTGCTGCACGCGATGGACGCGCACGAGGCGCTGCACGGCAGGGCCGTGGACGTGGTCCTGCTCGTGCAGTGCACCAGCCCCTTCATAGTCCGCGAGGACGTCGACGGCGTGGTCGGTTCGATCGTGGACGGCGGCGCGGACACGGCACTGACCGTGGCGCCCTTCCACGGCTTCGTGTGGCGCGACGCCGACGACGAGCCCGCGGCCCTTGACGCGCGCCGCACCGGCGAGGTCGGCGGCACCACGAAGCTCGCCACGGCCACCGCCACAGACGGCGGTTACGGCGTCAACCACGACAAGTCCTTCCGCCCGCGACGCCAGGACCGCCCCCAGGACCTCCTGGAGACGGGCGCGGTCTACGCCATGGACGTGGCCGGCTTCCGCGAGCACAAGCACCGTTTCTTCGGGCGCACCGAGCTGGTCCGCACGGACCCCGCGCGCGTCCTGGAGATCGACGACCCGCACGACCTCGCCCGGGCACGGGCGCTCGCGCCGCTCTTCGACGGCGGCCGGGGCGACGCCCTGCCGACCCGCGAGGACATCGACGCGGTCGTACTCGACTTCGACGGCACCCAGACAGACGACAGGGTGCTGATCGACTCCGAAGGACGGGAGTTCGTCTCCGTGCACCGCGGGGACGGCCTCGGCATCGCGGCCCTGCGGGACTCGGGCCTGCCGCTGCTGATCCTGTCCACGGAACAGAACCCGGTCGTCGCCGCCCGGGCCAGGAAGCTCAAGATCCCGGTCCTGCACGGCATCGACCGCAAGGACCTCGCACTCAAGCAGTGGTGCGAGGAGCAGGGCATCGCTCCCGAGCGCGTGCTCTACGTCGGCAACGACGTCAACGACCTGCCGTGCTTCGGCCTCGTCGGCTGGCCCGTGGCGGTCGCGAGCGCCCACGACGTCGTACGCGGCGCCGCACGCGCGGTCACCGCTCTCCCCGGTGGTGACGGCGCGATCCGAGAGATCGCCGCATGGATCCTCGGCCCCTCCCTCAACAAGTAAGGAACGTTCCTGTCATGAGCTCTACGATCTCCAACTCCCGTCTGCGCACCTTCGGTTCGAAGACCGCCGGACCCGGCCGGCCCGTCTACATCACCGGCGAGATCGGCATCAACCACAACGGCGAGCTCGACAACGCCCTCGCCCTGATCGACGTGGCCGCCGACGCCGGCTGCGACGCGGTCAAGTTCCAAAAGCGCACCCCGGAGATCTGCACCCCGCGCGACCAGTGGGACATCGAGCGCGACACCCCCTGGGGCCGCATGACGTACATCGACTACCGCCACCGCGTGGAGTTCGGCGAGTCCGAGTACCAGGCCATCGGCGAGCACTGCAAGAAGCGCGGCATCGACTGGTTCGCGTCCCCGTGGGACACCGAGGCCGTCGCCTTCCTTGAGAAGTTCGACGTCCCCGCCCACAAGGTCGCCTCCGCGTCGCTGACGGACGACGAGCTGCTGCGCGCCCTGCGCGCCACGGGCCGCACGGTCATCCTCTCCACCGGCATGTCCACCCCGAAGCAGATCCGCCACGCGGTCGAGGTGCTGGGCTCCGACAACATCCTGATGTGCCACGCCACGTCGACGTACCCGGCGCAGGCGGAGGAGCTCAACCTCCGCGTCATCAACACCCTCCAGGCCGAGTACCCGAACGTCCCGATCGGCTACTCCGGCCACGAGACGGGCCTGCAGACCACGCTCGCCGCGGTCGCGCTCGGCGCCACCTTCGTGGAGCGCCACATCACCCTCGACCGCGCCATGTGGGGCTCGGACCAGGCCGCGTCGGTCGAGCCGCAGGGCCTGACCCGCCTGGTCCGCGACATCCGCACCATCGAGGCCTCCCTCGGTGACGGCGTCAAGAAGGTCTACGAGTCGGAGCTCGGCCCGATGAAGAAGCTGCGCCGCGTGGCGGGCGTCGTCGCCGAGGCGGACGCGGCCGAGGCGGCCGACCGCGAGCCGGTCGCGGTCTGAGCGGCGGGCTGACGCTCTTAACGGGTCCTCTCAGCGGAACCCCTCACAAGGACAGGACACGGACATACGACGATGAGTCCCCGACCCGGGCCGACGGCCCCCACCGCTGCGGCGCCCACCACCCTGGCGTTCGTCGAGAGCCCTGTGCAGCTCCTGAACGTCCTTGAGTGGGCGCACTCGGCGGGGGCGACCGGCCCGGCCGGGGGTCTCACCGTCGTCGTCCTCTCCCCGAACGACCCGATGACCCGTGGCCAGCTGCGCCGCATGGCCCAGCTGGCCCGCGACGAGGGCCTCACCGTCCGCTGGGAGGAGGCACGCGGCGGCGCGGCGGCTCCCTTCCACACGATCGGCGGCCTGCGGGCCGCGCTGCGCAAGGCGGACCGGATCGTCATAGGCGACCCGTTCTCACGCTACGTACAGCTCCTCCTGACGATCACCCGGGCACGCACCCTGGTGGTCGTCGACGACGGCACCGCCACCATGGAGTTCATCTCCCAGCTCGCCTCGGGCGAACGCCTGGTGCGCTGGCACCGCCGCGGCGGCCGTCCCGGCGTACGGGACCTCGCCTTCGCCCCCGTATCGGCCTCCGCGCGCCGCCGCCTGACCCCCGGCTCCAAGCGCACCGTGGAGGTCTTCTCCTCGATGCCGATCGACTCGGCCCCCGACGGCGTCCGCGTCACCCCCAACACCTTCGACTGGACCCGCTCCCGCTTCGGCCCGCCGCGCGTGGCCAAGGGGGCGGATCTGGTCGGCACGTCGCTGGTGGAGACGGGCGTGGTGGACCTGGACCGCTACGTGGAAGCGGTCCGTTCGCTGTCCCGCGCGCACGGCGCCACCCGCTACTTCGCGCACCGCCGCGAGAGCTCCGAGAAACTGCACCGCCTGGCCGTCGAGACGGGCCTCCAGGTGGTCCGCCCCGACCTCCCCCTGGAGCTGATAGCCCGCCGGGGCCCCATCGGCCGCACGATCCTGAGCTTCCCCTCGACGGTCGTCCACACCCTGCCGCTCGCCCTGGCGGGCACGGAGGTCCGCGTCTCGGTCTGCGACATCGACCCGGCCTGGCTGACGGAGACGGCGTCCCCACGGGCCCAGGGCTTCCTCTCGGGCGTCACGGGAACGGCCCGGGACGTGCACCGCCTGACGTCGGTGGCTGCCCCGACACAGGGGGTCTCGGCTACGGCGTGACGCCCGCCTTGATCGCTGCGATGAGGGTGGCGAGTTGGGGGCGGGTGGTGGTGAGGATTTCCTGGGGGGTGTCGCTTTCCCGGAGGTGGATGGTGTTTTGGGGGCCGGGGGCTATGTATACGCAGGAGGAACCTTCCTCGCTGTAGGTGGACTTCTGCCAGTTCAGCGTCGAGCTCGGCTCGGTCATGGGCGTGCCTTTCACAGGTCCTGGGCGATGCGGTGGATGAGCTCGCGGGACGCGGCAGGTTCCAGGGAGACCTTCTCCATGCGGTCCAGTACGAGTCGGTACTTTTCCAACTGACCAACAGTGTCGATGAGTTCGCTCCCGTGTGCAGTATCGAGCTGGACGGTGTCGAGCGTCGTGACGGGACCGTAGGCGTAGTCGACCCCGTGCCCGGTGGTGGGGAACGACGTGCCCCCGAAGGGGATGACGCGAAGCGTCAGAGCGGGTCGGCGGCTGACCTCGGTGAGGTGGTCGAGCTGGCCGCGTGCCACATCCCGGCCGCCGAACTGCATCCGCAGCGCGGCTTCGTGGACGATCGCGGTATACGGGAGCGGCGTCTCCCGATGCAGTACGGCCTGCCGCTTGATGCGGTGAGAGATGCGGTACTCGATCTCGTGCGGCCGCAGGGCGGGAACGACTTCACGGAAGAGCGCGCGGGCGTGCTCGGGGGTCTGGAGAAGTCCTGGGATGTTGATCACCTGCGCCACGCGCAGCGCGGTGGCGTACTGCTCCATCTCCGAGAGGTCCAGGAGGCGGGCGGGGAGCGTGTTCCGGTACTCCTCCCACCAGCCGCGTGTGCGGTCGGCGGCCATTTCGGCGAGTGAGTCGACAAGGGGCTGGTCGGCACAGTCGTAGATCTGGGCCAGCGTATGTACGCGGTCGGCGCTGACCCCGAATCGATTGGCCTCGATATTGCTGACCTGGGCCTGGGTGGTGCCCAGTGCGCGCGCGGCCTCGACGGCGGTCATGCCCGCGCGCTCGCGCATCCGGCGCAGCTCGACGCCGATGCGGAGGCGGCGGGCTGACGGGGCAGTCCTGGGTGCCATGTCCTCGCTCCGTTTCGTACTTCTGACGGGGTCGTCACCCACACGAGGGCAATTGCTGAAGGTTTTGCTGAGTAATGCAAAACCTTCAGTCCCCACAGTCTACGGTTTGACCAAGCCGCCCAACTGGCCCTGCCGGTAAGCCGGAAGCGCATCGCCCGGTCACTCGCGACATGCCACCGCCCGGCACGGCTCCGAAGGGCGAACCGACCCAGCCGCACAGGAGGCGCCCATGGTCACCGTCACCGTATCCCCGCCCACGAGCCCCAACTGGCCCGCACCCGAGGCCTGGTCCTACGCCCTCCACTTGCCCCACGACCCCCGCGCCCCGCGCATCGCGCGGCAGACGTTGCGGGCGGTGCTGTCCGGGTACGGCCTCGGGGAGCTGGCGGACACCTCTGAAATCCTGACCTCCGAGCTGGTGACGAACGCCTACCGGCATACGGAAGGTCCCGCCGCGCTACGCCTCTGGGGGCTGCCGGGCGGACGCGGCGTACGGGTCGGCGTATGGGACACGGACCCGCACATTCCACCCCCTTTCGCCGGCCCACCCACAGGCTTGCCGCCCCTCGCCGAGGGAGCCGAAGGCGGCCGGGGGCTGCGTCTGGTGGCGGAGTGGGCGACGGCGTGGGGTGGGTTCCCGCTGGGCGATGACTTGTTCGGCCAGCGGGGGAAGGTGCTGTGGGTCGAGTGTCATCGCCCGGGGTTGCCGGGGCGGGGCACGGGGGTGCGCTGCACCGGCGGTTGAATGGGCGCCGGGGCCGCCCGGTTGTCCCGAGGCTGGCGGCTCCGGGCCGGGAGTAAAGGGCGCTCCTGCGTCGCGTCGGCTGCGCCGATGCCCCTTCGGGCCACCCTTGACACCCGTCCCTCCACCGCGCGAGGGAAGACGACCGGACGGCCCGAGGGGCGGGACTCTCGACCACTGCCGTCGGGACATCGGGTCTCACTGTCGGGTGCGGACTGGTTCGTCGAGGTGGCCGGAGGGGTGGAAGGGTGCGCGGTCGCTTCGGGGGTGGGTCCCGGTTTCGTCAAGCGACTGCGGACTGGTTCGTCGAGGTGGCCGCCAGGGGGAGGGGGGAGCGCGGGCGGCCTGGGGACGGCTGCCGGTCTCGTCAGGCGACTGTCGGCCGGACGCAAGGGGTGCAGTAACTTGCGGCCGACATGTGGCGGCTGGCCCTGAGCTGGGTGTCCGGTACCTAATTTCGAGAAGGCGCATTACGCAACGCGTGCGCCCCCCTTCTGCCAGAACGCAACTTCGCCAAAGTAGGTGCGCTGCCCCTGGATGCACAAAAGTCCGCCGCCCCCGCCACCCACACGGCGTGTCGTGGAACTTTCCTGCAAACGGGCTCAAACCTTACCCGTGACGCCCACTCCAGAAGATCCGGTCCGCAGTCGCTTGACGAAACCGGGGCCCTCCCCGAAGCGACCGCGCACCCCTCCACCCCTCCGGCTACCCCCGACGAACCAGTCCGCAGTCGGCACGCAACCGATCGAGGTGGCGGCCCCGGTACCAATTCAGCCGCCGGCCCAGCAAAGCCTCCGCCACCCGCCCCCGCCCCGTGTGACCAGCTCCTTATCTCCTCAAAAGCCGGAGAGTTTACCCACCCCGACCAGCAGCCATGCGCCACGCAGTCAATTTTTCTTACCCTATCGGGCTGAACTTTTGTTGATCGTGGGTTAGTTGGCACCCGCGTCGCCCTACCCTTGAGAGGGTGAACCAACTGATGTCACGAGAGTTCGAGCGAGAGTCCGGGTCAGGGTCCGGGCCGGGGTCCGACGCAGGGTCCGGATCGGCATCCGAGGCGGATCAGCCCGGCGAAGCACCCGGGGCGGTGGCCGCTTCGGCACTGCCCGGCGCGCTCCCGGACGCCCTGCGCTCCGAACTCGTCGCCTTCCGGCGCGACTTGCACATGCACCCCGAGCTGGGCAACCAGGAGTTCCGTACGACCGCGGCCCTCAAGGCCCGCCTCGAACAGGCAGGTCTGGAACCCCGCGTACTGGACATCGGCACGGGGCTTATTTGTGACATCGGCACCGGGCAAGGGGACGCGGGGCGCCCCATGCTCGCCCTGCGCGCCGACATCGACGCGCTGCCCATCCCGGACACCAAGCTCGGCGTCCCCTACCGCTCGACCGTGGCCGACCGCGCCCACGCCTGCGGCCACGACGTGCACACCACCGTGGTCCTCGGGGCCGGTCTCGTCCTCGCCGAGCTCGCCGCCAAGGGTCAACTGCCGCAGCCCGTACGGCTGATCTTCCAGCCCGCGGAGGAGGTCCTGCCGGGCGGTGCGCCCGACGCCATCGAGTCGGGTGTGCTCGACGGCGTGGGCCGCATCATCGGCGTGCACTGCGACCCCCGCGTCGACGCGGGCCGCATCGGGCTGCGGCAGGGCGCCATCACCTCCGCCTGCGACCGGCTCGAAGTCTCGCTCGACGGGGCAGGGGGCCACACCGCGCGGCCCCACCTCACCACCGACCTCGTGACCGCGGCGGCCAAGGTCGTCACCGAGGTCCCGGCCCTGGTCGCGCGCCGCATCGACGCCCGCTCCGGCCTCTCGGTCACCTGGGGACGCATCGAATCCGGGCACGCCTGCAACGTCATCCCGCAGCACGCCGAGCTGTCCGGGACCGTCCGCTGCCTGGACCTCGGAGCCTGGCGGAAGGCGCCCGACCTGGTGCACGGCGCGATCCAGGAGATCGCCGATCTCTACCGCGCCAAGCCCGTGGTGAACTACATCCGCGGTGTCCCGCCCGTGGTCAACGACCCCGCGGTGACGGACCTGTTGCGCGAGTCCATGGAGCTGCGGTTCGGACCGCACTCCGTCGAGGACACCGAACAGAGCCTGGGCGGCGAGGACTTCTCCTGGTATCTGGAGCATGTGCCGGGCGCCATGGCCCGCCTGGGCGTCCGTACGCCCGGTGAGCGCACAGTCCGCGACCTCCACCAGGGCGACTTCGACGCCGACGAGTCGGCGATCACGGTGGGCGTCGAACTCTTCACCGCTGCCGCGCTGCTCGACGGCGCACAGTAGGTGACGGCGCACAGTAGGTAAAGGCCGGTATCGGCCGGTTACGACGGACCCGTTCACCCGGACGTAACCGGCCCTCGGCACGAATAGGTAACGGCAGCGCGAAACCCCGTTCCCCTCCCTTTCTACGCGCGTTACTGTGCGCCGAAATCAGTGCCGTCAACGGTGCTTTGGGGAACGTAAGGGGTGCGTCCTATGCGTCTTCGTCGTGGAACTCGCGGAACTCGCGGATCGAGGCTTTCCCAAGTGGCCGTGGTGGTGGCGTCCCTCGCCCTCGCGGCCTCGGCGTGCGGCAAGACCAGCAACGAGGCATCGCAGGACGAGGGCAAGGACGACAAGTCCTCGGGGTCCTCGAAGTACAACGGCAAGGGCATAGGCCTCGCGTACGACATCGGCGGCAAGGGCGACCAGTCCTTCAACGACGCCGCGTACTCCGGTTACGAAAGGGCGCGCAAGGACTTCAAGGTCGGCGGCGTCGACATGGAGCCGGGCGACGGCGAGTCCAGCGCCGACAAGGTGCAGCGCCTGGAACAGCTGGCGCGGCAGGGCTACAACCCCGTGGTCGGCGTCGGCTTCGTCTACGCCCCCGCGGTGAAGGAAGCCGCCAAGAAGTTCCCGAAGACCACCTTCGGGATCATCGACGACAGCACCGTGAAGGCGGACAACGTCGCCGACCTGGTCTTCCACGAGGAGCAGGGCTCGTATCTGGCCGGTGTGGCCGCCGCCAAGGCGACCAAGGCCGACCACGTCGGATTCATCGGCGGCGTCGACATCAACCTCATCCACAAATTCGAGGCCGGCTTCGTGCAGGGCGTGAAGTCCGTCGACCCGAAGATCAAGATCGAGAAGCGCTATCTGACCGAGAAGCCCGAAGAGGGAGGCTTCTCCAGCCCCGACAAGGGCCAGAACGCGGCGAGCGGTCAGATCGAGGCGGGCGCCGACGTGATCTACCACGCGGCGGGGCTCTCCGGGCAGGGCGTGATCCAGGAGGCCGGTTCGCAGAAGGTGTGGGCGATCGGCGTCGACTCCGACCAGTACAAGCAGAAGGCCCTTGCCAAGTACAAGGACTACATCCTCGGCTCGGCCTTCAAGGACGTCGGCGGCGCGGTCTACGACCTGACGAAGTCGGTCGTCCAGGGCAAGCCGATGAAGGGCGAGCAGCGCTACGACCTGAAGTCGGAGCGGGTCGGCTTCTCCGACTCCAACCCGAAGTACACGGCGATGAAGGACGTGGTCGCCGCCGTGGAGAAGGCCAAGAAGGACATCATCGACGGCAAGGTGACGGTCGAGACCGTTCCGTAGCCGGACCGTACGAAGCCCTGGGGCGCCCCGCTGTGTGCGGGGCGCCCCACGCTGCGTACACGCTCCCGACACCCCGCGGCCACAGCTCGATAACGGACGGGACAGAAGGGTTCTTATGTCAGGTCTACGCGCGTTACGCTGCGGCGAAATCAGCGCCAGGTGAGGCGCTCGTACGTGCTTGTGCTTGCTTGTACATAAGGAGTTCCTCTCTATGCGCCGGGTTTCCAAAATCGCCGCCGCGGGCATCGCGACCGCCGCTCTCGCCTTCTCCGCCACCGCTTGCGGCGGCACGTCCAGCGACGCCGCCGGCTCCAAGAGCGACGGCAAGGGCAAGGGCGTCGCCATCGCGTACGACGTCGGCGGCAAGGGCGACCAGTCCTTCAACGACGCCGCGACCGCCGGTATGGACAAGGCCGCCAAGGACCTGAAGATCGGCAAGAAGGCCGTCGAGCCGACGGACGGCGAGTCCGACGCCGACAAGGCCCAGCGCCTCACCGAGCTCGCCAAGCAGGGCTACAACCCTGTGATCGGCATCGGCTACGCCTACGCCCCCGCCGTGAAGGAGGTCGCCGCGAAGTTCCCGAAGGTGACCTTCGGCATCGTCGACGACGCCACCATCAACGCGGACAACGTCTCGGACCTGGTCTTCAACGAGGAGCAGTCCTCGTATCTGGCGGGCGTCGCCGCGGCCAAGGCCACCAAGAAGAAGAGCGTCGGCTTCATCGGCGGCGTGAACAACAACCTGATCCGCAAGTTCGAGGCGGGCTTCGTCCAGGGCGTCCAGGCCACCGACAAGTCGGTCAAGATCAAGCGCCAGATGCTCACCGAGAAGGCCGAGGACGGCGGCTTCTCCAGCCCGGACAAGGGCAAGGAAGGCGCCAGCGGCCAGATCGAGGGTGGCGCCGACGTGATCTATCACGCGGCGGGTCTCTCGGGTCAGGGTGTCATCGAGGCGGCTGCCGCGAAGAAGGTCTGGGCGATCGGCGTCGACTCCGACCAGTACAAGCAGAAGGCGCTTGCCAAGTACAAGAAGTACATCCTGACCTCGGCGACCAAGGACGTCGCCGGAGCGGTGTACAACCTGACGAAGTCGGTCCAGGATGGCAACGCCAAGGGCGGCGTGGTCCGTGCGGACCTGGCCTCCGGCGGCGTCGCGCTCGCCGACTCGAACCCCGAGTTCAAGGCGATGAAGGACCTGCAGGCCGAGCTGAAGAAGGCCAAGCAGGACATCATCAGCGGCAAGATCAAGGTCAAGACCACGCTGTAACAGCGAAGTCATCGCCGCGGAACGGGGTGTGGGGGACGATGGTTTCCCCCGCGCCCCGTTCGCGCGGCCGACTGCCCAACTCCCGTCGAACCAGGGGCGCTACGCGCGTAGGTGACCCCTTTCCTGAGGATTCCCGAGGAGAGTGCGCCATCGACGCGTCCACCACCCCCGACAAAGGCGGGACCACCGCCCAGGCCGTTGCCGTCGAACTCGACGGCATCACCAAGCGTTTCCCGGGCGTCGTGGCCAACCATGACATCCGCCTGAGTGTCCGCAAGGGCACCGTGCACGCCCTCGTGGGCGAGAACGGCGCGGGCAAGTCGACCCTGATGAAGATCCTCTACGGCATGCAGAAGCCGGACGAGGGCACCATCACCGTCGACGGCGAGCAGGTCACCTTCTCCAGCCCCGCCGACGCCATCGCGCGCGGCATCGGCATGGTGCACCAGCACTTCATGCTCGCCGACCAGCTCACGGTCCTGGAGAACATCGTCCTCGGCAGCGAGAAGCTGCACGGCATCGGCGGCGCGGCCCGCCGCGCGATCGCGGAGATATCCGAGCGCTACGGCCTCGGGGTGCGCCCCGACGCGATGGTCGAGGACCTCGGCGTCGCCGACCGGCAGCGCGTGGAGATCCTCAAGGTCCTCTACCGCGGCGCCACCACGCTGATCCTTGACGAGCCGACCGCGGTCCTCGTACCGCAGGAGGTCGACGCGCTCTTCGACAACCTGCGCGAGCTGAAGTCCGAGGGCCTGTCCGTCATCTTCATCTCCCACAAGCTGGGCGAAGTGCTCTCCGTCGCCGACGACATCACCGTCATCCGGCGCGGCACGACCGTCGGCACGGCCATCCCGTCCGAGACGACCCCCCGCCAGCTCGCCGAGCTGATGGTCGGCAGTGAGCTGCCGACGCCGGAGACCGCCGAGTCGACGGTCACCGACCGGCCGATGATCGAGGTCGAGGGGCTCAAGCTGCTCGCCGGAGGCGAGTCGGGCCGCGCCCTCCTGGACGACATCTCCTTCACCATCCACGAGGGTGAGGTGCTCGGCCTCGCGGGCGTCGAGGGCAACGGCCAGACCGAGCTGATCGACGCGCTCATCGGCCTCAAGCACGCCGACTCCGGTGTCATCCGCATGGTCGGCAAGGACATCACCGCGCTGCCCACGCGCCACCGCCGCGAGCAGGGCGTCGGCTACATCCCCGAGGACCGCCACCGCCACGGCCTCCTCCTGGAGTCGCCGCTGTGGGAGAACCGCATCCTCGGCCACGTCACCGAGAAGCCCAACTCCCGCGGCCCGGGCGGCTTCTGGCTCGACCCCAAGGGCGCCCAGGCCGACACCCGGCGCATCGTCGAGCAGTACGACGTGCGCACCCCGGGCATCGACGTGACGGCCGCGTCCCTCTCCGGCGGCAACCAGCAGAAGCTGATCGTCGGCCGCGAGATGAGCCACAAGCCCCGCTTCCTGATCGCCGCCCACCCCACCCGCGGTGTGGACGTCGGCGCGCAGGCCCAGATCTGGGACCAGATCCGCGAGGCACGGCGTGAGGGACTCGCCGTACTGCTGATCTCCGCGGACCTGGACGAGCTGATCGGCCTCTCCGACACCCTCCGCGTGATCTACCGCGGACGGCTCGTCGCGGACGCCGACCCGGCCACCATCACGCCGGAGGAGCTGGGTTCGGCCATGACCGGCGCCGCGTCCGGACACCTGGAACACGTCGAGTCCGCAGGCGGCTCCGAGGAGGACGAGACCCGATGAAGAAGTTCGACAAGGAGCGCGTGCTCCTCGCGGTGGCCGGACCGGTCATCGCCCTCATCGCGGCCGTGGCACTGACCTCGGTCGTGCTCATCGCGTCGGGCAAGAACCCGATCGAGCCGTACAGCCTGATGTTCGAGCAGGCCACCTTCTCCGACATCCAGGTCCTGATCATCAACCAGGCCGGCATGTACTACCTGGCCGCGCTCGCGGTCGCCGTCGGCTTCCGGATGAACCTCTTCAACATCGGAGTGGACGGCCAGTACCGCCTCGCCGCGATGGCCACCGCCGTCGTCGGCGCTCACGTGGCGCTCCCGGCCCCGCTCCAGATCCCGCTCCTGATCCTGGTCGCCATGCTCACCGGCGCCTTCTGGGCGGGCATCGCGGGCATCCTCAAGACCACCCGCGGGGTCAGCGAGGTCGTCGCGACGATCATGCTCAACGCCATCGCGACGAGCGTCATCGGCTATATGACCCTCACCGAGAACTTCGGCGTCCCGGTCGGCAACAACCAGACCACCGGCGAGATGAGCAAGTCCGGCTGGTTCCCCGGCATCAGCATGGGCGAGTCCGGCGAGATCTACGGCTTCGTGGTCATCGCCGCGCTCGCGGGCGTCCTGTACTGGCTGATCCTCAACCGCACCCGCTTCGGCTTCGACCTGCGCGCCACCGGCGCCTCCGAGTCGGCCGCCGCGGCCTCTGGTGTCAACGCCAAGCGCATGGTGCTCAGCGCGATGCTGATCTCCGGCGCGGTCGCGGGCCTCGCGGGCATGCCGATCCTGCTCGGCGACGTCCACACCTACAGCCTCAGCTTCCCCACCGGCCTCGGCTTCACCGGCATCACCATCGCCCTGCTCGGCCGCAACAACCCGGTCGGCATCGCCTTCGCCGCGCTGCTCATCGCCTTCCTCGACAAGGCGTCGCCCGCTCTCGACTACGCCACCCCGGTCGCGTACGACAAGGAGATCGCGGTGATCATGCAGGGCCTCATCGTGATCGCGGTCGTCGTCTCCTACGAGGCCGTACGCCGCTGGGGGCTCCGCCGCCAGCAGCAGCGCGTCGGCGAGGAACTGGCCGCGGCAGCCCGTGCCGGCGGCAACGGCAACAACGACACCGTGAAGGAGGTGGCTGCCCGATGAGCTCGGCAACCGTGACCAAGCCCCCGGCCAAGCAGCCCGCGCCGGGCCGCCGCCGCATCTCGCTCCCCGTCCTCCTGCTGATCATCGCGGGCGTCCTCGTACTGACGTCCGTGGTCCGGCTGATCACCGACGCGAACGGCATCACCTCCACCGGCCAGATGTCGACCGCTCTGCGGCTCGCCGTGCCGATCGGCCTCGCGGGCCTCGGCGGCCTGTGGGCCGAGCGCGCGGGCGTGGTCAACATCGGCCTTGAGGGCATGCTCATCCTCGGCACCTGGTTCGGCGCGTTCGCCGGATACCAGTGGGGCCCGTGGGTCGGCATCCTCTTCGGCATCCTGGGCGGCGCGCTCGGCGGTCTGCTGCACGCGATCGTCACGGTGACCTTCAACGTCAACCACATCGTCTCCGGTGTGGCCCTGAACATCCTCGCCCTGGGCGCCACCCGCTACCTCTCCACCTTCGCCTTCGAGGGCAAGGAGGGCGGTACGTCGAAGCAGTCACCGCCGGTGGACTCCCTTGGCAGCTTCTCCGTACCGGGGCTCTCCGACTGGCTCCAAGATCTCAACGAGAAGCACTGGTTCCTCGTCTCGGACGTCGCGGGCCTGCTCGGCGGCCTGTTCACGGAGCTCTCGCCGCTCACGGTCATCGCCGTCGCGATGGTGCCGCTGAGCTGGTGGGTCCTGTGGCGCACGTCGTTCGGTCTGCGCCTGCGCTCCTGCGGCGAGAACCCGGTCGCGGCGGAGTCCCTCGGCGTCAACGTCTACAAGTACAAGTACCTCGCGGTGATCATCTCCGGTGGTCTCGCGGGTCTGGGCGGCGCGTTCCTGTCCCTGGTCGCCTCCAACATCTACCTGGAGGGCCAGACCGGCGGGCGCGGCTACATCGGCCTCGCCGCGATGATCTTCGGCAACTGGATGCCGGGCGGACTCGCGCTGGGCGCCGGCCTGTTCGGTTACACCGACAGCCTGAAGCTCCGGGGCGGCGGAACGAACGTCCACGCACTGCTGCTGCTCCTGGCGATCCTGCTGGTCATCGGCGCGGCGTACTTCGTATGGCGCAAGCGTTACGTGCCCGCGGCGATCACCGCGGCCGTCTCGGCGCTGATGTTCGCGTGGTACGGCTTGACCGACGAGGTGCCCAACCAGGTCGTCACGGCGACGCCGTACGTCGTCACGCTGCTCGTGCTCTCGCTCTCCGCCCAGCGGCTGCGGATGCCGAAGGCGGACGGCCAGCCCTACCGAAAGGGACAAGGAACGTGACCGAGACCGACTGGGACGCGCTGCGGGATGCTGCGCGCGAGGCCATGTCCCGTGCGTACGCGCCCTACTCGGGCTTCCCGGTCGGTGCCGCGGCCCTCGTGGACGATGGCCGCACGGTGTCGGGCTGCAACGTCGAGAACGCCTCGTACGGCCTTGGCCTGTGCGCCGAGTGCGGCTTGGTCTCGCAGCTCCAGCTCACCGGCGGGGGCCGCCTCACGCACTTCACCTGCGTGGACGGCAAGGGCGAGATCCTGATGCCGTGCGGCCGCTGCCGCCAGCTCCTGTACGAGTTCGGCGGCGCGACGCTCCTCCTGGACACGGCTTCGGGCATCCGCTCACTGGCGGACATGCTGCCGGACGCGTTCGGCCCGGAGCACTTGAACTGACCGTCGGCTCCTGCCCGTTGTCGCACGACGGGCAGGAGCATCTTCATCTCACGGCTCTATGCGCGTAGAGTTTCGTGATCACCGTTTTAGGCGCGAAGAGGGGTTATGCCATGGACGTCATCTCCGTCATCCGTACGAAGCGGGACCGAGGCGAGCTGAGCGACGCTCAGATCGACTGGGTCATCGACGCGTATACCCGCGGCGAGGTCGCCGACGAGCAGATGTCGGCGCTTGCCATGGCGATCCTGCTGAACGGCATGAACCGCGGCGAGATCGCCCGCTGGACGGCCGCGATGATCGCGAGCGGCGAGCGCATGGACTTCTCGTCCCTGTCCCGCCCCACCGCCGACAAGCACTCCACGGGCGGCGTCGGCGACAAGATCACGCTGCCGCTCGCCCCGCTGGTCGCCGCGTGCGGCGCGGCGGTCCCGCAGCTGTCGGGCCGGGGCCTCGGCCACACCGGCGGCACCCTGGACAAGCTGGAGTCGATCCCGGGCTGGCGCGCGCTCCTCTCCAACGAGGAGATGCTCTCGGTCCTGGACGGCGCGGGCTCGGTCATCTGCGCGGCGGGCGACGGCCTGGCCCCCGCGGACAAGAAGCTGTACGCGCTGCGGGACGTGACGGGCACGGTGGAGGCGATCCCCCTGATCGCTTCGTCGATCATGTCGAAGAAGATCGCGGAAGGCACGGGCTCCCTGGTCCTGGACGTGAAGGTGGGCACCGGCGCCTTCATGAAGACCTTGGAGGACGCCCGCGAACTGGCTTCCACGATGGTCGGCTTGGGCACGGACCACGGCGTACGCACGGTGGCCCTGCTCACGGACATGTCCACGCCGCTGGGCCTGACGGCGGGCAACGCGCTCGAGGTCCGCGAGTCGGTCGAGGTCCTCGCGGGCGGCGGCCCGGCGGACGTCGTCGAACTCACCCTCGCCCTGGCGCGCGAGATGCTGGACGCGGCGGGCCTGAAGGACGTCGACCCGGCGAAGGCGCTGGCCGACGGCTCGGCGATGGATGTCTGGCGTCGGATGATCTCCGCCCAGGGCGGCGACCCGGACGCGAAGCTGCCGGTGGCACGCGAGACGCACGTGGTGAAGGCGCCGTCGTCCGGCGTCCTGACCCGCCTCGACGCGTACGACGTCGGCGTGGCCGCGTGGCGGCTCGGCGCCGGGCGTGCGCGCAAGGAGGACGTGGTGCAGGCGGGAGCGGGCGTCGAACTCCACGCGAAGCCGGGCGCTCAGGTCCGCGCGGGGGAGCCGCTGATGACCCTGCACACGGACACTCCGGAGCGCTTCGACTACGCCCTGGAGGCGGTAGCGGGCTCCTTCGACATCGCTGCCGAGGGCACGGAGTTCACGGCAACGCCGATCGTCCTGGACCGCATCGCGTAGCCCGAAGCCTCGCGCACCGCAAGCACCGGCTCCGCCGAGTTCGCCCTCAATCGCCGGGCGGGCTGAAATTCAGCCCGCCCGGCGTTTGAGGGCTTCCTGTTGCCTGCCTTAGCGGGTGCCGATCACGTCATCGGGTGTTGGTCCCGCCCCGAGCGTCACGGCGTGTTCGGGGCATGCGTAGAGGGTGGTTCCGGGGCCGCTGTTGCTCTGTATGTAGCGGACGGGGATCGGGGCGCGGGTGAGGGTCTTGCACTCGACGCAGAGCGCGACGTGACCCGCAATGACGACGGGGAACAGATCTTCTGCGGTCATACGGCCGCCCCCGCAGCGGCGAACGCGGACCGGGGGAACGGGGCCCCCTCGTATGTGTATGGGTAGTCCACGCCGAGCGCCGCGAGAGCTGCCGCGCGTCGCCGTTCATGAATCAGGCGAAGTTCCATCGCAAATCCGGCTTGTTGCCGGAAGATCGCGGCGGCTTCCTCTTTGGTGGGCCCGGTGAACGGGCGGGACCACGGGTTGACCGGTGAGGGGGCGGGGACGGGCCGCTCGGCGAAGAATGCGGCGGAGTGGCGTCCGGGTCGGCGGGGAGCAAGGACCGAAAAGGTCCATGCGAGGGCTCGGGCGATACGATCACGCATAGTCGTTCAGCTCCTGTAAAGCTGTTCGGCGGAGCCCCGGCGGACCGGTCCTAAGCGGTCTGTCGGGGCGTTTTCATGCCTGACGTTAGAGCAACCGGTATAGCCCCGTCTAGGGCGGTCCAGTCCGGTACAGCAATGACCGGTTGTCTACGCTTCACGTCATGGCAGCGCTCGAAATTGATCACCAGGCACCGGAGCCCCCGTACCGGCAGATCGCTGCCGATCTGACGGGCCAGATCGAGCGGGGAGAACTCGCCGCCGATCGCCCCATCCCCTCGGAGAAAGCACTCACGGACCGATACGGCGTCGCCCGGAACACGGTCCGGTCCGCGATTTCCGTACTCAGGGAAAACGGGCTCGTCTACACCGTGCCGAACCGGGGAACCTACGTGCGCGACCCCAGCGCTTCCGACAACGCATAGCCCCGCCCGAACGCCACGGGAGCAGCGCACGTGGCGAGTTGAAGCTCGCCGAGCGGTGTGCTGACAGATGCCCTTCGCAGTGCCTCGTCCCTATGGCGGAGCGCGCGTGGTGGCGTCGCCGGTGATGACGACGCCCCGGTCTGGCGAAGCGCTATCGGGCGTTCAGCGCGCGCCTGGCTGAGCTGATGGCGTTGTGGGCGTCGGCCCCGTACACCGCTGACTCCCGGAGGGTATTCCAGACCTTCGAGTACAAGGTGATGTTGTCGGCGTCGTCCAACCACATTTCGGCGTGCCAGTCCTCCGCAACAACCAGGCGGTCGTCAAGGACCCAGAAGCCGTTGGCGGGCACGATCTTCACCGGCGCCGTGAACGGGATGACGCCCAGTTCCACCGTGTCCATGCCGATCATGCCGGCGAGGCGGTCGAGCTGGGCGGCCAGCACGGAGGGAGGGCAGATCAGCGAACGCAACGCGGCTTCCCACATCAGGACGTGCAGCTTGCGGCCGGGCCGGTACAGCCACTCCTGTCGCCGCACCCTGGAGCGCACCGCGTCCTCAATATCGCTGGCCCCGCCCAGCAGCTCCGAATAGCGCTGGATGACGTGGCGCGCGTACTCGGGGGTCTGCATCAACCCGGGAATCACCGACTCTTCCCAGATCCACATTTCCGAGGTGCGGTCGATCTCGGCACTCAGTCCCTCATGCAGCGGCTTGAAGCCGTTCGCCAGGGTTCTTCGCCATGACCTGATGTGGAACTCGAACCCAGCCAGCTGGGCGGCCAGCTCGGGGTACACGCCCGGCTGCTCGGTCGCGTCGGCCCACGCCCGAAGGTCCTCGGGGGTAGCCGTCTGCCGGCCGTTCTCCAGCTTGCTGACCTTGGAACCTTGCCAGCCAAGCCGCTGTGCCAGCTGCTGACCGGTGAGCCGACCACCGGGGCACGAGAAGCGCAGTTCGCGCAGGCGTGCGCCCAGCGCCAGCCGTGCGTGCTGATAGTCGGTGCTCACAGGGCGCGCGCTATTCGGCCGTGGCCACCTGCGCGGCGAACTGGTCGAACGGAACAGCGTGGTGCATCGCCGCGTCACGCACGATGGCGTATCGCACGACCTCCGCCGGTTCCGTGATCAGTTCGAAGCTGAGCAGGTTGTCTTGGTCGTCGAAGTGCAGCAGGGCCACGATGCGCGAGTCGAAGATCCAGAAGTCTTCGGCAGGAAGAGCCACCCGGTCGGCGTCCTCGCGCCACAGGTAGCGGATGTCCTCGCCGACAGCCGCGTTGTGGCGGGCGTAGTCGAGCAGGAACAGTTGCCCGGTGGTGGGCGGGTTTGTCGGCGATGCGGACACGGCCGACCGTCTTGCCTGCGTCCGTTTGCGCCTTGATGTTGACGAACCAGGGCTCGTTGGGGTCGCAGGGCGACGAGCCGGTGGCCAGGAACGCCTGGAAGTCGGGGTCCTGTCAGTCGGACGCGTAACCGCGCCGCGTCTCCAGTCGCCAAGCGGTGTGCTCGAAGGTCTCGAAGAGACGCCGGAAGGTGGCCCGGTCGACCAGTTCCGGCACCCGCTCCATTTCCTTCGGCCCCAGTTGACGAGCAATTCGCGCGGGACTGCCACCGCTGCCTCGTCCGGCCCGAAGTGCTGGAGCTGGGCAAGGTCTCCGGGATCGGTCACGGGCGTGCCCTGAACGATGATCTCGCCGGTGCCCTCGTCCGTGTGCAGCGCGGGGCAACCGTCGACCTTGCTGTCTGTCCCGGTGAAGCGCAACTGACGAGTCATGGACGCTCTCCCTTCCAGGGGTCTTGATCCAACAGCATGGCCGGGGCCCCGGCGCGGCACTACAGGGTCGGGCGGGGCCCAGAAGAAAACTCCAGCAATCCGTGTCGCCAGTCGAGAAAATTCGAGAAAACAGCATACCGCCGGACAACTGCCCGCTCCTAGCGTGCCGTTCATGGCAACCAAGGAACAGCAGGGCGTCGACCCCTCTGCGGCGATGGAGTCCCTGAGAACAGCGCTGTACGAAGTAGGGATCGTCCTCCCTTCGCTCAGAGTGGACCCGGCGTCCCCGGCTCTGAACCTCGTTGAGCTGGGGCGCGTGCGCGCCGACGTGGCCATCGGCCTAGCGGAAGCACTTCAGCGAGGGGGCCGTGGATGACGCGGAACGAGAACCCTCCGACGATGTTGAGCCACGGCAAGCTGCCCTATCCGGTGGGAACCCTGGTCGAGGACACCGTCTCGGAGCGCACGGGCCACTTGGTGGGCGTGATCGAGGAGCGCACCAAAGAGGGCCAGAAGTTGGTCAGCCGTCAGGCGTTCATGCGTCCCGAGGGAGGCGGCCTGGAATGGGACGTACCCCTGGAGCGCGTGAAGCCCGTCGAGGGACAGGAGTAATGACGGCGCCCAAGGCCCCAGCACCAGCCCCCGCAGGGCGAGGACCCGCTACCGATGAATTCCCGGCCCCCGGGCAGTCTCCCCCCACATGGAAGCCATCGAGCCCGCAGCCCTGACCCTCACCGGCACCCTCGACCGAGAGGCCACGCGCCGCCTCTGCGAGGAGGCCAGGACACTGCTGCGCGCCACCGGCGCCGACGTCCTCGTATGCGACGTGGCGGACCTGGGGCCACCCGTCCTCGCAGCCATAGACGCCCTGGCCCGCCTCCAACTCACCGCCCGCCGCGCGGGCGGCCGGATCCGGCTGCGGGACCCGGCCCCGCACTTGACCGAACTACTGCACCTCGTCGGGCTTTCCTTCGAGGTTGAGGTGGAGCGGGAGGCCGAACAGCGGGAACCAGCGGGGCGTGTCCAGGAAGCAGTGGAAGCCCGCGATCCGCCCCTCTGAGATCTCGATGACCTGAACCGCCCACGGCGTGAACCCGCCCTTCTCGGGGTCGGGCTTGTAGTGGGCGAAGCCCGGCGTGCCGTTGACCTCGACCGGCACCAGACGGCTGTCGGCGCAGGACGCGCCCATCGTCGACATGAAGCCGGTGATGTCGGCCGTGCCCCGCAGCCACAGGTCGAACGGGGGCATCGTCATGATGGCGTCTTCGTGCAGCAGTGCCGTGAGCGCCGCCATGTCATAGCCCTCGAACGCCGCCACGTACCGCTCGAGGAGCTTCTGCTGCTCCTCGTCGAGTGGGTCGGACGTGGCGGTGTCGTCGCCAGGCCCCTCGGCCAGCGTCGCCCGCGCCCGCTGCAACGCGCTGTTGACGGAGGCCACCGAGGTGTCGAGGAGCTCGGCCGCCTCGCTGGCCTTCCAGGCGAGGACCTCGCGCAGGATAAGCACCGCCCGCTGCTTGGGCGGCAGTTGCTGGAGAGCGGCGACGAAGGCGAGCCGCACGGACTCCTTGGCGACCGCGGCCTCGGCGGGGTCGCTGATGGACGGCAGCACACGCGCGTCCGGCATCGGCTCCAGCCATACGTTGTCGGGCCGTGGCGTGAGCGCGGCCTGGGCCAGCGGGGCCGCGGCCGTCAGGTCCATCGGGCGGGCGCGGCGGTTGCCCGCGTTCAGCATGTCCAGGCAGACGTTCGTCGCGATGCGGTAGAGCCACGACCGCAGGCTGGAGCGGCCCTCGAACTTGTCGTGGCTCCGCCAGGCGCGGACCATCGTGTCCTGCACCGCGTCCTCGGCCTCGAAGGCGGAGCCCAGCATGCGATAGCAGTACCCGGTCAGCTCGACCCGGTGCTTCTCCAACGTGACGTCAAGATCCGACGTCGTACCTGCGATGTCACTCATACCGACCCACCCCTGCGGCTGCCCCGAAAGTCCCGGCACATCGGAAGCTACCGCAGCCCACTGACAACGGCCCCCGGAGTGCGAAAACCCGCAGGCGGGAGTGGTCGTCCGGGAGAGCTCAGTGCGCCGCCACGAGCCCCCGTCGTTCCTGGACCCGCGCCGCGTGCGACCCCCACACGGTGAGCGAGACGACCCCCGTCACCGCGAGGAGCCCGAGGCCCACCGTCCCGGCCCAGCCCCCCGCGTGGAAGGCGACCGCGCCGAGCGTGCCGCCCGCACTGGAGCCCAGGTAGTACGCGGACTGGTAGAGCGCCGAAGCCTGTGCCCGCCCCGTGGTCGCCGTACGGCTCACGGAAGAGGAGGCGACCGCGTGGCCCGCGAAGAAGCCCGCGGTGATCAGGACGAGCCCGAGCAGGACCATGACCAGCGCGTCGGAGAGGGAGAGCAGCAGCCCGCCCGCCGTCGTGCTCACCGCCAGGTACAGCGCCCCGCGCCGCCCGAGCCGCGCCACCAGCTTCCCCGCGCCGGCCGAGGAGACCGTACCGACCAGGTAGACGAGGAAGATCGAGCCGATGATGCCCTGCGGGAGCGAGAAGGGGGCCTCGGTGAGGCGGTAGCCGATGACCGTGTAGATCGCGCCGAACACGGTCATGAACAGGGCGCCGATCGCGTACAGCCTGCACAGGAGCGGGTTGGAGAGGTGCGAACGGATCGTCCGGCCAAGGGCCTTGGGGTTGAGCGACCCGGCCGTGAAGTGGCGCGGCGCGGGAAGCAGCGCGCGGAAGGCGAGGGCGCACAGGACGGCCACGACGCCCACCACACCCACGGCCACGCGCCAGCCCCAGAGCTGCGCGACCCAGCCGGTGATGATGCGCCCGCTCATGCCGCCGATCGAATTGCCCGCCACGAACATGCCGATCGCGGCGACCAGCGCCTTGGGCCGCACCTCTTCCGCGAGGAAGGCCATCGCGGACGCCGGGAGCCCGGCGAGCGCGGCGCCCTGCACGGCGCGCAGCGCGATGAGTACGCCGATGGAGGGCGCGAAGGGAACGAGGAGCCCCACGGTCACGGCGACCGCCAGCGACGCCGTCATCAGCGTCCGCCGCCCGAACCGCTCGGACAGCGCGCTCAGCGGCAGTACGAAGAGGGCGAGCGCGCCCGTGGCCGCCGACACCGTCCAGCTCGCCGAGCTCGCGCTCACGCCGAAGTCGGCGGAGACGAGGGGGAGCAGCGCCTGCGTCGAGTAGAGGAGGGCGAAGGTGGCCACGCCCGCGAGGAAGAGGGCGAAGCTCATCCGGCGGTAGCCGGGCCCGCCGGGCGTCAGGCGCGTCTCGGCGGGCTCGGCGGACTCAGCGGCGGGGGACGACGGCGTGAGGGCGACCGCATGGGTGGCGGACGCCCCGCTACTGGCAGGAGGCATGTGTCGAACGTAGGCACACATGACTCATCCGTCCAATGCATGGATTGGCGATAATCGTTCCCATGGTGCATGAGCGCAGTTCAGGGCGGCGTCTGTCGCAGAGCAGTTACGTAGGAGACATCACGACGGCCACCACGCCGGCGCCCGCCGGGCTGACCCCCGAGTCGTGGTCGGCGCTCCTTTCGCCCCGGCTCGCGTACTTCGCCGGGGTGGCCCGCACGGAGCACGTGACGCGGGCCGCGCAGGAGATGCAGGTGCCGCAGTCGACGCTTTCCCGTGCGCTGGTACGGCTCGAACAGGACCTGGGTGTCGACCTGTTCGCACGGCACGGCAGGACGGTGTCACTGACCCCCGCGGGCCGTACGTTCCTCGCGTCCGTCGAACGGGCCCTAGGCGAGGTGGAGCGGGCCGCGGAGTCCGTGCGGGCGGACGCGGACCCGGCGTCGGGCAAGGTGGCCTTCGGGTTTCTCCACACGATGGGCTCGGAGACCGTCCCCGGCCTGATCCGCGCCTTCCGCGCCGATCACCCCCGGGTCCGCTTCAGCCTCGTACAGAACTACGGCGAGGCGATGATCGAGCGGCTGCGCGCCGGGGAGCTCGACCTGTGCCTGACCTCGCCCGTGCCGGACGCGCCCGACCTCGTGGCCCGGCGTCTGGACGAACAGCGGCTGCGGCTCGTGGTGCCCGACGACCACCGGCTCGCGGGGCGCAAGCGGGTCCGCCTCACGGAGGCCGCCGACGAGGCCTTCGTGACCCTCGAACCGGGCTACGGCCTGCGCCGCATCACCGACGACCTCTGCCAGGAGGCCGGGTTCAGACCGCGGATCGCCTTCGAGGGGGAGGAGGCGGAGACGCTGCGGGGTCTGGTGGCGGCGGGCCTGGGAGTGGCTTTGCTGCCCCCGCCGGCCGTGCCGCGCCCGGGAGTCGTGGAGCTGACGGTGACGGGCCAGAGGGCGGTACGCGAGATCGGCGTCGCCTGGCTGGACGGGCATCCGGATACACCGCCGGTCGCGGCGTTCAAGAAGTTCCTGCTGGGGCGGAGGGGAAGGCTGCTGCCGGAATGAGCCGCTCTCTCACCGCCCCGAGGACCGCCCGAAGCCGGCGGCAAGCGGCATCCGCAGCCCCAGCGGGGGAGGCGCCGCCAACGCGTCCTCCAGGGGACGCGCGTAGGCGTGGCCGAACAGCGAACCCATCACGAAGTCCCCGGCAAGCGCGAAGACTTCGGACTGATGCTGATGCAACCGGTGCCCGTCGGAGTGGACTTCGAACCGGCACACATCGCGGTTCGCCTTCTTCGCCCGCTCCGCGAGCCGGAAGGAGAGTTCGGGATCGGTCCGCTCGTCGTTCGTGCCGTGCACGATCAGGACCCGCCGCCCCACGAGCTGTTTCACCGGCTCGGGCGGCGCCGCCACATCGTCCTCGGGCAGCCAAGGGGCAAGCGCGAGCACGGAGTTGACCGCGTCGTGCCCGCTCGCCCGCAGCGCCGCCCGGCCGCCCATGTCCATGCCGACGAGGCAGATGGAGACATCGCCGTAGAGCCGTACGATCTCGTCCGCCGCCCACCGGGCGTCCCGCGCGAGCTCGGCCTGCGCCCCGTTCCAGCCGCGGCAGCGGTAGTGCACGACATGCGCGGCGAGCCCCTCCGCGCTGCCGTACTGGGCGAGCCTGCGCCCGAGCGCGCGCATCGCGGTCGCCGCGAACGGGGACGGCTTGCGGGCGGAGGTCTCGTGGCCGCCGGGCAGGAGCAGCACCGCTCCGCTCACCGACGATGGCCGCGTACCGATCACCCGCCCGAGCCTGGCCGCGCGCGCGGAATCGGGCGTCGCTTGCTGTGCCATGACAGAACAGTGTCAGAAGCGATGGTGTACGCCACCCGTCCGCCGGGTCACTGTTACGTATCGACCCGCGAGATCCAACCGGTGATCTACGCGCGTAGGCGCTAGAGTGCCGAGATGACGAGCCAGACCACCAAAGCCGGTCAGACGGACCGCGAAACGCCCAGCGCCGAACAGATCCGCCGCGCCCCCAAGGTGCTCCTGCACGACCACCTCGACGGTGGCCTGCGCCCGGGCACGATCGTCGATCTCGCCCGTGAGTCGGGGTACGAGGGGCTGCCCGAGACCGATCCCGACAAGCTGGGGATCTGGTTCAGGGAAGCCGCCGACTCCGGTTCGCTGCCGCGCTACCTGGAGACCTTCGCGCACACCTGCGCTGTCATGCAGACGAAGGAGTCCCTCAAGCGCGTCGCGGCCGAGTGCGCCGAGGACCTCGCCGAGGACGGCGTCGTCTACGCCGAGATCAGGTACGCCCCCGAGCAGCACCTGGAGAACGGCCTCACCCTCGAAGAGGTCGTCGAGGCCGTCAACGAAGGCTTCCGGGAAGGCGAGCGGCGCGCCAAGGCGAACGGCCACCGCATCCGCGTCGGCGCCCTGCTCACCGCGATGCGGCACGCGGCCCGCGCCCTGGAGATCGCCGAACTCGCCAACCGCTACCGCGATCTCGGCGTCGTCGGCTTCGACATCGCGGGCGCCGAGGCGGGCTTCCCGCCCACCCGCCACCTGGACGCGTTCGAGTACCTCAAGCGCGAGAACAACCACTTCACCATCCACGCCGGCGAGGCCTTCGGCCTCCCGTCCATCTGGCAGGCCCTGCAGTGGTGCGGCGCCGACCGGCTCGGGCACGGCGTGCGCATCATCGACGACATCCAGGTCGCCGACGACGGCACGGTGAAGCTCGGCCGCCTCGCCAGCTACGTACGCGACAAGCGCATCCCGCTGGAGATGTGCCCGAGCTCCAACCTCCAGACGGGCGCCGCCGACTCGTACGCCGAGCACCCCATCGGTCTGCTCCGCAAGCTGCACTTCCGGGCCACGGTGAACACCGACAACCGGCTGATGTCCGGCACCAGCATGAGCCGCGAATTCGAGCACCTGGTCGGCACATTCGGCTACACGCTCGACGACATGCAGTGGTTCACAGTCAATGCGATGAAATCAGCGTTCATTCCTTTCGATGAACGCCTGGCCATGATCAGTGACGTGATCAAGCCCGGTTATGCCGAGCTGAAGTCCGAATGGCTGTTCCGTCAGACCGCTTCCACCAGGGCTTCTGTCGGTTCGTAACGATAATTTAGGCATAGCGGGCGCGGCCGGGAACATTAATTCCCGGCCGCGTTTTCGCTGTTTCGCTGTTTGCGGACTGCCCCTTCACATGTTTACGGTCATGGGCCGCTCAAAAGTCCCCGTCATCAAGGACGCATTGAAGATGAAGCAGTCTGCCGTCAAGACTCTCGGTGTCGCCGCTCTCGGCGCCGCCTTCGCCGCCGCGGGTGCGGGTGCCGCCACCGCCGCTCCCGTCGAGCCCGGTGCCGCTGCCGCCCTGGCCACCACTGCCTCGACGCTGCCCCTCGACGGCGTCGCGAGCACCCTGCCCCCCGGTGGCCCCGAGGCCGTCTCCGCCGGTCAGAACGCGGTCGGCAGCGGCCTCACCGCCGCCGCGCCGACCGTCGACAGGCTCGTCGAGAGCACCAAGCAGGACAAGGGAGACCAGGGCGCCGCGGCAGCCGAGCCCGCGGCAGCCAAGCCCGCCGCCGGCCCGCTCGAGGGCCTCCTCGGCGGCCTGCCGCTCGCCAAGGGGCTGCCCTTGCAGGGTCTGCCGCTGAATGGTCTGCCGCTCGGCTGACCTTCGCGCACGTGCGTGTACGCCGATGGGGCGCACCCTTCTTCAAGGGGGCGCCCCATCGGCGTATGCCGCTGTCGGCGTGAACCGCCTGGTCACCGGGTTCACCAGGCCGCTTGCCGGGCCTTGCCCTCGGAGGGGAGCAGGAACCAGAGGGCTATGTAGAGCAGGAACTGCGGTCCGGGAAGCAGACACGAGAGCACGAAGATCACGCGCATCGTGGTCGCCGATGTGCCGAAACGCTTGGCGAGGGCGGCGCACACTCCGCCGATCATCCGGCCGTTGGTGGGGCGGGCAAGGGCGGTCATGGTGGCTCCTTCGTGAACCGTTCGGAATGAGGTCCGGGGGCGTTTCCCCGATGACTCAAAGCTACGTTCACGAAGCGGGCAAAGCGTCGCTCTAGGGTGCGATACCGACCCTGGGAATCGTCGGGGTCGGACCCTGAGAGGTGTCCTCCCGCAGGAGGGCCGACCGGTGGTCCACGTCAGTACGGCGGCGGAGCCTGGCCCGGGCCGCGGGCACCACCGCGAGGTGCGCGAGGGCCACCCCCACGGTGTTCAGGAACAGCGAGTCGATGTCGACGACCTGTCCTGGGACCCCGGTCTGCAGCAGCTCGATGCCGAGCGAGAGCAGCGCCCCCGCCGCGATCGTCCGCACCAGCGAACCGAGCGGCGAGACATGGACACGCCCACCGGCCAGCGGAAGCAGCAGGCCGAGCGGGGAGAGGAGCAGCAGGCTGCCGCCTATCTGCCGGGCCGCCTGGACAGGACCGAGCGCCAGATCCGCCTTGATGCCGGCGAAGGGCTGAAGGTTCGCCGCGCTGACCCAGGGCACGTCCAGTGGACGCAGAGTGAGCCAGCCGACGAACAGGAGATGCGCGACGAGGAGGAATCCTCCGGCCGCGCGGAAGCGGATGGCGGCCCCGTGGCCGCCCGAGCCTTGACGCACGCACCCCAAGACGCGCCTAACGGCAGGATCGGTTCCGCGCGTCTTCTCCCGGTCTGTGGCACTGTCCTGATCGCACAGGGTGACTGTCTTGTTCGGTCACCCCGGCGATCACTCCGGCGATCACCCAGCCGGGCACCTCACCTGCGTCCTCACCGGCGTCCACACCGGCGTCCACACCGGTCACTTCACCGTCTCCGTCGGCGGAGCCACCGTGCCGGGGCGCTGGCGGACCGCCTGCGTGCATTCGTAGCGGCGCAGCGGGTCGTCGCCCGGGCCGCCCAGGAGGACCTCGCGGTCGTCGCCCGCCGCCGCGCTGTCCGCGAACGTGCAGACGATCTGCGCCAGCGCGAACGCCGAAAGAGCCTCCGGTGACGTACTGAACCGCAGCGCGTCCTCGGGGTCGCCCTTGCCGGGGCCGCTGACGGCCGTGCCGCCGCGTACGTCCGTCGCGAAGCCCGCCTGCTTCTCCGGACCCGACGGATCGCGCGCCAGCTCGTCCAGGAGCGCCTGGGCGATGCGGACCCGGTCCGTCGTCGCCTTGTCCGTGGGGATCCGCACCGACCGGTCGACGGTCACCAGCTGCGCCGCGCACACCAGGAAGACCTGCACCGGGACCCCGCTGGTGGACTGCGACGCGATGCTCGACCCGGACATCACGCACGGCACGCGGGAGGGACCTGGACCGAAGTCCGTGGGCACTTCCGTCGAGCGGATCCCGCATCCGGCGAGCGTCGCGGTCAGCGCGGTGGCGAGGAGTGCGGCGCGCAGCCGCCGGCGGTTCATGGTCGATCTCCCTTGACGGCCTCTTCGCCATCCGTGCAGTCGCCGTCATCGGTGTCGTCGGCGTCGTCCGTGTCGCGCGGCAGCCACAGCGTGAACACCGCGCCGCCGTCGGGCGAGTTCGCGGCGGTGATCTCACCGCCGTGGATATGGGCGTTCTCCAGGGCGATGGAAAGACCGAGGCCACTGCCCTCCGAACGCGGCCGGGACGCGCTCGCCTTGTAGAAGCGGTCGAACACGTGCGGCAGTACGTCCTCGGGGATGCCGGGGCCTCCGTCGCGTACCGCGATGACGAGCCTCTCGCCGTCGAGCCGCACCGAGACCTTCACCGGGGAGCCACCGTGCTTGAGGGCGTTGCCGATGAGGTTGGCCAGGATGACGTCGAGGCGCCGCGGGTCGAGCCGCACCGTGATGCCGCGCTCCGCGTCGAGCTCGACCGCGTCGAGCCAGGCGCGGGCGTCGATGCAGGCGGTGATCTGGTCGGCGATGTCCACGGCGTCCAGGACGAGCCTGGCCGTGCCCGCGTCGAAGCGGGTGACCTCCATCAGGTTCTCCACCAGGTCGTTCAGCCGCCGGGTCTCACTGACCACGAGCCGTACGGCGGGCTCGATCATCGGGTCGACCGAACCGGTCTCGGCGTCCAGCTCCTCCTCCAGGACCTCGGTCACCGCGGTGATCGCGGTCAGCGGCGTACGCAGCTCGTGCGACATGTCGGCGACGAAGCGCCGCGACGCCTCGTCACGGGCGCTCATGTCGTCGACCTTCTTCTCCAGGCTCTCCGCGGTCCGGTTGAACGTCCGTGACAGATCGGCGAGTTCATCCGTGCCCGACACCCGCAGCCGCGTGTCCAGCTTCCCCTCGCCGAGCCGCCGCGCGGCGACCCCGAGCCGGTGCACGGGTTTGAGCACGGTGGTCGCCGCGGCCTGCGCGAGCAGCGCGGAACCGATCAGGGCGAGCCCCGTGGCGATCGCGAGCGACCAGCCGAGCGAACTCAGGTCCTTCGCCTCCGGTTCGAGCGACTTGAGCATGTAACCGGTCGGCCCGCCGCCGATGACCTTGGCGCCGCCCACGAGATACGGGGTTCCGTTGTCGACGGTCCGCTGCCAGTACAGGTGGTACGGGCTCTTGTTGCTGGAAGTGAGCGGCTGTTCCTTGTTCACCGTCTTGCGCAGCGACTTCGGTACGTCGGCCAGCGTGAAGGCGTCCAGGTCGGAGTAGCCCACGATGCTGTCGCCGTCGGGGTTCTCCCCGATGAGCAGCACGCTGTAGCGCTGGCTGCTGTTGGCCATCGTCCCCGCGGCCTGCTGGAGTTCGTCCTGCGTCGGATTGGGCGGCAGCGCGCCCGCGCGGGTCTGCATCTCCTGCTGGAAGTCCTTCAGGGCCGCGTCCTGCGCCCGCGTCAGGACCGCCTCGCGGTTCAGCCAGTACGCGATCCCGGACGCCGTCACGGCGGCGGTGAGCGCCACGAGACCGAACACCACGACAAGCCGCAGCCGCAGGCTCGTGAAGCGCAGCCCCGCCATTATCGCCTTGCGCGCCGCGGCCCAGCCGCGGAGCTTGTCCTGCGGTTTGGTCACTGAGGGGTGTCCAGCCGGTAGCCGACCCCACGCACCGTACGGATCAGTGTCGGCGAGGACGGCACGTCCTCCACCTTCGCGCGAAGGCGCTGCACGCACGCGTCGACGAGCCGGGAGTCGCCGAGGTAGTCGTGCTCCCACACCAGGCGCAGCAACTGCTGCCGCGACAGCGCCTGTCCGGGCCTGCGGCTCAGCTCCAGGAGCAGCCGCAGCTCCGTCGGCGTGAGCTGGAGGTCCTCGCCGTTCTTCGTCACCGTCATGGCGGCGCGGTCGATGACGAGCGAACCGAACGTCGCCGCGTCGTTGGCCTCGCGCTCACCACGGCGCAGCACCGCGCGGATACGGGCGTCGAGCACCCGCCCCTGAACGGGCTTGACCACGTAGTCGTCGGCACCCGACTCGAGTCCGACGACCACGTCGATGTCATCGCTGCGCGCGGTCAGCAGGATGATCGGCAACTGGTCGGTGCGCCGGATGCGCCGGCACACCTCGAATCCGTCGATGCCCGGCAGCATCACATCCAGCACGATCAGGTCCGGCCGCTGCTCACTGAGCAGCTTCAGACCGTCCTCGCCGGTGGCAGCAGCAACCACCCGATGCCCTTGGCGGGTGAGCGAAAGCTCAAGGGCCGTACGGATGGCGTCGTCGTCCTCGATCAGCAACAGGGAAGGCACGGACGCCATTCTGTCCCATCGTGCGGGCACAGTTCGACTGTTGGAGTGGTGAGGTAGCGCTCCCACACTTCCTCCCCACAACCAGAAGCGCTGTTGCAGGCCTGTGACAGTCGGCGGACACCGCCATGAAGTGGGTCCGGCAGAGTTCTGGTCACACGGGAAAAGCCAGACTCCACCGACGGGGGGCGCGAGATGAACACACTGCACAGCACCAGCTCAAGCGCAGTAATCACGCGTCTCCACGACGTGGTCCGGACTGCCGAGAGGCACGAGAAGTCCGGTGCCGTGAGCGGGCGGGGGTGCGCTCGCGGCACCGGGCGTCAGCACACGTCGTACATGACGGTGGTTGACACGTTCTCCGGGGAAACCCGCGGGGACAACGGGGGAACTGACGGGGGAGCTCACGGGGGAGCCGCGTACAGGGAGGACACGGGGGAGCGCGCATCGGTCTCGGAGGCGGAGTTCACCGCCTACGTCCAAGAGCGTCGTGCCTCCCTGTACGCAACCGCCTACCACCTGACCGGTGACCGCTTCGAGGCCGAGGACCTGCTGCAGAGCGCCCTCTTCTCGACGTACCGGGCGTGGGAGAGGATCAGCGACAAGGCCGCGGTCGGCGGGTACCTCCGCCGCACCATGACCAATCTGCACATCAGCGCCTGGCGGCGCCGCAAGCTCAACGAATACCCGACCGAGGAACTGCCGGAGACGGCGGGCGACACGGACGCGATGCGCGGCACGGAACTCCGTGCGGTTCTCTGGCAGGCCCTGGCCCGCCTCCCCGAACTGCAGCGGACGATGCTGGTCCTGCGCTACTACGAGGGGCGCACGGACCCCGAGATCGCGGACATCCTCGACATCAGCGTGGGCACGGTGAAGTCCAGCATCTGGCGCTCATTGCGTCGGCTGCGCGAGGACGAGGTCCTCAGCTTCGGCCGTGACCAGGAGGAGTCCTTCGGCGAGTTGGTCGCCTAGGGATCACGGGGGCCGCCGCTCCCGGGGGGAAGCGGTGGTAGCACGGGGGATTCAGGGGGGAAGTAGGTGGCGGGACCGGAAGGCCGGGGGGTCTTTCCGGTCCTCGCTGCTGTGCGGGGGCAGTTACGCGGCTCTGTGCGTGTCCGCGCCGGCGCGTGTGTGCTTACACCGCGCCTGCGCGCGCCTTCACGCAACGGCCGGCCGCCGCGGCGGCGACCCGCCCCAGCGCCTCGTCCTTCCCGCAGGGATACGCGCCAAGAGCGGTCTGCCGGGCCACGATCGCGCGCTCGGCGCGCATGAGCCGCCAGCCGCGCCGCAGCAGGAACGCCACGGACTTGCGGCCCTCGCGCAGATCACGCAGCAGCCGGCGCCGGAACGTGACCGACGGCCGCCCGCGCAGGCACAGCGCGTCCGCGAGGACACCCATCTCACGGCAGCGCTCCACGATGTCCGCCGCGAAGATGCCCTCCGCGATGAAGAGGGGTGTGCGCTCGATGTCCATCGCACTCTCGCCCGTACGCGAACTCGTGGCGATGTCGTAGACGGGAACGCGCGTGCGTCCCGTGCGGCACAGCTGGTCGATGGAGGCGAGGGCGGCCTCCGCGTCCCAGGACGCGGCGGAGTCCCAGTCGATGTCCGTGCTGCCGGGGACCTGTGGCAGTGTCGGGTCGTCGCCCTCCTTGTAGAAGTCGTCGAGACACAGGACGGGCAGTCCTGAACGGACGGCGAACGACGACTTGCCTGAGCCGGAGGGGCCGGCGAGCAGCACGACTCGGGTGGGTATCGGGGGATGGGAACTCACGAGAGAACAGTGTGCGGCATTGAGCCGCCCAGGCGACCCGAAGGGTAGGGCTTTGGTGCCCGCATCACACGTCAACTACGCTACGTGTGCATCTGATTACTCCATACAGATACGGGCGGTACCCATGGCACGGCACGCAACAGCCTCCAAGCAGCTCACCCGCGCCCTGCTGCGCGCAGGTCTGACGGTCACCGTCGCGGGGGTCGCGCTCGGTGTCGGCGGCGCGGCGACGGCGAGCGCCGCACCGGCCGCGGCGCCGCAGGCCTCCGACGATCTGCCGGTGACCGGGGCGGCGCTCGGCCGGGCGCTGCACGAGGCCACGTCGGGCGGTCTCGCGCCCCTCAAGGGGATGCAGCTCAACCCGCTCGCCGGCACGGGCGTCGACCCGCTGGACAACGTGGTGGGCACCCGGATCGCGGACTTCAAGCCGATCTCGACGGCGGCGGTCACGGGGCCGCTGGCCGGCGGCGCCTCCCTGGACGAGCTGCCGCTGGTGGGTTCTGTCACGAGGCTGCTGCCCTGATGCCGATCATGGGCATACACATGGGCGAAGCCCCGGCCCTCCTGGACGGAGGAGGGCCGGGGCTTCGCCGCGCGGGGAGTGGTTCCAGTGGCTCAGTACGAGGAGCCGGACGCGCCCAGTGAACCCGTCGGGTGCCAGACGGTCTTCGTCTCCAGGAAGGCCGTCAGGCGGTGCGTGCCGGGATCGGCCGACCAGTCCACAGGCTGTGGACGGAGGACGCGCTTGAGGTTGTCCGCCGCCGCGATCTCAAGCTCCTTCGCCAGTACGTCGTCGTCCTCGACTCCCGTGAGGTCGATCGCGTTCACGTCCTGGTGCGCGGCGAGCGACGGCGTGATCTCCGCCGTACGGCCGGACAGGATGTTCACGACGCCGCCCGGCAGGTCGGAGGTGGCAAGGACCTCGCCCAGGGAGAGCGCGGGGAGCGGGGAGTCCTCGCTCGCGATCACCACGGCGGTGTTGCCCGTCGCGATCACCGGGGCGATGACCGAGACCAGGCCGAGGAACGACGACTTCTGCGGGGCGACGACCGTCACCACGCCCGTCGGCTCGGGCGATGAGAGATTGAAGAAGGGTCCCGCGACGGGGTTTCCGCCGCCCACGAGCTGGGCGATCTTGTCGGTCCAGCCCGCGTACCAGACCCAGCGGTCGATCGCGGCGTCCACCACGGCGGCGGCCTTCGACTTCGAAAGGCCCTCCGCCTCGGCCACCTCGCGGACGAACTGGTCCCCCCGGCCCTCCAGCATCTCCGCGACGCGGTAGAGGATCTGCCCGCGCAGGTAGGCCGTCTTGCCTGCCCAGCTGCCCTGCGCCTTGCGCGCGGCGACGACCGCGTCACGCGCGTCCTTGCGGGAGGAGAGGGGGGCGTTGGCCAGCCACTTGTTCTTGGAGTCCGTCACCTCGTACACCCGGCCGCTCTCGCTGCGGGGGAACTTGCCCCCTACGTACAGCTTGTAGGTCTTGAAGACACTCAGTCGGTTATCGGACATCGAGGTACGCCTCCAGGCCGTGGCGACCGCCCTCGCGGCCGTAACCCGATTCCTTGTAGCCGCCGAAGGGCGAGGTCGGGTCGAACTTGTTGAACGTGTTGGCCCAGATCACGCCCGCGCGCAGCCGCTCGGCGACCGCGAGGATGCGCGAGCCCTTCTCCGTCCAGATGCCGGCGGAGAGGCCGTACTGCGTGTTGTTGGCCTTGGCGACGGCTTCTTCCGGCGTACGGAAGGTCAGCACCGAGAGCACCGGGCCGAAGATCTCGTCGCGGGCCACGGTGTGTGCCTGCGTGACGTTCGTGAAGAGCGTCGGCGCGAACCAGTAGCCGGACGAGGGCAGTTCGCACGGGGCGGACCAGCGCTCGGCACCCTCCGCCTCGCCCGTCTCGGTGAGCGCGGTGATGCGGGCGAGCTGCTCGGCGGAGTTGATCGCGCCGATGTCCGTGTTCTTGTCCAGCGGGTCGCCCAGGCGCAGGGTCGTCAGGCGCCGCTTGAGCGCGTCGAGCACCTCGTCCTTGACCGACTCCTGTACGAGGAGGCGCGATCCGGCGCAGCAGACCTGGCCCTGGTTGAAGAAGATGCCCGTGACGATGCCCTCGACGGCCTGGTCGATGGGGGCGTCGTCGAAGACGATGTTGGCGCCCTTGCCGCCCAGTTCGAGCGTGACCTTCTTGTCCGTGCCCGCGACCTGGCGGGCGATCGCCTTGCCGACGGCGGTCGAGCCGGTGAAGGCGACCTTGTTCACGTCGGGGTGGGCGGTCAGGGCCGCGCCCGCGTCGCCGTACCCGGGAAGGATGTTGACGACGCCCTTGGGCAGGCCCGCCTGGCGGCAGATGTCCGCGAAGAACAGGGCGCTCAGGGGCGTGGTCTCGGCGGGCTTCAGGACGACCGTGTTGCCCGTCGCGAGCGCCGGGGCGATCTTCCAGGCGAGCATCAGGAGCGGGAAGTTCCAGGGGATGACCTGGCCCGCGACGCCCAGCGGCCGCGGGTTCGCGCCGTACCCCGCGTGGTCGAGCTTGTCGGCCCAGCCCGCGTAGTAGAAGAAGTGCGCGGCGACCAGCGGGAGGTCGGCGTCGCGCGTCTCCTTGATGGGCTTTCCGTTGTCGAGCGTCTCCAGGACGGCCAGTTCGCGGCTGCGCTCCTGGATGATCCGCGCGATGCGGAAGAGGTACTTGGCGCGCTCGGCGCCGGGCAGCGCCGACCACTTCTCGAAGGCCCTGCGGGCGGCCTTCACCGCGCGGTCGACGTCCTCGGAGGAGGCCTGCGCGACCTCGGAGAGGACCTCTTCGGTGGAGGGCGAGACGGTCTTGAAGACCTTGCCGTCTGCGGCCTCCACGAACTCGCCGTCGATGAACAGGCCGTATGACGGCGCGATGTCGACGACGGAGCGGGACTCCGGAGCGGGTGCGTACTCGAAAGGCGTGGAAGTCATAGGTCAGTCCACCGTGACGTAGTCGGGGCCGGAGTAGCGGCCCGTGGCCAGCTTCTGGCGCTGCATCAGCAGGTCGTTGAGGAGTGATGAGGCGCCGAAGCGGAACCAGTGGTTGTCCAGCCAGTCCCCGCCCGCGGTCTCGTTCACCAGGACGAGGAACTTGATCGCGTCCTTGGAGGTGCGGATACCGCCCGCGGGCTTCACCCCGATCTGTACCCCGGTCTGCTCGCGGAAGTCGCGTACGGCTTCCAGCATCAGGAGGGTGTTGGCGGGGGTCGCGTTGACGCCGACCTTGCCGGTCGAGGTCTTGATGAAGTCCGCGCCCGCGAGCATGCCGATCCACGAGGCGCGGCGGATGTTGTCGTACGTCGACAGCTCACCGGTCTCGAAGATGACCTTGAGCCGGGCCGCGCCGGAGGCTTCCTTCACGGCGCGGATCTGCTCGAACACCGTCATGTAGTCACCCGCGAGGAAGGCGCCGCGGTCGATGACCATGTCGATCTCGTCGGCACCCGCGGCGACCGCCTCGCGCACGTCACCGAGCTTCACGCCGATGGCGGCGCGGCCCGCGGGGAAGGCGGTCGCGACGGAGGCGACCTTGACGCCACTGTCGCCGACGGCCTCCTTGGCGGTGGCCACCATGTCCGGATAGACGCAGACCGCGGCTGTTGTCGGCGTGCCGCGGTCGGTCGGATCGGGGTTCACGGCCTTCGCGCCGAGCGCCCGGACCTTGCCCGGGGTGTCGGCGCCCTCAAGCGTCGTCAGGTCGATCATCGAGATGGCGAGGTCGATGGCGTACGCCTTCGCCGTGCTCTTGATCGAACGGGTGCCGAGCGCCGCGGCGCGCGCCTCAAGGCCGACCGTGTCGACGCCGGGCAGCCCGTGGAGGAAGCGGCGCAGCGTGCCGGCCGACGCGGTGGCGTCGGACAGTGCGTGTGCGGTGTTTGCGGGTGCAGTGGGCATGGTCACGAGGGGAGCATATCTACGCGCGTAGCGGCTGTACAGGGGGCGGATCCGTCATGGCACCCGGGCGGTCCGGCAGGACCCGTGGGCCCCCGGCGCCGGGCCTCAGGCAGAATCAGGGTATGACCGACCCCCAGCCCCCCGTGGCGGAGCCCGAGGACCCCAAGTACAAGGACCGGACGTTCCGGTCGTCCGGCGGTATCGCCGGAGGCGTCCTGCTGCTCGCCCTCGGCGGCTGGCTCGGCATCGACGCGATGATCCGGGGCGAGGGCCGCACCCCGTGGCTCGCGCTCGCCGGGCTGCTCCTGGCGGTGCCGCTCGTCGTCGCCTTCACCGTGCGCCCGGCCGTGTACGCCAACGACGACCGGCTCCGCATCCGCAACCCCTTCCGCACCATCTCGCTGCCGTGGGCGTCCGTCTCGGGGCTGCGCTCCGGGTACTCGAACGAGGTCTTCACCCAGTCCGGCGCCAAGTACCAGCTCTGGGCCATCCCGGTCTCCCTCCGCGGCCGCAAGAAGGCTTCCCGGAGGAAGTCACAGGGGGTGGCGGCCGGGGATCCGAGCGGCGGCGCCTCGCGGCGGCCGGGTCAGTCGGCTCAGCCGGAGTCCTTGCGCGCGGCCGGGGACCAGATCATGGACGACCTGCGCGAACTGTCCGAGCAACGCGCCGGGGCACAGTCCGCGCAGGGCGAGCCCGTGGTGCGCTGGGGCTACGAGATCCTCGCGCCGGCTGTGGCAGGGGCGGTGCTGCTCGCGGTGGTTCTCGCCGTCGCTTAAGGGGCCCGGCCGGTCAAGGCGGGCCCATCCACTCACGGCGGGCCCATCCACCTACGGCGGGCCCATCCACGCCAGCAGCATGTGGCCGCCGAACGCCGCCGACGTGACCGCTGCCGCCACCATCACCGTGACGGCGACATGCGTCCGCGCGCGTGCCAGCGCCGCCGCGAGCGGCAGCAGCAGAGGGAACGCGGGGAGTACGAAGCGGGCGCGGGGGAAGTAGACGCCCTTGCTGCCGAGCACGATCAGGAGCAGCAGCCCCGTGAAGACCAGCAGCGGCAGGGGCTGCCGGTCGCCCACCGACAGGACGAACAGCGCCACCGAAGCCAGCAGCGTGGCCGTCACCATCGTCAGGAACAGCTGCGGCCGCTGGACCGCGAGCAGGTCGTACATGACCCGCAGGGTTCCGACGCCGCCGTCCCACTCGTTGCGCCACAGCTTCTGTACGGCGAAGTAGCCGTCCCAGCGACCGAGCCGGAACCCCACCCAGGCGACGTACGAAAGCCAGCCGAGCGGGGCGAGCAGGGCGCCCACAAGGATGCGTACGCGGTTGTGGCCGCCCTCTTCCTGGCATGCGCGCTGCCGTGCGCGCCACAGCGTGAGCAGCGCGCTCAGGGACACCGCTGCCGCGAGCGCGGCACCCGTGGGGCGGGTCAGGCCCGCGAGCGCGGCCAGGGAGCCCGCCCAGATCCAGCGGCCGGTGAGCACCGCGTACAGCGCCCACGCGGTGAGTGCCGTGAAGAGCGACTCCGTGTAGCCCATCCACTGGACCAGGGCGACGGGCAGTGAGCCCCAGAGGGCGGCGAGCAGGACGCCGGTCCTGCGCCCGTACAGGCGGTCGCCCACCGCGAAGATCCCCCACGCGGCGAGGAACGCGCAGCTGACGGAGATCGCGAGCCCCACGCTCCCGCGCGGCTCCGGGGCGATGACGCCGCCCGCCCTGATGAGCAGGGGGTACAGGGGGAAGAAGGCGAGGTTGTTGGCGTCGACCTGGGTGCCCAGGGTGTGCGCGTAGCCGTTGCCGGCGATCTTCAGGTACCAGTCGCAGTCCCAGGACTCCGCGAGCAGATGCCACACGCCCCGGTGCTCCCCGCGCGACCAGAGGACGAGGACCAGCAGGCCGAAGAGCCGTACGGCGCCGTAGGCGAGGAGTGCGGGTGCCGCGTACCGGAGGGCGCGTGCGGGGCGGTTCGGGCGGGGGGACGGGGGGATGATCCGGGGCGTGGTGGCGGGCGGCGCCTGGGCGGTCGAGGTCTCAGGGGTCGGTCCGTACGGCACTGCGGCGGCTCCCGGAACGTGATCGTGCGCTGCCGCCCACCCTTCCTGGGCGGGCGGCAGCGCACCGGATCGGTGCGGGCAGCCGCACCAGCGGAACCACTCGGACGGGTGGCGCCGCGGCCACGCGTCCTTCCTGTGATCCCTTGTTCCTCTGCTCCCCTGCTCCCCTGATGCCTGCTAGATGCCGGCGGCCACGGAGAGGTCGCGCTTGATCGCCGCGAGGAGGTCCGTCGCCGTGGCGCGGGCGGCGGGCAGGCCGGACTTGGCCGACACCGGGACCACCACCTCCAGGTAGCACTTGAGCTTCGGCTCGGTGCCGCTCGGGCGGACGATGACACGGGCGCCGTCCAGCGTGTAACGCAGGCCGTCCGTGGGCGGCAGCTCGTCCGTGCCCCGCGTCAGGTCCTCGGCCCGCGTCACGGGCAGGCCCGCGAGCTCCGTCGGCGGCAGCTCGCGCAGGCGGCGCATCGCGTCCGCGATCAGGGAGAGGTCCTCCACGCGGACCGACAGCTGGTCGGTGGCGTGCAGACCGTGATCCACCGCGAGGTCGTCCAGGAGGTCGAGGAGCGTGCGGCCCTCCTCCTTGAGCTCGGACGCCAGCTCGGTGAGGAGGAGCGCCGCCGTGATGCCGTCCTTGTCGCGTACGCCTTCGGGGTCGACGCAGTAGCCGAGCGCTTCCTCGTAGCCGTAGCGCAGGCCGTCCACGCGGGCGATCCACTTGAAGCCGGTGAGGGTCTCCTCGTACGGAAGGCCCGCCTTCTCCGCGATACGGCCGAGCAGGGAGGAGGAGACGATCGACTCGGCGAAGGTGCCGCGGGCGCCCTTGCGGACGAGGTGGGCCGCGAGGAGCGCGCCCACTTCGTCGCCACGGAGCATGCGCCAGTCAGTACTGTCGGGGCCGTCCTTGACCGCGGCGGCGCAGCGGTCCGCGTCCGGGTCGTTGGCGATGATCAGGTCCGGCTCCACCTCGCGTGCCTTCGCGAAGGCGAGGTCCATCGCGCCCGGCTCCTCCGGGTTGGGGAACGCGACCGTGGGGAAGTCCGGGTCGGGCTCCGCCTGCTCGGCGACGAGGACGGGGGCGGGGAAACCGGCGCGGGCGAACGCCGCCAGGAGGGTGTCCTTGCCGACGCCGTGCATCGCCGTGTAGACGGTGCGGGCCGTGCGGGGGGAGTCCGGGGCCAGGACGGCGTCCGTGCGGGCCAGATAGGCGTTCAGGACGTCGTCCCCGAGGGTCTCCCAGCCGGCCTCGGGGCGGGGCACGTCGTGGAGGGTGGCGATGGCGTCGATCTCCGCCGCGATCTCCGCGTCCGCGGGCGGGACGATCTGGGAGCCGTCGCCCAGATAGACCTTGTAGCCGTTGTCGCGCGGGGGGTTGTGGCTCGCCGTCACCTCTACGCCCGCGATGGCGCCGAGGTGCCTTATGGCGAAGGCCAGTACGGGGGTGGGGAGCGGGCGGGGAAGCACCGCCGCCTTGAGTCCCGCGCCGGTCATGACGGCGGCCGTGTCGCGGGCGAAGTCCGCCGACTTGTGGCGGGCGTCGTAGCCGACCACCACGAGGCCGTCGGTCTGACCCTTGGACTTCAGGTACGCGGCGAGGCCCGCGGCGGCGCGGATGACGACGGAGCGGTTCATGCGCATGGGGCCCGCGCCGAGTTCGCCGCGGAGGCCGGCGGTGCCGAACTGGAGGGTGCCGCTGAAGCGGGCGGCCAGCTCTTCGGTGTCCGCGGTGTCGATGAGCTTCGCGAGTTCCTCGCGGGTCTCGGGGTCCGGGTCCTCGGCCAGCCAGGCCTGGGCTCGCGCGATGAGTTCAGAGTCGTCCGGCACGTTTCTTCAGCCTCTCGTGAGCGGAGTTCTTGTTGCGGGGTTCCGTGTACTGGTACCCGGGGGCGGACCGGGGGGCTCTCCTGCCGGGAGTGCGGTCCGGTGGGGGCATTCCTGTCCCGCCGCTTCGCGGCGGATTTTTTCCCGCCCACCCACCCGATTACCCCGCGGCGCGAAGGGTCTGTGCACTCGGCCGATGCTGCGGGGCAATCGGGTACGCGGGGGAGGAAGCCTGCGGGGTAATCGGGTGGGTGGGTGGGAAAGGTCCGTGCGTCAGGCGCGCTTCGGAGCGCGAAAGCCAGAACCGGGCGCCCCCAACGGGCAAGGCCCCTACCAGGCAAGGCGCCCCAGGCGAAGACCCCAAGCAAGGCCCCCGCCAGGCAAGGCGCCCCAGGGAAGGCACCCCCCAGGCAAGGCACCCCCCGGCCAGGCAAGGCACCCCCAGCCAAGGCGCCCCCGCCAGCCAAGGCGCCCCCGCCCGTTAAACGCGGCCCAGCACCTGGCAAAGCAGCTCGCCCATGCGCGTAGCGCTGTCTCGGCCCGCCTGGAGGACCTCCTCGTGGTTCAGGGGCTCTCCCGTCATGCCCGCGGCGAGGTTCGTCACCAGGGAGATGCCGAGCACCTCCGCACCCGCCTCGCGCGCGGCGATGGCCTCGAGGACGGTCGACATGCCCACCAGGTCCGCGCCGATCGTGCGGGCCATGCGGATCTCGGCCGGCGTCTCGTAGTGCGGGCCGGGGAACTGCGCGTAGACGCCCTCTTCGAGGGAGGGGTCGATCTCCTTGCAGAGGGCGCGCAGCCGCGGGGAGTACAGGTCCGTGAGGTCCACGAAGTTCGCGCCGACGATCGGCGACGTGGCCGTCAGGTTGAGGTGGTCGCTGATCAGGACCGGCTGACCGGGACGCATGCCCTCGCGCAGACCACCGCAGCCGTTCGTGAGGACGATCGTCTTGCAGCCCGCGGCCACGGCCGTACGCACGCCATGCGCGACGGGGGCCACACCACGGCCCTCGTAGTAGTGGGTGCGGCCCAGGAAGACGAGAACCCGCTTGTCGCCGATCTTGAAGGAGCGGATACGGCCGCCGTGTCCCTCGACCGCCGGCGCGGGGAAGCCGGGCAGATCGGTGACGGAGAACTCGGCGTCGGGCTCGCCGAGCGCGTCCACGGCCGGCGCCCAGCCGGAGCCCATCACAAGGGCCACGTCGTGGGTCTCGGCGCCCGTCAGCTCACGCAGGCGCGTGGCGGCGGCGTCGGCGGCAACGTAGGGGTCGCCCTGGTCGTCCGAAATAACTGAAGCGTTCACGCGGACGAGAGTAGCCGCTCTCGCCCTACGCGCGTAGATGACGATGCTCACGGGATTCGGATCGTTGTCTTGTCGTTTCCGACGAGAGTCCGACGAGAGCCCGACGAGAGCCGGACGCTGGCCCGAAGAGGGGGCTAGCAGGGCCGCTTCCGCAGCTCCATCACGTAGTCGTGCGGCGCCCCCGCGGACTCCGCCGCGTCCGCCAGCTCCCCCAGATAACGCGCGGACGGCAGGCCGCCCTCGTATCCATTGAGGACGTACACCCAAGCGGGTTCCTCGCCCTCCAGGGTGTGCACCCGCATCCGCATCCGGCGGTAGATGTCGAGCCCCACCCCCTCCCACCGGTCCATGGAGTCCTCGTCCATGGGGGCGATGTCGTAGAGGGTGACGAAGACCTGCGAGCGAGGTGCCTCGACGATGGTGGCCAGCGCCCCCTCCCACCCCATGTGCTCCCCGCCGAACGTCAGCCGCCAGCCGCTCAGCCAGCCTGTCTGGCGCAGCGGCGAGTGCGGGGCGCGGCGGGACATGAGCCGCGGATCCAGATTGCCGGCGTACGCGGCGTAGAGCGACATGTGGTCGAGGGTACGGCAGGCGACGCGTGCGTCCCTCCCGTAACGGAAGTGCCCTTCTTGTAGGGAGAACGGCCGGATGGAGCCCCCGGGGCGAAGCACCTTGAAGCGTGCGGGACAATGGAGTACGTGACTCGGATCGTGATCATTGGCGGCGGACCCGGCGGATACGAGGCGGCACTCGTTGCCGCCCAGCTCGGCGCGGAGGTGACCGTCGTCGATTGCGACGGTCTTGGCGGGGCGTCGGTGCTCACCGACTGCGTCCCGTCGAAGACTCTGATCGCGACGGCTGAAGTGATGACCAGCTTCGATTCGTCGTACGAAGAACTCGGCATCATCGTCGCGGACGACACCCCGCACATCGACACCCCGGCGCGCGTCGTCGGCGTCGACCTCGGCAAGGTCAACCGCCGTGTGAAGCGCCTCGCGCTCGCGCAGTCCCACGACATCACCGCCTCCGTCACGCGTGCGGGCGCGCGCGTGCTGCGCGGCCGTGGCCGTCTGGAGGGCCAGCAGGACACGGACGGCTCGCGCAAGGTCGTCGTGCGCGCGGCCGACGGGACCGAGGAGACCCTCGTCGCCGATGCCGTGCTCATCGCCACCGGCGGTCACCCGCGTGAGGTGCCCGACGCGCTGCCCGACGGCGAGCGAATCCTCAACTGGACCCAGGTGTACGACCTGGACGAGCTCCCCGAGGAGCTCATCGTGGTCGGCTCCGGTGTCACCGGTGCCGAGTTCGCCGGTGCCTATCAGGCGCTCGGGTCGAACGTCACGCTCGTATCGAGCCGTGACCGCGTGCTGCCCGGCGAGGACCCGGACGCCGCCGCCGTCCTGGAGGACGTCTTCAGGCGCCGCGGCATGAACGTCATGTCCCGCTCGCGCGCCGCCTCCGCCAAGCGCGTGGGCGACCGCGTGGAGGTGACGCTCAACGACGGCCGCGTCATCTCCGGTACGCACTGCCTGATGGCCGTGGGTGCCATCCCCAACAGCAGCGGCATGGGCCTGGAGGAGGCCGGGGTCAAGCTGAAGGACTCCGGGCACATCTGGACCGACAAGGTGTCGCGCACGTCCGCGCCCGGTGTGTACGCCGCCGGTGACGTGACCGGGATCTTCGCGCTCGCCTCCGTCGCCGCCATGCAGGGGCGCATCGCGATGTACCACTTCCTGGGCGACGCCGTGCAGCCGCTGAACCTGAAGACGGTGTCGTCGAACGTCTTCACCGACCCCGAGATCGCGACCGTCGGCTACAGCCAGTCCGACGTCGACGGCGGCAAGATCGACGCCCGCGTCGTCAAGCTGCCGCTCCTGCGCAACCCGCGCGCGAAGATGCAGGGCATCCGCGACGGCTTCGTCAAGATCTTCTGCCGTCCCGGTACGGGCATCGTGGTGGGCGGAGTGGTCGTCGCGCCGCGCGCTTCGGAACTGATCCACCCCATCTCGATCGCGGTCGACAACAATCTGACGGTGGAGCAGATCGCGAATGCGTTCACCGTGTACCCATCGCTTTCGGGGTCGATCGCCGAGGTCGCGCGTCAACTTCACACGCGGAAGTCGGCGGGCGAGGCCTGAGCGCCTTGTGCGCGGGGTAGGAACTCCGCGCAGGTCACAGGGTGTTGCCGCCCATTCGCCCGGCATAGGCGGGGAGAGTAGGCACCTATACCACTTCGCGCCCTACCATGCGAACAACTTCTGTAATTCGGCGCAAACTGCTGAAAGTAGACGGTCGTTGGGGTTACTGTCAGTTTCGTGTTCGCTGCAGAACGTCGCCAATTGATCCTCGAAATGGTGCGGGCCAACGGAGCGGTATCGCTCCGGGAGCTCGCCCGCGTCGTCCAGACCTCCGAAGTGACCGTACGGCGGGACGTGCGCGCACTGGAGGCAGAAGGACTCCTCGACCGCCGACATGGCGGTGCGGTATTGCCGGGCGGATTCACGCGGGAGTCCGGCTTTCCGCAGAAATCACATCTCGCGACCGCCGAGAAGACGGCCATCGCCGATCTCGCGGCGGGACTCGTCGAAGAAGGCGAAGCCATCGTCGTCGGGGCGGGAACCACCACGCAGGAGCTGGCCCGACGGCTCGCGCGGGTTCCCGGTCTGACCGTCGTCACCAATTCCCTCTTGGTGGCACAGGCGCTGGCCCATGCCAACCGCGTCGAGGTCGTCATGACCGGCGGCACCCTGCGCGGTTCCAACTACGCGCTCGTGGGCAGCGGGGCCGAACAGTCCCTGCAAGGTCTGCGGGTCTCGCGCGCCTTCCTGTCGGGCAGTGGTCTGACCGCCGAACGCGGGCTCTCCACGTCCAACATGCTCTCCGCGAGCGTGGACCGTGCGCTCGTCCAGGCGGCCGGCGAGGTCGTGGTCCTGGCCGACCACACCAAGCTCGGCACCGACACGATGTTCCAGACGGTGCCGACGGACGTCATCACCCGTCTTGTCACGGACGAACCGCCCACCCACGACGACCGCGCGGCCACCGAGCTCCAGGCCCTGGCCGACCAGGGTGTGCAGATCGCGGTGGCGGGTGGTTCCGTGAGCCCTAACTCCGGGCCCGGGGTGGATTCCGTCCCGGCGGGGCGACAGCCGCGCCGGGACGTGCCCCTGCCGGGGCAGCGCCGTAACCACGGCGGGCCCGGGGCGCAGTTGCGCACTGCGGTGCTCGGGGAGCAGCAGCCCGGGGAGCGGGCCGCGCGCGTGGCGGATCTACGCCGCCGCTGAGCCTGTCGTCGGTCCCGGCCCGGTTGTGCCGGGCGCCGACCTCTCGGGCTTCAGGCCGCGCAGGGTCAGCATCAGGAGGCGGTCGGCCAACTCCGGCTCCTCCGGGGTCTCTTCGGCGGCCAGCGCGATCGCGTTGGTCAGCTGCATCAGATCGCCGATGGAGACACCTGGGCGTACGGCGCCTGCCTGCTGGGCCCGGACGAGCAAGGCCGTCCCTGCCTCGCGCATCGGCCTGCTGCACCGGGCGAGCGCCGAACTGTCGTCGTGCGACGCCGACATGAGGGCGCGGGAGAGCCCGCGGTACTCACCCGCATGAGTGATGATGGCGCGCAGCCACGTCACCAGGGCGGAGCAGGGCTCCGGGGATTCGAGCAGGGAGTGCGAGTGGGCCAGAAGATCGCTCACCGCCTCCTCGAAGACGGCGCTCATCAAGGCGTGGCGGTTGGGGAAGTGGCGGTAGAGAGTGCCGATGCCTACGTTCGCGTGGCGGGCGATGTCCTCGAGCGAGGCGCCTGTGCCGTGCTCGGCGAAGGCGGCGCGGGCCTCCGCGAGGAGCCGGTCGTAGTTACGGCGCGCGTCGGCACGCATCGCCCGTGCGGGCTGCGGTTCCGTGCCGGTGCTCATCGCTGTGGTCCTCCCTGAAGGTGCGGGTACCTCTTCAAGGATGCCTGATGGGCGGGGCCCATGTTGTGCGGACCGTCTGTCACCGGCTTCGCCGAGTTCGTCCTCGAACGCCGGACGGGCTGAATACTTCGCCGGCCGGGCTGGATGCTCCAGCCCGGCCGGCGCAGGTCAGTCCTTGATCTCGCAGATCACCGCGCCGGAGGTCAGGCTCGCGCCGACCTCCGCGGTGAGCCCCTTGATCGTTCCGGAACGGTGCGCGTTGAGCGGCTGTTCCATCTTCATGGCCTCGAGGACGACCACCAGGTCGCCCTCCTTGACCTCTTGGCCCTCCTCGACCGCGATCTTGACGATCGTGCCCTGCATGGGAGATGCCAGGGTGTCGCCGGAAGCCGCCGGGCCCGACTTCTTCGCCGCGCGCCGCTTGGGACGCGCGCCGCCCGCGGCGGCGGTGCGGGCGATGGTCATGCCGAGCGACGAGGGGAGCGAGACCTCAAGGCGCTTGCCGCCGACCTCGACGACGACCGTCTCGCGGCCGGGCTCCTCGTCCGCCTCGGTGTCGGCCGCCGCGGTGAACGCGGGGATCTCGTTGACGAACTCGGTCTCGATCCACCGGGTGTGGATCGTGAACGGGTCGGTGGAGCCGGTCAGTTCGGGAGCGAAGGCCGGGTCCTTGACGACCGCGCGGTGGAAGGGGATGGCCGTGGCCATGCCCTCCACGTTGAACTCCTCAAGGGCGCGCGCCGCCCGCTGCAGGGCCTGCTCACGCGTCGCACCGGTCACGATCAGCTTGGCGAGGAGCGAGTCCCACGCCGGGCCGATGACCGAGCCGGACTCGACGCCCGCGTCCAGGCGCACGCCGGGGCCCGACGGCGGTGCGAACACCGTCACCGTGCCGGGCGCGGGCAGGAAGCCGCGGCCGGGGTCCTCGCCGTTGATCCGGAACTCGAAGGAGTGACCCCTCAACTCCGGGTCGCCGTAACCCAGTTCCTCGCCGTCCGCGACGCGGAACATGTCGCGGACCAGGTCGATGCCGGTGACCTCTTCGGTGACCGGGTGCTCCACCTGCAGACGGGTGTTGACCTCCAGGAAGGAGATCGTGCCGTCGACACCGACGAGGAACTCGACGGTGCCGGCGCCCACGTACCCGGCCTCCTTGAGGATCGCCTTGGACGCCGCGTACAGCTCGGCGTTCTGCGCCTCGCTCAGGAACGGCGCGGGCGCCTCCTCCACCAGCTTCTGGTGGCGGCGCTGCAGCGAGCAGTCACGGGTGGAGACGACCACCACGTTGCCGTGCTTGTCCGCGATGCACTGGGTCTCCACGTGCCGCGGCTTGTCCAGGTAGCGCTCCACGAAGCACTCGCCGCGACCGAAGGCCGCGACGGCCTCGCGCACCGCGGAGTCGTACAGCTCCGGCACCTCTTCGAGGGTGCGGGCCACCTTGAGACCGCGCCCGCCGCCACCGAAGGCGGCCTTGATCGCGATCGGCAGACCGTGCTCCTGGGCGAAGGCCACGACCTCGTCGGAGCCGCTCACCGGGTCCGGCGTACCGGCCACCAGGGGGGCACCCGCGCGCTGCGCGATGTGCCGGGCGGCGACCTTGTCACCCAGGTCACGGATGGCCTGCGGCGGCGGGCCGATCCAGATGAGGCCCGCGTCCAGCACGGCCTGCGCGAAGTCGGCGTTCTCCGAAAGGAAGCCGTAGCCGGGGTGGACCGCGTCCGCCCCCGCGTCCTTGGCCGCTGCCAGAACCTTGGAAATGTCCAGGTAGCTGGTGGCCGGAGTGTCACCGCCCAGCGCGAACGCCTCATCTGCCGCACGTACATGCAGAGCATCCCGGTCAGGATCTGCGTAGACGGCTACGCTCGCGATCCCTGCATCCCGGCATGCCCGAGCAACGCGGACAGCGATTTCGCCACGGTTGGCGATGAGCACCTTGCGCACGATGGCTCCCTCCTTGAAACAAGCCGAGTTTAGGGACTGCCGACACGACCTTTCGACCCGTCCCCAATGGTGAGCTTGCCCACACGGAGCGTGATCCGGGCCTGCCCGATCAGCGAAATCCCTTGTCGCACCACGGTACGCAGGGTCCCTTCCCGGCAGACTAACGCCCCGATGTGGTCAAGGTCTCTGTGCGAGCGTGCTGCGGCAAGGGGTCAATCTTTGTGGAGTCCCTACGAATGGCCCAATGATTCTTTGCCTTCGGCAGAGCTCTTGTCCCCCGGTTTACCCGTTAGTAGCGTTCGCGATGTCTGGCACGAACTGGCGGTAACAGCGGAAGAGGGTGGGGCGCCGTGGCGCGTAGACCGGTGGCCTTGGTGGGCGCGATCGTGCTTCTGGTGGAGGCGGTCGGCATCGCACTCCTCAACTGGTTCCTCGGGCTTGTCGTGAACAAGCAGGACATGTCCCTCGCGGGCCTCGACCCGCACGCCATGTCCGTCTCGACGTGGATAGCGGGCGCCCTCTTCGGCCTCTACCTCGCGCTGTGCGGCGTCATCATGCTGCGCGCGGCGATACGCGACCGCGCGCCGGGCCGCTTCGGCCGGCTGCTGCTGATCAGCGCCGCCGTGGTGCACGGCGTGCTCGGGGCGTTCTCGGTCGGCCTGGTGGGCTGGGCCGCCTTCGTCTTCATGATGGTCGTACTCGGCCTGATCGTGCTGACGCTCGTGGCGTACGACAAGAAGGCCGCGGAGGTGTCCGACGCGCCCCGCGAGAGCAACGGCACGGCGGGCGGCGGGACGCCCGAGAACGGCGCCCCACAGCCCGCCTGAGCCCTTCGGGGCCTTTGTGGGCCCTCCTGCCCCTACTCGGCCCACAATTCCGTGATGCCCACGCCCAGTTCGGCCAGGAGGCGGCGCAGCAGCGGCAGCGAGAGGCCGATGACGTTGCCGTGGTCGCCCTCGATCGACTCGACGAACGGGGCCGAGCGGCCGTCGAGCGTGAACGCGCCCGCCACATGCAGGGGTTCGCCGCTCGCCACGTACGCGGCGATCTCCTCGTCCGAGGGGTCGCCGAAACGGACGACGGTCGAGGCGACCGCCGACACATGGCGGCCGGACGCCGTGTCGTACACACAGTGGCCGGTCTGCAGGACGCCCGCGCGCCCGCGCATGGACTTCCAGCGGGCGGTGGCCTCCTCGGTGTCGGCGGGCTTGCCGAGCGCCTGTCCGTCCAGTTCGAGGACCGAGTCGCAGCCGACGACCAGGGCGCCCTTCGCGTCCGGGCGCGCGGAGACGACCGAGGCCTTGGCCTCGGCGAGCGCGAGGGCGAGTTCGGCGGGGGTCGGTGCGGAGATCGCGTCCTCGTCGACGCCGCTGACGATCACTTCGGGGGCGAGTCCGGCCTGGCGCAGCAGGCCGAGCCGGGCGGGGGACTTGGAGGCGAGGACGAGACGGCGGGGCTGATCACTCATACGGTCAGCGTAGCGAGCCCCGGTCGATGCTCAGGCCTAGCGGATGCCCAGGACGAACATCGCCACGACCATGGCAAGCGCGAGCAGGACCCCGGCACGGCGCAGCTTCGCCTGCATGTCCCGCATGTCCTTGGGAGGGGTGTTCTCCGGATCCGACCACAGCATGATTCCGATACTGCGACCGGTGACAGCGGGGCGCCTGAGTACGCGTACTCAGGCGCCCCGGCCCGTCTCACTCATTCTCGTGGCGTCATGGCGCGTCGTGGCGTGCCAGGCCGCTCACACGGGCCAGTACGTACGTCCCCACGCCGTCGGCCCCGGCGCGGGCAGCCGCTCGCGGGCCACCCGCGCGGGGTCCGCCCAGGCGTCGAGTGCCGCGGGCGCGCCGGACGGCTGGTTCGCGACCGCCGCGGCGCGCGCCTGGACCACCGCGAGTGCGGCGGCCAGCTCCTCCGGGGTCGGGTTGCCCCGTACGACCTTGATCATGGATCACTCCTGGAGGGCTCAGAGGGGAATGTTGCCGTGCTTCTTGGGAGGCAGTGATTCCCGCTTCGTACGCAGCTGACGCAGGCCGCGGACCAGATGACCGCGGGTCTCCGACGGCATGATCACGGCGTCGATGTAACCGCGCTCGGCGGCCGTGTACGGGTTGAGCAGCCGGTCCTCGTACTCCTGGATCAGCTGGGCGCGGGTCGCCTCCTGGGCGGCCTCGTCGCCGGCCGCGGCGATCGTGCGGCGGTGCAGGATGTTCACCGCGCCCTGGGCGCCCATCACCGCGATCTGCGCGGTCGGCCAGGCCAGGTTGAGGTCGGCGCCCAGGTGCTTGGAGCCCATGACGTCGTACGCGCCGCCGAACGCCTTGCGCGTGATGACCGTGATGAGCGGGACCGTGGCCTCCGCGTACGCGTAGATCAGCTTCGCGCCGCGGCGGATGATGCCCGTGTGCTCCTGCTCGACGCCCGGCAGGAAGCCCGGCACGTCCACGAAGGTGATGACCGGGACGTTGAACGCGTCGCAGGTGCGGACGAAGCGGGCGCCCTTCTCGGAGGCGTCGATGTTCAGACACCCGGCGAACTGCGTCGGCTGGTTGGCGACGATGCCCACCGGGCGGCCCTCGATCCGGCCGAAGCCGGTGAGGATGTTCGGCGCGAACAGCGGCTGCGTCTCGAAGAACTCGGCGTCGTCAAGGACGTGTTCGATCACGCCGTGCATGTCGTACGGCTGGTTGGCGCTGTCCGGGACCAGCGTGTCCAGCTCGCGGTCCTCGTCCGTCAGCTCCAGGTCCGCGTCCTCGGGGAAGGCGGGCGGCTCGCTGAGGTTGTTCGAAGGCAGGTAGGACAGCAGGGACTTGACGTACTCGATCGCGTCCTTCTCGTCGCCCGCCATGTGGTGCGCGACACCGGAGGTGCTGTTGTGGGTGCGGGCGCCGCCGAGCTCCTCGAAGCCGACGTCCTCGCCCGTCACGGTCTTGATCACGTCCGGGCCCGTGATGAACATGTGCGACGTCTGGTCGACCATGACCGTGAAGTCGGTGATGGCCGGGGAGTAGACGGCGCCGCCCGCGCAGGGGCCGACGACGAGGCTGATCTGCGGGATCACGCCGGAGGCGTGGGTGTTGCGGCGGAAGATCTCGCCGTACATCCCCAGGGCCATGACGCCCTCCTGGATGCGGGCGCCGCCGGAGTCGTTGATGCCGATGACCGGGCATCCGGTCTTCAGGGCGAAGTCCATGACCTTGACGATCTTCTGGCCGTAGACCTCGCCGAGGGCACCGCCGAAGACGGTGAAGTCCTGCGAGAAGACGGCCACGGGGCGGCCGTCGACCATTCCGTACCCGGTGACGACGCCGTCGCCGTAAGGGCGGTTGGCCTCCAGGCCGAAGTCGGTCGAGCGGTGCTGCGCGAATTCGTCGAGCTCGACGAAGGAGCCCTCGTCGAGCAGCAGGTCGATCCGCTCACGAGCCGTCAACTTGCCCTTGGCGTGCTGCTTCTCGACCGCGCGAGCGGAGCCGGCGTGCTTGGCCTCCTCGATGCGGCGCTGCAGATCAGCGAGTTTTCCCGCAGTCGTATGGATGTCGATACCTGCCTCGGGGGCGGCGGTTTCGCTGGCGGCGCTTGGCACGGACACGTTGGGCTCTTCCGGCTCGGACATAGGGATGTGGCTCCCTGCCTGCTCAAAGGGGCTACTGGCGGCTTGCGGCGGGCTTGCGGCTGCTGGTGACTCGCTTGCTACTGACTCGTAGGGTATCGGCGCGCATACGGTTCGGCAGTGCGGCGTTTGCCACACCTAAGGTGGCTTGCATGACGCCGCGAGATGCTTCAGACGACTCCTCTGGCCTTCCTGACAGGAACCGCTGGTCCGACCTCGAAAGGCCGCCGCTGAACGCCGCTTCGCTGCGGCGGGCGCTGGTGCGGGGCGGGGGTCTTTGGACCTCTCTGGACGTCGTGCCCGCGACGGGGTCGACCAACACGGATCTTGTCGCGCGGGCCGACGAGCTGCCCGAGGGCGCGGTGCTCGTCGCCGAGGAGCAGAGCTCGGGGCGTGGCCGCCTCGACCGCCGCTGGTCCGCGCCGGCGCGCTCGGGCCTCTTCTTCTCCGTTCTCCTCAAGCCGGGGCCCACCGTGCCGGTGGAGCGGTGGGGGTGGCTGCCGCTGCTCACGGGGGTCGCCGCCGCCACGGGTCTTTCGCGGGCGGCAGGTGTGGACACGGCGCTGAAGTGGCCGAACGACCTGCTGGTGACGGTGGGGGGCGAGGAACGCAAGGCGGGCGGGATCCTGGCCGAGCGGGCCGCCGGGGGCGGCGTCGTGATCGGCATCGGCATCAACGTGACCCTGCGCGCGGACGAGCTCCCGGTTCCCACCGCGGGTTCGCTGGCCCTGGCCGGAGCGACGACGACGGACCGGGACACGGTGCTGCGGGCCGTGCTGCGTTCCCTGGAGCAGTGGTACGGGGACTGGCGAGCGGCGGAGGGCGATCCGGCGGCTTCCCGCCTCCAGGAGACATACGCGGCGGGCTGCGCGACGCTCGGCCGCGAGGTGCGGGCGGAGTTGCCGGGGGACCGGTCGATCACGGGGGAGGCGGTGGCGGTGGACGGGGACGGGCGGTTGGTGCTCGCTACGGGGGACGGGGTGCAGGAGCCGGTGGGGGCGGGGGATGTTGTGCATTTGCGGGGGGTTTAGGGGGGTAGGGGGGGTGCACGGGGTGGATGCGGGTGCGGTGGTGGGGCGGGGCGCGGTGCGCTGGGCCGGGGGTGCGGTGTCTGTTCGTCTTGAGGGCGGGGCCGCGGTGCGCTGGGCGGGGTGCGGTGTCTGTTCGTCTGTGGGTGCGGGGCCGCGCCGGTATGTCCGTCCTCGCCATCGTCCGGTGGCCGCGTGGGCTACTGCGGCACCGGAGCGCCGCGAACCGTGCTCCGGGCGGAAATACCGACACGTCCCCTCGCGCGCGCTGCCGACTGCGACCGAGTGGGACGTTCGCGTCTCAGGCCGCCCACCCACCTTTGTTCGTCGAGGTGTGACTGCGGGGCAATCGGGTGGGTGGGCGGGAAAGCTTGTTCGTTCAGGGGCGGATGCGGGGCAAACGGGTGGGTGGGAGGGGAAGGTCTGTTCGGTGGGGGGAGGGTGCAGGCCCACCGCCCAAGGCGCCCCCGCCAGGTAAAGGCGTGAGCTGCGGCACACCTGCCGTAAAGTTGGCGCCGGTCGATATATGACCGCGGCAGATCGGAAGGGCAGCAGGCGTGACCGTCGACGACACGGGCTCCGGCACGGGCGCATCCCCCGGCCCCGACGGTGAGCCCGGACGTACCGCCGGGGCCGCCGCCACGAACGCGTTCGACCCCATGGACTCCGGAGAGGAGAAGCCCGGGGATCCGGAGAAGGACCCCTTGGCCCTGCGCCTCGAAGGGCTGATCCTCGGCGCCGACCGCCGCTACACCCCGTTCCAGGCGGCCCGCAGCGCCGGCGTATCCATGGAACTCGCGTCCCGCTTCTGGCGGGCCATGGGCTTTCCCGACATCGGCCAGGCCAAGGCCCTGACCGAGGCGGACGTGCTCGCGCTGCGCCGCCTCGCCGGTCTTGTCGAGGCGGGGCTGCTGAGCGAGGCGATGGCGGTGCAGGTGGCCCGGTCGACCGGGCAGACCACCGCCCGGCTGGCCGAATGGCAGATCGACTCTTTCCTGGAGGGTCTGACGGAGCCGCCCGAGCCGGGCATGACGCGGACCGAAGTGACGTACCCGCTGATAGAGCTTCTTCTGCCCGAGCTGGAGGAGTTCCTCGTCTACGTGTGGCGGCGGCAGCTCGCCGCCGCGACCGGGCGCGTGGTGCAGGCCGCCGACGACGAGGAGATGGTCGACCGGCGGCTCGCGGTCGGGTTCGCCGACCTTGTCGGCTTTACGCGGCTCACCCGGCGTATGGAGGAAGAAGAACTCGGCGAACTCGTCGAGGCCTTCGAGACCACCGCGGCGGATCTTGTCGCGGCGCATGGCGGTCGGCTCATCAAGACGCTGGGCGACGAAGTGCTGTACGCCGCCGACGACGCGGGCGTGGCGGCGGAGATCGCCCTGCGGCTGATCGAGACCATGGCCAACGACGAGACGATGCCCGAGCTGCGCGTCGGCATCGCCTTCGGCACGGTCACGACCCGGATGGGCGACGTCTTCGGTACGACGGTGAACCTCGCGAGCCGTCTTACGTCGATAGCGCCCAAGGACGCGGTCCTGGTGGACGGCGCGCTCGCGGAGGAGCTGAAGCACACGGGGGACGCGCCCGCCTCCGAGACCGAGGCGGCGGAAGCGGCCGAGGCCGCGGAGAAGGAAGGCTCACAGCCGCCCTCCTACCGCTTCGCCCTGCAGCCGATGTGGCAGCGGCCCGTGCGAGGCCTCGGTGTCGTCGAGCCCTGGCTGCTGGCCCGGCGGAGCTGAGCCTTCCCGGCGCTCCGTAGCGGTGGCATGATCCTCCTGCCAAGCGGTAACGGGCGTTAACCGGACCTGGAGGAAAGCAATGGGCGGCGAGCAGCGGTACGGGGATTTCGTCGGCGTCAGGCGGCACGCCCACGTCGCCGAGTTGACCCTGGACCGGCCCAAGGCGATGAACGCCGTGTCCACGGACATGGCCCGCTCCATCGGCGCTGCCTGCGCCGCCCTCGCGCAGGACGGTGACACCCGTGTCGTCGTCGTGACGTCCACCCATGAGCGGGCTTTCTGCGTGGGCGCCGACCTGAAGGAGCGCAACTCCTTCTCCGACGCCGAGTTGGTACGTCAGCGGCCCACCGCACGGGCCGCCTACACCGGCGTACTCGAACTGCCCGTGCCGACCATCGCCGCCGTGCACGGTTTCGCGCTCGGCGGCGGGTTCGAGCTCGCGCTCGCCTGTGACCTCATCGTCGCCGATGCGACCGCCGTGGTCGGGCTCCCCGAGGTGTCGGTCGGCGTGATCCCGGGCGGTGGCGGTACGCAGCTGCTGCCGCGCCGGGTCGGCGCCGCGCGCGCCGCCGAGCTGATCTTCACCGCGCGGCGCGTGGAGGCGGGCGAGGCGCGGGAGTTGGGTCTTGTCGACCAGCTTGTGGGCGAGGGTGAGGACCGTACGGAAGCGCTGGCGCTCGCCGCGCGGATCGCCGCCAACTCGCCCGTCGGCCTGCGCGCGGCCAAGCGCGCCCTGCGCCTCGGGCACGGGCTCGACCTGCGGGCCGGTCTTGAGGTCGAGGACGCGGCCTGGCGCTCGGTCGCCTTCTCCGGTGACCGGGCCGAGGGTGTGGCGGCGTTCAACGAGAAGCGGAAGCCGCAGTGGCCCGGAGAGTGAGCCGAGTGGGCCGCTGTTCGGCGGCTCCACACGCTGCGTAACGCTCCAAACGCCCAAAATGTCGTAAATCTCCTAGCCTGGGGAGATGGGAGAGGATGTCCGGCTACGGGCTGTGGTCGTGCTGGCGCAGGGAATGGCCGTCGCGCACACCCCACGTGAGTCCTGGCGGGCGGCAGCCATCGGCGCGTGCCGTGCGCTGTCCGGGAGTTTCGCCGCGCTGTCCGTCTGGGAGCGTGACCTCGGGCGGCTGAGGGTGCTCGTGAACGTGGGCGAACGGGCCGAGGGGGAGGAAGAGTTCCCGGAGCGCGAGGCGTATCCGGTGAACGAGTTCCCGGAGATCACCGAGTTCCTGCATGAGCGCTGGGCGGGCGGCGGCGAGCCGCACGCCTGGGTGGAGACGGCGCGGGGCCCCGCCGACGCCGCGTCCCCCGGCTACTGCCACCAGCGCGTCGCCGCCCTGCGCAGGCGGGGCCGCGGCTCCTGTGTGGTCGCGCCGGTCGTGCTGCACGGGAGGGCGTGGGGCGAGCTGTATGTGGCGCGGCCGGTGGGGGCGCCGGTCTTCGGCCGCGAGGACGCGGACTTCGCCACGGTGCTTGCCTCGGTCGTCGCGGCGGGCATCGCACAGACCGAACGCCTGGAGGAGGCCCGCCGCCTCGCCTTCACCGACGCGCTGACCGGCCTCGCGAACAGGCGCGCCGTCGATCTGCGGCTCGAGGAGGCGGTGGAGCGGCATCGGGCGGAGGGTGCGGTGGTGAGCCTGGTCGTGTGCGACGTGAACGGCCTCAAGTGGGTCAACGACACGCAGGGTCACGCGGTGGGCGACCGGTTGCTCGAACGTTTCGGCTCTGTGCTCTCGCTGTGCGGGGCGATGCTGCCCGGGACCCTGTCCGCGCGGCTCGGCGGTGACGAGTTCTGCCTGCTCTCGGTGGGGCCCACGGCGGACGAGGTGGTACGGGTCGCCGACGAACTCTGCGTACGGGCGGCGGAGTTGGAGCTGGGGGAGGGTGTCGCGTGCGGGGTCGCCTCCACGGAGGATCCGATCGGCGAGGTCCGCTCGGCTCGGCGGCTCTTCCGCCTGGCGGATGCGGCGCAGTACCGCGCGAAGGCGGCTCGCGCGGTGAAGCCGGTGGTTGCGGGGCGCGAGGGGGCGGATGATCCGGTGGTTCGGCTCGCGGATTCGGAGGGGGGGCGCCGTCCGGCGGGGGAGAGGCGTCGCTTCCGGGGGCGTGGGCCGGAACCCCGGGGCGGGGAGCGGTAGCCCCCGTGGGGGCGGGGTCCGGGGGCGCGTCTGCCGTGTTCTGGCCTCTTCCCGGTGCGGGCCCGTCGTGGCTTGTCGCGCAGTTCCCCGCGCCCCTTGAGGGGCGCGTCTGCCATGTTTCTGGCTGCTCCCGGGTGCGGGGTTCGTCGTGGCTTGTCGCGCAGTTCCTCGCGCCCCTGACGGGGCCCCTTCCGGGGCCCCGGCCCCCGGAGTAAGAGGCCCAGGCCCCCTCCGCCCGTGACACTTGGCGATTCAGTCCGTACGCTGCTGAATATGGATATGCACACCGTGGTCCTGGGGACGTCCGGGACAACCGCGGCGGACGTCATCGCCGTCGCGCGCGGCAACGCCCGCATCGATCTTTCGGCCGAAGCCGTGACCGCCCTCGCCGCCTCGCGCGAGATCGTCGACGCCCTCGCGGCCAAGCCCGAAGCCGTCTACGGCGTCTCGACGGGCTTCGGCGCCCTCGCCACCCGGCACATCGGCCCGGAACTCCGCGCCCAGCTGCAGCGCAACATCGTCCGCTCGCACGCGGCGGGGATGGGCCCGCGGGTCGAGCGCGAGGTCGTACGCGCCCTGATGTTCCTGCGCCTGAAGACGGTCTGCTCCGGCCGCACCGGCGTACGCCCCGAGGTCGCGCAGACCATGGCCGACGTACTCAACGCGGGGATCACCCCCGTCGTACACGAGTACGGCTCGCTCGGCTGCTCCGGCGACCTCGCGCCGCTCAGCCACTGCGCGCTCACGCTCATGGGCGAGGGCGACGCCGAGGGCCCCGACGGTGAGCTGAAGCCCGCGGGCGAGCTGCTCGCCGCGCACGGCATCACCCCGGTCGAGCTGCGCGAGAAGGAGGGCCTCGCCCTCCTGAACGGCACCGACGGCATGCTCGGCATGCTGGTGATGGCCCTCGCCGACCTCGACGCCCTCTACAAGTCCGCGGACATCACCGCGGCGCTCACCCTCGAAGCGCTCCTCGGCACCGCCAAGGTCCTCGCGCCCGAGCTGCACGCCATCCGTCCGCACCCGGGCCAGGGGGCGTCCGCCGCCAACATGCTCGCGGTGCTTGCCGGTTCGGGCCTGACGGGGCACCACCAGGACGACGCGCCGCGCGTGCAGGACGCCTACTCGGTGCGGTGCGCGCCGCAGGTCGCGGGCGCGGGCCGTGACACCCTCGCCCACGCCCGTACGGTCGCCGAGCGTGAGCTCGCCGCCGCCGTCGACAACCCCGTGGTCCTGCCCGATGGCCGCGTCGAGTCGAACGGCAACTTCCACGGCGCCCCGGTCGCGTACGTCCTGGACTTCCTCGCGATCGCCGCGGCCGACCTCGGCTCGATCGCCGAGCGCCGCACGGACCGGCTCCTGGACAAGAACCGCTCGCACGGTCTGCCGCCGTTCCTCGCGGACGACGCGGGCGTGGACTCGGGCCTGATGATCGCCCAATACACGCAGGCGGCCCTGGTGAGCGAGATGAAGCGGCTCGCGGTGCCCGCGTCCGCCGACTCCATCCCGTCCTCCGCGATGCAGGAGGACCACGTCTCGATGGGCTGGTCCGCGGCCCGCAAGCTGCGCACCGCGGTCGACAACCTCACCCGCATCGTCGCGATCGAGCTGTACGCGGCGACGCGCGCGGTCGAACTCCGCGAGGGCCTCACCCCCGCCCCGGCGACGCGGGCGGTCATCGAGGCGGTCCGCAAGGCGGGCGTCCAGGGCCCTGGCCCGGACCGCTTCCTCGCGCCCGACCTGGCGGCGGCGGACGAGTTCGTGCGCTCCGGAGCCCTGCTCGCCGCGGTCGAGCCGGTGACAGGACCGCTGGCCTAGCCACCGTCTCTTCCGTACGCCGATGGGGGCGCCGTCACATGCTGACGGCGCCCCCTTGGCGTTCGCGTCGTACGGAGTAGGCGACGAACCCCGCCCCGAGTCCCAGGAACGCGGTCCCGCCGATCAGGTACGGGGTCGTGTCGACGCCCGCGCCGGTGTCCGCGAGGCGTTCCTCCGGGAGGGCGGTGCCGCTCTCGGCGGGGAGCGTGGCGCGGTGCTGTTCCGTGTGGACGGCCTGCCGTTCCGTATGGACGACCTGCTGTGTGTCAGGGGCTTGTGGTGATCTGAACGTCGCCGTCGCATTGGCGGAGGGAACGAACCACAGGGCGCCGAGAAGGGCCCCCGCGGCAGTGGCGGTCAGCAGCGATCGGCGTGCGGACACGGAATCGGATCCCCCTTGTGGTGCTGGCGAATTGGCCGTGTGGGGCGATGGTAGTGAAAGGCGCGGGTCGCGGGAAAGTCGCGGGGGCCATGGGTCGTACGCTCCGGACCATGAGCACATCTGAGACATCACGTTTTGTACGGCTCCGCGTCGAATTGGTGGTCGAGGTCGACGACTCCGGAGAGCTCGCCTCCTCAGCCCTGAGCCGCATCGCGGAGGACGAGCACATGCCGGCCGAGGAACGGCTGCACGCGGAGACGGCCGTCAAGGAGGACGACGCGGAGGCGCTCGCCTACCTCGTCGACCCGTTCGACCTGGTCAGCAAGGTCCCGGGGGTGGAGCTCGCGCAGGCGTCCTGGAGCAGCGAGCAGATCGAGTACGACCCCGATTCACCGGACTGGGACCCCGACGAGGATGATGAGGACGACGTCGACGAGGACGTGGACGCAGACGTGGACGGCGCGGGTGGCCGGGGGCTGTAAGCGGTAGGCAGGAAACGGAACCCGTGGCCCCGGGCGGCAACCGCCGCCCGGGGTTCTGTCGTCTCAGGGGTGCACGGCTGTCACCGGCGCATCGCGCGACGTGGTGTTCCCCACATCTTCGGCGGTAGTGGAACGGGACGTACCGGGCAGGACGTTATGCGGAGTTACGGGGAATCCCGGCGTTCTTGGCTTGTTGGGAATGGCTTGTTGGGGAATTCGGCAACGATGGAGAAGCGTGTGATGACGGACAGTAGGCGACAGCGTGGACGGCGCAAGGGTCTTGCGGTCGTGTCCGCCCTGGTCGGCGGCGTCCTGGTGCTCTCGGCCTGTAGCGGCGACGACGGCGACAGCAGTGCCGGCGGCGGCAAGGAGTCGCAGAACCAGGTCGACGAAGCGGCAGCCAAGAAGTCGTCCGACGCGGATATCAAGATCGCGCCGAAGGACGGCTCCGACAACGCGAGCATCAACAGCGCGGCCAAGGTCACCGTGAGCAAGGGATCCCTCACGGATGTGACCATGACGACCGAGTCGGGCACCGCCGTGGCCGGTCAGATAGCTGCGGACAAGAAGAGCTGGAAGCCCAGCGCCCAGCTCGAGCGCGCGACCACGTACAAGCTCAGCGCCACCGCCAAGGACTCCGAGGGTCGCAAGGCGCACGAGAACTCGAAGTTCACGACGGTCTCGCCGGCCAACAGCTTCATCGGGAACTTCACGCCCGAGGACGGCTCCACGGTCGGCGTGGGCATGCCGGTGTCGATCAACTTCGACAAGGCGATCAGCAACAAGAAGGACGTTCAGTCCCACATCAAGGTGTCGTCGAGCAGCGGCCAGGAAGTCGTCGGCCACTGGTTCGGCAACAACCGCATCGACTTCCGCCCCGAGAAGTACTGGCAGGGCAACTCCACGGTCACCATGAAGCTGGCCCTCGACGGCGTCGAAGGCGCTGACGGCGTCACCGGTGTCCAGGAGAAGACGGTCCAGTTCAAGATCGGTCGCAACCAGGTCTCCATCGTCGACGCCAAGACGAAGACGATGAAGGTCATGCGGGACAACAAGGTCATCAAGACCATCCCGATCTCCGCGGGCTCCCCGGAGAACAAGACGTACCAAGGCCAGATGGTGATCTCCGAGAAGTTCAAGGAGACCCGCATGGACGGCGCGACGGTCGGCTTCAAGGACGGCGACGGCAAGGGCGAGTACGACATCAAGGACGTGCCGCACGCCATGCGCCTGTCCCAGTCGGGCACGTTCATCCACGGCAACTACTGGGGCGCCAAGTCCATCTTCGGCGGCGCCAACACCAGCCACGGCTGTGTCGGTCTGCAGGACGCCAAGGGTGCGGGCGACAAGAGCACGCCTGGTGCCTGGTTCTACGACAACTCGATGGTCGGTGACGTCGTGGACGTCCGGAACACCGGCGACAAGACGGTCCAGCCCGACAACGGCTTCAACGGCTGGGTCATGGACTGGGCGCAGTGGAAGGCCGGTTCGGCCGTCTGACGCGACGCGCACGAAGCAGCAGGCCCGCGGCCCGCACCCCTCAACGGGGGTGCGGGCCGCCGCCGTTCAGGCTTCTCATCCTTCTCTTATGCCGCCCTTATCCGTTCATCACGGCGCGTACCTAGCTTCACGCACATGTTCTTCACCTACTTGAGGCGCGAGCTGCGCCGCCGCAGAAAAGCGGCCCTCGTCGTGGCTTCCGGACTCGCGCTCGGTATCGCCCTTGTCATCGTGGTCAGTTCCGTGTCGTCCGGCATGAAGCAGGCGCAGGGCAAGGTCCTTGAGTCGCTCTATGGGCTCGGCACCGACATGACCGTGACCAAGGCGGCCACTCCCGCCAAGGAGGGCGATGCCCGGACCGGACGCCCACGCTTCAAGTTCGACGCGAAGGACGCCGACGACGGCGACGGCAAGGAGCAGAGCAGCGACCGCGTCATGGTGCAGGGCTTCGAGACGCTGTCCTCGTCCACCGTCACCAAGGTCGCGGGCCAGAGCGGCGTCGCCGACGCCGTCGGCGGTCTCAGCCTCCAGGTGATGAAGGTCAACGGCCAGTTCGAGCGGGGCGAGTTCGAGAGGGCCCCGGGGTCCACCGGTAAGGCGCAGCCGCCAGGCGGCAGCGCCCAGCAGCAGGAAGGGAAGGTGCGTGGCGGCGGCGCCGACTTCGACGTCGACTCCTACAGCGTGTACGGCACCGACGTCGCCAAGCTCGACCTGGGCCCGCTGACCTCCTCCAGGATCAGCAAGGGGCGTACGTTCACGGCGTCGGAGTCCGCCGCCAAGGTGGCCGTCGCCGACTCCTCGTACGCCAAGGAGAAGAAGCTCTCCGTGGGCGACACCGTCACGATCTCCGGCACCAAGATCAAGGTCGTCGGCATCGCGACGCCCGACAGCGGGGACGCCGCGGCCAACCTCTACCTCCCGCTCAGGCGCGCCCAGACCCTCGCCGACTCGAAGAACAAGATCACCACGGTGTACGTCAAGGCCGCCGACTCGCAGCAGATCAGCGCGGTCAAGAGCGCCATCCAGAAGAACGTCTCCGGGACGACCGTGACCACGTCGGCGGACCTCGCCGACACCGTCTCGGGCTCGCTCTCCACCGCGTCCGACCTCGCGTCCAGCGTCGGCAAGTGGCTCTCCATAGCCGTGCTCGTCGCGGCGTTCCTGGTCGCAGGTCTGCTGACCTCGTCGGCGGTCAGCCGCCGCGTACGGGAGTTCGGCACGCTGAAGGCGCTGGGCTGGAAGAGCGGCCGTGTCACCCGGCAGGTCGTCGGCGAGGCCATCGTGAACAGTCTGGTGGGCGGAGTGCTCGGGATAGCCGTCGGCCTCGGCGGCGCGTACGCGGTGACGGTGATCAGCCCCACGCTGACGGCCCAGCTCGGCTCGGCGGGCGGTCAGTCGGGCGGCGGTGGCATGGGCGGCGGTCCCGGCGGCGGTCCCGGCGGCGGTCCCGGCGGCGCGTTCGGGCAGTCGGCGTCCAAGGCGCTGGACATCTCGCTCACCGCACCGGTCAGCGCCACCACCATCGCGCTCGCCGTCGGCCTCGCCGTGGCCGGTGGTCTCATCGCGGGCGCCTTCGGCGGCTGGCGTGCCTCGCGGCTGCGGCCCGCGGACGCCCTGCGCCGCGTCGAGTAGGCGGCTCCAGTTACCCCGACCGAGCCGCCAACCCCCTTACGCATCGCAGGAGTCACAGCATGTATCAGCTCAAAGGCGTCACCAAGCAGTACCGCAGGGGCAAGGAGACCGTCGACGCGCTCGCCGGGGTCGACCTGTCCATCGGCGACGGCGACCGGCTCGTCATCCAGGGTCCGACCGGTGGCGGCAAGTCCACGCTCCTGCAGATGCTCGGCGGGCTCGACCGTCCGACGTCCGGCAGCGTCGAGCTCGACGGGGTGGATCTGGCCGCGCTGCCCGAGGCACGGCTGACCAAGGTCCGCGCCGAGTCCATCGGCTTCGTCTTCCAGTCCTTCAACCTCATCCCCACGCTCAACGCCCAGGAGAACGTCGAGACCGCGCTCGTCCCGCTGGGTCTCGGCGCGGCCGACCGCCGCGAACGCGCCGCCGACGCACTGGAGTCCGTGGGCCTCGGCGAACGCCGCAGCCACCTCCCCGTCGAACTCTCCGGCGGCCAGCAGCAGCGCGTCGCCATCGCCCGCGCCCTGGTCAAGAACCCCAAGGTGCTGCTCGCCGACGAGCCGACCGGCAACCTCGACGAGTCCATGCGCGACGAGATCATGGAGCTGCTCGAAGGGCTCTGGAAGGAGCACGGCCTGACGTTCGTGATGGTCACGCACGACAGCGCGATCGCGCGGAAGGCGCCGCGGCTCGCGACGATCAGGGGCGGAAGGATCAAGGTCACGGAGAACGCGGGTTCGTAGGCACCCGTCACCGGAGTGAGGCACCCGCCCCTCCTCCACCAACTCATCACTTCTGACGCACTATTGAGCAGATGTTCGACCTTGGGCAATACTTCCTCGTCCAGGGGCGGAAGCCCCTTTGACCTCCAGGGGGAGAGTTGCGCACAAAAGTGAAGAGAGCCTACGGGGCCACGATCGCCACGGCGGCGGCCGTGGCCCTAGCCGCGGGCATGACCAGCCCGGCTTCGGCGGCGAAGCAGTCGCCGGACGCACCGGCATTGACCGGACAGTCGGCGGCGCAGCAGACCGTGCACCGGATCACGCTCATCACCGGTGACCGCGTCACCGTGAACGCCAAGGGCCGGGTCACCGGCTTCGAGCGGGCCAAGGGGCGGGAGGGCATCCCCGTACAGACCAAGCGCGCGGGCGGTCACACGCTCGTGATACCGGCCGACGCGCAGCGTCTGATAGCCAACGGCAAGCTCGACCAGCGCTTGTTCGACGTGACCGAGTTGAGCAAGAAGGACAACCGCAGGGCCCAGAAGAAGGGCCTCAAGCTGATCGTCGGCTACAAGGGCGCCGCCGCCGGGGCCAGGGCCGACGTCCGCGGCGCCGGGGACACAGAGGTCCGCAGGACCCTGAAGTCCCTGAACGCCGACGCCATCACCACCCCGAAGCAGGACGCCACCGACCTGTGGTCCGCGCTGATCGCCGACAAGGGCGGCGCCACGGCAGCCGGCGTCAACCGCGTCTGGCTGGACGGCGTCCGCAAGGCGAGCCTCGACAAGAGCGTGCCGCAGATCGGCGCCGACAAGGCGTGGGCGGCCGGCTTCGACGGCAAGGGCGTCAAGGTCGCCGTCCTGGACACCGGCGTCGACAACACGCACGTCGACCTCAAGGACCAGGTCGTCGGCGAGAAGAACTTCACCGCGGCGGCGGACGCCAAGGACCACTTCGGCCACGGCACGCACGTCGCCTCCATCGCGGCCGGTACCGGCGCGAAGTCCGGTGGCAAGCTCAAGGGAGTCGCGCCCGGCGCCAAGCTCCTGAACGGCAAGGTCCTCGACGACACCGGCTCCGGTGACGACTCCGGGATCATCGCGGGCATGGAGTGGGCGGCCGACCAGGGCGCCGACATCGTCAACCTGAGCCTGGGCGGCGGCGACGCCCCCGGCATCGACCCGCTCGAAGCCGAGGTGAACAAGCTCTCCGCGGACAAGGGCATCCTCTTCGCGATCGCGGCGGGCAACGACGGAGCCCCCGGCAGCGTGGGCTCCCCGGGCAGCGCGGACGCGGCCCTCACGGTCGGCGCGGTCGACGACAACGACAAGCTCGCCGAATTCTCGAGCCAGGGCCCGCGCGTCGGCGACGGCGCCATCAAGCCCGACGTGACCGCGCCCGGCGTGGACATCACGGCCGCCGCGGCCCCCGGCAGCGTCATCGACAAGGAGGTCGGCCAGAAGCCCGAGGGATATCTGACGATCTCCGGTACGTCGATGGCGACGCCGCACGTGGCAGGCGCCGCGGCGCTGCTCAAGCAGCAGCACCCGGACTGGAAGTACGCCGAGCTCAAGGGCGCGCTGACCGCTTCCGCGAAGGGCGGCAAGTACACGCCGTTCGAGCAGGGTTCGGGCCGTATCGCCGTCGACAAGGCCATCAAGCAGTCGGTGATCGCCGAGCCGGTCTCCGTCGGCTTCGACACCCAGCAGTGGCCGCACACGGACGACAAGCCGACCACGAAGAAGGTGACGTACAAGAACCTCGGCAAGGAGGACGTCACCCTCGACCTCACGGTGACGGGCATGAACCCGAAGGGCGCTCCGGCCCCCGCGGGCTTCTTCAAGCTCGGCGCGAAGACCGTGAAGGTTCCCGCGGGCGGCACGGCGGCGGTCGACCTGACCACCGACACGAAGCTCGGCGGCACGGTCGACGGCGCGTACTCCGCGTATGTCGTGGCGAGCGGCGGCGGGCAGTCCGTCCGCACGGGCGCCGCGGTCGAGCGTGAGGTCCAGTCCTATGAGCTGACCCTGAAGCACATCGGGCGCGACGGACAGGCCCCGAAGTACTACGACAGCGACCTGGAGGGTGTCTCCGGGCTCGCCACCGACAAGTCCTTCAACCCGTACGACGCGTCCGGCACGGTCAAGCTCCGTGTCCCCAAGGGCGGTTACGTGCTCAACACCGGCATGTACGCCGACCCGGAGGACTTCACCAAGGGCGCCGACTGGATCGCCCAGCCGAAGCTGAGCGTCACCAAGGACACGACGGTGACGCTGGACGCCCGTACGACGAAGCCGGTCGACATCACGGTCCCGTCGGCGGACGCCAAGCCGTCCTTCGCCTCCGCCGACTTCACGGTGGACGTGCCGCGCGCCAGCTACTCCTTCGGCTGGTTCCTCGACTCGTACACCAACTTCCGCTCGGCGCACGTGGGCCCGCAGATCACCGACGGCTCGCTGTACCAGCAGTGGGACAGCCACTGGACCAAGGGTGAGGACGCCGAGTACGACACCGTGCTCGGAGGCAAGGTCAAGCAGCTCGCCGCCGGATACACCAAGCACTACAAGGCGTCCGAACTTGCCACGGTGAAGGCGAACCTGGGTGCTTCGGCCACGGGCAAGAAGGGCGCGCTCAGCGCCCTGGGTTTCCTCCCCGGCAGTTCGAGCGGCTCCTCGATAGGCGTTCCGCAGTCGCTGCCCGGCGCCCGGACGCTGTACCTGTCCACGGCGGGCGGCGTGGAGTGGAACCTGGACTTCGAGCAGCAGGCCGGGCTCGACCCGGACGGCTGGCCGATCGTCGACGCGGTCTACTCGATGGGCGCGGCGCAGAAGTTCGCGGCGGGCAAGAGCTACGAGAAGACGTTCAACACGGCCGTCTTCGGGCCGCGCATCGGCGGTGAGTACGGAGTCTCACGCCAGGGCAACGAGATCGGCGGCTATCTGGCGCTGTTCGCCGACGGCAAGACGCACGTGGGCTCCTCGCTCTACTCGTCGGTGAAGACGACCCTCTACAAGGGCTCCACCAAGATCGGCGAGAACGACGACCCGCTGGCCGGCGGCGCCACGTTCAAGGTCCCCGCGGCCGAGGCCGAGTACAAGCTGTCGACGTCCGTGAAGCGCAGCGTCAAGGTGGCCGCGGCCTCCACGCGCATCGACGCGAGCTGGACGTTCCGCTCCAAGAAGGCCGACAACGCGAAGCTGCCGGTCTCCACGGCGCGGTTCGGCGCGGCGGTCGACCTGAGCAGCAAGGCCAAGGCGGGCGAGACCCAGGCCGTGCCGGTGACGGTGCAGGGCGCCGCGGCGGGCGCGAACCTCAAGTCCCTTGCCGCGTACGTCTCCTACGACTACGGCCAGACCTGGGAGAAGGCCACCGTCAGCGGCGGCAAGATCAAGGTCAAGAACCCGGCCGCGGGCAAGGGGATCTCCTTCCACGCCAAGATCACGGACAAGAAGGGGAACAAGTCGACGCTGTCGATCTACAACGCGTACTACGGCAAGTGAGTCAGCCGTAGCACGCGCGCTTCAATGGGCCCCGTTCGTGGCGGTGTGAACCGCTGCGGGCGGGGCCGCTGAGTTCGGCTCCTACGCGTACAGCGAACTTCCGTGCGCACACCGCCAGTTGGCGCGAAGGTGCCCACATGACCGCCCACACCGTCGAGTACATCCGCTACCGAATACCCCCCGAGCGCTCCGCGGAGTTCCTCTCCGCGTACACCCGCGCCGCCGTCCCGCTCGCGGCGGCCCCGCAGTGCGTCGACTACGAACTGACGCGCTGCGAGGAGGACTTCGAGCACTTCATCCTCCGTATCACCTGGACGTCGACCAAGGACCACCTGGAGGGCTTCCGCGGCTCGGAGCTCTTCCGGGACTTCTTCGCGGAGATCCGTCCGTACGTCGAGAACATCGAGGAGATGCGCCACTACACCCCCACCGCCGTGCGCGGCACGGGCGCGTCGACGCCGACCCTGTACACCTGGGCGGGCGGCGAGGAGAACTTCGAGCGCCTGACGGAGATCTTCTACGAGAAGGTCCTCGGGGACGACCTCCTCGCCCCGCTCTTCGAGGGCCTGCCCGCCGAGCACGCCCGGCACGTCGCCCAGTGGCTCGGCGAGGTCTTCGGCGGCCCCGCGGCCTACTCCCAGGAGCACGGCGGCCACTCCCAGATGGTGGGAAAGCACCTCGGCAAGGGCATCACCGAACCGCAGCGCCGCCGCTGGGTCAACCTGATGCAGGACGCGGCGGACGACGCGGGCCTTCCGACGGACGCCGAGTTCCGCTCGGCCTTCCTCGCCTACGTCGAGTGGGGCACCCGCCTCGCGGTCTACTTCTCGGGGCCGGACGCGACCCGGCCCACCGACCAGCCGGTGCCGCTGTGGAACTGGGGGGCGGCGCCGCCGTACCAGCCGTGACGCCCGGGACGCGGCCCGGCGCGGGGGAGGGGCCTACTTCCCGGCGCCCGCCGCGCCCGCGCGCGTCGCGTCCGCTCCCCAGCTGGCCAGCAGCCGCAGGGCCTGCGCCGACGCCGAGTCCGGCTGCGCGTGGTACGTCACCAGTGACTGGTCGTGGTCGTCCGGCAGGCGCAGCGTCTCGTACGACAAGGTCAGATCGCCCACCAGCGGGTGATGCATCCGCTTGACGCCGTGGCTCTTCTCCTTGACGTCATGCGTGGCCCACAGCCCGCGGAATTCCTCGCTCTTCACGGAGAGCTCGCCGACCAGGGCCGAAAGCAGCGGGTCGTTCGGGAAGCAGCCCGCCTCCATCCGCAGGAAGCTCACGATGTCCGACGCCTTCTGCTCCCAGTCCACGAACAGCTCGCGCGACGCGGGGTCCAGGAAGCAGATCCGCGCCCAGTTCCGCTGCTCGGGCGCCAGGGCGCCCCAGTCGCCGAAGAGCGCGGCAGCCATGCGGTTCCAGCCGAGCACGTCCGAGCGGCGGCCCACCACATAGGCGGGTACGCCGTCCATCGTGTCCATGAGCTGGAGCAGCGCGGGCCGCACGTGCTGGGGACGGGCCGCCCGCTTCTTCTTGTGCTGCTTGGGCTTGGCCAGGTGCGTCAGGTGGGCGTGCTCGGCGTCCGTGAGACGCAGGGCGCGCGCGATCGCGTCCAGGACCTCACCCGAGACATTGCGGCCGTTGCCCTGCTCAAGGCGGGTGTAGTACGCCACGGACACCCCCGCGAGCTGCGCCAGCTCCTCGCGGCGCAGGCCCGGCACCCGCCGGTGGCGCCCGAAGTTCGGCAGGCCGACGTCCTCCGGCTGCAGCCGCGCCCTGCGGGTGCGCAGGAACTCACTGAGCTCGGCGCGGCCGTCGAGGGGCTCGGGGGCGGGGGCGGGTGTCGGCTGGTCCATGCCTTCCAGTATCCCGGGTCGTACGCATACGAGCCTGTCCCCGCCAGTAGTAGGACCGCTGGACGTAGGCAGAGCCGTGACCTGGGTAGATGTCCACGGGCCTGGCACGGTTGATGCCATGACCGCACAGACCAGCACCACCACCGTTTCCGCTTACGCCGCCCCGTCCGCCAAGGCCCCCCTGGAGCGGACCACCGTCCCGCGCCGCCCGGTGGGCGCGACCGACGTACTGATCGACATCAAGTACGCCGGCATCTGTCACTCGGACATCCACCAGGCCCGCGACGGCTGGGGCGAGGGCATCTTCCCGATGGTCCCGGGTCACGAGATCGCCGGTGTCGTCACCGAGGTCGGTTCCGCCGTCACCAAGTTCGCCGTCGGCGACCGCGTCGGCGTCGGCTGCATGGTCGACTCCTGCCGCGAGTGCGAGAACTGCAAGGCCGGCCTTGAGCAGTACTGCCTCCAGGGCAACGTGCCGACGTACAACGGCCTCGGCAAGGACGGCGAGCCGACCTACGGCGGCTACTCCTCGCACGTCGTCGTCGACGAGGCCTTCACCGTCGGCATCCCCGACGGCCTCTCCCTGGACGTCGCCGCGCCGCTCCTGTGCGCGGGCATCACCACGTACTCCCCGCTCAAGCGCTGGAACGCCGGCCCCGGCAAGAAGATCGCCGTCGTGGGCCTCGGCGGTCTCGGCCACATGGGCGTCAAGATCGCCCACGCCATGGGCGCCGAGGTGACCGTCCTCTCGCAGTCCCTGCGCAAGAAGGACGACGGCCTGCGCCTGGGCGCCGACCACTACTACGCCACCAGCGACGACGCCACCTTCGAGCAGCTCGCGGGCACCTTCGACGTCATCCTCTCGACGGTCTCCGCGCCGCTGCCCCTGGACAAGTACCTGGGCCTGCTGCGCTCGGAGGGTGCCTTCGTGAACGTCGGCGCCCCCGAGGAGCCGGTCTCCCTCAACCTGTTCTCCGTGATCGGCGGCGGCAAGACCCTCGCGGGCTCCATGATCGGCGGCATCCAGGAGACCCAGGACATGCTGGACTTCTGCGCCGAGCACGGCCTGGGCTCGGAGATCGAGCTGATCAACGCCGACCAGATCAACGAGGCGTACGAGCGGGTCCTGGCCAGCGATGTGCGCTACCGCTTCGTGATCGACGCGGCCACCATCTGAGGGCTTGGTCATCCGGTTGCGCCCGAGGCATTGCCTCGGGCGCAACCGCCCGACTACGGCCCGGCGGCCATGGCGGCCCGGATGCGCGGCGTGTGAACAAGGACGTGACCGGCGGAACCACCGGGGTTCAGCAGGGCCACGGTGTACTGCCTCAACTCCCCTTCGGGGGACGCGACTTCGATCGTACGAGGCAGAAAACCGCCCACCGACCGGCACGCCCACCAGTGCGCGAGGTCGGGCCGCGTGCTGTGCAGGCGTTCGGTCAGGTCCTGGACGCGCGCATCGCGGGGGAGGGTGTCCGCGTGCGTGCGGAAGTGGCGGTGCAGGCTCTGCGCGAAGGGCTCCCAGGCGGGCAGGAGGCGCTGGTGGGCTGGGTCGCCGATGAGCAGGAGCAGGAGGTTGCGCCGCTCGGCGGGGTAATCGCCGGGGTCGGGCCACAGGGCGGCGTACGCGGTGTTCCACGCGGTGATCGTGAGGTCCGGGGCCAGGACGAGGGCCGGGGAGTCCGGCCAACTGCCGATCATGTCGCGGAGGTTGGCCTCTGCGGCGCCCGCATCGCTACCGGCACCCCCGGCCGCCTCCTGCGCCGCGAACCCCGCGAGGGCGAGCACATGGCGGTGCGCGTCACCGTCGAGACGCAGGGTGCGGCTCACCGCGTCGAGCACCTGGCGCGAGGTGTCCACGCGGCCCTGCTCCAGCCACGTGTACCAGGCGACGCCTACCCCGGAGAGCGCGGCGACCTCCTCGCGGCGCAGCCCCGGAGTGCGGCGGCGTGGCGTGGCGGGGAGTCCGACCTCGTCCGGCGAGAGACGCTCGCGGTGCGCACGCAGGAACGTACCCAGCTCGCCGCGCCTGGCGGTCTCTTCGGCGGTGGTCATACCGGTCAGCGTACGACCGTCATCCTGTGACTGCCGGTCACCCCATGAACGGCGTACTGGCTGCGCGAGTCGGGCGCCGCGAGGCTGAACGCATGCCTGAAACCGAGCAGTACTCCGCGCAGCCCCCTCACTCCCGGCAGCCCCCTCACTCCCCGCAGCCCCCTCACTCCCCGCGGCATCCCTCAGACGGCGCCGTCCTGTGGCGCCGGTCCACCGACTCCTCCGGACTGACCGCGCCCCGCACTTTCGTCCGGGTCTTCACCGGCCCCGGCACGCTGGAGTCCGTCACCGCCTTCTACGAGCAACTGCTCGGCGTGGAGCGGGACATGTGGTTCACCTACCCCGACCTGGAGCTGGCGCTCGCCGCGGTCGGCGGCTTCCTTCTGATCGAGGGGACGGAAGAGGGGCTCGCCCCCTTCCTCGACACAGCGGGCACGCTTCTGGTGGACAGCGTCCAGCCGTACCTGGAGCGCCTGAAAGCCGCGGGGGCTGAGATCACCGAAGGACCGAAGACGGTGCCGACGGGCACGGGGTTCTCCGCCCGGCACCCAGACGGCACGGTCATCGAGTACGTCGAGCACCGCCCGACGCCGGACGGCCGCTGAGCGTGGCCGAGCGTGGCCGAGCGTGGCCGAACGGGGCCGAACGTGGCCGAAAGGCGCCTCGTCCCGTGGCCCTAGGCCGCATTGCCCACCAGGTGGGGTGCCTCGTGACCGATGCGGGGCGGGCGGCCCGTGCCTAGTGTCGAGGACATCAGCACGGGCCGCACGTCAGACGCAGGAAGAGGTCGCAGGATGTCCATCGAGCTCAACCACACCATCGTCGCCGCCAAGGACAAGAAGGCGTCCGCCCAGTTCCTCGCGGACATCCTGGGCCTCCAAGTGGAGCCCCAGTACGGTCCGTTCATCCCCGTCAACATCCCCAACGGCGTGACGCTTGACTACGGCGACGGTGGCAGCGGCCCCATCACACCGCAGCACTACGCCTTCCTGGTCTCCGAGGACGAGTTCGACACCATCTTCGGCCGCATCAAGGACGCGGGCCTCACCTACTGGGCCGACCCGCACCACAAGATCGTCAACGAGATCAACACCAACGACGGCGGCCGCGGCGCCTACTTCGACGACCCGAACGGCCACATCCTGGAGATCCTGACGAAGCCGTACGGGAGCGGCAGCTAGGCACCGTTCTCCGCCAGGAAGTCGAGCACCAGCGGCGTCGCGACCTCCGCGAACTCCTCGAAGTAGGCGTGCCGAGCGCCCGGGATCAACCGCATCCGGGCCCCGGGGACGCGCTCGGTCAGCAGGGGCGCGTTGGCGGTCGGATTGAACGTGTCGGCGGTGCCGTGCACGACGAGAGTCGGCGCCGCGATCCGTGGCAGCGCGTCCCAGGAGTCATGGCGGGCACTGGCGCGCAGATGGCGGCGGCGGGCGTGCGGGGGCATGCCGGGATCGCCGAGGGTGTGGAACACGGGCTCCTCGGGGCCGTTCTCGCGCTCGGCGATCCAGCCCGGCGTGTACATGAGCTCAAGAAGTGCCCGCCGGGCCGCCGCCACGTCCGGCTGACCGAGGGCGCCGCGCACCTCGGGCCCGCGTTCGACGCCGTGCGGCGCCCCCGGCGACGTACAGCCGAGCACGAGCCGGTCGACCCGCTCCGGGTGATCGGCGGCGATCCACTGCGCCACCCGGCCGCCCATGGACGTGCCGTACACGTGGGCGCGGTCGATCCCGGCATGGTCGAGGACCGCGATGACGTCGCGGGCGAAGCCGGGGGTGCTGTAGCTGTCGGTGTCGGGGCGCCCGCTCGCGCCGGTGCCGCGCCAGTCGAGTACGAGGGTCTGGTGCGCGGCGGCGAAATCGTCGCGCACGGGGTCCCACCAGCGGTGGCTGTTGGACTGCCCGCTGAGCAGGACGAGGGGGCGGCCGGAGCCGTGGACTTCGTAGTGCAGGGCGGTGCCGTCGGCGGCTTCAGCGAGGGGCATGGGGCGAACGGTAGCGACCCGCGGCCCTGGCCTGGGATACCGGGATGTCCCGCCCCCGCGGGGGCGGCGGCACGGGGGTCCTGGCGTGAGGGTGCGAGGGCGTGAGGGCGTGAGGGCATCAGGGTCTGAGGCGATTTCGCCGGGGGCAGAACGCTGATCGCTGCCGGGAAGCCGTGGCGGCTCCTACCCTGAGGGGGTGAGCAGCCACGAGCGGGACCTCAAGGTGGACGGCGAGCGCGGCCAGGGGCCGGAGCAGGGCCGGTGGACCGAGCGGCAGGCCCGCGTCATCCCCCTGCGCCCGCGCCCGCACGCGACAAGGACGGCCCCGCACCGTGAGGCCCCCGCACGCACCGGCCCCGCAAGCACAGCCCCCCTCCGCACAACTCCCGTACCCCCGGCGGAGAAAGAGCCCCTGTGGCGGGACGTGGTCGGTGACGTGCTGCGTCGCGAGCGCCTCGCGCAGGAGCGCACGCTCAAGGACGTGGCCGACGCGGCCCGCATCTCGATGCCGTACCTCTCCGAGCTGGAGCGCGGCCGCAAGGAGGCTTCGTCCGAAGTCCTCGCGGCCGGCGCCCGTGCGCTGGGCCTGAGCCTGGCGGATCTCCTCTCCCTGGCCCAGACCGAGTTGACCCGCCACGCGCAGCCGACGCGCCCGCGCCAGGGAGACATCCGCCTGGCGGCGTAGGGGATTCCCGGCGGTCAGGCCGCGGCGGCCAGCATCCGCCGGCTGAGCACCTCGTCGGCCAGCCCGTACGCCACCGCGTCCTCCGCGGTGAACACTTTGTCGCGGTCCATGTCCGCGCGCAGGGTGGCGATGTCGTGCCCCGAGTGACGGGACAGCACCTCCTCCACCTGCGAGCGGATCCGCACCATCTCCTTGGCCTGGAGGGTGAGGTCGGAGACCGTCCCCTGCTGCCCGCCGCTCGCGGGCTGGCCGAGCAGCACGCGCGAGTGCTCCAGCACGAACCGCCGCCCGGGATTCCCCCCGGCGAGCAGTACGGCGGCGGTGGAGGCGGCCTGGCCCACGCAGAACGTGGAGATCGGGGCGCTGATGAAGCTCATGGTGTCGTAGATGGCCATGAGCGAAGTGAACGATCCGCCGGGGGAGTTGATGTAGATGGCGACTTCGCGCTCGGGGTTCGAGGACTCCAGGTGGAGCAGCTGGGCGATGACGACGTTGGCCACGCCGTCGTCGATCTCGGTCCCGAGGAAGATGATCCGCTCGGAGAGCAGACGGCTGTAGATGTCGTACGCGCGCTCGCCCTGCGGAGTGCGCTCGACGACGGTCGGAATCGTGTACTGGCTCATGTCAGACCCCCAGTCCCATGCGCGGCTTGGTCGTGGCCGGCCGCACGTCGGCGAGCGAATCGAGAACGCGGTCGACCATCCCGTACTCCTTGGCCTGTTCGGCGGTGAACCACCGGTCGCGGTCGCCGTCGCGGGAGATGGTCTCCTCGGTCTGCCCGGTGTGCTCGGCGGTGATCCGCTCGACGGCCTTCTTGGTGAACTCCAGGTTCTCGGCCTGGATGGCGATGTCGGCGGTGGTGCCGCCGATGCCCGCGGAGGGCTGGTGCATCATGATCCGCGCGTTGGGCAGGGCGTACCGCTTGCCCGCGGTACCGACGCTCAGCAGGAACTGCCCCATGCTGGCGGCGAATCCCATCGCGAGGGTCGACACGTCGTTGGGGATGAGCTGCATGGTGTCGTAGATGGCGAGCCCGGCGGTGACGGAGCCGCCGGGGCTGTTGATGTAGAGGCTGATGTCGGTCCGCGGGTCCTCGGCGGACAGCAGCAGAATCTGCGCGCAGACCCGGTTCGCCGAGACCTCGTCGACCTGGGTGCCGAGGAAGACGATCCGCTGGGTCAGCAGCCGTGCGGCGAGGTGGTCGTCGAACTGGGACGAGGGTGTATCGCCTTCGGAGGCGCGGGGTACGAGGGCGGGGTTCCAGCCATTGCCGAGTGGTGACATCGGTGCGTCCTCCTGACGGTGGGGCGGCGGCCCACCTGACGGCCGGCCGCGCTGTTCCTGCCCCACCACCTTCGGACCCCGGCCCCCGCCGGGTAAGGGTTATCGGCCCGCAGCAGATTCGCTGACGGCAGAGGGGCACGGCCCCGCCCCCGGGGTGGTGGGTTGCCCGAAGAGGCCGTTGATCCACAGAAGCAACTCAGGTCTCCATAAGATCGTCCCCCGTCATTTCCACCCGGATGATCAACGCCTTCAGGACAAGGGAATCCGAGTTGTTTCGCTTGAGCTGCGGCCCCCGGTGGCATACTCACTTCCGGGGGAGGGAGCGGGCAAATGTGGGATCTTGCCGTGATCGCAGCAGCTGGCGGGTCGGTGCGGGGATTACTTGACGCCTACGAGCAAACCATGGCGTGGCGCGACGCGTGCAGGAAGCATTTGAGGCAAAAGAAAAACAAAATAGATCGACCGGCGTGGTCGGAGTACTATGAAGTATCTTGCGAGATCTCTGCGGCAGCCTTGCAGGCGCTCATCGGAGGGGGAGTAGGAGTTCTTTTTGCGGCAACGCACCAAATGGAAAGTGCATGGGCTGCCTTCCTTCTGGGTATTTCCGCCCCGGCGATGCTTACGTACCTGGTAAATAGCAAATCAGTCAACGGTATGATAGCTGCCCAGCGATTGCCGCATCAGATAGCTCCGTCCGCTTCCGCTGACGCCGTAGATTCTACTCACGACCCCCAGGCCTCGGGTGAACGTGAACCCAAGCCGGATGAAAATGTGAATGCCGCGGAGAGCTGTAGACTTCCTGAAATTTCGGAAGAGGGCAGGGTGGCAGGGGAGGCGAATCTCGGTGGTTGATGGCGGCAGCTTTTGGAAGCGAGTTGGCGTGGTGGCAAAGAGGGACTTTCATGCACCTCTGGGGGAGCCATTTCTGCGGACCAGTCACCGCTACACCTGGAAAGGTCGATTTCTCGCCGCGGTATTTCGGATCGACTTGACGGAAGTCGACTACGTGACCGCTGTGAAAGAGGCCGAGGAAATTGAGGAGCTCTACCGCCAGGCGCTCAGAGTCGGCGAAAGCATTGAAAGCCTATCAGGTAAAACTAAGCCGGGCGACGCACAGGAAATGGAGAATCTCTACTGTGACGCATATTCGCGAGGGGATGGGGATACTGCCGTTAAGGCTGTCAACGCCTTGGCGGCCAGTGGGAGCGTAGGCCTGTCCGAAAAATTATATCGGCAGTGCATTGAGCAAGGTATTTGGAAAGCGGCAAATCCCCTAGCAATTCTACTGCATAACCGTGGGGACATGGAGGAGGCTGAGTCTTTCTACCGCCTGGCCATCAAAAAAGATGACGCACGCGCAGCCAATAACCTCGGCATCCTTCTGAAGCGTTCTGGGCGGGTGGAGGAGGCTGAACACTTCTACCGCAGAGCCATCGCCCAACACGACCCTCTCGGAGCCAAGAACCTCGCCAACCTGTTGCTAGATTCTGGGCGGGTGGAGGAGGCTGAGCGCTTCTTCCGTCTGGCTGTTGAGGGAGGGGATCTTAAAGCCGCTCACAACCTCGCGGTTCTTCTGCATAATGCGGGGAAAGAGGAGGCTGAGCACTTTTACCGCCTGGCTGTCGATCAGGGAGACGCAGGCGCTGCCAACAACCTCGGCATCCTTCTGAAAAACACCGGTCGAATGGAGGAGGCTGAGTGCATTTACCGCCTTGCTGTCGACCAGGGAGACCTGAAGGCTACCTTCAGTCTTGCCTTCCTGCTGACGAATTCGGGGCGGGCGGAGGAGGCTGAGCCCTTCTATCGCCTGGCTGCCGGCCAGGGCGATGCCGGTGCTGCCAACAACCTCGCCATTCTCTTGAGGTGTTCTGGGCGGGTGGAGGAGGCTGAGCGCTTCTTCCGTCTGGCTGTTGAGGGAGGGGATCCTAAAGCCGCTCACAACCTCGCGGTTCTTCTGCATAATTCGGGGCGGGTGGGTGAGGCCGAGTGTTTCTATCGCCAGGCGATCGACCAAGGTGACTCACGCTCTGCCAACTGCCTCGCCGCTCTCTTGAAGGGTCTGGGCCGGACGCAGGAGGCTGAGCCCTTCTATCGCCTGGCCGCCGATCAGGGCGATGCCGGTGCAGCCAACAGGCTCGCCATCCTGCTGGAGGAATCAGAGCGAGCGGACGAGGCTGAAGGCTTCTACCGCCTGGCTGTCGACCAAGGCGACACATACGCTGTTCATAACCTCGCCCTATTCCTGGAGGACTCAGGGCGGACGTCGGAGGCCGAGGGCTTCTATCGTCAGGCCATCGACCAGGGCCACCCGGACGCAGCCAATAACCTCGCCAACCTCCTGAAGAACTCAGGGCAGGTGGAGGAGGCTGAGCGTTTCTACCGCCAGGCGATCGACCAAGACGATCCGCACGCAGCCAACAATATCGCTATCCTCCTGCACCATTTGGGGCGGATGGAGGAGGCTGAGAGCTTCTACCGCCAAGCGATCGACCAAGGCTATCCCGAAGCCGCCCACAATCTTGCCATCCACCTGCACAGAACGGGACGGGCGGAGGAGGCTGAGCGTTTCTACCGCCAGGCGATCGACCAAGGCCACCCCAAGGCCGCCCATAACCTCGCCATTCTTCTCCGCAAATCGGGGCGGGCGGACGAGAGTGAAGACCTCCACGACCAGGCCACCGGCCAGGAAAATTCGAACCCAGTTATCGCAGACGTTGCAGAACCGGCAGAGTTTGCGCATGAGTCAATCGCGCACCGAACTGACCCCTACCTAAGTCTGACCCTGCCGGGTATCCAAGCATCAATTGAAAGTGTGCAAGAGTCTGTTGAGGAGCTGCAGCAGGGTTCGTCGCCGAAGAGTGAAGTTCTTGCTCTGTTGTAGGGAATTACCCTTCTATCGTTGAGGGCTTGGGAACTCCCGCCGACCGGCTCGTGCGGGCAGGCTCCGAGCGACTGCCCGATCCGCTGGCGAGCGTATGGCCCTCGTGACCTCAGCTGACGAGTGAGGCCACGCCAGTCCCGCCCTGCTCTACTTCGGCGGACTCTCCTCGCACACCGCAGAATCAGTGATCGTGGCGCCGAAGAACTGGAACGCCGTCAGCTCATAGCCAGCATGACGCGTCATGCCCGCGTGCCTGAGACACCACAACTGCGCCTCATCCGGATCGGCCGTTTCCACCGAGCGCTCACGACAGACAAGGCACTTGCCGACATGACGCATGCCCATCGCAGGTATGGCCGCCAGCGTCCATTCGAGCGGTACGAAACGGCCCCGCGTAACGCCGCCCCCGCTCACCCGAACGCCTCCGCCGGTAGCTGCGGCCCTTCGTCGTCGCTGTCGTCGACGTCGTCTACGTCAGGGTCATCGAGTGAGGACAAGCGATCGCCTCGGCTCTCTGCGATCCGGTGAACCTCCCGGAGAGACTCGGTCAACCGGGCCGCCACAAAGCGGAGTTCCTCAGGTGTGGAGTTGGGATCGGAGATCGTGTCCGCCGCGTGCCCGAGGAGATCACCGGCCATGCCCAGTTGGACACTCTCGATGTTGTCAGCCATCCGCGACATGAAGCCCGTGCCCGGCCCCACCAGAACGCAGGGGTTTCCCTCCGGCGTCGTCCACGGCAGCACCCGCGTCTGATTCCTCACGCCGTCACCTCCGCCCCATAGATCAGCCGGGGGCGGGTGGCCTCCAGGAGTGGGGCGGATGAAGCCAACTCGGGGGCTGGGAGGCACCCCGAAGGGGTAGGGGGAAGCCGTAACGACGGCTTGGCAACCCGGGCGATACGGTCCGGCATGTTGACGCTCCTTTTCAGCGTTGGCCATGCCCCGGGGCCGGTCGCACGGTCGCCGGGGTCTGTCTCGCCATCCTTGCCATCGGATGTGCACCAGCGGGAGTTGACAGCCGTTGACAGCTACGCTGGAGAACACGGTCAACACCAGGGGAAGCACATGAGCGCCGACTTCGGGTTCAAGCTCCGCGCACTCCTCACGGACAGAGGGATGAGCTTGCGCGGCACTGCTCGTGCGCTCAACTACAACGTGGCCTATCTGTCTCGTGTTTCCAATGGCCGTCAGCGCCCTTCCGTCCAATTAGCTGAAATGCTGGATGATTTCCTTCAGGCTGACGGGGAATTGGTGCAGTTGGCCGCAGCGGGAAGTCCAGTTGCAGTACTTGAGTCCAGCGGTCCGGATTCGGATATCTCGCACATAAAAGAGAGTGCTACGTTCACGCTCAGGCACGCCGACCAGTACGGCGGGGATTCCGTGGCGCCCGTCGCAGTTCAAGTTTGGCGCTCTGCCCAACGCAAGCTTGATGCCGGAGAGATCCCGGACGCGGCACAGCGACGCTACCTGGCCGCCGTCTCGGAAGCAGCCGAAGTCGCTGGATGGCTTCTCTTCGATGCTGGTGAGCACGGTGCCGCCCGCAACGCATTTCTCGAATCGCACATGCTGGCCCGTCACGCCGGGGAACGGGCTCTTGAGTGGTTTGCCCTGGACATGCTCGCCATGCTCGACACGGAGCGAGATCGGCCCGGAGGAGTTCTCCGTATTGCTGATGAGGTCTTGTCACAGCGCCGAATTCCTCCACGCGTGGCACTGCTCGCACGCGTAAGGCGCGGTAGGGCACTCGCACAGATAGGGGAACGTCAGCGCGCCTTGGTCGACCTGAGTGCGGCCCGTGGAGGGCTTGAGCATTCCCTGGATCCGCGAGACCCAGAGTGGACATGGTGGGTGAACCAGCAAGAGGTAAGAGGGCATTCGGGGCATGCCTTCTTGAGCCTCAGCGATCTGGGTTCGGCTATCCCCACCTTTCATGAGGCGCTCGAACGCGCCACACCGAGGGGTGCCATGCTCTACCGCATTGAGCTTGTGCGGAGTTACGCGCAAGGAAAAGCGTGGAAAGAGGTTGAGGAAGAGATCCACAAGATCTTGCCTCTTCTGGACGTCATCAGCTCAGGTCGGAATCGTCTCCTGTTGCGGGATGCACTGCAAGTGGTCGATCAAGGAGCTTCAGTTCCTGTGGGGCTCTCGGCTCTTGTCCGGGACACAGTCGCAACGATCACTCCCTGAGGCAGCCGCTCGCTCTCGGCGACTGGACCGGTGTGCGCTCACGGAGGGCACGTGGTACCCGGAGCACGTCAGACGGCGACGCCAGGTATCAGTGCCACCAGCCCGGACAGAAAACTGCCCGCTGCTGCCAACGTGACGAGGGTCCCCTTGCCGTCTGAGAACAGCCCAGAGCAGAACTCACGTACTCGCCGCCGAAAGATCAGCATCTTGAGCTTCTGCCATCGATGCTGATGGATATGGCAGCCCATGAGGATGCCGGTTGCGTTGTTGCGGCAGCCGTCCATCCGTCCTCTGACCGGAGCTCCGCAGGTCACCGGGGCTTGGAAGAAGGACCAGAGGAGGACCACGGCGGACAGGGTGACGATCGCCGCCGGGCCCGCTGCCTCATTGATCCACGCGGCGATGAGTAGGGGGGGCGCCAGCCAAGACGCCCCACCATTGCCCTAGACCGCCAAGCAGACTGCCTCTTGCCCCCGAAGTCGCCATGTCTGTAATCGTGGCGATGCGGTTGATGATTCATGCAGTAAGCCGGCGGTATGGCCGAATAAGGCTTCAGGACGGCTAGGGCCTTGCGCAGTTACGGCACTTGATCGATACGTAGAACGCCTGTGCCGCCGTACTGACTCACAGTCGGCGGCGCAGCGTGTCGGGTCGAGCGGGACTCTGAAGGCCTACTGCTCTGAGGCCTGAGGCGCAGGCGCGATCCCCGTAGGGCAGGCCCGGCCCCAGTTCGTCTCCGACGGGCTGTCCAGCTGGAGGCCCGTGCCGCCGATGCCGCAGTAGCCGTCGGGGTTCTTGTCCAAGTACTGCTGGTGATATCCCTCGGCCGGCCAGAACGGGCGGGGGGCCGCCGGGAGGATCGTCGTCGTGATCGTGCCGTGGCCCGCGGAGGTGAGGACCTGCTGGTAGGCGTCGAGGGATGCCACCGCTGCCGCCTCCTGGTCCGAGGAGTGCGTGTAGATCGCCGAGCGGTACTGCGTGCCCACGTCGTTGCCCTGGCGGAAGCCCTGCGTCGGGTTGTGGGACTCCCAGAAGAGCTTCAGGAGCGATGCGTACGAGACGCGGGTGGGGTCGAAGACCACGCGGACCACCTCTGCGTGGCCGGTCAGGCCCGAGCAGACCTCTTCGTAGGAGGGGTTCTCCGTGGAACCGCCCTGGTAGCCGACGTACGTCGTCCAGACGCCCTCCGTCTGCCAGAACTTCCGCTCCGCTCCCCAGAAGCAGCCGAGCCCGAAGTCCGCGATCTCCAGGCCGTCCGGGTAGGGGCCGAGCAGCGGGTTGCCGAGGACCGTGTGGCGGGACGGGACCTCGAATTCGGGGGTCGCGCGGCCCTTCAGGGCCTGCTCGGGGGTGGGGAGCTCGGGCGTGCGGCCGAAGAGCATGGGGGCTGTCCTCCTGGAGCGGGGCGGGGCGGGGCGTACGCGGTGCGGTGCGGTGCGGTGCGTGGCTTTTACGTCAACGTGCGCGAGGGGAGCCGCATTCCTCTGCCCGGGATGCCGGGCAGCCGGGATGCGGCGCCGCCTCAGTGCGACAGCGTCGCCGGGCTGCCGCCGTTCGCCTCGTACCCCGCCACCGCGAGCGCGCGGTACACCGCGTAGTCCGCGGCCGGGTCGGAGGAGACGGTCCAGGGCAGGGCGCCGACGTGGCCGTCCACATGGATCAGCTGGTTCATCGCCTCCGCCCAGCGCTCGCACCGCACCAGGAAGAAGACCAGGAGGTGCCGCACATGCGCCAGCATCGGGTCGTCCGGGCGCGCTGAGTGCACCGCGTAGAGCGCGCCCTCCACGGCCTTGGTCACGACCTCGCTCGCGTAGAAACCGCGGACCAGATTGACCTCGGGCAGGTGTTCGTACACCGCGAAGAGGGGGAGCGCGGCGAGGAGTGAGCCCTTGGGCGAGCGTGCCGCCGCGGCCTCCGCGAAGTTGTACGCGAGGTCGCGCGAGCCGTGCCACTTCTCGCACCAGTAGTGCAGGGCCGCCAGATGTGCCCCCATGTGCGCGGGCGCGCGGTCGAGGATCTTCAGCCACAGCTGCTCGAACTCCTCGCGCGGGTAGGCGAGTCCGCGGGCGATCGAGAGCTCGATGATGTACGGGACCGGGTCCCCGGGGGAGAGGAGCGCCGCCTGCGCGCAGGCTTCCTTCGCCTCCTCCAGGATGATCCGGAACTCGTCCGTCCCGGAGGTCGAGGAGCGCCAGGCCTGCTGGACCAGGAACTCCGCGTGCACCGCCGCCCCGCCCGCGTCCTTGGGCGCCTCGGCCCGCCACACCCGCAGCCACTGCCCGCCGGGGCTGTCGCTGATCCCGCCGGGCCGCTGCTGAAGCTCCAGGGAGGCCGCTCCCGCGAACGCCTGCACACGCTGCCAGCGCACCTCGCCGTGCACCTCGGTGCCCGCGAGCAGCTGCGAGGCCGCCTTCCAGCTCTGCGACTGCTGGACCACGTCCAGGACGTCCAGGAGGTCGTGGTCAGGGCCCGGCATGCGGATGTCCAGCTCCTCCTGGCGCGCGAAGCCGTACTCCGCGGGGTCCGCGGCGTCCGGCGAGCCGGGGGCCACCTGCCGGATTCCGCCGCGCCTGCGCAGCAGGAACGGTCCAAGAACCGCCCCGATCATGATCACTGCCATCAGCGCCCAGAGAATCTCCATGAGTACAAGCGAACCAGACCGGTCTGACACTTGGCGAACCAGTCCCGAACTTGTCGGGGCGCCGCCCGTCCCGGACTAGGCTCTGGCCGCATGAGTGACACGTTCAGCAGCCAGAGTTTCGAGACCGTCGCGATCCACGCGGGCAACACCGCCGACCCGCTCACGGGCGCCGTCGTACCGCCGATCTACCAGGTGTCGACGTACAAGCAGGACGGCGTCGGCGGGCTGCGCGGCGGCTACGAATACAGCCGCAGCGCCAACCCCACCCGTACCGCCCTGGAAGAGAACCTGGCCGCGCTGGAGGGCGGCAGCCGCGGCCTCGCCTTCGCGTCGGGCCTCGCCGCCGAGGACTGCCTGCTGCGTACGCTGCTGGGTCCCGGAGACCACGTGGTGATCCCCAATGACGCGTACGGCGGCACGTTCCGGCTCTTCGCGAAGGTCGTCTCGCGGTGGGGCGTCGAGTGGTCGGTCGCCGACACCTCCGACCCGGCGGCGGTACGGGCCGCGCTGACCGACCGTACGAAGGCGATCTGGGTGGAGACCCCCTCCAACCCGCTGCTCGGCATCACCGACATCGCGGCCGTCGCCCAGGTCGCCAAGGACGCGGGGGTCCGCCTCGTCGTCGACAACACCTTCGCGAGCCCTTACCTCCAGCAGCCGCTCGCGCTCGGCGCGGACGTCGTCGTCCACTCGCTGACGAAGTACATGGGCGGGCACTCGGACGTCGTGGGTGGCGCGCTCGTCGTCAACGACCCCGAGCTGGGCGAGGAGTTGGCGTACCACCAGAACGCGATGGGCGCGGTCGCCGGGCCCTTCGACGCGTGGCTGGTGCTTCGCGGCATCAAGACGCTGGCCGTCCGGATGGACCGGCACAGCGAGAACGCGACGAAGATCGCCGAGATGCTGACCCGGCACGCGCGCGTGACGCGCGTTCTCTACCCGGGGCTCCCGGAGCACCCCGGTCACGAGACCGCGGCCAAGCAGATGAAGGCGTTCGGCGGGATGGTGTCCTTCCAGGTCGCCGGGGGCGAGGAAGCCGCGGTCGCCGTCTGCGACCGTTCGAAGCTGTTCACCCTGGGGGAGTCGCTGGGCGGTGTGGAGTCCCTGATCGAGCACCCGGGGCGGATGACGCACGCCTCGGTGGTGGGCTCGGCGCTGGAGGTACCGGGGGACCTGGTGCGGCTCTCGGTGGGCATCGAGGCCGCCGACGACCTGATGGCGGACCTGCAGCAGGCGCTGGGCTAAGCGCCGGGGCTACCAGCGGGTCAGGGGTGGGGTCGTGTTCGACGGCGGCTCCACCCAGGGCTGCGCGACGGACGCCCAGATGACGAAGGTGACCGCCGCCGCGAGCAGCAGGAGCCACAGCAGCCGGCGCAGGGCCCTTCTGTGGCGCAGCATGCGTCCGCCGCGGCGGACCGCCTCCTCATAGAGCTCGGTCGGCACCGAGGGGGGTGCGCCGCTGTCCAGAAGCAGGCGGACAGCGTTCTCCTTGCGGTCGAACTGGCTCATGACGGTGCCGCCTCCCCCAGGGCGCGCGTCGGCGCGGGGCCGCGCGGCGGATGCAGGACCGTCTCCATCGCGCGGGCGAAGATCGCGCCGACCCGCTCGGCGGGCAGGCCGAGGAGCGCCGCGGTCTGTTCCTCGGCCACACCTTCGTAGAGCCGCAGTACGAGGATGAGCCGTTCCTGGGGCGTGAGCCGGGCCAGGAGGCCGCCGTGGCTGCGGTGCCGCCGCCAGGCCCCGCGGGCGAAGCGGACGGCCAGCTGCTGGCGGGTGCGGTCGTAGGGGTCCTCGCCGCGCATCCGGTCCCAGGTCGCGTACGAATGCGCGAGGGACGCCGTGAGCAGGCCGCGCGCGCGTGGATTGGCGTCCGGTGGTTCGGTGGTGAGCAGCGTCGCCGCATGCAGCAGCCGCCCTGCCGCGCCCGCGACGAACGCTTCGAACTCCCGGGCCCGGCGGGCGTCAACAAACGCCTGCCGTCCGCGCACCGCGCCTCCCGCCTGAAGGGGGACGGGCCCCCGGTCTCATATGAGGCCAGCCGGGTGTCCGGGGTCAAGAGGCGGGCACCACCGGAGCGGGCCGGTGTCGGGAAGCGGGGCGCCTCCGTAGGCGCCGGGCTCAAGAAGCAGGTGCCTCGGGAGGGGCCTGGGACGTCTGGCGGGCCGAGAGCGCTGAGTTGAAGCGCGTCAGGAGCGTGCAGAAGCTTTCGCGCTCCTCCGGGGACCAGTCGCCCGTCAGCTCCGCCATGAGATCGCGGCGCGAGGACCGCACCTCGTTGAGGCGTGCCTCGCCGCGTGGCGACAGCTGGAGCACCACGGCGCGGCCGTCCTCGGGGTGCGAGGTGCGCTTGACGAGCCCCGTGTCGACGAGCGGGGCGACCTGCCGGGTGACCGTCGAGGAGTCGATGCCCATGCTCGCCGCGAGTGCCTTGACGCCCATCGGCCCCTCCTTGTCGAGGCGGTTGAGCAGCAGGTAGGCGGCGCGGTCCATGGAGTTGCGGACCTGTCCGACGCCGCCGAGGCGCGTCTGCTCCGCACGGCGGGCGAACACCGCCACCTGGTGCTGCAGCGAATCGAGGAGGCCGGGATCGCTGGCGGTCGTCATGTCCGGAGTTGTGGGCATGGCCGGGGGCTCACTTCATGCGAGGGCGATGGGTTGGGGGACAGGGTACGCGGCTGGGACGCGAGGCGTACCAGCGCTGCGCAAACCAGTCTCGGACCGTGGTCACCGCAGGAGGACCCCGCTGTGAACTGCGAGACTTGCGGTCATGAGCTACCGCACGCCTCACTCCTTGCCTTCGGTCACCCTCGACGATGTGCGCGGCGCCCAGAAGATGCTCTCCGGGGTGTCCAGGGTGACGGCGATGGAAGGCAGCAGGCACCTGTCACAGCTGGTCGGCTCGCCGGTCCACCTCAAGTGCGAGAACCTCCAGCGGACCGGCTCCTTCAAGCTGCGCGGGGCGTACGTACGGATCGCGGGCCTGCTCCCCGAGGAGCGCGCGGCGGGCGTGGTCGCCGCGAGCGCGGGCAATCACGCGCAGGGTGTTGCCCTGGCGTCCTCGCTGCTCGGCGTGCGGTCCACGGTGTTCATGCCGGTGGGCGCGCCGCTGCCCAAGGTCGCGGCGACCCGTGACTACGGCGCGGACGTGCGGATGCACGGCCAGGTGGTCGACGAGACGCTGGCCGCCGCGCAGGAGCACGCGCACGAGACGGGCGCCGTCTTCATCCACCCCTTCGACCACCCCGACATCATCGCGGGGCAGGGCACGGTGGGCCTGGAGATCCTGGAGCAGTGCCCCGAGCTGCGCACGCTGGTCCTCGGCGTCGGCGGCGGCGGTCTAGCCGCGGGTATCGCGGTCGCGGTCAAGGCGCTGCGCCCGGACGTCAAGGTGATAGGCGTGCAGGCGGCGGGCTCGGCGGCGTATCCGCCCTCGCTCGCGGCCGGGCATCCGGTGTCGATCGAGAACCCGGTGACGATGGCCGACGGCATCAAGGTCGGGCGCCCCGGCGATGTGCCGTTCAAGATCATCGACGACCTGCTGGACGACATCGTCACCGTCTCCGAGGACGAGCTGTCCAGCGCGCTGCTGCTCTGCCTGGAGCGGGCCAAGATGGTCGTGGAGCCCGCGGGCGCGAGCCCCGTCGCGGCCCTCCTGAGCCGGCCGCAGGACTTCCGTGGGCCCGTGGTTGCGCTCCTGTCGGGCGGCAATGTGGATCCGCTCCTGATGCAGCGGATCCTGCGTCACGGCATGGCGGCGGCGGGCCGGTATCTGTCGCTGCGCCTGCGTCTCACGGACCGGCCGGGGGCCCTGGCCACGCTCCTCGGGGTGTTGTCAGTGGTGGACGCCAACGTCCTTGACGTGAGCCACGTGCGGACCGATCCGCGCCTCGGACTCACGGAGGTGGAGGTGGAGTTGCAGCTGGAGACCAAGGGCCCTGTGCACTGCGCCGAGGTCGGCGCCGCGCTCCGCGAGGCGGGCTACACCGTCATCGACTGACGGGTGGCGCGCGCGGGGTGACGGCAGCGAAATTGCCGTGCGCGCACGGCAGTTCCCCCGCTATTTTGCGTTTTCCACAGGCTTCGCCGATCCCCTTGAGGAGACGCGATGTATCGCGTTATGGTGTGTCTCACATCACTGGTCGCGTCATTGGTTCGCGTCACTGATCGTCACGTCACTGGTCACCGGGCGCTCGGAACCCGGCAAATCTAAGCTTTTCCGTAGGAACTCACCCAAACCACTGGGGGACTCACATGCCAGGCGCCATCTATGCCGAAGGCCTGGTGAAGACCTTCGGCGACGTAAGGGCTCTGGACGGCGTCGATCTGGATGTCCCGGAAGGCACCGTGCTCGGCCTCCTCGGGCCGAACGGAGCGGGCAAGACCACGGCGGTGCGCTGCCTGACGACGCTTCTGACGCCGGACCGCGGCAAGGCGTTCGTCGCGGGCATCGACGTACAGAAACATCCGAACGAAGTGCGGCGCTCGATCGGTCTCTCCGGCCAGTTCGCCGCCGTCGACGAGTATCTGACCGGCCGCGAGAACCTCCAGATGGTGGGCCAGCTCTACCAGATGAGGGCCAAAGAGGCGAAGGTCAGGGCGGCCGAGCTGCTCGACCGGTTCAACCTCGCCGATGCGGCGGACCGCCCCTCCAAGACGTATTCGGGAGGCATGCGGCGCCGTCTCGACCTCGCGGCGGCGCTCGTCGTGTCGCCCCCGGTGATGTTCATGGACGAGCCGACCACGGGCCTCGACCCGCGCAACAGGCAGCAGCTCTGGGAGGTCATCCAGGAGCTCGTCGCGGGCGGCACGACCCTGCTGCTCACCACCCAGTACCTCGAAGAGGCCGACCACCTGGCGCATGACATCTGCGTCGTCGACCACGGCCGGGTCATCGCCCGCGGCACCTCCGACCAGCTCAAGGCGCGTACGGGCGGCGAGCGCGTCGAGGTCGTGGTGCACGAGCGCGAGGACATCACCACGGCCGCCGAGGTGCTGCGCGGCCTCGGCAAGGGCGAGGTCGCCGTCGAGAACCACACCCGCAAGCTCACGGTCCCGGTCTCCGGCGGCGCCAAGCTGCTCGCCGAGGTCATCCGTGACCTGGACACCCGCGGCGTCGAGATCGACGACATCGGTCTTCGCCGCCCGACCCTCGACGACGTGTTCATCTCGCTGACCGGCCACGTGGCCGAGGTCGAGGAGACCAACGGCCAGGCGGACGGCCCGGCAGACGGTCAGAAGGACTCGAAGCCCGAGCTCAAGACGGAGGCCGACAAGTGAGCAGCGCGACCGGCATCGTGACCAAACCCACCGCGGGTCCCAGACCCGCGGGCGGCATCGGCCAGTCCGTCAGGGACTCCCTGGTCGTCGCCAAACGCAACCTCATCCGGATGTCCCGGATACCGGAGATGATCATCTTCGGCCTGATCCAGCCGATCATGTTCGTGGTGATGTTCAGCTACGTATTCGGCGGATCGATGCAGATCGGGTCCACCACCGACCCATCGGTCTACCGCAACTTCCTGATGGCGGGCATCTTCGCGCAGACCGTCACGTTCGCCACCGCGGGCGCCGGAGCCGGTATCGCCGACGACATGCACAAGGGCCTCATCGACCGCTTCCGCTCGCTGCCCATGGCGCGCGGCGCGGTCCTTACCGGCCGCACCATCGCGGACCTCGTGCAGACGGCCCTGACGCTGCTCGTCCTCGCGATAGTGGCGCTCCTGGTCGGCTGGCGCATCCACGAGGGGATCGGCAAGGCGCTCGGTGCCTTCGGCCTGCTGCTCCTGCTCGGCTATGCCTTCACCTGGGTCGGTGCGCTCATCGGCCTCTCGGTCCGCACCCCGGAGGCGGCGACGTCCGGCGGCCTGATCTGGCTCTTCCCGGTCACGTTCATCTCGAACGCGTTCGTGGACTCCGGCAAGCTGACGCCCTGGCTGCGGCATGTCGCCGACTGGAACCCCTTCAGCGCGACCGTCCAGGCCTGCCGGGAGCTCTTCGGCAATCCAGGTGTCTCCACGTCCACGGCCTGGCCCATGCAGCATCCGGTCTGGGCCTCGGTGATCTACTCGATCCTGATCATCGTGGTCTTCCGCACCCTGTCGGTCCGCAAGTACCGCTCGGCGACGGCCTGACCGTCGGCACCACCACCACCCGCCCCATTAACACCACCCGTCACCACCACCCGCGTACGCGAAAGGCCCCCGGCGCTTCAAGCGCCAGGAGCCTTCCGCAGCAACCGAAGAGGCCTCAGGCCTGGTACGGCTTCGCCTCAAGGATCTTCACCGAGGCGAGCTTGCCGTTCGGCAGTTCGTACTGCGCGTCCTCGCCGATCTTCTTGCCGTTCACGCCGCTGCCGAGCGGGGACTGCGGCGAATACGTCTCGATGTCGGAGCTCGCGTACTCGCGCGAGGCGAGCAGGAAGTCCAGGGTGTCGTCCTCGTCACCGTCAAAGGCGATCGTCACGACCATGCCGGGCGCCACCGCGCCGTCCGCGGCCGGCGCCTCACCGACCTTGGCATGCTCAAGGAGCTGGGTCAGCTGGCGGACGCGGAGCTCCTGCTTGCCCTGCTCCTCCTTGGCCGCGTGGTACCCGCCGTTCTCGCGCAGGTCGCCCTCCTCACGTGCCGCCGCGATCTTCGTAGCGATCTCGGTGCGCGCAGGACCAGACAGGTACTCCAGCTCGGCCTTGAGCTGGTTGTACGCCTCCTGGGTCAGCCAGGTGACGTTCTCGCTGGTCTGGGTCACAGGTGCTCCTCGTAGGTACTGGGAATACAAAGCATCGCCCTACCCAGAAGGATGTTCCCTCACGGGTGGGCGAAACCACGAGCCTAACAATTCAGGCGCCCGAGGGGGAGGACATAAGCCATCAGAAATACGTCAACGCAGGTGAGGGCCGGTGCACACGGGGCGTCGGCTGGTCAGCGTGACGCGAGGGGTCGGTCAGCGGTCAGTCAGCGGTCAGTCCGAGTGGCAGCCGAGCAGCTCGGCGCTCGTCCCGCGCGCCTTGGTACGGAGCGTGACGACCTTGTCGATCCGGCCCGAGTCCTGGTCGAAGCGGAAGTCCGCGCGGCCGACCTCTTCGCCGTCCTCGGCCTGCGAGCGCAGGGTGCAGTAGCCCTTGGCGTCCGCGTCCTTGCGCACCTCAAGGTGCACCTCGACCGCGCTGTCCGAGACGACATCGAACTTGATCACTTCGCCGCTGACCTTGGAACCGGCGACGTAGTCGTAGCCGAACCAACCGACGATCACGAGGAGGGTCGCACCGAGAATTCCGCCCAAGATCTTGAGCTTCCGGTCCGCCTGCTCGTCGGCCGAGCGCGAGCGGCCGTATCGGCCCTCGGGGACCTTCTCGCTGACGGCCGTCATGATCGTCCTCCAGGAAACAGGGATGCCGGAATTTTCCGCCCCCCGGTTCCGTCACTATAGAAGCCGCCCATTGCGATGAATTGACCAGGGCGCCGGATGACTGAGGAACGAGTCTTGACTGAGCAGCTGCGACTGATGGCCGTTCACGCCCACCCCGACGATGAGTCGTCGAAGGGCGCGGCCACCATGGCCAAGTACGTGTCCGAGGGGGTGGACGTGCATGTCGTGACCTGCACGGGTGGGGAGCGCGGCGACATCCTCAACCCCAAGCTCCAGGGGGACACCTACATCCAGGAGAACATCCACGAGGTGCGCAGGAAGGAGATGGACGAGGCCCGCGAGATCCTCGGCGTCAAGCAGGACTGGCTCGGTTTCGTCGACTCCGGTCTGCCCGAGGGCGACCCGCTGCCGCCGCTTCCCGAGGGCTGCTTCGCCTTGGAGGACGTCGACAAGGCGGCCGGTGAGCTGGTCCGGCAGATCCGCTCCTTCCGTCCGCAGGTCATCACGACCTACGACGAGAACGGCGGCTATCCGCACCCCGACCACATCATGACCCACAAGATCTCGATGGTGGCCTTCGAAGGTGCGGCGGACCGCGAGAAGTACCCGGAGAGCGAGTTCGGCCCGGCCTTCCAGCCGCAGAAGCTCTACTACAACCAGGGCTTCAACCGGCCGCGCACCGAGGCGCTGCACCAGGCGATGCTCGACAAGGGCCTGGAATCGCCGTACGGGGACTGGCTCAAGCGGTGGGATGAGTTCGAGCGGGTCGAGCGCACGCTGACCACGCATGTTCCGTGCGCCGACTTCTACGAGGTCCGCGACCGGGCGCTGATCGCCCACGCCACGCAGATCGACCCCGAGGGCGGCTGGTTCCGGGTGCCGATGGAGCTCCAGAAGGAGGTCTGGCCCACGGAGGAGTACGAGCTCGCGAAGTCGCTCGTCGATACATCCCTCCCCGAGGACGACCTCTTTGCGGGCATCCGCGACAATGCCTAGCGTGAACGCACATCTGGCAATGACGCATCTCGTCCCTCTCGCCAAAGAGGTCGACGATGACAAGGTGACTCCGGGTGTTCTCGGCTTCATCGTCTTCGCGGTGATGGCTCTCGCCGTGTGGGGGCTGATGAAGTCGATGAACAAGCACATGCGGAAGGTCGACTTCAAGGACTCCGATGACTCCGGTGACTCCGAGGAGTCACCGGACGCGAAGGCCGCGAAGTCCGCGAAGTCCGCAGAGTCCGCGAAGTCCTCAGAGGCGAAGGCAGGCTGAGCGCCCCGCCGCTCTCCGCCGCTCCCCGCCAGCCCCGCAGGCCCCCGCCGGTCAGTGACTGGCGTGGACGGGGACGCCCATGACCTCCCGCGCATGGCGGCTCGGGACCATCCCGAGGCGCCAGGCCTGCCAGCCGGCCTCCAGGTCGGCGCCGCGCTCCAGGAGGAGGCCGTACGCCTCCATGTAGTCGTCCAGCTTGCCGTCGCGCGTCGGGTGACCGGCGCGGGCCAGCTGGCTGAGCTCCTCCTGGGCGACGGCGGTGCCGATCTCGAAGCCGCCGGGTGAGGCGTAGGGCAGCAGGGTGCAGCGCAGGAAACGGGCCCAGTCCTCGCCCCGGCGGTCGCCGTACGAGGCGAACAGCGCCACCGCCTCGTCGCACAGGGCGAGCGCCTGCTGGGCGCGGGTGTTCCCCGCGTCCACGACCGCGAGCTCCAGGCAGGTCCACGCCTCGCCGTGCGCGACCCCGATGCGCTGGAAGTCGGCGCGGGCGTCCACCAGGAGCTGGCGGGCGAAGCCGGAGTTGCGCAGCGAGCCCGTCTGGGCGGCGCGCTGGTCGCGGGTGACCCGCGCCGAGTGGTGCCGCGCGCAGGCCAGGCCGTACACGTCCCGCATCCGCGAGAACATCGTCCGTGAGCGCTCCAGCTCGCGCACCGCCTGGTCGAGGCTGCCCGTCTCCTCCAGGGCCTGCCCCAGGTAGTAGACGCTCCACGCCTCGCCGCGCGCGTCCTCGTTGTCGCGGTGCCGGGACACCGCCTGCCGCAGCCCGTCGGCGGCGGCCGACGCGTCGCCGTCCACCAGACGGGCCCGCGCCAGCTGCGTCAGCGCCCACGCCTCGCCGCGGCCGTCGCGCGTACGACCGTAGCGGTCCAGGGCCGCGCGCAGCTCCTCCTCCGCGCGCGGTACGTCGCCCATGCGCAGGCACAGCTGACCGAGCTGGAAGTGCGCCCACGCCTCGCCGTGCAGGGAGTCGTTCTCGCGGTGCAGGGCGAGCGAGGCCTGTAGGAGCTGGAGCGCGTCGGCGAGGTGGGCGCGGTCCCGCTCGACCGCCGCGAGGGCGTGCATCGTCCAGGCGCGGTCGCCGGCCAGCTCGTCGGAGGCCTGCAGATCGAGCGCCTCGCGCAGCCGGGCCGCCGCCTCCGTCAGATTGCCCTGGTGGTGCAGCGTGATCCCGAGGGAGCACAGGGCGAGGGCGGCGCCCGCGTCCTGCTGGGCCTCGAAGTACAGGTCCACCACCGACGACAGGGTCGTGCGCGCCTGGTCGAGCTCGCCGAGCTGCCGGGACGCGATGCCCGTGCGCCACCGCACGCTTCGTGTGAGGAGCCCCTGGTCGACGGCCTGCGTCAGCTCGCTGATCTCGCCCAGGCGGTAGAGGTCGCCGCGCAGCAGGCAGTAGTCGCACAGTGCGCCCAGGAGGTTGAGCACCGCCTCCTGGTTCACGCCCTCCGCGTGCCGCAGGGCCGCCGTGATGAAGCTCGACTCGTCGTCCAGCCACCGCAGGGCGGCGTCCAGCGAGGAGAAACCGTGCCCGTCGAACTGGCCTGCCCGCGTCGACATCTTGCCGTCGACCAGGCGGATCACCGAACCGGCGAGTTCGCTGTAGCTGACGATCAGCCGCTCCTGCGCGGCCGTGCGCTCCCCGGGCTCCTCCTCGTCGATGAGCCGGGCCAGCGCGAAGGCCCGTACGAGATCGTGCAGGCGGTAGCGGCTGCCGCGCACGTGGTCGACGAGGCCCGCGCGGGAGAGCGCGGTCAGCTGGCGTGCCGCCTCGTTCCCGTCGGCGCCGAGCAGGGCGGCGGCGGCAGCGGCGCCCAGGGAGGCGCGCCCGGCGAGGGCGAGTCTGCGCAGGAGGCGGCGCGCGGGCTCGGGCTGGTCGGTGTAGCGAAGCCACAGGACGCGCTCGACGGGCGAGGTCTTCTCGGAGGGGCCGTACGCGGCGAGGTCGGTGGCCAGCTGACTCGGCGTACGCGCCCCGAGCGAGGAACCGGCGACGCGCAGGGCGAGCGGCAGCCCGCCGCACAACTCCCGCACCGCGTCGGTGGATTCGGCGTCGTAGGGCCCGGAGGCGTCCTGCGCCGAGCCCCGCAGCACCTCCTCCGCGCCCGCCGCGTCCAGCGGCTCCACGGGCAGCTGGTGCACCCAGGCGGGGAGGTCGGCGGGGAGTTCGAGTGGCCCACGGGCGGTGACGAGGACGAGGCTGTCGGAGCGCTCGGGCACCAGGGTGCGCACCTGCTCCGGGTCGCTCGCGTCATCGAGTACGACGGTGACGGCGAGGCCGGTCAGATACTGGTGGTAGAGCTCGCTGAGCCGCTTCACCTGCTGCTCCGGTGAGGAACGCTCCCGGAACAGCAACTGCTCGCGCGGGGCGCCCAATCGATTCAGCAGATGCAGGAGCGCGTCCCGCGTGGACAGCGGCTGGGAGCTGTCGCCCCGCAGGTCCACGACGCAGGCGCCGCGGAACTGGTCCCGCAGATCGTGCGCGGCACGCACGGCGAGCGAGGAGCGCCCGGAGCCGGGCGCTCCGTGCAGCACGACCACGGTGGGCCGGGTCTCGGTGCTCGCCCGCGCGGCGTGCACCCACTGGGCGACGCGGGCGAGCTCGGGGCGCCGCCCTGCGAACGGCCCCTCCGCTTCCGGCAGTTGGCCGAAGGACTGCTCCAGGACGGTGCGCCTGCGGGCCGCCGCGCTCTTGTCCGTGCCCCGCAGCCGGGGCGCCCCCTTCTGCTGGCCGGATGATGCCTGTAGGACCCGCTGCTGGTCGAGGAAGGGCCGGATGCCTCGCACCTCAAGGGCCGTCAGCCACTGCAGCCGCAGCTGCTCGGGCCCGCCCGGCTGGCTGAGGGCACCGGCGCGGCGGCTGGCCGCGGGCACGTGGGAGGCGGTGACCTTCAGGACGGTGGTGGCGGCGCCGACGACGGCGACGGCGGCGCCCGCACCCATGGCGGTCGAGGCCCCGGTCCCGAGCGCGAGGTCGGCGAGACACGCGCCCACGGCCGCAACGGCGGCCACCAGCAGGGGAGTTCCGGCCCCCTCCTTGGCATACCGCTGCCCGAAGGAGAGCTGCCCGGCCACCGATTCGTCGACGGCCCGCGTATACGCGGCGTACTCCTCGTCGGCGGTCTGCCCCATGGCGTCCAGCGCACCCCGGGCCCGCGAGAGCAACACCCCACCGTCGACCCGCCCACCGGCGCGCCGCACCTCTTCCTCCACCGCCCGCACCAACAGCCGCTCGGCTTCGGCCCGATGGCTGTCCCGCATATGGGTCCCCCTCAGAGAGCATGTGTCGCCTGCCGGTGCCAAGTGTCCTGCGTACGGCGCTCTGATGCGAGGGAGTCGGCGGATCACGTGGAAGCGCGCGGGATCATTCCCTGCCGCACGCGGAGAACCCCGTTGACTGGTGGTTCTGGTCGGCTGAGGCGTTAGATGAGGTGGAGGGTGTGGGGGCGGCGGTGCTACTTGGCCCCGTAGATCAAGAGGGGGCGGAATGCCGAAGGTGCCCGAGAGTCGGCGTGTTGGACGTATGGCCGTGAATGAGGTGCGTGCACTCCTGGAGAAGCATCGGCACATCGTGCAGGAGGTCGACGGCGGTAACGACCATGGCGAGGACCTGCACGTCACCTTCGTGCAGGACGGCCGGCGAACTGCGGACTCCATGGCTGTGCAGGTCAAGGGCGGGGTCTCGACGCGTACCAGGAGGGGCCATCGTGTCCGAGTCGGGGATCACGGGAGCAATTGGCGCGATGGCAGCCTTCCGGTGTTCTGTGTAGTCCATGATCCTGAACGAGGCGGCCTCTTGTGGGCCAATGCGACCCGTCAGCTCCGCCGAGCCGAAGCGCTGCGCAAGACGTTGAAGTCTGTTGTTGTCTCACGGGAGTCGGTGCTGGACGACGCGTCCATCGGGACTTTCGTGCAGAGCATCCGGAACTCTCTGGTTTGGGAGCGTCAAGGGGTGGGCCGGTGGGCGGACATGGCGGACGTTGTGTTCGCCCCGAACGACATCGTCAAACCCTTCGAGAACGAGTACGGCGAGCCCATGATCTTCTGGCAGCAGCGTGGGGAGCCGTTCGCAGTCCTGCTTCATCATGATCTCGACTGGGATCCGGTGCGTGTTCAGGAGCGGATGCTCCGCTTCGATCCCATCCCGATGATCGGCAATGTCATTTTGAACAGTGCGGAAGCGCACTGGCTCATGGGGTGCTTCAAATCCACGGAGTGGTGGCGTCGGCCGGCCGAGCAAAGTGTCTGACCCGCTGGGCTGTTCGCGTCCCGGTCCCAGGCTGCCGGGTCCCAGCGCCGTCAGATGGTTCCCAGGTCGACGGTGACGGAGAAGGGCGCCGCGGCCTTGATCACGCCGGTGAACATCTCGCCGTCCCTGTAGGCCTTGGTGGCGGGGTCGAGGACGTAGGTGTAGATGATGGGGACACCGGTGGCGGCCTGTTCGATACGCCAGTAGAAGGGGATGCCGGCCTTGGCGTACTGGTCCACCTTCACGATCCGGTCGGTGGTCTCCGAACCAGGCGACACGACCTCGACGACCAGGAGTACGTGTTCGGGGCGGGTGGGCGTGAGGTCGATGGTCTCCGCCCGGTAGACGACGACGTCCGGACGGCGGTTGGTGAGCGGAACGTCCTGCAGACGGACGTCAAAGTCCGTGTCGGCGTTCCAGTCCGGGCCTGCGGCGGCGTCCAGGGCATTGGCCAGGATTCGGGCCAGCCGGTTGTGCCGCTTGGACGCGCTCGGGCTCACGACGACCATCCCGTCCACGATCTCAATGCCGGCGCACTGCTCCTCGGACCAGGAGTCGTACTGCTCCGCGCTGATCTGGGTGTGCATCCACGCGGGCGCCACCATCTCGGCGGTCATGATGTGCCTCCTTCGAGGAGCCTTAACAGTTCCAGCGCTGCTGGGCTCAGCCTACTGTTCTGGGATGCCGGGGCGCCGATTTGTCGTCCCCCACGTGATGGCGCACCAGTGCAGCTCGGCCGAAGCGGGTGGGAGCCGCGCGGGCTTCGCCGACAGGAATGGGCACTGTGAGACGCTGGGGCGCATGAACCGGCTAGCTGGCGTGACCTCGCCGTATCTGCTTCAGCACGCTGACAATCCGGTCGACTGGTGGCCCTGGGAACCGGGGGCTTTCGAGGAAGCGCGGCGGCGCGACGTCCCCGTGCTGCTGTCAGTCGGCTACTCGGCGTGCCACTGGTGTCACGTCATGGCGCACGAGTCCTTCGAGGACGAGCGGACCGCCGCCTATCTGAACGAGCACTTCGTCAACATCAAGGTCGACCGCGAGGAGCGGCCCGACATCGACGCCGTCTACATGGAGGCGGTGCAGGCCGCGACCGGGCAGGGCGGCTGGCCCATGACGGTTTTCCTGACGCCCGACGCCGAGCCCTTCTACTTCGGTACGTATTTCCCGCCCGAGCCGCGCCACGGCATGCCCTCCTTCCAGCAGGTGGCCGACGGTGTCCACCGGGCCTGGCAGGACCGGCGTGACGAGGTCGCCGAGGTCGCCGGGAAGATCGTCAAGGACCTCGCCGACCGGCAGCTGGCGTTCGGCGCGGGCGAACTGCCCGGCGAGAACGAACTGGCCCAGGCGCTGCTCGGCCTGACGCGGGACTACGACGAGGCGAGGGGCGGCTTCGGGGGCGCGCCCAAGTTCCCGCCGTCCATGGCTGTGGAGTTCTTGCTGCGGCACTACGCCCGCACGGGCGCGCAGGGCGCGCTGCAGATGGCGGCCGACACCTGCGAGCGGATGGCGCGCGGCGGGATCTACGACCAGTTGGGCGGCGGGTTCGCCCGCTACTCCGTGGACCGCGAGTGGATCGTGCCCCACTTCGAGAAGATGCTGTACGACAACGCGCTGCTCTGCCGCGTCTACGCCCACCTGTGGCGGGCCACGGGTTCGGAGCTCGCGCGGCGTGTGGCGCTGGAGACCGCCGACTTCATGGTGCGTGAACTGCGCACGAACGAGGGCGGGTTCGCCTCCGCGCTCGACGCGGACAGCGAGGACGCCGCCGCCGGCAAGCATGTCGAGGGCGCGTACTACGTATGGACACCGGAGCAGTTGCGCGAGGTGCTGGGCGACGCGGACGCGGAGGTCGCCGCCGCGCACTTCGGGGTGACGGCGGAGGGGACCTTCGAGGAGGGTGCCTCGGTCCTCCAACTCCCGCAGGACGACGGCATGGTGGATGCCGCGCGACTGGCCTCCATCCGGGAGCGACTGCTCGCGGCGCGCGCGGAGCGCCCCGCCCCCGGCCGTGACGACAAGGTGGTCGCCGCCTGGAACGGCCTTGCTGTCGCCGCGCTCGCGGAGGTGGGCGCGTACTTCGAGCGACCGGATCTGGTGGCGGCGGCGGTGGACGCCGCGGATCTCCTTGTACGGGTGCACATGGACGAGCGTGCGCGGCTCGCGCGGACATCCAAGGACGGCCAGGTGGGCGCGAACGCCGGTGTCCTTGAGGACTACGCCGATGTCGCGGAGGGATTCCTCGCGCTGGCCTCCGTGACGGGGGAGGGCGTGTGGCTGGAGTTCGCCGGGTTCCTCCTCGACCACGTGCTCGGACAGTTCGTGGACGAGGAATCGGGTTCTCTGTACGACACGGCGGCGGACGCCGAGCAGTTGATCCGCCGCCCGCAGGACCCCACGGACAACGCGGTGCCGTCCGGGTGGACGGCAGCCGCGGGCGCACTTCTCTCGTACGCCGCGCAGACCGGGGCGGAGCCCCACCGGCGGGCCGCCGAGCGGGCGCTTGGCGTGGTGAAGGGCCTCGGGCCCCGGGCGCCGCGGTTCATCGGGCACGGGCTCGCGGTGGCGGAGGCGGCGCTGGACGGGCCGCGGGAGGTCGCGGTCATCGGTGAGGTGGGCGGCGAGCTGCACCGGGTCGCGCTGCTGGGTACGGCACCCGGGGCGGTCGTCGCTGTCGGCCCTACGGGCGGCGAACTTCCGCTGCTCACGGGGAGGGGGCTGGTCGGCGGGCTTCCGGCGGCTTATGTCTGCCGACGGTTCGTGTGCGACGCGCCTACCACTGACGCGGGGGAGCTGGCGGCGAAGCTTTCGGGGTGAGGGGGTGAGGGGGTGAGGGGGTGAGGGCGGGGCTCGGGCTGGCCCTGCGGGGCTTCCCCGATCCCGCCCCTTCCCGATGTTCCACACTGGCGTGGAAGCGAGGCGCCAAGACCGGCCGACAGCGATTCAGAAACTAGCGAAAGCGACCAGGTCAGCGAAGCCGTTGATTTTGACATGAGTGCGTCCAAGGTTGGCCTGTTCGATCGTCCGCAGCTTGATGGGCGTCCCGAAATTGCTGCCTGACGGCATTTAGCCATACCCAAGGCGTTCCTAAGTGTAAGCATTTCCGGAACGGGTGCGTCGACACGCTTGAGTGGGACCATATGGGAATAGGTCCGCCCAGGAGGTATGCATGAACAATCCTGCCCCGACAACCGGCGGCCCCCCACGCCCACCACGGCCACCAAAAACCCCAGAGCACTGGAACGCCTTAGCCTCTGTCGTCGCCGCCGCGGTGTCAGCTCTGACGTTCCTGGTGGGATTCATCGGTCTGCCGGCAGCTGGTGTTCATTCACCTGCGGCCACGCCTGAAACAGTAACGGCTACAACCACAGTGACCGCTACTGCCACTCGTGAGGCGCCAGAACCAAATGAATCTTCCGACGAGCAGCCGAGTGCCTCCGCCTCAATCGGCGAGCGCTGGTCCGGATCGCTTTTATATGAACCGGACAACGACTACGATCTGGACCTGACCCCTCCCAGGAAGGAGGGGGATCAAACCGACGCGCTTTTCGAAAGTATAACTGAAGGAAGGGATGCGGTATTCTCTTCTGGATCGATGGCGCTCGTCCACCAAGGGGATGAGATGAATGCCGCCGACTGCATTTTCCTGGTCCAAACGCAGTCCAAGGCGAGCATCAGTGTCCCAGTTGGGGGCAGCTTTTGCGTAACAACCACAGCTAGCCGTGCGGCAATTGTTACGGTCAGGAAATTGGATACAACAGACGGCACCGTGACCGTGGACGTTCGAGTGTGGGATAAGGCGCCGTAGCGAGATGTCCCCGGATGCGTCACGGCGCTGTTCGGTCCAGGGACGCCAATGCCCCCGTCACAAGAGAACGTGCGGCAGCCCCGCGCGCGGCTTCCTGAGAAAGTCGTTCGAAGGCTCGGGCGTACAACTCGACCTGAGTGGGCTGGGTGAGGGTGGAAGCCGCATCCAGTGTGTCCGCGTGCACCCTGGTGCCGTCGAAGATGGTGAAAGTTGGCATTGGCCATACGGCCCGCTGCGCCGAGAGCGGGACGATACCGACAGCAACGTTCTGTAGATCCATCACTCCGAGCAAGTGGCCAAGCTGCCCTGCCATGGTCTCCTTGCTGCACAGCCGGTACCGCAAGACCGACTCCTCCAGAACGAACGAGAAGCGGTGCGCCCCGTTGTTCAACACCGAGTTGCGCCTTATTCGAGCCGTCACGGCATCACTCACATCATCTGGGGTCCCGCGGAAGTCCGCGATGGATGACAGGAGGGCGGCGGCATACCCGGGGGTCTGGAGGAACCCGGGGATCACGTCCGAGACGTAGACCCGAAACATTCGGGTCCGCTGGTACAGGCTCTCCGTGGACTCTTGAAGGTGCCGGAGGCCGCTCTGCTGGAGCCGTTTCCACTGGACATGAGCGTCAGCGGACTGCCTGTTGGATGCGATGAGGTCAGGCGCTTGCTCGTCGGCGTCGCAGGCGCGGCACCATGCCCTGATGTCCGCATCGGAGGGAGGCGTCTTGGCGTTCTCGATCCGGGATGATTTCGACTCCGACCAACTGCACCTGAGAGCCAACTCCCGCCCACTGATCCCCGCATCTTTCCGGATCTCGCGCAGGCTGCCGGCGAGGTCCTCGCGGGCTTTCTGCACACTCGAAGAAGGGTGGAGGGACATTGGAGCCGGCCTCGGTCAGATCTCGTACAGGTGGTGTGGGACTGCTCGCTCCCACACCGCTTCAAAGGCAACAGAGCACAGTTTCACTGTCTTCGGCACGCTGGTGATCTCGTCTTCCACGACCACACCGTCACCCGAGAAGTGGTGCACGCGAAGCAGCGCCCCGTCGAACAACCAGAAGTCATTCCCTGGCAGTGGGATGTCTGTGGCACGTCGCCGTGGCAGCCACCGGACCTCCTCGCCTGCGGTGACGTTGGCGTGTGTGACGTAGTGCTCCCACCGGATGTACTCGGATACGGGCTCTGAGACAACTCGTGCCCGGCGGATCACCACGCCCCGAGCCACGGCGTTGCTGATCAACTGGTCGTAGGAATGCCACCATGACGCGCGGTCCTCCCAGTCGATCTGCGCCCCTCGCCGCCACGCCTCGAACCGCTCCGTGGGGGCGTACGAGTCACGCAGCTCCAAATGGACAGCGGAACGTTCGCAACGGCCGAGCAACTCAGCGAAGTTGGGCACGTTCAACGGCATCACATGCCTCCCTGATCAACGGAATCATCCGAGCCGGAATCCTGACGATGGCTTCGCTGTCGGGAACCGAGCCATTAGCGGGGCTGCTGCCCTCGCAGTGCGCCTGAGTCTCCGCGTTCGGCTTCCATCCCTGCAACAAGATCTCCTGAGCTTCCGCGTCCGCCCACACGGTGGGGCAGTGATCCCGGTCGGTGTCGGGGTCGATGCCAACGAACTCTACGGTCATGGCTGGCTCCCTGGACTAGGCAGTTGCTCGAGCTTGCACGAGCTTCGCTGAACAGTGGAGATCGCGTCAACTCCCCCATCTCTTAGGTGAATTAGTGTGCAAGTGCATGCAAGTTTGTGGAGTAACAGGTGAGCCAGCTCCTAGCGTCGCCAGTACCGCGACGGCACCGAGGGGACGGCAAATGACGACAAGTGCGACCGACACGGATGCGACCAGAGACGAGTACGGGACCTTCGCCCCGGCGGGCGAGACATGCCCTACGTGCATGAAGCCGATCAAACCCCTGGAGCCGGTGCGGCGGGGCTCGCTGGAACGGAAGTCGGGGCCGCCCGTGGTCGCCTACCGGCATGTGGCGTGCGTTCGCAAGATGGAGCGGTGAGGGGGCGGGCATGATCCCCATGGATCAGTACAAGAGCGCGCGTGCGGAAGCTGATCACGTGGCCGCGTTGTTGCGGTTTGCTCTCATGCGTGCGGGTGTGCCCGAGGGGGAGGCGGCGCGAGTTCGGGGCGTGGTGACGGGATCGGGGCGCGCTTACGTCGAACTCGGCGCGTTGCGCATGGGCTCTGCGGTGAAGCTGTGCGAGGCGCTGCCGCTCGCAGGGGACGGTGCGGCACCCTCACCTCCCGCCGACTCACTCGGCTGATCAAGACCCCCGTACTTTCGTGGCCGCGCGGCGTGGCAGGGACGGGGCGCTCGCCGGCGCGGCTTCGGCGGGCTGTGGCCTCGTCCGTGCGCTGCCCTCGCGGCGTGCGGGCGGGGCTATTCGTCGCCGGAAGCGCTGCGGTCGCGCACGTAGGTCCCCCGGTTCGGCACGGTGTAGACGAGCCCGTTTTCCCTGAGCACGGAGATCGCTGACCGGACCGTGTTCCGAGCGACACCGTATCGGTCCGTGAGTGCTTTCTCCGAGGGGATGGGCCGATCGGCGGCGAGTTCTCCCCGCTCGATCTGGCCCGTCAGATCGGCAGCGATCTGCCGGTACGGGGGCTCCGGTGCCTGGTGATCAATTTCGAGCGCTGCCATGACGTGAAGCGTAGACAACCGGTCATTGCTGTACCGGACTGGACCGCCCTAGACGGGGCTATACCGGTTGCTCTAACGTCAGGCATGAAAACGCCCCGACAGACCGCTTAGGACCGGTCCGCCGGGGCTCCGCCGAACAGCTTTACAGGAGCTGAACGACTATGCGTGATCGTATCGCCCGAGCCCTCGCATGGACCCTTTCGGTCCTCGCTCCCCGCCGACCGGGACGCCACAGCGCCGCATTCTTCGCCGAGAGGCCCGCCGCGGCCCCCGCCCCGGTCAACCCATGGTCCCGTCCGTTCACCGGGCCGACCAAGGAGGAAGCCGCCGCGATCTTCCGGCAGCAAGCCGAAACCGCGATGGAACCCCGCCTGATCCATGAACGGCGACGCGCGGCAGCTCTCGCGGCGCTCGGCGTGGACTACCCGTACACATACGAGGGGGCCCCGTTTCCCCGGTCCGCGTTCGCTGTTGCGGGGGTGTCGGCATGACTGCCGAAGAACTGTTCCCGGTCGTCCTTGCGGGCCACGACGCGCTCTGCGTCGAGTGCAAGACCCTCACGCGCGCCCCGATCCCCGTCCGCTACATACAGAGCAACAGCGGCCCGGGAACCACTCTCTACGCATGCCCTGAGCACGCCGTGAAGCTCGGGGCGGGACCGACCCCGGATGACGTGATCGGCACCCGCTAAGGCAGGCAACGGGTAGCGCAGACAGCCCCGTTCGGATCTTCCGAACGGGGCTTTCATGACCGGGGGCTCCGCGACCGACCCCCGACGAGATGACCTCAAGCGCTGCGGCGCAGGGGGGACCCCCACGCCGGGCTGGAAGTTAAAGGGGCGGCGTCGGGGAGAATTCCCGTACCGCCCCCGCCACGATTCCCTCCAAGCGGTCGTGGTGCGCCCCCCGCCAGTACACCCTCCCGCACTCCCCACACTCCGCGAACACGTCATACGTCCCCCGCGTCCCGCCCTCCAAGCGCCCCGCCACCTCCTCCTTCGTCGCCGCCTTCAGCATCCCGTTGCACGCCGTGCACCGCGTCCAGGGGGCCAGGGCGGGAGCGAACCTCCCCAGCACATCCCGCAGTTGCTCATCCGGCGCGTCGCTGTAGACGTACGCCCCCGCCCACAGCTCACGTCGCCGCAGCAAGCCCCGGTCCCGGCTGAGCAGCACCCGGCGCTCGGCGGCCGAGCGTGCGGCCAGGGCCGGGTCGCCGATGTCCGTGCTCTCGTACGCCGCGTCCACGCCGAGGAGTCGCAACCGGCGGGCCAGCGTGCCGAGATGGACGTCCAGGAGGAAGCGGAGTGGGGCGCCGGGTACGGATTGGGGGCGGGGGACCGCGTGGACCTCGACCGTCTCGTCCCGCGTCGGGATGTGGGAGGCCGGGACCTCGCCGCCGTCGACCACCAGCGCGCCGACCTCCGTCAGCGGAACGCCCAGCGATTCGACCACGTGCCCGAGCGTGGACGCGCCGTCGGTAACGGCCTTGGTGGGGCCGCCCCTTCGCTCGTACGGGACGAATACGCGCAGCTCGGGGGCGAAACCGATGAGGATCTCCGGACCGTTCATGCGGTCAGGATGGCATGACGAGGGTGGGGGCGGCCCGGGATTTCGGGCTGGCGGGTGGCGTCACGTCCCCGGAGCGTCGGCGCCGCCGCCGAAGCCCGTGGCCAGCATGTCCATCGTCCGGTTCACCAGCTCGCCCAGGTCGTCCTCGTGACCGTGTTCCGCCCAGTACGCCGCCGTCTCCGTCAGCGCGCCGATCAGGCCCATCGAGAACACCCTGACCTCAAGCTCACCGGGGTCGCGACCGGTGCGTTCCGCGATGACGCGGCACAGCATCCGGCCGGTGACCGACATGCTCTCCAGCATCCGGGACCGCACCGCGGGGACCTCGACCATCAGGCGCGTGCGGAGGCGTGACACCTCCGGCTCCTCGGTGAAACCGAGGCCCACCGCCCCGCGCAGCACATGCCGCAGTGACTCCACGACCGGCTCGTCCGCGGGGCGCGCCCGCAGCTCCTCTTCGAGCAGTGGGTCGTACTCGTCGGTGAGGACGATGTCCTCCTTGGTCGGGAAGTAGCGGAGGACCGTCGACGGCGACACCTCCGCGGCCTCGGCGATCCGCTCGACCGTCGTCGCCTCGTACCCCTGCTCCTCGATCAGCCGGTAGGTGGCCTCACGGATCGCGATGCGCGTCTTGAGCTTCTTGCGCTCACGGAGCCCGAGCTGCGCCATGTGCGCTGTCTGCCGCGGGCGAGTCGGCTGAGGGGCGTGCGCGGGAGGGGAGGTACGTGCGGCCGTCATGGCGCTCATTGTCGTGCGCGGCGACCACCGACTCACCCGCGGCCCGGCGGGGAGCGCCCCTAGGGCCGGTACGACGCCTACCCGTGCTGGTACGCCACCAGCGAGATCCCCACGTAATGCACCGCGAACGCGGCCAGCGTCAGCGAGTGGAAGACCTCGTGGAAGCCGAAGAAGCGGGGGGAGGGGTTCGGGCGCTTGATTCCGTAGATCACGCCGCCCGCGCTGTAGAGCAGTCCGCCCACGATCACGCAGACCAGGACGGCGACGCCGCCCGCCCGCAGAAAGTCGGGCAGGTAGAACACCGCGGCCCAGCCCATCGCGATGTAGCAGGGGGTGTAGAGCCAGCGTGGGGCGCCGACCCAGAAGACGCGGAAGAGGATGCCGGCCACCGCCGCGCCCCATACGCCCCAGAGCAGCCACTTCCCCTCGGAGTCGGGCAGGAGCAGCATCGTCAGGGGCGTGTACGTGCCCGCGATGATCAGGAAGATGTTGGCGTGGTCGAGTCTGCGCAGGATGCCGTCCGCCCGCGGACTCCAGGTGCCACGGTGGTAGATCGCGCTCACTCCGAAGAGCAGGCAGGCCGTCAGGACGTAGATCCCGCAGGCGATGCGCCCGCGGGTGGAGTCCGTGAGCGCCGTGAGCACGATGCCCGCGATGAGCACCGCGGGGAACATCCCCGCATGCAGCCAGCCGCGCATCAGCGGCTTCAGCGGGGTCGGCAGGGCGTCGAGCGCGGGCGAATCGGGGCTGGTGCCCTTGGAGTTCGTGATCGCGTCAGGGACGGGTGCGGTCATATCGGCATCGTACCTACGCAACCGTAAGTTAGGCATCAATCAGAGGGGGACCGGAGCCCATAAGTGGCGATGCTCACGGTGATACCCGAGCGTACAAGTGACGGATTCGCGTACGGAAGCCCGGACGGCCGAGTGGCGATGCTCACGCCGCTCAGTTGTGAGGCACTCTGGACATATGCGCAGAAGCATCGGATGATCAAATGAGTGCGGTCGGCACCGGATGAGCGCCAGAGGGAACACGTGAAGCGTCCGGGTCGCAGCCCCCACGGGGCAACAAACCTATAAACCCCTCATATAGGAGCAATCGTGGCGCGCGACATCGCGGCTCCCCTTCTCTCTGAGTCCCTGGGCACCATCCCCACCAACCACCAGGACCTCATCTCCTGGGTGAACGAGATCGCCGAACTGACACAGCCGGACAGCGTGGTCTGGTGTGACGGATCCGAGGCTGAGTACGAGCGCCTGTGCGAGGAGCTCGTCGCCAAGGGCACCTTCAGGAAACTCGACCCGATCAAGCGCCCGAACTCGTACTACGCGGCCTCCGACCCGACCGACGTCGCGCGCGTCGAGGACCGCACCTTCATCTGCTCCGCGAAGAAAGAGGACGCGGGCCCGACGAACCACTGGAAGGACCCTGCCGAGATGCGGGAGATCTTCCAGGGCGAGAAGGGTGTCTTCCGCGGCTCCATGCGCGGTCGCACCATGTACGTCGTGCCCTTCTGCATGGGCCCGGTCGGCTCCCCGCTGTCCGCCATCGGCGTCGAGATCACCGACTCCGCGTACGTCGCCGTGTCCATGCGCACCATGACCCGCATGGGCCAGGCGGTCCTGGACGAGCTCGGCGAGGACGGCTTCTTCGTGAAGGCCGTCCACACGCTCGGCGCACCGCTGGAGGACGGCGAGGCGGACGTGCCGTGGCCGTGCAACTCCACCAAGTACATCTCGCACTTCCCCGAGGACCGCGAGATCTGGTCCTACGGCTCGGGCTACGGCGGCAACGCCCTGCTCGGCAAGAAGTGCTACGCCCTGCGCATCGCCTCCGTCATGGCGCGCGACGAGGGCTGGCTGGCCGAGCACATGCTCATCCTGAAGCTGACCCCGCCGCAGGGCGAGTCGAAGTACGTCGCCGCCGCCTTCCCCTCCGCCTGCGGCAAGACCAACCTCGCCATGTTGGAGCCGACGACCCGCGGCTGGACCGTCGAGACCATCGGTGACGACATCGCCTGGATGCGGTTTGGTGAGGACGGCCGGCTCTACGCGATCAACCCCGAGGCCGGTTTCTTCGGCGTCGCGCCCGGCACCGGCGAGCACACCAACGCCAACGCCATGAAGACGCTGTGGGGCAACTCCGTCTTCACGAACGTCGCGCTGACGGATGACGGCGACGTCTGGTGGGAGGGGATGACGGAGGAGACCCCGGCCCACCTCACCGACTGGAAGGGCAACGACTGGACCCCGGAGTCCGGCGTTCCCGCCGCGCACCCGAACGCCCGCTTCACCACGCCCGCCTCGCAGTGCCCGATCATCGCGCCCGAGTGGGAGGACCCCAAGGGCGTGCCGATCTCGGCGATCCTCTTCGGTGGCCGCCGCGCCAGCGCGGTGCCGCTCGTGACGGAGTCCTTCGACTGGAACCACGGCGTCTTCCTCGGCGCCAACGTCGCATCCGAGAAGACCGCGGCGGCCGAGGGCAAGGTCGGCGAGCTGCGCCGCGACCCGTTCGCGATGCTGCCGTTCTGCGGCTACAACATGGGCGACTACATGGCCCACTGGATCAAGGTCGGCGCCGACAAGGATCAGTCCAAGCTGCCGAAGATCTACTACGTGAACTGGTTCCGCAAGAACGAGGCGGGCAAGTTCGTGTGGCCCGGATTCGGCGAGAACAGCCGCGTCCTGAAGTGGATCGTCGAGCGCCTCGACGGCAAGGCCGAGGGCGTCGAGACCCCCATCGGCATCCTGCCGACGGTCAACTCCCTGGACACGGACGGCCTCGAACTGGCCCCCGCTGAACTGGAGTTCCTGCTCACGGTCGACAAGGACATCTGGCGCGACGAGGCGTCGCTGATCCCCGAGCACCTCAACACGTTCGGCGACCACACGCCGAAGGAGCTGTGGGACGAGTACCGCGCGCTGGTCCAGCGTCTCGGCTGACAGGCCTCGCACGCTTCGCAGGCCTCGCACGCCTTACACACCTCGCATTCCGGATGGGCCCCGCACAACGGCGTGCGGGGCCCATCCGTCTGCCAGCCCCGCCCCATCCGCGTACATACGCATCTTGCGTACGTCGCCTTCACATGGCCCCCACATGTTTCAATGACCCCACAAGGCGGCCCGCCTATCAGCGCAGGCCGCCAACTAAGCCTGTGGGGGGCCAAGTTGAAGCACAGTCAGCGGTTGAGACGGGGGACGGGGATCGTCCTCGCGGTGGCGCTCGGCTCGGCGGGTCTCGTCGGCGTCGGCGCACCCGCCGCGTACGCGGCGACCCCGTCGGACGAGGTGGCGAAGCTGCCCATCTACTCGTTCGGGGCGATGGTGGTCGACTCCGCGCACGAGCGGGTCTTCATCACCGACGGCGGCAGCGGCAGCGGGCCGAGCGAGGTCCTGGTCTACAACTTCCAGGGCAAGCGGATGGGTTCGCTCGCCACCGACAAGGCGGTCTCCGGCATGGCGCTGAGCGCCGACAGCGGCACGCTGCACGTGTCGCAGTCCGACCGGATCCTGAGGTTCGACACGGAGACGCTGACCAAGAGCGGCGCCGCCGTCACGGGGTACGACGTCACCTGTGGCCGTCAGGTGGCGGTGGCGGGCGGCAAGACGTACTTCACGGAGACGGCGTACCTCAGCGGGTACTGCGACCGGACCGACAACATCACGTCGCTCGAACAGGTCGGCGACCCCAACCCCATCGGCACCGGCTGGAGCGGCCTGGGCCGGCTGAAGCTGGAGAGCGGGCCCGGGGCGCCGGACCGGCTCGTGATGGGGCAGGCGGGGGCGGGAACCTCCGCCGACCCCTTCCTCACGACGTTCGACGCGAGCGGCGAGTCCCTGGTGCGAGGTCCCTCGCGCCGGTTCGCGGACGCCGATGGCAAGGGCGCGCTCGACCTGAAGGACATCGCGCAGAGCGCCGACGGCAAGCACATCGCCGTCGCCGACGCGGCGTACGGCACGCGGCTGCTCGACGCCCCCGACCTGACGGACTCCGCGGTCGGCTACCAGCCGCTCCCGGAGGGCGCGAAGGCCTCCGCCGTGGCGTTCAGCGGCGACGGCAGATATGTGGCGCGCGGCGCGGCGGCCTCGGGCAGCACGCCCGATCTGCTGATCCAGCCCGCCGACCCGGCCAAGGGCACCACGCCGCTGGAGTTCGCCTTCGAAGGGGAGCTCGACGGGGCGCGGGTCGTGCCGCAGGGCCTGGACTGGGCCAAGGACGGCTCGCGGCTCTTCGCGGTGACGAGCGGCGCCGGGGGGCAGTGGCTGCACGTCATCCAGCCGCCCGCCGCGCAGTACGACGCGCGCTTCAGCGGCACGCTCGGCACGACGCCCGCGACGCCGGTGGTCGGTGAACCGCTCGGTATCCGGGGCCGTCTTGAGCTGGACGGGCCCGCGCCCGCAGAGCCGGTGAAGGTCGAGGCGGTACGCAAGGACGCGGGCGGCACGAGCGAGGTGGCGCCCGCCAAAGTCGCCGCGGACGGCAGCTTCACCGTCCTCGACGTGCCGGACCGGCTCGGCGAGGCGACGTACACCCTGCGCTTCCTCGGCGATGTCACGCACCGCCCGGCCGAGGACGTCACGGTCACCGTCGACGTGGCCAAGGCACCGACCGCGCTCACGCTGACCGCGCCCGCCGAGGCGACCCGCGCGGGCGGCGTCGAGATCACCGGCAAGCTGACCGGGCAGGGGCGTGCGCTGCCGTCCGGGATCGGCCTGAAGGTGACGCGCACCGACAGGTTCGGCACCACGGGTGAGCTGACGTCGGCGTCGGTCGCGGCGGACGGAACGTTCCGGATCAAGGACCTGCCGAGCAAGCGGGGCAAGACGCTCTACGCCGTGAGCTACGAGGGCGACGACCTGCACTCCGCGTCGTCGGCGCAGGCGACGGTGCGGGTGAGCTAGCCACAGGAGGTGCGTGGCACCCGGTCCGCAGGCCTCTGAGAGCCCGCGGACCGGGGCCGTCTAGAGGGCGCCGACGAGGTGGGCGGCGCCTGCGTGGGCATCCATGCGCTGGGCGGCGAGGATCGCCGCCGCGGTGTCCGCGCGGGAGGCGGCCACCACGAGGGCGCGGCCCGCGAGGGCGTGGGCGCGCTGGTGCAGGGCGGTGAGGTGCGGCTCGTGTATCGCGGTCACGACGGCCGAGCGGACGGGCGCGAGCCCGCCGCGCAGCCGCGCCACCTCGGACGCGAGCTGCTCGGCGGCGGCGTCGAGATCGGCGTCGGGCGCGAGCGCGCGCAGCTCGTCCGTGACGGCGAGGAGCGCGGCCAGATGTCCGGCGAGCTGGATGTCGAGCTCCTCCCCGCGGGAACGGTGCGGGAAGTCGCCGGGGTCGGCCATGGCATGGACCGACTTGGTGCGGATCGGTTCGTACATGGGATGGCCTCCTGGCGGTAGCTTGAAGACCATCCTAGCTTAGATCCTGTCTAAAGTTGAGTCGGGTCGTCTTCTGGTCGGCGCGATCGGCTCACACTCGGCTCACGCCCGGTTCACGGCTGGCTGTAGCCGTCCAGGAAGTTGCCGATCCTGGTCACGGCCTCGGTCAGGTCCGTCGTCGTGGGCAGCGTGACGACGCGGAAGTGATCCGGCTCGGGCCAGTTGAAGCCGGTGCCGTGGACGACCATGATCTTCTCGGTCCGGAGCAGGTCGAGGACCATCTGCCGGTCGTCCTTGATCTTGAAGACCTTCGGGTCGAGCCGCGGGAAGAGGTAGAGCGACCCCTTCGGCTTCACACAGCTCACGCCCGGGATCTGCGTCAGCAGGTCGTACGCGGTGTCGCGCTGCTCCACGAGCCGGCCGCCCGGCAGTACGAGATCGTTGATGGTCTGCCGCCCGCTGAGCGCGGCGACCACGCCGTGCTGGCCCGGCATGTTCGCGCACAGCCGCATGTTGGCCAGGATCGTCAGGCCCTCGATGTACGAGGTGGCGTGCGCCTTCGGCCCTGAAACGGCCACCCAGCCGACGCGGTAACCGGCCACCCGGTACGCCTTCGACATGCCGTTGAAGGTGAGGGTGAGCAGGTCAGGGGCGATGGCGGCGGTGGGGGTATGGGTCGCGCCGTCGTAGAGGATCTTGTCGTAGATCTCGTCCGAGCAGACCAGGAGATTGTGGCGGCGGGCGATGTCGGTCAGGCCGCGCAGCATCTCCTCGCTGTATACGGCGCCGGTCGGGTTGTTCGGGTTGATGATCACGATCGCCTTGGTGCGGTCGGTCACCTTGCGCTCGATGTCGGCGAGGTCCGGCATCCAGTCCGCCTGCTCGTCGCAGCGGTAGTGCACGGCCGTGCCGCCGGAGAGCGAGACGGCCGCCGTCCACAGCGGATAGTCCGGCGCCGGTACGAGGACCTCGTCGCCGTCGTCGAGCAGGCCCTGCATGGCCATGACGATGAGCTCGGAGACGCCGTTGCCGATGAAGACGTGCTCGACGTCGGTCTCGATGCCCAGGGTCTGGTTGTGCATGACCACCGCGCGGCGGGCGGCGAGCAGCCCCTTCGCGTCTCCGTAGCCGTGCGCGTCGCCGACGTTGCGGAGGATGTCCTCAAGGATCTCCGGGGGGCACTCGAAACCGAAGGCCGCGGGGTTGCCGGTGTTGAGCTTGAGGATGCGGTGACCGGCCGCCTCAAGACGCGTCGCCTCCTCGAGCACGGGGCCCCGGATCTCGTAACAGACGTTGGCGAGCTTCGTCGACTGGATGACCTGCATGTCCGCGAGCTTACGGCCGCGTAACGAGACCCGCCTCGTGTTTTGCGCCACGTAGGGCAAGGAGAGCCTGTGCGGGCGGCCGACGGTGTCGGCCTTGGGGCACAGCGGTACAGCCGTTAACGCTAAGCCGGTGATCACGGGGTCAGGGCAGGTCGTGGGCGGACTACCGCAGCTCTGCGTTGGGGTGGGGCTGGGCCTGGAGCCGTTCACGGAGGTCGATTTCCTCGGGGGTGAGCGGGTCCTCGGGCCGGCGGATGCGCACGGGCTTGGGCCGCAGCGGCAGACCGTCGTCGGCCGCGGCTTCCTCGGCTTCCACGAGCGCCCGGTACAGCGAGGCGACCGACGGGGACTTGCCCGCGTTCTTCCCGGTCTTGATGGTCAGCTTCTTCGCGATCTCAGGGACGGGGATGCCCTTGTCCTTGAGCGCGACGGCGAAGGTGAGCATGTCGTCGTCGATGACCTTCGGGCGTCCACCGTGGTTGCCCTTGGACGCGGCGATGACCTGGCCTTCGAGGGTCTTCTCCCGGATGTAGTTGCGCTCGATCTGCCCGGCCACGGCGAGCACGGCGAAGAACATGGCGCCCATGCCGTTGGGGTCGTAGATGCCGGTGAGCGGCCCGGTGAGGAGTTCGAGCTGGATGCCGCCGGCCTGGAGCTCGGCGGACAGCGTCATCGGCTCGGCCGCGTTGCGCGCGAGGCGCTTGAGCTCGTGAACGGTGAGGATGACGGGGGTCTCGGGGGCGGCTTCCTTGAACTGGTGGGCCAGGGCGAGCGCCTTCTCCAGAGGTGTTTCGCGTGGCCACCGGGCGGTCCGCAAGAGGGGCCTGGGGGTGGTGTGTCAGCCCGAGGTGCCGCTGCGCCGGGCGTAGGCGCGGGCGGCACGGACACGGTCGCCGCAGCGTGTGGAGCACCAGTGGCGTCGGCCGTGGGTGCGCAGGAGGAACCGGTCGCAGGGGGCGGAGCCGCAGGCGGCGAGGATGCCGGCGTCGGGACCGGTGAGCAGGTCGGCGGCGTCGGCGGCGAGGGTCGCCAGTGCGTGGTTGACGGCTTGGTCGGTGGGGTGCGCCTGAACGCGGCGCAGCCCCTGGGCCCCGTCCCAGGCTAGGAGGGGGGCGGTGGGCACGGCCGTGAGGGCCTCGTTCACCGCGTGCAGGGATTCCTCGGGCGGGGGCGCGCCGTCCACGCGCGCGGCGAATAGGGCCCGGACGTGTCCGCGCAGGGTGCGCATCCGCTGGGCGCAGAACTCGTACAGCTGCACGTCCGGGGTGGTCAGGTTGTGAGCGGCGAGCCAGCGCATGGCGGATTCCGGGGCGGCGAGCAGGTCGTAGCTCTGGCCGGCGGGCAGGGTGGCGGCGGTGTCGGCGAAGTCCAGGGAGCGGTACCGGTCGGCACCCGGGGCCGGGGGCAGAGCGGTCGGTGCCACGTCGGTGGCCAGGGTGTCGTCCATGCCCCTCATGGTAGCGCTTGCATTTTTCCGTGACACCTGCCTAGCCTGGTGTCACGTTAATCGCCTGCTTTTTTCGTGAGAAATGGAGATGTGATGTCCCAGCTCAACGCCAACCAGTTCCCGGTCCGCACGTTCGGCGGCCCGACCGCCCTGTTCGAGTACGGCGGCCTGCGCTTCCTGACCGACCCGACCTTCGACGGCCCCGGCGACTACCCCGCGCCCGGCGGCCCGACCCTGGTCAAGACCGCGCCCTCCACCGCTACGCCCGCCGATGTCGGCCCCGTCGACGTGGTCCTGCTCTCCCACGACGAGCACGCCGACAACCTCGACACCTCCGGCCGCGCCCTGCTCGCCGACGTCCCCCTCACCCTCACCACCCCCGCCGGCGGCAAGCGCCTCGGGGCGAAGGCCAAGGGCCTGGCCGACTGGGAGACGGTCGAACTGGAGCGCCCGGGCGGCGGCACCATCACGGTGACCGGCGTCCCGGCCATCCACGGGCCCGGCGCGCGTGAGGAGATTGAGCCCTTCGCCGGCCAGGTCGTCGGCTTCGTTCTGACGGGCGAGGGCCTGCCGACGGTCTACGTCAGCGGTGACAACGCCTCGCTCGACGCGGTCAGGGAGATCGCCGACCGCTTCGCCCCGATCGACACCGCCCTCCTGTTCGCCGGCGCTCCCCGCTTCCCCATGCTCTTCGACGGCAACCTGATCGTCCTGGACAGTGCGCAGGCCGCCGAGGCCACCCGGATTCTTGACGCCCGCCGTGTCGTCCCGGTCCACCACGACAGCTGGGCCCACTTCACCGAGGGCCGCGACGCCCTGGAGGCCGCCTTCGCCGCCGCGGGCCTGACCGACCGCCTGGACCAGGACTGGGCGCAGCGCGCCTGAGCCCGGACCACCACTTAGGAACCGAGAGCTCGTGCCGGGGGCGGGGCTCCCCACACCGAGCCCCTCCCCTGCGAGCAACCCCTCGCGGCGTCCCCTGCGCCGTGCCAGAACGACAGACAAGGACTCGATCACATGTCCACCGGAACCAACGCCGGCCTCGTGCACCGCTTCTACCAGGCCCTTCAGCAGGGCGACTACGACACGCTCGCCGGCATGTTCCACCCGGACTTCGTCTTCTACCCCCAGATCGACAGCCCCCGGCCCGGCGCCGCAGGGTTCATCGGCGCGGAGAAGAAGCACGTCGACGCCTTTTCCGATATCCGCCTGACGGTCCTTGACACCGTCGCCGAAGCCGACAAGGTCGGCGCCTACGTCGTGGTCGAAGGAGACCAGGGCGGCGACTACTACGACATCCCCCCACGCGGAGCGCACGTACGGTTTTCCATGTTCAACCTGTTCACGTTCAAGGACGGGAAGATCATCGAGAAGCGGGCCCACTACAACCTGGCCGACATCATGGACCAGCTCACGGCCGGCTCCGCCGCCTGACGACACGGGCCTCGACAGGGCCACACCCTGCCCCTCTCCACCGCCGCCCACCGACGGCACCCGCCTCGAACGAAACGCTCCCACCCAGCCAGCGATCCGGGTCCCGTCGGGAGACGCCAAGAGCTCCTCTACTCCTCGTCGTCCTCATCCAGCCCGAGCCCGGCCGCGTCCGGGTCGCGCAGCGGGCGCAGGGCGCCGGCGGCCGGGGTGGAGGCGGTGAAGCTGTAGCGGCCGAGCACGTTGAGGTTGCGGTGCTCGAGCGGAGAGAGCCGGGCGATGTCCTCGTCCCGCAGCTCGTGTCCCTCGGCGCGGAGCTGGGCGACGGCGGCGTCGATGTACTTCGTGGTCCAGAGCACGATGGCGTTGAGGACCAGATCGCGCGGGGTGCCCGGGACCACCATCTGCCCGATCCCGGCGACCTGGTCGTTGACGGCGTTGAGCCAGGTGATACCGCGCTTGAACCCGAAGTACTTCGGGGAGGGCGCCGCGCTGATCGTGCGGACGGGAACGACGAACCGCAGTCCGTCGACAGGCGGGTCGCCATCAGCACCTGGAACAGGTCCAGGGCCTCGTCGATGGCCTTCGCCTCCAGGTGCCGCATCACCGCGGTGAGCATCGCGGTGCGCTTGGGCTCCTCGGCCCGCTCCAGGCTCGCCGCCTTCGACCCCAGCCCGTAGCGGGCCAGTGCGGCCAGCCGGTTCGGCGGGACCTGCGAGAGCCGCACCCGGCCCAGACCGAACGCTCCGATCTCATCGACCCGCTCCAGCGACCGCGCGAACGCCGTCCCGGTCGTCCGCGTCGGCGGCCGGCGCAGCCATTCCAGCTCCGAGAAACGGGCGCCTTCCGGCACCGCCAGCGTGGCCACCAGGTCCCCGGGCAGCGCCGCGTCCGCCCGGTGCGCGGCTCTGGCGACCGTGGCGTGCAGCCGCTTCTCCGCGACCGCCCGGACCTCCGACACCTTCCGGGCCAGCACGCTCACCCCGGGCAGCAGCACACGGTGCCGGCGCAGCCAGCCCACCGCCTGGTTGAACAGGGCCACCGGCCCCTCGGCGTGCGTCCACGCCCGCCCGTGCAGGAACGTACGGAACTTCCGCCCCCACTCCGCATCGTCGTACTCGTACGCGTCCCGGATCTCCCACGCGTGCTCGTACGCCGTCGGCTTGCGCTCGGTGTACTGCTTCACGCAGCTGACGTCCTCGATGCCGAACTGTTCCCCGAGGTACTCCACCACCGCCCACGGAACGTCCAGCGGATCGTCCGGGAGGAACCGGCCGATGTAGCGCACGGTGCACATCTGGAGAGCGAACCCGAGACGGTGGTGATCACCGCGCCGCTTCGCGACCAGCTTGCGGTCCTCGTCGTCGAGGAAGAAGAACCGCTCCAGCTCCGGCCGGGTCGGCTCTTCGTTGAACTCCCCGTACGAAGCCGCCTGCTCGTCGGTCAAGAACTCCACTGGCATGGACCTGACGCTAACGACGCCCGCAGCCGCTCAACGATCTTCCGACGAACCCCGGCGCCAAGCTGATCGACTGTGCTAGAAGCCCATGATCACCGTCTTAGCGTTAACCGCTGTACCGCTGTACCGCTGTGCCCCAAGGTCGGGTGTGTCCTCTCAGCGGTCAGCTGTGTCCGTATGTGGTCTTGTCCTCGGGGCCGAGTACCTCAACAATGCGCATGACAAAACCGATGCAACTTCGGTCACATAGTCAACAGAGGGGACCCCCCACATGAACAAGCCTCTCGTCGTCGCGTGTTTCTCCGCCCTGCTCCTCGGAGCGACGGCGGTGCCCGCGACGGCCGTCAGCGACGCACGGCCCGCCAAGGCGAAGGCGGTTGACTTCGCCGGGACCGTGGCGCTGAGCAACTGTTCCGGCTCCGTCGTGCGCGTACCGGACTCGCAGCCCGGTGACCCGGCGCTCGTGATGTCCAACGGGCACTGCCTGGAGAGCGGCTTCCCCGCTCCCGGTGAGGTCGTCGTCGACAAGCCGTCGTCGCGCAGCTTCACGCTCCTGAACGCGTCCGGCGGCGACGCCGGAACGGTCAAGGCGAGCAAGGTCGCGTACGGGACGATGACGGACACGGACCTCTCGCTCTACCAACTCACCAGCACCTACGGCGAGATCGAGAGCAAGTTCGGCATCAAGGCGCTTGAACTGAACGCGACGCATCCCGAGCAGGGCAAGGCGATCACCGTCGCGTCCGGCTACTGGAAGAAGACGTACAAGTGCAGCATCGACGGCTTCGCGTACCGCCTCAAGGAGGGGGACTGGACCTGGAAGGACTCGGTCCGCTACACCCCCGACTGCAAGACGATCGGCGGCACTTCGGGCTCTCCGGTGATCGATGACGCGACCGGCAAGGTCGTCGCCGTCAACAACACCGGCAACGAGAGCGGCGAGGAGTGCACGGACAACAACCCGTGCGAGGTCGACGAGAACGGCAAGGTGACGGTCCGCGAGGGCATCAACTACGCCCAGCAGACGTACGGCATCGTGCCGTGTGTGGCACCCGGCAACAAGATCGACCTGAGCCGTGAGGGCTGCGAGCTGCCGAAGCCGTAGGGCTTCGGACCATGGCGGGGCCGGCTCTTCGCGGGGCCGGTCCTTCGCGGGGCCGGTCCCGCCGAAACGCAAGAGTTCTCGCCCCTTGTCCTCCTCCGTGGGGCCCCCGAAGAATGCCCATGACAGCAACATGACAACACCACAGGGCACAGCTACAAGGGGGGCTCCACACATGAAGAAGGCTCTCGCGGGCGGCTTACTCGCCCTCACCCTCGTAGGATTCGGCTCCGCGCCGGCCATCGCGGCTCCGGACAGCGCGCCGTCGACGCGAGCGGTGGGCGATGCCGCGAAGAAGGCCGTCGACTTCGCCGGGACCGTCGCGCTCAGCAACTGTTCGGGCTCGGTCGTCCGCATGCCGCAGTCCAAGGCGGACGACCCCGCGCTCGTCCTCTCCAACGGCCACTGCCTGGAGACCGGCTTCCCGACAGCGGGCGAGGTCATCGTCGACCAGCCGTCCACCCGCACCTTCAAGCTCCTGGACGCGACGGGCGCCGAGAAGGCGACGCTCAAGGCGAGCAAGGTCTCGTACGCGACGATGACCGACACCGACATCTCGATCTATCAACTCACCACCAGCTACGGCGAGATCAAGAAGAAGTACGGCATCAAGGCGCTGGAGATCGAGGACGAGCACCCCGTCAAGGGGCGGGCCATCACCGTCGTCTCCGGCTACTGGAAGGCGACGTACACCTGCGCGATCGACGGGTTCGCCTACCGGCTCAAGGAGGGCGAGTGGACCTGGAAGGACTCCGTCCGCTACACCCCCGCGTGCCAGACCATCGGCGGCACGTCCGGCTCCCCGGTGATCGACCACAAGACCGGCAAGGTCACCGCGGTCAACAACACGGGCAACGAGGAAGGCGAGCGCTGCACCCTCGACAACCCCTGTGAGGTCGACCGGTACGGCAACGTGACGGTCCGCAAGGGCATCAACTACGCACAGCAGACGTACGGGATCGTGCCCTGCGTCGGACACGACAGCAAGATCGACCTCGGCCGCAAGGGCTGCAAGCTGCCGCGCCCGGCCGCCGCTCGCGAGGGCTGAGGCGCCGGCCTCCCTGCTTCGGCGAGGGGGAAGATGGCGGCATGGACATCCGGCAGCTGGAGCATTTCCTCGCCATCGTGGATCAGGGCGGCTTCAACCGGGCGGCGTCGGTCCTGTACGTCTCCCAGCCCGCGCTGTCCCAGACGGTTCAGGCGCTGGAGCGGGACCTGGGCAGCGCCCTCTTCCACCGGATCGGCCGCCGGGCGGTGCTCACCGAGGCAGGGGAGGCGCTGATCGACCCGGCCCGCGCTGCCGTACGGAGTCTGGCGACCGCCCGGGCCAGCGTCGCCGCCGTACATGAGCTTCGTGAGGGCCGGCTCGACGTGGCGGCGATGCCGTCACAGGCAGTGGAGCCGCTGACATCGATGATCCGCGCCTTCAGCACCCTCTGGCCGGGGGTAGCGGTGGTCATCAAGGCCGCCTTCACCCGCCAGGATGTCATCGACATGGTGCGTACCGGCGCTGTCGAGCTGGGGCTGCTGGCCGCCGCGGGGCCGCTGCCCGACAAGGAAGTGGCTTGCCACCTGGTCGGCGAACAGCGCTTCGTACTCGTGGTGCCGCCCGACGGGCCGTTCTCCGGGCGGCAGTCGGTGGACTGCCGGGAACTGGCAGGGCAGCGCCTGATCGTCGGACAACGGGGAACGGGCATGCGGGCCTACGTCGACGGCCTCGTCGAACAGGGGATCGTGTTCGACATCGCCGCCGAGACGGAGCACCGGGTGGCCATCCTGCCGCTCGTCCTGGCAGGGGTGGGTCTGGCCGTGGTGACAGAGTCCTGGCGCACCCTGGCCGAGCGTGCCGGAGCATGGGTGCTGGACATCGAACCGAAGAGCACTCTCAACATCGGACTGATCAGTCGCCGCACCGGCCTTTCACCGGCCGCCGAGGCCTTCCTGAGTACCGTCCTGCCCGCGACGGACACGCCAGACATTGGATAAGCGCGGCTTATAAGCGAGATCAGAACTGCGTCTTGGACGCCGTGACCGGTCCATTGCTGCAATCAACGCATGACGAACCACCGCATTGCCTTGATCCCGGGTGACGGCATCGGCGCCGAGGTGCTGCCCCCGGCGCAGCAGGTTCTCGATGCCGTCGGCGGTCGCCGTGGCTTCGGTTTCACCTATACCGCGTACGACTGGTCCTGCGAGCGCTACGTGCGCGAGGGCGCCATGATGCCCGAGGACGGAATCGACCAGCTCCGTGACAAGGACGCCATCCTGCTCGGCGCTGTCGGCTACCCGGGCGTGCCCGACCATGTCTCGCTGTGGGGCCTGCTGATCCCGATCCGCCGCAGCTTCCGCCAGTACGTGAACCTGCGCCCGATCCGTGTCTTCGATGGCATCGACAGCCCGGTGCGCGGCGCGGTGCCCGGGGAGGTCGACTTCGTCGTCGTCCGGGAGAACGTCGAGGGCGAGTACAGCGAGATCGGCGGACGTCTCAACCGCGGCTTCCCGGAGGAAATGGCCGTCCAGGAAGCCGTGTTCACCCGTGCCGGGGTCACCCGCGTCCTGGATTACGCCTTCGGCGTGGCTGCTCGGCGCGGTGGCAAGGTCACCTCGGCCACCAAGTCGAACGGGATCGTGCACACGATGCCGTTCTGGGACGAGCTGGTCGCCGAGCGCGCCGCCGCGCACCCCGATGTGGCCTGGGACCAGGAGCACATCGACGCACTGGCCGCCAAGTTCGTCCTCGACCCCGCCCGCTTCGACGTGGTGGTCGGTTCCAACCTCTTCGGCGACATCCTCAGTGACCTGGCCGCCGCCGTGGCCGGCTCCATCGGCATCGCACCGGCCGCCAACCTGAACCCCGAGCGCGAGTTCCCCTCGATGTTCGAACCGGTGCACGGCTCCGCTCCCGACATCGCCGGACGGGGCATCGCCAACCCCCTGGGCGCGATCTGGTCGGCCGCCATGATGCTCGATCACCTCGGCCACCCCGAGGCCGGCAAGGACGTCACCGACGCCATCGCGGCGCTCCTGGCGAAGACAGACGTCCGCACTCCCGACCTGGGCGGCACCGCCGGCACCGCCGAGTTCACCGACAAGCTCCTCGAACTCCTGTGAGCTGACCCCTCTGCCGTGGTCGGGACCCCCGGCTGCGCCCGTTCCTCGATGAGGAGTAACGCCATGGCAGCACCCGTGTCCACCGCATCACCCCAGACCGGAACGGCGCCCAAACCGTGGTACCGGCAGCTCTACTTCTGGGTCTTGACCGCGATCGCCACCGGCATCCTTACCGGCGGGCTGTGGCCTTCGGTAGGAGTAGCCCTTGAGCCGGTCGGCACCACCTTCGTCTCGGCGATCAAGATGCTCATCACCCCGATCGTCTTTTTGACCATCGTGACGGGCATCGGCAGCGTCGACAGTCTCGGCCGCGTCGGCCGGGTGGGGCTGAAATCGCTCGCGTACTTCCAGGCAGGCACCCTCGTCGCGCTTCTCGTCGGGCTGATCGCGGTCAACGTCTTCCAGCCCGGCGCCGGCGTCCACGCCCACCCGGGCGACCTCCAGTTGCAGGGTGACGCCGCCCAATATGTGAAGGACGGGGAGGAACAGAGCTGGTGGCACTTCATCACCGACCTGGTCCCGGAGAGTGCCGTCGGAGCCTTCGCCGAGGGCAACATCCTCCAGGTTCTCTTCTTCTCCGTCCTCTTCGGAATCGCGCTCAAGGCCGTCGGTCCGATCGGTGAGCCCCTAGTGGACGGCGTCACCCGGCTCAGCGCCGTGGTCTTCAAGATCCTGCACTACGTCATGCTCGCCGCCCCCATCGGCGCGTTCGGGGCGATGGCCTACACCATCGGCAAGTACGGGGTGTCCACCCTCACCAGCCTGGGCCGGCTCATCGGTCTCTTCTACGGCACGTCGGCGTTCTTCGTCATCGTGATCCTGGGCAGCGTCACCGCACTTCTGAAGATCAACATCTTCCGGCTGCTGGGCTACCTGCGCGAGGAGTTCCTGCTTGTCCTTGGCACCTCCTCCTCGGAGAGCGCCCTGCCCCGCCTCATGGCCAAACTCGAAGGACTCGGCCTCCGCCGGGACATCGTCGGGCTCACCGTCCCCACCGGCTACTCCTTCAACCTCGACGGCAGCTCCATCTACCTCTCGCTGGCCGCCGTCTACATCGCCCAGGCCACCGACACGCCCCTCAGCATCACCCAGCAACTCGGCCTGCTCGCCGTCATGATCCTCACTTCCAAAGGCTCGGGCGGCATCACCGGCGCCGGCTTCATCGCACTCGCTGCCACCCTGTCCACGGTCGGCACCGTCCCCGCGGCCGGCATCATGCTGATCTTCGGCATCGACAAATTCATGTCCGAGTGCCGCGCCCTGACCAACCTCGCAGGCAACAGCGTCGCCACCCTCGTCGTCGCCCGCTGGGAACGCGTCCTGGACACCGCGCACGTCAACGCCGTACTGCACGGCAAGACCCCTGCCACACCGCCCGCGCAGAAGGCGGCCGGCTCCACCCCGCCGGCTGATCTCACCAAGCCACAACCCGCAGCGGCCATCGACAGCCCCTGACCGGACATCCCGGGCCCACGCATCCTTCTAGGCCGTAAGGCGTGTACGGCTTCTGAGCGCTGCCACCCGGCGGTGTACCTCGTGGGGCGGCAGCGCGGCGGCGGGAGCGGGCTGCGTCCCCGCCGCCCCGCCTTGCCCCCGGCAGCCCTTGCAGAGTCCGTCCGGCAGTCTTTCGGGGAGGCCAGGAACGCCGCAGCCGGTGCACTCCACGAGGACCTGGCGCCGTGCGGCGAGCTGCGGCGGCAGTTTGTCGCGCAGCCTGCGGCGGACGAACGCGCCGGGGGAGTGCACCTGTTCCGGCAGCCCGGCGGTGAGGGCGCGCACCAGCGCCTGTGGCGTGGCCCCGCGCGCGAGCCACTGCGCGGCGAGCTCTTCGAGGGCGGCGCACTCGGCCGCCGAGAGCGTCAGCCGGTTGTCGGCCGCCCCGAGCCGGGCGAGCGTGTCGTACGCCTCCGAACGCACGTCCCGCGCCGTGGGCTCCGCCTCCGGTACGTCACCGCTCAGGAACCGCGCCCACCACTCGGCGTCCCGTGCCGTGCGGCTGAAGTACGTACGGAACACCCACTGGGTCAGCGCGTCCCCGAGCGGTACGCGCACGCGTCGGTAATGACCGGCGGCGGTAAGGGAGTTCAGGGCCGTCTGCACAGCCTGCTGGCCGTAGCGGGGCTGCTCCCTGGCGAGGGTCTTGATGTCGATCGCCGTACCTTCGGGCAACCGGTCGATGTACGCCGCGAGATAGGCCTCACGCACGGGCAGATGATCGAAGTCGCCCTTGCGGCGCGGGGCTTGACCGGGCACGGAATGCTTGCCGTAGCCGGGCTTGGCCATGGGGTGCGCGGGGGTGGGCAGGGCGGGGTTAGGCTCTTCGACAGCCACGAGATCTCCGTTGCGGATCTTGTTGGTCAGACCCCGGTTTGGTGTTGGTAGCACCGGCCGGGGTCGTTCGTTATCCGAACGCTAGAGCTTCGCAACGGCGTGTGGCAAGCCGGTCACGAAAAGTCATCATCCCTGGCGTGCGGGGTACTTGGGAGGGCGGGTGGGTTGAAACCCACCACCCATTCCTCAGAAAAGGCGCTCGAATCCCGCGTCCCGGAGCTCGGCCCTGAATCGGGCCCCCATACGCATCGCACATCTCGTCGGCGATCTGGAGCAGCCGTAGCGTCGGCTTGCGGCGGCCGTTCTCCAGCGTATGAGGCATGGAACGCACAACTTCCCCTCCGTCGAGGGAGATTGAGTGGCGGCTGGCCGTCAGCGCGAATTGGGGTGGCGCCGTTGCCGCAACCGGACGGGCCGCCACCCGGTGACGGCGGCCCGCGCCGGTGAGACGTTGCCCCCGCACCCGCCGGATGTGCCGGCGGGGGACGAGGGGTCACCATGACCAAGATGATCGGCCACGTGGAATACGCGAACGACGAGAAAGAGGCCACCGAGCTGCTGATCGCGTACAGCGACGAGATCGGTCTCCCATGGGGGGTCATTCCGCCGACCAAGTGGGCCTCCTCCGTCCGCATCGCGCACACCGAAAGCGACAAGAACGGTCTGGCGGCGGCCAAGAAGACCCTCGACGGCGACCTGATGGACCAGCGACGCGCCGAGCGGGTTGCGGCCCGCAAGGCGGCGATCGAAGGGCAGGGCGACTCGTTGGTGAAGGCGGCCGGAGCGAAGACCCTCGCGGGCTCGCTCCTCGCTCAGTGCCAGCACCACTACGCCCAGGCCAACAATCCGAGCTTCACCTTCGGCTCGGGCATGACGGAAGCGGACTACTCGGCCTTCCAGACCGAGTGGAACGACCTCGGTGAACTCGCCGAGGAGCGCGGTTACGACCAGCTCACGGACTTCTACGCACTGGACATCCAGAACAAGGCGGCCCTGGGCAAGCAGCAGGTCGGGGACACCTTGGCATCGCGTGAATGGCAGGGGAACGCGTTCGTCACCATCCTGGGCGCACAGTTCAATGCGCACATCGACATCAAGAAGAAGAAGTAGTACTAGGGGAACGGGGGCAGAGGCCGCGTTAGCCAACCCGCGCGCCCCCTGACTGTCAGAACACAACTTTCCCAAAGTAGGTCCCGCCCCAGGCGCGGATTGCAACAAAATTCCAGGAATCGTGCCCCCAGAGCCCCTTCTCGTGGAACTTTGTTGCAACCCGCGTGCAACCCGCGCCATCCGTGGCGGCCACCCCCGAGTGCCCGGAACCGCCAACCTCGCGACACCGGATGGCCCCGGTACGCAGCAAGGCCGCAGGTACCGCGAAGCCTCCCGGCTCCCTAGCGGGCCGAGCCCCCGGCCCGCTAGGGAGTCCGGCGCACCGACTGCCCCGCCAGGACGTCCGTGCGCCGGCCGTCCTCCATGACGAACTTGCCGTCGATCAGGACATGCGGGATGCCCCTCGGCAGCGTGCGGGGAGCGTCGAAGGTGGAGCCCGCCGCGACCGTTTCCGGGTCGAACAGGACCAGGTCGGCGCGGTAGCCCTCACGTACGACACCCCGGTCGGGCAGGCGCAGGCGGGCGGCCGGGCGCGAGGTGAGGTGCGCGACGGTCTCCTCCAGGGACATCACGCCCAACTCCCGCGCGTAGCGGCCGAGATACTGCGGGAATGTTCCGTATGCGCGCGGGTGCGGCTTGAAGCCCTGGAGGATTCCGTCGCTGCCGCCGGTGTGCACGCGGTGCCGCATGATCGCCTGGACGTTCTCCTCGTGGCCCACGTGCTGCAGGATCGTCGAGCCCAGCTTGTCGTTGATGAGGAGGCGGCGCGCGGTGATCCAGGGGGCCTCGCCGCGCTGGGCCGCCGACTCGGCGATCGTCTTGCCCACGCAGGAGGCGAGCCCGGGGTCGGAGACGCCCGAGACCTCGATCGTGTCCCACTCGATCGGTACGCCGTGACAGCCGTCGGCGCCGATGACTTCCATGTGGTGGCGGATCTTCTCGGCGGTCTCGTCGTCCTTCAGCCGGGCGAGGATCGAGTCGGGCCCGCCCTCGCTCGCCCAGCTCGGCAGCATGGCGACGAGGGTCGTGCAGCCGGGGGTGTAGGGGTAGGTGTCGAGGGTGATGTCCGCGCCGCGCGCGAGCGCCTCGTCGAGCAGGGCGAGCAGATCGGGCGCCTTGCCCTTGTTCACGCCGAAGTTCATGGTGGCGTGGGCGAGGTGGAGGGGGCAGTTCGCGGTGCGCGTGAGGTCGACCATCTCCTCATACGCCTGAAGGGCGCCGGCGCCGTAACTGCGGTGGTGGGGGCAGTAGTAGCCGCTGTACTGCGCCACCACCTTGCAGAGCTCGGTGAGTTCGGAGTCGTCGGCGTACATGCCGGGGGTGTAGGTGAGGCCCGAGGACATGCCGACGGCGCCCTGTTCCATCCCCTCGGCGACCAGCTGCTTCATGCGGTCGATCTCGGCGAGGGTGGCGGGGCGGTCGTCCCAGCCGCAGGCGTACATGCGGACGGTGCCCTGCGGGATGAGGTAGGCGGCGTTGACCGCGATGCCCTGCCGGTCGAGGCGGTCCAGGTACTCGCCGACCGTGCGCCAGTCGAAGTCGATGTCACTGCCGTCGCCGTTCCAGCCGGTGATGGCCTGACGGACCTGGGCGAGGGTGCGATCGTCGACGGGGGCGTAGCTCAGGCCGTCCTGGCCGATGACTTCCAGGGTCACGCCCTGGGCGGCCTTCGCGCTGTGATCCGGGTCGCGGAGGAGGGCGAGGTCGCTGTGGGCGTGCATGTCGATGAACCCGGGCGCCAGCGCGAGGCCTTGGGCGTCCAGGGTCCGGGCCCCCGAGAGCCGGGGGCCTTCGCCCTCCCTGCGGATCTCGGTGATCCGCCCCTCCTGTACGCCGACGTCAGCGCGGTAGGAGGCACCTCCGGTGCCGTCTATGACACGTGCGTCCCGGATCACCAGGTCCATGGGGGTGCCTCTCTCTTCGCTTCAACGCTGCGGGGTAATCGGGTGGGCGGGAGGGTCAGAAATACGTCCGGACGTAGTCCGTGACCGTGCCGTCCGCCTCGACCAGAGGAATCAGCTGCCACTTGTCGAAGGACGTGCACGGGTGCGAAAGCCCCATCCCCACCCAGTCACCCACGGCAAGATCCGCCTCCGGAGTCGTCCGGACCCACCCGTGCTGATCGGAGAGCCCGGTGACCGTGACCCCGGTCGCGGGCCGGTCCACCCCGCCCCGGTGCACCACCTGCGCCTCGGGCAGGTCGATGTCGTACGCCGCGTCCCGCTTCCCCGCGTTGACGAACGCCTGCTCCGGCGTAGGCCGGGACACCACCTGCGCCCACAGCCGGAACGCCGGATGCAGCGCACCCTCGTCCGGGACGCGGTTGAACGGCGTCAGGTGACGGTAGTGACCGTCGTCGTGAGAGACGTACGCACCCGAACGCAGCAGCTTCAGGACCGGCGCCGACAGCGCGGGAATCTCCGCGAAGACGTCCGCGACCGCGTCGAACCACGCGCTGCCGCCCGCACTGACGACGATCTCGTCCAGATCGGCGAAGCGGTTCGCCTTGTCGAACTCCACCGCGAGGGAGACCAGGCGGCGCAGCCACGCCTCCACCCGCTCCGGAGTCGCGTCCGGCACCTCGCCCTCGTACCCGGCGACCCCCACGAGACGCAGCGTGTCCGCCGCCGCGACCGCGTTCGCGATCTCCACGCACTCGGCTTCCGTACGCACCCCGGTCCGCGCCCCGTCACCCGCGCCCAGCTCCACCACGACGTCGACGGGACGCGTCGCGCCCGCCTCGCGCAGAGCGGCGTCCATCAGGGCCACGCCCGGTACGGAGTCGACGTAACAGATGAAGCGGAACGCGGGATCCGCGTCCAGCTCGCCCGCGATCCAGCGCAGCGCCGCCGCGTCCACCAGCTCGTTGGCGAGGAAGATCCGCTCGATGCCGAAGGCCCGCGCCACCCGCACCTGGTGCGGCACGGCGAGGGTGATGCCCCACGCGCCGCGCTCCAGCTGGCGCGCGAAGAGCTGTGGCGCCATGGACGTCTTGCCGTGCGGGGCGAAGGCGAGGCCGTGCCGCTCGGAGTACGTCTCCATCAGCGCGAGGTTGTGTTCGAGGCGCTCGGCGGAGAGGGCGAGGACTGGCGTGGTGAAGCCGTCCGTGAAGAGGTTCTTGCGCAGAGCCGCGAGCTCACCGACCGTCAGCCCCTCGGCCTCGGGCGGCAGACCCTTGAACCGGTGATCGACCCGCTCTTCGGCGAGCCGGTCGAGCTCCCGCGCGAGCCGTCCGGCAGAGCGGTCCGCAGAGCGTCCGGCAGAGCGGTCGGCGGCGTTGTCGGCGGCCATGGGCGCCTCCTCGAAAAGGTGCGTTGCATGATGTGCAACGGTCATTGCGTATGTCGTTTACTGCTGTCTAACATCCGAGCCAACGCCGGGTCAACGGATCCGGACCGACGGTTGAGGGGCAGGAAGATCGTGACCGCAGAGGCCGCGCAGGCAGCAGTGGACGCGCAGGCAGCAGTGGACGTCGTCGCGCTCGGCGAGTCCATGGTCACGTTCCTGCCCTCCCGCGCGGGCCGCCTCGCCGACGTCCCCTCCTTCGAGCGCGGAATCGGCGGCGCCGAGTCCAACGTCGCCTGCGCGCTCGCGGCGGCCGGGCACCGCACCCGCTGGGTCAGCCGCGTCGGCGCCGACGGCTTCGGGGACCACCTCGTCGAGGCGATCGCCCGCTATGGGGTGGACACCGGGTCCGTCGGACGTGACCCGCACCGTCCCACCGGCATCTACTTCCGCACCGCCGACGACCGCGACACCGACGCCCACGAGGTCCTCTACTACCGGGCGGGCTCGGCCGCCTCCGCGATGTCCACGGCCAACCTCGACCAGGCTGCCCTCCGCTCCGGGTACCTCCTGCACCTGTCCGGCATCACCGCCGCGCTCTCCACGGACTGCCTGGACCTGCTGCGCGCGCTCACGGACGCCGCGACGGGAGCGGACGGCGTCTCCTTCGACGTCAACTACCGGCCGGGCCTGTGGCCGGACGGCGGTCAGGAGGTGCTCCTCGATCTCGCGCGCGGCGCCGACATCGTCTTCGTCGGCGAGGACGAGGCCGCCGACGCCTGGGGCGTCACCGGCGGCCCCGAGGCGATCCGCGCCGCCCTGCCCGAACCGCAGCTCCTCGTCGTCAAGCGGGGAGCGGACGGCGCTGTCGCCTACGGCAGTAGCGGCGCGCGGTACGAGGAGCCCGCACCCCGCGTCGACGTCGTCGCGGCCGTCGGCGCAGGTGACGCCTTCGCCGCCGGGTTCCTGTCCGCGACTCTGCGGAAGCTCCCCGTGGGGCAACGCCTTCGCCACGGCCACCTCATGGCCGCCGCCGCCCTCACCGTCCCCGGCGACCTCGCCACGCCGCCGTCCCGCGACCACGCCGACCGTCTCACCGCCCTCGACGCGGCTGCCTGGGGGAGACTGCACCTCGGCCCCGGCTGGACCGCAGCCGACGACGGGGCCGCGCAGGAGGTACTCACGTCATGAGCCAGACCGTCGACCGCGCCCTGTCCATCCTGCCGCTGCTCGCCGAGGGCCCCGCCGACCTCGGCCAGGTCGCCGAGCGCCTCGAAGTGCACAAGTCCACCGCCCTGCGGCTGCTTCGCACGCTCCACGAACACGGCCTCGTCTACCGCCAGTCCGACCAGCGCTACCGCCTCGGCGCCCGGCTCTTCGCGCTCGCCCAGGAGGCCGTCGAGAACCTCGACGTACGCGAGATCGCGCACCCCCACCTCCTCGCGCTCAACGAGAAGTGCGGCCACACGGTCCACCTCGCGGTCTACGAGGAGCAGGAAGTCCTCTACATCGACAAGGTCGAGAGCCGCTACCCGGTGCGGATGTACTCCCGCATCGGGAAGCCCGTGGCGATCACGGTCGCCGCCGTCGCCAAGCTGCTGCTCTCCGACCTCCCCGAGGCCGAGCGCCGCGCCGTCGCGGAGAAGCTCGACTACCCCACCTACACGTCCCGTTCGACGCCCAACGCCGCCGCGTTCCTCAAGGAACTCAGCGCCGTACGCGAACAGGGCTGGGCCACCGATCTCGGTGGCCACGAGGAGTCCATCAACTGCGTCGGGGCCCCCATCCGCGGCGCGGACGGCCGGGTCGTCGCCGCCATGTCGGTCTCAGCGCCGAATGTCGTCGTCACCGCCGACGAACTCCTCACGCTGCTCCCGCTGGTGCGCCGTACGGCGGACGCCATCAGCCGGGAGTACTCCGGCAAATCACCCCTCAAGGAAGCCTGAACGACCATGACCGAGAACACCGTGAAAACCGCGCTCACCCCGGCCACCCACACCACCCCGCCCGCGAAGTTCTCCCACGGCGTCAAGAAGGGCAACATCCTTCAGGTCGCGGGCCAGGTCGGCTTCCTTCCGGCAGAGGAGGGCAAGGCCCCCACCCCCGCGGGCCCGACCCTGCGCGAGCAGACCCTCCAGACGTTCGCCAACGTCAAGGCCATCCTCGAAGAGGGCGGCGCCACCTGGGACGACGTGATGATGATGCGCGTCTACCTCACGGACGTCGACCACTTCGCCGAGATGAACGAGATCTACAACGCCTACTTCGAGGAGCAGGGCCTCAAGGCCCCCGCCTCGGCCCGCACCACGGTCTACGTGGGCCTGCCCAAGGGTCTGCTCATCGAGATCGACGCGCTCGCCGTCATCGGCTGACACGCGCACCCGTACCGAACAAACCCCCGCAAGCCGTACGTCTCACGGCGCGGCTCCCCCAAGCTCTCGGCTTCGCTCGAGCAGGGGGGACCCCCACTCCCCCCTTCGGGCGCCGCGCCGTGATCCCCCCTGCCCTGAAAGCCCTATGCACTTACGAGGTCAACGATGTCCCCGTCCCCCTTCACCGCGCTCGCGGCCGCCCCCGCCGCCGAGGTGCCACCCCACACGGGTGGAATCCTCGCCCTGATCGACGGCACGGCCGGTCTGCTGACCGTCGCCGCGCTCGGCATCCTGCTTCTGCTCGTCCTGATCATCAAGGTCAGGCTGCAGCCCTTCGTGGCGCTGCTCGCGGTCTCCATAGCCGTCGGCCTCTCGGCCGGTCTCTCCGTCACCGAACTCTTCGGCACGGTCCAGAAGTCCGACGCGGTCTCGGTCATCGAGTCCGGGATGGGCGGCATCCTCGGCCATGTGGCGATCATCATCGGCCTCGGCACGATGCTCGGCGCGATCCTCGAAGTCTCCGGTGGCGCAGAGGTGTTGGCCTCCCGCCTGCTCGGTCTCTTCGGTGAGAAGCGCGCGCCCCTGGCGATGGGCCTCACGGGCCTGATCTTCGGCGTCCCGGTCTTCTTCGACGTCGGCATCTTCGTCCTCGCACCGATCGTGTACGCCGCCGCCAAGCGCAGCGGCAAGTCGATCCTGCTCTACTGTCTGCCGCTGCTGGCCGGTCTCTCCATGACCCACGCGTTCCTGCCGCCGCACCCCGGCCCGGTGGCCGCGGCCGGGCTCCTGCACGTGGACCTCGGCTGGGTCATCCTGATGGGCATCGTCTGCGGCATCCCGGCCGTCCTCGCCGCCTGGGTCTACTCCGCCTGGATCGGCAAGCGCATCTTCGTACCCGTCCCGCAGGACATGGTGGAGGCGGCCGAGGAGGCGAAGGCGGCGGTCGTCGCCGAGCAGCGCGCCTCGGGAGTGCAGCCGAGCGAGAAGCCGGTGCCGCTGGGCACGGTCTTCGCGATCATCGGAACCCCGCTGTTCCTGATCCTCCTGGCGACCTTCTCGTCGATCGCCTTCGACCCCTCGACGCTGCGAAGCGTCATCGAGTTCTTCGGCAGCCCCTTCGTGGCGCTGACGATCGCGCTCCTGATGGCGTACTACCTGCTCGGCATCCGGCGCGGCTGGTCGCGCAAGTCCCTTGAGACGGTGTCGACTTCGTCCCTCAAGCCGGTCGGCAACATCCTGCTCGTGGTCGGCGCCGGCGGCATCTTCGGCGCGGTCCTCAAGGCGAGCGGCGTGGCCGGCGCCCTCTCCGACACCTTCCAGGACGTGGGCCTGCCCATCATCGTCCTCGCCTACCTGCTCTCCCTGGTGCTTCGCGTCGCCCAGGGCTCGGCGACCGTCGCGATCGTCACGACGGCGGGCATCGTGGCCCCGCTGCTGAGCGAGGGCGACCACTCCCAGGCCTTCGTGGCCCTGGTCATCATGGCGATCTCGGCGGGCTCGATCTTCGCCTCGCACGTCAACGACGGCGGCTTCTGGATGGTGGCGAAGTACTTCGGCATCTCGGAGCGGGACACGCTGAAGACGTGGACGGTCCTGGAGTCGGTGCTCTCCGTGGCCGGATTCGTGGTGGCGGCCGTGGTGAGTCTGTTCGTGTAAGCGCCGCGTTGCGGCGGCACACCGCGGCCCCGGACCCCCTCAGGGGCCCGGGGCCGCGCTGCCGTGACCGTCAACTCGTGCAGTACTGCTGCTCCTTGCCGATGGACCGGTACATGCAGTCCGCGTTCTCCAGGAGCTGGAGCACCGCGTCCCTGTTGCGCGCCGTCTCCCGCTCGATCACCTCGTCCGGCGGGTAGAAGCCGCCGCCGCCCGAGGACGGATACATCTCGAAGGTGTAGCTGAATATCTTCTGGTTGCCCCAGAGCCAGTCGTCGATCGTGCCGTCCGTGATGTAGAGGTCACTGGACTGCTCAGGGGTGTAGCCGTTGCTCGCGGCCATCTTTCCGCCGACCGCCGCGTGCGCGTCGCGGTCGTCCTTGGTGAGGCCCGCCGCCGTGTCCGCGTAGGTGAAGCCGTAGGGCCACAGGACCAGTTCGCTGTACGTGTGGAAGTCGATCCCGGCCTTGATCTGCTGCTTGCCGCCGACGATCCGGCTGCGTACGAAGTCGGCTACGACCTTGACCTCGGGGGCGGACTCTCCTGCCTTGCCCCGGTAGGTCTCCGATCCGGTGGAGCTCGACGAGCCGCCGCAGCAGCCCCACTTGTAGTTCCAGTTGCGGTTCAGGTCGGTGCCGACGTTCGACGAACCGGCGTTGGGCTGGCGGTTCTTGCGCCAGCTGCGGTAGGAGCCGGTCGCGATGTCGTACTCGCCGCCGTCCGGGTTCATGTCCGGCACGATCCAGATCTCGCGGCTGTCGACCATCTTCTTGACGCGCGCGTCCGTGCCGTAGTCGTCCCCGAACTCCCGCAGCAGATACAGCGCCATCTCCACCGTGAGGTGCTCGCGCGCGTGCTGGTGGTGGGTGAAGAGGACCTCGGGCTCGGCCTCGTCCGTGGCGGCGTTGTCGCTGATCTTCACGGCGATGATGTCGCGGCCCTGGTAGGACTTGCCGATGACCTTCTTCGTCATGATGTCCGGGTGGGCGGCGATGCGCTGGTCGATCTCCGCGTTCATCTCGGCGTAGTTGTGGTACTTGGAGTCGGCGGGCGGGAAGTCCATGGCCTCCACCGGCTCACCGTTCGTACGCTTGGGGGGTCCGGCCAGGGCCTTGAGCTCATAGCCCGCGTCCCGTAGCTCCGCCGCCTCGCGGCCGTCGGCGGAGACGACCACCGCGCGGGCGTCGACCTCGTCGATGGCGACGCCGGTGCGGGCGAGCGCGGTGCGTGCGGCGGGGTCGTCGCCGAGGGGAACCTCGTACTGGCGCGTTTCGTTGCCGTCCGCCGCCGCCGCCGTGCCGCGTGCGGCCCGGGCGGTGGAGTCAGGGGTGGCGTTGGCGGTGATGGGCGCCGCCACGGCGAGGGCGAGAAGGACCGCGAGGGAGGCGGATCTTCTGCCGCGTATGCGAAGTCGCATGAAGTCTCCTGGGGGTGGGGGGGTGGTCCAGTGCGACGCGTGCGGTGCGGGTTGCGCGGCCCCATCGTGGGTGCCTGGCATGCTCCGGTCAACGCTGTCTTCGGCCAACCCCCTTGTGCCACACCCCCGGCATACGGTTTCTTGATCGGCATGGCTGACACGACAAGCAGTGGCACTGCAACGGGAAACGAGGCTCCCCAGCCCCGCAAGTCCAGCTGGAAATACATCGGCCCCGGAATCGTCGTCGCCGCGACCGGCGTCGGCGCGGGCGACCTCGTCGCCACGCTCATCGCGGGCAGCAACTTCGGCTACACCCTGCTGTGGGCCGCGGTCATCGGCTGCGTCGTGAAGATCTCGCTCGCCGAGGCGGCGGGCCGCTGGCACCTGGCGACGGGACGCACCCTCTTCGACGGCTGGGCGAGCCTGGGCCGTTGGACGACGTGGTTCTTCGTCGTCTACGTGGTGATCTGGGGGTACGTCTACGGAGCGGCGGCCATGTCGTCGTCCGGACTGCCGCTCCAGGCGCTGTTCCCCGACGTCATGGACCTCAAGTGGTGGGCCATCCTCACCGGCGTCGTCGGACTCGTCTTCGTCTGGTTCAACAAGTACGCCGTCTTCGAGAAGGTCATGACGGTGCTCGTCGGCATCATGTTCGTCGTCACCGTCTATCTCGCCATCCGCGTCACCCCGCACCTGGGCGACGCCTTCGCCGGCCTGCTGCCCGTCCTGCCCGACGAGAAGGACTCCATCCTCAACACGCTCGGCCTCATCGGCGGCGTCGGCGGCACCATCACCCTGGCCGCGTACGGCTACTGGGTCAACGCCAAGGGCTGGACCAACTCGGGCTGGATGAAGGTGATGCGGCTCGACAACCGCGTCGCGTACGTCACCACCGGCATCTTCGTCGTCGCCATGCTCTTCGTCGGCGCCGAGCTCCTGCACTCCTCCAACATCGCCATCGCCAGCGGCGACAAGGGCCTCGTCCAGCTCTCCGGCATCCTGGAGAAGGAGTACGGCAACGCCACCGCCAAGATGTTCCTGATCGGCTTCTTCGCCACCTCGTTCACCTCGCTCATCGGCGTGTGGCACGGCGTGAGCCTGATGTTCGCCGACTTCGTCGAGCGCTACCGCAAGCAGCGGTCGGGCGCCGACGGGAAGGCCCTGACCGGTGCGGAGGTCGCGTCCGGCGCCCGTGAGAAGTCGGTGCCGTTCCGCGCCTACCTGCTGTGGCTGACGTTCCCGCCGATGATCCTGCTCTTCCAGGGGCAGCCGTTCCGGCTCATCATCCTCTACGGCGTCCTGGGCGCGGCCTTCATGCCGTTCCTGGCCCTCACCCTGGTCTGGCTGCTCAACTCCTCGCGCGCGCCCGCGGAATGGCGCAACGGCTGGCTGAGCAACGGCATGCTGGCCATCGCGGGACTGCTCTTCCTGGTCCTGTGCATCAAGCAGATCACCGACCAGGACTGGAGCAGCTTCTTCTAGCGCGTACGAGAAACCTCTGGCGTCACCTGAACCCCGGTCGACCGGCCAACCTCAATGTGAACAGTGGGAAGTTGGGTGTTGAGGTGACCCCGACCTGGATATGGTGCTGAGGCGCAAGTGCAGAAGTGCAGAAGTGCATGGAGACCGGGCCGAAGTGCGCAGAGTCCGGCACGAAATGCGCGCAGACCGGGGGGTGTACGCATGCCGACCGCCATAGCCGTCACCGGCCCCGACCTGGTGCTGCCCCCGCCCGACCGGCACACCCCGTCGGCGGCCGTCCTCCAGAGCGCCGTCCGGTCGGCAAGGACGTACTCCCTTGACCAGTCGCTCACCGAGATGCACACGCTCATCGAGCACCACGGCTATGTGATCGTCCTCTGCCCCGCCTCCGCGCCGCCCGCGGTCGTGCACCGCCTGCACGCCATCCGCTCGGTCCTGGAGAGCGACCGCATCGCGATCCTGCGCCCCGAACTGCCGCCGCTCGGCCTCGCCGTCCTCGCCCTCCAGCTGCGCCAGCTCTCCATCTGCGACTTCAGCCCCGGAGTGCTCGCCTCGTCGGCCCGGCTCCTGTCCCACTACATCCACGCGGGCGCGCTGCTCGGCTCGGTGGCGAAGCTCGACCGCGTCCCGGTCACCCTGCAGTCCCACGCAAAGTCGTGGATGCCGGGCACCCAGTTCGCCGTACTCGCCACCCCGCGCCCCGAACTGATCAAGGTGACGGGCGACGCGGTGCTCCCGGCCCCCCAGTTCGGTACGAAGATGCTGTACGCCACCGGCCAACTGTCCCCGGACTGGGTCACCGGGACGCTCGCCCCCGCGTGGCAGGCCCAGGAGGTGACGGAGGCGCGGCTGCCCGGGGAGTCCGCGCGCTGGTGGGCGACGGGCAAGCTCGTCGAGTTCGCCGCGGCGATCCCCGACATCTCCGTCCTCTACCAACTCGTCACGTCCGTCCGCCGGGACGACTGCCACTGGTGCGGCCTCGAACTCATCGGCGACCGCTGCGGCTTCTGCTCGGCGCCGCTGACGGCGCCCCCCGAACGCCCGGCGCCCGCGCCTGCTCACGCGGTACGCGCACTGCCGCGAGGCGCGACGTAGAACCCCGCACCTCCGACGTACACAACCGCTCGCACCCCACAACCGAACGCGCGCCACACCGCTCACTGTCCGTAGCCGTCCGCACCCGATCGAGGTAGTCCGGTCCATGAACTCACGCCAGCGCCGCGGCGTCATCCTGCTGGTCCTTTCGGTCCTGGCCGCGTTCGGTGCGTTCGCCGGCGTCCTCTCGGTGGTCCGGGACGTGAACTCGAAGGTGGGGCCGGAGGTGGCGGCGTACAAGCTCAAGGGGGACATAGCCCCCTACAAGGAGCTGAGCGCGGACCAGTTCGAGAAGGTCGAGATGCCGGAGCGGTGGCTCTCGGAGAACGCGGTGAAGGACCTGAGCGAGGTCCGCGGCAAGATCGCGGTGACGGAGCTGCGCAAGGGCTCGCTCCTCCAGACCGACATGATCGTCAAGCGTCCCGAACTCGACCCGGGCCAGCAGGAGATCGCCATCATGATCGACGCGGCGACCGGCGTCGCGGGCAAGATCACTCCCGGCTCCACGGTCAACATCTACGCCACCTTCAAGGGCGAGAGCGACAAGGCCAAGGACCAGTCGAAGGTCATCGTCGAGTCCGCGAAGGTGATCGACGTGGGCAAGCTGACGGCGCTGGAGCCCGACCAGGACGACCGCAGCAGCCGCCGTACGGCGACGGAGGCGGTGCCGATCACGTTCGCCCTGGACACGGCGGACGCGCAACGCGTCGCGTACGCCGAGTCGTTCGCGACACACGTCAGGCTCGCCCTGGTGGGCCAGGGCGAGGAGTCCACGATCCCGCGGGGTGACCGGACTTACACACTCGACGAGGACAAGTAGGGGGCCTGCGGATGTGCAGCACAACTGAACCGCCGCTTCTCGCTCCCGCCGGGGGCGGCAGTCCAGGGCGGCGGGTTCTCGCTGCCGCCACGGGCAGCTCCCCACAGTCGCCCCTTTGCGGCGGATCTCTCCCGTCCGCCCACCTGATGACCCGGCAGGGTGACCTATGACGACCCGCATCCTCCCCGCCGTAGCGGACCTTGAGGCCGCCCGAGCGCTCTCGACGCTCATCGGGCAGCTCCCCGACGCCGAACCCGCCCTCCCCGTGGCGGACTCCACCGCGCTCCTCGACACCCTGGCAAGGCTCGCCTCCGAATCCCTGGACGAGCTGCCCGAGGTCGTCCTCATCCACGAGCGCATCGGCCCGGTCCCGGCCCTGGACCTCATCCGGGATCTGGTGCTCCGCTTCCCGGCGGTCGGCGTCGTCCTCATCACCGTCGACACCAGCCCCACCCTCCTCACCGCCGCCATGGACTCCGGCGCCCGCGGCATCATCGGTTTCCCCCTCGCGTACGACGCCCTGGCCGAACGCGTGCACGCCGCGGCGTCCTGGTCGGCCGGCATGCGACGCCACCTCGGCAACGGCGGAATGGAGCTGTACGCCGGCCGCCCGGAAACCCCCGGCGGCGGACAGGTCGTCGCGGTGAGCGGCGCGAAGGGCGGCGTGGGAACCACCCTCGCCACGGTCCAGCTCGCCCTCGCGGCCAACGCCTCCGGCCGCACCGTCGCGCTCCTGGACCTGGACCTCCAGTCCGGGGACGTCGCCTCCTACCTGGACGTACAGTTCCGCCGCTCCATCGCCGACCTCGCCGCGATCACCGACATCACGCCCCGTGTCCTCCAGGACGCCGTCTACACCCACGAGACCGGCATCGGCCTCCTCCTCGCGCCATCCGAGGGCGAACGAGGCGAGGAGATCACCGACCGGGTGGCCCGCCAGACGCTCAGCGCCCTGCGCAGCCGCTACGACGTCGTGCTCGTCGACTGCGGCGCGTACGTCACCGGGGCGAGCGCGGCGGCCGTCGAACTGGCCGACCAGGCGGTCCTGCTCCTCACCCCGGACGTCGTCTCCGTACGCGCCGCCAAACGCATGGTCCGCCTCTGGGACCGCCTCCAGATACGCAAGGCGGAGGAGACGATCACGGTGGTCAACCGCCACGGCAAGGGCACGGAGATCCAGCCCTCCCTGGTGGAGAGGGTGACGGGAACGAAAGTCGCCCGCACCACCGTCCCCGCGAACTTCAAGGAACTGCAGGGCGCGGTGGACGCGGGCCGCATGCAGGACCTGGACAGCAAGTCATCGGTGAAGCAGGCACTGTGGGCGCTGGCGGGCGAGCTGGGCCTGGTGGACCCGAAGGCCGCGTCGGGCGGCACCAAACGGCTGACCCTCAGGAAGCGGGTCGGCGGCGACCGTGGCGCGGTCACCCTGGAGTTCGCCGGGATGTTCCCGCTGCTCCTGGCCGTGATGGGCCTGATGTGGCAGTGCGCGCTGTACGGCTACACGTACTCCCTGGCGGGAAACGCCGCGGACGAGGCGGCGAGGGCGGCCACGGCGGCGTACGCGGCAGGAGAAGGCGCGGCGGCGGCCTGCTCGGCCGCCGCGAAGGAGCACCTGCCGGGGGCCTGGCAGGGCGCGGAGGTGTCGTGCACGGACGAGGGCGCGGTATGGAAGGCCCGGGTGAACGCACAGGTCCCGCTGTTCTTCCCGGGGATCGACGCGGGCTGGCAGGTCAACGGGGAGGCGGGGGCGGCGAAGGAGGGTGAGGACGAGTGAAAGGTGCCCCGGCGGCGTTGCGCACCGTCGATCACCGGCTCCGCCGAGTTCGTCCTCAAACGCCGGACGGGCTGAAACACCCGGCCCGCCCAGCGGACGAGGGCCGAGCGAGGAAAGCCGCCTACGACGACCGCGGCGTATCCATGCTGGAGTTCGCCGGATTCCTCCCCATCCTGCTCCTCATCGCCCTCGCCGCCATCCAGCTCGGCCTCGTCGGCTACGCCGTCAACCAGGCCGGATCAGGGGCCCGGGCAGCGGCCCGTGTCGCCTCCCAGGGCGAGGGAGGCGAAGCCGCGGGCAAGGCGGCGATGGACGGCGGGCTCGACAGCAGCGTCGGCATCAGCGGCGGCGGGGAGACCACCACGGCCACCGTCACCGTCCAGGTCCCCACGCTCCTGCCCTTCGTGGACGCCGGCTGGAGCGTGACCAAGGAGGCCACGATGCCCAACGACGACGCCCCATGAAGCATGAAGCATGAAGCAAGCAACAAGTGGTGCCCAACAGCGCATCACCTCACCTGAAGGGAGTTGACGGACGACAATGAGCCTCCGAGATCGCGTGGCGATCCCGCACGACCACGGCAAGGACGGCGGCCCCTCCCGCGACGACAGCCTCGTGGCCGTCTACCGTTCCAAGCTCCTGGAAGAGATCGACCTCGCCGAGATGTCGTCCCTCACCGCGGCGGACCGCCGCGTCCGCCTGGAGCGGGTCATGGGCCACATCATCAGCCGGGAAGGCCCCGTCCTCTCGACCTCCGAGCGCTCCCAGCTGATCCGCCGCGTCGTGGACGAGGCCCTCGGACTCGGCGTACTCGAACCACTCCTCGCCGACGCGTCCATCACGGAGATCATGGTCAACGGCCCGGACTCGATCTTCGTCGAGCGCGCGGGCCGCGTCGAGCAGCTCCCCCTCCGCTTCGCCTCGAACGACCAGCTCATGCAGACCATCGAACGCATCGTCTCCACGGTCAACCGCCGCGTGGACGAGTCGAACCCGATGGTCGACGCCCGCCTCCCCACGGGCGAACGCGTGAACGTGATCATCCCGCCGCTCGCGCTCACGGGACCGACCCTCACCATCCGCCGCTTCCCGCGCGCGTACACGCTCCACGAGCTCATCGGCCTCGGCTCGCTCGACGAGCACATGCTGCTCCTGCTCTCCGCCTTCGTACGCGCCCGTTTCAACATCATCGTCAGCGGCGGCACCGGCTCCGGGAAGACCACGCTCCTCAACGCGCTCTCCGGCCTCCTTCCCGCCCACGAACGCATCATCACCATCGAGGACTCGGCGGAGCTACAGCTCCAGCAGGAGCACGTGATCCGCCTCGAATCCCGGCCCGCGAACGTCGAGGGCAAGGGCCAGATCACCATCCGCGACCTGGTCCGCAACAGCCTGCGCATGCGCCCCGACCGCATCATCGTCGGTGAGGTACGTGGCGGCGAGACGCTCGACATGCTCCAGGCGATGTCGACGGGCCACGACGGCTCGCTGGCCACCGTGCACGCGAACACGGCCGAGGACGCCCTGATGCGGCTGCAGACGCTGGGCTCCATGTCCGAGGTGCAGATCCCCTTCGAGGCGCTGAAGGACCAGATCAACTCCGCGGTGGACGTGGTCGTCCAGCTCGCCCGGCACGCGGACGGCTCCCGCAAGGTCGCCGAGATCGTCCTGCTCGTCTCGCACGGCCGCGAACAGTTCCGCATCGCCCCGGCGACCCGCTTCGTGGCACGCCGGCCCGCCGGAGGCCTGGACCGCCGCGTGCACGGCTACTTCGAGCACCTGCCGCTGCCGCGCTCCGTCGCCGAGAGGCTGTACGTGGCGGGCGAGCCGGTGCCGCCCGGTTTCGGCGTGGCGCAGGCCATCGACGTACTGAACACGAGGGAGGCGCTCGGCTGATGACGCGTGAGGCGTACGAGACGTACGAGACGTACGAGACGTACGAGACGTACAAGACAGGTCACCGGCCGAGGACCGCGGGCCACCGGCCGATGACCGTGACGAGAAGGGCCACCGGCTGATGGAGAACCCCGCCCTCCTCGCCCTCGGCGCCACCATCCTGACCGGGACGCTCGCCGTCGCCGGCGTCCAGCTGTACGCGTCGGGCCGGGCCCAGCGCCAGGCGCTGGTCGACCGCCTGTCGATCGGCCCCGGCACGGGCGACACCGGCGGCCGGGGCCGGCGCTTCTCGGCGGTGGACCGGCGGCTGCGCCGTACCCGCCTCGGCCGCTCCATCCACCTGCGCCTCTCGGCGACGGGCCTCGACCTGACGGCGGGCGAGTTCTTCGTCTACGTCGTCGCGGTCGTCGCCGCGCTCTGGCTGATAGCGGCGGCGACGCTGGCACCGTTCTTCGGCCCGATCGCGGGCATCGTCGCGGTCTGGAGCGCGGTGGTGTTCCTCAACTGGCAGCGCCAGAAGCGTATCGAGGCCTTCATCAACCAACTCCCGGACGTGGCCCGCATCCTGGCGAACGCGACGGCGGCGGGCCTGGCGCTGCGCACATCCCTCGCGATGGCGGCGGAGGAGCTCGAGGCCCCGGCGGGCGAGGAACTGTCCATGGTGGCCGACCAGTTGTCGCTGGGCCGCTCCATCGACGACACCTTGGGTGAACTGGCCGAGCGCCTGCCGTCCCGCGAGCTGATCGTGCTGGTCACCACCCTGGTTCTCTCCAACAAGGCGGGCGGCTCGGTGGTGAACTCCCTCAGGAATCTCACCCAGACCCTGGAGGACCGCAAGGAGACGAGACGCGAGGTGCGCACGATGCTCTCGGAGGTCCACGCGACCGCGTTCACGGTCCCGCTCCTTGGCCTCGGCTCGCTCCTCCTGATCAATTCTTCCAACGAGGGCGCGCTGGCACGGGTGACGGGATCCCCGATGGGCCAGACGCTGATCCTGATCGCGCTGGGCCTGTACGCGGTGGGCTTCTTCGTGATCAGGCGCCTCGGCAAGATCGAAGTGTAGGGAGCGGGTCACGTGTTCGGACTGGCGATGGCGGCCGTGATGGGCCTGGCGGTGGCGGGCGTCTGCCAGGGCGTCCGGATGTACCGCGCGGAGGCGAAGGTGCCGTCGGACCTCGCGATCGCCCTGGAGGTCGGCGCCACCCGCGTCTCCACGGCGGACTCGGCGGTGGACCGCCTAGGCATGCGCTTCGCCCCTCTGGTCCTGCGCCTGATGGGCCCGAAGCGGGTGGACGCCAAGCGCCGCAGGATCGACATGGCGGGCAACCCGGGCGGCCTGACGCTCGACCGCTACGCGGCGCGGAGGGCGGTCTACGGCATCTTCGGCCTGGTGATGGGCCTGGTGTTCCTGTCGAACGGCTCCCCGCTCTTCGGCCTGCTCACGTTCGCCTTCGGCGTGACGGCGGCGGACGCCCTGATCTGGCAGGCGATACGAGAACGCCGCGAGGTCATCGACCGCACCCTCCCGGACTTCCTGGACGTCCTCGCGGTGGTGGTCTCGGCGGGCCTGGGCTTCCGCCAGGCGCTGGATCGCGTGGCGGAGCGGTACGAGGGCCCGTGGGCGGATGAACTGCGCATCACGCTGCGCCAGATGGACATGGGAGTAAGCCGCCGCCAGGCCTTCGACGAGCTGCGCCGCAGGAACGCATCGGAGCAGGTCTCCCAGTTCGTCTCGGCGCTCCAGCAGGGCGAGGAACTGGGCTCCCCCATCGCGGACACGCTGATCCAACTGGCCACGGACATGCGCCGAACAGACGCCCAGAACTCCCGCCGCCGGGCAGCGAAGACGATCCCCAAGGCGACGATGGTGACGCTGGTCTTCATGCTTCCGGCGACGATGATTCTGATCGCGGCGGGGATGTTTCTGGGGTCGGGGTCGGACTTCGGCTCGATCTTGGGCAAATGAGTCTCGCCATGCTGGGCCGCGGGTGCGGGTGCGGGTGCGGGTGCGGGTGCGGGCGCGGGGGCGGGGGCGGGCTCACATGCGGAGTGAGGGAAACCTCTTCGCGCATGCAACTGAATGTGGGACAGTCGCTCGAAGGGGCAGTCGATGGTCGGCATTTGGGGAGTGCATGGTGACCTTGCTGTGGGGGAAGGGAATCCGCCAACTTGCATGCCCTGGCGAACGTTTGTTGCAGAGAGTTGCTGACGGGACACGTCTTGTGGCGTACGTTCTCCGTGGCGATAGCGGCATCGGTATCGGCAGAGGTCGCGCGATCGGGTGGGAGAGAAGGGGCCGTCGTGCTGAAGGAACGTGTGCTCGGATATTGGATCGACTGGACCGTGACTGTGGCAGGCCGAATTCGGGGCAGGCAGCGGGACGCGGGGGCTGGGTTCGTGGAGTACGCCGGGCTGATGATTCTCATCGCGGGGATCTTTACGTTGATCGACGGCCTAGGGCTGGACGGTCAGATCTCCGGGGCGATCGGCGAAGCGGTGGCCTCCGTCGTCGGCGGTTGATTGCCAAGGAGTGGCGCGGCGACCGAGGGCAGACTCTCCCTATCTACATCTGGATGACGGGGATTCTGCTCTTCGTCGCGTTCGCTTTCTTTGCGTTCGCCCAAGCTGCGTCGGCTCGTAACGGAGCTCAATCTGCGGCTGACGCGGCGGCATTGGCAGCGGCTCAGGACTCTCGGGATGAGTTGGTCGATGGGCTGGGGCTGTCGATAGGCCAGGGGGACGACTGGCTCGACTGGCTTGAAGGTGACAACTTCACCGGTGTTGGAGCTCAAGGTGCGGCGGACGCACTGGCTGCGGACAACGACTCGACCGCAACGCTCAATCCGGCCGAAGTAAACGGGTACCCGGGCTACCGGGCAAAGGTCAGAACCAATTACACCGTTGGTGACTCGATCATTCCGGGAACGGAGTCCCAGCACGCGACGGCTGAAGCCACCGCGATCATCAAGCCCCGCTGTGAGGTCACTCCGTCGATTGATCCAGAGAAGGCCGTGGAGTTCCAATGTGACGGCGACTCATTCGAGATCGATCCGGACGACTTCGATGTGGATGATCTCCCGGATGCCTCCGTCCTCTTCGCCGTGCACCTGGCCAAGTGACAAGTGATCGACGAGAGAAGGAACCCTTAGTAATGAGTATTCGGCGCACCATGAAGGCCCGCAGGGCAATGACCGCTGTGGCGATCACGACTGGCCTGGTCCTCACGGTGGCCGGCTGTGGAGGAGGCGGGGACGGGGACGACAAGTCCAAGTCCGAGAAGAGTTCGTCTTCTTCATCAGCGCAGAAGGATGACGGAGACGATGACAAGGAGCAAAGCGAGCAGCCCCCGGCGCAGGACAAGGTGCTCGCGGAGTCGAAGCAGGACGACATCTCACTTGTGGTCACGTCTGCGGTTCGCGATGAAGGAGGCTTCGTCACGGTCTCCGGCAGGGTCACCAACAATGGTTCACGACTGTGGGTGGCTGCCGACTGGCGCGGCGACGAGCGGGAGCTGACGAAGAACGCGTCTTCCGTCGCTGGCGCAAGCCTGGTGGACAAGGCCGGGAAGAAGAAGTACCTCATCCTGCGTGACACGGGTGGCCGTTGCCTGTGCACCCGGTTCGTAGGCGGAGTCAGGTCAGGGGACAGCGCCGACTGGTACGCCCAGTTCCCGTCGCCGCCCGAGGGGACCTCCAAGGTGGAGTTCCAGGTCGGCAACATGCCCCCCGCCTCCATCGAAATCTCCGAGGGTGAGTGACCCCATGGGCCGCCGAACCCTAGCCACAGCAACAGCCGCCACCACCTTCACAGTCCTCCTCTTCCTCGCAGGCCCCACCCCCGCCTTCGCCGACGACAAAGACCCCACCGCACCCCCCGGCAGCACCACCACCTCCCCACCCCCCGAGGTCGACTCCAACAGCCCCGGGCTGAAGCTCGCAGACGGCGCCACCCTCGCCCCGGCCAAAGTCCTGGACATCAAATCCGTGGTGGAAGACCTCGGCGGCGAGGAGCGTCGCGAGGACACCAACACGGACGTCAAGTTCGCCCTGCAAGCCGAAGTCCTCTTCCCCAAGGACAGCAACAAGCTGAACCCGGAAGCCAACGCCCGTATCAAGGCGATCGCGGAAGAGGCCAAGGCGCAGAAGGCGACGAACGTCAGGGTGTTCGGGTTCACGGACAACCTCGGCTCCTACAGCCACGGCAAGACCCTGTCCAAGAAGCGCGCGGAAGAGGTGCACGACAAGCTGGCGAGCTACCTGGGCCCCGAGGTCACCTACTCCGTACGCGGCTACAGCGAGGATTACCCCATCGCGGACAACACCTCCGAGCAGGGCCGCAAGAAGAACCGCCGCGTCGAAATCACCTTCCCGCGAGGCGCGGCAGGCGGCGGCGACACCGGCACCGGCACCGGCACGCAGAGCTAGGCCAGAGCTAGGCCAGAGCTAGGGCCAGGGCTTCGTCGGACCGGGCGACGGCAAGGGCCAAGCGGGGGACCGCGCGGGCGTGGCACCCACATGCCATGTCCGCCGCTCATAGCGTGCCCCGTGTCCGCCGTCGGGATAGCCCAGGGGCCAGGGAGCGCGCGCATGGCAGTCACATCCACCTTGAGCCGCCCGCGCGAAGAGGGGACGACGACGGAGCCCCGAACCGGCCCCGGCCCCGGCTCCACCGCACAGTGGTGGACAGCCTGGTGGCCCTCGATCGCCATCTGCGCACCGTTCGCCGCGTTCGTATGGCTGGTGGTCCAGCGCGAACCCTGGATGTGGGACTACGGCCAGCACGCCTCGGTCATCGACCGTCTGCAGCAGTCCCTGACGCACCCGGGCAACCCACTCCTGGACCTCCCGAACGGATCAAGCCCGTACTACACCCCGTACACAGTGGCAGCCGCCTGCGTCGGCCGGATGCTGGGCCTCACGGCCTTCGGCACGCTCAAGCTCTGCGCCCTGTTCAACATGCTGCTGCTGTTCAGCGGGGTGTGCCGGGTGACCGCCATGTCCAGCACGAGCCGCTGGGCACCCCCGACCGCCGTACTGTTCGCGCTCTTCCTGTGGGGCCCGCACAGTTTCAGCGGGGCGGGGTACCACTGCGCACTCGGGGTGGCGCTCACCGTCGGGTTTCCCAGCTACTTCGCCCTGGGGGCGGCCCTGCATCTGTGGGTCGCGGTGGCCCGCTGGGCGCACCGGCCACGTCCCGTCCCCCTGCTGCTGATCAGCCTCGCCGCCGCGGTGACCCTCATCAGTCACACGATCGCCGGCACGGGCGCGCTCCTGGGCTGCGCCGCGTTCCTGGCCCGCCCCTTCACACGCCTCACCGGAGCACAGCGACTCCAACTGGCCTCCGCAGTAGCGCTGTTCGCCGCTTCCGTCATCTCCTGGCCCTACTACAACGTCCTCACCCTTGCCGGCTCCGGCCAACTCGACGCCCTGCACGTGCGCGCGTACGACGACCTGCTGGGCGTATACGGATTCGGGGTCTTGGGCATCGTGGCCATCCTCGTACGCGCCCGCCGGGACGTCCTGGACCCATTTGCCTTGCTGGCCTGCATGGCCCTGGCGGCGGTGACGTACGGATGGTTCAGCGGGCACTACACCCTCAGCCGTATGTTCGTCTTCGCCATGCTCTCCCTCCAGTTGGCACTCGCGATCGAGTGGGTGACGTGGCTGCGGCGGAGGAACGGCATCAAACGTCTGCTCGCGGGAGCGACCGCTTCGGCCTGCGCCGTGGGGATCTGGGCGCAGTCGTCGCCGGTCGTATGGCTGGTGCCGACGCCCCTCAAGACGGCGGCCGAGCGCGCGCTGCCCCCGGCTCTCCAGCTGTGGCCTCATCTGGACTGGGCAGCCGCGTACATGCGCCGCGGTGATGTCGTCGCGGCCACGGCCAAGCCGCTGAGTCACCTGATCCCCGCCTATGGAGTGTCCCTGATCAGCCCGGCCTGGCCCGACCCGGCACTCTCGAACCGGGAATCCGCGGCCCGGGCACAGGCACAGCGCGCGCTGTTCTCACCGCGTACGACACCGCCGCTACGGCAGGAAATCCTCGCCCGGTATCAAGTGCGCTGGATTCTCGCCTCGCCGGACCAGGCGGCCCTGTTCGCGCGGGCAGGAGGGGTTACCGAGGTGCGCAGGGGGCCGCAGGGCACGGTTCTCTTCCGTGCTCGGCCAGGGGCAGTCGATCAGTCGGTCAGGTAGCGGGCCAGCTCGCGCAGGCGCGCCTGAGTCCCCAGCCGTAGGTCGCGGTGTACCTCCGAGCTCGTCTGGACGACGTCGAGCAGCGGGTGGACTTCGCTCGGGTTCTCGATTTCGCGGTGGTAGTAGTAGGCGTCGCCGCAGTGCAGGCGTACGTCGGACGGTGCGTACCCCAGCCGGGCGACCTGCCGGACAGCGGTCTCCTCCTCGTCGAGCACGGGCTGCGTCATCTCGACCCAGTCGGCTCCGAGGGTGCCGCCCGGGTCCCGTACGTTGCCGAGGCCGAGCCCACCCTCACCCCTCACACATACCCGGCGGCCCCGCTGCGCGGGAGGGTAACCCACGTCCTCGTACCACCCCCCGGTTCACGCGCGTCACCGAACCCCCAGTCGCCCCGACAGGTGCGTACGACGCAGGCCAGCAGTCTGAGCGCGGCCCGCCGACGACTGTCGCAGGCAGCGGCGAGGCGGGCGTGGGTGTGGCGAGGATGGCTGTCGTACGCGGTGACGCGGAGGGAGCCGTCCCGGTAGCGAAGCGAGAGGTAGATCTCGGGCGTCGAGGTGAACGTGCACGCCACCGCCGCCAGTTCGGCAACCGCCTGCGTGGCGGGGTCGACCATGGCGGTGAGTCCATGCGCGGTCAGGACGGTACGGGTCGCTGAGCGAGCGATGGCGGGAGAGGTCAGGGCCGAGGGGAGGGTGAGGCTGTAGGTGAGGTTCTCGGGCGTGGGCGGCGAGTGGTCGCCGCCGCTGGGGCAGGCGGAGACCGAGGCGGTCGGGGACATGCGGAACTCCCGTGGGGTGAGCGTGTGTTGTTCCGGCCCGGCGGTCGGTGGCCCGTCTCCCTGACGCGGCCCGGCCCCTCCCAGGGAGGAAGCGTGCGGGCGGGCACGCGCGATGCACTGCCGACTGCCGTGTGTAGCTTGTGCGTTACTTAACGTACTCGACGCGGGGCCTAATTTGGCACCTGTCGGTGAAAATTGCGCTCGTACGGGGGTCTGACCGCATGCGTGGGCGGCAGACTGCAGTGGACCGCACGTAGGAGGAATGGCATGGCGGCGAGGACAGCTCCTACGGAGCGCCAGAAGAGACTGGGGGCCGAGGTGCGCAGGATGCGTACGGCGGCGGGTATGTCGGCAGAATTCGCTGCGGGCCTGCTGGGTGTGGACCGGGGCAAGATCTCCCACATCGAGACCGGCATGCGGGCCATCGGGCCGGACCGGCTTCGCACTCTGGCCTGCAACTGTGAGTGCCAGGATGAGCGGTACGTCGAAGCGCTGGCGGAGATGGCCGAACTGGGGAAGCGCGGGTGGTGGGACCGCTATCGGGGCTCGCTCCCGCAGGGGCTGCTGGACATCGCCGAGTTGGAGGCCTACTCGGCGCGTATGCGGGCCGCGTACTCCATGCATGTGCCCGGCTTGCTCCAGACCTCGGAGCACGCGCTCGCCGTCTTCAGGGCTGTGATCCCCGAGCTTCCGCAGCACGAGATCGCCCTGCGGTTGGCGCACAGGGTGGAGCGGCAGCAAGTCCTGGACGCGGAGAACGCGCCGGACTTCATGGCTATCGTGCATGAGGCCGCGTTGCGTATGCAGTTCGGCGGACGGGATGTAGCGCGGGCCCAGCTCTTCGATCTGCTCAAGAGATCAGAGCAAGCCAACGTGACGCTTCTGGTCATCCCGTTCGAGGCGGGAGCTTTCCCAGGGGCAGGGCAGACGGTTCTCTACGCGGAAGGTCCCGTGCCGCAACTCGACACCGTGCAGATCGACAACTCGCACGGGCCGGACTTCCTGCACGCCGAGGGGCAACTGACCAAGTACCGCGCCCATCTGGACTGGATGGAGGGCATCGCGCTGTCTCCCGACGACTCGCGAGCGCTCATCCGCAGCATCGCCAGCCAACTCTAGGAGAGGTCCATGACTGAAATTACCTGGGAAGAGCCGTTCTGCGGCGAGGGCAACTCCTGCTTCCGCATAGGCACCGACACCGAGGGCAACGCCTACATCGCGGTAGCGGGCCAGGAGGAGGATTACCTCACGGACTCTGCGGAAGCGCTCCGCACCCTGATCCGGGACATCAAGGCGGGCAAGGCGGACCACCTGCTCTAGGAGAGGTTCCCTGATGGATATCACCTGGGAAGAGCCGTTCTGCGGCGAGGGAGCAAGCTGCTTCCGACTCGGCACCGACACCGAGGGCAACGCCTACATCGCGGTAGCGGGCCAGGAGGAGGATTACCTCACGGACTCCACGGAAGCCCTCCGCACCCTGATCCGGGACATCAAGGCGGGCAAGGCGGACCACCTGCTCGGCTGAGCGCAAGCCGGGCACCGGCGTCTCGGGTGTGGGAGGGCTCAGTTGCAGGAAAGTTCCGCGCCACCCCCGCTCTCGCCCGGTACGCCTGGAACTTTGCTGCGATTCGCGGCCCGAGTGTCACAATGCCGCATGGTCGACGGGGGCAGCGGGGACGGCGACGTCAGTGAGAGCGAGTGGGCGGCGATCCGGGGGCGGCTTCGCTTCGGGCAGGTTTTCACCGGGACCGTCGTTCACGTGCCGAGGCCCGGCGCGATCGGGCTCTTCGTGGACATCGGCCTGCCGGTGGGCGGCTTCGTGGATGTCCTGATGCTGCCGATGACGGCGGAACGCTGGCCGGCTGAAGGCACGGTCACCGGGTTCGAGGTGTGGTGGGCGGACGCCGGCCGCGTACAGATTCGCCTGAAGCCGGTCGAACTGGCCTACCTGAACGAGGACTTCGACGAGTTAATGGCGAGTCTTCACCCCAACTGGCGTTCCCGCGTCGGGCAGCCCATGGACTACATGGAGTAGGCGCTCGAAACCCTGGAGCGGGAGTTCCGCGAGGACGAGGGCAGCTTCCTGCGCCGGCTGCGATCGGAACTGACCTGGGACCGGGCCGCCTTCACCCGCCTGGAACGCATCGGCGACCTGGCCGACTGGTTCTTTGCGGGCCAGTCCTCGTACGACGAAAGGCACGTCTGGCCCGATCTGTGAGGACGGGGCGGGCCGCCGCCCGCACGCCCCCGACCTTGCTGTCCGCGCCCCGCGGCTCAGGCGGGGTCGTCCGAGGTCACTTCGCCGTCCGGCGTCGTGTCGGGTTTCGTGGAGAGGATCTCGCGTGCCTGTTCCGCGGCTCGGGCGAGGTTCTCGCTGACGAAGTCGAGGAAGCGGGCGACGTTCTCCAGGCGGGAAGCGGCGGCGGAGCCCGGCCCGAGAACTCCGACGCCCTGCCGCGCGACCTCGACGACGTGGGCGGTGGAGCGGGCGCTGGCCATCATCGACTGGTACCAGATGTCGTCGTCGACGACGTAGAGATCGCGGCGGCGTTCGTCGCGTTCCCGGCGGACGAAGCCCTGGCTTTCGAGGAACGCGATCGCCTTGGAGATGGACGGCGGGCTGACCTGGAGCCGCTCGACGAGCTCGGAAGCGGTGAGGCTGCCGGAGTCGGTGATGGTGAGGCAGGCCATCACGCGGGACATCATCTTGGGCATGCCCGAGCCCATGAGGACGGTGGTGAACAACTCCTCGTACTCACGCACGGCTTCGGCGTCGCGGCCGTGGGTCTCCGTGGGCGCCTTGGGGTCCCGGGGCGTGGCCTGCCTGCGGCGGTGGGCGCGGTGTTCGGTGGCGCGGTGGGCGAGGTCGGCGCGGTACGCGGTGGGGCCGCCGTTGCGCATCACCTCGCGCGTGATCGTGGAGGTCGGGCGGTCGAGGCGCCTGGCGATCTCCGCGTAGGCGAGCCCGTCGGCCAGCCCCAGCCCGATCTCCTGGCGTTCCCGCTGAGTGAGTCTGCCTCCCGGCATCGCGGTCTCCTTCGTGGTCCGTGGTGCCCTCACCATAGCGTTCATCGGCAACTCATTGCAACGTGGTGAGGGTTGTTGTTGCGTTCTGCTTCTTTCCGCTGCAACGATTACTCGCCTATGACCTGGGCTTATGAATATTGCTTGCAACATCGCTGTTGTCAGAATCGTGAACGCAACTTAGCGTTTCCATCATCAGAAAGCGCGGGCCGCAAGGCACGCCACACCAGAAGGAGTGCACCATGCAGAAGTTCGACACCCCCGCCCCGGTCTCCGCCGTCGTCGACATCGCCGCGGGAAACATCCGGCTCATCGCCGCCGACCGCGCCGACACCACGGTCGAGATCCTGCCCGCGAACGCCTCCAAGAGCCGCGACGTGAAGGCGGCGGAGGAAGCCACGGTCGAGTACGGCGCCGACGGCGTCCTGCGGATCAACGCCGCGCCGGCGAAGAACAAGATCCTCGGCGCCTCCGGAGCCATCGAGGTCACCGTCCAGCTGCCCGCGGGGTCCCGCGTCGAGGCGAAGGCCGCCGCCGCCGAACTCCGGGGCGTCGGACGGCTCGGCGAGGTCGTCTTCGAGGGCGCGCAGGGCTCGGTCAAGCTCGACGAGACCGGAACCGCCCGCCTCACCGCCCTCGCCGGTGACATCTCGGTCGGCCGCCTGGGCGGCGCCGCGGAGATCAGCATCCAGAAGGGCGACATCCGTATCGCCGAGGCCGTACGCGGCACGGTCACGCTCCGCACCGAGCAGGGCGAGATCTCGGTCGGCGCCGCCCGCGGAGTCTCCGCCTCCCTGGACGCGGGCACCACCTACGGCCGGATCCACAACGCGCTGGCGAACACCGACGGCGCCGACGCGGCCCTGAACATCCACGCGACCACCGCCTACGGCGACGTCACCGCCCGCAGTCTGTAAACCCGCCGCTTGTAAATCCGCTGCCTATAAAGGGGAGTACCTCTCATGACGAACTCGGCCATCGCGGCGAACGGGCTGCGTAAGTCGTACGGCGACAAGACTGTTCTGGACGGTATTGATCTGGACATCGCGGCGGGGTCGGTGTTCGCGCTGCTGGGTCCGAACGGGGCCGGTAAGACGACCGCCGTGAAGATCCTCTCCACGCTGATCTCCGCTGACGGCGGTCAGGCGCAGGTGGCGGGCCATGACGTGGCCACCTCGCCGGGTGGGGTGCGGGCGGCGATCGGGGTGACGGGGCAGTTCTCCGCCGTCGACGGGCTGATCACGGGGGAGGAGAACATGCTTTTGATGGCCGACCTGCACCATCTCTCCCGTGGTGAGGGACGGCGGGTGACGGCCGAACTCCTGGAGCGCTTCGACCTGGTGGACGCGGCGAAGAAGCCCGCCTCCACCTACTCCGGGGGCATGAAGCGGCGCCTGGACATCGCCATGACGCTGGTGGGCAGCCCGCGGATCATCTTCCTGGACGAGCCGACCACCGGGCTCGACCCGCGCTCCCGGCACAACATGTGGGGCATCATCCGCGAACTCGTCACCGGCGGCGTCACCGTCTTCCTCACCACCCAGTACCTGGAGGA